>CAWCGJ010000006.1:0-168669 GCA_963795055.1 uncultured Actinomycetota bacterium
CGCAGGATGTTGACCGCGCGGGCGATGACCAGCACGCCCACCAGCAGCGCCACCCCCGACTGCACGGCCATCGTGCACTTCGCCCACCGGGCCATCGGCATCACGTCGGTCGGGCTGAACGCGGTCGCGTTCGTGAACGACAGGTAGAGGTAGTCGATGAAGTGCGGCTCCCAGTTCGGCGCCACCAGGTCCCGCTCCAGCCCCATCTGCGGGAACAGGAAATCGGGAGGCCGCATGGTGCCGCCGCCCACCGTGCGCTCCACCGGGCCGCCGCGATCGAACTCCCAGTACCACAGGCCGAACGCGATCACGTTGGTGGCCCAGATAGCGGCGCCGGAGGCGAGCAGCGGCGTGGCGTTGCCCGTGATCGCGGGCTCGAACAGGATCGCGTGCACGAGCAGTATGGCCGAGGTCGCATTCGCCGCCGCTGATCAGCACGATCAGCACGAGGCTGGCCAGGCGCACCACCTTGCCCCGCCGCTCGATCCGGACCGGGTTGGTGACGAAGAGGCCGACGCCCAGCGCGATCTCGAGTAACGGCAGCAGCAGGTGCGGCAGCGGCTTGGTCAGCGAGTCCGCCAGCTGGATCTGCAGCACGATGGCCACGGTGACGGTCACCGTCACCGGCCACCGGCGCTCGCCCCGGGTCGGGCGCCGCCAGGCCGGGACCAGCGTGCGGGCCGCAGCGACCTGGTCGGCCAAGTGCATGACCTCATTCCACGGGTCGGGAAGCCGGTGCCCGCTGCCCGGGTGGGCCGTCTCCGGTCCCCGGTCCTCCGTCCGGCGGCGCCTGCCCGCCCGGCGCTGGTGATTCCGCCATCTGACCATTCTCGTCGTTACGCTGCGGCTTGGGTCCCGGCCCGGACCGGACCGTCAGGTTCACTCCTGTTCTGAGCTTGCCACCTGACCGCCCCGCGGTGTGAAGTTGCCGTGCACGGAAGTACGAACCTTTTCATCCGTCGATCCCGCTCCGGGCACGTGGGCGGTCGGGGAGGATGAAAAGGTTCAGTAGACGAAAAGAGGCCTCTCGTACCGCGGGGGTTGGTCGGGCTGGTGGCTGACGAGGACAGGCGCGAGCCGTCCGATGCGACGGGGACGGCGGCGCTGGTGGCCGGCTGGTCGCACGGCCACCGTGACGTATCCGGCGGCTGGCTGCGGCCCACGGTGTTCGGCGCGGTGGACGGCCTGGTCACGAACGCATCGCTGATCGCCGGGCTGGGCGGCGGCGGGGTGTCGGCGCACACGGTCGTGCTGACCGGCGCGGCCGCGCTGGTGGCGGGGGCGTTCTCGATGGGCACCGGGGAGTACATCTCGGTGACGAACCAGAACGAGCTGGTGCACGCCGAGGTCGCCCTGGAGCGCCAGATGCTGGCCCGGTTCCCGGCGGCCGAGCAGGACGAGCTGGCGGGTTACTTCCGCGAGTACGGCGCCGATCCGGAGACCGCGGCCCGGATGGCCGCCGCGGTCTCCAGTGACCCCGGCACGGCGCTGCGGATCCACACCCGCGAGGAACTCGGCGTCGACCCCGACGAGCTGCCGTCCCCAGTCCTGGCCGGCGCCGCGTCGCTGCTGGCCTTCTCGATCGGCGCCCTGGTGCCGCTGCTGCCCTACCTGCTCGGCCTGCCCGTCCTGGGCGCGACCTTGGGGATCACGGCCGTGGCCCTGGTCGCGGGCGGGATGACCGTGGGCCGGCTGACCGGCAGGCCCCTGCTGCGGTCGGGCCTGCGCCAGCTGGCCCTCGGCGCCCTGGCCATCGGCGTGACGTTCGCCGTCGGCAGCCTCATCGGCAGTCACGGGGCCTGAGCGGCCGGGCCGGTCTGGAACACCGGCCAGCAGACCTCGGTCACGTGACGGGACTCATCATCGATGTCGAACGCCGTGACCAGGTAGTGCTCGCGGATCGGCCCGTCCACGCCGATCTCGCGCTCGGCCACGTAGGTGCCCAGCGCGCCGTAGGTGAGGTCCAGGTCGGTAAGGGTCCCCCGGTGCACGGCCACGGCCAGCTCGGCGGGAGGGATCTCCAGCAGGCCGGCCCGGTGCCGGCCGGTACCTCCCCGGTGACTGGCACGTACGCCACGACCTGGCCGGCCCCGAGCTCAAACAGCTCGGCGGGGTACAGCGCGCCGCGGGGACCGGCCGCGGGCGCGCTGGCCGCGGCCAGCGCCGCATCCAGCTCGTGCTGCGCCGCGTCCAGCCACGCGTCCAGCTCCGGCATGGACACCTGCCCGCGGATGGCCAGGGCCCGGACCGGGCCCACCGACCGGTGCTCGACCGCGATGGGCGCGGGTGGCCGTTCCAGCAGCGAGCGCAGCGAGGCCACGACGGACTGCGTCACCGCCAGCTGTGACTCCATCCGTTGCAGGTGCGCGACGATCACCTCGTTGCGCGCCGCGACGTCCGGCGCCTGCAGCACCTCCTTGATCTCCTCCAGCGGCATGCCGAGGTCCCGGAACCTGCGGATCACCTGCGCGGTCGGCAGCTGGCTGGGCTCGTAGAAGCGGTAGCCGGAGACCGGGTCGATCTCGGCCGGCGTGAGCAGCCCGACGTCGTGGTAGTGCCGCAGCGCCTTCACGCTCAGGTGGGTCATCCGGGAGAAGTCGCCGATGGCCAGTCGCACCCGCATGGCAGAGATTGTCGGCCCGGCCTGGCCGGCCGGGTCAAGCCCGCCGGCCCGGGGCCGCGGCCGCGCCGCGGTCACCGCGCGGCCCGCGGCCCCGGCCGCAGCCGGGGCAGCCGCAGCGCGGCCCGCCAGGTGCGGCGCGGGCGAGGCCCCGTTCCCCCCATGCGGCGTGCCTGCCTGGCCAGGCCGCGGAGCAGCCGCTGACGGTCCGCCCGGGCGATCGTCTCGCGCTGCCGTTCCTGGCTGATCAGGCCTCCGAGGTACGGGTGCATGGTCATGCTCCGAGGCTCACGCCTCCTGTTACCGGAGAGTCAACCCGCGATCAGTAACGGGACCGCCGCGGGCCGGGCTAGTCAGGTACCGGCGTCAGCCGGGAGGTGTCGGGCAGCTTGCGCTCCAGAGTGAGCGCGGACACCCCGGCCGCCGCGGCCGCGGCCGCTGCCACGGCGAACAACGCCACCGGCGAGCGGCCCAGCAGCGGGGTGCCCAGCGTCGGCGCGATCGCCAGGCCGGCCCACCAGGCCAGCCCCATCGCCGCCATGTACCGCCCGCGCAGGCTGGCCGGGGCGAGGTCGGCGACCAGCGGCGTCAGCACCGCGGTGTAGAAGCATTCGCCGACGCCGACCGCGATCGCCGCGGTGATCAGGGCCGCGTAGGCCACGCGGGGGCTGGTGCCCGCCGCGACCACGAGCAGGCAGGCGATGACGAAGAGCGACGCGGCCAGCGCGATCATCACGACCCGGCGGCGGCCCTCGGCGAGCTTGGCCACCGGCACCTGGGCCACGACGACCGTGGCCGCGTTGGCCAGCAGCAGCAGCCCGATCAGCAGTGTGCCGATGCCGATCTCGTTCCTGGCGTACGCGGGCACGAGCCAGGAGAACACGCCCCAGCCGACCGCGATCATCGCCACGTCGATGGTGAGGAGGCGGACGAAGGGCCGGTCCCGGGCCACGAGCCGGTAACCGCCCCGCGCCCGCTCGGGCCGAGCGGGGTCGCGCACCACCGCGACCAGGACGCACACGTAGACGAGGTAGGTGACGGCGTTGACCAGGAACAGCGCCACGAATCCGGTCAGGCCGCGCGCCGCGACCAGGCCGCCGAGCGCGCCGCCGATCCCGATGCCGGCGTTCGTGGCCACCCGCGAGACCGCGGTGGCGCGGTGCCGCCGGTCCGCCCGGGTGAGCGTCACCAGCAGGGTCGACTGACCCGGATTCAGCGCGCCGTTTCCGGCGCCGGCCAGCGCGGCCGCCGCGAACGCGTACGCAGGCAGGCGGGCGAACGCCAGGCCGGCGTAGCCGGCGGCGAGCGCGGTCCCGGCGCCGGCGGTGACCGCGCGGGCCCCGAACCGGTCGATCAGCGGGCCCGCCAGGGGCGCGGTCACGACCGCGGCGCCAGTGATCGTGCCGACCACCAGGCCGGCGACGGCCAGGCTGAACCCGCGGCCGTCGTGCAGGTAGATGATCTCGAAGGGCAGGACGGCGCCGTAGCCGAGCATGTTCAGGAAGATCCCGACCTCGACGAGCCACAGCTCGCGCGACAGGCCGAAGCCCAGGCGCCGCGCCACGCCGAGTCCGGTCATGCCCCGACCCTTCCGTCTCCCGTTACCGGAGAGTCAAGCCGTCCGGATCACCGAGCCTTTTTCATCCTCCTCACGGTCGCCCACATACTCTGAGCCGAGGTCGGCGGATGAAAAAGGTTCGCCGGTACGGTCCCGTTATGGATGGTCTTTCCGCGCCGAGAGGAGGACCTCGTGAGCCCGCGCCCGCCGTTCCCGCCGTTCACCGAGCAGACCGCGCGCCAGAAGGTTCAGGCGGCCGAGGACGCCTGGAACACGCGTGACCCGGAGCGGGTAGCGCTGGCCTACACGGAGGACTCGGTCTGGCGCAACCGCGATGAGTTCATCACGGGGCGCGCCGAGATCGTGGAGTTCCTGCGCCGCAAGTGGGCCCGCGAGCTCGACTACTCGCTGCGCAAGGAGCTGTGGAGCTTCCACGGCCATCGCATCGCCGTGCGCTTCCAGTACGAAAGCCACGACGCGGCGGGCCAGTGGTTCCGCAGCTACGGCAACGAGCTGTGGGAGTTCACCGACGAGGGCCTGATGCGCCGGCGCGAGGCGAGCATCAACGACGTGCCCATCGACCCCGCGGACCGCCGCATCCACGGCCCGCGGCCGGAAGCCGAGCACGGCGCGGCGTTCCCGTTGCGCTGAGGGGGCGGATTCCCTAACGGGGGGCGCCGGCGGCGAGCTTGCGGGCGATGCAGTCGAGCAGCCGGTGATAGGAGTCGCAGAACGGGGTTCTTGGTCCCGGTGCTGGCCCACAGCGCGTCGGCCTTGGTGTCGATGCGCGACAGGAAGAACGACGCGACCGAGGCGATCTGGTCCACCGGCCCCCCGCCGCGTCCCGGGAAGGCGAGCCGTGGCCTGGGCGAAATCCGAATCTCGTTCTAGAATTGCCGTCATCAGCTCCCGACGCCGTCCCCGGGGTGAACCATGACGCTCGGCCTGACCGAAGAGCACCTGCAGCTAGCCGAGGCCGTGCGCGGCTGGGCACAGCGCCATTGCCCGGCGGACGTGGTCCGCGCCGCCGCGGAGGCGCCGGACAGCGGGGCGGCGCTCTACCTCGAGTCGCTCGCCCCCGGCCTGGCCGAGCAGGGGGTACTCGGACTGCACCTGCCGGACGAGGACGGCGGTCAGGGCTACGGCCTGCCCGAGCTGGCCGTGGCCGTGGAGGAACTCGGGCGCGCGCTGGCGCCCGGGGCGTTCCTGCCGACCGTCTGGGCCAGCGCGGTCCTCGCCGCGGCCGGGGTGACCGGCAAGCTGGTCACCGGCCTGGCCGACGGATCGAAGACCGGAGCGGTCGGCCTGGTCGCGGGCCTGACCGGCTCTCCCGCGCCCGGCGGGGCGACCGACGCGGCAGGCACCGAGGCCGGTGCGGCCGCGGACGGCCTGGTCGTCGGGGGCGAGTGCGGCCCGGTGCTCGGCGCCGGCCTGGCCGACCTCGTGATCCTCCCGGTGCAGACGGACGGCGGCGAGGTATGGGCCGCGATCGACGCCAGCAGCCTCGACATCACGGCGCTGGAGAGCCTGGACCTCACCCGGCCGGTGGCCCAGGTCCGCGCCGGCCAGGCCGTCGTGCCCGCGGACCGGCTGCTGACCGGGCTCGACCGCCGCGCGGTGACCAGCCTCGCCGCGATCCTGTTCGGCGCCGAGGCCTGCGGCATCGCCGACTGGGTGACCCGGGCCGCCAGCGAGTACGCGAAGATCCGTCATCAGTTCGGCCGGCCGATCGGCCAGTTCCAGGCCGTGAAGCACCGCTGCGCGCGGATGCTGACGGTCGCGGAGCAGGCGGCCGCCGCCGTCTGGGACGCCGCGCGCACGGAGCCTGATACCGCAGCGGCGGGCGCCCCGGCCGATACCGCGGAGCCGGGCGCGGGCGAGTCCGCCGGCCGCCAGCGCGAGTTTGCCGCCGGGGTGGCCGCGGTGGTGGCGCTGGACGCCGCGGTCTGGTGCGCGCACCAGTACATCCAGGTGCTCGGCGGGATCGGCTACACCTGGGAGCACGAGGCCCACCTGTACTACCGGCGGGCGCTGTCCCTGCGCGCCCTGCTCGGCCCGTCGGACGAATGGGCGCAGCGCGTGGCCGGGCTGGCCCTGTCCGGGATCCGCCGGCCGGTCCAGGTGGAGCTGCCGGGGGGCGACGCCCAGCTCCGGGCGCAGATCCGCGAGGAACTCTCGGCGATCGCCGGGCTGGACGGCGCCGAGCGCACGCGGCGGCTGGCGGACGGGGGCTGGGTCGTGCCGCACCTGCCCCGCCCGTGGGGACGGGACGCGGGCGCGCTCGAGCAGGTGGTCATCGCCCAGGAACTGCGGGCGGCCGGGATCCGGGTTCCCGGCCTGGCCATCGGCGCCTGGGTGGTCCCGGCGCTGATCCAGTACGGAACCGCGCGGCAGCAGCAGCGGTTCCTGCCGCCGACGCTGCGCGGTGACTTCCTGTGGTGCCAGCTGTTCAGCGAGCCGGGCGCGGGCTCGGACCTGGCCGGGCTGACGACGCGCGCGGCGCGGGCGGACGGGGGCTGGAAGCTGACCGGCCAGAAGATCTGGACCTCGCTGGCGAAGCAGGCGGCCTGGGCGATCTGCATCGCGCGCACCGACCCGGCGGCGCCCAAGCACGACGGGATCACCTACTTCCTGGTGGACATGTCCTCCCCCGGCGTCGAGGTGCGCCCGCTGCGCGAGATCACCGGCGACTCCCTCTTCAACCAGGTCTTCCTCGACGAGGTATTCGTGCCCGACGAGTGCGTGGTCGGGGAGGTCAACGGCGGCTGGCGGGTGGCCAGGACGACGCTGGCGAACGAGCGGGTGTCGCTGTCGCAGACGTGGACCTTCGGATCCGGCGTGCCCGAGATGCTCAAGGTGGCCAGGGCGGCCGCCGACCCGTCGCTTGGGGCGGTGGGCGCGCTGGTCAGCGAGGGGCACGCGATCGACCTGCTCGGGCTGCGGGTGACGCTCAAGCAGCTGTCCGGGACCGAGCCCGGGGCGACCGGCAGCGTCCGCAAGCTGCTCGGCATGCGGCACGCCCAGCAGATAGCCGAGCTCTGCCTGGCCATGTCCGGCCCCGGCGGGGCGCTCGGCGGCGGCGGCGCCAGCGCCGCCGTCACCCGGTCCGGCGCGCCGAACGGGGCGCACTGGGCCCGGCAGGTGCTGATGACCCAGGCGCTCACGATCGGCGGCGGTACCACCGATATCCAGCTGAACATCATCGGCGAGCGGATACTCGGCCTGCCCCGCGACCCGGAGCCGCCCGCGGAGTAGCCCGCAGCCGAGATTCAGTGACGACCCGCCGGCGGCGGTAGCGCTGCCCCGGGAAGGGGCCGCGTTAGCCTACGAGGAACGGGGCACCCTGGGGAGCTGATGACCGGCACTGACGACGGCGCGCGGGACAGCGGGCCAGGCCCGCGCGGCCGGGCCGGCGCGCCGTCCCGGCCTGGGCCCGCGGGACCGAAGCGCAGGCCCGCGCCGCCCGGGCAACAGCGCCAGCAGCTGATGACGCGGATTTCCGCGGGCCGCCGGGCCCGGCGGCACCGCTCCCTGCTCGTGGCCACCGGGGCGCTGTCCGCCCTGGTCATGCTGGTCTCGGGCGGCTCCTGGGCCCTCACCGGCTACGTCAACTCCCACCTCGGGCGGGTGAACGCGGGCACCAGCGGCACGCCGTCCAGCGGGCCGCTGAACATCCTGGTGGCCGGGCTCGACGAGAGGACCGGCCTGACCCGGCTCCAGCAGGAGAGGCTGCACGTCGGCCAGAACACGGGCGAGACCAACACCGACACGCTCATGGTGGTGCACGTGCCCGGCGACCACCGGTTCGTGCGGGTGGTCAGCCTGCCCCGCGATTCCTGGGTGAACATACCCGGCCACGGCATGAACAAGATCAACGCGGCGCTCGGCCTGGGCGGGCCGCAGCTGATGGTGCAGACGGTCGAGCAGGCCACGGGGCTCACCATCAACGACTACGTCGAGATAAATTTCCTGGGCTTCGTCAAGGTGATCGACGCGCTCGGCGGGGTGAACATCTGCCTGCCCTACGCGGTCGACGACCCGGACAGCGGCCTGCGCATGTCCGCGGGGCCGCACCACGTCGACGGCATCACCGCCCTGGAGTTCGCCCGGGACCGGCATTCGTTTCCCACCTCCGACCTGGCCCGGATCCAGGATCAGCAGCAGCTGATCTCCTCCGCGCTCATCAAGGGAATGAACTCCGGCATGGTCACCGACCCGGTCCGGCTGGAGAGCTTCCTGTCCGCGGCGTCCGCCGCGATCCGGGTGGACCAGGGCTTCAACGTCGTGAGCCTGGCCGATGAGCTGCGCGGGCTGTCCCCGAACGACATCACGTTCACCACCGTGCCGCTCGCCAACACCAGCTACATGACGCCGACCGGCGAGGAAGCGGTGCTGTGGAACAGCAGCGCCGCGGCGGCACTGTTCAACGGGCTGAAGACCGACCAGCCGCCGCCGACCCAGGCGCCGACCCGCCCGCCGGCCACCCCGTCGGCCCGGCCGACCCCGAAGCCGACCCCCAGGCCCGCGCAGTCGGCCAGCCAGCCGGCCAAGAAGACCAAGGTCGCGCGCGCTCGGGTCTCGCTGGACGTCTACAACGGAACCGCGATCGCCGGGCTGTCCGGCATCACCGGGCGCCAGCTCGCCGCGCTCGGCTTCGTGGTCCACCAATCGGGCGTCGACTGGTCAACCCCGACGGTCGCGCGGACGCTCATCCAGTACCCGGCCGGGGACCGCGCCGCCGCCCAGCTGGTCAGGCAGGTACTGCCCGGGGCGACCCTGCAGCGGGTGAAGGGCCTGCCCCGGATCAGGATCGTGCTCGGCGCGAGCGGCTACACGGTCTCCGGAGCCGCGCCGAGCCCGTCGCCCGGCACGTCCAGCCCGGCCAGCACATCCGTCCAGAACGCCCAGCCGGGCCAGCAGCGGACCGCGGCGCAGGACGCCTGCCACTGACCGCACCCCGGCCGGCCAGCGGGCTACTGGCCGAGCCGGTGGCCTGCGCGTGGCCGGTGCGGCGAGCCCGGCAGACCCTTTCTTCCTCCGGGCCCGCGCCGCCTAAACCATCGTGGTGGTCTCTTCCGGCGGGCCGTCCTGCGATCGCGGCGCGCCCGGCGGCGGGCTGGCCTCCGGCGGCGCGTCCGCCGGCGGCGGGCTGGCCTCCGGCTGGTCCCCGGTCTCGGGCGCCAGGTTGATGCCGTGCTCGGCCTCGTGCGCCTTGATGTCGGCCACCAGCTTGTCGATCTCCGCCGGGGTGCCCGGGGCGGCCCGGCCGGTGCGCTGGGCGTACACGGCGGCGCCGAGGTTGCGGAGCATGACGTCGCCGCGCCGCTTCGCCTGGGCCTGATCGAACTTGACCTTGCCGTCGCGCGCCGTCTCCTGGGTCTTCTGCGCGAGCACGGTGGCCTGCGCCTTGACCTTGTCCATCAATCCCACGTGTGCCTCCGCGCCCCTCGCCCCATCCAGGCCTACCCCAGCAGCCTAGGCCCCATCCCGGCCGTGCCTGGACCCGGGCGCGCACCATGATCATCCGCTGATCATCCGCTTCTTTTCATTGGATCCAGCCATTTCTTGGGGTGATATGACCGGTTTATGACCACCGAACCAATGATAAGTGAGAGTGATCATGGTGCGCGCCCGGGCGGAGGCGGCGGGAATTGCGGTTGAGGGTGGCGGGAGGGGGTGGGAGGATGGGGGGGTGATGGCAATTGCTCGTTGGTGGTCGCCTGCGTAGGCGACGCCGCGGTTTCCCGAATCCGTATCAGCCGCCTGCTGTCCGGGCGGCTTTTTGGTGCGGTCGTGCGGGTAGGGGCGCTCAAGGAAAGAAGAGTCCCATGCCTCGAACCATCACCGGCATCAAGCCCACCGGCCGGCCGCACCTGGGCAATTACCTCGGCATGATCCGGCCCGCCGTCGAGCTGGCCCGCTCCGGCGGGGCGCTGTTCTTCACCGCGGACTACCACGCGCTGACGATCACGCCGCCGGCGGAGGAGGTCCGCGAGCGCGTCCTGGACCTGGCCGCGACGCTGATCGCCTTCGGCCTGGACACCGAGCGGAACATCCTGTACCGGCAGTCGGACCTGCCCGAGCTCTGCGAGCTGACCTGGATTCTCGGCTGCGCTACCCCGAAGGGACTGCTCAACCGGGCGCATGCCTACAAGGCGGCGGTCCAGGACAACCTGGCGCACGGCCGGGATCCCGATCAGGGCATCGGCGCGGGCCTGTTCAGCTACCCGGTGCTGATGGCCGCGGACATCCTGGCGCACCGCGCGGAAGCGGTCCCGGTCGGCCGCGACCAGCGCCAGCACGTCGAGATCGCCCGGGACGTGGCGGAGAGCTTCAACCGGATCTACGGCCCGGTCCTGGTGGTGCCCGAGGCCGTGGTCGATGAGCGGGTCATGACGGTCCCCGGCCTCGACGGCCGGAAGATGAGCAAGAGCTACGGCAACCAGATCCCGCTGTCCGCCGGGCCGGACGAGATCCGCCGCCTGGTGTCCCGGATCGTGACGGACTCCCGGCCGCCGTCGGAGCCGAAGGAGCCGGACACGATCCTGGCGCTGTACCGCGTCGTGGCGGCCGAGGCCGACGCACGCGACCTGGAGCGCCGCTACCGCGCGGGGGGCGTCGGCTACGCCGAGGCCAAGGCCCTGCTGGCCGACGCGATCGAGCAGCTGCTCGCGCCGGCCCGGCGGCGCCACGCGGAGCTCATGGCGGACCCGCAGGGCCTCAAGGACATCCTGGCGCGCGGCGCGGCGCGGGCGCGGGCGTCGGCCGCGCCGACCGTGGCGGCCGTCCGGGCGGCCACCGGCCTCGGCTGGGCCTAGCGCCGCAGCCCGCCGCCGCTCGCCGACGGGTCGCCCGCGGCTGACCGCCCGCCGTCGACCGCGCGGCCGCCGTCAGCCGCGGGCCGCGGCCAGCTCGCTGGCGGCGGTGCGGGCCACGGCCAGCGCGTCGACCGCGAGCGTGAGCAGCCGACAGCCGTTCTCCCGGTACAGCCGGGCCGTCGCCCCGTCCGAAGCGTGCACCCCGACCGGCTTGCCCGCCTCGGCGCAGGCCGCCCAGATCCGCTCCAGCTCCTTCCGGAGCACCGGGTCGTTCGGGTCCAGCGCGCAGCCCAGCGCGAGCGACAGGTCCCTGGGGCCGACGTAGACCCCGTCCACCCCGTCCAGGGCCAGGGTCAAGGGCAGGTCGGCGATGGCCGCCAGGGACTCGACCATGACCAGGCACAGCGGGTCGGCGAACGCCATGGTCCCGCCCGCGGACCGGTAGCCGACCGGCGGGTAGCGGCAGGCCCCGGCGACCGTCGTGGCCTGTTCCGCGGAGTCGACGTTGGGGACGATGACCCCTTCGCAGCCGAGGTCGAGCGGGCGGCCGATGTCGGCCGGGTGGGCGTACCGGACCCGGGCCAGGGGGATGGCGCCCGCCTGCTTGATGGCCGTCGTGATCGCGGGCAGGTCGCGCTCGGTGGCGCCGCCGTGCTGCAGGTCGACCACGACGTAGTCGAGGCCGGCGCCGGCCAGGAGCCTGCCGCTGAGCACATCGGGGATCGTCAGCCAGCCGCCGTACACGGCCTCGCCGCCGCGCAGGCGGTCGCGAAGTGAGGGGGTCGTCATGGCACAAGCCAAGCACAGCCGTGGCCGGGAAACCCTTACCCCCAGAATCCATAACGGGAACGCCCGCCGGCTGCGTTCTCCCCCGCGGGCCCGGCCCCGGGTGACACCATGGGCTCCGCCACGGCGGGGAGCCGGCGGCAAAGCCATTCCGGAGCGGGGGAGCGGGGACATGTCCAACGGCAGCGGCCTGGGCTCGGTCAATAACGTCGTGATGCTGATGCTGGAGAACCGGTCGTTCGACCACATGCTGGGATTCCTGTACAGCGGCCAGGGGAACGTCTCGCCAACCGGGCAGCCCTTTGACGGGCTGACCGGGACGGAGTCCAATCCCGATTCCACCGGGACCGCGGTGACCGTGTCCCGGATCGAGCCCGCCACCCCGAACGCCTACTTCATGCCGGGCGCCGATCCGGGCGAGGGCTACATGGCCACGAACGACCAGCTGTTCGGCACCGAGAGCCCGCCGACCAGCTCGTCCCAGGTGCCCGGGATGCAGGGCTTCGTCACCGACTTCGCCTACACGCTCGGCTGGGAGTCGCGCGACAAGGGCTACTCCATCGAGACGGGCACCACCGCCGACTCGATCATGGGCTGCTTTACCCCGGAGGCGCTCCCGGTGCTGTCCGCGCTGGCCCGGGGGTACGCCGTGTGCGACCAGTGGTTCGCCTCGGTGCCTACCGAGACGCTGCCGAACCGGGCATTCGCCTGCTCGGCGACCAGCCAGGGGCACATGGACGACAAGACGCGCACGTTCACCTCCCCGTCGATCTTCGGGCTGCTCGGCCAGCACAACGTCAGCTGGGGGATCTACGGCTATGACGCCGAGCCGCTCACCAAGTCGACGTTCACCGACGTCGTCAGCGCCGCGAACGGCACCATCGGCAAGTTCGCCGACTTCCAGGCCGCGGCTGCCGGGGGCACGCTGCCGGCGTTCACGTTCCTCGAGCCGAGCTGGGGCGCGACGGGCAACAGCCAGCACCCGAACTACGACGTGGCGCTCGGCGAGCAGCTCATCCACGACGTCTACGAGGCGCTCCGGGGCGGGCCCGGCTGGCCGCAGACGCTCCTGATCGTGACCTATGACGAGCACGGCGGCTGCTACGACCATGCGCCGCCGCCGTCCGGGGCGACCCCGCCGGACAACGACGCGGGCGAGTTCAGCTTTGACTTCACCCGGTTCGGGGTCCGGGTGCCCGCGGTGCTGGTCTCGCCGCTGATCGGGGCGGGGACGGTGTTCCGGGTGCCGGCCGGGACCACGCCGATCGACCACACGTCGATCCTGAAGACCGTGCAGCAGCGCTGGGGCCTGCCGTCGCTGACCGCGCGAGACGCGGCCGCGCCCAGCCTGGGCGGGGTGCTGACCCTCACCACGCCGCGCACCGACGACGTGCTGGCCGGGGTCACGGTGCCGACCGCGGCGGGCGCCAGCCCCAGCGCGGCCCTGCCCTCGCACCTGCAGGAGGTTCAGGCCGACCTGATCTCCCGGCAGTACCCGGCCGGCCAGCACCCGGCGGCCGACGCCCTGGCCTCGGAGGACTCCGGCGCCGCGTACTCGAACTACATCCGCGACTACCGGGCCCTGGAGCCGCGGCAGTCCTGACTCGTCACCCGATGAGCGGCAGCCGGTTGTCGTCGAACGGCTCCCGGCCCGACGCGGCCAGGATCCAGTCCAGGTCGTCCGACAGATCCGCGGGACGCCGTCCTACCGTGCGGCGGGCCAGCAGGTCGTCCAGGATCGACGCGGTCACCTTGATGCCATCCGTGGACGCGATGTAATCGCGGTCCAGGGCCTGGGTAAGGTCAATGCCATGCACGACGGCCTCTACGATGCGGCTGGCCACGAACTCGTCCACGCGCATCGGGGCGAAGTACCCGGGGCCGACGGTGTCGGCGGGAACCGACCGCGCCAGCGACACGGTCTGGAAGAAGCTGTCGTGCAGCACGTGCGGCATGTCGGCGGGCGTCTTGCCCTGCACCATCGTGTACGCGTATTCGTACACGACCGGCCCGGTCTCGGACCGCGGGTTGATGAAGAAGCTGGTCCGGTCGCGCGCAGGCTGGAAGTCGTCCTTGCCGTCGATCAGCATCCGGGTCAGCCCGATCGAGATGTCGAAGTGCCCGGCGAGCTCGAACACGGTCCAGTGGGGCAGGCTCGGGTCGACCGGGACGAGCTTCGTCGGTACCCGCCAGTCGTCCGGCGACAAGCCGCGGAAAACCTGCTCCACCCGGTCAAGCTCGTCCGCCAGAATGCCGATGGTGGTGTCGTAGGTTCCCATGCCCAGCCTCCTTGCCGCCCAGTGTGGCAGATTTAGGCTAGCGGCCGATGAGCACGCAGGGCTGGGTGTGGCGCGCGCCGCCGGGATGGCCCCAGCCGCCGGAGGGCTGGGCACCCCCCGCCGGATGGCAGCCCTCGCCGGACTGGCCGCCGCCCCCCGCCGACTGGGTGTACTGGGTGCCGGCCACGGTCCAGCCGCAGCAGGAGCAACCGCAGCCGCCGGCCGGGCCGCCGGCCCAGCCGCCGGAGCCGATCCGGATCGAGGAGCCGTCCCGGCGCGGGCTGGTGCTCGAGACCTGGTTCGTCCAGCTGGCGTTCCTGGTGCCGGGCGTGATCTCCGCGGTCGACGTGCTCGCGGCCCACGTGGGCGGCGCGGGCGCCATCACCAGGTTCCCCACCATCGTCCCGGGCCACCCGCTGGCCAACCTCATCCTCGGGATCGTCACGTACTTCCAGGTCGCCGCGGTGGTGCCGCTGGCCCTGCTGCTGCTCAGCCGGACCGGCCAGACCCCGGCCGTGCTCGGGCTGACCCGGCTGACGTGGAGCCGGGACGTGTGGCCCGGGCTTGGCCTCGCGGCCGCGGGCTACGGCGTGGTCGTGCTGCTCGCGATCGCGTTCACGCCGCTGCTCGACGGCCATAAGGGCCTGTTCAACCAGGTCCCGATCGGGCACGTGCCGAAGTACTACGTCATCTACGGGCTAGCGGTGGCGGCGGTTACCTCGGTCACCGAGGAGACGCTGGTCAGCGGCTACCTGCTCACCCGGCTGGACCAGCTTGGCTGGAACCCGCGCTGGGCGCTGGTGCTCAGCCTGACCCTGCGCACCAGCTATCACGTCTACTACGGGCTCGGCTTCCTGCTGACCATACCGGTCGGGTACTTCCTCACCCGGTCCTTCCAGAAGCACCGGCGGCTGATGCGGCCCATCGTCGGGCACTTCATCTACGACGCCGTGCTGATCACGATCAGCGTGCTGGCGTCATGACCGGATCCCGCCGATTCAATTGCCTGCCCGCAATTAGTATTCCGGGGTCTTTCCGGTAGCCAGGCAATGGTCTCATTGGTTCGCGGCTGATTTGGCGCGGCCTAGGTAAGTCGGTAAAGCCGCCGCGCCCCGCACCCGGCGCCGGAAAGGGCTCCGCCCGGCCGACTTGACGGTGCGCTGGTTATTTCTTTGTGTGCAGGTGACCTTCGCATGGTCCCGGCTTAGAAACCCCCCGCATACCGTGACTTCTGCAGATATCCGCGGTGAATGGCAAATGGAGGCAGGCGGTGAGTCTGGTCCCTTCGGCGGTCGCGCCGCCACCGGTGGCCGAGCACCCGCCTGCCCGCACGGGGAACCTGGCCCAGTGGCTGATCGTCGGCTGCTACCTGCTCGCCGCGCTCGCCGTGACCTGGCGGCTGTGGGCCGACCCGGCGGCGCGGGCGCAGGCCGGCGACACCGCCGACGTGGACCTGTTCGCGTGGTTCATGCGGTACGACGCGGTCGCGATCGCGCACGGCCACCTGCCGGCGCTGGTCACGACCGCGATGAACGCGCCGCGCGGCATCAACCTGATGTGGAACACCTCGTTCCTGCTGCCCGGGATCCTGCTGGCCCCGGTCACGCTGCTGGCCGGCCCGCAGGTCAGCCTCACGATCGTGCTGACGCTGGGCTTCGCAGGCTCGGCGGCCAGCCTGCTGTGGGTGCTGCGCCGCTGGGGGGCCAGCACCGGCGCGGCGGCACTGGGCGGCGCGGTCTACGGCTTCTCCCCGGCCCTGGTCAACTCCGGCATCGGCCATTACCACCTGCAGTTCGCCGTGCTCCCGCCGCTGATCATCGACGCGCTGCTGCGGATCCTCACCGGCCGCGGCAGCGTCGTCCGGTCGGGTGCCTGGCTCGGCCTGCTGGCCGCCGCCCAGCTGTTCACCGGCGAGGAGTTGCTGGCCGAGACGGCGCTGGCCGCCGTGGTGCTCGTGGTGGTGCTCGCCGCCAGCCATCCGCGGGCGGTGCGCGACCGGGTCCGGGACGTCGCGTCCGGGATCGGGATGGCCGTGGCCGTCGTGCTGCTGATCTGCGGGTACGCCCTGTGGGTGCAGTTCGCGGGCCCGCTCGCCCAGCACAACAACCCGGCCGGGCCCGACCCGTCCACGAACCGACTCGCCTTCTTCGTGGATCCGGCGGGCAACCTGCTGCTGCACACCCCGGCCACCGCCGCCGCGGCCGCCTCGTACAGCCGGGGCCTGCCCGAGTACCTGGGCTACCTGGGCTGGCCGCTGCTCGTGGTCCTGGTGGTGGCCACGATCCGCTACTGGCGGGATCCGAGGGTCCGCACCGTGGCCGTGCTGTGGCTGGTGCTGGACCTGCTCTCCCTCGGCGGCGGGACCTTGAGCCACGGCGGGTTCCAGTTCCCCGGGTACCTGCTGCCGTTCCACTGGCTGCAGGGCTCGCCGGTGTTCAGCCAGGCACTGCCGGACCGGCTGTCCATCCTCGCGGACGGGGCGGCAGGCGCGGTGCTCGCGTTCTCGCTCGACCGGGCGCGCCGGGCGGCCTCCGCGTCCCGGGCCTGGTACCGGGCCGTCCCGGCCGCGGTCGTGGCGCTGGCGGTCCTGCCGCTGGTCCCGCTGCCGTACCCGGCCGCGCCGGTCGCGGCGACGCCCGCCGGCTGGCAGGCCGCGTTCACCCGGCTCCGGCTCGGGCCGGACGCCCGCGTGCTCGTCGTCCCGGTCCCGCTGCAGCGCTACACCGAGGTGCTGCGCTGGGCGGCGGACACCGGCGACCCCGCCTCGATGATCGGCGGCTACTTCATCGGGCCCAACCGGCACGGGCAGCAGGCGATCTACATTCCCGGCCCGGCCACAAGCGCCGCGCAGTACCTCGACCCCCTCTGGGACGGGCCGCCGCCTTCCGACCCGCTGCCTCCCGGGCTGATCCGCGCCGATGTCGCCTACTGGCGCCCGGCCGCCGTGGTCGCGGTCACCGGCCGGGGCTCGCGGCTCGGCCGCTACCTGACCGGCCTGCTCGGCCCGCCCGCCTTCGCCGTCAGCAACGTGCTCGCGTGGCGGCTGCCCGACGGTCAGCGCCTCCGGGCGTAGGCCACATTGATGACGCCGATGACGATCCAGATCAGGACGACCGCGGCCGCGTTGGCGTGATTGCCGCTGTTCAGGATGTTCGCGGCCGTGATCCCGCCGATCAGCATCGATCCCAGGGCGAGGATGATCCCCGGCCAGGACGAGTGGCCTGAGGGACTCAGCGGGCCGGCTGTGGCCCGCTGGACGGGAGGCTCGCCGCGCTGGCCCAGCCGGGCGTCCACCCGCTTGTCGATCTCCTCGCCGATCCGCTCGACCAAGCCCTCGGCGACCGCGTCGTCATAGTCGCGGCCTAGTTCGTGGTGCGCCGCCGCCGCGGCGGCGATGTTTTCCCGGGCTAGCTGGTCCATGGAGACAAGATACATCTCGTTTGTCCTGGCCGTCACCATCACGCGGCCGCGGCGGTCACGTGCAGGCCGGAAGGCGGTCCCGGGCGGACGCCGGGCGAGCTTCCGGTGACCGAATGGCTTAATTGGCCTCGCGGCACCAAGTTACTAACTCGTTAATAGCCAGTGACCCTTTTGGGATGACGAGCCGCGCCGGCCGGGATCATTCACGCTTGGCCGGGCCGACGCGTGCCGGGTTACTTGCTTTTCTTAACGAAATACCGATATGCGGCCGGATTTCGACGGCCGGCGGCGCGTCTACCCGATGACCCGGCGCTCCTTGTCGGCCTGCAGGGTCACTTTCTTTTCTGGGCAAGAGGGCCTTCTGAGCGATGCCGACTTTGACGACAAGGCAGGCTGATGGAGCAGTGGCGCCGGCCGCACAGCCCGCCGTCGCTCGCGACACCCCGCGCCTGACCTGCTCGGCCGTCGTCGCCGGCGCCGGTTACCGGCCGTCGTTATTGCGGTACGTGCTGCGAGGCATGGCCCGACAGGCTACCGTGGGCCTCTGGTGAGAGCCGGGAGGCCTGGCTGGCGTTGCCTCGGGCGCGTCGGCACTGGGGAGTGGGGGCCGCACCATGACTGCTACCGCATCGCCGCGCGCGGTCGCGCTTTACTGGCGAGCGGGTGCCTGGTCACGACTGAGGTTTGGCCGCCGCGGTGGCGGGCGAGCGATCACGGCCGCGGCACAGCCGGGGCGCTCCCCGGAAGCGGGCGAGCGGCCGGAGGCGACGTCACCGGTATCCGCCGACGCTCCCCCCGGGGCGCAGCCCCAGGACCGCCAAGCCCGCGCCCGCCGCTGGCGCTTCCCCGGGGCGTGGCCGCTGCTGGCGGTGCTCGCGGTCCAGGCGGCGCTGTCGCTGCGGCTGGTCCGGGCCGACACCGCGAACCAGAGTGAGGCCCTCTACCTGCACGCCGGGCACCTGGAATGGGCGCACTGGCTGCACGGCGTCACGGTCCCGCCGTTCGGGTCGTACTTCTCCGGCGCGCCGGTGATCTACCCGCCGCTGGGCGCGGCGGCCGACAGCCTCGGCGGGCTCGACGCCGCCCGGATCCTGTCCCTGGTGTTCATGCTCGGCGCCACGGCGTTGCTGTGGAGCACGGCTTCCCGGCTGTTCGGGCGGCAGGCCGCGTTCTTCTCCGCCGCGCTGTTCGCCTTGCTGGGCACCACCTTGCACCTGGGGGCGTTCGCCACCAACGACGCCATGGCCGTGTTCCTGATCGCGCTGGCGGCCTGGTGCGTGGTACGCGCCGGCGACCGGGGGACGGGGACCGGCTGGATGGTCGCGGCGGCCGTCGCCCTGGCCCTGGCCAACGCGGCGGCGTATTCCTCGACGCTGTTCGACCTGGTCGTCGCCTTGCTCGCGCTGCTGACCGCGCCCCGGGCTTCGGGCGGCCTGCTGGCGGCCCGCCGGGTCGCGACCCTCCTGATCGTGACGGCCGCGGTGCTGGCCGCCGGGTTGCTGGCCGGCGGGTCCGACTACCGCGCCGGGGTCAAGCTGACCATCCTGACCGCCGTACCGGGCTCCGCCTCCCCGCTGTCGGTGCTGGCCAACTCCTGGTACTGGACCGGCCTGCTGCTGGTGCTGGCCATCTGCGGCGTCGTGTTCAGCTGGGCCGGCCGGGCGCCGGCCACGCAGACGTGGCTGCTGGCGGTGCTGTCCGCCGCCGCGGTCATCGGGCCGCTGGAGCAGGCGCACCTGCACACGACGGCCTCGCTCTACCGGCACATCGGTCTGGGCGCATGGTTCGCCGCGATCTCCGCCGGCTACGCGGTCGACCGGTTCATCTGCGGTGCCTCGGCCGGGCGGACCCGTGCCTTGACCGCCGGCGCGTGCGTGGTCGCGCTGGTCTTCCCCGCCGGGGTCGCGTTCAGCCAGTCGTGGTCGCTGTCCACCAACTGGGCCAACGCGTCCAGCTTCATCGCGATCTTCCGCCCGCTGGCCGACCACAGCACCGGGCCCATGCTCGTCGAGGATCCCTCGATCGCCGAGTATTACCTGCCCGCGGGCGCCCAGTGGCAGCGCTGGTCCAGCACCCGCAACATCGTCCTGACCGGGGGCACCAACACCGGCAACCCGGCACCCGCCGCGGGCCTCACCGGGGCGGGCGATCCCGGCGTCTACGCCCGGTACATCAAGGAGGGCTACTTCTCGCTGGTCGCCCTCAACTTCACCGACACCACCGGCCTCGACCAGCAGATAGTCGCCGACCTGCGCCTCAACCACCACTACCACCTCATCGAGGTGGTCCCGTACGGCATCGAGATTCCGCCGATCGGCAAGGGCACCTACAACATCTGGCGGTACGAGCCCACCACCACCCCGGCAGGTTAGCGCCCGCCAGGTCCCGCCTGACCGGCACCAGGCCGCAGGCGGGACCCGGGCGGCGCCGGGCACCTCCCGGCTTCAGACCAGGGCGGCCTCGTCGTAGCCCAGACCGGATCCGGACGGCTCGGGGAACAGCTGGCGGGCCTGCGTCCACTGCTGGGTCGCGGCAAAGACTTCCCGGGTGTAGGGCAGGAAGACGATGCGCTCGCCGGTGCCGAAGGCCCGCACGTCGACCTGGTCGCGGTACTTCTCCGGCACCGTCTGCAGGTGGTAGTGCTTGTAGAGTTCCGGGCGCAGGTCTATCTCCATCTGGGCCCGCCGCAGGCCGGCCAGGTACTTCTCCACGTCGCCCTGGCTGACGTCGGGCCCGGTCACCAGGAACCCGATCATGAACGTGGCGTCGACCACCTTGCGGAACCCGAAGGCCTCGGCGATGTAGAGCGGCACCCCCCACGTCGTGGCCGCCGGGACCTGCCGCTCCAGCAGCGCGTCCAGCCGCTCGTTCGGAGGGCCCTGGAAGGTGAGCTTGACTTCATCGGGAGCAAGCACGCCGTCAACGGCCTGCAGGGTGGCGAAGTGGCTCCCGGAGTGGTAACCGACCCCGATCGGCACCCCGGCGAGGTCCTCGGGCCGGCGGACCGGCGACTCGGGCGGCACCACGATGGCGCACGGCGCCACCGAGTAAGCCGACGTCACCAGGCGGCCGGCGCCCTCGCGCGCCGCCGCGTTCGTGGCCCAGTGGCACGCGCAGCTCACGTTCGCGCCGTCGCGTCCCGCCTCGAAGGTCTCGAAGGCCCCGGTCTTGATCTCCCCGGCGTCGTCGCGCCGTGCCTCGTGAATGCCGTAGTCGCCGCCCAGCACGAAGCTGTACTCGAGCCCTTCGGCCGTGAAGTAGCCCTTCTCGTCAGCGACCCATTCCTGCAGCCGGCCATGCGGCATGATCTTGAATGCCATTCGCCTTCTCCCTAGAGCCCGGGCCCCCTTGACGGCAAGGTAACCGTGGCCAGAGGCTTGGTCAAGGTCGCTGCTCGCTAATCAAAAGCATTATCGAGGAACCCTTTTCATCCGCCGACCTCAACCGTGAGGAGGATGAAAAAGTTCATCGGCAGCACGGAAAGGATGTGCCGCATGTCTGAGCCCGCAGAGGCACGCCAGCCCTCCGGTCAAGTTCTTCCGCACGAGCTGCCGGCTTCCCTGCGTGACCCGGGCCTGGCGAACTGGATCCGTGAGCCCCTCGACGACGCCGTCGACCGCAGGCGCCGCATCATCATGCCCCCGCAAGCGGCCGTGGCCGGCACCCTCGCGAGCGCCTACCGGCGCACCCTGCAGGCCGAAGCCCGGCATCCCGACACGGTCTTCATGATGGGCGACAACCCGGCGCTGCCGAAGATGCCCGGGCGCCCCACGCTGAAGGACTTCTTCCTGCTCCGCTTCAGTGAGACCGGCCGTATGCACATGCTGCAGAGCGCCAGGGTCGCACGGGAGAACGGGCTCGGCGAGAAAGTGATCATGGCGTGCCTGCTGCATGACATAGCCATCGCGGGGCTGCTGTCGGCCAACCACGGCTACTGGGGCGCGCAGATGGTCGCCCCGTACGTCGACGACGAAGTCGCCTGGGCCATCGAGAAGCACGAGGCGCTGCGCTACTTCCCGGACGAGACGGTGGGCTACACCTACCCGGAGGCCTACATCGACTACTTCGGCGCCGACTACCACCCGCCCGACTACATCCGCCGCGAGCACCAGGCGGCGCGCCAGCACCGCTGGTACATGACATCGCGCCTGATCACCATCAACGACATCTATTCGTTCGACCCCGACGCGGTCGTTGACTACGACGAGTTCGAGGACGTGGTCGGCCGCAACTTCCGGCAGCCCGAAGAAGGGCTCGGATTCGACGGCTCTGGCGTGGCGCACATGTGGCGGACGATGATCTGGCCGAACAATTTCCTGTGACCGGCGCCGGGGTCCGGCGGTGACATGATGTGGGGATGCGCGGGCGATCCAGGACGGACTGGTGGGGGATTGTCCTGGAGGCACCCGACGGCGCGGCCCTGGCCAGGTTCTACGCCAGCCTGTTCGGCTGGCCGATCGCGAAGCATGACGACGACGGGGCGGCCATCGCGGTCCCCGGCACCTCGTCCTACCTGGCCTTCCAGTCCGCACCGGGCTATGTGCCGCCGGTCTGGCCCGCCGCCGAGGGACGCCAGCAGATGATGATGCACGTCGATATCGCGGTGGACGACCTGGCCGCGGCCGTGGCCGACGCCGTCGGCCTGGGCGCGACCCTCGCCGAGTTCCAGCCGCAGGAAGACGTCCGCGTGCTGTTCGACCCGGCCGGGCACCCGTTCTGCCTGTACTTCGACCACGAGCTTGACTGAGCCGGATCAGGGGCCGGGCGGCGAGGCCGAAGCTCGCCCCGGCCAGGGCGGCGAGCAGCACGAGGCGGGCCACCGTGGCGGGACCAAACCGCTGCGTGGCCAGTCCGCGGTCCCTGGCGTCGGCTATCACTTCCGCCCCCAGGTCCTGCATCCAGCCGGGCGCCGATCCGTCACCGTCGGCGAGGGCCCGGGCCGGCAGCACGCCGCCGTGGGCCAGCGCCCGCACCTGGCTGAGCACGCGCCGCTCGTAGGGCGCCAGATCCTCGCCGTCCGGGCCGGACGGCACCCGCCCGGCTGGTTCAACCGCGGCGCCGGGGCCCGCCGCGGTTTCCCGCGGGGGAACGGATCCTAGATCCTGACCACGGAGGCGTAGATCGCGGACTGCCGGGCCGTGCCTACCGCGCTGCCCCAGGTGAGCGAGACGCGGCCGCCGGGGAGCGGGGCGATGCCGAACGTGTCGCCGGGCCAGATCGTGGCGTTGCCGTAGGCGGCGGACACCTTGATCGCGGGGGCGAGCCACCCCCGCCGGATGGAGAACGGGCGCAGGTAGGTCGCATAGCCCTGCGCGGGCGCGCTGGTCTGCCAGGCGACGTAGGCGGTTCCCGCCCGGCCGCCGGCCGACTCGACGATGTGCGGGGCATGGTCGGAGTCCGGCGTCACCCGCAGCGGCGCGGACCAGGTGCGCCCGCCGTCTTCGGAGTAGCTGAGCCAGCCGATGTCGCCGGCCGCGGTCTGGGTGTCCCAGGTGACGTACAGGTTGCCGGCGGCGTCGGTGCTGATGTCGCCGTCGATCCACCACTCCGGCAGCGACAGCGTGCCGTTCCCGGGCCAGAGTTTCCGCGGGGCGGCCGGCCAGCGCGTTCCCTGCGCGGAGGTGGTGAAGTACTCGTAGCCGGGGTGCAGCCGGCCGGTGCCCGGGTCGGTGGGGTGCGCGACGTAGAGGACGTCGACGCGGCCGCCCGGCGCCACCACGAGGGGGGCGCTGTAACCGCCGCCCAGCGGGAAGCCGGGCTCCAGGTGGATGATCGGTCCCCACGTCGCGCCTCCGTTGCCGGAGGCCTGGATGACGGCGTTGAGGTCGCCGTTGCTGTAGGAGCAACTGCCTCCCCGGGCGCACCGGGTTCTGACTGCGGCGTAAGAAGGACCGTAATCCCAGGTGAGGAACAGCTGGTTGCCCCGGCCTGCCGCGATGAAGTCCCGGTCGCCCCAGTTGCCCGGCGCGGGCGGACGGTCCTGGTGCACCTGCGGGAAGCTGGCGCCGTGGTCGCGCGAGACGGCCACCACCGGATAGCTGGACCGGGTGGAGGCCCGGCCGCTGGCGTGCATGAACGCGGCGTAGACGGTCCCGCCGGCGCCCACCGCGATGGCGGGGTCCCAGCTGCCGCCCTTCGAGCCGGGCACGGTCATCGCGGCGCCGAAATGCAGGCCGGAATCGGTCGAGCGGGCGAAGCCGATGCCGCCGCAGCCGATCCACTCCGCGTACACGTAGCTCGGCGGGGCGAACGCCTCCTCGACTTCCGAGCTGTTGCCCCCGCAGCCGGCGCTGATGGCGGTCATCGGGGTGATCTGCGGTCCGGCGGCGGGGGGCCGGCCGGGAGCGGGGGCGCAGGCGGCCACGGCGGCCAGGGTCAGGCTCATGACCGCGACCGCCGCCGCGGGCCGGAGGCGTCGAGGGAACATCTACGACGCAAGATAGCTCGCACCGGCCCGAAGGCCCGGGCGCCTGGTCAACGCCGAGCTCGACCGGCGGTATCCCGACCGGGCCAAGATGCGCCCGGTCGACCCGGCCGGATTTCGCGAGGCGTGGGATGTCCTCGGGCGGCCCTGGAGCGGGACCGTCGAGCGGGCGCGCCGCCTGCCACCCGAGCTGTTGCACGAGTCGGTCGACGGCGAGTGGTCGTTCATCGAGACGCCGTGCCACCTGGTGTTCGCCACCGATGCCTGGGTCAGGCGGGTGATCCTCGGCGACCCGTCGCCGTGGGATCCCCTGGGCCTGCCCTGGGACGAAATGCCCGACACGCCGGGGGTGCCCCGCGACCGCGAGGCACGGCCGTCGCTCGACACGGTGCTTGATCTGCGCCGCGACCGGATGTCCACCGTGCGCCAGGTCATCGAGAGCCTGACTAGCGCGTCGCTGGACGGCCACACCGAACCGGTCGAGGGGCCCGGCTGGCCGCCGCCCCGCAGCTTCCCGGTACGCGAGTGCCTGCTGGTCGTCCTCAACGAAGAGTGGGAGCACCGCTTGTACGCCGAGCGAGACCTCGACGCCCTGTGATCACTGAGCCGATGCTGGCCTCCTGCCTGAAGCGATACTGGGGCCTGGCGGGTGTCCGGGTCAGCGTGCATAACGGCGGCATGGGCTCCGAGACCTGGTTTGTCGATCTTGGTGACCGGCGGTGGGTGGCCAAGGCGGTGACACCGGATGGTGGCCGCCAGTTCGCCGGGGGCATGGCCATAGCGCGTCGGCTCGAGCAGGCAGGCATACCCGCCGGGGCGCCTGTCCCCGCTCTCCGCGGCCAGCGACTCCCGGGCCGGGCCGCCCGACCGCCGGGCCGGGGGTCAAGGGGCCAGCTCGTACCTCTGGTACCAGTAGATCTCGTCGACGAAGCCCATCCTGCGGTACAACTCGGCGGGACGGCCGCCCTCTGCGGCGTTGATGATCAGGGACCGGCAGTTGCTGGCCGTGCCCGCCTCCGCCCAGCGCGTGAGCATCGCCTGGGCGATGCCCCGGTGGCGGTACGGTACCCGGGTGGCGAGGTTGAACACGAGCTGATCGCGTCCCAGGTAGTAGGCCAGCACCGCGACGCCCTCGCCGTCAAGCAGGCCAAGCTGGCACTCGGCGAGGGCTAGCTCGTCCCGGCGGGCCGCGACCTCCTGGGCCAGCCGGTCGGGCGCGGGAGCCGACTCGGTGTCACCGAAGGACTGCAGCTTCACCGTGGCCCATTTCTCCAGGCTGGCGTCGTCGGTGCGCTCGATCACCAGGTGCCCGGGCCCGGCGCGACCGGTCACCGGGCCGACCAGGGCCAGGTGCGTGGTCGCCTCGCGGGGCTGGCAGCCGCGGTCACGAAGGGCTACGTCCAGCCGGGCCGCCCGCTCCCGGTCGTCCACCCAGATCGTCAGCGCGCTCATCGCGCTGGCCACGCTGGCATCGGTGAGAGCGGCCGGCACCTGGTCCGGCTCGTTGACGCGGAGGATGACCCGGGCCTGAACGGGGCTGAGATCACTCTGGTATCCGTACCAGTGCTCGCTGACCTCGTAGCCGATCTCGGGCGCGGAGGTTGTGAACCAGCCGCGCACCTCGCGGGCGACCGCATCGTGCTCCGGGTGGACCGAAGGCCGCCGGGCAGGCTTTCCAGGATCCGGGGCCTCGTCCACGACCACATACTGGCATGCGGTCCGGGAGCGACGGGCAGGCGTGCGGGTAGCATCGGCGGATAGGCGCCGAAAAGGACCGGACATGCCAGGCACACCTGACGAGTATGTGGATGCAGCCAAGTTCCACGCCGAGGACCTGCAGCGCGCCATGCAGCGTGACCAGGTCGCCAAGACCAGGATGCTGACCCGGGTACGCCGCATCTTGCGGCGCGTTCTGGGGCGCGAGAATCCGCCCGCATCACCAGAGGCGGACTGACATTCGCCAGGCCGAGCCGGTTAACTAGCCCGGGTACCTTTCTGGCGCTGCAGGAATTCCCGGATCAAACCCGCCATCAAATCGGGCTGTTCATCGAGGGCGAAGTGGCCGGCGTCGAGGACGTGTATCTCGGCGTCTGGCGTGTCCCTGCGGTAGGCCTCGGCCTCCTCGACCTGGAACGAGGGGTCGTACCGGCCCCAGAGGACCAGCAGCGGCGGCCGGTGCTCGCGGAGCCAGTCCTGCCAGGCGCCGTAGCTCGCGACATTGGTGCGGTAGTCGTAGAACAGGTCGCTCTGGATGTCGTGCTGGCCGGGCTGGCTCAGGAAGGCGAACTCATCGGTCCACAGGTCCGGGTCGTAGTTCTCGACATCCGGGCTGGTCCCCACGTGCCGCTGCCGGGTCGTCTCGAGGGAGAAGAAACTCTCCCGCAGCGCGGCCTCATGGGTCTGGCGGTCCGCCCAGAAGGCGCGCCGGCCCTCCCATAGCGGGCCGAGCCCGACTTCATGGCTGACGGCGTTCTGGATGATGAGCGTCTCGAGCCGCTCGGGATGGGCGATCGCGAGCCGGAATCCCACCGGGCCGCCGTAGTCCTGCACGAGGAGGGTGTAGCTGGCCAGGCCGAGAACCTCGGTGAACCGGCCGACGACCGCGGCCAGGTGGTCGAAGGTGTACGCGAACTCGGTATGACCACCCGCATCGCTGTGCCCGAACCCTGGATAGTCCGGAGCGATCAGGTGGAACGTGTCAGCGAGCCGGTCCAGCAGCGGCTGCCACATGCGTGACGAGGAGGGAAACCCGTGCAGCAGCAGGATCGTGGGCGCGCCCGCCGGGCCAGCCTCGCGATAGAAGACGTACAGGCCGTCGACGTCTACGGTGCGGTACGCCGTGCGATACATGACTGTCTCCGTTTGCGCAGGGCGCCTTTGTGCTCTTTGCCGCCTGTCGTTCACCGGGACTAATGGTCACCCAACGGCACAGTGATCTTAATACTTACCGGCTATCCGCATCGATCCCGCCGGCTCCCGTAGCCGCGGTCGGCCCGGCGCGGGCGAGCTCGGCGTCATGCTCAGCCACGACGGGGCGAGCCTTCGCGGCTCTCGCCCGATGACGTTGCTGTCACGGTTGCGGCCAGCTCTACCTGGCGGGGTTGGCTGCGGAATAGCCTGCACAATGTGGGCGGCATGGCTGACGACGCAGGCCCGTCGCCGTCGCGGCGGCGCCTGCCTGTCCTGGTCATCATCGAGATCTGCGTCGCGGCCCTGATCTTCGTGGCGATCGTCGGCTACGTGGCGTTCCGGGTGCGCCAGCATCAGGAGGGTCTGCTGATCCGGCCCACGGGGATTCCAGCCAGCGTCTCGACCCGGGTGGCCGACCTGATGCAGCTGTCCCCGGTGCCAGTCACCGGCGCGCCGGGCTTCACGCTGACCGATCAGGCCGGGCACACGGTGTCGCTGGCCGGCTTCCGGGGCCGGGTGGTGGTGCTGGAGTTCATGGACCCGCACTGCACCGACATCTGCCCGATCGTCTCCCAGGAGTTCATCGCCGCCTACCGTGATCTCGGCCGCCTGGCCCCGCAGGTGGTATTCGTCGCGGTGAACGTGAACCGCTATCACCTGCGGGTGGCCGACGTGGCGACGTTCTCTAGTGAGCAGCGGCTGACCACGATCCCGTCCTGGCATTTCGTCACCGGGCCGTATGCGAGCCTGCAGGCGGTGTGGCGGGCCTACAACGTGGAGGTGGACGCGCCGGGCCCGAACGCGGACGTGCTGCACTCCTCGGTTATGTACTTCATCGACCGCCAGGGCCGTGAGCGTTATCTGGCCAGCCCGATGGTGGACCACACCTCGTCCGGGTCGTCGTACCTGCCCGCCGACCAGCTCACCGCGTGGGGGCAGGGCATCGCGCAGGTGGCGCGCCAGCTCGCGGGCTGACAGCGGCCCGGCTCGAAGCCGGGGTCAGAGCTGCTTGAAGTAGACGGCAACATGCACCGGCACGCACCCCAGGCTGTCGTACAGCGCCCGGGCCGGGGCGTGGAAGGAGTCGGTCCCGCCAGTTCCGATGGTGACCACCTCCACGCCCCGGTCGGTCATGTCGTCGAAGGCGTACTCGCACAGGGCGGTGCCGATGTGCCCGCCCCGGTGCGCCGCCGCCACGGCGAGCATGACGATATCGCCGTGGCGGCGGGCCGGATCGACCGTCCAGGCGACGTAGCCGGCGACCGCTCCGCCGCTGGCCTCGGCGACGGCCACATGCTTGCCGGCCGCCGGGTCGTGCAGCGCCGGGACCTGGGCGTGGTAGTCGTCGGCCCACCGGCCGTGCTGGTGCTGGAAGATCGTCTCTCCGACCAGTGGCCGGAAGTGGTTCTCGTAGAACGGGCCGAACGTCGCGATCGTCAGCTCGGTCAGAGTATCCAGATCGCGTGAATGGAACGGGCGGATATTCACGGAATGCCTTTCTGGCCGCGGGATTGAGTAACGACCCGCCGCGTGGGAGGGCGGCGGGCTGGTCATGCGGCTCAGGACGAGCCGCCCCTCAACCGCGGGTGCGCCAGCTGGCGAAGCATTCCATAGGCCGGACCGTACCCGAGGGAGCAGCAGACCAGCGCGTCAGCAGCGTGACGTCCTAGCGTTGCGGCAACGGAACTCCGGCCATACGACCGTCGGAGGATTGCCGCTGCAGGCGAGCCTCGCGGCGGCGGTGCCAGCCTCGGCGGATTCGCGAGGCCAGCAGCGCGAACAAGGCGAGGCCGATAGCCAGCACTACGGCGGCAAGTGTTGCCGCGGCGACCGGGTGGAACACGGCGAACGACACGAGGCCAGCCACGCCCAGGTCCTCGAGCAGGCTGGCGACCGTGTTGCTGAACGGTTCGGGGCTCGCGTTGACGCCAATCCGCATGCTGGTCTTGACGACGTGCGAGGCGAGCGCCGACCCGCCACCGAGCGCGGCCGCCATGATTGTCGCGGCCGGGCTAGCGTGCGCGTGCTGGGCCATAACGGCGCCGATCGCGCCGCCGACTACTGGCCGCAAGGCCGTGTGAACGACGTCCCACGCCGAGTCCAGCATCGGGATCTTGCCCACCACGAACTGGCCAATGTACAGCACAGCCGCAGCCGCTAGAACCGACGGACGCTCCAGCGCCGGCGGTATCGCGGCGATGTGCCCGAACCTGCCCAGCAGGCCGAGCACGAGCACGGCCGCGTAGCTGTTGACTCCGCTGGCAACGCCGCTGGTGAAGATCAAGGAGATTGGGAGCATCCGCGTCCGTCCTCCAGCCCTCGTATTTGCGCCTCACTACTGTGTAGGTTCCAGACCGGCCGCCCGATGCTACCCGGACAATCCCATTGGTCCGGCCAGGTTACAAAGCCTCATGACCGGGTGGCGTGGCGTCCTGGCCAAGCGCTACCGGCCTCGCTTGCAGATCAGGGTGGCGCAGGAATTTGCCCACGAGCCCGGCCGGTCCGCCGATGCAGCTCCAGTCGTCGTCCCATAGCGCGGAGACCAATCCGCCACGTGCTGCCGTCTCTGGCCCGCCTAACCATGCTGTCTACCACGGGCAGGCTCGGAGCGGGCGATGGCCAGCTCCCAGGAGGCGAACGAGAACTGTGCCGCCGCCAGGGCCAGGAACGCTATCGCCCAGCCGTACGTCTTCCGGTCGTTCCCGCCGAACGAGAGCGTGACGGCGCCAAGGCCGGCCACGACGATGCCACTGGCCATGCGCACGGTGGCCCAGCCGCGAAGGTGGCGGTACTCCCAGGGCGAGATGATCCGTTGCATGCCGGATCGCGGAGGAGATGCCCACCACCCGCGTAGGCCTGTCGGAGTGGTGTTGCCATTGGGTGTGTGCATCGGAATGCCTCCTGTCGGTTGGGGCACCTGCTGCCCGCCCGGTGTCAGGCGCCGCCGGTCGCCTGAAGCCTGTCGAGGATGGCCGAGACGGCCGCGCACTCTTCATCCCCTAGGGAATCGCTGTACGCCTCCCGCTCGCCGGTGAGATGGGCGAGCCCGGCGATCACCCGATAGCTCAGCAGGCAGCGCAGCCCGTCGCCGCCAGCCACCCGGGCCGCCCGGGCCAGTAGGCGGTCTGCCGCGGCATGGTCGCTGCCGCGCTCGCAGTCGATGGCGAGGGCGACCAGGTCCAGCGCGCGGCTGCCCAGCCCGAACTCATCCCAGTCCACCACGCCGGTGATCCGTGCCCCGTCGGTCAGGATGTTCGACAGATTCAGGTCGTTGTTGGCGTAGTCGGCTGGCGGCAGCCGCAGCCCCCAGACCGGCTGGAGCCAGCGCCGCACCCGCGCGCACACAGGACCGGCGGCCGCGCAAGCCCGGGGCGCGTCGGCCCACACCTCATCCCAGTCGTCGAACAGCACGTTCGCCACGTAGTCGGTGAAATCGCGGCCTCCGGCCGGGATCCCGGCGTCGGCCTGCAACTCGACCAGGTGCAACGCCGCCTCAAGCATCGGCCCGTCCAGCGCGGTAAGGGGACGGCCGGGAAGCCGGTTCTGGACGGTCACGTGCCACTCGGAGCTGATCATGCCATGCCACAGAATTCCCGGAACCGGGTACCCGCGTGCCCCGAGCCGGGGAAGATGCGCCGCGCACCATTGCGTTTTCTCGAACGCGTTGTCACCAAGCCTGGTCTTGACCACGATCGGGCCAGTTCTCTGCGCGCGCGCAGCCCACGTCATCCGCGATATTCGCGGGGGCGTGAGCGGCCGCACATCGTCCACCGGCTCACTCAGCTCCCGGGCAACCACCATGCGAACCTCGCGCCAGGCGGGCATTGCGGGCACCACGCTCAGATCGTAGATACCACCTGCGGCCACGGCGAAGTGGTTTTCGGGGCGGCCGGCGGCCTGGACCGGTTGCCCCATGGGGTCTCCCCCGGCGCGCGGTACCCTTTCAGGAAGGCGCGAGCGCCGAGACGGCTCACATTCTTTGCCCGGAGTCAGGTGCCGCAGACACGTCACTGCAAGCATTGCTGGGGAGACTGCCTCGGCAGTTGCTTGGTCCCTGGCGATGAGAGCCAGTGCATCCACGATATTTCCCGAGGGCCCCCGCTCCGTGACTGGCCTCGCCTGATGCGCACACGCCGCTTCTGGCGCTGGTTCCTGGTGAGGCGATGACCGGCCACTTCCCGGAAGACCGAGGCTACTCGTGCGCTCGGTGAGCCCGGTCACCGGGGCGAACTGGCAGGCCACTGGCGTGGCGCCCGGGTTTAGCTGCCGAACCGGGTCACGTCGTAGCGGTCTGGGTCCAGAACGTCGCAGCAGGATAGGCACCATGGCCGGCGCACGGCCTTGGCGCTGTTGTGGCTGACCCAGGACCCGGCCGGGTTTGCCCGGCAGTGGATACAGAGCTGCACGGTGTGCGGCAGCAGGCCGGGTGCGATCAGCGTGTGCAGCAGGGAAACGATAACCGTGCGTCCGGGCCCGTTCTGCCGAACCGGTGCGGCGCCAGGCAGGCGCCAGCCAGGCGGACTGCTCATGTCACACATTCTTCGGACAGCCTGGTATCACGTCCAACGAAGACTTGCGATGGCAGCGATCATCAGATGAGATGGCGGCATGGAGCTCCGGCACCTCAGCACGTTCCGGACCGTAGCCGCCGAGCTGAGCTTCACGCGGGCGGCCGCACGACTCGGCTACGTGCAATCGGCGGTCACCAGCCACATCAAGGCACTCGAGGACGAGCTCGGAGCGCGGCTTTTCGACCGGCTGGGCCGGCGCATCGTGCTCACCCACGCCGGAACCCAGCTACTCGGCTACGCCGACAAGATCCTTCAGATGGCGGACGAGGCCACCATCATGATCGGCCAAGCCGGCGAGCCCAGCGGGCCGGTGAGCGTCAGCGCCCCCGAAATGCTCTGTGCGTACCGGTTGCCGCCCGTCATTCGCGAGCTTCACCGCCAGCACCCGGGGATCCAGCTGCTGTTCCGCTCCAACCCGACCGGCGCCCTCGACTCCAGCCTCCGGCACGCGCTCGCCAACGGCGACATCGATACCGCTTTCGTGCTCGACGAAAACCTCACCTCCACAGACTCACTCCGGGTCGAGCCCCTGACCAGCGAGCCCCTGGTCGTCGTGGCCGCCCCGCAGCATCCACTAGCACAAGCAGCGGCCATAGGACCTGCGGACCTCGACGGCGTGCCGGTCCTGCTGACCGACAAGGGATGCGTCTACCGCCGCGTCTTCGAACGCGCGCTGCACAGCGCCGGAGCGCGTCCGGCCATTGCCGGCGAGTTCATCAGCGGCGATACCGTCAAGTACTGCGTGGAGGCCGGCACCTTGATCGGCGTGCTCGCACACATCAGCGTCACCGCCGAGCTCGACACCGGACGCCTGATCGCATTGCCCTGGAACGGGCCGCCGCTCACCCTCAGCTCTTACCTGGTCACCCACCAGCAACGGGCGATCTCGCCAGCCCACGCCGCCCTCAGGGCGGCAACCCGCCAGTTTTTCGTGAAGTCAGACATGGTCGCGGCCAGTCGCGTTTCATCCTGATCCTGGGTGCGCGGGCCCGGGTTGATCTGCCCGGAGACCGTGGCACCGCTGGCTGCGCGCTCCCCCGAAACCGCCCGCGGCTCTCGGCGGAACTCACCAGAGAGGCCGTGAAACTAGACGTTGGCCTTGTCCAGCGCCTGGGCGAAGTCGCCGACCAGATCCTGGACTCCCTCGATGCCCGAGCTGATCCGTATCAGGTCCGCGGTGATGCCCAGGCGTTCCCGGTCCTCAAGGCTCATGCCCGCGTGCGAGGTGGCGACCGGCCGGGTGATGAGCGTTTCCACTCCCCCGAGGCTCGGCGCCACGTAGGCCAGGGTCACCGCGTCCAGCAGAGCTTGCGCGGCCTGCTCGCCGCCGTGAAGCCGCAGGCTCAGCATGCCGCCGAAGCCGGACAGCAGCTTCTCCGCCCGCGCGTGATCGGGATGAGACGCCAGCCCGGGATAGTTGACCGCGGCGACCGCGGGATGGTCCTGCAGGAACTGGGCCAGCGCCAGCGCGTTGGCGTTCTGGGCCTGCACCCGCAGCGCGAGGGTTTTGATGCCCCGTGCCAGGAGAAAGCCTGCGTGCGGATCCAGGGAGCCACCGAAAAGGTTGATCGTTTTGCGCACCCGCTCGATCAGGTCCGCGCCGCCCATCACCGCACCGGCAACCAGGTCTGAGTGACCGCCCAGGTATTTGGTCGCGCTGTGGAAGACCAGGTCGAAGCCAGCCTGGAGCGGGCGGAAGTTCACCGGGGACGCGAAGGTGTTGTCGATGACGGTGACGATCCCCTCGCGCCGCCCGAAGTCCGCCACCTGGTCCAGCAACCCGACCCGCATCAGCGGGTTGGTGATCGTCTCGACGAGAAACACCTTGGTCCGGCCGGTGCGCGCGGCTTCCCAGGTCTCCGGCCGCCCGGCGTCCACGAAACTGAAGGACCAGCCCAGATCCGCCGCGCGACCGGTCAGGAAGTCATGCGTCCCGCCATACAAACAGTCGCCGGCGATCAGGTGATCCCCGGCGCGCATGAGGCTGAGCAGGATCGTCGTCACCGCCGCCATCCCGGACGACGTCGCGACCGCGGCCTCGGCGCCCTCGAGTACCGCGAGCTTGTCATGCAGGTAGCGCTGGGACGGCGTCGAGTTGAGCCGGATGTACTTCAGGTCGTGATAGCCGGTGCCCGGCTCGACCTCGTACACCGTTCCCTGGTAGATCGGGAATACCGCAGAGCCTTCGGGACCGGGCCGGGGTTCCCCGCCATGGACCGCCAGGGTATCCATTGATTCACCGTTTCCGTGCACTCCACCCTCCACCTGAGTCGTCACCGCCGCATACCATCACAACAGCCCCGCGATGAAGACGCGAGTCCGGCCTTGCTTCCGCTACCGGGTGGAGGGCATGACGGCCCGTGCTGCCGGGAGCAGCTGCCGGCGGCGATGATCTACCAGCACCAGGCGCGCGGCGCGAACAAGATCACTGGCGATCGTACGTGCTTGCGGCCCTTACCAGCGCCGACATGTGGCGGTATCTGTTCACCGCAGCCGTGCCTAGACCGGCGACTGCGAGGATGACCCATACGATGATCACCGCGAAGCCGACGTGCTTGCTGACATGTTCGCCAATGATGGCCACGAAGCCGGTAAGCCCGGCGCCGATCCCGGCGCCGAGAAGCAGGGCCTGGCCCTTACCGGACTGCGGGGACCCTGCTGGCGGGCGAGAACCTGATGATCCAGTGCGCAGCCTGGCATCTATCCGCTTGTCGATCTCCGCGCCGATCCGATCGACCAGGCTTTCAGCGACCGCGTCGTCGTAGTCGCGGCCGAGTTCGTGGTGCGCTGCTGTTGCGGCAGCGATGTCATTCCGGGTCGCCTCATCCACGGCAACACGATACATCTCGAGTATTCTGCGGTCCACTGTCGGAACCATGTAGCGGATGTTTCTGCGCGTATCGGACCTGGCCTGTGGCCTGGCCTGCCAACCTGGTAGCGGCGCCGCGCCGGGAAGGCTCCCGCCCGTCAGGGCGGCCAGGTCGCTCGCCAGAAGATCCACGCCGGGATGATCCACGCGGGCAAGACCCCCACGGTGATCTGCGAGAACAACCACTCCCAGGTCATCGTCGGCGACGAGACCACCGTTGTCGTGCCCCGCACCACCACCAGCGAGATCCACCGCTACCAAGCCAACGCCAGCCGGCACTCGCTGGCCGGGCCTACCAGGAAGGACGGTGACGTCAGTGCCTGACTCAGGTCGGCAGGACCGGATGCGCGCTGACCCTGCTTCTGATTGCCTCATACTCGGAGCTAAGCAGGGCGTTCACTCGCGAGGTGCCGATGGATGACCCGAACGACCCGTATAGCCGGGATAACTTGTCATGGAACTGGTCATTTGGCGGGCCGAAGTGGCGGCCCTTCAGCGGCCGGGGCAGGCGCGGGCCGCGCGTTCCACCGCCGCCGTGGGCCAGGAAGCCGCCGAAGCCGAGTAAGGCCGAGCGCGAACAGGAAAAGCGCGCCGAAGCGCGAGCCGAGCGGCTGCACCTGGTTGGCCTGACCAACGCCGCGGTGATCATCATGGGCGTGGTCCTCGGCGCGGTGGTGGTCATGCTCGTATTGGTGCTGGTCAGCCATCACTAAGGACTGTCCGGTTTCCCCGGTCTTTCCATGCCAGCCGTGCCCGGGCAGTCGGCACGACCGCCAGGCATCACTAACAGCAGCCGAACGCACCCGGCGCAACTTCAACTAGGGCGGACCACTGTCGCGCATCCCTTGTCGGGCGACAGCCGTTGATGAGCGTTGATGATCGGGATTTCGATCGGGATTTTCCACGGAGCAGCCTGGGGGCCAGGACGCGGCGCCCGCCGGGGCACCGCCCCTCGCGTGCCGCACACCGAGCACGGCGCCGATGATTCCAATCGCTTCCACGGTCAGTGCTCGCCGCTTGCTGGGCATGTTTTCACTACTCTGTGATACCGTATAGTGGTACTCGGTACTACTCAGTACCAGGAGGAGCGAAGAGGACCCGCGATGGACGACCTGACGGAGATGCTGAAGGGCACGCTTGAGGGCTGCGTGCTGGAAATCATCGGCAGCGAGGAGACCTACGGGTACGCCATCACGCGTCGGCTGAACGAGCTCGGCTTCGCCGACGTCATCGAGGGGACGGTCTACACCATCTTGCTGCGACTGGAGAAGAACGGGCTCGTCGAGGTGACGAAACGACCATCGGGATTGGGTCCGCCGCGCAAGTTCTATGTGCTCAACGACGCGGGGCGCGAAGAACTGGCGACGTTCTGGGCGAAATGGGAGTACCTCTCATCACGAATCGACAAGCTCAAGGAGAGCGGGAGATGAACTTCTGGGAGACCATTACGGGCAGCGATCTGACGCGGGAATGGAAAGCGTTCGAAGCCCGGGCCGAGGCATTGCCGGCCGACTACCGGGCGGCGTGGGAACAGATCAAGGTTCACCTCTTCCCCTACGGGGGCTTCACGGGCCGCAACCTGATGCCGATTCTTGACGGCGCCCTGGGGCTGCTCGAAGAGACAGCGGCGGATGGGCAGAGCATTCACGAGGTGCTGGGCGACGACATCGAGGGCTTCTGCGCGGCGCTGGCCGGCGGAGAAGGGGCTCGGAGCTATCGCGACCGGTGGCGCGAGCAGTTGAACAGGAACGTCGCCAGGAAATTGGGCCAGCTAACCAAGATGAACTCGTAGAGCTCGGGGTGGTGACGTCGGCTGGTTTCCGGCATATGACCGGAGCATGCGGTATGCGCAACGGGGCGGGTATACGCCCGCTGAGCAGCAGCGGCGGGAGCGGCTGCGGCTGGAGGCCGCCGGGCGGTTCGCCCGCGGCGACACGATTGATGAGATCGCGCACGACCTGCGGGTCACCGAGGGATCGGTGCGGCGGTGGCTCCGGGCCTGGCGGGACGGCGGCCCGGAGGCGCTGCGATCGAAAGGGCCGGTGTCGCGGGAGCGGCTGAGCCCGCAGCAGTGGGCCCGGCTGGAGCTCGAGCTGAGCAAAGGCCCGCTGGCGCACGGGTTCGCTAATGACCAGCGGTGGACGCTGGCCCGGATCAAGACGCTGATCGGGAAGCTGTTCCACGTCGGGTACACCGTCGAGGGCACCTCCAAGCTGATGCGCCGGCACGGCTGGTCGGCCCAGGTCCCGGTCCGGCAGGCCCTCGAGCGCGACGATGAGGCGGTGGCGGTGTGGAAGGCCGAGGTGTGGCCCGATATAAAAGCACGGCGCGCGACCTGGGCGCCTTCATCTGCTTCGAAGACGAGGCAGGCCAGGGGCTGAGGCCGCCGAAAGGCCGCACCTGGGCCCGGCGCGGAACCCGGCCCATGGTCCGGGTCCGCGGCGCCGGAGGCGGCCGGGTCAGCATCGCCGGGGTCGCCTGCTACCGGCCCGGCGACCGCCCGCACTTGTACTACCACCTGCTGGTTTACCGGCGCCGCAAGGGCGAGGCCAAGGGGTTCAGCTGGGCCGGTTACCGGGACCTGATCATCGCCACCCACCGCCAGCTGTCAGCTCCCCTGGTGTGGTGCTGGGATAACCTCAACATCCACCTCGCGCCCGAGCTGGCGGCCTTCGCGCAAGAGAACAAGGCGTGGCTGCGGGTCTGCCGGCTGCCAGCGTATGCACCTGACCTGAATCCGGCGGAAGGCATCTGGTCGCTGCTCAAGCGATCCATGGCCAACTTCGCCGCCGCCGACCTGGACGGCCTGGTCCGCATCATCAAGCGCAAGCTGAAGAAGATCCAGTACCGACCCCATCTGATCGACGGCTGCCTGACCGCGACCGGCCTGAGAATCGAGCCCTGGTGACCACATGCACTACGAGTTCAAGCTGGTTAGCGGTAGTTTGTTGACTCTGGATCGAGTTGGAGGTATGCCGGGGAGTAGTGGCATGACCTGCTGTGGGGTGCATGATGACGGGACGTCGGCCGTGTCCGGTGGCGCCGGGCCCGCTGGAGGAGTACGCGGCGCGGTTTGATGACCTGTTCACGCGCGTGGCGCAGCGGCGCGGGTTCCGGGAGTACCTGGCCGGGCTGCTGGCGCCGCGGGACCGGAACAAGACGCTGACCGCGCTGGCCGGGGCCGAGCCGGTGGCCGGGGCGCAGCATCCGGCGGTGCAGCGGCTGCAGTTCTTCTTGTCGGAGTCCCGGTGGGACCCGGGCGCGGTGAACGCCCGGCGGCTGGAGCTGCTGCTGGCGGACCCGGCGACCGCCCCGCACGATGCGGGGGTGCTGGTGATCGATGACAGCGGGGACCGCAAGGACGGGGCGAAGACCGCGCACGTGGGCCATCAGTGGCTGGGCCGGTACGGCAAGACCGACAACGGGGTGGTCACCGTCACGACGGTCTGGGCTGACGAGCGGCTGTATTACCCGGTGGACGCGGTGCCGTACACCCCGGCGAGGCACTTCGCGAAGGGGAAGAACGATCCGGCGTTCCGGACCAAGCTGGCGATCGGCGCCGCGCTGGCGATCCAGGCCCGGGAGGCGGGCTTCGCGTTCCGCGCGGTAGCCGCCGACAGCGCGTACGGCGACCAGGACGGGTTCCGCGGGGAGCTCGCCGAGGCCGGCCTGCCGTTCGTCATGGCCTTGAAACCCCGCCGCGGGACCTGGGCCTACGGCCCGGATGCGCATACTCCGGTGGACGCGGCCCGCGCGCTGACCTGGCACGGGCCCGATGATCCCGGTGACTGGCAGGCGGTGACCCGGGCCTTCCGCGGCGGGCGCACCGAGACCTGGTTCGCCGCCGACGCCTCCCTGGGCTGGTGGGGGCCGGACGGCGCCCGGCGCCTGGTGGTGGCCACCGCCGACCCGGGGACCCTGCCCGCGAAAGCCACCTGGTACCTGGTCACCAACCTGCCCCGCCCCGGCGGCCCGCGCGAGGCAGACAGCCCGCACCGGGCCGCGGACCTGGCCGAGGTCGTGCGGATCTACGGCATCCGGCACTGGACCGAACAAGGCTACAAACAGGTCAAGGACGAGCTCGGCTGGGCGGATTTCCAGGTCCGCTCCGACATCGCGATCCGCCGCCACCAGGTCCTGGTCACCTGCGCGTTCAGCTTCTGCTGGGCCGCCTGGTTCGCCGATAACCCGCCGCAACACGATAACGCGGCACCGCAGTCAGAGCCCGGCCGCGGAGAGAGGGGGGCCACGCGAAGCCGTCCCGCCGCCGGCGCCGTCCTGGCCGCGGGCACTGCGCGCCGTCCGCGCCTGGCTTTCCCCCTGGACCGTGCTGCAGCGCTGGTGGACCGCATGGTCCAAGGCGCCCCCGCCCCCGCAGCTGCAGGCCCTGATCACCTCGGTCGCGGCAGGCTGCGGCTGCACCTCTACATCCGTACTCAACAAACTACGTTAGGAGGCTGACGTGGGCATCCAAGACATCATCGAGGGCAAGAAGCAGTGGCGGACGCATATGGCGCGGGTCAAGGCGCTCCCGCCGGACTACCAGATCGTCTACAAGGAGATTCAGAGGTACCTCTTCAAGGTCGGGCCGATCGACTTGCCTGACGGGCGCCTGCTCTCAGGGATTGTCGATTTCTTCGAGGAGGGCGTCGCGGCCGGCAAGAGAGTCCTGGAACTCATCGGCAACGACGTCGCGGCCTTCTGCGACGAGCTGGTCAAGGACTCGCGCACCTACGCGGACATCTATCAGGAGTCGACCGACGACCACTGAGCCTCGATCCACCGCCCGAATTTAGGTGGGGCGTTCTGCTGGGCGGTTTCAGCTGACGTGTTGTTGATGGTGGTGACGGGCGTGGCTTTGCTGCCGCTTACTCTTCTGCGGCTTGTCCACAGGTCCTGGCGGGGATGCTGGCTGGCGGTTTGCCGGGTGGCCGCTGGAGCGTGGTGACCGGGTCTGGGCTGGTCAGGCCACCTGTGCAGGTGGGCCGCAGGCGGCTTCGCAGAGGTTCAGCCACTCGGTCTCGCGGTGCCAGCCTTCAGGCAGGTGCAAGATGATTTCGCCCCGGCCGTGGCGGGCGGTGCGGGCGGCGACGTCGATGAGGTCGCGGCGCAGTGTGGCCCCTCTGGCCCTGGCGCAGGCGAGGCTGGCCAGGGCGCCGGCGGCGCGCAGCAGGTTGTGGCTGATGGCCGCGAGGGCAAGCCAGGCCGCGTTCGCGGGGAACGAGCCGGAGGGCAGATGAGCGAGGGGGCCGTCGGTCCAGTCCGCGAAGACCTGCTCGACCACGGCATGATCCCTGTGGTCGCCCTCGGCCTGGGGCATCACGAACGGGGTGTCGGTGAATACGGCGTGGTAGCGCCAGACCGGGAACAGCTCGTTCTGGCCCTGCCCGGCCCGGCGGTTGAGGTCTTTGACCCGGCGGACGATCAGCCGGGCGGTGATGGCCTGCCCCTTCTTCGAGGTGAACGCGGTGTATTCGGTCTCGGCCACCTCCGCATCGCTCACCCAGCAGCGCAGCTGGTCATCCCAGATCGCCCGGGGATATCTGATGGGCCTCCAGGCGTCCTCGCCGATGGCGGCGATCGCTGCCCGGACGTGGGGGTTCATCTGCACGGTGACCGAGAAGAAGGCCCCGCCCCGGCGGACGGCGCCGGTGAACGCTGCGGAGTAGAACGCCGAGTCGGCCCGCACCACCAGCGTCCCGGTGCACCCGGTGGCGCGGGCGGTGGCGACCGCTTCGGTGGCAAGCGACGCGGCCCCGCGGGCGGAGTTCGCGTTGCCGCCGCGCAGCCGGGTGGCGGCGATCACCGGGGCGGCCAGCGGCGTGCTGATCGTCGCGGCCAGCGCGTTGAGGCCCCGCACCAGCAGGCTCTTGCCCTGGATCTTGGTGTGACCGAACGCCGCACCCTGCTTCTTGTGCCCGTAGATCCGCTTTTGCATCGAGTCAATATCGATGAACGCCAGCACGTCCGCCCCGGGCAGCAGCGGTGTGCGGCGGGCCAGTTCCGCCAGCAGCAGCCGGTTCACCTTCCCCAGCTGGAGCACGTTCCCCCAGGTGAAAGAGCGCAAGAACGAGCCCAGCGTGGACGGCGCCCGGACCCCGCCAAACAGCGTCGGCATCGCCCCGTGCCGCAGCAGGTCCATATCGTCGATGCTGTCCGCCCCCGCGATCATGCCGGCCACCATGCAGGGCACCTTCAGGTGCGGGTTCACCCCGCGCCGGTCAGCGATGGCCACGTGCTCACCGGCCAGCGCGGCCAGGCCAGCGCGCTGGGCCAGCGCCATCACCGGCACCAGACCCGCCCGCGACACGAGGTTCGGGTCATCAAACGACGCATGGATCTTGGCCAGCTCATGCAACAATCGCACTTGACAGGTGCTCCTTCGGGCCAGGTGATGGAAGCTTCAGCAACTCCCATCGTCCCTGGTCAAGGGGCACCTTTCGCGTCGACGCGCCACACTCGGCCGCTATTTACGCGGTGGATTGAGGCTGAGCATCGGACCGCACCTGAAGCCGCGACATGCTCAGACCTTCTACCGAAGGTCCGGCTCTGCCCGGCAGGCCGTATGCGACCTGCCGATCTGAGGTCGCCCGTCGGCTGGTCTAGGCCTCTGGCGCGCTGATCTCGGCGGACAGCTCTTCCATCTTGGCCACGGCGGCCGGCCAATAGCGGTTCGCAGACGACCACCCGGCGGCAGATCCGCGTTCCGGCTAGTGGACATGTGTCGCAGGGTGGTGGCTCGCCTGACGGCGTCGAAGCCGCACATCAGCTGGCGCACATCCGTCGCGGATCGGTCGTCGGATCACACAGGGACTGTCGGGTCAGTCGTCGTGCATAAGCCAGCGATACCGCTTCCCGCCGTCCGGATGACCATTCACATCGCCATTCCGCCCGGGTGCATTGCTCGTAGGAGCTGTGCCCACTATGGCCGCGTCCAGGCCGTCCGTGCGGACGTGCTCACCCTCGGCTACATCGCCTACCCAGAATGGTTCGTCCGCCAGCCTCCGGCACCGCCACAGCTGCCGTCCGCCTCGTCGATCAACCGCCCGATCAGAAGGAGACCGCCACTCAGTAGGAGCCGCCCAACGGTGCCTCATTCAGGGTTGACAGGTCCCGCGTGCCGATGGCGACACTGGCAGCGAGCACTCCAGCGATTGCAGAGAGGGAAAGCGCCGTGGACTCGAGCGAGAACCCCGTACCGCACCACGAGACCCCCACCTTCGGGGATCCGGATCTGCCTCCGGAGGGCATGGAGACCACCACCGGGGATCCGGCCAGCACGAAGATGACAGGGCCGCGGAACCCGGTGCTGGAAAGCCAGTTCCCCAACGTGATCACTGCGCCGGGGACGGACATCAGCACGCAGCCGTTCTTCTGGTCCTCGTTCAACATCGCGCCCCGGCGCCAGCAGCGCGGGGGGTGGGCGCGCGAGGTCACGCAGCCCGATTTCGCGATCTCCGACGAGATCGCCGGGGTGAACATGTACCTCGAGCCGGGTGCGATCCGGGAGCTGCACTGGCACCAGACCGCCGAGTGGGCGATCATGACGCAGGGCAAGTGCCGGGTCACGACCCTCAGCCCTGAAGGATTGCCGAGCGTCGAGGATGTCTTCAAGGAAGATCTGTGGTTCTTCCCGGCCGGGCTGCCGCACTCCTTGCAGGGAGTCGGCCCGGACGGCGCGGAATTCGTGATCGCATTCGACGACGGCAACCAGTCCGAGAGCAACACGCTGCTGCTGACGGACTGGTTCGCGCACACGCCGCCCGACGTGCTGGCGAAGAACTTCCGGGTGGCCCAGGAGGTCTTCGACGACATCCCCCTGCACAACCTGTGGATCTTCCCCGGCGATGAACCGGGTGATCTCGAAGCCGACCAGGTCGCGGCCGGCGTCGAATGGGGCGGCACGCAGCCGGTGATCTTCCGCATGTCGGAGCTGACGCCGGTGCATGAGAACAGCGGCGGCAGCATCCGCATCGCGGACAGCAAGAACTTCACCGCGTCGAAGACGATCGCGGCCGCCCTGGTCAAGGTTGAGCCGGGCAGCATGCGCGAACTGCACTGGCATCCGAACGCCGACGAGTGGCAGTACTACATGCAAGGTTCGGCCCGGATGACGGTGTTCAACACCGGCCCGCACGCCAACACCACCGACTTCCGTGCCGGTGATGTCGGCCTGGTCCGGCGCAACTGCGGCCACTACGTCGAGAACACCGGCGACGATGTCCTGATCTTCATCGAGACGTTCCGAAGCGACCACTACGAAGAGGTCTCGCTGGCCAACTGGCTCAGCCACCTGCCGCCCAAGCTCGTCTCTGCGCATCTGAACATTCCCGAGGAGACCCTCGCCAAGTTCCCCCGCGGCGCGCAGGGAATCGTGCCGCTGCCCTAGCCGTGTGTGGGCGCCGGCGCTGAGGATCGGCGCCTCGCGGCCCACCATCTGTCTGCACCTGGCCCGCCCTTGTCGTCGCGGACTAGGTACTCACCGTCAGGCGATGACAGGTCACCCTCCCCGTACGGGGGGACCCGGGGCGCGCCAGTCCTAGGTCATGGCTGGCGGGCCGTGGGCCCAGAAGTCGATGAGCATTTCAGCGAGGCGCGCTGGTTCGGCCCTGTGCGGCGGGCTGGGGTGGCTGCGCTCGCTGAACACCTCGGCCCTAGCGTGCGGAATGACCTCCACGAGCCGTTCATCTTGGAGCTGGAACCGCGGGTGGCTGCGGCCGCCGCTGATGGCGAGCACGGGCTGGGTGATCGCGGCCAGATCGCTGCTGGTGAAGCCGACCTGGGCCAGCATGTCTTCGAGCATGTCGTCTCTGGCGTCCCACGGCGCCGGCGGTCCGAGCGGCGGGAGAAGTTCGCCTGGCCGCATATATAGCTGCCGGCACGCCGGGATACGTTGGTCTGCTGGCAGGGCACGGACGGCGGCGAGGCTGGCCCGAAACGCGGTCTCGGCGGGGTGCCAGTCATCGTCTCCGATAAAGGCTGCTTCCAGCAGGGTCAGGCTCTGCACGGCATCGCCGAGGGCCAACGTTGCCGCTAGCGCGACGGTCGCTCCCGCGGAAAAGCCGAACAGGTGATACCGCGACAGGCCGCGAGCCTGGGCGGCCGCGTTGACGGCGTCGACTTCGGTGTTGAGGCCGTAAGGCTCGCCGGGAGCGATGTCCCATACCGCCAGGCATAGCTGGGTGATGACGGCACGTCCGGCCAGCTCGCCAGCGACAGCAGCGGACGGTGGGTTACGTGGCTGTGATGGCGCTGGGCTGATCCAGAGCACTCGCTCGACCGGATGCTCGCGGCGGTCACGGGCCATTGCCCGAGCGTATCCGGGCTGGCAACACCGGCCTGAGCATTGAAGGACCGAGCCAGGCAACCAGCACCGCCGAGTTCGGACCCGCGAATTAAAAGGCGGGCGCTGCTGCGTCCGACACCATCCGAGTCCGTCCTGTACGTCGGCTGTGCTGGGGCCCGGCCCGCCCTCGCCCGGCCCGCGCAATGGCGGCTGGCCGCCGACGTCATTGCCTGGCGCAATTAGCCCGGTCACCGGCTGTGAGCTGGGCTGGGGCTGGTTAGCGTGGCGGTGTACCCGGGCTCGGCAGCGGCCCGCTTGTCCCCGACAGCACTCCCGGGTATACCCGGAAGGGGGCCTGCCGCCAGGAAGTGATCACGATGCCGCAGTACCTGCTCGTGCTCGACATGGATCTGCTCGCACTCGACGAGCAGCTCGATCTCCAGCCGATCAACTATCTGGCCGGGCTGCAGGAGAAGGAACCGTGCGAGGTCGTCGTGCTGTCCTTGGTCGACAGCGGCCTGCGACAGACCCCAGCGGAGTTCCTGCTTGCGCTCCGGGTCGGGGTGTACCCAGCGGCTCGTTCTCCCGACCCCGCCACCACGGCCGCCGAGCACCGCATGAACCTGACGGTCCAGCATCTGAAGACGATCGGGTTTAAGGCGAGCGGGATTGTCAGCGACGAGGACCTCCTGCGGGCGGTACGCCGGGAGGCCGGTGCCCGTCACTACGACCAGGTAATCCTGGCGACCGGTCACCGGGACGGCGGCTGGCTGGCGCGTGCCGTGGGTCCCAATCTGATTCATAGGCTCCGGCGCCAGTGGGGTGATCGGTTGATCATGTTCCAGGCCTGAGCCCCGAACCAGGCCGCCGCCGCAGCCCGGGCACTGATCATTCCTTCCGTGGCGGCTGGGCCTGGTTGCCATCGGTTGCTCCTGGAGCTGGCTGGCGAGGCGGCGTTGTCCGTGCGGAGGACGCCCCGCGGGGCACGAAAATCGGGGCTGGGTACCCGCGGAAGGCAATGGCATAGCGTGATGCCGTGGTGGCCGTGGCGACGCCTGATCGGAGCGGACCTGCTGGTCATCATCGGCCTGGCGGCGCTGATCATCCCCGGACTGATCGCGATCACCCTGTTCGCGGTGACCGGGCCGGTCATCGAGATCGAGCGGCGGCCCGTCGTCAGCGCGCTGCGCCGGTCCGCCGATCTGGCCCGGCAGCAATTCTGGACGATGGCGCTGCTCGGCACGCTGCCGCTGCTCCTCACCTACGTGCTGGAATCACAGGTTCCGCATCCGGACAGGCCAGGGGCGGTCCTCCCGTTCATCGCCGTCCGGATTATCGGCGAGGCCGTCGTCCAGGCAGCGACCGGCCTGCTCCTAGTCGAGCTGTGCTACCGCCTGCGCGCGGCAGGACCTTCAGCGCGGCCCCAGCGCCCGGCTGACCGCTGCCTCAACTGCTCATCCGAACGGGCACGCACCGGGCACGAGCGAAGAGTGACTTCGCCCGTTGGGGATCTTGCGATGAATCCAGTCGTTGCCAGAAGTCTCACTCGCAGAGGGTCGGTGAAAGGAGGAGCCATGCCAAACCTGTCGCCGGTCACGTTCCTGGACGCCCGCTACAGCGAAGAGAACGCCCAGGAGATACCGTGGCCAGACGCGGTGGCCCAGTTGGAGAGAGCTGGCCTGTTTTGGGTGTCTAGTGTCAGGGCTGACGGCCGTCCGCATGTCACCCCGGTGGTCCGGTCTGGGTGGACGGCGCGTTGTATTTCAGCAGCGGGCCAGGTGAGCAGAAGTCGAAGAACCTGGCGGCCAACCGGCACTGCGCGGTGACGACCGGGTGCAACACGTGGGACCAGGGCCTCGACATCGTGCTGCACGGCGAGGCCGTTGTCGTACGCAGCCTGCCGCTGCTGCGCAGGTGGCTGACGCGTTCTTGGCGAAATACGGGGACGACTGGGCGTTCGAGGTCGCCGGTGACGGCACCTTCCGCGGTCACGGGGTATCGCTGGTCTACCAGCTCATCCCAGTACAGGCACTAGGGTTCGGAAAGGGCCCGTTTAGCCACACCCGCTGGGACTTCACCGCCTGACCATAGACCTGCGGGCCGACACCAGGCACGACGCCGTTGCTGGCCTAGGGTATGGCTCCGGGCGGGTTCACGAGGAGGAGGACCCGTGGCCATCGCCTTTCCTGGAGAGTCGGCCGAATACCGGGCCGAGCGAAACCGGCTGCTGGAGCAGGAAATCGAGCTGCGCCGCGCCATGGAGGCGGTAGCCGCCGCCAGGCGCAGACTGCCGCCTGGCGGGATCGTGCCGCAAGACTACGTCTTCCAGGCCCAAGGGCCGGGCGGTCGCGCGGCCGAGGTGCGGCTGCCGGAGCTGTTCGCGCCGGGTAAGGACTCTCTGGTGATCTACAGCATGATGTTCCCCCGCGATCCAGGCGACGACCGGCCCGGCCCGGCAGGCGGGCAGACTGCGCTGCTGCCGCTCGCGCAGGGCCCGTGCCCCTCGTGCACCGCCTTCCTCGACGCGCTCGACGGCGCCGCCGAGCACGCCTCCCAGCGGGTCAACCTCGCAGTCGCCGCCAAGGCGCCGATCGAGCCCATCCTCACCTTCGCCGCCGAACGCGGCTGGCGGAGCCTGCGCCTGCTGTCCACCGAGGGGACCACCTACAACCGCGACTACCTGGCCGAGACGGCCGATGGTGAGCAGCAGCCGATGCTGAACGTGTTCCACCGCGACGGGGACACTATCCGCCATTTCTGGGGCTCCGAACTCTTTTACGCACCAGAAGACCCAGAGCAAGACCAACGCCACGTCGGGACCCTGGAGCCGCTGTGGAACCTGTTCGACCTCACCCCAGAGGGACGCCCAACCGACTGGTATGAGCAGCTGAGCTACTGATACTTCCCCGGCTACCGGGACTGAGGGTCCCAGAGCTAGAACTCGGTCTTAAGCCGCTCGATCTCGCGGGCCCGCTCGCGCAGCTGTGCGTATGCTGGCCGCTCGCGGATGCGGGCCAGGGCCCAGCGGACGGCCTCCGCGCGGCTGGCCGCGATGCCCGCGGTGATCAGCGCGTCCAGGGTCTCCAGGTCGACCGGGCCGAGCCGGGCCATCACGGGGGTCAGCTCGCCGCCTTCCGCCCGGGCCTCAAGCGAGTCATGGGTCCTGCCGCCCAGCACCATCCGGGGTCCATCAGTGTCGCCGCTGGTACGGAATTCCAGCCGCCCAGCCTCGGGCAGCTGGTCGGACAGATCGCGCCGGAACTTCTTGATCGCCGGACCGTGGGCCTTCTCGAACTCATGCAGCGCCTGCTGCTGGGCCTCGTGTCCCTCCCCCGCCTGGAGGATGACCCGGACCAGGAGTTCTCCCGGCTCGATCACCGGATCATCGCCGTATTGCAGCACGGCGACCCGCTGCACCGCGCCGGGAAAGCGCTTGTTCACCTCATCGTCGATCTGCCGTTCGAGCTGGCTGATCGCCGCCTGGTCCATGACCGCCTCCTGAGAGTTACATCAGTAACTGATCGTAACAGTGAGTTTCTCGATTGGCAACCGTTACGCACGTGCGCCTCCGCGCGGCCTGCCACGCCAAACAGCACACCCAGCAGCACGGGGGTATCAGGGCAGTGATGAACCCCTCGGGCCCTGCGGCCCGCCAGATCACGACGTCATCCAAGACAGCCAGCCCGGTTCCGGCACGATGGGAACCAGCTGCCTGCCCATCCGCGAACCGCCATCAAGGAGGCCACCCACCGCAGCGGCAAGCGGCCAGCACAACTACAAGATCTAGGGTCTGCGTCAAGCATCACCCGGACGACGATCCGGAAAGCATCAGCCGACGGCTCACAAGATGGGGTACGGACGCCGCTCAGTCTGACCTGCGTAGCGCTGTCCGCTGGCGTCTGTTGTCATCCGTCGCCGGCGGCGGCGATCGTTACTCACTTGGTTACCCGGCTTGGGCTGGATGAGCTGACCGAACACACGGCTCCGAAGGCCGCAACCCATCACACCCCTTGGTGCACACGTCAGACGGTAGTCCTAGGGGGCCTAGCGCCCGGTTTGGCGAACACCGTATTCCTTGCGGCGGTAGTGCCTGACCGGGTAAACGAACGCTCCTATGCCCACCGCTATCGCCCAGAGGATGGCGAGGACGATAAGGACGCTTGTCTCATCTCCGGGGATGACGCCACCCGCGCTCGCCGCGACCGCCATGGAAGGCACACCGGTAACGAAGATGCCAATCGCAACACCGGTTAGCAGCGCGCGGCGACTATTCGGCTGTGCTGGCTGCACAGGCTGCTCGCGGGACACAGGTCCGAGGCGTGCGTCGACACGTGCGGTGATTTCCCGGTCGACTCGCTCCAAGAAGGACTCGATCACCGCGTCGCTGTATTCGGGGCCAAGTTCCTTGTGCGTCTCGGCGGCGGCGCGGATCTCCTGTGGATCAAGCGGCGATGTGCCCATGGGTGAGAGTCCTCCCGTACGGCCACGACCAAGGCCTCCGAAAGACAAGATACATCTCGAAAGGGAACTTGTCAGCACTGGGAGGTTCGCCGCGCAGCCCAGGGCGCCGACCTGGCCATCACGAGCGCGATCGACGCGCACATCGAGGCAGTCAAGCCCGGCCAGCGCGAGGCCAACAACCGCTCGCCGGGAACGCCGCTGGAGTCCGCTAATAGCCTGTGGAGGCCAGCAAGATGCCACGGCCGTTTCAAGATCATTAGATGAGTCCGGGGATGGTGACGGCTGGTGCATGTTCCGGCTGGCCGGCGGCCTGGCGCGGGCACCACGCTGGGATGGGCACGGAGCCGGCGGAGCGGCCCTGATCTGCCGTCGGGGCGAACGTCACCGGGGAAGCCCGGGCGAGCGGGCCGTCCTCGGCACCGCCGTAGCGATCAGGCGGCGCCTTCCTTGATGGCCAGCAAGGCCCACAGGAAGTCCTCACCGAAGCAGGGCCCCTGCCCGTCTGTCTTTTTCATCTGGCGGAGCACGCGCAGGGAGAAAGGCGGCTTGTCCCACAAGGCGCGCAGGCGGTCTTCTGAGTAGCCCAGGCCGCCGCCGAGACTGGCCTGTTCGTAGACCTGCTGGTCGGTGTAGCCGCTGCCGCCTTCGGGCCGGAAGCACACCAGTCCGTAGCTGCCTCCTGGCTTCAGGGCCCGGTTGACGAGCTCGGCATAGTCCTTGCGGCGGTGCGGGGGAAGGTGGTGGAAGCAGCCCGAGTCGTAGACCAGGTCGCAGGACCCTTCGGTGAACGTGGCATCGAAGATGGAGCAGCACCGGAAATCCACCGGGGCGCCGGCCTGCTTCGCCCGCTCCCTGGCCCATTCGATCGCCTGGGCCGAGAAGTCAACGGCGTCGACGCTGCATCCCAGGCTGGCCAGGTAGGTGGCGTTCCGCCCGTGCCCGCATCCCAGCTCAAGCACGCGTCCGGGGGTGAGCAGGCCTTCGCCGAACCAGGCAACGAGGTTCTCGTCGGGCCATTCGACGAAGAACGGGCACGGCTTGGCGTGGTCGGCGAAGAACTCGTTCCACCAGGCGCTGCCTCTGTCTTCCAGGCGGGCGCCGGGCATGCGCGGCACGTCGTCGCTGGTGTAGATGAACTGGTCGGGCACCTGCCCTCGCTATCCGGTCGTGAAACGGCCAGTGCCATTGCGGGTCAGGGCAGTTAATTTAGCGGAGCCAGGCCTTCAGGCGGCGAGCACGGACGGACCGTTTCAAGCGGATGAGATGAGTCCGAGGATAGTGAAGGGCCGGTGCATGTTCCGGCTGGCCCAGCGGGTGGCTTCGGTGGTGTCGTGCCGCCCGGCCAGGTGGAGGGCTCCGATGGCGAGGTTCCTCAGCGTGGCCATGACCCTGGGTCCTGACCGGGTGCGGACCCGGGATTCGTCCTCCCGGTAAAGGGTGTCGCGGATCCAGTGCAAGGACTCAATCGCCCATTGCCCGCGGACGTAGCGGGCCAGGTCGGCGGGGCTGGCGCGGTCCGGGCCGGGGCTGGCGACACCGAGCGCGGCAACGGCGGACAGGGGGTCGCCGGCCAGGTCGCTGACGTAGCGCTCGATCAGCAGGACCTGGCTGACGTAAGGGAACGGCAGATCCTCCGGCGCGGGCATGACCTGGATGGTGCGGGTGGTGATCCGGCCGTGGCCCCGGTCGGTGGCCGTGTGCGCGACCGGGACCCGATGCCAGGGCAGCGCATCGAGAGCGTCGAACAAGGCCTTGCGATTCTCCTTGACCGGCAAGACGTACTCCCCGCCGTGATCGCAGATGAACTCGGCGGTCGCCTTTACCGTGTGCAGAGCATCGGCGGTGACGATCTTGTCGTTCAGGTCGATCTGCCCGAGCACGGCCGCGGCCATCGGCACTTCATTGGCCTTGACCCCGACCTCGGCCTGCGCGGCAATGACCGGGGACTGCGCGGCGGGCCCGGCCAGCGCCGCCAGCAGATGCCGCTGGTTACCCTCAGCGTCTTTCGCGCCCCGGACCGTCTTCCCGTCCAGCCGGACCGGCACTAACCCCGCCGGATCATCCCGGCCCGCGCTTTCTTGCTCCCCGGCAGCCTGGCAGCTCATCAGCCACCTGCCCACCGTGGCGTCGAAGACCTCAGCGTCGGCGTCGGTGACCACACGCCAGATGGTCGCCTTCGACGGCGGCCGCGCCGGGCTGGCACCCGCACGCATATACAGATCCGCCAGCAGCGGCGGCGGGACATCCCTGACCCAGCCCGCGATCGCCGTATACCCCTTCATCCCCGCCACGACCGCCGCCGCGGCTAACCAAGATGAACTCGTAGAGCTCGGGGTGGTGACGTCGGCTGGTTTCCGGCATATGACCGGAGCATGCGGTATGCGCAACGGGGCGGGTATACGCCCGCTGAGCAGCAGCGGCGGGAGCGGCTGCGGCTGGAGGCCGCCGGGCGGTTCGCCCGCGGCGACACGATTGATGAGATCGCGCACGACCTGCGGGTCACCGAGGGATCGGTGCGGCGGTGGCTCCGGGCCTGGCGGGACGGCGGCCCGGAGGCGCTGCGATCGAAAGGGCCGGTGTCGCGGGAGCGGCTGAGCCCGCAGCAGTGGGCCCGGCTGGAGCTCGAGCTGAGCAAAGGCCCGCTGGCGCACGGGTTCGCTAATGACCAGCGGTGGACGCTGGCCCGGATCAAGACGCTGATCGGGAAGCTGTTCCACGTCGGGTACACCGTCGAGGGCACCTCCAAGCTGATGCGCCGGCACGGCTGGTCGGCCCAGGTCCCGGTCCGGCAGGCCCTCGAGCGCGACGATGAGGCGGTGGCGGTGTGGAAGGCCGAGGTGTGGCCCGATATAAAAGCACGGCGCGCGACCTGGGCGCCTTCATCTGCTTCGAAGACGAGGCAGGCCAGGGGCTGAGGCCGCCGAAAGGCCGCACCTGGGCCCGGCGCGGAACCCGGCCCATGGTCCGGGTCCGCGGCGCCGGAGGCGGCCGGGTCAGCATCGCCGGGGTCGCCTGCTACCGGCCCGGCGACCGCCCGCACTTGTACTACCACCTGCTGGTTTACCGGCGCCGCAAGGGCGAGGCCAAGGGGTTCAGCTGGGCCGGTTACCGGGACCTGATCATCGCCACCCACCGCCAGCTGTCAGCTCCCCTGGTGTGGTGCTGGGATAACCTCAACATCCACCTCGCGCCCGAGCTGGCGGCCTTCGCGCAAGAGAACAAGGCGTGGCTGCGGGTCTCCCGGCTGCCAGCGTATGCACCTGACCTGAATCCGGCGGAAGGCATCTGGTCGCTGCTCAAGCGATCCATGGCCAACTTCGCCGCCGCCGACCTGGACGGCCTGGTCCGCATCATCAAGCGCAAGCTGAAGAAGATCCAGTACCGACCCCACCTGATCGACGGCTGCCTGACCGCGACCGGCCTGAGAATCGAGCCCTGGTGACCACATGCACTACGAGTTCAAGCTGGTTAGCGCCAGCACCGCCGCGACCGGATGATCCCGGCCCTGCCCGGACCGGCCATCTGCCACCAGGCCGAACAGTTCCAGCAGGTCACCACCGGCACCAGCGCCAGCACCCGAAGGCGGCACCGGCGGAACAACCGGCTCACGATCAGCAACGGCAATGGCAGACTGGCTCACGGCGAAGCTCCGGGCAGGACGCGGATCTGTAGGAAGACCCCCGTCTTACCGGAGCTTCGCCCTGCTTCGGCGGCGAAACGCCACAACCGCCCATCCCCCACCCGCCGCCGGGCGAATTAATGATCTTGAAACGGCCGTGAGCAAGATGCGAGCGACGCGGAGGGCTACGGTGGACACAGCCGTTGACCTGCGATTTTCGTGGAGCGGGTGACGAGAATCGAACTCGCACTATCAGCTTGGGAATCTGAACGGTACGCGCCTTGATACCACCTGACCTGCCGATTCGGGTGTCCGCAAGTGACCGTTCAGCACCCTCGATGACCGGTGGTAATGGCACGTTAATGGCACGTGATCTTGTTGCTAGCGCGTCGTGCTCAGCGCTGCTGAGAGCGCGTTCATGGCCGAGGGGACGAGCGAATAGTAGGCCCAGACGCCGCGCTTGTCGCGGGCGAGGATTCCTGCCTCGACAAGGATCTTGAGGTGGTGGGAGATGGTCGGCTGGGTCAGGCCGAGCGGTTCGGTCAGGTCGCAGACGCAGGCTTCGCCGCCTTCGTGAGCGGCGACCATGGAGACCAGTCGTAGCCGGGTCGGGTCGGCCAGGGCCTTGAGCAGGCGGGAGAGGTCGGCGGCCTGGCTGGCGGTGATCGGCTCGCGTAGCAGCGGTGCGCAGCATTCATCGGTCAGCGGGAGCAGTGGCCGGGTCTGGGAGGGCGCTGAGGTCACCTGGCCAGTATGCGGCAGGCATTGACATCTGTCTATTTATCAGGCAGGGTAGGCATCGACAATCATCTATGTGTGAGGTGATCATGGTGGGTGACGAGACGAGCACTGACCTGCGCGAGGATGTCCGGGCCCGGTATGCCAAGGCGGCGCGCGCGGTCCTGGAGCCCAGGCCCGGCGTGACGGCAGCGTGCTGTGAGAGTTCTCCTACGGACTCGTGCTGCGGCGGCACTGGATCGGCGGCGCTGGACTCGGCCGACTCCTTCGGCGGCCCGTTGTATGGCGAGGGCGAGACCGACGGCCTGCCAGAAGAAGCGGTTCTGGCGAGCCTCGGCTGCGGCAACCCGATCGCGGTCGCCGACCTGCATGAAGGAGAGCGGGTGCTGGACCTGGGCTCGGGCGGGGGCATCGACGTGCTGCTGTCGGCCCGCCGGGTCGGCCCGTCCGGGTTCGCCTACGGCGTGGACATGACCGACGACATGCTGACCCTGGCCCGGGCCAACGCCGCCAAGGCCGGGGCGGGCAACGTGGAGTTCCTCAAAGGCGAGATCGAAGCCGTGCCATTGCCGGATGCTGCGGTGGACGTGGTGATCTCCAACTGCGTGATCAACCTGTCCACTGACAAGCCCGCGGTGCTCGCGGAGATGTTCCGTGTCCTGGTCCCGGGCGGGCGGATCGGCATCACCGACGTGGTCGCCGAAGACCACATGTCGCCCACTGAGCGTGCCGCTGCGGGTTCCTATGTCGGGTGCATTGCCGGTGCCTTGTCCCGGGCCGAGTACGTCGACGGCCTGGCCGCGGCCGGGTTCAGCGAGGCATCGGTGACCTTCACCAATGAAGCGGCTCCCGGGATGCACTCGGCGATCATCCGGGCGGTCAAGCCCGCCACCGCATGACTGCTGTCGGCACCCGGTTATCGCGCCGTGCCGACCCTCGGTCAGGAGACGGCTGCCAGGCGGGGTGCCAACCGCTCGACACGACCGGCTAGCTGAGCCAGCGCCGCGTCGAAGCTGTCCGGGTCGCCGACCGGCACCGGGTCAGGGACGGACCAGTGCACCGCCCCGGCCTCGCTGAGTTCCTCGTGGGCCAGGTCGCACACGGTGATAACGAGATCCCCGGCTTGGCGTACGTCGCTGATATGCCGGGGCCGCAGCCGGGGCAGCGGCAGGTGGTGGCGTTCGGCGGCGGCGACCGCGCCGGGATCGATCGCTGCTGCCGGATGCGTTCCGGCCGATACCGCCGGGACGTTGCTGGCCCGCCGCCACAGCGCGGCAGCGAGGTGCGAGCGGGCCGAGTTGGCGGTGCACACGAACAGCACCCGCAGCGCAGCGCGGGCTGTCGGGGCGGCCAGGTCGTCCAGGGCGCCTGGGATGAGCTGCAGGTAGGTGCGGCGGCGGTCGCCTTCAGAGCGGCGGCGGGTGATGATCCCGGCCTGTTCCAGCACATGCAGGTGGTGCGCGAGCAGGTTGGACGGCATGGCCAGCATCGCTGCCAGCTCGGACGGGGACGCGTCCCCTGTCAGCAGCGTATCGGTGATCTGGAGCCGGGCCGTGTCAGCCAGCGCGGCGTGCAAGACGGCCCGCCGGGCCAAGCCGGATGTTAGCTCAGGTTTCATTGATTCAATCTTGACTGAGCTAACTTCGGCTGTCAAGATGGCCGCGTGAGCAGCGCACCAGTCCAGCTATGGAGGCGTCTGCTGGCCGAGTTCCTGGGCAGCGCGTTCCTGGCCGCGGTGGTGATCGGCTCGGGCATCGCCGCCCAGCGGCTGTCCCCGGACCAGACCGGGCTGGAACTGCTGGAGAACGCGGCGGCGACTGCGGCTGGGCTGTTCGCGATCATCTTGATGTTCGGCCCGGTGTCGGGCGGTCATTTCAACCCGGTGGTGTCGTTCGTGGATGCCGCGTTCGGGGGACTGCCCTGGCGGGATGCCACCGCTTACCTGCCGGTGCAGGTGGCCGGGTGCATCGGCGGCGCCGTCGTCGCGAACCTGATGTTCGCGCTGCCCGCGGTCAGCATCTCCACTAAGCACCGCGCCACCCCGGCCCACTTCCTGTCCGAGATCGTCGCCACCCTCGGGCTGATGCTGGTCATCTTCGCGCTGGCCCGGTCCGGCCGGTCCCGGGCCGCTCCGGCGGCGGTCGGTGCCTATATCGGCGCGGCGTATTTCTTCACCTCCTCCACCAGCTTCGCCAACCCCGCGATCACCATCGGCCGGATGTTCTCTGACACCTTCGCCGGGATCGCCCCGGCCTCGGCACCGGCGTTCATAGCCGCTCAGATCATCGGCGGCCTGGTTGCCCTGGTGGTCATCAAGGCGCTGTATCCGCACATCACCCCGGCCCAGGCCGCCGAGATCGTCGTCCCCCACCAGCAAGACCAGGCCGCGACCGCTCGGGCGGCCCATGATGGCGCCGCTGCCCCGGCGCCTGGTCCGGCCAGCCCACCACCTAGCCAGCCCTGATGGGAGCCCTGCCATGCACCTGGTGATGATCGGCGGCAGCGACGCGGGGATCAGCGCCGCGCTGCGGGCCCGTGAACTGGACCCGGGCGCGGATGTCACCGTGGTGGTCGCCGACGCGTATCCCAATTTCTCGATCTGCGGCATCCCCTACTACCTGTCCGGTGAGGTCGCCCGCTGGCAGAACCTGGCCCACCGGACCATCGGCGACCTGGAGGCGGCCGGGATGGGGCTGCGGCTGGACACCACCGCCCACCGGATCGACGTGGCTGGCCGCAAGCTCCTGATCAGCACCCCCGGGGGAGCCAATGAACTGCTCAGCTACGACAAGCTGATCGTCGGCACCGGCGCGGTCCCGGTCCGGCCGCCGATCGGCGGCCTGGATGCCCTGGGCGCGGCCGATGGGGTGCACCTGCTGCACTCGATGGGCGACACCTTCGCCGTCATGCGCACCCTGGAAACCGCCGCACCGGCTAGCGCGGTGATCGTCGGCGCCGGGTACATCGGCCTGGAAATGGCCGACGCGCTGACGGTCCGCGGCCTTCAGGTCACCCAGATGGAACAGCTGCCCGAGGTACTGCCCACCGTCGACCCGCAGCTGGGCGCGCAGGTCCACTCCGAACTCGCCGCCCATGGCGTCGAAGTCCTCACCGGTACCACCGTGCGGCAGATCAGCCGCGCCGCACCGGGCCAGGCCGGGCGGCTGCACGTGCAGGCCACCGCGGCCGACGGCACGGCCGTGACGCGCACCGCGGACATGGTCCTGGTCGTGGTCGGCGTCCGCCCCGAAACGACCCTGGCGGCCGACGCGGGGGCCGAGCTCGGTGCCCGGGGCGCGATCGCGGTCGACCCCGGCATGCGGACCAGCCTGCCGGATGTGCTCGCCGCCGGGGACTGCGTCGTCACCCATCACCGGCTGCTCGGCCAGACCTACTTGCCGCTGGGCACCACCGCGCACAAGCAGGGCCGGGTCGCCGGGGAGAACGCCCTCGGCAGGGACCGGCAGTTCGCAGGCAGCCTCGGCACCCAGGTGGTGAAGATCTTCGACCAGGCCGCCGCCCGCACCGGGCTGCGCGACCACGAAGCCGCCCCGGCCGGGTTCGACCCGGTCACGGTGGAGTCCGAGGCCGATGACCACAAGGCCTACTACCCCGGCAGCCACAAGATCACGATGCGGGTCACCGGCGACCGGGGCACCGGGCGGCTGCTGGGCTTGCAACTGTTCGGGCACAAGAACGCCGAGATCGCCAAGCGCATCGACATCGCCGCCACCGCGATCTTCAACAACATGACGGTGGACGGCCTCAGCGACCTAGACCTGTCCTACACCCCGCCGCTGGGCAGCCCGTGGGAGGCGGCCCAGATGGGCGCCCAGGCCTGGGTTCGCGCCACCCAGCCGCGCTAACCCCTCCAAACTTCACCCAGAGGAACCAGAATGCAAGGGCACAACCAGCGACTCGACTCGCGGCCCCATCACGTGCCGCATCCCGCCATCTGGGCCGCCGCCGCCGTCATCCTCCTCGCCGTCGCCGCGTGCGGCTCGACCACTACGCCGACCAGCACGACGCCGACCACCGCCAGCTACGGCGCCAGCGGCCACCGGGCCACTCTGGCGGGAGCGGGTTCCACGTTCGTCGCGCCATTCTTCGCCGCGGCCTTCGCCCGCTACCACCAGCAGAACCCCGCGATCAGCATCAGCTATGCCGTTGTGGGCAGCGGCGCGGGCATCGCTGCGTTCAGCGCCCGGCAGGTCAACTTCGGCGCCTCCGACGTGCCGATGACCGCTAGCGAGCAATCCGCCGCCCGCGGCGGCCCGGTCACCCAGGTACCCGACGCCCTGGGCGGCGTAGGCGTGGCCTACAACCTGAACATGCCATCGGGCGCCCGGCTGCGCCTGACCGGCCCGGTGCTCGCGGGCATCTTCCTCGGGCAGATCACCCGGTGGAACGATCCGGCCATCACCGCCCTTAACCCCGGCATCGACCTGCCCAACGCGGCCATCACCGTCGTCCACCGCTCCGACAGCAGCGGCACCAGCTACATCTTCAGCAACTACCTGTCCAGCGTCGACCCCACCTGGGCGGCCAAGGTCGGCACCAGCAAGACCCCCAAATGGCCGGTCGGAGAAGGCGCCGAAGGCAACGGAAGCGTCGCCTCCACGGTCTTCAGCACCCCCTTCTCTATTGGATACGTCGAGCAGGCCTACTCCCGGGGCCTGCTGCTGCCCTTCGCCGCCCTCCGTAACCAGGCCGGGAACTACGTCACCCCCTCCGCCTCGACCGTCGCCGCCGCCGCTGCCCAGAAATCGCACATCACCCCGACCGACTTCTCGATCGTCAACGAGCCTGGTGCCACTAGCTACTCGATCAGCGGCTACAGCTGGGCGCTGGTCTACACCCATCAGACCAGCCACACCACGGGCCAGGAACTGGTCGCCATGCTGGACTGGCTCACCCACAGCGGCCAGGCCGACGCCGCCGCCAACGGCTACGTCCCCCTGCCAGCCCAAGTCCAGCAGCTTGCCCACACCATGCTCCAGCAGATCACCGGCCCCAGCGGACAGCACTTCCTGGGTTGACCACCAAGCCCGGCGACTGCTCTGCCCCGTCTTCCTGATAGTCCGTGAAGGTCAGCAAGATGCGAGCGGCGGACGGCTACGGTGGACACAGGCATTGACCTGCGATTTTTCGTGGAGCGGGTGACGAGAATCGAACTCGCACTATCAGCTTGGGAAACAGAGCGGGTACACCTGAACGGGCGGCTGACCTGCCGGTCCGGGTGGACTGGAGTAACCGTGGCTGACCCCTGGTGACCTTGGCTAATGGCACGTTAATTGCACGGCGAACCGGCACCGCCGCGTCCGGAGGCCGCTAACCCGATCGCGTGAACTCATCCGGTCTACCTGGTCGCATCCGGTCGGCGCTGTCAGCTGTCGCGAAGATCATTCCGTGCATCTTCCGGATCAGGGGCTGTTGGGCCGCCAGATCGAACCAGGTGGCCACCTGCCCGATCTCCCGCCACGTCCGGCGTGGCGCCTTGCCCGGAAAAGGGATATCATTAAGATGGATAAACGATATCATTTTCGTTCGTAGAGGAGGCGCCAGATGGCTACCCAGACTCCAGCCCCCGCGGGCCCGGACCTGCCTGACCGGCAGGTGACCGAGCGCGAGGCCAGGTTCTCGCCCGGCCTGCGCATGCTGGCGGTGGGCCTCGTCGGACTGCTGGCCGGGGTGGCGCTCGCCGTCGTGGCAAGTCACCAGAGTCACGGCACCGCCATAGCGCTGGTCGTGCTGTGCGTCCTGGTCTTTATCGCCAGCGGCCTGGCGCTGGCGGGCCTGACCCCGGTCGTGCCCGGGCAGGCCCGCGTCATCCAGCTGTTCGGCCGCTACCGCGGCACCATCCGCGACTCCGGCTTGCAGTGGGTGAACCCGTTCACCCGCCGGATCGCGGTCTCCACCCGGATCCGCAACCAGGAATCAGCGCAGGCCAAGGTCAACGACGCCGACGGTAACCCGATCGAGATCGCCGCCGTGGTCGTCTGGCAGGTCGCCGACACCGCCGCCGCCATCTACTCCGTCGACGACTACACCCAGTTCGTCACCATCCAGACCGAGACCGCCGTCCGGCACATCGCCTCCAGCTACCCCTACACCAGCCACCGCGAAGGCGAGCTGTCGCTGCGCGACAACGCCGATGAGATCACCAGCAGGCTCTCCGCCGAGATCGCCGCGCGGGTCGCATCGGCCGGGGTGCACATCGTCGAATCGCGGCTGACCCGGCTGTCGTATGCCCCGGAGATCGCCCAGTCCATGCTGCGCCAGCAGCAGGCCAGCGCCGTGGTCGGCGCCCGGCGGACGATCGTGGAAGGCGCGGTCGGCATGGTCCAGCTGGCCCTGCAGCGGCTCCAGGACGAGAGCGTCGTCGAGCTGGATGAGGAGCGCAAGGCCTCGATGGTCTCCAACCTGCTCGTCGTCTTGTGCAGCGAGCAGGCCACTCAGCCGGTCGTCAACACCGGCACCCTGTACCAGTGACGGCAGGTTCGGGTATAGCGGTGACCGAGCGCAAGAGCGTCCTGCTGCGACTGGACCCCTCCGTCCACGACGCCCTGGCCCGGTGGGCCAGCGACGAGCTGCGCAGCACCAACGCCCAGATCGAGTTCCTGCTCCGCCGCGCGCTCGCCGAAGCCGGGCGGCTGCCCGGCCGCGCCGGGCCGATGCGGCCCCGCGGGCGGCCACCGGCCGCCAGCCGGTCCGGGACCAGCGCGCCACCGCACGGCGATGACCAGCCCGGGTGACGTCACGGCCTGGATGCGGGGCGGGAGCATCGGCGCTCCAGCGGCGGCCGCCTGGCCTTGGCCGCCGCTGACGGGCACGGTCACGTCGTCGCCTTCATTGGTCTTGAGCCGGACGGGCCGCGGTGCGTCTGCTCTGCCCCTCCCGGTCGGCCCCACGGGCCGCCGCCCTTGATATATATCTATCAAAGTGATATCATTTTGATAGATGACCGGAGTGTCCGGCCACCAAAGGCCACAGGAGGCACCCGATGAACGCACAGAATGACAACACCACTCCCCCGCGCACCGGCATGCGGCGCCTGCTCCGCCCAGTGCAGTACCGCCACCTTCGCGGCTTTGGGCTCGCGCATATTGCCGGTGGCAGTGTCCAGGCCGCCGCGGGCCTCGCGTGCCTCTCGTACAGCGTCTACGGATGGGCAGCCTTCTTCCTGGTCCTTGCGGCGCTGAATCTCGCGGGTGGCTCCTGGTACCTCACTATCGCTCGCTCCGCATCTGCCCGAACCTGAGCCTGCGCCACAGGCACACGGCCACGCTGGCGGCAGATCCGTTAACAACAAAGGCCCCTTCCATGATCGGAAGGGGCCTTTGACGTGGGGGCAGTTTACGGACGCGACGCCCGGATTGCTGGTCTCCCCCATCTTCGTCGATAGGCGCCGATCCCTGGCGAGCGGACGTTGGGTCCAGGTTCGGCGGAGCCGACGGTCGGCATTCCCGATGCGATCATCCCGGTACTGCGCGAGCATCTGTCGATCTTCACCAAGTCCGATCCTGGAGCACTGGTCTTCCCGGGGGCGAAGGGCGGCCCGCTGCGGCGAGGCAACTCCAACAAGATGTCGGCCTGGCGGCAGGCGGCCATGTCGGTTGGGGCCGAAGGCCTGCACTTTCATGATCTCCGGCATATCGGGAACCACTTCGCTGCGGCCAGCGGCGCTGGCCTGAAAGATCTGATGGCTCGTATGGGCCACGATAGTGAGCGTGGGCGATCATCTACCTGCACGAGGCCGCGGAGCAGACCTGGCTATCACTGGCGCGATCAACGCCCACATCGAGGCGGCCAGGCCTGGCCACGACCTCTCGCCGGGAACGCCGCCGAGGCCGCGTAATGGCCCGCTAATGGCCCATGGAGGCCAGGAAGACGTGAGCGAAGCAGAGGGACGCCACGGACCCGGCCGCTGACCTGGGTTTTAATATCGGAGCGGGTGACGAGAATCGAACTCGCACTATCAGCTTGGGAAGCTGACGTTCTGCCATTGAACTACACCCGCGAGGCGGGGTCCGCAGAGGCCGACGATGGTCCAGGTCCGCGAAGACCGGGTCATCGGGCGGCCTGGTTGAGCCCGCCCCGACATCGTACAGGAACGGGTAGGTTGCCAGGGTGCTGCTCTCCGACCGGGACATCAAGAAGGAAATCGAGTCGGGCCGGGTCAAGCTCGAGCCGTACACGCCCGAGCTCATCCAGCCGGCGAGCATCGACGTCCGGCTGGACAGGTACTTCCGCGTGTTCGAGAACCACCGGTACCCGCACATCGATCCGGCGGTGGAGCAGCCCGAGCTGACCAGGCTCGTGGAGCCGAGCGGACCCGAGCCGTTCGTCCTGCACCCCGGTGAGTTCGTGCTGGCCTCCACCTATGAGGTGGTGAGCCTGCCGGACGACATCGCCGGCCGGCTGGAGGGCAAGGCGCTCGCGATCGACACGCCCATCCCGACCCCGGTCGGCTGGCGGTGCCTGGGTGAGCTCCGGGCCGGCGACCAGGTCTTCGATGAGGCGGGCCAGCCGACCACGGTCGTCGCGGCCACGCCCGTCCTGCTCGGCCGGCCGTGCCGGGAGGTGCTGTTCTCGGACGGCCAGTCCCTGGTCGCCGACCTCTCGCATGGCTGGGTGACCCGCACCAGGGTCGAGCGCAGGCACGGCAGGCCCGGGTCGGTGCGGACGACGGGTGAGATCGCGGGGTCGCTACGCGCCGGGGACGGGTGGAACCACCGCATCGACCTGGCCGGGCCGGTGCAGTACCCGAGCCAGCCGCTGCCCGACGACCCGTACGGCCTCGGGGTCCGGCTGGGGGGCGCCGCCCGGCCAAGCCGGCCCGGAGGCGACCAGGTGCCCGAGATCTACCTGCGGTCATCGATCGCGCAGCGGCGTGCGCTGCTGCGGGGGCTGATGGATTCCGGCGGGACCGTCGACGGCCGGGGCCGCAGTGAGTTCGTCAGCATCCACGAGTATTTGTCCGATGCCGTCGCCGAGCTGGCCGCCGGACTAAGCTGCCGTCCTGTGAGACAGAAGATGACGGTGAGGTGCCGGGGGGTGGAGCAGCCAGCGTTCCGGCTGAGGTTTGCCCGGCCGGGGCGCCCGCAGTCCAGAGCCGTCGTCGGCGTCCGGGAGGTCAGCCCGCGCCCGGTGCGGTGCATCCAGGTCAGCAGCCCCGCCGGCCAGTTTCTGGCCGGGCCGGCCTTCATCCCGACCCACAATTCGAGCCTGGGCCGGCTGGGCCTGCTGACGCATTCCACCGCGGGCTGGATCGACCCGGGGTTCTCCGGGCACGTGACGCTGGAGCTCTCCAACGTCGCCACCCTGCCGATCAAGCTCTGGCCGGGCATGAAGATCGGCCAGCTGTGCTTGTTCCGCTGCAGTTCGCCGGCCGAGCATCCGTATGGGTCGCCGGTGTACGGGTCCCGGTATCAGGACCAGCGCGGGCCTACCCCGTCGCGGTCGCACCTGAATTTCTACCGGACCGATGTCTGATCGCGATTTCACGTCGTCGTTACGGCGCCGAATCACGACGGCAACCGTCCGGACGGACAGTCGAACCATGACCAATGGACGGAGCGTTCTCTTGCACCAGTGGCGAATCAGGATCGCGGTCCCCGACGACCCGGGGAGCCGTTCCGCGCTCAACGACGTGCTCGCGGCCCAGCCCGCGGCGCGCTTCCAGGAACTGCCCGGCCGGTCGGCCCGATCGGCGACGACCAGCGAGATCCTGGTCGAGCTTCCGCAAGATGACAGCCTGGTGAGCGTGCTGTCGGCGCTGCACCAGATAAGCCCTCAGGTGTTCGTGAGCCGCGCGGACATGCCGGAACCCGAGCCCGCGCCCTGACCGTCGGCTCCGTCGCGCCCGTCCCCGCCCCTCCCCGCCCGCCCTGACCACGGGCCTGCGCGTTACCGTCGGCCGTTACCGGGCAGTACCCCAGTACCAGCCGACGAGGACAGGGACACCGATCGTGAGCGAGCACCAGGAATCAGGCGCAGCTGGCCACACCGCCACGCAACCGAGCAGTTTCATTAACGAAGATGAGCCGGGAGCGTCCGGAGGGCGCGGCGCGCAGGTCACTGAGTCCGAGGCCCGCCAGGTTGCGGAGCAAGCCCGGGAATCCGAGTGGGCCCTGCCCAGCTTCGGGAAGCAGTTGTTCCTCGGCGACTTCCAGCTCGGGCTGATCAGCCCCCATCCGCGCCCGGCGGAGGAGGCGAGCCGGCGCGGCGAGGAGTTCTGCGCCCGGCTGCGCGAGTTCTGCGCGACCTCGATGAACGGTGCGCTGATCGAGCAGGAAGCCAGGATCCCCGATGAGACGGTCCGGGGCCTGGCGGCGATCGGGGCGTTCGGGATGAAGATCTCGCAGGCCTACGGCGGCCTCGGCCTCACGAACCTGTACTACAACCGGGCGCTCATCATCGTCGGGTCGGTCTCGCCCGCGGTGGCCGCGCTGCTGTCCGCGCACCAGTCGATCGGCGTGCCCCAGCCGCTGGCGCTGTTCGGCACCGACGAGCAGAAGGATCGCTACCTGCCCCGGTGCGCGCGCGGCGAGATCAGCGCGTTCCTGCTGACCGAGCCGGACGTCGGCTCCGACCCGGCGCGGCTGGCCACCACCGCGACGCCGTCGGCCGACGGCAGCGAGTACGTGCTGGACGGCGTCAAGCTGTGGACGACCAACGGCGTGGTCGCCGACCTGCTCGTGGTGATGGCGCGGGTGCCGAAGGGCGAGGGGCGCCGCGGCGGCATCACCGCGTTCGTGGTGGAGGGCAGCGCGGACGGGATCACGGTCGAGCACCGCAACGCGTTCATGGGCCTGCGCGGCCTGGAGAACGGCGTGACCAGGTTCCACGAGGTCCGGGTGCCGGCGGCCGACCGGATCGGCGAGGAGGGCCAGGGCCTGAAGATCGCCCTTACCACCCTGAACACCGGCAGGCTCTCGCTCCCGGCCAGCTGCGCGGCGGCCGGGAAAGTGGCGGTCAAGATCGCGCGGGAGTGGTCCGGCGAGCGGGTGCAGTGGGGCCGGCCGATCGCCGAGCACGAGGCGGTCGCCACGAAGATCGCGTTCATCGCGGCCACCGGGTACGCACTGGAGGCCATCGTCGAGCTGTCCAGCCAGATGGCCGACGACAAGCGGCGGGACATCCGGATCGAGGCCGCGCTGGCCAAGCTCTACTGCTCGGAGATGGCCAGCAAGATCGCCGACGAGCTGGTGCAGATCCGCGGCGGCCGGGGGTACGAGACGGCCGCGTCGCTGGCCGCGCGGGGTGAGCGGGGGGTGCCCGCCGAGCAGATGCTGCGCGACCTGCGGATCAACCGGATCTTCGAGGGATCCTCGGAGATCATGCGCCTGTTCATCGCCCGGGAGGCGGTGGACGCCCACCTGGCCGCGGCCGGCGAGGTGATCCAGCCGGGGCTGCCGGCGGCGCAACGGGCCCGCGCGGCGGCCCAGGCGGGCCGGTTCTACGCCCGGTGGCTGCCCACGCTGGTGACCGGCGAGGGCCAGCTGCCCCGCAGCTACGCCGAGTTCGGCCCGCTCGCGCCGCACCTGCGGTACGTGGAACGGGCGAGCCGGAAGCTGGCCCGGGCGACGTTCTACGGCATGGCCCGGTGGCAGGGCAGGCTGGAGCGCAAGCAGGGCTTCCTCGGCCGGCTCGTGGACATCGGCGCGGAGCTGTTCGCGATGAGCGCGGTCTGCGTGCGCGCCCAGATGGACACGGCCGACGATTCCGGCGCGCGCAGCCGGACCAGCTTCGAGCTGGCCGGCGCGTTCTGCGTGCAGGCCAGGCTGCGGTGCGAGGAGCTCTTCGGCCAGCTCTGGAAGAACGCGGACGCGGCCGACGCGGCGCTCGCCCGGCGGGTCATGTCCGGCCGGTACACCTGGCTGGAGCAGGGGATCATCGACCCGTCGATCCCCGGCCCCTGGGTGGCCGAGACCGTGCCCGGGCCTTCGAAGCATGAGAACGTGCACCGCCACATCGGCTGAGATCGCTTTCCATAACGGGAACGTCCCGGGGAGCAGTGGCTCCCCGGGACGTCCGGCTGCCGCTGAGAGCGGCGACCTCACCGTTATGGATCGGGGAATTCGGGAGCGGGGGCGCGATCGTCCTCGCGGCGGCCCGCGGTGAGCCGGGCGAGCCGCGCGTCGCGGTCGGCGACGGCGGCCTGGAGCGCTTCGCGATGCGCCTCCAGTTCGGCCTGGAGGGCATCCCGCTGCGCCTCGAGCTCCTTGACCCGCTCCTCCAGCTCGAGCACACGGCGGACCGCGGTAAGGGTCATCCCCTCGTCGACGAGGTTGACCACGTACTGGACCACCGTGATCTCGCGCCGGGTGTAACGGCGCTGGCCACCGGGTGACCGGGTGGGGCGGACGACGCGGAACTCATCCAGCCGGCGCAGGAAGGCCTGCTGGATCTCCAGCATCTCCGACACCTGGCCGACCGTGAACAGCGGCAGGTTCTCATCATCGAGTGGCAACGATGGCATGGCTGGCTCCGGGAAAATGGTTCCGGGCCCGGGCGGAAAACCGCGCCGGGCCCGGACAGAGTACCTCTGCGTACCTTAGCGTCAGGCGGCGATGGCCTTGGCGTCGGAACGGACCTCGATCTTGCGCGGCTTGGCCGTCTCGGCCACGGGCACGTGCACGGTCAGCACACCATCGGTGTAGCCGGCCTCGATCTTCTCGGCGTCGACCGCGTCCGTCAGGCGGACCCGGCGGACGTAGGAGCCCATCACCCGCTCGCGGATGACCGGCTTCTCGCCCTCGGTGTACTCCTCGTTGCGGCTGGCCTTGACGGTCAGCACGCCCCGGTCCACCGAGACGTCGATGCTCTCCGGGTCGATGCCCGGCAGGTCGAACCGGAGCTCGACCTCGTTCTCGCGCCGGATGGCGTCCATCCGGGCCAGCCGACGGTAGTCGGCCCGCTGCGCGAAGGGATCAAAAGTGGTAAGCAGCATGCGTTTCACCTCCAAATGAGTACCAGGATTCGGTTATCAAGTAACCTTGGTCCTCGTTACTATAGAACTTACAACTAAGATCATATATTTCCTGTAGCCTAAGTCAAATCGAAGTTGCCGGACAGCGGCGCGGGCGGCGATGGCAGCCGACCCGCGGCGGCGGGGGACGGCTCCGAGCGGCCCAGCACTGGGCTCAGACATGATCACGTCGGGTTTTTGCCGTATGCGGGTCACAATCCGACGTGATCATGGAAGCAAGCGTGAACGACCCGGCTGGAATCCAGGTAGACCGGACAGCTTGGCTGCGCCCTGGGTCCGGCGGACGGCCGGGGGCGGGCAGGGGGCGCGAGGCTAGCCGAGGCGCTCGATGATCGTGGCGTTGGCCTGGCCGCCGCCCTCGCACATCGTCTGCAGGCCGTACCGGCCGCCGGTGCGCTCGAGCTCGTGCAGCAGCTTGGTCATCAGGATCGCGCCGGTGGCGCCGAGCGGGTGCCCGAGCGCTATCGCGCCGCCGTTCGGGTTGGCCTTCTCCAGCGAGGCGCCGGTGTCGGCGGACCAGGCGAGCAGCACGGGAGCGAACGCCTCGTTGACCTCGAACACGTCGATGTCATCGATGGTCAGATGGGCCCGGGCCAGGGCGTGCTCGGTCGCGGGGATCGGGCCGGTGAGCATGAACACCGGGTCGGAGCCGGTCACCGTGAGCGCGTGGATCCGCGCCCGCGGGGTGAAGCCGCCGCGCTCGACCGCGGCCTCCGAAGCGACCAGCACCGCGGCGGCTCCGTCGGAGATCTGCGACGCCGTGGCCGCGGTGAGTTCCCAGCCCTCGCGCAGCGGCTTCAGCTCGGCCATCTTCTCCAGCGACGTGCCGCGGCGCGGGCCCTCGTCCGTGGTGACCGCGCCGACCGGCGTGATCTCCCGGGCGAACCGGCCCTCGTCGATCGCGCGTACCGCCCGCTGGTGGCTCTCCAGGGCGAATTCCTCGAGCTGGTGCCGCTTCAGGCCCCACTTCTCGCAGACCAGCTGCGCGCCGCGGAACTGGGAGATCTCCTGATCGCCGTACCGGTCCCGCCAGCCCGGCCCGAGCGGGCCCGGCATGCCCTTCTCATGCGGCAGCGCGACCGTCGAGCCCATCGGCACCATGCTCATGTTCTCCACGCCCGCCGCGATGACCAGGTCCTGAGTCCCGGACATGACGGCCTGGGCAGCGAAGTGAACGGCCTGCTGCGAGGAACCGCACTGGCGGTCGATGGTGACGCCGGGGACGCTCTCCGGCAGGCCGGCGGACAGCCAGGCGTTCCGGGCGATGTCGATGGCCTGCGGCCCGATCTGGGAGACGCATCCCATGATGACGTCGTCCACCACCGAGGGGTCGGCCCCGGTCCGGGCGATGAGCTCGGTCAGGACCCGCGCGGCCAGGTCTACCGGATGCACCGCCGCCAGGCCGCCGTTCCGCTTGCCGACAGGGGTCCGTACCGCCCCGACAATGTATGCCTCAGCCACAACGCCCTCCGCTAGCGCTACCGTCGGCCCACCGCCCGGGCGGGCGCCCGTGGCACGCCCGGTGCGTGCCCGGCGCGAACGCCCGGCTGGCCTTTTGCTTTGAGGTTACTCCGGGACCCGGGCTGGGTCACCGGCCGCCGAACGGTAGGGTGACTTCGCGCGGCCACGGCTTATGCTCGAAGCAGGCGACGAATCTGGAGACGCGATGGCCGACGGACTGATCCTGCTGGCGCTCATCGGGGTTCTCGCTGCCCTGTTCACGGTCCGGGTCCGCAAGCGCATGGGCGTCGCGTCGAACACCAAGACGTGGTACACGATCATCATCGGCGTGATCCTGGTCGGCCTCACGGTCTGGGCCGCGTCCACGCACTGACCGGCGGGCCGTCCCGCGCTTAACCACGGCCATGGGCACGCGGGTCAGGGCGATCAGGAACCCTGCTTGATCGGGATCTCGAACCAGACCGCCTTGCCGTCCTGGGTCGGCCTGGAGCCCCACCGGGTGGCCAGCTGGTCCACGAGGTAAAGCCCGCGGCCGCCCTCATCGGTTTCCGCCGCGCTCCGGATCCGGGGGAGCCGGAGGTCCGGGTCGAAGACCTCGACCCAGACGGCGGCCTCCCCGCGGCGCAGCCGGAGCGTGAATTCCCGGTCGCCCCGGCCGTCCAGCGCGGCGACGTCGCCACCGCCGAACCCGGGACCCGACCAGTCATCGAAGATCCCGGCGTCCGGCCCCTGGGCCGGCTCGAGGGCGAACTCGTGCCGGGGGCCCGGCGACACGGCGGCGTGCAGCACGACGTTCGTCACCACCTCGGAGACCAGGAGGCAGGCCAGGTCGGCCTGGTCAAGGTCCATGCCCCAGCTGGTGAACGTCTGATGGGCCAGCCGCCGGGCCTCGGAGACCCGGATCGGCTCGGCCGGGAAGTTGCGCTCCCGGGAGGCGAGCTCCACGGTGGAGGTACGCACGACGACGATCGCCATGTCGTCGTCGATTTCCCCGGGCACGGCCTGCTCGGCCGCCTGGGCGATGGCCTCCACGGTGCCGGTGGCCACGTCCTGCACGGCCTGGCAGAGCATCTGCAGCGCTTCGGACTCGGTGTAGTGGCCGGTGCCGTCCGCGCGCTGCCGCCGGTCGGTCAGGCCGTCGGTGTAGAACACCAAGGTGGAGCCGGGGGCGAGGTAACGCGTCTCCTCACGGTAGGTCGGCAGGCCAGGAATCCCCTTCCCGCGCACGCCCAGCAGCAGGCCCTTGTGCTCGATCTCCATCTGCCCGACCTCGTGGCCGGTGATCAGCAGCGGGGCGTCATGGCCGGCGTCGGCGAACGACAGCATCCGGGACCAGGCGTCATAGACCAGGTACGTGCAGCTCACGATCGGCGGGTCGGCGGCGGCGAAGCCGTGCGACTCCGCTCCCGTAGGTTCCAGCGTGCGGCACCAGTCGTCCAGCCGCCGCAGGATCTCCGCGGGCGGCTTGTCGTCCTGCGCGAACGCCCGCAGCGCGGCCCGGAGCTGGCCCATGATCGCCGCCGCGCGGGCCCCGCGGCCTTCCACGTCGCCGATGACGATGCCCACGCGGCCGGCGGACAGCGGGATGATGTCGTACCAGTCGCCGCCCACCTGGGTCTGGATGCCCTGCCCGTGGGTCTCGAGCGGCTTGGCGGGCACGTACTTGTACGCGACCTCCAGGCCGTCGACCGCGGGCGGGTCGTGCGGCAGCAGGCTGGTCTGGAACGCGAGCGCGGTGCGGCGCTCTTCCTCGAAGAGCATCGCGTTGTCGATGGCCACGGCGACCCGGCTGCCGATCGCGCCGAGGAAGTCGCCGTCGTCAGCGGTGTAGCGCAGCTGCCGGCGCTGAGAGAGGCCGGACAGCGCCAGGCTCATCACGCCGAGCACTTCGCCGCGCGCGATCAGCGGGGTCGCGATCACCGACCGCAGGCCTATGTTCTCGCACGCGTCCAGGCTGGCCTGGCGCATCTCGGGGACCTGCTCGTCCGCTATGTCGGCCACGACCGTCTCACGGCGAGACATCGCCCGCTCGCAGAAGTGCCCCTCCGGGTAGCTGATCGGCTCGCCGATCATGGCCCAGCTGCCCGGCGGGGGCGTCCATCCCCGGGCGTGCAGCTGCGCCTTGCGCACCAGCTTGTCGCCCTGGAACAGGTCGATCACGCAGTGGTCGGCGAACTGCGGGACGAGCGTCTCGGCGACCTGCCGGAGCGTGACGTCGAGCTCCAGCGAGTGGGCCAGGCGCTCCCCGATGCGCTCCAGCACCCGGAGCCGGTCCCGCTCGCTGCGGCTGCCGCGCATGGTGGCCTCGCGGCCCATGATCGCGATGCCCACGATCTCACCGGAAGGGTCATGCAGGGCGCCCGCGCGCGCCCGGACGAGAAGCCGGGATCCGTCCAGACGCCGGCATGCGAACGTTCCTTCCCAGGGCCTGCCGCGTATCACGTGCGTCACGAGGTTGCTGACCCGGGGGCCGTCTCCTTCTTCGAACCCCAGGGAGGCCAGGGACCGGCCGACCAGGTGCGCGGCGTCGTCGGGGAACCCGAACAGGCGCACCGCATAGGGGTTCGCGTACAGCAGGTTGCCGTCCACCCCGGTGACGACCAGGGCGGCCTCCAGTTGCTCCAGGATGTCCGCCGGGCCGGGAAGGGAGCGGACGGCAGCGGTGCCGGGAACGTGCGACGTCATCGGCGCACCGTTGCGTTCGGGAGTATGGACTCTGGCCTGCGGAGATACCGGTCACGACCGGGTGACGAAGACATGCGCGGCAACCTGGCGCGGCAACTCTGCCTCCAGACCGCCGATTCCGTTGTCACTTGTCACCCGCACACCGTCGTTGCTCGCCGCGAGCGTGATCTCGCGGCCGGGCTGGATCCCAATGCTCTTGAGTTTAAGCATCAACTCCGCGTCACTCTGGACTTGTTCGCTGATCCGGCGCACCACTACCGGCTGAGCCTGGAGCGACGCGATCATCGTCATGGCCACGGCGCTCTCGCGGCCGGCCGCCAGCGCGCGCTTGCTAGCATCGGCCGGAACGTCCAGTTCCGCAAGCCCCGGAATGATATTTCCGTGCGGGCACCGGACCGGATAATCGAGTAGCTCAACGAGCCTGCGCTCGACGCTGTCGGAGATCACGTGCTCCCAGCGGCAGGCCTCGATGTGCACCTCTTCCCAGGGCAGCCCGATGACGCCGACCAGGAGGCACTCGGCCAGCCGGTGCTTTCGCATCACCCGCATGGCGAGCGTCCGGCCGGTTTCGGTGAGCGACAACTGGCGGTCGCCCTCGACGCGCAACAGGCCGTCGCGCTCCATCCTGGCCACCGTCTGGCTCACGGTGGGGCCGCTCTGCGACAGGCGCTCGGCAATGCGGGCACGCAGCGGGATGATGCCTTCCTCTTCCAGTTCGAAAACCGTGCGAAGGTACATCTCGGTGGTGTCGATTAGCCCGTGCGCCGTCAAAGCCACTCCCTTCAGGAACGATGCTATGCCGCACGGCAACTTTGGCGGACCAGCAAGAAAGGGAGCCAGGCGAATTCAGGTGCCGGATGCGAAGGCCGCCGGATGCGAGGGCCGAAGGCTGGCCCGAGCAGACGGCTGGGGGCTCCGGGGGGCGAAGCCCTCCCGGTCTGGGGGTCCGGGGGTTATCCCCCGGGCTAACACAGCGTTACGGCGACAGCCGCTCGACCACCCACGCCCCGCCGTCGCGGCGGTACCTGAACCGGTCGTGCAGCCGGTTGAGCCGACCCTGCCAGAACTCGACGACCTCCGGGATCACCCGGTACCCGCCCCAGAAGTCCGGCATGGGAACGTCGGTCCCTTCCGGCCAGCGCCGGGACAGTTCGGCGTAGCGGTCGTCAAGCTCGGCCCGGGAGCGGATCACCGTGGACTGCCTGCTGGTCCACGCGCCGATCTGGGAGCCGTGCGCGCGGGACCGGAAGTACGGCTCGCTCTCCGCTGTGGTGAGCGGAGTCACCGGCCCCTCGATGATCACCTGCCGATGGATCGCGTGCCACGGGAACAGCAGGCAGGCCCGCGGGACCTCGGCCAAGTCAGTGCCCTTGCGGGAGGTCCGGTTGGTGTAGAAGGTGAAGCCGCCGGAGTCGTAGTCCTTGAGCAGGACCGTGCGGGCGCGGGGCCGGCCGTCGCCCGAGACCGTGGCCAGCACCATGGCGGTCGGCTCGGGAAGCCCCGCGGCGACGGTGTCGGCCATCCAGGCCGTGAACTGGGTCAGCGGATCGTCGGCGAGCATCGCCTCATCGAGGCCGGGCTCGTCCAGGTCATCGCTCATCGCGTTCACCAGGACCTCCGGAGGAAGCCGTGGCCTTCAGGCCAGGGAGGAATCCGGTGCCGCGCGCAGCGTGGCGGGGGTTTGTCGGCGGCGCCTGGCATCCTGCTGTGGTGAGGACCGCCTACCGGTGCCGGGCCTATCCGGACCAAGCCCAGCAGCAGGTGCTGGCTCGCACGTTCGGCTGTGTCCGGGTTGTGTGGAACCGGACCCTCGCCGAGCGCCGGCGCCGCTGGCAGCAGGAACACCGGGGCACTACGTATGCCGAGACCGATGCGGCCCTGACCGTGCTGAAGAAGGACCCTGAGCTGGCGTGGCTGAACGAGGTGTCCTCCGTCCCGCTGCAGCAGGCTCTGCGTCATCAGCACGGTGCTTTCCAGGCGTTCTTCGGCAAGCGGGCACGCTACCCGCGGTTCAAATCGCGGCACGGCCGCCAGTGCGCGCATTACACCCGGTCGGCGTTCTCGATGCGCGGTGGCGAGCTGCGGCTGGCCAAGGCGGCCGGCCCGCTGGCCTTCGTGTGGTCGTGGCCGGAGGTCGACACCGGCGTACTCGATCCCACCATGGTGATCGTCTCGCGAGAGCCCGACGGGCGCTGGTATGTGACCTTCGCGGTCGACATAAGCGCCCCGGCGCCCCTGCCGGGAACCGGGCAGGCAGCCGGTGTCGACCTGGGCATCACCAGCTTCGCGGTGACCTCGCACGGCGAGCGGATCGCCAATGCCCGGCACCTGGAGCGGCGGGCCCGCAACCTCGCCCGCTATCAGCGGCGGCTGGCCCGCTGCCAGCGCGGCTCGGCCAACCGGGCCAAGGCAAGGGCCAAGGTTGCCCGGGCCCACCGCAAGGTCCGCGACGCCAGCGGCTGACTTCCTGCACAAGCACGACCACCGGTCTGGTCCGCGGCAACGACCTGATCGCGATCGAGGACCTCGCTGTGAAGAACATGGTCCGCAACCGGTGCCTGGCCCGGGCCATTTCGGACTGCGGGTGGGGCGAGTTCCGGCGCCAGCTGGAATACAAGTGCGAGCGAGCCGGCCGCCGCCTGGTCGTGACCGGCCGCTGGTACCCCACGTCACGAAGACGTGCTCGTCCTGCGGCTTCCTGCTCGCCGATCTTCCTCTGAAGGTCCGGGCGTGGCGATGCCCGTCCTGCCGCGCCCGCCACGACCGGGACCTCAACGCGGCCAAGAACATCCTTGCGGCAGGTCTTGCCGCAGCCCGGGGCAACCCGGGCGATGCCTGCGGAGCTGATGTCAGACACCTGGAGACCCCTCCGGTGCAATCGGCCGTGAAACAGGAACCCCGGCTGGTGACGGCTGGAATCCCCGTCCTTCAGGGCGAGGAGTAGTCAAGGGTAGTGATCCTCACACACGAGAGGTGCTGGCGGGGTGACCGGGTTACCAGATCCGCTCCGGGCGCGATTGAATAGGCACGCAGCGCCACGGGGCCGGTCAGGCCGCCGGTGTGAACCAAAAGGGACGGAGGAACCAGATGTCCGATTTCAGGCCCGGCCTGGAGGGTGTCGTTGCGTTCGAGACGGAAATCGCGGAGCCGGATCGTGAGGGGGGCGCGCTCCGCTACCGGGGAGTGGATATCGAGGAGCTCGTCGGGCACGTCACCTACGGCCACGTCTGGGGGCTGCTGGTGGACAACTCCTTCGAGCCCGGCCTGCCCCCCGCCGAGCCGTACCCGATCCCGGTGCACTCCGGGGACATCAGGGTGGACGTGCAGAGCGCCCTGGCCATGCTGGCCCCGGCCTGGGGCATGCATCAGCTGCTCGACATCAGCGACGAGCAGGCCCGCGACGACCTGGCCCGCGCCTCGGTGATGGCGCTCTCGTTCGTCGCGCAGGCGGCCCGGGGCCTGGGCGTGCCGATGATCCCGCAGCGGCGGGTGGACGAGGCGAAGACGATCACCGAGCGGTTCATGATCCGCTGGCAGGGCGACCCGGACCCCAAGCACGTGAAGGCCATCGACTCCTACTGGGTCTCCGCGGCCGAGCACGGCATGAACGCCTCCACGTTCACCGCGCGGGTGATCGCCTCCACCGGCGCCGACGTGGCCGCGGCGCTGTCCGGCGCGGTGGGCGCGATCTCCGGGCCGCTGCACGGCGGCGCCCCCGCCCGGGTACTGACCATGATCCAGGAGGTCGAGCGGAGCGGCGACGCGGACGCGTGGGTCAAGTCGGCGCTGGACCGCGGCGAGCGGCTGATGGGCTTCGGCCACCGGGTGTACCGCGCCGAGGATCCGCGGGCCCGGGTGCTGCGCCGGACGGCCCGGGAACTCGGCGCGCCGCGGTTCGAGGTGGCGGAGGCGCTGGAGAAGGCGGCCCTGGCCGAGCTGCACGCCCGCCGGCCGGACCGGGTGCTCGCGACGAACGTCGAGTTCTGGTCGGCGGTCGTGCTTGATTTCGCGCAAGTACCCTCGCACATGTTCACCTCGATGTTCACGTGCGCGCGGACCGCGGGCTGGGCGGCGCACATCATGGAGCAGAAGCAGACCGGCCGCCTGATCCGGCCCAGCGCACGCTACGTGGGCCCGAAGAGCCGCCCGGTGTCGGACGTCGCCGGCGCGACCGACGTCCTCGACAAGGAAGTCTGACTGCTTGATGACTGAGATCGTCATCCCCGAAGATCTGCGGCCCGCTGACGGCAGGTTCGGCTGCGGCCCGTCCAAGGTCCGGCCCGAGCAGCTGGCTGCGCTGGCCAGTTCCGGGGCGGCCTACCTCGGGACCTCCCACCGGCAGGCACCGGTCCGCTCGCTGGTGCAGCGGATCCGCGAGGGGATGGCCGGGCTGTTCTCGCTCCCGGAGGGATACGAGATCGTGCTGGGCAACGGCGGCACGACCGCGTTCTGGGACATCGCCGCCTTCGGCCTGGTGGACCACAAGGCCCAGCACCTGTCGTTCGGGGAGTTCTCGTCGAAGTTCGCCAAGGTGACGACGGCCGCGCCGTGGCTGGAGGCGCCGACGGTCATCGAGTCGCCGCCCGGCACTCACCCGCAGCCGCGGGCCGAGGACGGCATCGACACGTACGCGCTGACCCATAACGAGACCTCCACCGGGGTGGCGATGCCGGTGGGCCGGGTGGCCGGGGCCGACCCCGACGCGCTGGTGATCGTGGACGCCACCAGCGGCGCGGGCGGCCTGCCGGTGCGGGCCAGCGAGGTCGACGCGTACTACTTCGCGCCGCAGAAGTCGTTCGGGTCCGACGGCGGGCTCTGGATCGCGCTGATGTCCCCCGCGGCGCTCGACCGGGCCGGGAAGGTCGCGGCCGGCGGCCGGTACATCCCGGAGTTCTTCTCGCTGCAGGTCGCGATCGACAACTCGCGGCTCCAGCAGACCTACAACACCCCCGCGGTCGCCACGCTGTTCCTGCTGGCCGACCAGGTGGAGTGGCTGCTCGGCCAGGGCGGTCTGGCCTGGGCCACGGCCCGCACCGCGCAGTCCTCGGCCATCTTGTACGGGTGGGCTGGGCAAGCTGACTTCGCCACCCCGTTCGTGGCCGACCCGTTGCAGCGCTCTGCGGTGGTCGGCACTGTCGACTTTGACGCTGCCATCGACGCGCGGGCACTGTCGGCGGCGTTGCGGGCCAACGGGATCGTCGACACCGACTCCTACCGCAAGCTCGGCCGCAACCAGCTGCGGATCGGGATGTTCCCGGCCGTGGACCCGGCCGACGTACATGCGCTCACCGCCTGCATCGACTACGTCGTCGAGCGGATGTAGCCGCGTTATTGCGTGGCCCGGCCGGCGCTCCGTGAGAGGGTCGCCGCATGACAACCGAACGGGCTGAGCCCGGCCTGCGGGCGGGCGACCGGGAGATGCTGACCGGCTGGCTGGACTATCACCGCGCCACGCTGGCCTGGAAGTGCGAGGGCCTCACCGACGACCAGTTGCGCGAGCGCTCGGTGCCGCCTTCGGAGCTGAGCCTGCTGGGGCTGGTCCAGCACATGGCCGAGAACGAGCGGGCCTGGTTCCGCAACGTGCTGCTCGGTGCGGACCTGCCGTACCTGTACTCGACGCCGGACGACATGGACGCCGACTTCAACGACACCAGCAGCGCCGACGGCGCCACGGTGCTCCGCACGTGGGAGCAGGAGTGCACCGCGGCGCGCGACGCGATCGCGGGCGTGGATCTGGACGCCCTGAGCAAGAAGGGGGACCGTCGCACGGGCGAGCCGTTCTCGTTGCGCTGGATCCTCACTCACATGATCGAGGAGTACGCCCGGCACAACGGCCACGCCGACCTGCTGCGGGAGCGGATCGACGGCGCGACCGGCGACTGAGCTCGGTGATCATGGGGCGGTTCATCTACACCCGTGACGACGTGCTGCGCATGCTCGACGACCTACGTCGAACTCGTGCACCGGGCCCTCAAGCCGGGCGGCAGTTACGGCCTGGTGTGCTTCCGGCCCGAAGGCGGAAGCGGCTACACCGACCAGCAGGTGTACGAACGGGCCAGTCTCGGCGGCGGCCTGGGCTATTCGGAAGATCGCCTGCGTGCCTTGTGGGATAAGGCCCCCTTCTCCGTACGCGTGCTGCGGCGGATGAACAAGACCGACGGGCAGGGACCCTGCTTCGGTGATGACTTCCTATGGGTCCTGCTGGCGACAAAGGACGGCCGGTCGGCATCCGGCACCGCTACCTGCTGACTCTGGCCAGCAGATCCTGGATCGCCTGGATGACGGCGTCCGGACGGTCGACGTTGATCGTGCTGTGCGTGGCATTGCTGAGGGCGCGATGTTCACCGCACGAGACCGAGCCGGCCAGCGCTGCGTCGAGGCGAAGCTTGCCGTCGGTCATCGCGCGCAGATCCTTCTTGGACATGAGCAGCGCCTGGCCGCGATCGACGCCCAGCGCGGTGAGCGCGATCAGCGGCACATCGGGCAAGTCCCCGCCGCGCTGAAGTTCCTCGCAGAGCTCCCGCATGTTGCTCCTCTCGCGCGCGCCGACCCGGAACCACTCGGGGTCGAGGTGGCGCTCGATCAGCGGCTCGCGAATCTGCTCCGGCCAGCCCGCCCGGGACCCTCGGCCCTGTCTTTCGCCTGTTCCCAAGGCCATGCTGTAATCAGCATCGATTGAAGGCGGATCAAACCATCCGAGGAGCAGGGATGCCTGGAATCGTCGTGGGGGTGGACGGCTCAGACCATTCTTCTCACGCCCTGGCCTGGGCCATGCGCGAGGCCGCGGTGCATCATCTCCCGCTGGACGTCGTGACCGTTCACCCGGCTCCAGCTCGCCCGGCCACCGAAATCTTCTGGGGCATACGCAGCTATCCGGAGAACAGCTTTGACCCGGAGCTTGCGCGAGCGGGGGTTCAGCAATTCGTGGAGAAGGTCGCGCGCGAAATCGGCGAGACGGCGCCCGAGGTCACCGTGAGCGTGGTCACGGGGGATGCGACGGAGGAACTCGTCAAGGCCTCGCAGGACGCCGACATGCTCGTCGTGGGGACTCGCGGCAGCGGCGGGTTCACCAGGCTCCTGATGGGTTCAGTGAGCAGCCAAGTCACGCACCACGCGGCCTGCCCCGTCGTGGTCGTCCCCGCGCCTCGCTAGGCTCCAGGCCGACCCAGCGCGTGAAGATACCAGGAACCGGGATTAACAAACCCCCCAACCAGATCTAAACAATTGCCGACCATGAGGGCGCAACTAGGCCAGAGCGTGAAGGCGTAACTGGTCCGGGTTGTCAGGGTCGGTAACTGCGCCTGGGTGTGAACGCCGTAACTGGCCGCAGCATGGCCTTGTGAGGCTGCGCTCGGTGCTCATTCTCCCGTGGTGTCGGGACTGTGGGACCCGGCCAGGTACACCACTCGGCGGGCGATGTTGACGGCACGGTCGCCGAGGCGCTCGTAGAAGCGCCCCGCCAGGGTCATCTCCATCGTCACCGGCAGGGACATTCCTCCCGAGGCCAGTTCGGCTATCAAGCTGGCGTGCAGCTCGTCCACTTCCTCGTCACGGACAGCCAGTTCGAATGCGGCGGACCGGTCGCGCTTGTACCAGGAGTCCGCAGCCTGGCGCCACATGTCGGAGACGAGGTTCCCCATCCCCTCGATAAGCCCCCGGGTGCGCGGGGAGAGGTCCTCGCCGAGAATGTGGTTGGCCCGCCGCGCGATGTGGGTGACGAGGTGGTGGGAGCGCTCGAGCTCGGGCAGGATCCGCAGCACGGAGAGCAAGAAGCGCAGGTCCGCCGCGACGGGCGCCTGCAGCACGATCTCCCGGTTGACCAGTTCCTCGATCTCCGGGTACAGGGCATCGACGGTCCGGTCTCGTTGGGCCAGCACCGCGACCGCCTCGTTGTCGCCGGTCAGCAGGGCACGGGTCGCCGTGGGCAGGTCCTCGGCCACCATCGCGAACAGCTCGATGACCTTGGCTTCGATGTCATCCAGCTCCCGCTGGAATTCCTGTCGGTGCTCCACCATGGTCAAAAGCGTACTGGGCACCGCCTTGCCCCTCTAGGCCCCGCAGTCAGAGATCAGAAGGTGTTCGTCCGGCGGCTATAACCTGTTCGCCTGGCGGCTATGACCTCGTCAGAAGCTCGTCGCCGCAAGGCGGGGCCGGATCCAGCGGCCGGCGCAGGGCTGGAGCCGGGCGGCCAGCGGGAGGCTGCGCCCGCTCCGCCGTCGGCATGACAGTCCGCCACCCGCGTGGTATACCGAGACTGCCGGGATGCTTGAGAGATCCCGCTCTCCTGCGGACGATCGCGGGAGCCTTCTCCTGGCGGTCGCCGCCGCTGGCGGCGCCTGTCAGGCGCCGAATATTCACTTGCTGTCTATATAGCTTTCACTGTCTATATTCCATGCCTTAACTCGCGGGTACCGGCCGCGCGGCACACTCGTCTGGGGCTAGCCACGGCGTGCAAGCTGGCTCGCGCTGGGGGGTTCTAGTTCTCACCGACCGGGAATGGGGTATATGACATGCAACTTCTGCGTATCAGACGGGCCACCACGGTGGGGGTTGCTCTCGCCGCGACGGCTGTCTTGGCTGCCGCGTGCAGCTCTTCAAGCACGACTTCCTCTGCGCCGAGCGGCTCCTCGACGGGTTCCTCGAGCAACCTCTCGGGCACGCTCAACGGGAGCGGGTCGACGTTCCAGCTCACCTTCCAGGAAGCAGCGATCGCGGCCTTCAAGTCGGTCCAGTCCGGGATGACCGTCAACTACGGCGGCGGCGGCTCGGGCAAGGGGCGGACGGACCTGTCCTCGGGGGTCGTCAGCTTCGCGGGGTCGGACTCGCCGGTCCCCGCCGCCGAGCAGTCGAACTTCACCGGCAAGACCGTGCTGTACTTCCCGGTCGTGATCGGGCCGATCACGTTGTCGTACAACCTGTCCGGGCTCAGCAAGCCACTGCAGCTGTCGGCGCCGGTCATCGCGAACATCTTCCAGGGCAAGATCACGACCTGGAACAACTCGGCGATCGCGGCGGATAACCCCGGCGTCAAGCTGCCCAGCACCGCGATCACCCTGGCCGTGCGCTCGGACTCCTCGGGCACGACCCAGAACTTCTCCTTGTTCCTCATGACCGCCGAGCCCAGCGTGTGGACGCTCGGCAGCAGCTCGACCATCAACTGGCCCAAGACGGCCCGCGCCGGCAACGGCAACGGCGGGGTGGCGCAGATCATCAAGTCCACCCCCGGGGCCATCGGTTACGTGGACTACGCCGACGCCAAGGCCTCCGGGCTGAGCTTCGCCTCGGTGAAGAACTCGTCCGGCAACTACATCGCGCCGTCGGTATCGTCGGCCACGGCCGCCGCGTCAGGGGTCACCGTCGCCTCGAACCTTACGTTCCACGCGGTCTGGGCCTCCGGTGCCCAGGCGTACCCGATCACCTACCAGTCCTGGGACCTGGTTATCGAGAAGCAGTCGAGCGCGAATGACACGAAGATGCTCAAGGCGTACATCGGCTACCTGCTCGGAGCCGGCCAGCAGCTGCTCCCCTCTCTGAACTACGCGCCACTGCCCGCTAACATCGACTCGATGGCCAAGGCGCAGCTCAGCAAGATCGGGTCGTAACTGTGAGCGCTGTGAAACGGGCTGATCAGATCGGCTGGTCGTTGTGAGCGTTGCTGCGAAGGCGGGTCCGGTCGTCCCGGCCGGACCCGCCGCCGGCCCCTGGTCCACCGGCGGCCGCTCGGCGACCGGGGCTTCGCGGCTGTGGCCCTCGCGGCCGGCCTGCTGGTGCTGGTGATCCTGGTCCTGATCGCCTTCTCGACCACCCAGCAGGCCTCGTCGTGGTTCAGCGCCGAGGGCTTCAAGATCTTTACCAACAACTGGGACCCCGCAGCCAACCAGTTTGGCGCGCTGGCGTTCATCTTCGGTACGGCCGTCACGGCGGTGATCGCGCTCATCATGGCCGTCCCGGTCAGCCTGGGCATCGCCCTGCTGCTGACCGAGGTCGTGCCGTACCGGTGGTCACGGCCGATCGTGTACGTGATCGACCTGCTGGCCGTGGTCCCGTCGGTGGTCTGGGGCCTGTGGGGGATCCTGGTGTTCGCGCCCTGGCTCAACCACATCTACGCCGACATAGGCTCGGCCGTCCACGGCATCCCGGTGCTGGAGAACCTGTTCGGGCCGCCCACCAGCGGGGCCTCGTTCTTCACCGCCGGCATCATCCTGGCCTTCATGATCACGCCGATCATTACCTCCCTATCGCGCGAGGTCATCGCGACCGTGCCGGCCATCGACAAGGAGGGCGCGTACGCGCTGGGCGCCACCCGCCTGGAGATGATCCGCGGCGCGGTCTGGCCGCACAGCCAGGGCGGCGTCGTCGGGGCGGTGCTTCTCGGGCTGGGCCGGGCCATGGGCGAGACGATCGCGGCCGCGCTCGTGATCGGCTCGTCGCCCGCGATCACGTCGCACTTGTTCGCCCCCGGTTACAACATGCCCTCGGTCATCGCGAACCAGTTCGGCGAGGCCTCCGGCGAGTTCCGCGCCGCGCTGATGGGGATCGGCGTGCTCCTGTTCGTCTTCACGATCATCGTCAACGTCATCGCCCACGGGATCGTAGAACGCTCCGCGCGACGGAAGCGAGGTGCCTGATGGCCGTCGCCACCGAGCAGCAGAATGTCGACCTGCGAGAGCCGAAGGGCTGGCGGCGCACCAGTAACCGCATCGCGACGTGGCTGATGGTCCTCTCCTTCATCCTGGTGATCATCCCGCTCGGGTTCGTCCTGTTCACTGTGATCGGCAAGGGCGCCAGCGTCATCAGCGGGCAGTTCCTGACCGGGAGCCCGATCCCGCCGAACGTGCTGCCCGCGGATGTGGGCGGAATGTGGCCGGCGATCCTCGGCACGCTCGAGATCACGGCCCTGGCTACGGTCCTGGCCGTGCCGCTCGGCATCCTGGGCGCGATCTACCTCAACGAATACGGCGGCAGGAACTGGCTGGCAGCGCTCATCGGGTTCATGAGCGACGTGATGACCGGCGTTCCGTCGATCATCATGGGCCTGTTCATCTTCTCGATCTGGGTGCTGCACTTCGGCTTCTCGGGCCTGGCCGGCGCGTTCGCCCTGGGCTGCCTGATGCTGCCGATCGTGATCCGCTCCAGCTACGAGATGCTGCGGCTGGTGCCGAACTCGCTGCGCGAAGGGAGCTACGCCCTCGGCGCTACCAAGTCTCGCGTGACGCTGACCGTGGTGCTGCCCGCCGCGATCGGCGGCATCGTCAGCGGCGCCCTGCTGGCCGTGGCCCGGGCCGCGGGCGAGACGGCGCCGCTGCTGTTCACCATCCTCGTGGTGACCGAGCCCAACGCGAACGTGTTCAGCGGCCCCAACACCTCGCTGCCGTCGCAGATCTTCGTGAACGCGTCATCACCGTTTGTCGGCGCGCAGGCCCGCGGCTGGGGCGCAGCGCTCACGCTCATCGCCATCTGTTTCATCCTGATGATCGTCGCCCGTCTCGTCACCGCCCGGTTCGCCCGGTACACGCATTAGGAACGCCATGTCACAGCCTGAGCAGGAAATCTCCACCAAGACCGAACTGCCCAAGCCGTCGGTTCAGCAGACGGGCGAGCGGTCGGCCGGGCCGGCCCCGCCCACTGTCTTCGACGCCCAGAACGTGTCGATCTACTACGGCTCCTTCCGGGCCGTCACGGACGTGTCGCTGAACATCCACGAGAACGAAATCACCGCGTTCATCGGCCCGTCCGGGTGCGGCAAGACGACCGTGCTGCGGACGCTGAACCGCATGAATGACCTCATACCGAGCGCTCGCGTCGAGGGCGACGTGCAGTACCGCGGGGCGTCGCTGTACGCCTCGGGTGTCTCCCCGATCGCCGTGCGCCGGCGCATCGGCATGGTCTTCCAGAAGCCGAACCCGTTCCCGAAGTCGATCTACGACAACGTCGCCTACGGGCCGCGCATCAACGGCGAGCGCAACAAGGGCAGGCTCAACGAGATCGTCGAGCGCTCGCTGCGCCAGGCCGCGCTGTGGGATGAGGTGAAGGACCGGCTGAACAACTCGGGCCTGGGCCTGTCCGGCGGGCAGGCGCAGCGGCTGTGCATCGCCCGCACGCTCGCCGTGGAGCCGGACGTCGTCCTCATGGACGAGCCGTGCTCGGCGCTCGACCCGATCGCGACGGGCGCCATCGAGGACCTGATGCATGAGATCAAGTCCGAGTACACGATCGTCATCGTCACGCACAACATGCAGCAGGCCACGCGGGTCAGCGACCGCACCGCCTTCTACTCCGTGCTCCGCGACGACAAGAGCGATACCCGCACGGGGGTGCTCGTCGAGTACGGCCGGACCGAGCAGATCTTCCAGGACCCGGTCGACAGCCGCACCCAGGCCTACGTCAGCGGCCGGATGGGTTGAGCCGACCAACGGTCAGGCCGGGCACTGCGATCGCAGTGCCCGGCCTTCTGAGCTGGGAAACGGCCTACCGGCCGATGGTGGCGACCATGATGGCCTTGATGGTGTGGAGCCGGTTCTCGGCCTGGTCGAACACGATGCTGGCGGGTGAGCGGAAAACCTCGTCGGTGACCTCCAGGCCGCCCGTCATGCCGGTGTGCTCCATGATCTGTTTGCCGACCACGGTGTTGGTGTCGTGGAACGCCGGCAGGCAGTGCATGAAGTTGACCGCCGGATTGCCCGACTTGGCCAGCAGCGCGCTGTTGACCTGATACGGGGTCAGCACCTTGACCCGCTCGGTCCACACGTCCTTGGGCTCGCCCATCGACACCCACACGTCGGTATGAATGAAGTCCACCCCGCGCACCGCCTCGCCGGGGTCTTCGGTCAGCATGATCCGCGCCCCGGTCTCCTCGGCCTTCTCCCGGGCGATCGCCACCACGTCGGCGGGCGGGTGCAGCTCCCTGGGCCCGGCCAGGCGCACGTCGCTGCCCATCAGCGCGCCCATGACCAGCAGCGAGCGGCCCATGTTGAACCGGCAGTCCCCCACGAACGCGTACGCGATGTCCTCATATGGCTTGTGCGACGATTCGTGCATGGTCAGGAAGTCGGCCAGCATCTGGGTGGGGTGCCACTCGTCGGTCAGCCCGTTGTACACCGGCACCCCGGCGTGCGCGGCCAGCTCCTCCACGTCGGCCTGGGCGTTGCCGCGGTACTCGATCGCGTCGTAGATGCGGCCCAGCACCGACGCGGTGTCGGCGATCGACTCCTTGTGCCCCAGCTGCGAGCCCGACGGGTCCAGGTAGGTCACGTGCGCGCCCTGGTCGTACGCGCCGACCTCGAACGAGGACCGGGTCCGGGTCGAGGTCTTCTCGAAGATCAGCGCGATGTTCTTGCCCGCCAGGTGATGGGTCTCGGTCCCGGCGTACTTGGCCGACTTCAGCGCCTCGGACAGCTCCAGCAAGAACCGCAGCTCGTGCGGGGTGAAGTCGAGCTCCTTCAGGAACGACCGGTTTTTCAGGTTGAACGACACGAAACACTCCCCTACTGGTTTGCAGATATCGATCGCGCCGGTCAGAACGCGGGGTCGCGCTCGATCGGGCAGGTCATGCAGTGGCCGCCGCCGCGGCCCTTGCCCAGCTCGAACCCCTCGATGGTGATCACCTCGATCCCGGCCTTGCGTTGACGCTTGGGCTTTGACCTGTGTAGATGGCATGCGGCTAGGCGGGGCTGTTCGCGAACTCCACGCCCGCGACGCTGGTCGTGATGCGGGTGCCCGCCGTGCCGTCCAGCATCGCGTCGATGTCGGCCAGCGCGCCGATCGCAGCAGGCTTACCCGTCGCCTGGGCGAAATCGGACGCGGCGATCACCTTCGGCAGCATCGACCCCGCCGCGAACTCGGCCTCGTACTCGGTCAGCAGCGCATCTGGATTCGCCGCGACGATGGTCCGCTGCTGCGGGGTGCCGAATCCGGTGAACACGGCTGTGGCGTCGGTGGCCATGATCAGGAGGTCGGCGCCGACGTCGCGGGCGAGCAGGGCGCTGGCCCGGTCCTTGTCGATCACCGCCTCCACGCCCACCAGCTGCCGGCCCGGGCTGGTAGGCGACCGGGATCCCCCCGCCGCCGGCGCAGATCACCACGCAGCCCTGATCGAGCAGCCAGCGGATGGGCCGGAGTTCGAAGATCCGCTTCGGCACCGGGGAGGGCACGACGCGGCGCAGGCTGTCCCCGTCGGGCTTGAATACCCAGCCGCGCTCGGCGGCCAGCTTGTCCGCCTCGGCCTGGCCGTACAGCGGGCCGACTGGCTTGCTGGGGTCGGCGAACGCCGGATCGTCGGGGTCGACCTCGATCATCGTCAGCAACGACGCCAGCGGCTTGGAGAACGGCAGCCGGTTCCCGAGCTCCTGCTCGACCAGGTAGCCGATCATGCCCTGGGTCTCGGCGCCCAGCACGTCGAGCGGGGACGCGGTCGCCTCTCCGTAGGCCGCCTCCTCCAGCGCCAGCAGCCCGATCTGCGGCCCGTTCCCGTGCGAGATGATCAGCTCGTGTTTCTCGGCGATCGGGGCCAGGTGATCACACGCCACCCGCACGTTTTCCCGCTGGTTCTCCGCCGTCATCGGCTCCCCCCGGCGCAGCAGCGCATTACCGCCTAGGGCCACGACTACCCTCATGACCTTCTCCGCATACGGGCAACTTATCCCTATGGCCAGAGCACACGGCAGGGACTAAAGTCCCTACTGCACAGGCGGTGACCTGCGAACAATCAACATTATGGACGCCAGCGCTGGACCAGCAAACACCCGCCGCTTACTGTTCCTCTTTACGTCACCTTTACTTAACTATCACTTAATTCTGATGTCGGTTCCTGTTAATGACAGATTCGGCCATTCAGTCAATTACCGGCCCACGGCGGCGCGTTTTCACTTCGACGCAATCCGGCTTTAAACAATGGTGATCGTTCCTGTCACCGAGAGAAAGAGATGGGGTCATGACTGAAACGCCACGTGATCCGCGTCCGGAGGCGATCACGCACCCGCCGCCCGAGGTAGCCGCCACGCATCCCCCGCCCGAGACGGCGGCCACGCCGCCGCGGGCGGCCGGGGACGGGGCCGCCGTGGCGGGAACGGCCGCACTCCCGCGGCCGGTCGAAGACGGCGCCCCTGGCACCGGAGCCGCCGCGGGGGCCGGTTTCGGGCTGCCGGTGGCGATCGCGCTGATCATGGGCAGCATCATCGGGGTCGGGATCTTCAACCTGCCGACGTCACTGGCCGCGATCGGGCCGATCACTCTGGTCTCGATGGGGCTCACGACGATCGGCGCCATCGTGCTGGCCCTGATGTTCGCGGCGCTGTCGCGCCGGCTGCCCGCCGACGGCGGCCCGTACGCCTACGCGCGGGTCGCGTTCGGCAATCGGCTCGGCTTCTTCAACGCGTGGTCGTACTGGATCAGCTCGTGGGCCGGCAACGCGGGGATCGCGGTCGGCTGGGTGCTGTACGTGCAGGAGTTCATCAACAAGGGCGGGAACAAGCTGTTCACGATCCTGCTCGTGCTGGTCGGCCTCTGGGTGCCCGCGTTCATCAACCTGTCGGGCGTGAAAAACATGGGCTCGGTCCAGATGGTCACCACGGTCCTGAAGTTCGTCGCGCTGGCGTTCATGTCCACCGTGGGCCTGTTCTTCATCAAGAGCGCGAACTACCACCCGTGGAACATCAGCGGCGAGGGCGCGATCAGCGCGATCGGCTCCGGCATGGCGATCGCGCTGTTCAGCTACATCGGCGTCGAGGTCGCCTCGGTGGCCGCGGGCAAGGTGCGCGACCCGGACCGCAACGTGCCCAAGTCCACGGTGTTCGGCACGCTGGCCACCGCCGTGGTCTACATGCTGTCGCTGATCGCGGTGTTCGGCATCCTGCCGGCCTCCGCGCTGGAGAAGTCCGACGCACCGTTCTCGGCCGCGGTCAACGAGATGTTCGGCGGCACGTGGGCGGGCTACACCATGGCCGTGGTCGTCATCATCTCTGGCTTCGGGGCGCTGAACGGCTGGACGATGATCGTCGCCGAGATGCCGCTCGCCGCGGCGAAGGACGGGCTGTTCCCCGACCGCTTCAAGCAGCTGTCAAAGGAGGGGGTGCCCGCCTTCGGCATCATCAGCGGCACCGCGCTGGCCTCGATCGCGATGGCCGTCAACTACATCGGCTCCAGCGGCGCCACCGTGTTCACCACGCTGATCCTGATGACCGGCATCACCGTGGCCCTCCCGTATGGGTTCTCGGCCTTGGCCCAGATCAAGTGGCGGATCGTCGACCGCCGGGAAATGCACGGCCAGCGGTTCGCCCGCGACATGATCGTCGCCGTGCTGTCGCTGATCTTCTCGATCCTTTTCATCTACTACTCGCGCAACACCGGCCACAGCTGGTTCACGTACTGGGCCCCGTTCCTCCTGGCCGGGGTGGCCATGCTCATCGGCATCCCGGTCTACGCCAAGCTGCGGAACCAGATGACCGAGCCCGAGCCCGTACCGGAGTACCGCTGAGGGCCGAACGGGGCCGCTGCCGGGCCCGGCGCAGGCGCAGGCCCTACAGTTCTCGCCGCTCGAAGCTGACCAGGCCGAGCGCCAGGACGAGCAGCAGCCAGATGCCGGCCCAGGCCAGGTAGGGCCAGGCCGGCGCCGCCCGCGCGAGGAATGGGTCACCCTGCGCCTCGGGTATCCCGGCCAGCTGCCGCCCGATCCACCACGACGGCTCGAGGTAGTAGATGGTGCCGTGCCACAGCCCGTCGGTGGGCAGCAGGTACTGGCCGAACACGCTCGCCGTGTGCAAGGCACCGATGTTGAAGGTCGTGCCCAGCGACCCGACGACGCCCGCGAGCCAGGCGATGCCGAACAAGGCGATGCCGATCACGCCCGCGGCCAGCGTGGGCAGCCGGGTGCTGAGCAGCAGCACGAGGGTGAGCAGCACCACGCCCTCGGCGAGCAGGTAGGCGGCCGCGGCGGCGGGGTTGGGCGCGACGTAGCCGGCCGCCCAGTACACGACCGCGACCAGCAGGCCGCACACGAGCGCGGTGTAGGCGGCGAGCAGGCCGGTTAGTCCCAGCCACTTTCCGAGCAGCACGTCGCTGCGCCGGATGGGGCGGGCGACGACGGTCAGCAAGACGCCCGATTCGATCTCGCCGGAGACCGCCGGAGCGGCGATGGCCGACGCGCTGAGCGCGAGCACGAAGCTGAACATGAACATGAACAGGACCAGCGCCCCGGGGAGCGCCGCGTTCGACTCGCCCGAGGTGAACCCGCCGTGGCTCAGCTTGTAAAAGCCCCAGCTACTCAGGCCCACCAGCACCACGGAGATCACGACGAACGCGGCCACGAGCCGTCGCCGGACCGCCTCCCGCACGGTAAGCGCCGCGATGGTCAGGACTGCGCTCATGATTCCCCCAGGAGCTCGAGGAAGCGCTCTTCCAGGCTCTGCTGCTCCGGTACGACCGCCTCGACCTGGCCGCCGAGCGAGACGATCGCGGCCACGAGTTCCGGTACCCGCCCGGCCGTCATGTCCTCGACCAGCAGCCACTCCCCGTCCTGCGTCCAGCGGCCGAACCCGGCCAGGGGCTGCCACCAGCCGCCCGGCAGGCCGGTCACCTGCAGCCGGACGCTGGGCCTGTGGCCCCTCAGCTCGTCGAGCGTCCCGGCGGCGACGGCCCGGCCCTTGCTGATGATCGTCACCCGGTCGCAGACGTGCTCGGCCTCGGCCAGGAGGTGGGTGTTGAGGAAGACCGTGGTGCCGCGGTCACGCAGTCCGTGGATGATCGTCCGGACCTGATGCCGTCCGACCGGGTCGAGGGCGCTGGTCGGCTCGTCGAGCACGACCAGCACGGGCTCGCCGAGCAGGGCCACGCCGAGGCCGAGCCGCTGCTGCATGCCCTTAGAGAACGTGCCGACCTTGTCGTCGCCACGGTCGGCCAGGCCGACGGTCAGCAGCGCCTCATCGACCTCTCCCGCCCAGCGCGGCCGGGGCAGCTGCAGCAGCCGGCAGTGCAGGACCAGGACCTCGCGGGCGGTCAGCCAGCTCTGGAAGCGGAACAGCTCCGGCAGGTAGCCGATCTGCCGCCGGGTCTCCCGGTCCCCGGCGGGCGCGCCCAGGACCATGGCCTCGCCGCCGGTCGGCCGGGCCAGGCCGAGCAGCAGCTTGACCGCGGTGGTCTTGCCCGCCCCGTTGGGGCCGAGGAACCCGAAGACCTCGCCGCGCTCGACGGTCATCGATAGCCCGTCGAGCGCAACGGTGTCGCGGTAGCGCTTGCTCAGCTCCATGGCGTGGATGGCCGGGGACCCCGGCGCCTGGGCCCAGGTGCCGGGGTCATCGAGGGCACGGCCGGACCTGGCCGCGCGCTCAGCCGATCTGGCGGGCAACATCGAGCACGTCCCCAGAGTCCAGGAGGCCGCCGACGCCGTGCACGATGCCGTCCCGGCTCTCCCAGACCACCCCGGAGGCCACCCTCGAGGGCACGGTGACCAGCACCGCCGGCGCCCCGTCGATGTTCAGCTGCTGGGCCGACATCCCGGACGGGACCGGCACCGGCAACGTGGTGCCGGGACTGCCGAGCATCCGCAGTTCCTGAGTCAGGCCGGCCGGCAGGCCGGGCCGGGAGAGCAGGAACGCCTCCAGCTGGCTGGCGGTGGCCCCGGTCGAGGACGCCACCGGCCGCGCCATGACGGCGATGACGAGGGTGGTGACGTCGTTCTGCCCGGTCCGGCTGCCGTACTGGACCGCGATGGCCGGGCCGACGGTGATCTCCAGCGTGCTGCCGCCGATGGTCGGGCCGGCGCTGGCGTTGAACCGCACCGTGGCCGTCACCTGGGCCGCGACCGCGATGCCGCTGGCAGGCCCGACGCCGGCGGGCAGCGTGGCCGGTACGGAGAAGGCCAGGTGGGTCAGCGCGCTGGCCCTGGCGATCGAGCTCACCTGCTGGGGACGGCCCGCGCTGGTCCAGCTCACCTCGCCGAAGGCCAGCTGCCGGGAGCCCGAAAGCGGCAGGTGGCCGGACAGCTGGGCGCCGCTGAGCCCGGCGATGTTCTCGACGGCGGCCAGGTCAGCCGGGCTGACCGTCACCGGCGCCACGTGGGTCGGGGCGTAGATGCTGTTGAGCGCGGCGGCCGCTCCCACGCCGAGGGCGACCACTCCGGCCGCCACCGCGGTGCCGGTGCCGAGCGAGAGCTTGACCATGCGCCGCGGCATGCGGTGGGGGGTGGGGGCGGCCGGCCGGGTGGACGCGTCCGGTTCCCGCAGCCGCTCCTGCAGCATGATCCACTCCAGGTCGACATCGGCGACGTCCGGCGGCGCCGCCAGCAGCCGGGAGGCAGCCGCGGCGTTGGCCGCCACCTCGCTGCTCTCGGCCTGGCAGCGACCACAGCCGGTGAGGTGGCGCCGGTCACGGTCGGGGACGGCCAGGGGCTCGTCAACCAGCCGGCGCAGTACCGGGCTAGGCACGTGACGCATTCTGCAACTCCTTGCGTAGCGCTGATTCGGCTCGGCGGAGCATCGTGCCGACGTGCCCCACCTTGACGTTCATGGCCTCGGCCACCTCGGCGTAGCTCAGGCCGTTGTGCCGGAGCACGAGCACGGTCGCGGCCCGCCGGGGCAGGCGGGCCAGCGCCCGCCTGACCTCGAGCCGCGACTCCCGGTCCAGCATGGTCTCCTCGGGCCCCGGCGGGGCCACCTCGATGCCGGCGAGCTGCTGGCGGCGGTCGCGCCGCCGCTCGCCGCGGATGGCGTTCAGGGCCGTGTGCGCGGCCGCGGCGCGCACCCAGGCGCCGGCCTGGCCGGCGTCCCCGGGGTCGGGGAACCGCCGCAGCGCCGCGATGAACACGTCCTGGGCGACGTCCTGGGCCGCCTGGGCGTCGCCCACGACGCCGAAGGCGATGCGCACGACCCCCGGATACTGCTCGCGGAAGAACCGCTCGAACGCGGAGAACGAGGTCCGCGGCGGTGATGATCCCAGACGGGTCATCTGGACCTCCGGAGGGAACTCCGGCCTTCAGGCCGGGGAGGGATCCGGTGCCCTGCGGAGCAGGGCAGGGTTTTGTCGGCACGGCCTGGCAGGCTGCCAGCGTGCGGACAGCGTACCGGTGCCGGGCCTATCCCGATGCAGCGCAGCAGGCGGTGCTGAACCGCACCTTCGGCTGCGTCCGCGTGGTCTGGAACTGCATCCTGGCGGCGCGGCAGGAGCGGTATGCAACGCAGCGCACGGGCACGTCGTATGGCCAGGCATCGGCGGCGCTGACGGCGATGAAGAAAGACCCGCAGCGGGCCTGGCTGAACGAGGTGTCCTGTGTCCCGCTGCAGCAGGCCCTGCGACACCAGCAGCAGGCGTTCGCCGCGTTTTTCGCCAGAAGAGCCCGCTATCCGCGGTTCAAGTCCCGCCAGGGCCGCCAGGCGGCCGAGTACACCCGGTCGGCGTTCACCCTGCGCGACGGTGCGCTGCGCCTGGCTAAGACCCCGGGCCCGCTGGCGTTCGTGTGGTCGTGGCCCGGCATCGACGCGGCCGGGCTGGACCCTGCCACCGTGTTCGTCTCCAAAGAGCCCGACGGCCGCTGGTATGTGACGCTGGCCGTTGATGCCGAGCCACCGCAGCCGCTGCCCGCGGCCGGCCGCGCTGTGGGCGTTGACCTGGGCGTGCACGACTTCGCGGTGACCAGTGACGGCGACCGGGTCGCCAACCCCCGCCACCTGCAGCGCAAGGCCCGCAACCTCGCCCGCTACCAGCGCCGCCTCGCCCGCTGCCAGAGACGGCTCGGCCAACCGGGCCAAGGCCAGGGCCAAGGTCGCGCGGGCCCACCGGAAGGCCCGCAACGCCCGCCGCGACTTCCTGCACAAGACCACCACCCGCCTGGTCCGCGGCAACGACCTGATCGCGATCGAAGACCTCGCGGTCACCAACATGGTCCGCAACCGGCACCTGGCCCGGGCGATCAGCGACTGCGGCTGGGGCGAGTTCCGGCGCCAGCTGCAGTACAAGTGCCAGCGAGCCGGCCGCCGCCTGATCGTGACCGGCCGCTGGTACCCGAGCACGAAGACGTGCTCGGCCTGCGGGTTCTTGCTCGCCGGGCTTCCTCTGAAGGTCCGGACGTGGCGATGCCCGTCCTGCCGCACCCGCCACGACCGGGACCTCAACGCGGCCAAGAACATCCTTGCGGCAGGTCTTGCCGCAGCCCGGAGCTTCCCGGGCGATGCCTGCGGAGCTGATGTCAGACACCAGGAGACCCCTCCGGTGCAATCGGCTGTGAAACAGGAACCCCAGCCCGCGAGGGCTGGAATCCCCGTCCATCAGGGCGAGGAGTAGTCAACCTCTCCGCCAGCTAAGCACCGCCGGGCCAGCCGATGTGACACCAGCCCGGCCCGGGAAAAGGATTTGGATCGCCGCGGGGCGGCGAGACACCCTGGTCCCCATGACCTCAGACGCTGAGCGGGTGACGCTGCGGGAGACGTTTGACCGGGCCGCCGCGTCCTACCAGCGGGCGCGGCCGGACTATCCGGACGAGCTGTTCGACGACCTCATCCGGGTGGCCGGACTGGCCCCGGGCGACCGCCTGCTGGAGGTGGGCTGCGCCACCGGGAAGGCCACCGTCCCGCTGGCGCGGCGCGGCTTCCGGATCACCTGCGTCGAGCTCGGCCCGGAACTGGCCGCGGCCGCACGGCGCAACCTCGACGGGCTGGACGCGGAGGTCATCGAGGGACGCTTCGAGGATTGGCCCGACGCTGGCATACGGTTCGACCTGGTGTTCGCCGCGACCGCCTGGCACTGGATCGATCCCGCCGCCGGCTACCCGGGCGCCTGGCGGGCGTTGCGCCCCGGTGGCCACCTGGCGCTCTGGAGCGCCTTCCACGTGTTCCCGGAGGGCGGCGATCCGTTCTTCCGCGAGCTGCAGGACGTCTACGACGAGATCAACGAGGGGCTGCCGCCCGGCGCGGCCTGGCCCCGCCCGGGCGAGCTGCCCGAGCAGGCCGCCGAGATCGAGGCGAGCGGCCTGTTCGACGTGGTGTACGTGCGGCACTACGACTGGGAGCGGGTCTACGACGCCGAGGGCTACATCGAGCTGCTGAATACGTTCTCCGGTCACCTCACCATGGCGGACTGGCAGCGGGAGCGGCTGTACGGGGAGATCCGCCGGCGGCTGGGCGAGCGGCCGGGCGGGACCGTGCGCCGCCACTGGGGAGCGGTGCTGCACGTGGCGCGCCGCCGGGGATAACCGCAGGGGCCAGGTGCCGACGGTCTCGTAGTGCGGCTTACTCCCCGGATTCCCCGGATGACTGCGGATCAGGTGGATCTCGGCGGCCGTCCAGACCGCGCCCGCGTACCCGGCCAGCGCCTCGACGAGCCGGCCGACGTCGGCGGGCTCGCGGCAGCGGGCCAGGGTGACGTGCGGCCGGAAGCGCCGGCCCTCGTCGGGGGGCGGCGCCCCGGCGCGCCGCGCGCCCGCCGCGACCGACCGGGCCAGCGCCTCCAGGGCCCGGCGGTCGCCGCTGACCCCGGTCCAGAGCACCCGGGCCCGGCCGGGGGCGGGGAAGGCGCCCGCGCCGGCGATGGACAGCGGCAGGCTCGGGTGCCGGTGCGCGGCCCGCTCGAGCCGGGGCCCGAGCGCCGCCGCCGCCTGTTCGCCGACCTCGCCGAGGAACGCGAGCGTGACGTGCCACGCGGGCTGGCCGGTCCAGCGCAGGGCGGGCCACTGCGGCCGGAGCGCGGCCACCCTGGTCTCGAGCTCGTCCAGCACCGCAGGCGGCGGCATGATCGCGACGAACAGCCTCACCGGATGAGGCTAGCTGGCGAGCCTCGCCGCCAGGCGCCCTGGCCGCAGGTACTCGCGGACCCGCACGTTCGCGCTGCGCGCGAGCAGGATCCCGATCACGATCGTGGCCACGGCGGAGATCACGCCCCCGGCGATCAGGCTCATCCGGGGCCCGAAGACCTCGGCCACCCAGCCGACCAGCGGCGACCCGAGCGGCGCGCCGCCCAGGAACACCAGCATGTACAGGCCCATGACCCGGCCCCGCATGTCGGCCGTGGTGCCGAGCTGGACCGCGGAGTTCGCGGCGGTGGTGAACGTGAGCAGGGCCAGGCCGGTGGGCACCAGCAGGATCAGGAAGGACCAGAAGTACGGCATCAGCCCGGTGATCACTTCCAGCACGCTGAACGCGAACGCCGTCACGAACAGCAGCGCCGTCGTCGGCCGGGACCGGCGGGCGGCGAGCAGCGCCCCGCCCAGGGCCCCGACGGCGAACACGGTCGACGCGATGCCGAACGCGGCCGCCCCGGTGTGGAACACCTGGCGGGACATCAGCGCGTTGGTCACCTGGAAGTTCATGCCGAACGTGGCCACGAAGAAGATCAGCACCAGCGTCATCCACAGGGCCGGGCGGTCCTTCACGTAGCGCATCGCCTCGCGCATCTGCCCCTGGGCCCGGGGCACCCGCGCGGCCACGTGCAGCTCGGACGGCCGCATCAGCTTCAGGCTGATCAGCACCGCGCCGTAGGACGCCGCGTTGACCAGGAACGCGGCCGGGGTCCCGAGCAGGCTGATGACCACCCCGGCCACGGCCGGGCCGGCGATGCGGGCCAGGTTGAACACCGCGCTGTTGAGCGCGATCGCGTTGGCCAGCCCGCCGCGTCCCACCATCTCGGTGGCGAACGCCTGCCGGGTGGGGTTGTCGACCACGGTGGCCAGGCCGAGCCCGAACGCCAGCGCGTACACCTGCCAGATCGCCACGGAGTGGGTCAGCACCAGCACGCCGAGGATCAGGGCCAGCGCGCCCATCGTCGCCTGGGTCACCATGAGGATCCGGCGCTTGGGGTACCGGTCGGCGATCATGCCGCCCCAGAGGCTGAACAGCAGCATCGGCAGGAACTGCAGCCCGGAGGTGATGCCGAGCGCGGTCCCGCTGCCGTGGGTGAGCTCGAGCACCAGCCAGTCCTGCGCGACCCGCTGCATCCAGGTACCGGTGTTGGAGATCACCTGGCCGGTCGCGAACAGCCGGTAGTTGCGGGTGCTCAGCGAGCCGAACGTGCGCCGCAGCTGGCCCTGGGCGGGCTGAGCCTCTCCGGGAGTCTCGGGCCGCGGGCCGGCTAGGCCTGGCTGAGCTTCTCCAGGATGGGCGCCGCCGCGCGCAGCTTCGCCCGTTCGGCCGGGGTCAGCTCCCGCAGCCGCCGGGCCAGCCACGCGTCCCTCAGCCTGCGCGACTGGTGCACCAGGTCCCGGCCCTCGTCGGTCACCGTGAGCATCACCTGGCGCTTGTCCGTCGCGTGGGCCGCCCGCATCACCAGGTTCCGCTGCTCGAGGACGGCGATGACCCGGGTCATGGAGGGCGGCTGCACCTTCTCGTGCTCGGCCAGCTCGCCGGGAGTCATCGCGCCATGGTGCTCCAGCGTGGCCAGGGCGCCCAGCTGGGTGTCGGATAGCTCGGAGAGCGCGGGTGCCCCGTGAACCGCCCGTTCCACGCGGAGCCGGCGCGCGAGCCGACTCACCGAGATCCGGAGCGCTGAGGCCAGGCCCGCGTCGGACCTGGTCTGCAATGTTGTCATGTTCATTAGCCTGAGTCATTACTCTTGCTAACGATAGCGGAGGTACCGGCATTCCGCCAGGTCGTCAGCGAGATGGATGAGCACGCGCCGTTCGCGTTCCCGGGTCCAAGTACATCACGCGGAAGGCGGCAAGATACCGTCGATCACGTGAGCAGTGACCGGCGCCCCGCCCCGCCGCCGCTTGAGGCCAATGCCCCCCTGGTGACCTGGGCGGGCGTCGCCGGGTGGACGATCGCCCTGATCGTCCTGCTCGCGGTCAGGGAACACATCCCGCCGTCCGACCGGTGGTGGATCTGGACCTGCGTCACCGGCATCGGCCTCGGCATCTTCGCGCTGCTGTACATCCCGCGCCTGACGCGGTCGCGCGAGCGCGCCGCCCAGCGGCGCGCCCAGGCCCGCCAGGGCGGGGCGTGAACCGGGCCCGGGCCCGCGTCTAGGCGTGGTCGAGCGACTCGAAGACGGTCTCGTCCAGCGAGACCCCGGGGGTGTCGACGAGGTCGTACCCGAGCTCGTCGATGACCGGCGACGCCGCGCTCTGGGCGCCCGCGGGAGCCTCGGAGTGCGCGCCGCAACCGTGATCGAGGGATACGACCCGGCCGTCGTCGGGCGCGTACTCGTTCGCGCACACCCCGAACACCCGGCCCAGCGGGCCGCCCATCGGCACCAGGAAGCCGCAGGTCATGCACGGCCCGGGGGCGGCGTGCGCCAGCGGGCTGCGCGGGCCGTGCTCGCTGGAGTACCAGCGCAGGGCGGTCTCGTCGCGCCCGATCGCGGACAGCACCCTCGAGCGCTTCGCCACGGGGCCGGCGTCCGGTCCCGGGCCGGCGGGGCGCGCCGCGGGGAACGGGCTCGCGGGCGCCGGGTCGATCGTGGGCAGCGCGGCGTCCCAGGGGGCGCTGTCGTCCCACTCGAGGACCCCCTCGTCGCCCTCCAGCATGGCCGTCGGGACCAGCCGCTCGTCGTCCGGCGGGGTCGGCAGCAGGTCGCCCACGCCCACGTCCCCCGGCCGGACCCGGTCGCGCCACGGCACCCAGTCGGGGGCGAGCAGCGAGTCAGGGCCGGGCCGCAGCAGGCTCTCGCTGACCGTTATGGATTTGGCCCGTGAAGCGCGGGTCACCGTGACCGCCCACCGCCATCCGACGTACCCGGGGTCCAGGCACTCGAACAGGTGGGTGACGGTGCGGTCGCCGTCGGCCTCGGCGCCCAGGTACTGGCCGACCCGGCCCGGGCCGGCCAGCTCCTGCGCGGCGGACCTGGCCAGGTCCACGGCGCCGGCCGCGGCCTCGTCGGGCTCTCTGGTTCGGGCGCGGAGCGTGGTCACGTCTAGTAATTGTTCCTTATCCAGCGGAAACGGCGCATCTGGATACCCAGAGGCCGACGATTCGGCGACCGCGCGGTCGTCGAAGTCGTTCAGGGGAAGAATACTGGGGGCTAAGGAGTGGCCGGGGAAAACGAGGATCATTGCGGAGCACCGAAGGACCGCCACGGTCGAGGGCGTTCGGGTCCGCCTACCGGGTTGTCCGCCGCGGCGGGCAGGCCGCCAGGCGGCGCGTGGTCGCGGTTTCCGGCGGCCCGACGCGCGCCCGTATCGTGCTGGTGCTCGGCAGCGTGCTGGCCCTGTCGAGCGCGGACGCGGCGACAGTCGGGGCCGCGGCCGTCCAGCTCCGCAATGGGCTGCACATCGGCAACACCGACATCGGGCTGCTGGTGGCCGTGACCTCCGCGGTGGGGGCGGTGTTCTCGCTGCCGTTCGGCGTGCTGGCCGACCGGGCCCGGCGCACCTGGATCCTGGGCTTCGCCATCGTGATCTGGGGCGTGGCGATGATCTGGGGCGCGACCGCCACCTCATTCCACCAGCTGCTGCTGGACCGGGTCGGGCTCGGGGCGGTGACCGCCGCCACGGCCCCCACGGTGGCCTCGCTGGTCGGGGACTGGATCCCGGGGTCGGAGCGGGGCAAGATCTACGGCTACATCCTGACCGGGGAACTGGCCGGGGCAGGCATCGGGTTCGCGGTCACCGGTGACATCGCCGCCCTGTCCTGGCGGGCGGCGTTCATCATCCTCGCCCTGCCCGCGTTCGTCCTGGCGTGGCTGGTCTTCCGGCTGCCGGAGCCGGCCCGGGGCGGGCAGGGGGTGCTGGCCCCGGAGCCGGGCTACGGGCCGGCGACGCCGGCCGCCCCGGAACCCGCCAAGCCGGAGCCGCCCGACGAGGAAGAGGGGCACGGGCCGACCGACGCCCAGCGGCTGGCCATCGAGCGCGGGATCAGGCCCGACCCGGCCCTGGTGCGGATGGCCGCCCGCCGGCCGATGAGCCTGCCCGTGGCCGTCAAGTACGTGCTGCGGGTCCGCACCAACGTCGCCCTGATCATCTCCGGCGCCTGCGGCTACTACTTCCTGGCCGGCATCGAGACCTTCGGCGTCGAGTTCGTGCGCGGCCAGTACGGCACCACCCAGGTGCTCGCCAACTTCCTGCTGCTCGTCGTGGGGGGCGGCGCCGTCATCGGGGTGCTGACCGGCGGGCCGCTCGGTGACGCGCTGCTACACCGGGGGCGGCTCAACGGCCGGGTGCTGGTCGCCGCGTGGGCCGCGGTCGCGACCGTGGTGCTGTTCATCCCGGCCCTGCTCACCAGGAGCGCGCTCACCGCCCTGCCGTACGTGGTCCTGGCCGCGGTGTTCCTCTCGGCGCAGAACCCGCCGATCGACGCCGCGCGGCTGGACATCATGCCCCCGTGGCTGTGGGGGCGCGCCGAGGGCGTACGCAACTTCATCCGCACCGGCGCCCAGGCCCTCGCGCCGGTGCTGTTCGGGGTCGTGTCCCAGTACGTGTTCGGCGGCGGCAACAGCGGGCTGCGGTGGACGTTCGTGGTCATGATGGTGCCGCTGAGCGCCTCGGCCCTGTTCCTGTTCGCGGCGGCCCGCCGGTACCCGGTCGACGTCTCCACCGCCGCCGCGGTCGCCGCCGCGCGGCCGCGCGGCGCGGCTCCCCCCGGCCCGCCGCCTCAGGGTCCGCCGGGCCATCCGCCACCTCCGCCGCCCCGGCCGGGCCATCCGCCGGCCAGGCCGGACTACCCGCCGGATGCGCCGACGCGGCCCAATTACCCGCCCGCCCGGCGGGACTACCCGCAGGATCCGCCGGGCTATCCGCCCGATACGTCGGCCTACCCGCCGCTGCCGCCGACCCGGCCGAACTACCCGCCGGGCCCGCAGACCTAGCGGGGACCGGTCTTTAGGCCTCGAGGTCGCTCGCGACGGCCCGGAGTACGGTCGCGATCTTCTTCGAGTCGCGGCTGTCCGGGTGCTTGCCGCGCCGGTAGGTGTTCGACACCCCGTCGAGCAGCTTGATCAGATCCTCGATGATCACGGTCATCTCGTCCGGGCTCTTCCGGCTGGCCTTGGTCACCGTCGGCGGTGGTTCCAGGGTCCGCACCTGGAGCGCCTGGGTCCCCCTCCGGCCCTCGGCAACGCCGAATTCGACCCGCTGACCGGGACGCAGCACGGTGCCAGCATTTTCCAGGGCGGTTGAGTGCACGAACACCTCACCCCCGTCATCGCGGGTGAGGAAGCCGAAGCCTTTGTCGGCGTCATACCACTTGACCTTGCCAGTGGGCACGAGCGAGACCTTACGCGAAGAGGGACCAAACGGGTACGCCCGCGAGGGGAACGCCATACAAGGCTATCTGTACGGCGACGAAGACGGTCGGCCCGGGGCTCCTGGCGCCACGGGGTTTTGCGGGCTAGATGTGGTGCCGGCGCAGCCACGGTGGTATCTGGGGCGAGCGGCGGCCGCGCTGCAGCCGCCAGACCAGGTAGGCCGCCCCGAGCACGACCCCGATCTTGAACAGCCACAAGGCGGCGGTCAGTCCCTCGTTGACGTAACTGGACGGGGTGGACCGCGTGCCCCCCAGGGACACGATCGTGGCCGTTCCGATGATGACCAGCGCCGGTGGCCCGACGACGCCCAGCCACTTGTCCGGAAGGCTCCACACCCTCGAGAACACCGCGATCAGGGCCCCGATCAGCCAGAGCAGGAAACCAACCACCCAGATGGGAACCGGGATGATCAGCCCGCCCAGGGCCAGCAGCGCGACGGCGATCGCTTCCGCCCGGTGCTGACGCCCGGTGTCCGCCGCTCGCCTGGCCATCTCCCGGGCCCGCGTGATGTCGCCCGGCTGCAGGCGCCGGGGCAACTGCGGGCGCCGGGGCAACTGCGGGCGCCGCAGGCGCCTGGCCGGCGCCGGCGCTGCGGGCGGGCCTGCCGCCGGAATGCCGTCGTCCCCGGCCGCGCCGGAGTCGGCCGCATTCCCTTCCCCGGTCCCGGCACCGGGTCCGACCACCACGCCGTTCAGCACGACCTGAGACGGGGCGGGCGGCCCACCCGACGACGGCCCGGTACTGCCCGGTTCGGACGGCGCCCCGGCGCTGCCCGGTCCGGCGGGCGCCCCGCTGCTGCCCGGCTCCGCCGGCCCGGGCACCGCGGCGCCGTTCCGTTCCGGCCGCGCGTCAGTTGGCGCGGGCGGAGGGACGCGGCCCTGCCGGGTCTTCGGGGGCTTCTGCGGCGCGCCGGGCCGCCAGCGGGACGAGATCGGGCGGCTGGTCGGCTTCTTGATCTCGCCGGCCACCGGGCGCCCGTCTTTCCTGGTCAGGTGACTGTAGGGCGAGGCGGGCGCGCCGTCGTCGTCGCCGTCCTGCCCCGGGGCGCCGCCCCGGGGCCTGGGTTTCCAGAAGCCGGGCTTGCTGGCCGCAGCGGCCCGCTCGCGTTCGCTCCGCCGCGCCTCCAGCCGCGCGCGCTCGCGTTCGACCAGGGCTTCCGGCTCACCGTAGTCGTTGAGGGTCCGCATCACGTCGGCCGGGTCGGTCATGTCCCGCACGCCGGACTGGCGCTCGACGTAGTCGCGGGTGCGCGCCAGGAACGCGCTCCGGTCCTCCGCCGGCAGCCGGTTCCGCGCCGCAACCGAGAGCCGGTTGAGGTAGTCGCGGATGACCTGCTCGGCTGGAGGCCTCATGCGCCGATAATCCCTCGTTTAGGCGAAGTTGTGGAGAGCCCGCGCCGTGCTCGGCAAACTCCGCGAGCACGCGAAGAGGCGGCCCCGAACATACCGGGACCGCCTCTGCCGCGTGAGCCGGGGGGACTAGAAGTCCATGTCCCCGCCGCCGCCGGGCATGGCCGGAGCCTTCTCCTTCTCCGGCTTCTCGGCGATCACTGCCTCGGTGGTGAGGAACAGCGCGGCGATCGACGCCGCGTTCTGCAGCGCGGAACGCGTCACCTTCGCCGGGTCGATGATGCCGGCCTTGAACATGTCGACGTACTCGCCGGTCGCGGCGTCGAGCCCGTGACCAGCATGCAGACCCCGCACCTTCTCGGCCACCACGCCGCCCTCGAGGCCGGCGTTGATCGCGATCTGCTTCAGCGGCTCCTCGAGCCCGCGGCGCACGATCTGCGCCCCGGTCGCCTCGTCGCCGGTCAGCTCGAGCTTCTTGAACGCGTTCTGCCCGGCCTGCAGCAGGGCCACGCCGCCTCCGGCGACGACACCCTCCTCCACGGCCGCCTTGGCGTTGCGCACCGCGTCCTCGATGCGGTGCTTGCGCTCCTTCAGCTCGACCTCAGTAGCCGCGCCCGCCTTGATGACGGCCACGCCGCCGGCCAGCTTGGCCAGCCGCTCCTGCAGCTTCTCCCGGTCGTAGTCGGAGTCGGTGTTCTCGATCTCCGCCCGGATCTGGTTGACCCGGCCCGCGATCTGCTCCGCGTCGCCCGCGCCGTCGACGATCGTCGTCTCGTCCTTGGTGACGACGACCTTGCGTGCCTTGCCGAGCAGGTCCAGGCCCGCGTTCTCCAGCTTCAGGCCCACTTCCTCGCTGATGACCTGGCCACCGGTCAGGATGGCGATGTCACCGAGCATGGCCTTGCGCCGGTCACCGAACCCGGGCGCCTTCACCGCGACCGACTTGAACAGGCCGCGGATCTTGTTGACGACCAGGGTCGCCAGGGCCTCGCCGTCCACGTCCTCGGCGATGACGACGAGCGGCTTGCCCGACTGCACCACCTGGTCGAGGAGCGGGAGCAGGTCCTTGTTGGCCGAGATCTTCGAGTTGACGATCAGGATGTAGGGGTCCTCCAGGACCGCTTCCATCCGCTCGGGGTCGGTCGCAAAGTAGTGCGAGATGTAACCCTTGTCGAAGCGCATGCCCTCGGTGAGCTCAAGCTCGAGGCCGAAGGTGTTGCTCTCCTCAACGGTGATGACGCCTTCCTTGCCGACCTTGTCCATCGCCTCGGCGATCATCTCGCCGATCGCGGTGTCCCCGGCCGAGATGGAGGCCGTCGAAGCGATCTGCTCCTTGGTCTCCACGTCCTTGGCGAGCTTGGAAAGCTCCTCGCTCACCCGTTCCACGGCCGCCTCGATGCCGCGCTTGAGCGACATCGGGTTGGCGCCCGCCGCGACGTTGCGCAGGCCCTCACGAACCAGCGCCTGCGCGAGCACGGTCGCCGTGGTGGTGCCGTCGCCCGCGACATCGTCAGTCTTCTTTGCTACTTCCTTGACCAGTTCCGCGCCGATCTTCTCCCACGGGTCCTCGAGCTCGATCTCCTTGGCGATGGACACACCATCGTTGGTGATCGTGGGGGCGCCCCACTTCTTCTCGAGCACCACGTTCCGGCCCTTGGGGCCGAGGGTTACCTTCACGGCGTCAGCGAGCTGGTTCATACCGCGCTCGAGGCCGCGCCTGGCGTCCTCGTCGAACGCGATCATCTTCGCTGCCATAGGCTTGCAGTCCTCCCGGAACTTTGCGCCTTGCGTGCCGACCGGGCCGACGCCCGCGACGGACGGCCACACCCGCGGGCAATCCCTGCCTGCCTTGGGATGGGCCTCGTCGCCCCGATCACATCACCGCATTGTCACTCTCACTCCGAGAGTGCCAGCGTCCTGTTTAGCACTCTCGGGGTGAGAGTGCAAGCCGGACGGCCCCGATCGGCCCGATGGTCACCGGCACGACGCCGGACGGCCACCGCCCGCACGCCAGAAGGCCCGGTCCCCATCGCCTGGGGACCGGGCCTTCCGGCTTGTTTAGTTCGTCCTGCGCGTCAGCCGAGGCTTACACCGCGCGAACGGCCTCGGCCTGCGGGCCGCGGTCGCTCTGCGTGATGTCGAACTCGACCCGCTGGCCCTCCTCGAGGGTGCGGTAGCCATCCGACTGGATGGCCGAGAAGTGGACGAACACGTCCCTACCACCGTCGACCGCGATGAAGCCGTAGCCCTTGTCCGCGTTGAACCATTTGACGGTGCCCTGAGCCATTCCCAACAACTCCCTAACTTTGCTCGGGCTTCGGGTTCCGCCCTTGCCACCGCGAAACCCGTCGATCGCGGAGCGGGCCAGACTACTGCGCAAGCATGCCTGCGTTCTTGCCGTACCGACAGCGACCGGAAATGACTCTACAACGTAGTGAGGTCCGCCGTGTCCACTTGGGCCCCGAATCCCTGCTGAGAGGGGGTCATACCCCGGTCTCAGCCGCCGGCCACGGCGGGAATGACCGAGACCTGGATGCCGGGCGGCACGTCGGTGTCGAGCCCCTGCGCCAGCCGCACGTCCTCCTCGCCGACGTAGACGTTGACGAAGCGGCGCAACGCCCCGCCATCGTCGAGGATCCGGCCGCCGAGGCCGGGATACGCGGCGTCCAGGCCCGCGAGGACGTCACGCAGCGTGCCCGCCTCCGTGGTGACCTCGGCGGCACCGCCCGTGTAACTGCGCAGGATCGTGGGGATGCGGACCGAGACGCTCATGCGACTGCCTTTCTGTATCCGCGGTGCGCGGCTGACTCGACGGCGGCGAAGGCTTCCAGGGTGGGCCGGATCGGGCTGGCCGCAGGAACCGTCCCGGCCACGGCGTCGAGGGTCTTGAGCCCGTCGCCGGAGTTGATGATGACGGTCTCGGCCTCGGGGTCGAGCTGCCCGGCCTCCAGCAGCTTGCGGGTCACGGCCAGCGTCACCCCGACCGCGGTCTCGCCGAAGATGCCCTCGGTGGCGGCGAGCAGCCGGATCGCGTCCACGACCTCGTCGTCGCCGACGTCGGCCACCGCGCCGCCGGTGCGGCGCACCACGTCGAGCACGTACGGCCCGTCGGCCGGGTTGCCGATCGCGAGCGACTTGGCCACCGTGCTGGGCCGGACCGGCAGCACCACGTCCCGGCCGTCCCGGAACGCGGCCGCCACCGGCGCGCAGCCGGTGGCCTGGGCTCCGTACACCCGGTAGGGCGCATCCTCCACCAGGCCCAGCGCCGCCAGCTCGCGGAACGCCTTGTCGATCTTGACGAGCTGCGCGCCCGACGCCACCGGGACCACGACCTGCGGCGGCAGCCGCCAGCCGAGCTGCTCGGCGATCTCGAAGCCGATGGTCTTGGAGCCCTCCGCGTAGTAGGGCCGCACGTTGACGTTGACGAACGCCCAGTCGTCGCGGTCATCGGCCAGCTCGGAGGCGAGCCGGTTCACGTCGTCGTAGGTGCCGTCGACCGTGATCATGGTGCCGCCGTAGACCGCGGTGCCGACGATCTTCGGCGGCTCGAGGCTGGCCGGGATCAGCACCACCGAGCGGATGCCCGCCCGGGCCGCCGCGGCCGCCACCGCGTTGGCCAGGTTTCCGGTCGAGGGGCAGGCCAGGACCGTGAAGCCCATCTCGGACGCGGCGGCGAGGGCGACCGCCACCACCCGGTCCTTGAACGAGTGGGTGGGGTTACCCCGCTCGTCTTTCACCCAGAGCGCGCGCAGGCCGAGCGCCGCCGCCAGCCGGTCGGCGCGGATCAGGCGGGTGCCGCCCGGCTCGGTGTTCGGCCGGGCGGCCACGTCGGGCCGGACCGGGAGCAGGCTGGCGTACCGCCAGATGTTGGGCGGTCCCGCCTCGACCGCCGCCCGGCTCAGCGCCGGGAAGTCGTAGCGGACCTCCAGCGGCCCGAAACACTCGGCGCAGGCGTACTGGGCGCCCAGCTCGCCGGTGTGCCCGCACTCGCGGCAGGCCAGGTGGCTGGCGTATCCGAACTTGGGTAGCGGGGTAGGGGATGTACTCACGTAGCGAGGCCTCTCTCCTCATCTTTCCCGGCGGCCGTCTGGCCGCGGGCCGGAGTTAGCACCTGTCACGGAAGGCCTCGCCGAGTGGCGCAAGCACGTCATCACCGTGATGGTTGCCGGGGCTTCACAGGGCCGATCCCTCCACCCCTCTGGATGAGCGGTATGCAGTTGTCCTTAACACTGTAACCCGGGTTCACGACGGCCAGATAACCTGGCCGGCCATGGGTACAGGTTCAGCCGGCGGCCGGGTCCTCATCGCCTCCAACCGGGGCCCGGTGTCGTTCACGCTCGACGCCGACGGGCGGCTGACGGCCCGGCGGGGCGGCGGCGGCCTGGTCTCCGGGCTCTCCTCGGTGGCCGACCACGGGGACGTTCTATGGATCTGCGCCGCGCTCAGCGACGCCGACCGGGCGGCCGTACGCGGCACGCAGGGCCGCCTCGGCCTCGACGGGACGCCGGGCGGCTCGGCGGTCCGCATGCTCGACATCCCGCCCGCCATCTTCCACCGGGCGTACAACTCGGTGGCGAACTCCACGTTGTGGTTCGTGCACCACATGCTCTACGACACGCCGAACCAGCCGCAGTTCGGGCTGGCCTTCGGCCGGGAGTGGGAGTCGTACCGGGCCTACAACCGGGCGTTCGCTGAGGCGCTGGCGCATGACGCGGGCCCGCCGGGCCCGCCGGTCCGGGCCCTGGTGCAGGACTACCATCTGTCCCTGGCCCCGCGGATGCTGGCCGACCTGCGCCCGGACGCGCGGATCGCGCACTTCTCGCACACCCCGTGGGCGCCCCCCGACTACTACCGGATGCTGCCCGGCGACGTGGGCCAGGAGGTCCTGGAGGGCATCCTCGGCGCCGACCACGCGGGGTTCCTCTGCCAGCGGTGGGCGGACAGCTTCCTGGACTGCTGCGAGGCGTTCCTCGACGGCGCCGCGGTGGACCGGCCGCGCGAGCAGGTGAGCTACCAGGGCCACGTCACCGGGATCGGCGTGCACCCGCTCGGCGTGGACGCGGGCGAGCTCTCCGCCCGCGCGGCCGAGCCGGACGTGCTGGCCCGGGTGGCCACGCTGGCCGAGGCCGCGGGCAGCCGGAAACTGATCGTGCGGGTCGACCGCACCGAGCTGTCCAAGAACATCATCCGCGGCCTCGGCGCCTACCGCGAGCTGCTGGCCACCCACCCGGAATGGCACGGCCGGGTCATGCATCTGGCCTTCGCGTACCCGTCGCGGCACGACCTGCCCGAGTACCGCGAGTACACCGCCCGGGTGCAGCGGCTGGCCCGGGAGATCTCCGAGGAGTTCGGCACCGGGGACTGGGACCCGCTGATCCTCGCGGTCGACGACGACTACGCCCGCTCGCTGGCCGCCTACCGGCTGGCCGACGTGCTCCTGGTCAACCCGATCCGCGACGGCATGAACCTGGTGGCCAAGGAGGGCCCGATCCTGTCCGAGCGCGGCTGCGCGCTGGTGCTGTCCCGGGAGGCCGGGGCGGCCGCGGAGCTCGCCGCGGACGCCCTGATGATCAACCCCTTCGACGTGTCCGGCACGGCGCAGGCGCTGCACGACGCCCTGACCATGCCGGAGCCAGAACGCGAGCGCCGGGCCGCCTCCCTGGCCCGGGCGGCGTCGGCCCTGCCCCCGGCCCGGTGGTTCGCCGACCAGCTGGCCGCCCTGGAGCCGGCCGGCCCCGGCCGGCGAGCCGGTCACGCGGCCGGGCCGGACATGGCGTCGGCCAGCGAGCCGATCAGGGCCACGACGCCGCCGGGGCCGTCCACCACCAGATCGGCCAGCTCGGCCAGAGGCGTGACCTCCTCGGACCCGCTACAGACGGCCAGGCCGGGAATCCCGTCGCCGCGCAGGTCGGCCACGGCCCGGAAGGCGGGCACGTCCCCGAGGTCGTCGCCGCAGAACATGACGGCGCGGGCGTGCCGCTGCGCGGCGAGGTCCTTCAGCGCCTGCCCCTTGTCCGAGCCTGGCGGGCGCAGCTCGAGCACCATCCGGCCGGGCTCGACGGCCAGGCCGGTCCGCGCGGCGAGATCGGCCAGCGGGCCGCGCAGCCGGTCCAGGGCCGGCCCGGGCTCGGCGGCCCGGCGGGTGTGCACCGCGAGCGCGTCGGCCTTGTCCTCGGTCCAGGTCCCCTCGGGCGCCCCGGCCGCGGCGAGGACCCCGGGCAGTTCCCGCCGGGCGGCGGCCACGCCGGGCGGGGGCGGCGGCGAGGCCAGCGCGCCCGCTTCCCAACGCTGCCGGCCGTAGTGACCCAGCACAATGACGCCGGGCACCTGGTCCAGCCGGCCGATCTCGACCGCGTCCAGCGCCGGACGGCCGGTGATCACGGCCAGCGTCCCGACCAGCGGCGCCAGCCTGCCCAGGGCCTTACCCGCACCTGGATACGGGTACGCGGCGGCGGGGTCGGTCACGATCGGGGCCAGCGTGCCGTCGTAATCCAGGGCCACCATCGCCCGGCCCCGTTCCCGCAGCAGCGCGGCGAGGCCGTCCCGGCCCGGCCCGGTCCGCGGGACTGGCAGGCCGTTCACCCGGGGCGGGCCGACCGGATCTTGTTCCTGCGGCTGCGCTGCCGGCGCAGCCGCGAGACCAGCACCGGGTCGAGCTGGCTCGCCTCGGGCCGGTCGATCAGCGCATTCAGCAACTGGTAGTAGCGGGTCACCGGCATGCCGAACCTCTCCAGGATCTCCCGCTCCTTGGCGCCCGGCAACCGCCACCAGCCCTGCTCGAAGGCCAGGATGCGCCGGTCGAGCTCAGATAGCGCAGCCATTCCGCCTCCAACTTCCCGTAGCTCTCCATCCTAGCGAGGGCCAGTGACATCGCCGGCCGGCCGAGCCGGGCCTGGTCACCCGCGGCCGGCGGCCGCGACCCGCCCCCCGGCCCTTTGCGCCGGGCCCCGGGCGACGTACGCTCACCCTTCGTGGCTTCCTATGACTTCATCACCTTCATAACGGACTACGGCCTCGAGGACGGTTTCGTCGCCGCGTGTCACGGCGTCGCCGCCCGGATCGCCCCGGCCGCCCGGATCATCGACATCACCCACCTGGTCCAGCCGGGTGACGTGCGGCGCGGCACGGCCGTGCTCGCCCAGACCGTCCCGTACCTGCCGCCCGCGGTGCACGTGGCCGTGGTAGACCCCGGGGTCGGCACCGCCCGCCGCGGCGTGGCCGTGCAGGCCGGCGACAGCATCCTGATCGGGCCGGACAACGGCCTGCTGTCCTGGGGAATCGCCGCGCTGGGCGGGGCCAGCCGGGCCTTCCAGCTCACCAACGGCGACCTGTGGCTGCACCCGGTGTCACCGACGTTCCACGGGCGGGACATCTTCATGCCCGTGGCGGCGCACCTGGCCGCCGGCACGGAGCCGACGTCGGTCGGGGACGAGATCGAGCTGGCCGAGCTGGTGACCCTGCCCGCGCCGACCAGCCGGATCACCGACGGCGAGGCCGAGGGTGAGGTCATGTCGATCGACCGGTTCGGCAACGTGCAGCTGTCCATCGTCGCGGCGGACATGGGCAGGCTCGGCATCAGCTACGGCACCCCGCTGGTGGTCCGGGCGGGCCGCCGCCAGCTCACCGTGCCGTTCATGGAGACGTTCGCCGCGGTGGCCCCGGGCGAGATCGTCGCGTTCACCGACAGCGCCGGGCTGATCTCGCTGGCCGTCAGCGCGGGCGACGCGGCGCAGCAGCTCGGGCTGCCGCCCGGAGCCCACGTGCGGCTGTCTGTGGCCCGTCCCGTGTGACCCGGCCTGACCGGCCCGGATAGCCGCGAACGGTACGCAAACGGCTTCAAGATGGCAGAATGCGGGTAACCGCACGGAAGGACGGCGTGGCGCTGAGGTTCCCCCGCCCGGTGATACTGACCGCAGCCATCGGCCTCGCCCTGGCGTGGACTGCGGTGGGCAGCGTCTCCGCCCTGGCCGACCAGGTTCGCCAGCAGCAGTGGTGGCTCGGCACGCTGCACGTCACGCAGGCGCAGCGGATCTCCACGGGCTCGGGCGTGACCATCGCCCTGCTGGACACCGGCGTGGACCCGGCCCAGCCCGACCTCACCGGCTCGGTGATCACCGGGCCCGATTTCACCAAATCCGGGGAGAAGCCGGGCCAGCCGTTCTTCGGGGTGCACGGGACCGCGATGGCGAGCCTGATCGTCGGGCACGGGCACGGCGCGGGCGGCGCGGACGGCGTCCTGGGGGTGGCCCCGGCGGCCCGGCTGCTGTCCGTCCGGGTGGCCCTGGACGACGGCGACCCGCTGGCCACCGAGCCGGGCGTCACCTCCGGCCTGCCCGCCGCGATCGCCGCCGGGATCAGGTACGCGGTCAGCAGCGGCGCCCAGGTCATCGACCTGCCGCTGGACCCGGGCCAGTCCCCCTCGGCCCTGGTCGCCTCCACGGCCCCGGCGCCGGCCCCGGGCACGCCGCCCACGGCGGTCCAGGCCGCCGAGCAGGCCGCGGCCGGCGGCAGCGCCGCCGAGCAGGCCGCCGTCAACTTCGCGCTCAGCAAGGGCGTGGTCCTGGTCGCGCCCGCGGGCGACAACGGCACCGGGACCGACGCGGTGAACTTCCCGGCCTCCTACCCCGGCGTGATCTCCGTGGGCGCGTTCGACAGCAACGTCACCAAGGCCCCGTTCACCAGCCACCAGTCCTACGTGACGCTGACCGCCGCCGGGAGCGGCATGACCGCCGCCACCCCCACCGGCTACGCCACGGTCAGCACCACCGCCGCGGCGAGCGCGGTGGTCGCCGGCATCGCGGCGCTGATCAAGTCGCAGTACCCGGAGCTCACGCCCGCCCAGGTCAGCCGGGCCCTGACCAGCAGCACGGTGTTCCGGCCGCCGGGCGGCCTGGCCGACGGCTCGGGGCACGGGACCGCCGACGCCGCGGCAGCGCTGAAGGCGGCGGCGGTGATGGCGAAGCCGGTCCCGCCCCGGGCCGGCGCCGGGGCCGTCCCCCGGACGCTGCCCGCGGCCCCGTCGGTGCCGTTCATCAACAAGGGCCTGGGGCGGACGCTGCTGCGGGACGCCCTGATCTGTCTGGCCGTGCTCATCGTGCTGCTGCTGCCGATCGTGGTGTACGCGCTGGTGCGCCGGCGGCGCACGCGGGCCGGGACGCCGGCGCGGGCCGACCGCGAACTGGGCGCACGGTCGGCTTACGTGCGCGGCAACGGGAGCAGCCACGCGGATGAGATGCTCGAGTACTTCGCGGCGACGCCCGCCGAGCCTTCGGGCGCGCGTGCCGTGCGGTCCCCGGATGGCGCGGGCGCCGGCCGCGCCTTCGCCGACACCCACCCGGGGGGCGGCCAGCACGGCGCCGCCGGGCGGCTGCCGCCGACGCCGATGACCCGGGCGCCCGCCACCCGCAGCTCGGCCAAGGTGTCCGGCTCCCCGCCGTGGGAGGCGGCGTCCAAGCCCGACAGCGAGCTTCCGTGGACCGCCAGCCTGCCGGGGGTGCCGCCGCCGGCGGCGCTGAGGCGGCCTGGGGCCGCCGGGACCGGTCCCGCAGCACCGGGGAGCGCGCCCGCGCCCACGGGCGGCCCGGCCACGGGCGGCCCGGCCACGGACGAGGCCGCCTGGATCTTCCGCCGCCCCGCGACCGGCCGGCCCGAGCCCGCGGACGACGCGCCCGAGCCCGCCGGCCCCGCGCAGAACGGCCTGCCCGCGGGCGAGAACGGACACGCAGGCGAGGGCGGCCCCGCGGACGAGAACGGCGAGCCGGACTCCGGGCCGATCTACGTCTGGAACCCCAACGCGAGCACCGAGAGCTTCCCTATCGTTCCCCGGGACGGCTGACCGGCCCCGGCCGGGTCCCGTTACGGGCGGCGGCGAGTTCCTCCTTGCGCGCGGACGCGTACATCGACACGTACTCCTGGCCGGACAGGGCCTGGATGGACCGCATCACCTCGTCCGTGACCGCCCGCCGCTGCCGGGCCGCGGAAGGCAGGTCCCGGTAGCTCTCGAAGGTCAGCGGCTTGCCCACGGTGATCCTGATCTTGGCCCGCCGGGGTACCCGGTGCCCCGGCGGCAGCACGCGGTCGGTCCCAGACATGGCCACCGGGATGACCGGCAGGCCCGAGTTCAGGGCCAGCCACCCGATGCCGGTCCGCCCCCGGTACAGCCGCCCGTCCGGTGACCTCGTCCCCTCGGGGTAGATGCCGAACAGCGCGCCCTCGCGCAGCAGGCCGAGCGCCGCCTCGAGCATGTCCTGCCCGGCGCGAGCCTGCGCCCGGTCCACCGAGATCTGGTTGGTGGCGCGCATGTACGCGCTGGTGATCCGGTCGATCGGCCGGGTCCCGGTGAAGTACTCGGCCTTGGCCGCGAAGGTGACCGGCCGGTCGACCATAAACGGCAGGAAGATCGAGTCCACGATGGACAGGTGGTTGGACGCGAGGATGGCGCCGCCCTCAGCCGGGATGTGCTCGACGCCCGTGATCTCCGGCCGCCCCAGCAGGCGCAGGAACGGTCCGGCGAGCGTCCGCGACATCCCATATTGCACTGGCCCTCCCACGGGGGACGCTCGTCAGCGGTAGTCACAGGCTAGTGCACCTCTTCGTGGGTTCGGCGGTGGCCGTCACGAGGTCCTCGCGATGGGGCGAGCTACTCCCCGGCCAGCTGCGCGCGGCCGGCGTCCCCGTCCAGCACCAGCGCTTCGCCGGGCAGATGCACGCCTTCTTCACGTTGGTCAACGTGCTGCCCGGGGCCGCCGACGGCCTCGACTACGTGGCGGTCGCCCTCGACCGCCACCTCGCCGCTACCTAGCCGTCAGGGCGGCCCCGGGCCCTCCGGTAGCGTCTCGCCGCTACCGGCCGCCACCACCGCCGCCGTGGCCGCCGCCACCGCCGTGGCCACCGCCGGTGCCCCCACCGCCGCCACCGCCGCCGCCACTGCCACCGCCGCTACCGCCGCTGCCACCGCCACTGCCGCCGCTCCCGCCGGACGAGGAGGGGCTGGCGGCCGGGGCCGGGGCGGCCGGCTTGGCGGCCTTGGCGGCGCTGGCGCGCCGGGCCGCGGCCTGCTTGGCCTGCGGGTCGGCGAGTTCCACGAGCGGGAAGGACCGGTGCCGGCGCGGCGGGACCAGGAAGTTCTGCCGCCGGGTCGCGGTGATGAACCGCTCGAGGCCGTTGTCGTCACCGTTGTCGGGGAAGAACTTCTTCTGCAGGTCCTGGCACGCCTGGTTCATGCGCATCGTGGCGAAGAAGTCGGCCGTCGGCACGAACACGAGGAACTGGAGCTTGAACTGGTTGGTGCCGGCCGGCATGTCGACCCCGTTCGCGCCGGGGAAGGTGCGGAACGCGGGCACGTCCACCCCGTCGAGCCCGGGGCCGTCGTTGCGGATGTGCATCGGGGTCCCGTCGGAGGCCCGGGACGACCGCTGCAGGCCGTCGATGTGGCCGACCCGGCCCTCGCCGGTGAACGTGGCGTTCTCCGTGGCGTTGGCCGGGGTGAAGGTGCCCGCGCTGTCGCGTGCCTCGGCCGCGGCGGAGCCGGTGCCCTGGAACACGTTGTTGATGTAGGCCGGGCCGCCGCCGTTGGTGAACTGGTCGGCGTTGCCGGGCGCGGGTATCCCGTCCGGCGTGCCGAGCTGATTGGACCGGAACATGTACTGGCAGCGCTCGGTGAACGGCTCGCCCTCGTCGTGGCGGGGGTCCTGGTCGGGCGTGGCGTAGAACTGGTACAGGTCGTCGAGGTCGTGGGCGAAGTGGGCGATGGAGCCGTTGTCGAAGTAGTCGCCCGGCATCGCGTTGCTCAGCTTGGCCGAGGAGTTGCCGACGAACGTGACGATCTGCGCCGGCCCGGCCGCGTTGGTCTGCTGGTCGGCGAAGCCCATGGCCATCGTGGAGTCGGGGTTCATCCGCCCCGCGAACTCGAAGCCGGCGTTCTCGGCCATCGCGCGCGGCAGGCCGATCTGCATGAACATGATGCGCGGCGTCTGGAAGCTGATCAGCCCGTTGAACGCCGGCGAGGGCACGAAGTCGCCGTTGAGGTTGTTGCTGCCCTGCAGCCACAGCGCGATCGCGGCCAGGTTGGTCAGCGAGTCGCTGCGCAGCTCGAACAGCATGTCGTTGCTCTCGATCACCACGTCGACGTTGAAGCGGTCCTTGGTGCGGCCCGGGATCAGCGCGCCCGGCCCGCCGACGACGCCGTCGATCACGTCGGTGGGCGAGGGCACCGCCTCGACCAGCACGGAACGGCTCGGGTCGGCGAGCGTGGTCGGGATCTTGGCTGCCACCAGCGCCGGCGGCAGCCGGTCGAAGTACGGCAGGCCGTAGGACACCGAGAAGATCAGCACGCCGGCCGGGCTGGCCGGGTAGCTGTTCTCGATGGTGTTCAGCGCCCGGTTCAGGACGTCCTGCTCGTGCGGGCCGGGGGTACGGGTCAGCTGCGCCGGCAGGAACATCGTGTAGACGGGCGGGAGCTGGAGCGTGACGTTACCGGCGCCGTCGTTGACCACGAAGGCCGGGCGGATGAAGTTCCCCAGGTCGAACTGGATGTCGGGGAACATCATGGGCGCGGGATCGGCCCGCGCGACGGGGGCGGCCAGTTGCTCCAGCAACGTGGCTTGGGAGAGGAGGAAGGCTGTTGCTGCGCCGGTCTTGAGAGCTGAGCGGCGGCTGAAGACCACGGACTTGAGGCCCTCTGCGTCCATCGTGACTCCTAGGGATCTGCGCCGGGATCCCCGCTCGAGGGCAATGTACGCCGACATGTTAGATCTTTTATTGCTTTAGTTGATTCCTCCATCAACAAGCGTAAAAAGTGGGTAAAATGCCTCCGCATTACCGCAAGACTCGCTGTAAGGTGACAAAGGCGCAGGTCGGCGGCCTGCCACGGCATCCATGGTCCGTCGCGGCACCTTCAGGCTGGCTAAGCCAGAGCAGTGGGTTTGCTGAGGTAGCCGGCCAGGGTGGCGAGGAACCGCGCGGCCGGCGCGCCGTCGACGGCCCGGTGGTCGGCGGTGAGGCTGAGCGTGATCTCCTGGCGCCAGGCGATCCCGGGGCCGGCCGGGGCCGGACGGTCGGCGACCCGCCCGGTCCCGAGGATCGCGACCTCGGGCGGGTTGATGATCGGGGTGAAGGCGTCGATCCCGGCGTGGCCGAGGTTGGTGATCGTGAACGTGCTGCCCTGGAGCTCGGCCGGGTCCGCGTGCCCGGCCCGCACCCGCTCGGTCAGCGCCCGCCGCCGGGCCGACAGCTCGGCCAGGCCGCCCGCGCCGGCGTCGCGCAGGACCCCGACCAGCAGCGCCTCCCCGGTGTCGATGCCGATGCCGAGGTGCACCAGGCGGGCGATCCGGACCTGGTCCCCGACGACGTGGGCGTTCAGGGCGGGATGCTCGGCCAGGCTCAGCACGGCCGCGCGGGCCAGCACGTCGGTGTAGGTCACGCCCTCGGGCAGCTCCCCCTGGTCGTGCCAGGCGCACCAGGTCGGTCACGTCGGCGGTGCGGACCAGCGTGAACTGCGCGGAGCCCTGCAGGCTGGCCACCATCCGCCGGGCGATGATCCCGCGGGTGCCGGTCAGCGGCACCGTGCCCGCGTCCCGCTCCGCCAGGTGCGCCGCGACGTCGGCCTCGGTGATCCGGCCGCCCGGGCCGGAACCGGCCACCTCGGCCAGGTCGACTCCGTGCTCGCGGGCCAGGCGCCGCGCCGCGGGCACCACCTGGACGCCGCCCGGCGGGCCTGCGGCTGGCGGGGCGGGGACGCCAGCCGCGGGCTCCGGCCCCGGCGCGGCGGGGAGGGCCGGGGACGCCGGCGAGGGCTCCGCGTCCGCGCCGACCTCCTCCCCGGGAAAGGCGATGAGGGCCATCACCTCCCGCACCGGCACGAGGGTCCCGGCCGGGGTGAGGATCCGGGCCAGGACCCCGTCGCACGGCGCCTCGATCTCCAGGGTGGTCTTGGCCGCCTCGACCTCGGCGATGCACTCCCCCGCGCGGACCTGGTCGCCGACGTCCTTGAGCCAGTCCAGCACGGTGCCGTCGGTCATGCCCATGCCGGCCTGCGGCAGGCGGACCTCCTCGGGCACTCCGGCCGCCTACTTCAGCGTCTGCCGGACCGCCGCGATGATCCGGTCGGCGCTCGGGTACAGCTGCCGTTCCAGCGGCGGGCTGAACGGGATGTGCGTGTCCGGCACGGTGACCCGGACGACCGGCGCCTGCAGCGACCAGAACCCGTCCTCGGCCACGGTCGCGGCGATCTCCGCGGCCGGGCTGCAGGTGCGGTGCGACGGGTCCGCCACCACGAGGTGGCCGGTCTTCTCCACCGAGGCCAGGATGGCCGGGTAGTCCATCGGGACCAGCGACCTCGGGTCGACCACCTCGACCGACACGCCGTCGGCGGCCAGCCGGTCGGCGGCGTCCAGGGCGGCCCGGACGCTGCCGGAGATCGCGACCACGGTCACGTCCGAGCCCTCGCGCTTGACGTCCGCCCGGCCGAGCGGGACCGCGTAGTCGCCGTCGGGGACCTCGCCGGTGGTGGTCCACAGCGTGCCGTCCTCGAAGCAGATGACCGGGTCATCCTCGCGGATGGCGGTCTTCCACAGGCCCTTGGCGTCGTAGGGGGTGCTCGGCGCGATGACCTTCAGGCCCGGGCTGGCCATGAACAGGGCGAGCGGCCGGTCGCTGTGCTGCGCGGCGTTGGAGCCGCCGTAGAACATCGACGCCCGGATCGTGAGCGGCAGGCTGGCCTGGCCGCCGTAGAGGTAGGTGGACTTGGAGATGATGCTGATGATCTGGTCCATCGCGCAGTACATGAACGAGGTGAGCATCAGGTCCACGACCGGCCGCATGCCGACCATCGCCGCGCCCGCGGCGGCGCCGGTGAAGGCGGCCTCGGTGATCGGCGTGTTGCGGACCCGCTCGGGCCCGAACTCCTCGGTGAACCCGCCGGTGGCGCCGAGCATGTTCCAGCCGACGTCCTCGCCCATGATGAACACGCGCCCGTCGCGGCGCATCTCCTCCTGCAGCGCGTCGTGCACCGCCTGCAGGTAGCTGACAGCTGGCATGGGACCTGCCCTCGGGCGCGGCTAGCGCCGGATCGGTATCGGGTTGGTGTAGACGTGCTCGAACGCGGCGTCCAGGTCCGGGTACGGGCTCGACTCGGCGAACGCCACCGCGGCCTCGATCTCCGCGGCGACCTCGTCCTCGATGGCCTTGACCGCCTCGTCGTCGAACCCGAACTCGGCGGTCAGCCGGGCCCGGAACAGCTCGACCGGGTCGCGCCGGCGCCACTCGTCGATCTCGGCCTGGTCGCGGTAGTTGATCGCCGGCAGCCCGAAGGCGTGGTCGTGGAACCGGTAGGTCTTGGTCTCCACCAGCGACGCGCCGTCGCCCCGCCGGGCCCGCGCGACGGCCTCGCTGACCGCCTCGTACACGGCGAGCACGTCCTGCCCGTCCACGGTCACCCCGGGGATGCCATACCCGGCGGCGCGCATGGACACGTCGGGCACCGAGACCATGAGACTGGCCGCGCTCAGCTCGCCGTAGCCGTTGTTCTCGCACAGGAACACGACCGGCAGCTGCCACACCGCGGCCAGGTTCAGGCTCTCGTGGAACGTGCCCTCGTTCGACGCGCCGTCGCCGAAGAAGCACAGCGTGACCCGGTCGTTGCCCTGCATCTTCGACCCCAGCGCGGCGCCGGTGGCGACCGGCAGCCCCGAGCCCACGATGCTGGTCTCGCCGAGGCTGCCGACGCTGAAGTCGGACAGGTGCATGGAGCCGCCCAGCCCCGAGTTGATCCCGGTCGCCTTGCCCATCAGCTCGGCGAACAGCCGGTCGGTCCGCGCGCCCTTGCCGATCGGGTGCCCGTGCGAGCGGTGGTTGCCCACCATGTAGTCGTCGTCGCGCAGCGCCATGCAGGAGCCCACGATCGACCCCTCCTGGCCCACCGACGTGTGCAGCGCGCCGGGGATCTGGCCGGTTTTCATCTTCTCGATCGCGGCCAGCTCGAACGACCGGCTCCGGAACATCCGCCGGTACATCTCGGCCGACGTCTGCATGGCAACGTCCATGACCATCTCCCGGGCGGGTTACGGCCCGCGCCCTTCCATGATCACGGAGGATTGTGACCAAATGCGCGGACAAATCCTCCACGATCACGCGCGGACGGCTGCAGGACGATGCTATTACCGACGGTAATCGTCTGCAATAGACGTAACGGTCACGGCCGCGGCTGGACCCCGTCGGCGGCGCGGGCTTCGCCGGGCCGGGCCGGGCCGGCCGCGAGCAGCCCGCCGAGCACGAAGTCGACCAGGGGCCCGGCGTACGCCCGCGGGCTGGCCGCCAGCCGGGCGCGCTCGTCCGGGGAGCTCAGGATGATCTTGATGAGCACCGCGCCGTAGAGGCTGTCCAGCAGCAGCCCGGACGGGACGCCGGGCCGCAGGTCCCCCCGCTCGAGCGCCCGGTCCAGCAGCGCCCGGGCGCCCTGCACGTGCGGGCTGGCGATCTGGCGGGAGAACCTGGCGTGCAGCTGCGGGATCACCGTGGCTTCCAGGTGCAGCCGCAGGAATGCCCACCCCTCGGGCCCGGCCTTGCTGTCCAGCAGGAGGCAGGCGTACGCGACCAGGTCGTCCCGCAGGTTGCCCGAGTCACGGATGGTGATGGCGGTGGTGTGCGCATCGAACGCGGCCAGCAGCAGGTCCTCCTTGGACGCCCAGCGCAGGTACAGCGGCGCCTTGCCCACGCCGGCCCGGCGCGCCACCGCGTCGAAGCTGAACCCCGACCAGCCCGCCTCGGCGTACACGGCCAGCGCGGCCGCGACCACCCGCGGCTCCAGGCTCGGGTCCCGGCGGCGCCCGGGACGGCGGGCCAGGCCGGCTGCGGCTGAGCGGTCCACCCCGCACCTCCCCCTCGCCCGCCCCGGTGAACGGTGCCCTTATCGTATGCGCCGGCCGGCGACTATTGCAGACGGTAACCGTCCGTAATACGGTGAGCCTGGGCCGGCATCGGCCCAGGCGGAAAGGAGCGCAGACCATGGACCTGACCGGGCGCCTGGACCCCGAGATCGCGGCGGTGTTCCCGCACGTTCCCGTCCTGGACCTCACCGACATCCCCACCGCCCGCACGACCATGATGGACATGCTGGCCGCGGCCAACGCCGACGCTGCGCCGAGCGGGAACGTGGTGCGGCAGGACTACTTCGTCCCGGGGCTGGACGGGGCGCCGGACGTGCGGGTCCGCCACTACCGGCCCGTCGGTCAGTCCGGTCCGGTGCCGTGCCTGTACTGGGTTCACGGCGGCGGTCACGTCCTGGGCCAGATCGAGCAGGACGACCCGATGATGGATCACATCGTGGAGACGGTGGGCTGCGCGGCGGTGTCGGTGGACTGGCGGCGCCCGCCCGAGCACCCGTTCCCGGCCCCGATGGACGACTGCTACGCCGGGCTGGCCTGGACCTACCGCAACGCGGCCGACCTGGACGTGGATCCGGGCCGGATCGCGATCGGCGGCGCCAGCTCGGGCGGCGGCGCGGCCGCGGGGCTGGCCCTGCTGGCCCGCGACCGCGGCGAGGTGCCGGTCTGCTTCCAGCTGCTGGTCTACCCGATGCTGGACGACCGCAACGTCACCCCGGCCAGCCGGGAGGTCACCGAGCCGAAGGTGTGGAACCGGGAGTCCAACCTGATCGGCTGGCGCGCCTACGTCGGCGACGCGGTGGGCACCGACCGGTGCTCGCCGTACGCGGCGCCCACCCGCGCCACCGACCTGCGGGGCCTGCCGCCCGCCTATCTCCCGGTGGGCGACCTGGACCTGTTCATCGACGAGGACATCGAGTACGCCCAGCGCCTGCTGCAGGCCGATGTCCCCGCCGAGCTGCACGTCTATCCGGGCGGCATCCACGGCTTCGACCTGCTCGCGCCCGCGTCGGCACTCGCGCGGCGCTTCATCCGCGACCGCGACGAGGCCCTGGCGCGGGCCTTCGGGCGGTGACGGGGCGCGGAGCCATGGGCGAGGCACCCGACACCCGGTCGCTGGCCGCCGCCCCGGCGGTCCGGGCCCCGGACGGGTCGCTGGTCCGGCCGCTGTGCCAGATCGCCGGCCGGGGCAGCTTCGCCCACTTCCGGCTGGAACCGGGTGAGACCGCCAGGGCGGTGTCCCACGCCACGGTCGCCGAGATCTGGTACGTCGTGGGCGGGCGCGGGACCATGTGGCGCCGGCCGGAGGACGGCGACCCGGTGACGGTGGACCTGGAGCCGGGCGTGTGCCTGACGATCCCGGTGGGGACGGCGTTCCAGATCCGCGCGCACCAGGGCGCCGGGCCGCTCGCCGTGGTGGCGGTCACGATGCCCCCGTGGCCGGCGGACCGCGACGACGAGGCCCGGCCGGAGCAGGGTCCCTGGGCGCCGGAATTCCGGCGCTGACCCTCCTGGCTGGGTCAGCGCCGGTCAGCCGGTGACCTGGAGGTCGTCGCGGACATCGACGACGCCGATGGCCATCGACGCGGCGCCCACGACCGCGTCGTGCTCGGCCCAGGTGTGGACGTGGCCGGTCAGCGTGATCGTGCCGTCCGGGTCGTTCTGGTGGGACGGACGGCGGCCGTCAGCGCGGGCGGCGGCCGGCCAGGCCACCGGGCCACCGCTTTCGCCAATAACGTTCCGCGCTTTTGATCTTCAAGGCGCTGGCTACCCGGGCGGCGGTCGGCCCAAGACCCCTGGACCCGCAATTCCGGAGCAGGCAGCCGGGCGGGCCAGCCCTCGCGTTCCCCCTGGTCAGTGGGCGAGTATAACCATAATGACCACCGTGTAAGGAATAATACCGTTTTGGCCGATGGATTCTCAGTTGGCGGGACTGAAATGACGCTGCGGATTGGGCCGGTGACGGCAGGCAGCGTAAGCAAGGAAAACCCGTGCAGAAAAGTCACAATGTCGGGTCGGTGCTTGCCGGGCCGCCGCATGTCACGGCCATACTGTGTCATGGGATCCTTACCGACTGACGACGCGGTTCGCGCCGCCGCCCGCCGCCTGCGCGACGGCCTGGCCGCCGCCGGCCTCGACCGGGCCGTGGCCGCCTACTTCTCCGAGCCGGAGTTCGCCGGGATGACCTTCACCGATCTCGGCCGCAACCCGCCGAATGAGATCACCTCCGACGACCTGCTGGCCGTATCGCTCCTGGACATCGCCTGGCGCCCTCAGGTCGTCCGCGTTCTGCTGGACGCCGGCCGGGACCGGTGGTCGCAGATGCTGGCCGCGATCCCCCAGGCCGCCGACCTGTGGGACGCCACCGACGACGACCTGCGGCACGTCGACGTGCTGTGGGACGCCCTGACGGCGGTCGACGGCATCGGCACGGCCAGCGCGACCAAGCTGCTGGCCCGCAAGCGCCCCCGGCTGTGCCCGATCAGCGACCACGTGGTCATCAAGGCGGTCGACGTGCCCGGCCGGACCTGTGACGTCCTGCGCTGCCTGCTCCAGGATCCCGCCGCCCGGGCCGAGGTCGAGGCGCTCCGCCCGGCCGACGCCGCCGGGGCCACGCTGGTCCGCATCCTGGACGTGGCCCTGTGGGTCTCGCACGGCAGCACGGCCCAGGCCCGCTGGGTCCGGGAGAGGGCGGGGATGGCCAACGGGCAGCGGGCCGAGGTGGCCGCCGGGTAACTGAGCCCTTTTCATCCGCCCGCGACCGCCCACGTGCTCTGGGCGTGAGGCCGCTTCTGAAAAGGGTTCACAGGCTGGGCGCGAACGGCGGGCCGGGCGGCTCGCCCCACCAGCCGCGCAGGAACTCCGCGGCCTGCTCGCAGGCTCCCGCGAGCGGGCCGTCCGGATGACGCATGGCCGCGGCGATGAGCTCGCTGACCCGGGCGTCGACGGTCGCCAGGATCTGGCCCGGGGTGGCGTCCCGCGCCGCGCGGTAGCCGATCACCGCGCCCGCGTTGCACACGAAGTCGGGGAGCGCCACGATGCCGCGCTGGCGCAGGACCCCGGCCCCGGCCGCCGTATAGGGCGCGTTCGCGGCGGGGGCGACGACCTGGACCCCCGGCGGGAGCAGCCCGGCCACCTGGCCGCTGATCACTCCGGGCCGGGTTCCGGGGACTACGACGTCGGCGGTCACCGCGAACAGCCGGGCCGGCGGCCCGGCCGGCCGACCGTACCGGGTCACGCACTCGTCGCCGTGCTCCCGGCGCAGCGCGAGCAGCAGCTCGACGTCCAGCCCGTCCGGGTCCGCGACGAACCCGGCGACCGTGGACACCGCGACCACCCGGCCGCCGCGGCGGATGACCTCGCGGGCCACGCCCCCGCCGACCTTGCCGAATCCCTCGATGGCCGCGGAGCGGCCGTCCCAGCCCCAGCCCCACTCGGCGCCCAGCGCCGCCTCCGCGGCCGCCGCGACGCCGTACCCGGTCAGCACGTCCTCGAACGGCACGCCGCCCACGACCGCGCCCATGGCCGACGGCACGGCGCGGCCCTCGCGCAGCGGCGCGAAGTCCTCCTCGGACGTGCCCATGTCCGGCCCGGTCACGAACCGGCCCGCGTTGATCAGGGGGGCGATCTCCGCGCAGAACCGGGCCATCAGCGCGGCCTTGCCCGCGCGGTCCGCCGGGTTCCCGCGCACGCCCGCCTTGGCCCCGCCGACCTGCCAGCCGAGCGCCGCGTACTTGTAGGTCATGGCCCGGGCCAGCAGCGCCACCTCGGCCGCGCTGACGTCCGGCGCCAGCCGGGTCCCCCCGGCGGACAGCGCCACGCCGGGCAGGTCGAACACCAGGAAGCCGGGGACCGAGTCCAGCTCGACGATGTCCGGGCCGCTGCGGCTGGGTCCCGTGGCCAGTTCGTCCGCCATGCCACCTCCGATGATCGCGACCGTTGTGAATCAGTGTGAATCAGCGCAGCTCGGCCAGGAGCTCGCCGTAGGCCTCGATGTAGCGGTTCACGTCGGCGCGCGTCGCGGGGACGCAGGCGGTGGGGCCCGCGCCCGGGAGCGCTTCCCACACGCCGCGGTTGGCCAGCCAGATCCGCACCAGCCGGGTGAGCCGGTCGTCGGCGAGCGCGTGCGCCTCGGCCCCGGTGCGCGGCGCGGGCCCGTACCACTGCCCGGAGCGGGGGCCGAGCCGGATCGCCGTCCACGGCAGGCCGGCCGAGCCGATCGCCGCCTCGATGCCGTCAGCGAGCTCGCCGCCCAGGGCCGAGGCGTGCCGGTAAGCCTCGGGGACCAGCACCTCGGTCAGCGCGGCCTGCGCGGCCGCGGCCGACAGCGGGTTGCCGAACAGGGTGCCGCCGGTGGCGACGTTGCGGGCCGCGTCCAGTTGCTCGCCCAGCTCGGCGGTGACCCCGTAGGCGCCCATGGGCAGCCCGCCGGCCACCGCCTTGCCGATCGTGACGATGTCCGGCCGCAGCCGCCACAGCCCGGTCGCGCCGCCGGGCCCGACGACGTGGGTGTGGGTCTCGTCCAGGCTCAGCAGGGTGCCGTGCTGGCGGGTCAGGTCGCGCAGCGCCTCGTGCCAGCCGGGCTCGGGTGCCAGCAGGTGCACGTAGTTGGTCATCGCGGGCTCGGTCAGTACCAGGGCCACGTCACCGGGCTCGAGCGCCGCCCGCAGCGTGGCCGGGTCGTTGAACTGGGCGATCCGCACCCGGCCGGTGACGCCCTTGGACAGGCCGCGCTGGACCGGGCTTTCGGCGCCGTCCTTCAGGTCGACCAGGCCCTCCTCGAAGTGGCCGTGGTAGTGACCCTGGAACAGCACGACCACGTCGCGCCCGGTGACCGCCCGGGCCAGCCGGATGGCCTCGGTGTTGGCCTGGGTGGCGGACAGCGTGAACTGCCACTGGGGCACCGGGTAGCGGCGGGCGAGCTCCTCGGCCACCACGACCGAGGCCTCGGTCGGCAGCAGGAACTGGGTGGACCGCGCCACCTGGGCCGCCGCCGCGGCCACGATCACCGGGTTCGCATGCCCGCAGAACATGGCCATGTCCGAGGCGTTGAAGTCGACGTAGCCGAACCCGTCGATGTCGGTGAAGCCGGGGCCCCGGCCGTGGTCGATGTAGACCGGCTGGTCGTTGTCGGAGGCCATCCAGGCCATCGGCGTGCCGTTGGGCATGTGCGCCCGGGCGCGGCGGACCATGGCCAGCGTCCGGGGCCGGGCCTCGCGGAAGCGCGCCAGCTCCCGGGCGTGCAGCTCGCCGACCCTGGCCCGGTCAAGATCACCCTGCGCGGTCATACCAGGATGCTAGAACGACTCTGGTCACCACCTCACGCCGCGCGCCCGCCCCGGCGGCTGCTCCGGCCTCGGGCGCGGCACGGTCAGCCCGGGCGGCGTGCCCGTTATAGCAGGGCATTGTGGTTCTTATGACGCTCAACCCGCCGGGGCAGTACGCCGATGACCGCAACCTGCGAGCCCGGCAGCGCCTGTGGCAGCACCAGGACGAGGTGCCCCGGCCCTGGCCGGACGTAGTCGAGGATGTGCGCCGCGCCGCGCAGGCCGTGATCGACGACCGGGGGGCCTTCCTGACCTACGGCGCCGTCGCGGCCTTCGTCTGCCGGTAACGCGAGGCGGATCTCCACACGGTCTCCATAGCTTCTCCAGCCGGCCGACACAAAGTTTTCCTGTGTTGGAAGACGGGGAAAGGGGGGCGGCGTAGCGGAGAAACGCCTTCACGCGTCCCGGGAGGGGACCGGGCGGGAAATCGCGGCGAGATGCCGCGGAACCGGTGTTCGCGCCGGAAGACGAAACCGGGGGAAATCATGTCGGACATGCAGATCACGCGTAAAGACGTTCTGTGGCGCGCGGTAAACATCTGGGCGCCCTATCATGTCCCGTACAACATGGCCGGATACAGCAACGGGTGGCGGACGGACTGCTCCGGCTACGTTTCGATGTGCCTGAACCTCACCAGCGAGAAGCCGGGGGCGAGCACCGAAACGCTGGTCAGCAACGGGCACATCCACGAGATCACGAGGGATGAGCTGCGGCCGGGCGACATGGTCGGCCTTTGCGGGCCCGGTACCGGCGGCGCGAACGGGCACATCGTTTTGTTCGATCATTGGGCTAACGAGAACCCGGGGTTCTACTGGGGATATGAACAGGCCGGACCGTATCAGGCAAAAGGGCCGGAGCACAGCCTCATCTCCTACCCGTACCACGGGGATCCGGGTTATAAGCCCTACCGGTACCGCGGAATCGTCGGCAACGGCTCGGGGCCCCCGCCGCACGGAGACGGGCAGTGGGTCTGGGTGAAGGCTTGGCCCGACCCGATGTCCACGATCGGCGGCATCGCGACGCACTTCGGCATCGGCGACTGGCACAAGATATGGGACGCGCCGGAGAACGCCGGCCTGCGCGCACACCGGATGGAGCCCGAGCACATCCAGCCCGGGGACGGGGTCTGGGTTCCGGCGTGACGCCGGCCGCCTGGCCATTCTGACGGGGCGCCGCCGAGGTCCCGCGGTCGCGGGCGTTCCCCGCGGTCGCGGGGGTTGCCTCGGCGGCGCCGCTTTCCCCGGGCCTACGTCGGGTGGCTACGGTTGGCACATGCCTGGATGGACAGCGGCCGACATTCCTGACCAGTCGGGCCGGGTAGCCCTCGTCACCGGCGGCAACTCTGGCCTGGGCTATCAGGCCGTGCTGCAGCTGGCCCGCCATGGCGCCCGGGTGCTGCTGGCCGCGCGTGACCACGCCCGGGGAGCGGCGGCCCTGGAACGGCTGGCCGCCGCCGGCGTTCCGGCCGGCCACGCCGAACTCGTCCAGCTCGACCTGGCCGACCTCACCTCGGTCGAGCGTTTCAGCACCGGGTTCCTGGCCGGCGGCCAGGGCCTGGACCTGCTGGCCAACAACGCCGGCGTGATGGCGATCCCGCACCGGGAGACCACGGCGCAGGGTTACGAGCGGCAGTTCGGCACCAACCATCTGGGCCACTTCGCGCTGACCGGCCGGCTCCTGCCGGCCCTGGTGCAGCGGCCGGGCAGCCGAGTGGTCACCGTCAGCAGCAACATGCACAAGCGGGCCAGCCGCATCGACTTCGACGACCTGCAAGCCGAGCGCGCCTACCAGCCCTGGCATGCCTACGAGCAGTCCAAGCTGGCCAACGCCATGTTCGTTCTCGAGCTCGACCGGCGGCTGCGCGCCGCCGGTCTCGACGTCGTGTCGGCCGGCGCCCATCCCGGGTTCGCCGCCACGAACCTGCAGGTCACCGGGCCCCGGTCGGGTGGCGCCGGCCTCATGGCCCGCGGCATGGGCCTGGCCACGCGGCTGTTCGCGCAGCCGGCCCGCGACGGCGCCCTCCCGGTGCTGTACGCGGCGACCGCCCCGAGCGTGCAGGGCGGGGAGTACTTCGGGCCGGACGGCCCGGGTGAGATGCGCGGGCGCCACCCCAAGCTCGTGCAGTTCTCCCGGGCCGCGCACGACGAGGCCGCCGCGGGCCGCCTGTGGACGGTGTCGGAAGAGCTGACCGGCGTCACGTTCGAGGCGCTGACCGCGCGCTGACTTCCCGTTGCGGAAAGGCGGCGATCACGCCTCCGGGACGGACGCTGGGCGCGGGGCGGTCCGACCGCCGCTTCCCCGGACTGCTCGACTCCGTCCTCAGCGCCGACACCGAACCCGTGGCGTAGCGCCGGCGGCCGGGCCCGCAGGCGGGCCGCGGCGCTTGGTCAGGGTTGCGGCGGTGATGGGTGCCGGGGCTGGTAGATGGGGAATTCTCCGCCGTCGGGCAGGCGGATCGCGGCCAGCAGGCCCCAGCCCTGATCGGAGACGTCGCGTGCGACTTCGACGCCCTTGGCCCGCAACTCGGCGAGGGTGGCGTGGATGTCGTCGCACATCAGGTACAGCTCGTGGCGGCCGTCGCCGTCAGCGGGATGCACGGCCAGCTCGGCCGGCGGCAGCGCGAAGATGAGCCATCCGCCGCCCGCGTCGACGGACGGCAGGTTCAGCACATCGGCGAAGAACGCGCGCAGCTTCACCGCGTCCGGGGAGAAGACGATCGCGTGCAGGCCGGTGATCACTCACCGAGCCTACCGACCGCCGCGGCGGCGGTCAGGGTGAGTCACTCGGTGACGCGCCCGGCGGGGCGCCGGCCAGCGCCGCGATCTGCGCGTGCGTGGCGAACCACGGACGGCCGTGCTCGGCCATCCCGATGATCACGCCGTCCAGCATCCGCGCCAGGTAGCCGCGGCCGATGGCCTCGGGGTGCATCGTGTAGGTCACCGCCCGGCGGTCCTGGCGGGCCGACTCGAACTCCGCGAGCCAGATCCGCTCCACGGCGGCCGGGTCGGCGAGCAGCCCGCCGTGGTAGGAGGTCCAGCCGAAGTAGGGCCAGTCGCACAGGCTCCAGTGACCGGGCAGCTCCAGCAGCGGCTCAGTTCCGCTGGTCACCCAGTACGGCCGGTCGTCGGCCATCAGGCTGGCGTCGTAGGAGAAGCCGAGCTCGCCCAGCAGGTCCAGGGTCTCCGGGGTCAGCTCCCAGCCCGGTGACCGGTAGCCGTCCGGCCGGACCCCCAGCTTGCCCAGCGCGGTCAGCCCCTCCTCCAGCTCGGCGCGCTGCGCCGCGGCGTCCAGGCCATCGGTGCCCCGATGCAGGTACCCGTGGTGGGCGACCTCGTGACCGCCCGCCAGGATCGCCTCCACGGCGCCGGGATGCTGATCGGCTGTGTGGCCCGGCACGTAGAACGTGGCCGTCACATCCAGCTCGGCCAGCAGCGCGAGGATCCGGCCCAGGCCCCGGCCCGGGCCGAACCGGCCCTGCGACAGCATGGTCAGCCGGCGGGCGTACTCGGGGCCCGCGCTCAGCCAGGGAGCCTCGCCGTCCACGTCGAAAGTCAGGGCCACGGCCACCTCGGCGTCGCCGGGCCAGGCGGAAAAGTGCGCGGGCGGATTCTCCATGATCGGTCCAATCTTGAGATGATCCCCCGGATCATGAGTCTGCCACCCGGCCGACGTACCTCCGGGTCTGCCCGCCAGGCCGGCTGGACAGTACCGGCCTCCCAGACTTTGATGGGCTGCAGGCAGAAAGGGTGATCGCCATGATGCTGCCGTGCTCCGAGCCCCTGGTCACGCCGGCGGAGTGGTCCGGCCGCCAGGCAGGCGCCTGAGATGCTCGAGACGCCCGCCGAGCTCGACGCGCTGCAGCGGCTCCTCGATTCCTCCCGAGCCCGGGCCAGTGGTCATCTGCGCGACATCATCAACGACCGCCGGGCCCTGTCCGCCTCCGATATCGCCTCCCTCCTGACCGGGATGAAGGTGATCGCGGTCGCCACCGTGACCGCCCGCGCCGAGCCCCGCATCAGCGCGGTCGACGGGCACTTCCTGCACGGGACCTGGACCTGGAGCACCAGCGGCTCGGCGGCCAAGGCCCGCCACCTCCAGGCGCGCCCCGCGGTCAGCGTGGCCCACGTCGATAACGAAGACCTCGCGGTCTTCGCCCACGGGCAGGCCGAACGCATGACCTCCGCCGACCCTTCGTGGGACGAGACCCTCGCGCACTGGACCGCCCACTACGGCAGCTCTCCGCTCGGCTGGGGCGAAGACATCCGCCTCTACCGGCTGGCCGCATCCTGGATGGTCGGCTACGCCTTCGACCGCGAGCGGCTGCTGGCGGCCAGGGGCCTGAGCCCGGCCACGCCCTGAGCCGGCCGCGTACCTAGGAAGGCGGCACGGCCGAAGCGGCCGCGGGTCAGCCCGTCGTCCAGGGCCGGAGTTTCTCGGGGTTGCGTACGGCCCAGATGTGCTTGATCCGGTCGTCGGCGACATCGAACGCGAACACGGTAACGGTGACGCCGTCTTGCTGGGCTACCAGCCCGGGCTGGCCGTTGACCGTGCGTTCCAGGAGCGTGGTGTGGCTGAGCGCCCGGTTGGCGATTTCGACCCAGGCGCGCGCGATCTGCTCGCCGCCTTCGATGGGGCGCAGGAAGGTGGTGGCCAGGCCGCCGCCATCGGCGACCGCCGTGGCGTCGGGGTCGAGCAGGCCGATCAGGGCGTCGATGTCCTTGGCCTCCCATGCCGCCTTGAAGGCCCTGATGACGCCGGCCTGCCGGGCGGCGGGGGTCGCGGGAGCCTGCGCGGGGCGAATGCGGCGGCGGGCGGAGGAGGCCAGCTGGCGGCACGCCGCCGGGGTCCGGCCGACGATCTCGGCCACCTCGGCGAAGGAGTAGCGGAAGACATCGTGCAGGATGAGCGCGACGCGCTCGGCGGGGGTCATCGACTCGAGCACGACGAGGAAGGCCATGCTGACCGACTCGTCCAGGGTGACCCGGTCGGCGGGGTCGGCCGGGCTGGCCCCGCCCGGCCCGCTGATCCACTCGGTCCGTTCGGGCAGCGGCTCGGGGATCCATTCGCCCACGTAGGTCTCTCGCCGGGCCCGTGCCGAGCCGAGCAGGTTGAGGCAGATGCGGCTGGCGACCGTCGTCAGCCAGGCGCCGGGGGATTCGATGGCATCTTGCTGCGGCCGGGACATGGCGTACCAGCGGGCGTAGGTCTCCTGGACGACATCCTCGGCCTCGGCCAGGGAGCCAAGGAGCCGGTAGGCGAGATTGATCAGCCGGCGCCGCTCGTTCATGATCACGTTCAGGCCGGGATCGGGCCGGCCGTGTCCTGGTCCGGATCGGGTGGTCATGGTCCCGCCGACTCCCTCGGTCGCTTCTGCCCTTACCAGTTCGACAAGACCGGGCACCGGAATGTGAGGCCGGCGCAGCGCCTCACATTCCGGGGGGTTGTGTGGTCGTACTGCTGAGACGAGCACGTCATCCAGCGAGTAGGAAGCTCAATGACATCATGAGTGACTTTCAGGCCATCGCTGACCGCGTCGAGATCGAGGCGCTGCGCGGCGAGTTTACCGACGCGGCCATGATGCGCGACCGCGCCCGCCTCGCGTCGCTGTTCACGCCGGGCGGCGCGCTGCGGATGCCCAACATCCCCGCCGAGCTGGTCGGCCGCGATCAGATCCGCGCCGGGGGCGAGCGGCTGCAGGCCCAGTGGGAATTCTTCGTGCAGACCACGCACCCGGGCGTGATCCGGCTTGACGGCGACACCGCGACCGGCCGTGCCTACATCCAGGAACTCGCCCGCGCCCGCGGCGGCCGCCAGGGGCTGAACTACGCCATCTACCACGACCGCTACCAGCGCACCGGCGACGGCTGGAAGTTCGCCGAGCGGGTCTACGAGGTCAGGTACCTCGACACCACTCCGCTGGCGGGCTCGGCGCCCCGCGCGACGGGGACGCCCGCTGACCCCGGGAACACGTCCACACCACGACCAGCCCAGGAGGCGTCATGACCACCCCCATGCCGACAACGACGTTTGCCGACCCGGCGCCTGCACAGCGCCTGGAGCGGGCGGCCGCCGCGCTGACCGCACACGGTTTCACCGCCGAGATCCTCGACGACGCCGCCGCCGCACGGACCCGCATCAAAGATCTGATACCCGAGGGCGCCAGCGTGTTCACCGGGGCCAGCGAGACCCTCCGCCTGTCGGGCATCGATGACGACATCAACGCCAGCGGGCGATACGACGCTGTCAGGTCACGCGGCCAGGCCCTGGACCGTGCCACTCAGATGGCCGAGATCTGGCGGCTGATGTCCACCCCCGACGTCATCGTGGGCAGCGTCCACGCGGTCACCGAAACCGGATCCCTCGTGATCGCATCGGCCAGCGGAAGCCAGCTACCCGGCTACGCCGGCGGTGCCGCCCGCGCGATCTGGATCGTCGGGGCCCAGAAGGTGGTACCCGACCTGGGCACCGCGCTGCGCCGCGTCGAAGACCACTGCCTTCCGCTGGAAAGCGCCCGCGCCCAGGCGGCCTACGGGCGTCCCAGCGCCATCAACCGCCTGCTCATCCTCAACGCAGAACTCGAGCCCGGGCGCGGCACCGTCCTGCTGCTCCGCGAAGCCATCGGATTCTGACCAGGAACGCGTGGTCACGCTCATCGAACCATCGGTCCAGCGAGTCGGCATCGGCGAGACGTCGCGGGCGATCACCGGGCCGTCAGCCCCTCGCGCGGCGGTAGTGCCGGGCGACGCGTGCCCGGTTGCCGCACACGCCGGGCGCGCACCATGAGCGCCGCGGGTTGACGGCCACGAAGATCATCGAGCAGGCCGGGTTCGCGCACCGGCGCAGCCGGCTGACCTCGGCCGGGTCGGACAGGAACTGCGCGGCCTGCCCGGCGATGAACGCCAGGCGCGGGTTCCCGCCGTACTCCTCGTGCCACCGCACCTGAGCGTGCAGCCCGGTGCCCGTCAGCAGCAGCCGGGTGCTGGCCGGGGCCGACTGCATGAAGAAGTTCAGGTCAGACACCGCCGCCGGCGGAACCGGGCGGGCGTCTATCAGCGCCTCGATCGTCTCCCGCAGGGCCGAGCGCAGCGCGCGCAGGGCCCGGATATCGGGGAGGTCTCCGGACGGGACGCGGGCGGCCTGGATCTGCCACCAGGCCCGTGCGTCGCCGTCGGCCGACAGCAGGTCACCGGCCGCCAGCGATCCGGGCGGCGCGACGGTGTCGATAAGGTCCACCGCGACGATCGGCTCGCCGGTCACGGCGAAACGCCCTGGCCCGGCAGTTCTAACGGCCATATCAGGATTATAGGCATTAGGGATTTCGATAAGCGCCATGAATTCTTCCAAACTCTTGAGCCCTTGTCCCGGGCCCAAGTAATGTGCCAGGCTCGTTGCTAACTGTTAGGAACAATTATCCGGCTGGATTCCGCCCCGGCTTGGCGAGCCTGGCAGCCGGCATGACCGCCGCAGCGAGCGGAAATAGCTCTGGGGCCGCAACGACCCGTTCTTCCTGTCCGCAGGAGCCGAAGCCTTCAAGCGCGACATTCCCGGCGCGGATGTCCGGCTGCTGGACACCGGCCACTTCGCCCTCGAAACCCACGCGGGCCAGATCGCCGCCGCCATCCGCGGATTCCTCGCCGGTGGCGCAGCGGCTGGCTAGAGCACGGCTGGGGCGAGACGTTCCAGCTGCCCGACACCCGCCATGAGGTCAAGGTCAGCGGTGCCCGAAGGCATGAGAATCACGTGGTCCGCCCCGGCGGCCCGGTGCGCGCCTACCATGGCGGCGATCGAGTCCGGATCGCCGTGGGCGACGATCGCGTTGACGAGCTCGTCGCTCACCGCGGCGATCTGCTGGCCGCTGTATCCCAGCCGGGTGATGGTTGCCGCGTACCACGACCGGCTGAGCGAGGCCGCGACCGCGTTCCTCGCTCTGGCCCGCGCCGTTTCGCGGTCGGCGGTATCGGTGATCACGGACAATCCGATGACCAGCAGCTTGCCTGGGCCGAGCGCCTCTCTAACCTGCGTCGTGAATCCCGGCGGCAGTCCCGCCGGCAGCGCCCCGTCGGCCAGCTGGCCGGCCAGCGCGATCATCTTCGGGCCGTTCGCTGCGACGATGCGGGGGTAGGACGCCTCGGGCGCGGGTGTCATGGTCGGGGCCGCCATCCGCTCCAGGTAATCGCGCATCGCGGCCAGCGGGCTGCCGAACTCCCGGCCGACGGCTGCCGCCTGCTGCGGGTAACCGGCTCCCAGCCCCAGCACGAACCGGCCAGGGTAGGCCTGGGCCAGCATGGCCGCGGCGCCATGCGCGGTTTGCGGCGCTCGGGCCCAGATGTTGGCGATGCCCGTGCCGAACGTCATCCGCTCAGTGGCCGGGAGCAGCAGGGCCAACTGCACGAGGGGGTCCTTGCCGCCGACGGTCTCGTTGGTCCAGGCGGCACGGTAGCCGGCGCGCTCCAGCCGGACGGCAGCTTCGCGCTGCAGGTCGACAGGTGGTGCGCTGGCGAACGGTATCGGCAGGTACGCGCCGACCGGCCCCAGGGACCGGCGGGCAGCGTCGACCACGCTGGTTGATCCCATGGCGAATATCCTCGCGAATCCTCGCTGCTGACGGTAGCGCGGCGCCGGCCGAGGCGGTCAGGCTGGCGGGTACGACAAGCCGATTTGCCGGCGAACCTCGTCCATGGCCTGCATGATCGCGTACGTCTCGTCCAGCGGCATCAGCGGGCTCTCGAGCAGCCCCGCGCGAAGGCAGCGGCCCACCTCGGCGGCCTCGCCGCGCAGCCCGCGCCCTGGATACGGCTGGTCGAAGCGCTCTAGCTCGGTGCCGTCACGCGCGATCACGCGGAACGTGGTCGGAGTGTAGAACCAGCCGTCGATCTCTATCCTCGCCGCGGTGCCGTAGATGGCGGCGGGGTTGCCCGATGCGGCCCGCAAGGTCGTGGTCAGCACCGCGTGGGCGCCCCCGTCATACTGGAAGATCATCGACGTCGTGGCGTCAACGCCGGTAAACGCCCGGTCGCTGACGGCCGTGATCCGCGCCGGGCCGCCCAGCACCAGGCTCGCGAACGAGACCGGGTAGATGCCCAGGTCCAGCAAGGCCCCGCCGCCCAGGTCCGGCGCGAACAGCCGGAACTGCGGATCGGCGGCGAACCACTGCCCGTGCTCGGCGGTCAGGTAGACCACGTCGCCCAGCGTTCCGGCGGCGAGGATCTCACGCACCCGCGCGATGTGCGGCAAAAAGCGCGTCCACATGGCCTCCATGAGGAAGGTTCCCCGCTCGCGCGCGGCGTCGATCATCTCGCCCGCCTGCGCGGCGTCCATGGCGAACGGCTTCTCGACCAGCACCGCCTTACCCGCGTTGATCGCCAGCAGCGCGGCGCCGTGATGGCCGGGATGCGGCGTGGCCACGTACACGACATCGACATCCGGATCGCCGACCAGAGCCTCGTAACTCGCGTGCCGGCGCGGTACGCCGAATTCATCCCCGAACGCGTCCGCCGAAGCCTGCGACCGTGACCCGACGGCGACAATCTCACAGCCGGGCAGCAGCGCGAGATCCTGCGCGAAGGCCCGGGCGATCCCGCCCGTAGCCAGGATCCCCCAGCGAACCGGACGGTCATCCGACTGCGTCATCCGATTGCTCCCCTGGCGTGCGGCCCCGTGGCGCGGACCCAGCAACCCTAACCACGCCCGCAGACCGCAGCAACCGCCGACGTCGGCCGTGCCCAGGCTCAGGTCGGAGCCCGCGGCCGATGAGTTCGCGCCGCCGGTGACGTCTGCACCCTGAATGCTGATGACAGCAGAAAGGACATGACCATGGCAGACGGATTCGTGTCGGTCTCCCGGCGCATCGAGGCCACCCCGGAACGCTTGTTCGCGCTGCTGGCCGACACCGCCAACCACCCGCTGATCGACGGCTCGGGGATGGTACGAGAGCCGGCCCCGGCGGTCCGGCTGTCCGGAACCGGTGACGTTTTCCTCATGAACATGCACCACGACGAGTTTGGCGACTACCAGATGCGCAACGAGGTGCTGGACTACCAGGTGGGGCGCCGGCTGGTGTGGGAACCGGTGCCGGCCTCCCGCCCGGACGACGGCGGCGGGTACCGGTGGGGATACGAGCTCTCCGGCGATGGCCCCGGTGTCACTATCGTGACCGAGACGTTCGACTGCTCCCGTTCCCCGCAGGAGCTGCGCAAGGCCGTCGCCGACGGCGAGGAGTGGCGCGATGCCATGACCGCGTCACTGGCCAAGCTGGGGCTGCTGGCCACGCACTGAACCGGCGTCAACAACGGGCCGCCGGTTGCGCTCCGGGAACCGCGAGGTCAGCCGATGGCGATCAGGATGTGCGGGCGGGCGGCGGGGTTCAGCCACCCGAGCACGGCATCAAGCTCGGCGTTGGGCAGGGCCACGCAGCCTTCGGTGTACCCCTCTGGCATGTCGTCGTGCAGGAAGATGCCGGCTCCGTTGTCCGGCGGGGCGGGCATCTTGATGTCGATGAAGTGCTGGTAGGGCTGGACCTCGGTCCACAGGGCCTCGGAGTCCTCGCCGTACGGCGGGGTGATCGCGCAGGGCACATGCTGGAACCTGTCGTAGGCCGGGCTGCCGGGCTGCTCGTCCCACCAGTCACCGCACACCAGGTGGTGGTAGGGGTAGCGGGTGGTGGGGCTCACGGGCGAGTTGCCGTACATGGTCGTGCCGAACGGGAACAGGCCAGTGGGGGTGGCCCAGTCGCCGGGCACGCGGCGTGAGATGGGCAGCAGGCCACCGTAGCCCGTCTGGGCCCGGAAGGGCTGCGCGGGCTGCCCGGCAAACGACACCGGGCTCCAGCAACCGCCGGCTCCCCTGGCCCAGGCGGTAAAGGTCCCGGCCCAGCTAGCCGGCGACGGGGCGACGACGGTGACCAGCTGCGCACCGCCTCCGGTGTCCGGCACCTGGTTCGGGTCGATGCCGTAGGTCGCCGCCGGGTACCGCGGGCAGCGCGCGGCGAGGACCGGAGCCGTGACGGGACGGGGAGCGGTCCGGACCGGCGCCGCCGACGTGATAGCGGCGGGTGCAGTCGAAGACGCCGAAGGCGCGGCCGGCCCGCACGCTGCGCTCAGGCAGGCCACCAGCAGACAGATCACCGCGATAACGGACTTCGCTGCCACCCTCAGAGGATGCCGCAAACCGTTCTTCGATGAAAAAAGCCGCGAATCCTCCATTGCTTCGATAACCCATCGAGTTCCGAGAGCGAGACGAAGCTTCCACGCGCTTGCCTGCCGGCACCCTAGCCGGTAAGCCTCAGGCGCAGGGCACCGACCCCGGGAATGCCGGGCAGACTCGCGTCAAGCCCCGGCGGGCTGCGTCCGGGCCTGTGGCTGGGCGCAGCGGCGCCGGCGGTAGCGTCGGTGATCTCGGCCACGAAGACCGGAGGGGTACCGGCGGCGGATGGGGTGGAGCTTCCGGTGGGCCTCTTCCTACGGCAGCGACTACAACTTCGACCTGGAGATCTCGCGCCCGGAGGAGGCGACGCGCCCCAGATGTGGATGCGCCGTCACGACGAGTACCACGACGCGGGGCGGCCGGCCAGTAAGCCCGGCCGCGGGGGCCAGGATGGCGCCCTGGTCTAGCGCGGCCTGAAGTGGTCGACGATCTGGCGTGCGTAGAAGCGCTCCCAGGACTCGTCCGGGTCTTCCGCCGTGTACTGCTTGTCCAGGCTGACGAGCAGGTAGACCAGCTCGCTGCGGACGGGCTTGGTGCCGAGCAGGGCCGGCAGCTCCGAGAGCTCGATGAGCCACCAGGCGTAGAAGGACGCCCAGTCGTCGTCGGCTCCTTCCACGATCCGGTACACCCGATGGTGGGTCTCGCCTGCCTCGAGCAGCAGGCTGCCGACCTGCTCCAGCGTTGATGCCATCTGGCCTCCTCTTCTGACTGGCGGCCGTCGTGCCCTTCGGCCTCCGGCCCCGATAGCGTAACGAGGTGACCTCAACCGAGAAGATCGAGGCGTTCCTCGCTGAGCCGCGTAACGTCGTCGTCGCCGGGATCCGCCGCGACGGGCGCCCGCAGCTGAGCCCGAACTGGTTCTCCTGGGACGGCGAGCGGTTCTACGTGTCGACCACGAGGGGCCGCGTGAAGTATGCGATCTTCCGCCGGGACCCGAGGGCGCAACTGCTGGTGGACGATTCCGTCCGCTTCCGGGCCGTGCTGGTCCCGGCCATGGTCGAGATCCGCGAGGACATCGTCGCTGAGCTGCCCCGTTTCCGTGCCATCCGGGAAAAGTACGGCTTGGCGGTACCCGACGACGATGAGCATCTTCGGGCGCTGACGGCCGAGGGGCGGGTCCTGCTGGCCATGACGCCCGACCGGCCGCTGTCAAGCTGGACGTGCTGGGGGCTGGACTGAGGCGGCGGGGTCAGGCCGGCCTGCGCGCCTTCGGGAGCGAGGCGACGACCAGGTCGTAGGAGTCGGCGAGCAGATCGGTCACCATCTGATCAGGCAGCGAGCCATCGAGCGTGATCGTGTTCCAGTGCCGCTTGTTCAGGTGATACCCGGGCGCGATGGCCGGGTACGTGGCCCGCAGCTGCGCCGCCAGGTCCGGCTCGCATTTGACGCTCAGCTGCAGCGGCTCGCCGTCGAGGGGGCACATCGCGAACATCTTCCCGCCGACCTTGAAGACCGAGACCTCATCCCCGAACGGGAAGTCCTCCACGGCACCCGGGAGGGCGAGGCACTGTGCCTTGAGCTCCTGCTGGTCCATGGCCCGCCTCCCGCGTCCGCTACCCCCAGTTGCGCGCTCCCGATTCCTCGGACCAGCCTAGTTCGGCCAGGTAGTCGGCTACCGGCTGGTCGGCCCCGTCGTAGTAGCTGCCGACCCGCCCGCTGTCGTTCACGGTGCCATCCGCGCCCGGTTGCCCGCCGGGCTCCGCGGCTGGCGCATGGGCACCGGGCCCCGCGCCCGCTGTCCCGTTGAGCTGCGCTGGCGCCTGCTCCGGGCGGGCCTCGGGCGCGCCAGGATCCGGGTCGTTCTCGGCGGGGTCGGCGTCGGCTACCACGCTGACCTGCGGCGGCGCCTGCTCCAGCCCGGCCGGCTGGCGGGCGCCAGGATCCGTGGCCTGCAGGTCAGGATCCGGCTCGGGCACGCCGGGATCCGGCTCGGGCACATCAGGATCTGGCCCGCGGGCACCAGGGTCTGGATCCATCCCGGCCTCACTGAGCCCGGGCACGACGGTCATCTCGCCCAGGGCCGTCCCCTCACCAGTCAGCCCGGCAACTTCCCCGTACCTCTGCGAATGCCGGTCTCTTCGCGCGCTCCGCACCACGATCCAGGCCGCCAACATGATCGCCACAGCACCCAGCGTCGCGTCGATCAGGAGCAGGTGAGGCACGGTTACACCCCCCAAGGTCAGGCGGTCCCACCGTGTGCCGTACCCGCTCACGCTGGCCGGTACCACCTGATCTGCGGATATCGATTGTCACGGGCGTGCCCTAGCGTGCTCACCATGACGGACAACCACGAGGGTATTCTGCGGGAGCCGCCGGTCGCCGGAAGCGAGGCCGACACCCTGATCGGCTCCCTGGAGCGCCAGCGCCGGACCCTGGTCTGGAAGTGCGAGGGCCTCGACGCGGCCGGCCTGAGTGCGACGGTGGGCGCCTCGTCGGTGACCCTGGGCGGGCTGCTCAAGCACCTGGCCCTGGTTGAGGACGAGTACTTCTCCCGGAGGCTGCTCGGGAGAGACTTCGGGCCTCCGTGGGATACGGCGGACTGGGACGCCGACCCCGACTGGGAGTGGCACTCGGCCGCCGACGATACCCCCGAGCAGCTGCTGACGCTGTGGCGGGAGGCCGTGACCCGCTCCCGCTCCGCGGTCAGCGAGGCGCTGGCCAGCGGGGGCGTGGACCAGCTGGCCCGGTTCACCACGTCCGACGGCCGGTCGCCCAGCCTGCGCCGGATCCTGGTCGACCTGATCGAGGAGTACGCGCGGCACGTCGGCCAGGCGGACCTGATCCGGGAGTCGGTCGACGGGCTCGTCGGGGAAGACCCGCCGAGGTGACATCCTGGTCCCATCTGCGCGGCGCCTCCGGCGCAGCCGGGCTGCGGTGACCGCCGCAGCCGCCTTTCTGGTAGGTGTCGCGGCTACCGGGCTCTACCGGCTTCACGGCGCCCGAAAGTGAGGCGGTGCCAGGGTACGGCGGCCGAAGATGGCCAGCAGCCGGGTCAGGTCGTCGGCGTCGCCGGGCACGGCGCATTCCGGTCCGATCAGGCCCGACAGGCGGGCTACGGGAGCGAACTGCCGCGCTGGCCCCAGCGCGTCGCGGACCAGGCCCGGGTCCAGCCCGGCGGCCTGGCCCGTGGCCTGCGCCAGATCCCACGTGTGCACCAGGATCTCCATCGGGTACCGCCCCAGGAACTCGCCCAGCGGCATCTGCCCGCCCCACGGCAACGGCACGGGCCGGGCCAGCGCCGCAGGCTCCAGCACCGCCATCATGCCGACCCGCGCCGCGCGCCACGCGGCCAGCGGATCATCTCCGGCAGCAGGTCCCGGATCAGCGGGACTATCTGACTCATCGCGCCAGGTCGCGAACTCCTCAACCGCCCGCAGGTCACCGATCACATGACCGGCGACATCGGCGGCGGACCAGCCCTCGCACGGCGACGGCGCATCCCAGCGGTCAGGCGCAACCCCGGCGAGCACGGCCTCAAAACCGTCCAGCGCACGAACGAACCCGTCCAGAACCACACTGGCCAGTATCTGTCCGGGCCGCCCGGGCCAAGCACCGGTTCGCTCCTGGGGGAACATGCGAACACGATCACGCCGTCTGGAGTTCGCCGAGCCGGCCGGCGCGGCGCGCTGGCTGCGGGACCGGGGCTTCGCGGTCTTCCTGGCGACGGTCGGCGCGGACGCGCAGCCGTACCAGCAGGTCACGTTCGGCCGGCGCACCGCGGTCGTGGTCGGCAACGAGCGCAAGGGCATCACGCCATCCTGGCTGGAGCACGCCTCAGACAAGATCACCATACCGATGCACGGACGGGCCGACTCGCTCAACGTCGCGGTCAGCGCCTCGATCCTGCTGTACGGCATACGCGAGCGCCAGGACACCGGGCCGTGACCAATGCGCGGGGAGCGGCGCTCACCATACCCCGGGCATCACCGGGCCGCGGCCGAGGCCGGGACGGGCGGGGCGGGCGGGGCGGGCAGGCCGATCTCGCCCGCGCCGGACAAGTCCCGCAGGTAACCCAGCACGGCCTCCATCCGGTCCGGCCTGCCGCGGGCGGCGATGTATCCATCCGGCCGGATCAGCACCACGGACCCGGCGCGCCGGCCGCGGGCGGCATGCCCGTCCCGGGGACCGCCGGTGACGACCTCGAGCAGGTCCCGGTAGGGCCCCAGCGCCGGACGGCACGGCAGGCCGGCCGGATTCGCCCCGGTGACGATCATGACGTGACGGCCGCGGCGCAGGACGCTGAACAGCCTGGTCGTCCCTTCCCGCGTGCGCACCTCGATGTCCGGGGCTCGCTCCCCAGGCCTGGGCCGGCCACGGCCCCGGCCGGGCCGGGTGAGGCTGCTGGCGGGATAGCCGACGTTCACCTGGGTCCAGCGGCGGACCGCGCGCCGGTGGACCGGGCCGACCCGGAAGGCGGCCGGGACGATGGCGTCCCGCAGGGCCCGCGGAACCGGGCGGCGCATGGTGCCGAACCGGACCAGCGTGTGCGTGAGGCTGAGCACCTGGGCCGCGACCGGCTCTCGTTCGCGGCCGTAGGTGTCGAGGAGCTGCCCGGGAGCCCGGCCCGCCGCGACCAGCGCTAGTTTCCAGCCCAGGTTGTGGGCGTCGGTGATCCCGGTGTTCATGCCCTGGCCTCCCGCCGGGGTGTGGATGTGCACCGCGTCGCCGGCCAGCAGCACGTGCCCGCGGCGGTAGGTGTCGGTGGATCGGCGGTGACAGTTGAAGCTCGCCAGCCAGGTGGGATCGGAAACGACGACCCGTTCCGGCGCCCGCTGGTCGACCAGTCGCTGGATCTCGACCAGGTCCGGGGGTCCGGGAGCACGGTCACCCGCGAACGGCAGCACCAGCCGCCACTGGTGCTCCCGCATCGGGAAGCAGACCAGCGGCACGCCGTCGGACCGGAAGAAGGCATGCACCTCGTCCTCGGCCCGGGCCCAGTCCAGCCGGACGTCGGCCAGCAGCCAGTCCTGCGGGTAGGGATGACCGTGGAAGGGGAGGCCGAGCTCGTGCCGGACCCGGCTGTGCGCGCCGTCGCACCCGGCCACGTAGTCAGCGGTGATCACGCGCGGCCGGCCGGCCGCGTCCCAGACCCTCGCCGTGACGCCGGCCGCCCCGTCCTGCAGGCCGGTCAGCTCGCTGCCCTGCTCGATCACGCCGCCTAGCTCGGCGACCCGGGCGCGCAGCAGGCTCTCGGTGTCGTGCTGCGGGATGTCGAGCATGAATCCGTAACGGGTCCCGTTGCGGGTCAGGTCGATGGCGAGCCGGCGGCGGCCGTCGGTATAAAAGCAGAACCGGTGCACGATCTGGCCGCGCTCGACGAACCGGTCGGCCAGGCCCATGAGGTCGAGCACCTCCAGCGCGCGGGCGTGGATCGCGACCGCCCTGGTTTCCAGGTTCACCCCGTCGCCCTTGTCGATGATGCGCGTCGTGATGCCCCGCGCCAGCAGGTCCGTCGCCAGCACCAGGCCCGTGGGGCCGGCGCCGACCACCAGGACCTGGCAGCCCGGGCGGCCGGCTCGCCGGGTGGCCTGCATGTCGTTCATGCCGCCCACGCTCCGCCCCCAGGCCGGCCACCGTCATCAGAAGGACTACGTAGGCAGCTACGTATCTTCGGCCAGCAGGCCTTCCTGGTGCGCCCAGGCGGCCAGCTGGGTGCGGGTGCGGAAGCCCAGCTTGCCCAGGATGTGATCGACGTGCGCCTCGACCGTGCGGACCGACAGGCACAGCCGGGCGGCGATGTCGCGGTTGGTCAGGCCGCGGGCGGCCAGTACCGCGACCTCCTGCTCGCGCCGGGTGAGGCCCGGTCCCGGGCGGGTCCGCCAGGCTTCCTCGGGCTCGTTGGCCAGCGCGCACTCCAGGGCCGCCGTCAGCGTCATCTGCCGCCCCTCGGCCAGGAGCCCCGCGGCCGCCCGGCCCACGGCCCGCAGCGACGGCGCCAGCCAGCTGTCCAGGTACGCCCGGTTGGGCTCGGGAAACGCGGAGGCAAAGGCATCCCGGTAGGCCTCCGACGCGCCCGCCAGCCGCAGCGCCATGCGATGCTTGCCGGTCTTGGCGGCCAGCCCCGCGAAACCGGACAGTCCGATGGGGATCACGAACCGGTCGCCCAGGGCCACCGAGGTCGTCAGGCCCTCCCGTAGCGCCGCCCGGGCCGCCGTCAGGTCTCCCAGGTCTACCCGCACGATCCCGAGCAGTTGCAGGGCGCGTGCCCGGAGCGATTCGAAGCCCAGCTCCCGGCACCGGGCCACGCAGCGTTCGTGCAGCTCGCATGCCGCCTCGGCGCGGCCGGTGAACTGCGCGCTGAGCGCCCGGTAGAACAGGGCGATCGCAATCCCCGGCTGGTCTTCTGCCTCGGCCAGCAGCGCGAAGGCCCGGTCGGGGTACGGGGCCGCCTCGGCTACCCGGTCGCTGGACAGCATGCTGCGGGACAGAAAGGCGGCGGCCATGCCTTCGCCGGCTTTGTCGTTCAGCCTGCGGCTCAGCTCGGTGCTTTCGATGAGCAGGTGGTCGGCGTGGGCGTAGTCGCCCTGGTCGATGGCGAGCCAGGCCGCGCCGTTCAGCGCCCGGACGCGCACCTGGTTCTCGTCGGGAACGAGGCCGAGCAGCGCGCGCAGCCGCTGCCTTCCCTCGGTGTAGTGGCCGTGCAGGGACCAGAACCAGGACATGGCCACGGCCAGGCGCAGCGCGGCGCGGCGATCCTCCTGGCGGTACCAGTCGAGCGCCGCGCGGAGGTTATTGTGCTCCACGTCGAGCCGCTCCAGCCAGTCCTTCTGGCCCGGCCCGGTCATCGGCCCCGCGGCTTGCTGAGCCAGGGCCAGGAAAGCGGCCGCGTGCGCCGCGCGCAGGCGAGCGGCTTGCGGCGTGCCGGCCAGGCGTTCGGCCGCGAACTCGCGGATCGTCTCCAGCATCAGGTAACGCGGTGCGCCCGGCGGCCGCAGCGGGCGGAGCAGGCTCTGGTCCACCAGCTCCTGCAGGCCGTCCAGCACGGCCACGCCGGCGCCGGCCTGCGCGCAGACCGGCTCGATCATCGGCAGGGGCACGCCGCCGCGGAACACCGAGCAGGCCGCCAGCAGCTTCCTGGCCTGCTCGCCGAGCAAGTCATAGCTCCACTCGATCGTGGCGCGCAGGGTCTGCTGGCGGTCGGGCAGGTCCCGGCTCCCGCCGGTCAGTAGCCCCAGCGAATGTTCCAGCCGCTCGAGGATGGCCTCGGGCGGCAGCAGCCTGACCCGCGCCGCCGCCAGCTCGATGGCCAGCGGCAGGCCGTCCAGCCTGCGCACGATCGCGGCGGCCGCGGCGGCGTTCTGCTCGTCCACGGCGAAGCCCGGCATCACGGCCGCGGCTCGCTCGGCGAACAGCCGCACCGACTCGCTGGCGGCCACCGACGCGAGCGGGGCCGGTGCCTGCGGCGGGAGCGCCAGCGGAGGGACCGGGCATTCCTGCTCGCCCGACACCCGCAGCGGGCAGCGGCTGCTCACCACGATGCGCAGCTCGCGGGTACCGCCCAGCAGCTCCGCCACCACCGATGCGGCCGGCAGCAGGTGCTCGAAGTTGTCCAGGACGAGCAGGAGCTTGCGGTCCCGCAGGTGATGGGCCAGGCGATCGACCAGCGGCCGCCCCCGGGGATCCGGCAGCCCGACGCTCTGGGCGATCGACGAGGGCACCAGCCGGGGGTCCCTGACCGGTGCCAGCCGGACGAAGGACACCCCGTCGGGGTAGTCGCCGGCCGCGCCCGCGGCCAGCTCGATGCACAGCCGCGTCTTGCCGCTGCCGCCGGGTCCGGTCAGGGTCAGCAGCCGGCTGCGTTCCAGGAGCCGCATGGCCTCGGCCAGCTCCTGCTCCCGGCCTATGAAGCTCGTCAGCGGCCGGGGCAGGCGGCCAGATCCGCCGTCGAGGCCCTCACGCGGGGGAGAACCTCGGGCGGCGCGCTCGGTCGAGGCGTCCGACATTTCAGGTCAGCCCGGTGCTGCTCCGCCGGACCCGGGACTGCGAACCGCCCGGCCCGGCAGGCACAGCATAATCAGGCCCGGCATCGGACGCACGGACCAGGCCTCACGCACCGGACAGGACCGGGTCGGCGTGGTGGAGCGCCAGGCGGGTCGGCGTCCGCGCGGGCTTCTGCTTGTAGACGAACGCCCGGCGCAGCTCGGCGTAGGGCTCGCCCGGGTCGGAGAAGTTGCGCCGCATGATGGCCAGTTCCTCGGCGCGGTAGGACGCCAGCGGCCGCTCGCTCTCGACCTCGGCGAGCCGGCGGGCCTTGGCGGCCATCCGTGCCTCGTGGCCGGCGCTGCGGGCCAGCTGCTCGGCCAGGGTGATCACCTGGAAGTGGTAGGAGGTGGCCGAGCCCGTGATGACCCGGTCGACCAGGCCGGATCGCAGGGCCGAGGTGGGAGTGACCGGCAGGCAGGCCTCGGTGAGCCGGGCCGCCTCCTGCGCGCCGACGCGGCGGGGCAGGGTGTAGGTCCAGTACTCCGAGCCGTGCAGGCCCATGAGGCGGTAGTGCGGGTTGAGGACCGCGCCGGCCCGGCACCAGACCTCGTCGGCGGCCAGCGCGAGCATCAGGCCCCCCGCCGCGGCGTTACCCGCGAGTGCCGCCACCGTGAGCTGGTCGGTGGTGGTCAGGATCGCCTGCACCAGGTCATCGATGGCGTTGATGTTCCGCCAGGACTCCTCGGCGGGGTCGGCGGCGGCCTCGATCACGTTCAGGTGGATGCCGTTGCTGAACAGGTCCCGGAGCCCGCCGAGCACGATCACCCGCACCGGGCGGCCCTGGGCGTGCCGGTACGCGGCGAGCAGCCGGCGGCACTGACCGGTGTTCATGGCCCCGCCGGGGAAAGAGAACTGCAGGTAGCCGACGCCGACCGCCTCGCGGTAGCTGATCTCCCGGTACGTGCGCCGCCCGGGCGGCAGCACCAGCGGCGCGTCGACCTCCGGCACCCCGGCGGCCAACCCGCCGAGCGCCAGCGTCGCGGGCAGCTTGAAGGTGAGCGGGCCGTCGGGCGCCGGGCGGCGGCGCAGCTGCGGGATCCAGACCGCCCCGTCCACGGTCGCCCGGCAGACCGCGCCGCCCCGGCGCGCCAGGAGCGCCCCCGGGCGGCCGCGCAGCTGATCTTCCTCGTACCCGCCGAACAGGAAGTACTCGTCCCCGCCGATCGCGTCGAGGACGCCGGGGCTAGAATCGGCCGCCCGCAGCCTGGCCAGGATCACGGACGTGGGATCGGCCTGCCAGTCGATCCTGCGGTGCTCCTGCCGGCAGGGCGGCCGCAGCCTGCCGGTGACGCCGGGGCGGGAGTAGTCCAGCGGCTCTGGCCGGTAGCGGCCCGTCTCGAACCGCGTTACCGCGAGCAGCAGGGCCTCCAGCGCCGCGTCCGCCACCTCGTTGCGGTACAGGGAACTCTTCGAGCAGCGGGGCACCGGGAACTCGACGCTCGCCCAGATGTCACCGGCGTCCATCTCGGCGTTCGCCTGGAGCACGGTGACCCCCCAGCGCCGAGCGCCGCTCATGATCGCCCAGTCGAGCGAGGACGGGCCGCGGTCGCCGACGGGTCCCGGATGGACGATGAAGCACGGGAGTGCCGACCAGATGTCGTCGGGAATCGCCCTGGTCAGCATCGGCGCGACGATCAGGTCCGGGTCGAAGCGGCGGACTGCTTCCCGCATGACCTCGTCGGAGAGCGCGAGCTCGACCGACACCTCATGGCGGCGGTCGGCCAGCTCAGCGTGCACGCGCTGGGTCAGGCTGTTGTAGGCGCTCGAAATCAACAGAATGCGCATAGTTCCCCCTAGGTGCCCGGGCCCCCGGCCGGGAAGGCCCCCGCCTCCCGGTCGCCGGCCTGCTGGCCGGCGAGTCACATGTTCTGTTGAAGCAGAGCGCGCTACGCCGCCCCAGATACACCCGCGGGTGACCGGGCCGCTACGCGCCCGAGTTCATCGACCACGAGGCCCTCGTCGCGCTCGCGGGCGAGCTGTGCCGCCATGCGCCCGGCGGCGGCGCGGTAGCGGTCGTCGTCCAGGACCCGGCCTATGGCCTCCCGTAGCGTCGCGGCGCTGGCGTTCTTCCGGACCCGCCGGCCCGCCCCGGCCTGGACTACCCGGGCGGCCCCCGCCGCTGTCCCAGCCAGCCACCAAGATCTTCATAGCGCCAGCATCTCCGGGCGCGGCGCCGCGGTCAGTCGCGCAGCCGACAGCACCGCTGTCAGCTTGCCGACACGGCGCTACCCGGATCGGTGCGCCGCGCCCTGCAGGGCATCTGCGGCTAGTCCCGCGCCGCGGCGCCAGCGGGCACGCGGTCAGAGTCGGCCCCGTCCGGTCGGCCGGCGGCCGGCTGGCCATCCGGTCCCGCGGCGGGCCCGGACCTTACCGATGCGTACTCGCCGCACCGGGGACAGGCTGCCCCGTCGCCCTCGAACGAGTAGCAGCATCCGCAAAAGCAAGCAACGTCAACCATGATCTGCACCCCCGTGCATCGGTTATTGCGCGGCCCCGGGCCCGTTGCGGCGCCGTGGGCCAGCGCCCGGTACCCCAAATAGAGCCAGCGCCGGCCGTCCTGATACCTCGCGGCGGCTGCGGGCCGTCGCGCCAGACGCAGGCCAGCGGGAAGGCCTGCCCGCCCGGCGCCCTATCCGGCGCTCAGGATCTGCTCCCGCAGGATGTCCGCGTGGCCGCAGTGCTGGGCGAATTCCCGCAGGGTGTGCAGGTAGACCCAGCGCAACGGCAGCGGCCCTAGGCGGTGCCCGGACAGCACGTCATCCAGGCCGAGGCCGGCGGTGGCCCGGCGCGATGCCTCGCACGCCTGGTCGTGCGCGCGGCCGACCGACTCGATGGTGTCCTCGTCGGCGAGCAGGAACGCGTCGGCGGCGCTCGGCGGGAGGCCCATCTCCTGGCGCGGGCGGCCGGTGACGGCCTCGCCGAACCAGACCCTCTCGGCGTAGGTTGCGTGCTTGACCAGGCCCAGCAGCGTGGTCCGGGACGGAACCAGACGGCGCCGGGCCTGCTCCTCGGTCAGGCCGTCGAGGCACGCGTGCAGCGCAGCCCGGTGCTCATCGAGGAACGTCTCCATCTGCGCCTTGAGCGGTTCCCCGGTCACGTCGAGCGATGTCCGCCCGTATTGCCCAGCCACGACGGGAGTATCCCCTTCGCCGGGCGCCGGCTTCAACCGGCCGCGCTGGCGTCTCGGCGATGGCGCCGCGCTCTGACCGGGATCAGCGTGTGGCGTCGTGACACGACGGCAGGCCTTACGGGATCCTGGCTGCCAGGCGGGCTGGCAGGTAGCGGCGGGAGGGGATGGCATGGCACCGGGTAAGGTAGGGGTCGGGCTGGTCGGCACCGGGTTCATCGGCCAGATGCACGCGGAGGCCTTCTCGCTATCGCCGGTCGCGTCGGTGCGCGCGGTCGCGTCGCGGTCGCCCGACCATGCGGCCGAGTTCGCGGCGCGGTGGGGGATCCCGGCCTGGCACACCGACTACCGGGAGCTGGCCGGGCGCCCCGATGTCGACCTGGTCTGCATAGCGGCCCCGAACCACCTGCACCGCGACATCGCCGTGGCGGCGGCGCAGGCCGGCAAGCACGTCATCTGCGAGAAGCCGCTGGCGCGGACGCTGCGCGAGGCCGACGAGATGATCGCCGCCTGCCGCGACGCCGGGGTCAAGCTGATGTACGCCGAGGAGATCTGCTTCGCGCCGATGTACGTCCGGGCCAAGGAACTGGCCGACGAGGGAGCGCTCGGCGACGTCTACCTGGTCCGCCAGACCGAGCAGCACTACGGGCCGCACTCGGACTGGTTCTGGGATCCGGAGCTGGCCGGCGGCGGCGTGCTGATGGACATGGGCTGCCACGGCATTGAGTTCGCCCGGTGGGTGCACGGCAAGCCCCCGGCCCGGTCGGTGTCCGCGGAGGTCGGCACCTTTGTCCATAACGAGCGGACCCGGGCCGAAGACCATGCGATCATCACGATCCGGTTCGAGGGCCGCCGGGTGGGCCTGATCGAGGCCAGCTGGGCCAAGCCGGGCGGGATGGACGACCGGGCCGAGATCGTCGGCTCCCGGGGGGTGACCTACGCCGACCTGGTGCGCGGCTCGTCGCTGGCCACCTTCAGCGACGTGGGGTACGGGTACGCGGTCGAGAAGGCGCCCGACACCCGCGGCTGGACGTTCACGGCGTCCGACGAGCTATGGAACGGCGGCATCCCGCAGGAGATGGACCACTTCGCCCGGTGCGTGGCCGACGACGCGGTGCCCAGGGAGACCGGCGAGGACGGCCGTGTGGTCCTGGAGATCATCTACGCCGCCTACCGGGCCGCCCGCCTCGGCCGGGTGCAGCTCCCGCTCCAGCTGACCGACGAAGAGGCCGCCCAGCCGCCGTTCGCGCAGCTGGACCCCGGCTGAGGCGCCGGCGGGATGCCGCCAGCGGCACGGACGATCGTAGGATGCGGTCGTGCGCAGCGATGCCGACGACGTCGACGGCTACCTGGCTCAGGTCCCCGCGGACCGGCGCGCGGTCCTGAGCGGGCTGCGGGAGCTCTGCGGCCAGCTGCTGGCGGGCTTTGACGAGGCCATGCGTTACGGGATGCCCACCTACAGCCGTGACGGGGTGGCCGAGATCGCCTGGGCGAGCCAGAAACGGTACATCTCCCTGTACGTGATGCGGGCCGACGTCCTCGATGCCCACCGTGAGCAGCTGGCCAGCCTGGACGTCGGCAAGGGGTGCATCCGGTACCGCAGTCCCGCGGCGGTCGACTTCACCGTGGTCCGGTCGATGCTCGCCGCCGTCGCGGCCAGCCGCGGCCCGGTCTGCCGAACGGCCTCTCCCTGATGTCGCCGACGTCCGATGAGCAGCTGCTGGCCCGGCAGTCCGCCCTGCAGGACGAGGCGCGGGAGGTGCTGGCCGGGCTGGATCTGGCCGCGCTGACCGCCGGTATCGGCCCGCCGCTGGTCACGGGCAGCTTTGTTTCCGGGCTGATGGCCTGGCGCGAGCTCGACGTGATGGTACTGGCCGGGAGTGACTTCTCGCCCCAGGACGTGATGCGGCTGCTGGCGCGGGTCGTGGGGCAGGTGGCGGTCACGTCGCTGGAGTACCACGACGAACGCGGACCTCGCTGCGTGACCGGCCAGGTCCGCGACGAGCGTTACCACGTGACCTTCACCGTGGACCGGGCGGGCCAGCCCTGGCGGATCGACCTGACGCTGTGGCTGCACGACGCGCACCGCAACGTCACCCGCTGGCACGAGGAACTGCGCGAGCGCATCACCGCCGAGCAGCACTGCGCGGTGCTGCGCATCAAGGACGCGTGGTACCGCCGACCGGAATACCCCGACCAGGTCGGCGGCCTGGACATCTACACCGCCGTGATCGACGACGGCGTGCGCACCCCGGACCAGTTCGCCACCTGGCTGGGCAAAAATTCAGCCCATTCACGTCCTGTGATGGGTAGCGCAGATTCTGATCGGTCGTTATGGGGAGAACGCTTCTGCTGGCGGTCGCCAGGGCCTGCCGAGCATGAGGTCGTGCAGGACGTCCATGGCGTTCTTGCCGTGCTTGCGGGCTGTGTCGATGTAGCTTCACTGCCCAGCTTTGCCACCTCGCGGCCAGCGCCCCGACCGCGGCAATCAGCCCGAGGTCAAGCGGAAAGCCGTGCGGTGGATCCGGGGCCGCCAGACGTTTAGCCGGAATATGAGTGCGCAACTTCGCCCCTTGACCAGCTGCGAACCTGCAGGTCAGCGCAACGAGCCTGCTGCTCTTCCATGATCGTGAGCCAAGCCGGGTGACACGCTGAGCCGGCCGGTAGCATGACGAACATGCGATTGCGTTAGCACTAGATCCCCGCGGACTCCCTGGCCGCTGCCGATGGCAGCGGCCATTTTGGCGTGCGCGGGCACGGCGGGAACCCGCACGGCCCCGCCCGTGGTCCTCCTTGACCGCTCGGTCCCTGTTCTGCCAGCCCGAGCCCAAGGAGAACCCTGCCATGCCCGCCGCCAGGCGCGCCCCCCTCGTCGCCCTCATTACCCTGCTCCAGCGCCGCTTCCCCGGCCTGGACGATCCCGCCCGGCTGATCAAGGAAGGCGCGGTCCTGGTCAACGGCGTACCCGCGCAAAGCCCGCGCACCCGCGTACGAGCCGACGCCGCCATCCAGATACCCCAGCCCCGCCCGCTGCGCGGGACGATCAAGCTGACCCACGCCCTGACCGCCTTCGGGATCGACGCGGCCGGCGCCATCGCGCTCGACCTGGGCGCGGCAGCCGGCGGCTTCACCCAGGCCCTGCTCGATGCCGGCGCAATCCGCGTCTACGCCGTCGACGCCGGCGCCGGCCAGCTCCGCGGCTGGCTGCGCGCCGACCCCCGGGTGATCAACCTCGAGCGCACCAACCTGGCCCAGCTCGGCCCGCACCTCATCACCGAGCCGGCCAACCTGATCACCATGGACCTGTCCTACCTGGCCATCGCCGACGCCATCGGCCAGCTCGACCGGCAGATGCTAGCCCCAGCCGCACAGCTCATCGCACTGGTCAAGCCAACCTTCGAACTCCACGCCGCCACCCTTGCCGACCAGCCACAACAGATCGCAGCCGCCGCGAAGACCGCAGCACGCGCACTGCGAGACCACGGCTGGCATGTCCTGGGCCAGCAGCCATCACCCATCCGGGGAGCCAAAGGAGCGGTCGAAATATTCATCCAGGCCACATCCGGATTGCAGGCGCAGTAGGTACATGTCACGCAGCGCAAGCGGGGTGAATGTTTACCTGGCTGGCCCGTAGCGGCTATCGCGCCGCCTGGGCGCAAGCCGACGCCGTCGCCGCGGCGGCGAGCCTGGACCAGCCCTGCAGGCGGTCCTCCGGACAGACCCCGGTCAACCTGCGCTGGGTGCTGACGCACCTGCTGGAAGAGACCGCGCGGCACGCCGGGCACGCCGGCATCCTGCGCGAGCTCATCGACGGAAGCACGGGCCGCTGACCCGGGCGGGGACAGCGAAGGCAGATGAAAAAGGCTTGCTCATCTGCTCGGGGTGGTGGACCAGGTGGCTGAGATCCCCCGGGCCATCCGAGCCGGAGCCGCCGTCCGGCGGGTTACCTGAGGCCGGGCGGGCGGTGGTCATCGGTGGCCCTCTACGAGCCGTCGGGCCACCCGCCGCGGTGCAGCACCATGGGCTGCCACGGCAGGGCCGCGGCCGGGTCGGCGAGCACGCGCCGGGTCTGCGCCAGATAGGGCTTTTCGCCGCGCCAGCCGCCAGGCGGCGGGACGAGCCCTTCGGCCAGCGCCTCGCGCCGCGATACGACGGGTTCGAGCGCCGCCCGGAGCACCGGGTCCTCCCCGGCCGTGGCGCGTGTTCGGTAATCGCCGAGCGCGGCGCGGCCCGCGGCGGTCAGCGTGATGGACCGCCGCGAGCCGAACTCAGCCAGGCCCCGGCGCTTCAGGAAGCCAGTGGCCATGGCCCCCGCTTCCCTGGAGACGCCCGACAACGCCGGCAGGTCGCGGATGCGCACCGTTTCCCCGTCGATAACGCGCAGGAAGTTGGCCGCGAGCGGCAGCGAGACCGGTGAGCCCTCTTCCTGGCCGAGCGTCAGGCTGGTCAGCGCCTGCCCCAGCAGCCCGGCCAGCCATCCATCCTCATCCGGGGGCGGGCCTTCGACGATGTGCGTACGGAAGCCATCCGAGGCGTGGACCTCCGGCGGCGCTGACGGCATCGGCCCCGCGTACCGCCGCAGGGCGTCCCGCAGCGAGTCCACGACGCCGCCGCCGAAACGATCCCTCCACCGCTGCTCGTTGCTGGCCACCACCTCGGGCCACAGCCGCCGCGCGTAAGCGCCGGCCCGCGTCACCCGCAGCACCGTGCCGCTGGTCACGCTCCGGTGACTGCCATAGCCCGCCCGCCGCCCGCCCGGCGCGTCGCCGACGGTGATCCAGCCCCACCGCTCCAGCCCGCCGATATTGCACGCGGCCCGGGCCCGCGCCCGCAACTCCGCCGCGCTGATCCCGTCCGGACCTATGAACCGCAGCCCGTTGGCCCACATCGGCAGCGAAATGCGGAACAGCCGGCCGACCCGCTCCGAGCCCGCAGCCTCGACCGCGTTATCCGCCTCGATCGTGAACGCGAGCCATACCCAGGACAGCAGCGTCGTCAGCGGTACCCGAGATACCACGCCAGAAGGATCTCGCACCATTCCCGGCAACCGCCACTCACCAGACCATCAGCGCACGCGGACCGCGATGGCTAGCCCAGTCTCAGCGGCACGCTCATGAACGGGTCGATGTTATAGGCCAGGCTGACACGGTGGTATCCGTCGGCTATGTCCGCGTGCGGTTTCTGATCGCACACGAGCACGGGTGACAGCTTCTCGCCGTTGAGCAGCTTGAGCAGGTCGCGCTGGACGCCGGGATCGGTCAGGGGCAGCGCAGGAAGGCTGGTGGCGCGCAGAATGTCATTAGCGCGCCGCGAGGTCAGCTTGGCCTTCTTCATGCGAGCTACGACCTCGTCGGCGCGCTTATCATCAAACTTCAGCGACAGGTAGTTGTGCGCCGCTTCATAATCATGCTCCGCCACGTCTTTGAGCCATGCGATAGGTGACTTGTCCATTGATCCTCACATAGGTATCGAGCGCAGGTTATGCCTCGGGTGCGGGCTCTTCGCCCATCTCGTCCAGCTCGGGCTCGACCCCGCCTTCGCGGTGCCGTTCTTGACGGCGCAGGATCTCCCGCATCATGGCCGCCTCGCTGGCGTCATCCAGCACCTCAGGGCCGTGGCCTGGTTCCTCGCCGGAGCCGCTGCCTGGCGCTTGTTCTCGCTCACTCATGGCCAGATCCTCCTCCTAGCCGGGACTTCTGGCTGAGCACGCCAACAGAGCCATCATCTCGCGGGACGGCCCGCGGATCGTGCCCAGCGTCCGATACCTACCGCTGAGCGCACTGCTGGTCGAGTTTTTCCAGCGTCACGGTCATGGGGGTCACCAGCCGGCGCGATCAACTCGTGTGCCTCCGACATGGCCCGGTGGCTGCTGGCGCAGCTGGGCGGCGGGCAAGTGGACGGTCAGGCCGTTATGTCACCTGCCACGGTGACCCGCCAGCACGCACCGCACATGGTGCTGCCCGAGGACCGGACTTTTCCCGCCTCCACCCGGCACGCCTACGGGCTCGGATGGATGATCGGCCGCTACCGCGACCGCCGACTTGCCGAGCACGGTGGTGGCATCGACGGGTTCCAGACCGAGTGCATGCTGCTGCCTGACGATGGCATCGGCGTGGCCGTGATGACCAACACCTCCTCCAGTGCCATGGCGCCAGTGGTCGCCTACCGGGTGCTGGATGAGCTGCTCAACCTTGAGCCGCTCGACTGGTTCTCGGCCTTCAAACCCCGCTTCGACGCGGCCATGGCCGGAATCCGGGAGGTCCGCGGCGCCCGCCGCGTCGTCTCCGGCGCCCCGCTGCCCAGGCCCCTGGATGCCTACGCCGGCGACTACGAGCACCCCGGCTACGGCACTCTCACCATCACCGCCGAAGCGGGCACCCTTCAGCCACGGCTGGGCACGATGGATCTCAGCCTGGCGCACCCGCCACTACGAGACGTTCGACCTGGAATGGCACGAGCTTGGTGACCAGTCCCATCTCTTCCCGCTCATGTTCCTTTCCGACCCCGACGGAGACATCACCGCCCTCACCGTCCCGTTCGAGCCGTCCGTCGAATCGCTGCGGTTTGAGCGGCTGCCGGACGCCCAGGCCCGGGACCCCGAGGTACTCCGCCGCCTGTGCGGCACCTACGCCATGGGTCCCATCGAGATAATGGTCGCCCAGAAGGGCGACCATGTGCTGACTGTCACCGTGCCCGGCGCCCCGCCCTTCGAACTACAGGCGGGACGGGGCCTGCGGTTCGAGGTGAAGGGGCAGCCAGGCATCACCGCCGAGTTCGAGCTGGACGACACCGGTGCAGTCGTCCGCCTGGTGGCACAGCCCCTGGGGATATTCCTTCCCAAGACATGAAAGCCAGGTCGGCATCGCCGCCGCGCGATGCGCCAGCCGGTCAGTCCCGAGATCCCCGGGGGCTCTGCGGTGGAATCACGCCATCGTCACGAAGGTTGTCACTGCCATGAATGTCGAGATCTGGTCTGACGTCGTGTGCCCGTGGTGTTACATCGGCAAGCGCCGGTTCGAACGCGCCCTTGCCTCCTTCGGCCATCCTGACGAGGTCACGGTCACCTACCGGTCCTTCGAGCTCGACCCGGACGCGCCCGCGCAGCGCACGGGAACCCATGCCGAGCACCTGGCCCGCAAGTACGGCATGACGACCGCCCAGGCCGAGCAGGCGAACCAGCAGATGACCCAGCGCGCGGCCGATGACGGCCTGGAGTTCCGGTTCGACCTCATCCGCGGCGGCAATACCTTCGACGCCCACCGGCTGCTGCACCTGGCCGAAGATGACGGGCTGCAGCCGCAGCTGAAGGAGCGCCTGCTGCGCGCCACCTTCACCGAAGGCCTCCCGATCGCCGACAAGCCCACCCTCGCGCGCCTGGCCGCCGAGGTCGGTCTGCCCGCCGCGCATGTACAGGCGGTCCTCGACGGCGACGCCTACGCCGACGCGGTACGAGCCGACGAGCAGCAGGCCGCGCGGTACGGCATCACCGGCGTGCCGTTCTTCGTCGCCGACGGCAAGTACGCGGTCAGCGGCGCACAGCCGCCCGAGGCGCTGTTGCAGCTCCTGCGGCGTGCCTACGACGAGGCAAGCCAGCTCACGCCCGTTGCCGTCACGACCGACAGCAACTCCGAAGCGAGCTGCGACGGCGATTCTTGCGCGGCCGGCTGAACCGTCCGCTCACGGGCCGGCCAGCAGCGGGGTGATGGTCGCAGTGTCGGTGAGCAGGGCGTCTCCGCTGAACCGGAAGTCGTCGAGCACGCGCTGCATGGCTTGCTGGTCCCGGCCGCCGCAGGCGTCGGTCACGACCACGGGGATCAATCCGAGATCGACGGCATGCCAGACGGTCGGCGCAATACCGATCTCCAAGGCCACGCCCGCGATGGCAAAGGCCCGGATGCCCAGATCCCGCAGCGCCATCTCCAGGGGCGTGCCAGCGAAGGCGGACATGGCTAGCTTGTCGAAGACAGCCTCATCGGCGCGCGGAGACAGATCCGCGACGATCTCGAAGCCGGGCGTATCGCGCAGGAACCAGGATTCGACCTCCTCCGGGCCGTCCGCGTGCTGCCAGGCCATCGCCGTGCGCAGTTGCGCGGTACCCATGAGCCGGACCGGAAGCGACATGTGCCGGGTAAAGAACACCGGATAGCCGCCGGCCCGGGCCGCGGCCAGTACCCCGGACACCCGCTGCACCGCCTGGACCCCGCCGTCCGGCAGCTGCCGCAGCACGCCGGCCTGCATGTCGTAGACGATGACGGCCATCGTGGCTGGGTTGCAGGCGTCCTCGAGCGTTTCCGGGATGTCTAGGCCGGAACGCCGGCGCATGACTCACCACCTCCGCGGCTATCTGTCCATGCCGTTACCCAGTCTGGCCGGCGTGACCGCCGACGGTTTCTGGCAGACTACGGTCTCGTGGCTGGCGCCTATGAGATGCTCGCCGCCGACTACGACTGGATGTTCGACGACGACGCCCTCGCTAACGGACGCGCGATAAACCACCCCGCGACGGCACGCCTGCTGCAGCGGATCAGTCCCGCAAGCGTCGTGCTGGACGCGGCCTGCGGCACGGGCGTCGACGCGGCCGTGCTCGCACGCCGGGGCTTCACCGTGTGGGCGGCCGATGGCAGCGAGGCGATGGTCGAGGGCGCGGCGGCCCGGTTCCGGGAAGAGCAGCTGGCGGTCCCGACTTTGCGCTCTACCTGGGCGGATCTTCCCGCGGCTACCGGCGAGCGGTTTGACGCCGTGCTTTGCCTCGGGAACTCGCTGGTGCACGCCGCTGGTCGCGACGCGATGGTTCAGGCGCTGACGGGGCTGCGCCGGATGGCCCGCCCTGGGGGGCACGTGGTGATTGATTCCCGTAACTGGGAGAAGCTGCATGCCGAGCGCCAGGTCGTGCAGGTCGCTGACCGCGTGGTAGCTCGCGGGGGGCGACGATGCCTGGTGTTCTACGCGTGGGAGATACCGGAGCGTCTCGGCGACGAGCACACCGCCCATCTGGTGTTCGCCTTTGAGAACGGCAACTGGGTTGAGGCGCACGAATACGAGATCACGTTCCGCCCCTTCACGATCAGCGAACTGCGCGAACGCCTCGACCTCGCGGGATTGAGGGAAGTCGACACCGATTTTGATGTTTCCCGTGACCGCTACGCCGTGGTCACGGTAACAACAACCTGATAGGTCAGGTGCTTGACTACTCCTCGCCCTGAAGGACGGGGATTCCAGCCGTCACCAGCTGGGGTTCCTGTTTCACGGCCGATTGCACCGGAGGGGTCTCCAGGTGTCTGACATCAGCTCCGCAGGCATCGCCCGGGTTGCCCCGGGCTGCGGCAAGACCTGCCGCAAGGATGTTCTTGGCCGCGTTGAGGTCCCGGTCGTGGCGGGTGCGGCAGGACGGGCATCGCCACGCCCGGACCTTCAGAGGAAGATCGGCGAGCAGGAACCCGCAGGACGAGCACGTCTTCGTGCTCGGATACCAGCGGCCGGTCACGACCAGGCGGCGGCCGGCTCGCTCGCACTTGTATTCCAGCTGGCGCCGGAACTCGCCCCACCCGCAGTCCGAAATGGCCCGGGCCAGGTGCCGGTTGCGGACCATGTTCTTCACCGCGAGGTCCTCGATCGCGATCAGGTCGTTGCCGCGGACCAGACCGGTGGTGGTCTTGTGCAGGAAGTCGCGGCGGGCGTCGCGGACCTTGCGGTGGGCCCGGGCAACCTTGGCCCTTGCCTTGGCCCGGTTGGCCGAGCCGCGCTGGCAGCGGGCCAGCCGCCGCTGATAGCGGGCGAGGTTACGGGCCCGCCGCTCCAGGTGCCGGGCATTGGCGATCCGCTCGCCGTGCGAGGTCACCGCGAAGCTGGTGATGCCCAGGTCGACACCGGCTGCCTGCCCGGTTCCCGGCAGGGGCGCCGGGGCGCTTATGTCGACCGCGAAGGTCACGTACCAGCGCCCGTCGGGCTCTCGCGAGACGATCACCATGGTGGGATCGAGCACGCCGGTGTCGACCTCCGGCCACGACCACACGAAGGCCAGCGGGCCGGCCGCCTTGGCCAGCCGCAGCTCGCCACCGCGCATCGAAAACGCCGACCGGGTGTAATGCGCGCACTGGCGGCCGTGCCGCGACTTGAACCCCGGGTAGCGTGCCCGCTTGCCGAAGAACGCCTGGAAAGCACCGTGCTGATGACGCAGGGCCTGCTGCAGCGGGACGCAGGACACCTCGTTCAGCCACGCCAGCTCAGGGTCCTTCTTCAGCACGGTCAGGGCCGCATCGGTCTCGGCATACGTAGTGCCCCGGTGTTCCTGCTGCCAGCGGTACCGGCGCTCGGCGAGGGTCCGGTTCCACACAACCCGGACACAGCCGAACGTGCGAGCCAGCACCTGCTGCTGGGCTTGGTCCGGATAGGCCCGGCACCGGTAGGCGGTCCTCACCACAGCAGGATGCCAGGCGCCGCCGACAAACCCCCGCCACGCTGCGCGCGGCACCGGATTCCCCCTGGCCAGAAGGCCAGGGCTTCCTCCGGGAGCTCCTGGTGACGCCGCGCGCGTCGACGACCCGGACGAGGTCAGCCTGGACCGTCGCCGGGGCCCGCGACGGAGCCGTCAACCGAGTCCGCGACTGCGGCAATGACCTTTCCCGTCGTCATGTTCCCCCCGTCTCTGCTGCGTCATCTCCTCAAGATGCCAGGCGCGTCGGCAGTGAGTTGGACTCCTTTGCGGTCGGGAACTCATGGCCCCGGCGGGTGCGCCGGGATCCCTTCAGCGACTTCCACGATGAGACATCCTTAGTACGGCACGTCATTTTCGTTATGGGGCGAGTTCGGCCGGCGTACTAGCCGCTGATTGGTACTTCTCCTACCGCAGTTGGTGATCGTGATTCTGCGCTACGTTGATGTTCTTCATGAGGCACATGGGGGCCAGCGATGCGCCGTCTTGTCAACCACTCCGGTTTCATCCTCTGCGCCGCCGTGCTGCTCGGCGGGGCGTCGGCGGTTGCGGCTGGCCCGGCCGCCGGTGCCGCGGCCGTTCGCTCGGCACATACCAGGCTGGACACCAGGGCAGCGCGCACAGACCTGGCGTCGGCCAGCGCCGCCGGCACGGTAGGCGAGCTAAAGGCGGTGGCCGCGGTTTCGCCGGCCAACGTCTGGGCGGTCGGCTGCTCAGGTTCCTGCAACGGCCCGGACTCGCTGATCTTGCACTGGAACGGCAGGAGGTGGGCCAAGGTCGCCAGCCCGGAACCCGGCTCCGGCTTCGACGAGCTCAACGGCGTGACCGCCGTGTCCGCCCGCGACGTGTGGGCGGTGGGCTACGCGTGCAACACCACGCCTTGTAACGCCTTCCGCACGCTGATCCTGCACTGGAACGGCACGAAGTGGTCCGTGGTGGCCAGTCCCGACCCGAGCACGGTCTCCAACCTGCTGTTCGGCGTGACCAAGGTGTCCGCCGACAACGTGTGGGCGGCCGGATCGTACGACCCGGATGCCACAACGCCGTCCAGGACGCTGATCCTGCACTGGAACGGAAAGAAGTGGTCCAGGGCGGCCAGCCCGAACGTGACCGGCGGGTCGAACACCTTGTACGGCGTCGACGCCCATTCGGCCACGAGCGCCTGGGCGGTCGGTAGCGGGTGCACCGTTCCCGCGTGCCCCGAGCCCAGTAACCTCGGCGGCACGCTGATCCTGCGCTGGAACGGAAAGAAGTGGTCCAGGGTGGCCAGCCCGAGCCCGGGCCCCACGCTCAGCGTCCTGTTCGGGGTGAGCGCGGTACGGGCCGATGACGCCTGGGCGGTGGGGGACTTCAGCGGGACCGGCGGCATCAGGGCTCTGATCGAGCACTGGAACGGCACGAAATGGTCCCGGGTCGCGGCCGCTAACCCCGGTTCATCCTTCAACGACTTCCAGGCGGTGAGCGCGGCCTCGGCCCGCGACATCTGGGCCGTGGGCGACCAGCTGGGCGCGTCTCTGCCGTACACGACGCTGACCGAGCACCGGGCCAGCCCGACCTGGTCCGCCGTGGCCAGCCCGAACAAGACCACCTCGACCTTCGGCGCCAACGTCAACATGCTGGCCGGGGTCGCCGCCATCTCGCGAACCGACGTCATCGCCGTCGGCTGGGTGGAGACCTTCACCGACCCCGGCATCGCGTACCACGTCATGATCCTTACGTGGAACGGCACGAAGTGGTCGATCGCCTGATCACCGGCCCCTCCGCGAGCGCGTGCGGTGGCGGATCACCGGGTTGCGCCGGTGAGGAGCGACGGCGGCTGGCCGGCCGTTGACGGGGCCGGGGCGGGGGCAGCACGCAGGTTCCCGGTGAGCACGCGCCGCAGCGTGCCGGGGCGCAGCAGCCGGGTGGGCGGGTCGAGCAGCCCGGTGACGCGCAGGAACTGCCGGGTGAGGACCGGGTCGCGTTCGGCTGCGGCCTGCAGGGCACCGATGTAGGCGTTGATCACGCGGGCCGGCCAGGGACGGGGCGCCGTCACCGACGGGATGGCCAGGTCGGCGCCGGTGGTCAGCTGCCAGGCGAGGTTCACCGGCTTGGCGGCGGCCCGGAAGAACCGCCGAGCCAGTTCGGTCTCGCCGCCGGCCAGTGTGTCCCGCAGCGCGGCCGCTTCCAGCGCGGCCACCGACATGCCTTGCCCGTATACCGGGTTGAAAGAGCAGATCGCGTCGCCGATGACCACCAGTCCCGACGGGAACCGGCGCAGCCGCTCATAGTGCCGCCGCTGGTTGGCCGGGAACCGCTGCGCGCGGATGTCGTCGACCGGGCTGGCGGCGGCGATCGCGGCGAACACGTGCGGCGGGGCGACGCTGCGGGCGAAGGCCAGGAACCCGTCCTCGTCCGTCGGAGGGTGATGGCCGGCGTACCCGGCCAGCGTCAGGATCCACCTGTTGTCTTCCTGGGCGAACAGGGCCAGCGCCGTCGGCCGGCTGGGCTCGGTGCCGATCAGGATCAGCTTCTGCTCGCCCAGCGCGCCCGGGCGCAGCCGCAGGTGACGGCTCGCGTACTTGATGTCGACCCGGACCTGCTCCTCGGCCGGCGGGTCGTAGCCCATCTCCGTCAGCCACGCCGTGGTCCGCCCGCCGCGGCCGGTCGCATCGGCGACCAGGTCGGCGGCTATTTCTTCTTCTTCGCCGGCGCCGGGCCGCACCCGTTCTCCTTCTGCGCCGGCGTCAGGCCGCACCCGCACGGCGGTGACCCGGTCCCGGGCCGGCGTGGTGACCAGCCCGGCCACCGCGCACCGGTCCCTGACCGACACATTGTCCAGGGCCCGGACCCTGCTGCGGACCTGGCCTTCCAGATACGGCCGGCTGACCAGGCAGGCCGGGTCGCCGCCTGCGCCATCCCGGCACAGCAGGTGGCCCCCAGCCGAGAACCACATCTCGCGGGGAGTGCTGAGCGCCGGCGCCCCAGCCGCCGCCAGGTCGGCCATCAGTCCCGGGAACAGTTCGTCGAGGACCTGCGCGCCGCGCGCCAGCAGCGCGTGCGCGTGGCGGCCCTGCGGAACCCCCTGCCGGTCGGCTGCGCCTTCCGGCAGCGGGTCGCGGTCGACCACCGTCACCCGCTGGTAGGCATCCGCCAGCACCCGGGTCGCCAGCAGCCCGCCCATGCTGGCCCCTAGGACCACAGCGTGGTCACCGATCTTCCGCATCACGAGTCAACCCCCTCTGATGTGGCCGGCGCCGACCAGCACAGTAGGCCCGGCGGCCTGGCTCCCTGACGGCTTCAGCACCGGGCCGCGAACGCTCATGGCGCCCGCGGCCCAGCCGAGACCCCGTCGCTCGTTGAGTGGAGGGGCCGCACGCCGCTTCAGATACACGCTCGAGCGACGGGCCAGCGGCCGGGCGAAAGGGCCGCCGGGGTCAGCTGACCTGAAAAACGTCGAAGCCGATGATGACGCCGTGGTCGACGGTGTACGTGCCCTGGTAGGTGTGGACGGTGCCGTCGGTCTGCCGGGCGGTGAGCTGGGCCGTGACAACATCGCCGGAGACCGACACGATGGTCAGCGTGTCGGCCGCGGTCGTGCTGAAGCCGCTGACGAAGCCGGAGTATGACCCTCCGGCGTTCCGGCCGCCAAGGCTCCAGGCCCGGGCGTAGTGGTGGCCGTTGATGGCGGCGATATACGCGCGCACGGTGGCCACCGGGCCGGTCAGCGTGCGCGCCGGGACGGCGGGGCGCGGGGTGGGAGCGACGGTGGCCGGGTGGTCCGGCGGCTTGCTCCTTCTGGCGCCGGTCACGTCATGGCTCGCGGCTGCTGGCGGGGTGCTCGCCGCGTGCGGCCAGCCCGAGAGGAAGACGTACCCCGCGAAACCGGCCATGATCACCAGTGCCAGGGCCAGCACCGGTGTCCAGCCCAGCCGGCGCCGCCTGGATGCCTCGGCCGGCGAGAACAGCTCGTCCAGGGGGACCGCCGGCCCAGCGCCGGGCGGGCGGTGGGCCTCGTCGTACTCGCGGATCAGCGGCTCGGGGTCAGCCCCGACGGCCCTGGCGATGCCGCGGATGTTCGCCCGGGCGTAGAAGTCGCCCCCGCACGCCGAGTAGTCGTCGTCTTCGATCCCCCTGATGATCTTTTCCCTGATGCGGGTCCGCTGGCTGACCTCGGTGACGGTGAGACCGGCCTGGCCGCGGGCTTGCGCCAGGGCTTCTCCGATGCTCACGCCGCGCCTCCACTGCTCCGCCGCCCGGCCCCGTACTGGGGGGCCCGGCGGCCATGATCACATCATTACGGCCGTGCCCGCCGCGGAACCCTCGGCGCGGTAAGCCGCAAGCGCGGCAAGCCGCGAGCGCGGTGACCCGCGCTCCGGCCGATGCGCCGCCTGACCCGGGATGCGGTCGGGCTGGCCACCGCGTGTCAGCGTCGGGACGGCGAGGGCTCCTCGACCTCCGCGGGCTGCGGGCGGAGACGGCTGGCCCGCCGGCGGCCGTGGTAGGCGATCAGGCCGACGCTGACCCAGCCCACCGCGATGACCAGCCAGAAGCTGACCAGGCGGTAGGCCAGCGCGGCCGATATCGCGGGGCCCCGCGCGATGCCGTAGGCGGCCAGGATGACCGCGAGGCTGCCCTCCACCAGGCCGAGCCCGCCGGGCACGACCGGCAGCGAGCTGACGATCTGCGCCGCCCCGTACGCCAGCAGCACTCCGTCCCACGGAACCGCTGCGTGGACGGCGGCGAAGCTGCACAGCAGGCACAGGAAATCGCCAGCCCATACGCACACGGCGAGGGTAACTACCGACGCCGTCGACGGGGCGCTCAGCGGGATGTCCCGCATCCGCGCCAGCACCGCCTCGATGCGCGCCAGCGTTTCGGTCCTGGGGTGCCCGGTGACCCGCCGCGAGGCGCGCGCTCCCGCGGCGGCCAGCCGCAGCAGCAGGTCCCGGCGGATGAGTACCGCGCCAGCCGCGAGGACGACGGCAAAGCCTGCGGCGGCGAGCCCGGTCACCCGGACGGTGGTGCTGGCCAGCACGGCCACCGCGACACCGGCCAGCAGGAGCAGCGACATGCCGATCGCCATCGCGACCACGACGGTGAAAACGCTCCAGGCGGCGCCTGCGCTGTCGGCGCCGCGCTGCCGGTAGTACCGGTAACGGTAGGCACCGGACACCACGGGCTCCCCCGGCACCGTGCTCGCGATCGCGTCGCTCGCGAGGCTCAGAACCAGCAGGCCGGGCAGGGCGAGGCGCGCACCGGCCAGGCGCAGCACCCGGTGCTGCAGGAAACCGAACGCCGCGATCGACGTGCCCTCGGCCAGCACCGCGGCGGCCAGCCAGCCGGCGTCCAGGTGCCCGAACTGCTGCCGGACCGCCTCCAGCTCGCCCCGCTTGCCGAGCAGCAGGACCAGAATGGCGATTCCCAGCAGCACGCCGAGCACGTAACGGGCCACCGCCCCCGCGCTGCGCCCGGGCGGGGGCGCGGCGAGGTCGTACGACACACCCTTAAAGTACGCCTGGAATGGGCCGTCAGCCGAGAGGGCGGCCGGGCAGGGCATGATGTGGCGGATCGCGCGAGAGGGGCTGGCGGATGTGGGACAGGCTTTCGGCGGCCGGATCGGCCGGGACTGGCGGGACTCCCAACCCTGGTGGCCTCTCGAGCCGGCGCCACCGCCCGGGGCGCCCAACGTGCTCCTGGTGGTCCTCGACGACGTCGGCTACGCGCAGCTCGGCTGCTACGGCTCCGACATCGAGACACCGGTCATCGACGGCCTGGCCGCAGGCGGCGTCCGGCTCGCGAACTTCCACACCACCTCGCTGTGCTCGCCCACCCGGGCGTGCCTGCTGACCGGCCGCAACCACCACCGCAACGGCATGGGCAGGGTCGCCGACCTGGCCATCGGCTATCCCGGCTACTGGGGCAAGCCGCCGCGGGAGAACGGCTACCTGTCCGAGATCCTGCGCGCCGCCGGCTACGCCGCCTACGCGGTCGGGAAGTGGCACCTGTCCCCCGAGGACGAGACGAACATGGCCGCCTCCCGTGCCACCTGGCCGCTCGCCCGGGGCTTCGACCGCTGGTACGGCTTCCACGGCGGCGAGACCCACCAGTTCGTCCCCGCCCTGTACCACGACAACCACTCGGTCCGCCCGCCCGCGTCGATGCAGGACGGCTACCACCTCACCGAGGACCTAGCCGACCACGCGATCGAGTTCGTCGCCGACCTGCGCGCGGTCGACCCCGGCCAGCCGTTCTTCCTGTACCTGGCGACCGGCGCCTGCCACTCACCGCACCAGCCACCGCCGCGCTGGCGCGAGCACTACCGAGGGCGGTTCGACCTCGGCTGGGACGCCTGGCGCGAGCGCACGTTCGGCCGGCAGGTTTCCGGCGGCCTGATCCCGCCGTCGACGGTGCTGTCGCCGCGGCCCGCCTGGGTTCCGCCCTGGGATTCCCTCGATGATCGGGAACGCGCCGTCGCGGGCCGGCTCATGGAATGCTTCGCCGGGTTCCTGTCGCACGCCGACGAGCAGATCGGCCGCGTGCTCAGCTTCCTCGACGACACCGGGGACCTGGACAACACCATCGTGGTCGTGGTGTCCGACAACGGGGCCAGCGCCGAGGGCGGCGCCACCGGGTCGATCAACGACGTCCGCCTGCTGAACCTCGACCCGGCGCCCACCGAGGAGATGCTCGCCCGGCTCGCCGAGATCGGCGGGCCGCTGACCCACAACAACTACCCGTGGGGCTGGACGATGGCCGGGAACACGCCGTTCCGGCGGTGGAAGCGCGAGGTGCACGAGGGCGGCGTGGCCGACCCGTGCATCATCTCCTGGGCGGCCGGGTCCCTGGACGGCGGCGGGATCCGCGGGCAGTTCACGCACGCCATCGACGTCGCCCCGACGATCGTCGAGCTCGCCGGGCTCAACTACCCCGCGGAGGTCGACGGCATCGCGCAGGCCCCCGTCGACGGCGTCAGCTTCGGCTACCTGCTCGGCTCCGGCGGCGCGGGCGCGGCCGAACGGCATACCACGCAGTACTTCGAGATGTTCGGGTCGCGGGCCATCTACCACCGCGGCTGGAAGGCGGTGACATTCCACCCGGTCGGGCCGCTGTACGACGACCAGGATCCGAACGCGCCGTTCACCGAGGACACCTGGGAGCTGTACCGCGTCACCGACGACCTGTCGGAGACGCGGGATCTCGCCCGCCAGCACCCGGCGTTGCTGCGCGAGCTCATCGAGCTGTGGTGGGCCGAGGCGGAGCGCAACCAGGTGCTGCCGCTCGACAACCGGGTCCTGTGGGCGCTGGTGCACCCGAAGCCCGACCGCCGGCCGCCGCGCGAGGAGTTCCGTTACTTCCCGGGGACGGCGCAGGTGCCCGAGGCGGTCGCGGTGAACGTGCGCAACCGCTCGCACGCCCTGATCGTCGACATCACGATCCCGGACACCCCAGGCTCCCGGGCGGCCGACGGCGTGCTGCTGGCGATGGGGTCCGCGCTCGGCGGGTGGTCGCTGCACATCCTCGGCGGGCGGCCCCGCTACGTGCACAACCTGTACGGCAAGGAACGGCACACCATCTCCTCCGCCGCGCCGCTGCCGCCCGGTGAGCACCGCATCGAGTTCGCGTTCACCAAGGACGAGGGGCTGGGCGGTACCGGCGTATTGCGCTGTAACGGGCAGGTTGTCGGGCAGGGAGCACTCCCCCGGTTCACGCCGTCCGGGTTTAACGGCGTCGGCGCGGGGCTGACCTGCGGCTACGAGTGGGGCCCGGCCGTCGGCGCCGGCTACACCGCGCCGTTCCCGTTCGGCGGCACGATCCGGCGCGCCTGCGTGCAGGTCCGCGGCCCGGTCGTCCGCGACCCGCTGGCCGAGCTCGAGGCCATCCTTTCCGAGCAGTGACCTGCCGCGGCCAGAAAGGTGGCCAGGCGGAAGGCTGGGCGTTACGCTGCGCAAAGAGCCAGGCGGTGGGACGTGGCGGGGGCCGCGTCCGGGGGAGGGGACCGCGATGCGCGAACGGTGGGACGCGGCGGTGGCCGTGGCCGGGGAGGAACCGCCGGCGGACCTGCTGGCGGCGGCGGCCGAGGAACTGATCGCGCTGTGGAGCGATCTGGCTGAGGCGTTACGCCGGGCCGCCCGGCGGGGCTGGTCGGCGGAATGCGACGGATTAGTGGTGCGGATCGTCATGCTGAGCCGCCTGGCCAAGGCCACGCCCTGGCAGCATGTGCCGGCGTCGTTGCTGGCCGACGGCATCTACCAGGGCATCCTGCGATCCGCGGGCGTCATGTTCGCGCCGCCGGGCAGTGACGGGGCGGGCGACGCGAGCCCGCCGGCCCGGCCGGGATTCCCGGACCTCCCGGCCGCCTCGGCCGCAGCGCCGATGGTCATCACGTAGCGCGAGATGTGGCAGGTCGTCACGTCAGTGAGCGACCCGGCTGGCGTGGGCCGTTCCGAGGGCGAGGCCGAGGGCCTGGTCGAGGCTGAGCGCCCGGCCCTGGGCGTAGGCGCGCTCGAACTGCTCCTCGCCGAGGGTGCAGCGTAGCTTGTTGAGGCTGTCTTGGCGGTAGCCCGTTTCGGGCTCTTGCCAGCTTTCTCCGGTCCGGTCCAGGAAGGCCTGGGCGATACCGTGCAGCTGCCCGGCCCGGTACCAGTCGCCTGCATCGGCGGCGAGACACGCCAGGCCGAGGCTGGCGTAGGCCAAACCGGAACGGTCCCCGTTGCGGCGGCTGGCCTGCAGGCCTTCTTCGAACCTGGACCGCGCACCGGGCAGGTCACCCTCCTGGCGCAGTACCCAGGCCAGGTTGGTCGACACGAAATGGCTTGTGAGCCCGATCTCCTGCGTGGCCTGTGCCGCTTGCTCCAGGTGGGCCCGCGCAGCGGGGATGTCGCCGGCGTACAGGGCGTGGCTGCCGGCATTGTTGTGCAGCAGGCAGGCCGCAAACCGGTCGCCGGATCGTTCGGTGCAGGCGATGGCCTCGGCGAACAGCTGCCCGCAGCGAGCAGGGCCGATGCGGTCGGCGAACAGCAGATACACCATGAGGCTCGCGCCTAGCAGGGCGTCGTCACCGAGCCGCCGGGCGTGCTGGACAGACTCCTGCGCGAGGGGGAATCCCCGCTGAGGCTCACCGGCGTAGTAGTACGTGGAGCCAAGTACCAGCAGGGAATCGCTCAGCAGCCGGTCGTCGCGTTGCTGGCGGGCGAACTCCACCGCCTGCTCGCCAAGCTGCCGGGCCGCGGCCATGTCATGAAACTGCGCAAGTGTCGCGGCCGTGACCAGCGCCTCGCCGAATAGCCCAGGCTCCGTGCGGGCGTCGGGCCGCTCCAGCGCCGGCGTGAGCAGGCTGAGGGCTTCCTCGTTGCGAGAGCGCGCCATCCAGTACACCCGGAGCGCGGCACCAAAGCGCAGCACCTGCGTGGTCCCGTCTGACCGGCCGGCCGCATGGTCGGCGGCGCGCCGCAGGTTGGCCTGCTCGGCGTCCAGCCGCGCGAACCACTCGCCCTGGTCCGGCCCGTTCAGATGAGGTGCCGCCGTCTCGGCGACCGCCAGGAAGTGTTCGCTGTGTGCCGCCGCCACGGCGGCGGCTTCGTCCGCGCCTGCCTCGGCGAGCCGTTCGGCGGCGAACTGGCGGATGGTCTCCAGCAGCCGGTAGCGGAGGGCTCCCCCGGTGCGCTCTGCCACCGACGAGGCTCTTGTCCACCAGCGAGCCGAGCAGGCCGGTGACCTCGAGCGCCTCGATGTCACCGAAGCCGCACACCGCCTCGGCGGCCTCGAGGTCGAAGCCTTCGGCGAACACCGACAGCCGCCGCAGCAGCAACTGCTCGGCGCCGTTGAGCAGCGAATAGGACCAGTCGACGGTGGCCTCCAGGGTCTGCTGCCGCCCCAGGGCGGTGCGGCTCCCCCCGGTCAGGAGACGGAATCGCTGGTCGAGACGGTCGTGCAGGGCACCAAGCGACAGCGAGCGCAACCGGGCCGCGGCGAGCTCGATGGCCAGCGGCATCCCATCCAGCCGCGCGCAGACCGACACCACCAGCCGGCCGGTCTCCTCATCGGCGGGCAGGCCGGCGCCCTGCTCCTTGGCCCGCTCGACGAACAGCGCGACCGCATCCGAGGACCCGGGCGCCGGGAAGCCGCCGTCGCCGAGCCCGGGCAGCGACAACGGCGGCACCCGGTAAATCGTCTCGCCGCCGATGCCCAGCGGCTCGCGGCTGGTGGCCAGCAGGTGGACCCTCGGGCAGCTGCCGCAAGATGGCTTCAGCGGTCTTGGCGCAGGCGCCGATCAGATGCTCGCAGTTGTCGAGCACGATAAGGACGTCCTGGAGGGCCAGGGCGTCCAGGAGAGTCTCCGGGACAGGCCGGCCCGGCCGGGTGGCTATCCCCAGCGCCCGGCAGATGGCCGGCGCCACCGCGTCCTCATCGGAGACCGCGGCCAGCTCGGCCAGCCAGACCCCGTCACCGGACCCATCCAGCAGCTCGGCGGCCACCTGCAGGCCCAACCTCGTCTTGCCCGACCCGCCCGCCCCGGTCAGGGTGACCAGACGAGCGGATCCGACCAAGCCCCGCACGTCGGACAGTTCCCGCTCGCGGCCGATGAACGTCGCCAGCTGAGCCGGCAGGTTGTTCGGCAGCGCCGGATTGCCCAGCGAGCGCAGCGGCGGGAACTCGGCCTGCAGGCCCGGCACGTCCAACTGGAAGATCTGCTCCGGGCGTCCCAGGTCCTTCAGCCGGTGCACACCCAGATCCCTGAGGGCTGCGCCGGGCGGCAGCGAATCGCGGACCAGGGCGGCCGCGGTCTCCGACAGCAGCACCTGCCCCCCGTACGCGACCGCCGCCACCCGGGCGGCGCGGTGGACATCCAGGCCCACCAGACCGGTAACCGTCTGCGCTGCCTCGCCGGTATGCACGCCCATCCGCACCCGGACCTGCTCCCCCCAGGCCATCCGCGTGACTCCAGGGCCCGCTGCATCTCCGCCACTGCCGCCACGCATGCCTTCGGCGAGGAGAACACGGCGAAGAACGCATCTCCCTGGGTACCGACTTCCGCACCCTCGTGAACGGCCAGGCGCGAACGGATGAGCGAGTGGTGGTCGGCCAGTACCTGCGCGTAGACGCCCTCCCCCAGCCGCCGCAGCAGCACCGTCGAGCCCTCAATGTCGGTGAAAAGGAACGTGAGAGTCTCCACGGGTCCAGCGTAAGAGGCCCGGCCAGGCCACTGCAGCCAGCGGCTATCAGCGCCGGCCTCTGGACCTTTAGTCGTCGAGGGTTTTCAGCTCGCGGCGCATTACCTTGCCGGTCGAGGTCTTGGGCAGGTCGGGCACGAACCGGACCGACCGGGGCAGCTTGTATGCGGCCAGGTAGGGGCGGCAGTGCTCGACGATTTCGGTCTCGGTGGCCGTGGCGCCGGGGCGGAGCACCACGTAGGCGCGGGCCAGTTCGCCGTGCGTCTCGTCGGGCACAGGCCCGGCGGCGACCATCGCCACGGCGGGGTGGGAGGCGACCACGCGTTCGATCTCGGCCGGGTACACGTTGAACCCGCCCGTGATGATCAGGTCTTTCCTGCGGTCAACGATGAAGTAGTGGCCCTCATCGTCGCGGGTGGCGATGTCACCGGTGTGCATCCAGCCGTCTGGCTCGATCGCGGCGCGGGTCGCCTGATCGTTGCCGTAGTAGCCGAGCATGACCAGCGGCCCGCGGATCATCAGCTCCCCCGGTTCGCCGTCGGGCATGGTGATCGCCGGATCGCCGAGCGCGGCCACCCGGGCCTCCGCTCCGGGGAGCGCGAAGCCGATAGAACCGTGGACGTTGGGCATGTAGGCGCAGTTGCTGGTGCCGGCGCCGCCCAGTTCGGTCATCCCCCACAGCTCCAGCAGGGGCGCTCCGGACCGGCGTTCCCATTCGGCCATCTTGGCGACCGGCATGGTCTGGCCGCCCACCGCGCACAGGCGCAGCGAGGACAGGTCGGTACCGGGCAGGGACGGGTCGGCGAGCATCATCGCGTACATGGTCGGCACCCCGTCGAACACGGTGGCGCGGTGGCGCTGGATCTCGGCGAGCGCTGCGGCGGCGTCGAAGCGCTCCATCATCACCAGCGTGGCGCCGGTCATGAAGGCGCCGTTCATCACGATGTTGCCGTAGACGTGCGGGAGCGGCAGGGCGCTGAGCATCACGTCACGGCTGGTCCGCGTCTGGACCGCGTACAGCGCCGCGGTGTTGAGGAACACCGCCCGGTGCGACTGCATGGCCCCCTTGGGATGGCCGGTGGTGCCGGATGTGTAGCCGATCGTGGACAGATCCGCAGGGGCGGGCCTGGGGACGTCCGGGGCCTGGGCGCGGCCGCCGAGCAGATCCTCGAAGGCGGTGACGCCGCCGCCCGCGGGGTCGAAGCTGATGACCCGGCGCAAGGTGGGTACGGCCCGGGTCAGATCGAGGATCACCTCGGCCTTCTCGCCCGCGGTGAAGATCGCTGCCGCGCCGCAGTCGTTGAGCACGAACGCCACTTCTTCGGGCGTGAGCATCACGTTGATCGGGTTGACCACCGCACCCGCCCGCAGCGCCGCGTGGTAGGCGACCACCCACTCCCAGCGGTTCGGCGAGTAGAGCGAGACACGGTCACCAGGGCGGACGCCGAGCTCGTGCAGCCCGCCCGCCACCCGGGCGCACAGGTCATCGAGTTCCGCGTAGCTGAAGGTACGCTCACCCGCGACGAGGGCCGGCTTGGATCCGAAGCTCGTCGCCGACCGGGTCAAGATCATGCCCAGGTCCGCCCGGATGGGGCCGGTGTCCGGCAGAACCGGGTCCATGGTCGCCTCGGCCATGACTATCCCCCTTGGATCAGACAGCCGCCGGGCCGGGTCAATCCCGGCTGGCCCGCGACCGTGCTATGCCATGTACCCCCCCGGCAGGCTGGCTTGTCAAGATGCATCCGGCTCCCGAGCGGGGCATGGCCTCCCACCAGCAACGTTCCCGTCGAGGGTTCCCCTGCGCGGCGGTCTCGGAGATAGCTGGGTGATCCTATGTCGAGAAGCTCTGACCGGCTCCGCTCACCAGGTGAAGGGCCACGACAGGCACGGCCCACGACACCAGGAGACCACCATGCCGAAGTACCTGCTCCTCAAGCACTACCGCGGCGGCCCGGAGCCGCACCGCCCCTTCCCCCCGATGGACCAGTGGGCTCCCGAGGACGTGGAGGCGCACATGGCCTTCCTCAGGCACGTCAGCGAGCTGCTCGAGGAGAACGGCGAGTACGTCGACGCGCAGGCGCTCACGCCGGCGCGCACCTGGGTGCGCTACGGCGGCCCGGACGCCGCGCCCGTCATCACCGACGGCCCGCTGCCCGAGACCAGCGATCTCGTGGCGGGCTGGTACATGATCGACGTCGAGTCGCACGAGCGCGCGGTCGAGCTCGCGGCCTACGTCTCCTCCGAGCCCGGCCCGGGCGGGCAGCCGCTGTACGAGTGGATCGACGTCCGGGAGGTCATGTCCGAGGCGCCCTCGAACGGCTGACCCGGCGTGATGGACGAGCCGGCGCGACGGCTGGACGAGGGCGCGCTGCGCGCCCTCGTCCCCCGGGTGCTCGCGGGCCTGGTCCGGCGGGGGGAGGACTTCGATGCCGCCGAGGACGCGCTGCAGGAGGCGCTGCTGGAGGCGCTTCGGGTCTGGCCCGAGCACCCGCCGCGCGACCCGCGCGCGTGGCTGACGACGGTCGCGGCCCGGCGGCTCGTCGACGCCCGCCGCAGCGAGGCCGCCCGGCACCGCCGCGAGGACGCGACGCACGCCGAGCCGCGGCCCGCCGCCACGGAGGAGGGCGACGATACCCTCTTCCTGCTTTTCTGCTGCTGCCACCCCGACCTCGCGCCCGCCTCCCAGGTGGCGCTGACCCTGCGCGCCGTCGGCGGCCTGACCACCCGCGAGATCGCCGACGCCTTCTACGTGCCGGAGGCGACGATGGCGCAGCGGATCAGCCGGGCCAAGCGCGCCCTGCAGGGGCACCGCCTGGACCAGCCCGGCGACCTCGCTGTCGTGCTGCGCGTGCTCTACCTCGTCTACACGGCGGGCCACGCGGGCCGGGTTGACCTGGCCGGCCAGGCGATCCGGCTCGCCCGCCAGCTCACCCTCGCCACCGAGGAACCCGAGGCGCGCGGGCTGCTCGCGCTGATGCTCCTCAACCACGCCCGTCTCCCGGCGCGGCTCGACGGGCAGGGCCGGATCGTCACCCTGGACCGGCAGGACCGCGGCCTGTGGGACACCCGCGAGATCGCCGAGGGCGTGCGCGTCCTGCAATCGGCGCTGGCCGCTGCGCGCCCCGGCCGCTACCAGGTCGAGGCCGCCATCGCCGCCCTGCACGACGACGCGGCGAGCGCCGGGGAGACCGACTGGCCGCAGATCCTCGCCTGGTACGACGACCTGGTCGGCCTCACCGACGACCCGGTGCGCCAGGACCCCGCGGCGGTGCTGGGGCGCGCGGTCGCGGTCGGCCATGTCCTCGGCGCCGCCGCGGGGCTGCGCGAGACCGACCGGCTGCGCGAGGTGCTCGGCGACCGCCACCGGTGGCATGCGGTCCGCGGCTACCTGTACGAGCTGGACGGCGACCTGCCGGCCGCTGGCGCGGCGTACGCGGATGCCGCCCGCCGGGCCACGGACGTCGCCGAGCGCGACCACCTGATCCGTCAGGCCGCCCGCGCGCGGGCCGCCGGACTAGTGCCGTGACCGGTCAGACCGCAGCCGGCTGGCCCCACTGCTCGACGA
>CAWCGJ010000007.1:0-22937 GCA_963795055.1 uncultured Actinomycetota bacterium
GATCAGCGGCTCCTCGAGTTCCTTGCCGCCTGCGTGGGTGACCACGGCGAGTTCCGGTGCGAAGCCTTCGACGTGCTCCGCTTCGCGCTGCAGGTAGCTCTCCGGGATCAGCAGCGGGAAGTACGCGTTGTCGTGACCGGTTTCCTTGATCCGCCGGTCGATGTCGGCCTGGAGCAGTTCCCAGATCCGGTAGCCGTAGGGCCGGATCACCATCGTGCCCCTGACCGGCCCCCGGTCCACCAGCTCAGCCTTGAAGACGAGCTCGTTGTACCAGGCCGAGAAGTCTTCGCTCTGCGGAGTCACTCCGCGTTGGTCCCGTGCCACACGCAGAGGCTACGAGACCGGCGCCAGGCGGACGACTGGTTTTCGGAGCGACTACCGAGGGCCATAACGGTCACGGCGCCGGTCGCGGCGGCCAGTAACGCGTCTGGCCGGGAGTGGTTTCCAGCTCAGCGAGGACCAGGTCAGGTGCCCACCGCACGCCAGTAGCCCGAGCTGGGCCTGCCGCGATGCCAGGGCCTCTGGTAGGAAATAGGCATGGGGCTCCGCCTCGCGGCGGTGAGGCGCCGACCTGAAGTACTGCCCGTGATGAACTGGATTGCCGACATGGTTTCGATGAGGGCCCTGGAGTGCCTGGTCGCCATCGTGGACCAGGGCTCGCTGACCAAGGCCGCGGCGGCGTTGCACATGTCGCAGCCGGCGTTGTCGCACCAGATCGCGGCGATCGAGCGGGAACTGGGGACGCCGGTCGTGGAGCGGCTGCCGCGGGGGATCAGGCCGACCGCGGCCGGGCTGGCGGTGGCGGCGGAGGCGCGGGTCGCGCTGGCCGCGGCCGACCGGGCGGTGCTGGCGGGCCGGCGGGTGGCGGCCGGGGCGGGCGGCCGGATCCGGATCGCGTGCGCGGAGACGATGACGGCGTGGGTGCTGGTCCCGGTGCTGCGCAGCTGGCGGCGCCGGTTCCCCGATGTCGAGCTGGACCTGAAGGAGCACACCAGCGCGGACGCGATGCTGGAGGTGCTCCGCAGCGGGGCGGCGGACATTGTCGTCGGGCCGCGGCCGACGCGGAGCGACGAGCACACCGTGGTGCTGGGCCGCGAGGAGATCGTGATTGTCGCGTCCGCGGAGCACCGGTTCTCGCGCATGACCGCCGTACCGCTGGCCGAGCTGGCCAGCGAACCATTCGTGCACTACAACCCGGACAACGGGAACGCGGTGTGGGTGGACCGGTTCGCGGCGCAGCGCGGTGTGGTGCTGCCGCGGCCGGCGCTGCGCACGGGCAGCCCGCGCACGGCCGCGCAGCTGGCCGCGGCCGGGATGGGGGTGGCGCTGGTGCCGTTCTCGGCGCTGACCCCGCGGCCGGGCGGGACGATCCGGTCGGTGGCCCCGCGCGAGTTGCGCGAGGTGGTCGTGATCGTCGCCGCGCCGCATGATGACCTGCTGCGCCGTTTCGTCGGGGACCTGAAGCGGCGCGGTCTCCCGGCCTCGAGCCTGCCGGACCCCGGCGCGGCTGGTCCCTGGTCAGGCGCGGCCGGCGCGGCCTAGGCCGGGCGGCGCGCGGCCTCGCCCGGTACGAAGACCTGGCCCGCGATAGCCGCCCGCAGGGCTTCCAGGCCGCGGCCGACAGTGATGTCCGTGCTGTTCATTGCTTCCCCCTGTCTCAGGAGATGGCGAGCGGGGCTGTTTGGCCCCAAACGCAGCTTTCCGGCTAGCCGGTTGCGCCGGTCAGGGTGCGGTCATCGACGTGGGCGAGGGCTGCCCGGAGCACGAGCGCGGCGAAGACGTCGGTGCCGTAGATGACGGCGGTGGCGACCAGGGCCGCGGCCATGAGCAGCTGAGCCAGGACGGTCATGATGTGGCCTGCGGGGCGGCCAGGTCCAGGGCGGGGATGACGCCGAGCTGCTGGAACACCTGGAGCAGGTTGAGTTCGTCCCAGTGTTCAGCGAACTCGCCGTCCTGGACCCGCCAGATGTCGATCGACCGCATCTCGATCGGCAGGCCGGTAGGGGCAATGCCGTAGAACGGCCCGCGGTGGGTGGCCCGGTAGGTGAAGCGCCCGGCCACCCGATCTCCGGCTCCGATGAGGTCGTCCATGGTGGCGGACAGGTCGGGGAAGGCGGTGAAGAAGCCGGCCCAGAAGGCGCGGTTGGCTTCGCGGCCATCAGCGACGAAGGGATTGTGGTTGATGTAGCCGGTGGCCACGAAGCCCTCGACGGCGTCGGGGTCGTGCTGGTTGAGCATGGCCAGGTAGCGCTCAGCGAGCTGCTGGTGGTCAGCGGTCATGGGAGGCTCCTTCCTTCTCTCTCCTTTCTAGCAACGCTAGCACTACTAGCAACGATAGATCTAGCGGCGTTACCTAATCTAGGGGCGCTATAGTGGCCTGCCATGACCGTCGCCGAGCGCCGTCAGCGCGACCGGGCCCGCCGGCGCGAGGCCATCATCGCCGCCGCCCGCCAGATGGCCGAAGCCGAGGGCTGGGACGCCGTCACCATCCGCCGGCTGGCCGACCGGATCGAATACAGCCAGCCGGTCCTCTACAGCCACTTCCCCAGCAAAGGGGGCATTATCGACGCGGTAGCCGTCGAGGGATTCGCTGAACTGCGCCTCATCCTGCGCCACGCGCGGGAGGCCGCCGGTTCCCCCGAAGCCGCGCTAGGAGAACTCGCCGAGGCTTATGTCGGCTTCGCCCGGGAGCATCCGGCCCTCTACGACGCCATGTTCACCCTCAGCACCGAGCTGCCCTTCGGCCAGCCCGAGGGGCCCCGCGAGTTGCACGCCGCCTTCGCCGAGCTCAGGGAGGCCGTCACACAACTGGCCGGCGGGCGTGACCCCGAGACCCTGGCCGAGGTCGCCTGGAGCGCGCTGCACGGCATCGCCACCCTCAGCCGTACCCGCCGGCTCCGCCCGGACTACCACCAAGCGCGCCTGACCATGCTGGCCGACCAGATCGCCGGCATTCCCGGCTGATATCTCTCAACATCTGAGACAGCTCACTTTCAAAAGAACCGCACCAAACGGCGAAATCAGGAGCACAGGCATTAGGAATTTCGATGATCGCCATGAATTCTTCGAAACTCCCGGCTCCTTGCCAGAGGCATAAATAATGTGCCAGGCTCGTTCTATCCATTAGCGCAAAGGCCTAATCGGTGCCGTTAAAGGAGAGAGCGAACTCGAAAGGCGCTGCCGTGACCGAGAACCTGAATACCTTCCTGACCGGCCAGACGCTGCACATCGACGGCGGCGAGCCGCTGACCTGACCGTTGCGGCCGGGCCGTCCCCGGCCCGGGCACTGTCCAGACCAAGGAGAGCTGAACAACATGGTGGCTTGGGATTACGTGACCCGCGCCGACGTATTGCGCGCGATACAGGAATACGACCGGCTAGGACCGCAGGAGTTCTTCTCCGAGCACGGTTTCGCCCCTACCACTACCTATGAACTGCTCTGGGACGAACGCAGCTACCCGCCGAAAGCGATCTTGGGCACGGCTTATGAGCTCGCCACGGGCCAGCGCCTTGGCTCCGGCGAATTCGAGGGCGGGAAGAGCGGTGCCGTCAGGGTGCTCGGAAACCTAGGGTTCACCGTCCAGCACCAGCGGCGATCAGCCGTTAAGGCCCGACCGCGCTGACCGGCCACGGGCCACCGGCCGCATCAGACGATGAGCCGGACCTCGTCACCGGCTGCTCAGCCGGGGGCCCGGCGGCCTGCCCGGGCCACGGTTCGCCGTGCGTCCCGCCATGCGATCAACGCTGTCCGGGCCCGGGGCGAGACAACCTGCTCGCCCCGGCGCCGGGCGCGCAGTTGCGCGCGCAGCCATGCTGGCGCGTGCGCCCGCTCTATCGCCTGCGTCTTGGTGAGAAGCTGGCCCGTGGCCAGAGCGTGGCGCCCCCGGGCCATCGACGTCAGCCCCAGGTCAGCGATCACCGGGCTCAGCCACATCAGCGGCCGCCGCGTGGCCCAGGCCCAGTAACCGCACAGCTCTGCCCGCGCGGCTTGCCGGACGTCATCATCGGTCATGTCCGGCAGCACGGCGGCCGGCGGCCGCCCCAGGACGGCGAAGCCGTACCGCACCAGCTCGGCGCGCGTCACCCCGGAAAGGCTGCGCTGGACCAGGACGCCGTGGGTCCACGTCGGATGCAACGCCGCAGCGTCGGCCAGCCGGCCGGCATCGACATACATACACCCCAGGTCCGCTCCCTGGGCGGCCTGACGGTCCAGGTCGCGGTGCAGGCCGGCCAGGACCTCCTGCCGCGCCCGGCCGACCGGGCCCTCGGCCAGGGCAACCAGGTCGAGGTCACTGACACCGGGAACATAGTCCCCGGTGGCCAGGGAACCGGCCACCAGCAGCCCGGTCACCCAGCCCAGCCCGGCCAGACGATCGGCCAGCGCGCTCACGGCCGGCGGCACGCAGGTCACCCCGCCAGCCTCACCAGTGCGCCGGGCGGGTGCGCCATCGCGGCAGCTTCGTGCGGGCGTCTCCTCGGGCCGCGTCGAGCTGGGACTGGACGAGGAAGATACTGCCGGTGAGGTCGGCGCCGGACAGATCAGCGTCCCGGAAATCGGCTCCGGCGAGATCGGCGGCCCGCAGGTCCGCGTCCGAAAGGTCGGCGCCGATGAGGCAGGCCCCTCTCAGGCTGGCTCCCCTGAGGCTGGCGCCCTGCAGCCGGGCGCCGGCCAGGTCAGCTCCCGCGTGGCTCAAAGTCCGGCCCGGGACGTCGGCTCGCATGAGCTCACTGGCCCGCAGCAGCACGGCGCTGACCTCACGCCGGTGCGCTGGCAAGTCCAGCGCCAGCAGGTCCTCGGCCCGGCCGCGCGTCATGCGCTCGGTGGCCTCGGCCGCGAGGCTCAGCTCACCGTGCAGCGGCCGCGCGAGCCGGGAGGCCAGCGCCTCGGACAGGTACCAGAGCAGCTCGTGAAGCTGCCGCACGACCGCGAAGACCTCGAACATCTGCCGCGCGGAGTGCGGGGCCTGCCGCCAGTCCCGCCCGCCGAAGGTGACCTGGGAGACGTGCTGGCCCGCGCCGAAGCAGTCGTACACCGTGCAGCCGCGGAAACCGCGCCGCCTCAGGTCGTCGTGGATGCCGCAGCGGAAGCCGGGCTGCAGGTTCGGGCAGGGCTGCCCGGCGGGCTTGTCGATCGCGAAATCGGCGGACGCCGAGAACCCCGGCGCCACGCAGCACAACCCGAAACAGCGGGCGCAATCGGCCCGCAGGCGGCTCGGGCCGCTGTCCTGCGGTCCGGGCCCGGCCGGTTCGCGCGGTTCGCTCAACGCAGTCCTCCGGGCCTGGCGTGGATCCGTGCTTCTCGCGGTTCAGGCTAATGCCCGCGGCCCGGAACCGGCCGTACACCGGCCGGCCGCCCAGGATCGGATAGGTTGCGCTGGTGGCTCTCCGCGCGATCTGCGTGTTCTGCGGATCTTCGACGCCTGCTGACGCCCGGTACCGGGATGCCGCCCGCGGCCTCGGGGCCCTGGTTGCCCGCCGGGGCATCGACCTGGTCTACGGGGGTGGCAGCGTGGGCCTGATGGGCGAGCTGGCCGACGCCGCCCTGGACGCCGGCGGCCGGGTCATCGGGGTCATCCCCGCGGGCCTGTTCGCCCGGGAGATCAACCACACGGGCCTGACCGAGCTGCACGAGGTCGCGTCGATGCACGAGCGCAAGCAGCTGATGTACGACCTGTCCGACGCGTTCATCGCCCTGCCCGGCGGGCTGGGCACGCTGGAGGAGCTCGCCGAGGTCGCCACCTGGTCCCAGCTGGGGCTGCACAACAAGCCGGTCGTCCTGCTCGACGTCGGCGGGTTCTGGGCACCGCTGATCTCCCAGCTCGACCGGATGGCCGACGTCGGGCTGCTCAAGCCGGCCGGCCGGGATCTCATCCAGCGCAGCCAGTCCGCCGAAGAGGCGCTCGGCGTCCTCGCGGCGGCCCGGCCGGCCGCGCCGCAGAAGTGGATCACCGCCGAGGAGCGGTAGCCGCCTCGCCAGGATCGGCCGCGGAGGGCATAACCTGCGGGATCGGTTGTGGACCCGGCGAGCGGCCGGCCGACCGTGTTGCGCGACGGGTCCGAGGTGCTGATCCGGCCGATCCGGGGCGCCGACGCGCCGCTGCTGGCCGACGGGTTCGCCCGGCTGAGCCTGCCATCGCGGCAGATGCGGTTCCTGACGCCCAAGAGGGAGCTGTCCGCGGCCGAGCTGCGCTACCTGACCGAGATCGACCATCACGATCATGAGGCGCTCGGCGCAGCGGATGCCTCTGGTTTGGTGGTGCGGGCGGGCCGGAACGTAAAGTCGCAAACATGCCTGACACCGCCACTATCCCTGACCGTGCCCGCGTTGTCGTCGTGGGCGGCGGTGTCATCGGGGCCTCGGTCGCCTACCATCTCGCGCACCTGGGGATGCCGGACGTCGTCCTGCTGGAACGGGACCGGCTGACCTCGGGCACCACGTGGCACGCGGCCGGGCTGATGGCCACCTTCGGCTCGACCTCGCAGACGTCGACCGAGCTGCGCGTGTACACCAGGGACCTGTACGCCCGGCTGGAGGCGGAGACCGGCCAGGCGACCGGGCTGAAGCAGGTCGGGCTGATCGAGCTGGCCGTCGAGCCGGGGCGGCTGGAGGAGTACCGGCGGGTGGCCGCGTTCAACCGGCTGTGCGGGGTGGAGGTGCACGAGATCACCCCCCGCGAGGTCGCCCAGCTGTTCCCGATCGCGCAGACCGACGACGTGCTGGCGGGCTTCTACATCCCCGCCGACGGGCGGGTCAACCCGGTCGACGTGACGATGGCCCTGGCCAAGGGGGCCCGGTTGCGGGGCGCCCGGATCGTCGAGGGCGTTCCGGTCACCGGGTTCCTCACCCGCCGCGGCGCGGTGACCGGGGTGCGCACCCCGCACGGCGACATCGAAGCCGAGTACGTGGTCAACTGCGCGGGGATGTGGGCGCGCCAGCTCGGCGAGCTGGCCGGGGTCACCATCCCGCTGCAGGCCGCCGAGCATTACTACCTGCTGACCGAGCCCATCGAGGGAGTGGACGGCGACTGGCCGGTGCTGGAGGACCCGGCCAACTACGGTTACTACCGGGAAGAAGGCGGCGGGCTGATGCTGGGCCTGTTCGAGCCGGCCTGCGCGCCGTGGAGCGTCGGGGGCGTCCCGGCTGGTTTCTCCTTCGGCGAGCTGCGCCCGGACTGGGACCGGATGGCCCCGTACCTGGAGCGCACCATGTCCCGGGTCCCGGTGGTCGCGGAGGCCGGCATCAAGAAGCTGTTCTGCGGCCCGGAGAGCTTCACCCCTGACCTGCTGCCGATCGTCGGCGAGGCGCCGGAGCTGAAGAACTACTTCGTCGCCGCCGGGCTGAACTCGATCGGGATCCTGACCGGCGGGGGCATCGGCCGGGTCGTCGCGCGCTGGATCGCCGACGGCCGGCCCGACATCGACGTGACCGGCATCAACATCGACCGGCTGCATCGCTACCAGGCCAACCCGGAGTACCGGGCCACCCGCACCGTGGAGTCGCTGGGCCTGGTCTACGCCACTCACTACCCGGGCCGGCCCATGCGGACGGCGCGCGGCGCGAAGCTGTCCCCGGTGCACCACCGGCTGGTGGTGCAGCGCGCCTACTTCAGGGACGTCAGCGGCTGGGAGGGCGCGGACTGGTACGCCCCCGAGGGCGCCGAACCGGAGCCCGGCGAGCTGTCGTGGGGTCGGCCGGACTGGTTCGGCCACTGGGAGGCCGAGCATCATGCCGCCCGCACCGGCGTGATCCTGATGGACATGGCCTTCATGGCCAAGTTCGACGTGCGGGGCCGTGACGCCGGGCAGGTGCTGGAGCGGATCTCCGCCAACGAGGTCGACGGCGACCCCGGCCGGATCACCTATACCCAGTGGCTTAACCCGGGGGGCACGCTGGAGGCCGACCTCACCGTGACCAAGCTGGACGAGGACCGGTTCTGGGTGGTCGCCTCCGACACCGCGCACCGGCACGCGGAAACCTGGATGCGCCGCCACATCGGCGACGCCCATGCGTTCGTCACCGACGTGACCTCGGGCTACGCGCAGCTCAACGTCCAGGGCCCGCGGTCACGGGAGCTGCTGGCCTCGGTCACCTCCGCGGACATGTCCAACGAGGCGTTCCCGTTCCGCACGGCCGCCGAGATCGACATCGGGTTCGCCCGGCTGCTCTGCACCCGGATCACCTACCTGGGTGAGCTCGGCTATGAGCTGTACATCCCGGCCGAGCACGCGGTCGGAGTCTACGACCGGCTGGTGCACGCCGGGCAGGCGGTCGGCCTGCGGCATGCCGGGCTGAAGGCGCTCAGCAGCCTGCGGATGGAGAAGGGCTACCGCGACTACGGCCACGACATCGACAACACCGACACGGTGCTGGAGGCCGGGCTGGGCTTCGCGGTCGCGCTCGGCAAGCCCGGCGGGTTCATCGGCCGCGATGCCGTGCTCGCGCAGAAGGAGCGCGGCCCGCTGCGCCGGCGCCTGGTCCAGGTGCTGCTGACCGACCCCGAGCCGCTGCTGTTCCACGCCGAGGTGGTGCGCCGCGACGGCAAGCCCGCCGGGTACATCCGGTCCGCGTCCTACGGCTTCAGCCTCGGCGGTGCCGTCGGGCTGGCGATGATCGACGCTGAGGAGCCCATCGACCAGGCCTACCTGGATTCCGGCGAATGGACGGTACAGATCGGCGCCGCGGTCTACCCGGCCGCCGCCTCGCTGCGCCCCCTGTACGACCCGGGGAACAAGCGCATCCGGATCTGAGCCGCAGGCCGCCAGGCTACGTGTCCTCCGCGCCGGGACCGGTAGTCAGGCGCGCTGACTTCAGTAGCTCCTGCGGATCCGGCGCGGCCGCCCGCTACGTCGACGAATGGCTCCGCGGCCAGGCGGCCGGGGGCTACGTGGAATACGACCCGCAGACCAAGGCCTACTCGCTCACCGCCGAACAGGCCTTCGCGCTGACCGACCCGGACGGGGCCGTCTTCGCACCCGGCGCGTTCGAGCTCGCGCTCGGCGCGCTGCGAGCGCAGGACAAGGTCACCGAGGCGTTCCGCAGCGGCGCGGGCGGCCGCGGCGCGACGATCCATCTGAACGCACCCGGACCACAGAACGGAGCAACAGATGGACACGTGTGCCCGGGGGTCGGCGACTCGTGACCGCTACCCGATGATCAACTGAAGACCGGGATCCTTTTCGCCCGCTCTCTGCCGCCATTAGGGTTATTCGCGGCCGCCGCGCTGCCGGCGGCCTTGTCCGCGGCGCTGGCCGCTTCCGGCCCGGCGCAGCCGGCCAGGCCGTGACGTGAGCGCCCGGCCCGGGCGGCCTTCCGTGCTCAGTCGTGCGCCACCTGGGGGTCGGTGGCGTCGGGGCGGATCCCGCCGAACATGCGGGCCGCCTGGTCGGGGCGCAGCGCGACGAACGCGCCGCTGACCTCGACCAGGACCGTGTCCGGCTCGGCCGCGGTGGCGATGGCGCCCCGCGCGGTGACGTGCCGGCCGTTCACCTCGCTGACCTCGGCGGTGAGGCGCAGCGGGGTCTGCAGCGGCACCGGCGCGAGGTACCTGGTCTCCAGCTGCACGGTCATGCCCGGGTGGCCGGCCGCGCTCGCCGCGTACCCAAGCAGTTGATCCAGCAGCATCGCGCTGACGCCGCCGTGCGCGAAACCGGGCGGGCCCTCGAAGGCCAGGCCGAGGGTGCACGTACCGACCACCCCCCGCGAGGCCACCTCGATGTGCAGCGGAGGGGCCAGCGCGCTGCCGCTGCCGGTCACCGGGTTGTACATCCGGAACCCGGCAGCCAGGTCGTCGGCGCCCGGCAGCTCGGTCCGCGTGCGCGTCCGCTGGCCCAGCAGGATCGCCGACTCCCGCGCCTGCGCGGCCACCTGACGCAGGACGTCGGCGGGGACCTCCGTGGCGGCCGCCAGCCCGACCAGTTCCCGCAGCGCATCACCCAGTTCGGCGATGGCTGCCCGGCGCTCGCGCCGCGCGGGATCCGCATCGGCGGCGGCCCGGGGCGCCAGCGGGTGATGGCTGCGCCCGGGCTCGCTCACCGGGCCGCTGTCGGTCAAGGCATCGCTCCCCGGCTCCGGTTTGACTGCGTGAGTGACAGCCTATAAAGATCACTGGCTCCGGGCCGCGGGACAGCGGACCACGATGATGCTGCGATTCATCAACGAGCAGGGCCGGGAGCTGGACCGAGGTCAGTCTTCGCCCGGATCGCGGGCGCCTGACCGGCCCATCGCCGGTCAGCACTCGGCACGCTCCTCCTCGCCAATGTGCTGGCGGCCGGGCCCGCGCTGGCCGCCGCGCGTGCGCGCCCGGCGACCCTGCTCCGGACCGAGTAGGGCTCGGGGGCCCGGCCGCGGGCGCTCAGCGGCCCGGCGCGGGGCTGAACAGGGCGAACATGCTTCCGTTGGGGTCGGTCAGGTAGGCGACGACCATGCCGTCGTCCAGCTTGTTCGGCGCGACGACGACCTTGCCGCCGAGCTGCTCGGCCTGGGCAGCGGTCGCGGCCACGTCGGCCACCTGGACAACGAAGACGGCGTAGGGCGGGATGTTGCCGCCGGTGTTGAAGATTCCGCCGGAGGGGCCGGCGGCGCCCGCGGCGGTGATGAGGGTGTAGGGGCCGTCGGGCGCGAACGACCAGCCGAACAGCGGGCCGTAGAAGGACTTGGCCGCGTCGACGTCTGGGGCGCCGATCTCGAACCAGGAGACGGTGTTGCTGGCGGACATGGGTTCCTCCGTGGGTGAGTTTCGTGTCGTGACTCGACCCTGCCGCAGGCCCGCGACAACCCTGTGTCGGTGTTTCCCGACGGGTTTCTCGTCAGCCCACGAGATCGACCCGGCGGACCAGGGCGTCGGGGATGTCCACGTCGAGGTCGCCGTACGAGCGGTGGGGCGCGGGCTCGCCGGTGTCGGCCGCGGCGTGGATCCGGTCCAGGCGGAAGGCCCGGGGCCCCTGCCGCAGCCGGCACCAGCCCACCAGGTACCAGTGCGCCCGCGTCCCGGCGAACGCCACCGGTTCCACGTCGCGGCAGGTCATGACGTCGTGCCGGTCCCGGTAGCGCAGACGCAGGACGTGGCGGGCGATGATCGCCTCCTGGATTGCCAGCGGCACCGCGCTTCTGGTCCCGATCAGCCGGACCCGGTCCGCCAGCTGCGCGGCTTGCGCCGTCTGCGCGGCCGGGGCGGCCGCGAGCACCTTGCGCAGCGCGCTGCGCAGCGCCGAGGCGAACGGCGTGGCCTGCGCCCCGGCCAGGGACACCGCCATCGCGAGCATCTCCGCCGCGGTGAAGTTCAGCGGCGGGAGCGTTCGCGCCTTGTCGATGACGTAGCCGCCGCGCCGCCCGGTCACCGCGTAAACCGGGACGCCGGACTCCTGCAACGCCAGGATGTCCCGCTCGATCGTCCGCGTGCTGACCTCGTAGCGCCCGGCCAGCTGCCGCGCCGACCGGGGGCGGGGCGCCACCGCCCGCAGCTCCTCAACCAGCGCGTAGAGCCGATCGGTCCGGTTCACGCTTGCGCACGTTACCCCCGGCCACCGACATTCCGGTTGGTGTGGCCTTGCCTGTTCAGCCCGCAAGCAGCCCGGGCCACGCCCTGGACCGCTACCTTTGGGCAGGCCACGGGACCGCCGGACCCGGCTGCTGCCTGGCCTTGTCTCAGAACTCGTTCCTGAGCTGGTCGGCCTCGCTTCTCAGTTCACGGAGCCGCTGGTAGGCGGGCCGCTCGCGGATACGGTCCAGGGCCCACCGGATGGCCCCCGCGCGGGTGGCCGCGGCTCCCGCCATGATCAGCGTATCCAGCGTCTCCAGGCCAGCCGGTCCCAGCCGGGTCAGCTCTCGAGTGGTCTCGCCGCGCTCCCACTCCTGGATGTCCGTCACCCGCTCCCCGACGAGATTGCTCACCCGGGGCCCGTGGCCGTCGCGGGTGACGGGGTTCGGGTTGCTGCAGGTGTACTCGACCAGCCTGATCGCCGGGAGTTTTTCTGCCAGGTAGACCGCGAACTGCTCGATCGCCGTGTTGTCGGCCACGCAGAATGCCATCACGGTCGGCTCGTAGTCCTCCGGCCGGTCCGCGTCGAGCAGCACCCGGACCCACAGGTCCCCCGGCCCGATTTCCGGGTCGTCGCCGTATTGCAGCAGCACAGCCTGGCGCACCGCGGTGCCGGGGAAGCGCGCCCGCGCCTCCTGGTCGATCTCGCGCTCGATCACATCCAGCACATCGCGGTCCATGACCTCGGCGTCGCCTCTCAGTTCACCAAGCCGCCGGTACTCTGGCCCCTCGCGGACGCGGTCCACGGCCCACCGGATGGCCTCCGCGCGGGTGGCCGCGATTCCCGCCATGATCAGCGTGTCCACCGTCTCCAGGCCAGCCGGTCCCAGCGCGGCCAGCACGAAGGTAGCCTCGCCGTGCTCCCACTCGCCGATGTCCGACAGCCGCTGCGCGACGGGCATGCCGCCCCGGGGTCCATCGCCGTCCCAGGTGACGGGGTCGTTGCTGAACACGTACTCGACCGCCATGATCTCCCGGAGCTTTGCCGCCAGGTAGCCCCGGAACTGCTCGATCGCCGTCTCGTTGGCGTGCTCGAATGCCGTCAGGGCCGGGCCCCAGTCGTCGTCCGGCCGGTCCGGCTCGTCGAGCAGCACCCGGACCCACAGATCCCCCGGCTCGATCTCCGGGTCGTCGCCGTATTGCAGCAGCACAGCCTGGCGCACCGCGGTGCCGGGGAAGCGCGCCCGCGCCTCCTGGTCAATCTCGCGCTCGATCACATCCAGCACATCGCGGTCCATCCCGGCCTCCCTCAGCGCCCGATTGCGAGGGTAATTCCGCGGCCGCCTGCCCCGCGAGGCAATATTCACGCTGCCCGGAGCGCGAGGGCGCGCCCGGGCGCGGACACCTGCCGGGTGCTCTTTGGCACCCTGCGCTCACCGGCTTCGCCCGGTCGATAACAGCGCAGCTCGCCATAACAAGATCATCGGAACCAGGGTATGGCGGCCCGGGACGGGGAACGCTAGGCGCATGGACGGCTCGGGGGACCGCTGGCTGCTGCTGCACGGCACACCGCTGACGCCCGAGGTCTGGGACGGCGTGGCCGCGGGCCTGACGCGGTCCGGCCCGGTCTCGTGCCCGGACATCACCCCGGCGGGCGAGGCCCGCGACGTACCGGGGGTGCTGGCCGCCCGGGTAGCGGCCGAGGTCCCCGAGGGGCCCGGTCGCCTGCACGTCGTCGGCCACTCCTTCGGCGGGCAGGTCGCGCTTGACCTCGCGCTGCTCGCCCCGCAGCGGGTCGCCAGCCTGACCCTGGTGTGCAGCCGCGACACCCCGTTCCCGGCCTTCGCCGCCGCCGCGGCGCGGCTGCGTGACGGCGGACAGGTCGACGCCGGCGCCGCGCTCGGCCGCTGGTTCACCCCGGCCGAGCTCGACCGGGGCGGCCCGGTGGTCAGCTACGCGCGGCGCTGCCTGGAGCAGGCCGACCGCCGGTCGTGGGCCGCCGCGCTGGATGCCATCGCCCGGTACGACCGGGCCAGCCGGGCCGGCTCCGTCCAGGCCCCGGTCACCCTCATCGCGGCCGAGCTCGACCCGGTGTCCACCCCGGAGGTCATGTCGGCCATGGCCGCCGGCTGCCCCGGGCGACGCTGCGGGTACTGCCCGGCGCCGCGCACATGACGCCGTTCAACGATCCCGCCGCCCTGGCCCGGCTGATCAGCGCGGTCAGGGCACGAGAATGATCTTGCCGTGGGTGTGGCCGGCCGCCAGCGCCCGGTGGGCGGCGGCGGCCTCGGCGAGCGGGTAGGTGGCGGCGACCACCACTCGTAGCTTCCCGTCCCCGGCCAGCCGGGTGAGCTCGAGGCGGGCGGCGGCACGGACCTCGGTTCCCGGGTCCGCTCCCGGCGCGCCGCCGATCACCTTGATGCCCGCGTCGAACGCCCGGCGGCTGGCCACGATGGTGACGATCCGTTCCCGTTGGGACACTAGGGCGAGAGAGGTGTCGAGGGCCTCGTCGCCGCCGGCCGCATCGACCGCGGCGTCGACGCCGGCCGGGGCCAGCGCGCGGACGCGCCCTTCCAGCCCGGCCCCGTACGTCACGGGCTCCGCGCCGAACTCGCGCAGGAGGGCGTGGCCGCTCTCGCTCGCCGTGCCGATCACCCGCGCGCCCGCGTCCACCGCCAGCTGCACCGCCATCAGGCCGACGCCGCCCGCGGCGCCGTGGATCAGGACCGTGTCCCCGGCGCCAACCCCGGTGACGGTCAGCGCGTGCACGGCCGTGGCGCCGGTCAGCATCATCCCGCCCGCCTGCTCGAACGACAGCGCCGGCGGCTTGGGCACCACGCTCGAGGCGGGCACCACCAGGTCGGCGGCGTACCCGCCGGCGATCCGGTACGCGACCACCTCGTCGCCGGCCCGGATCGGGCCCGCGGGGCCCTCGGCCCCGTCGGGTGCCTCGGTCACCACCCCGGCGGCCTCGGACCCCAGGCGCATGGGCAGCCGCGCCGGATCCCGCCCCATGGCCCCGCTGTACACCTTGTAGTCGATCGGGTTGGTGCCCGCCGCCCGCACCGCGATCAGCACCTGACCCGGGCCCGGCGACCCGGCCGGCGTCTCGATCACCGACAGCACCTCGGGGCCGCCGTACGCGGTCGCGACCACGGCCCTGGTCATCGCGGGACCGCCACGTCCGCCTGGGCGAGCGCGGCTTTCTGTTCCGCGCACAGCTCGGCCAGCGCCTGCGGCGCGCTGCGGCAGATGCCGGGGAAGTTGAGATAGCCGTGCGGCATGCCCACGTACTCGGTGAACCGCACCGGCACCCCGGCCGACCGCAGCGCCGCGGCGTAGCGGACGCCATCCCTGCGCAGCGGGTCGTGCTCGGCCACCTGGATCAGCGCGGGAGGCAGCCCGCTGTGGTCCTTGGCCAGCAACGGGGACGCCCGCGGGTCGGCCGGGTCGGCGTCGCCCAGGTAGAGCCGCCGGAACGCGAGCATCTCCGGCTCGGAGATGATGAGCGACCTCGCCGCGTTCGGCGGCATCCGCGTCATGTCGGTGGGCGGGTAGAGCAGCGCCTGGTGGCTGACCGGCGGGCCGCCGCGGTCGCGGGCCAGCAGGCACGTCACCGCCGAGAGGTTGCCCCCGGCGCTCTCGCCCATCACCCCGATCCGCGGGGCCGCCTCCTCCCCGGGCCCGCCCGCGCCCAGGTCCGCGGCGTTCTGCGCCGCCCACACCAGGGCGGCGTAGCAGTCGTCGACGGCGGCGGGGAACCGGTGACCGGGCGCGAGCCGGTATTCCACCGACACCACCACCGCGCCGACGGCCACCGCGACCGAGCTGCACATCCAGTCGGCCAGGCGCAGGTCACCGAAGACGAACCCGCCGCCGTGGAAGTTCAGGATCAGCGGCCGCGCGCCCAGCCGGCCCGGGCGGGCCAGTAGACGCGCACCGGGATGTCCCCGGCCGGGCCGCCGATGACCCGGTCGCGTACCCGGGTTCCGGGCACGACCGTCCCGAAGATGCGGTTGGTGAGCGCGTTGTTCGGGGTGGGCCGGGACTGCATGGCGATGATCTCGGCGTCGCTCTTGGTGGCGAACGAGCCCTGCCGGCGTACCAGCCATGCCCATAGCCGCACCCGGCGGTCGATCGGTGCCATCCGCGCTCCGTTCCCGCCTCCCGCCGCCGGCCCCCGGCTCCGCGGTGAGGCTCATACCCGTGCTGGCTGAGAATGCTTATTCTGCCTATAGTCGGCTGCCATGACAGCGACCCGGGCGCCGTGGGTTGACGTGCATGCCCACCCGGGCCGCTGCTTCCTGGCCGGCCTGGACGCCGGTGACCCACTGGCGGGCCTGCTGGGCGGGCCGGACGTGGCGGCGGCGCTGGCCGCGGCCCGGGACGCCGGGCTGGCCGCGGTCACGCTGTCGACGGTCGCCGATCTCCAGGTGCTGGCGCCCGACAAGGTCAAGGGGCTGCGGGCCGCCCGCGAGTTCCGGCCCGGCGAGGCCTATGCCGATCACCGGCGCCAGCTGGACGGCATCCGTCAGACCCTCGCCCGGCTGGGCGTGCCGGTCGCGGTGACCGCGGAAGAGATCGAGAGCGCCTGGGCCGGCGGGCAGACCGCCGTGCTGGTCGGCTGTGAGGGCGGCGACTTCCTGGAGGGCAGGCCGGAGGCGCTGGCCGAGGCGCGGGCCCTCGGCGTGTCGTCGCTGACCCTGGTGCACTACCGCCGCAACCAGATCGGTGACGTGCAGACCGAGGAGCCGGCCCACGGCGGGCTGACCGCCTTCGGCCGCGAGGTGGTGGCCGAGTGCAACCGCCTGGGCATGGTCATCGACTGCGCCCATGCCACTTTCGAGACCACCGCCGGCGTGCTGGAGGCCTCCGGCCAGCCGGTCATGGTCTCGCACAGCCACCTGGACCACCCCGACCGCCACCACCCGCGGCTGCTCAGCCCCGCTCACGCCCGGGCCGTCGCCGACGCCGGCGGGCTGATCGGCGCCTGGCCGTCCGGGGTCACCAGCGCCAGCCTGGCCGACTTCGCCGACGAGATCGCCCGCCTGGCCGACCTGGTCGGCCCCGGCCACGTCGCGGTCGGGACCGACCTGGACGCCAACTACCGGCCCGTGCTGACCAGCTACGCCGACTTCGCCGCCCTCCCGCGGCTGCTGGCCGCCCGCGGCTTCAGCGACGCCGACACCGACCAGATCCTCGGCGGCAACGCGCTGCGCCTGCTGGGCACGGTCACCGGACAGGCCAGCTGACCCGGCCGCGAGTGAACCTTTTCATCCTCCCCATGGCTGCCCACATACTCCGGGCCCGAGGTCGACGAATGAAAAGGTTCGTTAGTACGTGGTCGTGTGCTGCGGCCGGATCGCCACGGCGATGCGCTCCGCCGCATCCGGCGGCGGCCCCTGGGGCATGCCGTAACGCTCGGCCAGGCGCACGAACTCCGCTCCCGTCGGATCGGGGATGATCCGGTCGACCCGCCCGCGGATCTCCAGGTAACGGGACGGGCGGTCCGGATCGGTGATCGACAGCGCGACGGCGGGCTGCGCCTGCCAGTTGCGGTTCTTCTGGCGGCTGGCGGTGGTGGTCAGCCACAGGAACTCGCCGTCGAACCGGAACCAGGTGGGGTTCACCTGCGGGGTACCGTCGGGGCGCACCGTGGCCAGGTGCGCGTACAGGGGCCGCTCCACCAGGTCGGCCAGCGACCCGGGTATGACCTGCGCCGCTGCCGGTGGATTGCCTGCCCCGCCCGGTGACATCTCCCGTTACCTCCATCCCGGTGGCCAGCGCCGCCCTCGCCGCTGACCATCATGCTCCGGCCGTCGCGTTCCCGGCCGGCCCGGGGGAGCCTCGCCCTCCCGAGGCAGCACGGCCGCGCGTCAGCCCGTGGCCCAGGGCCGGAGTTTGTCGGGGTTGCGCACGGCCCAGATGCGGGTGATGTGGTCGCCCGCGATGTCGAAGGCGAAGACGGTAACGGTAGTGCCGTTGCGCTGGGCAATCAGGCCGGGCTGGCCGTTGACCGTGCGTTCGAGGATGGTCAGGCCCGGTGCGCGGGCGGCGAGGCCGTTCAGGTAGCGGGCGACCTGCTCCGCGCCCTCGATGGGGTGCAAGGCGGCGGTGGCCAGGCCGCCGCCGTCGGCGGTCATGGTGGCGCCGGGGTCGAGCAGGGCGACGAGGGCGGCGATGTCACTGGTCTGCCAGGCGTTCTTGAAGTCGCGGATGATGGCGGCCTGGCCGACGGTGGCGGGGGGCGCGGTGGAATGGGCGGCGCGGACGCGGCGGCGGCCGGAGGAGGCCAGCTGGCGGCAGGCGGCCGGGGTGCGGCCGACGATGCGGGCGATCTCGGTAAACGGATAGCCGAAGACGTCGTGCAAGATGAACGCGACGCGCTCGGCGGGGGTCATCGACTCGAGCACGACCAGGAACGCCATGGAGACCGACTCGTCGAGGGTGACGCGGTCGGCGGGGTCGGCCGGGGCGCTGCTGATCCACTCGGCCGGTTCGGGCAGCGGCTCGGGAATCCACTGCCCGACGTAGCGCTCGCGGCGGGCGCGGGCCGAGCCGAGCTGGTCGAGGCAGATGCGGCCGGCGACCGTGGTCAGCCAGGCGCCCGGGGAGACAATGGCGTCGCGCTGGGGCGGGGTCAGGGCATACCAGCGGGCGTAGGTCTCCTGGACGGCGTCCTCGGCTTCGGCCAGGGATCCCAGCAGCCGGTAGGCGAGGTTGATCAGCTGACGCCGCTCGCTGATGATCGCGGCCAGGCCCGGGTCGGGCTGGCCGGGCCCGGGCCCGGATGGCGTGGTCATGGCGCGGCTCTCCTTGGTCGCATCTTCGCTCATCCTTCCGACGAGATACCGCGCCCGGTGGTTTGGCCGGCCCGCCGCCTGACATCCGGGCGGGCTGTGTCGTCGGAGGGGGGAACGGAACCCGTACACGAAAGGGGACTGGCGATGAAGGCCATCCGCATCCACGAACCGACCGGCATCAGCGGGCTTGTCTTCGAAGAGGTACCCGATCCCAAGCCCATGGCCTGCGACGTCCTGGTCAAGGTCGCCGCGTGCGGCATCACGCACAACGAGCTGGACTATCCCATCTGGACCTGCCGGGCCGGTCATCGGCGGGCCACGGTCATCCCCGGCGCCGAGGTGTCGGGGGTGGTCGCCGCGCTGGGACCCGGGACGGCCGGGATCGCCGTCGGTGACGAGGTGTTCGGGCTGACCGACCAGTGGCGGGACGGGACGGCCGCCGAGTACGTCGCCGTCGAGGCCCGGAACATGGCCGCCAAGCCGCAGACCGTGGACCACGTCCACGCCGCGGCGGTGCCGCGGGCGGGCCTGACCGCGTGGCAGGCCCTGTTCGACCACGGGAACCTGGCCAAGGGCCAGACGGTGGTCATCCACGGCGCGGGCGGCGCGGTCGGGTCGACGGCCGTCCAGCTGGCCCGCTGGGCCGGCACCGAGGTGATCGGGACCGGGCGCAGCCATTCCCGGTCCCTGGTCACCGAGCTCGGCGCCGACCGCTTCGTCGCGCTGGACGCCGACCGGCTCGAGGACCTGGCCGGCCGGGCCGACCTGGTGTTCGACACGATCGGCGGCGAGGTGCTGGCCCGGTCGCCCACGCTGCTGCGGCCCGGGGGAACGCTGGTCTCGGTGCGCGCGGCCGCGCCGCCGCCCGCCACCCGGGACGACATCAGGACGGTCCTGTTCATCCAGGAGTCCAGCCGCGCTCAGCTGATCGAGCTCGCCCGCCTGGTCGACGAGGGGCACCTGCGCCCCCAGGTCGGCGCGGTGTACCCGCTCGCGCAAGCCGCCGAGGCGTACCGCGCGAAGGCGGCCGGCGGCATCCCCGGCCGGATCGTCCTCCAGCCCTGACCCTGCCACCGGGCGGGCCTGCCGGAGCCGGAGATCAATGGCCTTCGCTCCCGGCCCGGGCCCGGTTGCCGGACGACTCTCCGGTAGCCAGGAGCTGGCGCTTCCCGCGCGGCCCGGAGCCGATGGCTGCGGGCCGGCTCATGCGCGGATGCCCATCCTGTGTCCGTTAGCCGGACAGAAGTCCGCGAAGCGCCCGGTCTGGCCTCGGGTTATCCGGCCTAGCCGACCGCGGCCGGGGCCGCCGGCCGGTCCACGGTGACCTGCGGCGCCGACTGGTAGGCCGCCCAGTCGGCGCTGATCGCGCTGGCGGTCTGCAGCAGCAGGGGCAGGTACTGCCCGGTCAGCACCTCGACCGGGGTCTCCGCGGCATGGGTGTTGACGTTCAGCGACGCGATCACCCGGCCGTCCCCGTCCCGCAGCGGCGCCGCCGCCGACCGGATCCCGGCGGCGAGCTCCTCGTCGGTCAGCGCCCAGCCGCGCGCGCGGACCTGTCGCAGCGTGGCCGCGCGTTCCTCGGCCGTCGGCAGGAAGCGGGGAGTGATCCCCGATCTGCTCGGCTCGGCGAGGACTCGCTCGGCCTCCGCCAGCGGCATGGCCGCGAGCAGCACCTTGCCCAGCGAGGTCTGCATGGCCGGGAACCTGGTCCCGATCGTCACGGCCAGCGCGACGATCTTGGGAACGGCGACCCTCGCCACGTAGACGATGTCCGAGCCGTCGAGCTGGGCAATGGAGCTGGACTCGTGAGTCTGGGCGACCAGGCGCTCCATGTGCGGCCGGGCGACCTCCCACAGGTTGTGCGACAGGACGTAGGACATGCCCAGCTCAAGCACGCGTGGCGTCAGCTCGAAGCCGCGCTCGGCCGCACGCACGTAACCCAGCTGCTCGAGGGTGAGCAGCACGCGCCGCGCGGTCGGCCGGGGCAGCCCCGCCGCGCCCGCCACGGCGGTCAGGGACATGACCTGCTGGTGCGGCCGGAACGCCCGGATCACGTCCAGGCCGCGCGCCAGCGCTTCGATGAAGTCGGGGCTGCCGTCCCTGCGTGCCATGCCTCCCTCTCCCAAGCTTCTTCCGCAGCGCCAACTGTAACCCAGCGGGCCGGACTGTCCGCATCGCGGACAGGTTAGCTCAGCCGCGCGGCCGGGCGCGTGCGCCGGCCAGCGACCGGATAGCCTGCCGGGCCGGGCCGATCGCGTCAACTGCGCCGTACCGCACCTCCGGGCCCGTTCGGAGCCTGATCCGCACGTCGGTTGCCGAGATGTTTCCAGGTCATGAAATGGCCTCTTGACAGCGATAGACGCTAGCGAAATGCTGTGCCCGTTCGCTGGGTGAGTCTTTGTCCGCATAGCGGTCACGGCCGACTGCGACCACCTCTCGTGCCGTTGTGCCGCCTGGGCCGAGTTCGCTCACTTCGGGGTCTGCGCCGTCGCGGCGCGGCCACCAGACAGGGAGGCTCCGATGACAGTGCAATCTGAAGCCGCCGACAGCAATGCGCAGCACGCCGAGGTCCAGCCCGAAGAATCGGTCCAGGCCCCGCAGCTGGCCGGCAACCCCGCGGTGCTCGGGCTGATCGTCTTCGCGACCGGCAGCCTCGTGCTGGGCATCTCGCTGCTCGGCAACGTGCCGCTGGCGGTCCAGCCGGGGACCGTGCAGCCCATCGTCTACGCCGGCACCGGCCTGCTCCTGCTGGTCTCCACGTGGTGGGCGGCCTCGCTGCAGCAGACGTTCGTCGCCACGATCCTCGGCACGTTCGCCGGGTTCTGGCTGAGCTACACGGCGATGGTGCTGGGGCTGACGCACAACTGGTACGCGATACCGCCCGCGGACATCCCGCACACGCTGGGCCAGTTCCTCATCGGCTGGGATGCAGCGATCTTCATGCTGTTCCTGGTCACCCTGCTGCTGCCGCTGATCTATTCGCTGATCCTGGGCGCCGGCACGGTGGGCGTGGCGCTGCTGGCCGCGGCGGTGCTGGGCACGTCGTCCGGGATATACCGGGCCGGCGGCGTGTTCGTCATCATCTTCGCGCTCCTGGGCTACTACGCCTACCTCAGCGGAGCTCTCGAATCCGTGGGCGGCAAGCCGCTGCCGCTGGGCAAGCCGGTCGTCAGCTGGTTCTCGAAGTAGCGGGGGGATTCATGACCGCCGCGTCCGGCCTGACCGCCGCCGACCTCGCGCCCGGGCGGTCCGTTGTGTTCCGGAACGCCACCGTCCTGACGCTGGACGATGGCCATCATGTCCTCGACCGGGCCGACGTCCTGGTCAGCGGCGAGCGCATCGCCGCGGTCGGGCCGAACCTGGCCGCGGGAGAGGGGACGGCCGAGATCGATGCGGCCGGCGGCATCCTCATGCCGGGAATGATCGACACGCACCGGCACATGTGGCAGACGGCCATGCGGGGCTACGGCGCCGACTGGACGCTGACCCAGTACTTCGTCTGGTACTACCTGAACTGGGGCAAGACGTTCCGCCCGCAGGACATCTACGCCGGCAACCTGCTCGCGGCGATGGAGGCGATCGACGCCGGGGTGACCACGACCGTGGACTGGTCGCACGGCCTGCAGACGGTGGAGCACGCGGACGCGGCGGTGGATGCGCTGACCGAGGTGCCCGGCCGGTTCGTGCTGGCGTACGGCAACATCCAGCAGGGGCCCTGGGAGTGGTCGGCGGCGCCGGAGTTCCGCGAGTTCGTCAGCCGCCGGTTCGGCGCCGCCAACGACATGCTCGGCTTCCAGATGGCCTTCGACGTGACCGGTGACCCGTCGTTCCCGGAGAAGGCGGCGTTCGAGGTCGCCCGTGAGCTGGGGGTGCCGGTCACCACGCATGCCGGGGTGTGGGGCGCGACCAACGACGACGGCATCAGGCTCATGCACGAGGGCGGGTTCATGACCCCGTCCACGATCTACGTGCACGCCGCGACGCTCACCCGCGACTCCTACAACCGGATCGCCGCCACCGGCGGGTCGGCGTCGGTGTCCACCGAGAGCGAGCAGAGCGCCGGGCAGGGGTACCCGCCCACGTGGCAGCTGCGCGAGCACAACATCCCCGTCTCGCTGTCGATGGACACCAGCGTGTGGTGGAGCGGTGACCTGTTCTCGGCCATGCGGGCGACCCTCGGGGCGGACCGCTCCCGCGAGCACCTCGAGGCGCACAGCAGGCGGGAGACGGTCACCCACTGCCACCTGCGCGCCGAGGACGTGGTCGACTTCGCCACCCGGGGCGGCTCGAGGGCGCTCGGCCTCGACGCGGTCGTCGGCAGCATCGAGCCCGGCAAGAAGGCCGACCTGGTCCTGATCAAGAACGACGCGTCGCCGGTCATGTTCCCGCTGCTCAACCCGTACGGTCACGTCGCCTTCCAGGCTCAGCGCGGCGACGTCCACACGGTGGTGGTCAACGGCCGGGTGGTCAAGTACGACCACCGTCTCGTCGGCACCGACCTGGCCAAGGCACGGCAGGTGATCGAGCAGACCGTAGAGTACCTGCAGGGCCAGCTCGGCCCGGAGGCCTGGACCGAGGGCATGCACCCCGAGATCCCGGAGACCAAGGTGCTCGACAACCCCTACACCTACACCCAGTGGGACGCGGGCTCCGCCCA
>CAWCGJ010000008.1:0-30360 GCA_963795055.1 uncultured Actinomycetota bacterium
CTTCTCGATCACTCAGTGTGATGCGGCCGGTAAGTTGGCGGCTGTCCGGTCGGTCGCGGACGCTCCCGGCCAGCCCTGAAAGCCAAGGCGCACGCTTATCCGGCGCGCGGACGCCTGGCCGCCTTTCGTGGGCTTTCGTGGACAAAAACTGAGACAAATCTCGGTATCAAGACAACTGGAGCGCGGCCGCTCGGCACGTTGCCGCAGGTCAGCGTGGCGGAGGATAGGAGATTCGAACTCCTGAGGGGTTGCCCCCAACACGCTTTCCAAGCGTGCGCCCTAGGCCACTAGGCGAATCCTCCGTCGGCCAGCCTACCGGCCCGCCGGCCGGCGGCGCGGCCGCCCATCGCCGATCCCGGCGCCGGCTGTCCGACGGGCTGGCTAAACTAGCCGCAGACCCCTCGCACGGCGTTTATCCCGCCAACCCCCCCAGGGCCGGAAGGCAGCAAGGGTACGCGGGCCCTGACGGGTGTGCGGGGGGTCCCTCCCGTCCTCGTGAGGATGAGGTCATGTCAGGCGACGTCTCCAGTCCGGCCGGAACGGATCCGGCCCCCCGCGGCGCTCCGGCCGCGCCGGCGGCCCTGTACCGGAGGTACCGTCCGGCGACCTTCGCCGAGCTCAGGGGGCAGGACCACGTCACCGAGCCGCTGCGCCAGGCGCTGCGCAGCGGGCGGGTACATCATGCCTACCTGTTCAGCGGGCCGCGCGGGTGCGGCAAGACGTCCAGCGCCAGGATCCTGGCCCGCTCGCTCAACTGCGAACAGGGGCCGACCCCCGACCCGTGCGGGAAATGCGCCTCCTGCGTCGCGCTGGCCCCGTCCGGGCCCGGCAGCATCGACGTGATCGAGATCGACGCGGCCTCGCACGGCGGCGTCGACGACGCCAGGGACCTGCGGGAAAGGGCCTTTTACGCTCCCGTCGCGGGACGATTCAAGATCTATATCGTCGACGAGGCGCACATGGTGACCCGCGAGGGCTTCAACGCGCTGCTCAAGCTCGTCGAGGAGCCGCCGCCGCACCTGAAGTTCGTCTTCGCCACGACCGAGCCCGAGAAGGTCATCCCGACGATCCGGTCGCGCACTCATCACTACCCGTTCCGGCTGATGCCGCCGGCCGTCCTGCGCGGCCTCCTGGAGGAGATACTCGCCAGCGAGGGCGTCCGCTACGAGCCGGCCGTGCTGCCGGTCGTGGTCCGGGCGGGCGCGGGCTCGGCGCGCGACGCGCTCTCGGTGCTGGACCAGCTGCTGGCCGGGTCCGACGAGACCGGGCTGACCTACGAGCGGGCCGTGGCGCTGCTCGGCTACACCGACGACAGCCTGCTGGACGGGGTGGTCGAGGCCTTCGCGAGCGGTGACGGGGCGGCGGTGTTCCGGGCCGTGGACCGGGTCATCGAGGGCGGCCACGATCCCCGGCGGTTCGCCGCGGACCTGCTGGACCGGTTCCGGGACCTGATCGTGCTGGCCGCGGTGCCGGACGCCGGCCAGACCGGGCTGCTCGACGTGCCCGCCGACCGGCTGGACCGGATGCGCGAGCAGGCCGCGAGCTTCGGCCCGGCGCAGCTCGCCCGGGCCGCGGAGACCATCAACGCCGGGCTGGTGGAGATGCGCGGGGCGACATCGCCCCGGCTGCAGCTCGAGCTCATCTGCGCCCAGGTGCTGCTGCCCGCCCCCGCCGCCGGGGAGGCGGCTCTGCTGGCCAGGATCGAGCGATTGGAGAGTCGGCTCGGCTCCGGCGCTCTCGAGGCACCAGGGAACGCCGCCGCGAGACCCGCGCCGTCGGCGCCCAGGCCCGCCCGCCCGGCTCCGGCCGCCAAGCCCGCGCCGCAAGCTCCGGAGGCCAAGCCCGGGACCGCCGATCACCCGGCCGCGCCCGCCAACGGAGCCGGCGCGGCCGCGGCCCGTCCCGCGGGCAACCGGGCGCCCGACGCCGACCTGGTCCGCGAGCGCTGGCCGGAAATCCTCGACGCGATGAGGCACCGGAGCAGGGTGGCCTGGATGCAGCTCAGCGGCGCGACCGTGGACGCGCTGCAGGATGGCATCCTCACGCTGAGATTCGCCCAGGAGGGGACCGCCGCGGGGTTTTCCGCCCGGGGGTCCGACAAGGACCTCGGCCAGGTCCTGGAGCAGACGCTCGGCATCAGCCCCAAGATCAGGGCGGTCTCCGAGGCTGCGCGCGAGGGAAGGGCCGGGTTCGGCGGGAGCGGCCGGCCAGGCCAGGCAGTTGCCGGGGAAGCGGCTGCCGATGCGGCCGGGACTCGCGGCGACGCAGGCCCAGCCGCCGCGGCCCCGAACGCTCCCGGCGGGTCCCAGGCAGGCGGCGGGAAACCCGACGGGAACGGTCCCGCGCGGGCCGACGCCAGCGCGGGCGCCGCGGCTCGCGGGGTGACCGGCCGGCAGGCTCCGCGCCGGAATCCTGGCCCGGCCGCGCCGGATCGCGCCGCGCCCGGCGCCCCGGAGGAACTCGATCACGACCCGGACGGCAGCGCGCTCACCGGGATGGACCTGATCCAGCGCACGCTGGGCGGCCGGGTCATCGAGGAATACGGTGACGCCTGAGGGCCGGGCCATTCCGTTGCGGAAAATTCGTAAGGCCAGCCGAGGCGCCGCGGTGTACCCCGCGGCCTGCCGCAGGCCGTAGGCTCGGAACGACAGGCACAGACAGAGCTGAGAACGATGGGACAGAGCGTGGACCCTAGCGGCCAGTTGGACATGCAGCAACTGCTCGCCGCGGCGCAGCAGATGCAAAGCCAGCTCATGACCGCGCAGCAGGAGCTGGCCGAGACCGAGGTAGAAGGAAGCGCGGGCGGCGGCCTGGTGACGGTCGTGGTCAACGGGCAGGGCGAGCTCGTCGACGTCACGATCGCTGCGGCGGCGATCGACCCGGATGACCTGGAGGAGTCGGCGCAGACCATTGCCGACCTGGTGCTGGCGGCGGTTCGGGACGCCTATGACGCCGCCAGCGACCTGCAGCAGGAGAAGATGGCACCGTTCGCGGCCGGTATCGGCGGGGGAGAGGCAGGCCTGCCGGGATTCCCTGGGGCGCCCGGGGTCGGCGGCCCGCCGGACGACCCGGCCGGGCCGTGAACGGGGACCGGGAGGTGGGCGGGGGGTCCTGAGGTGTACGAAGGAGTCATTCAGGACCTCATCGACGAGCTCGGCCTGCTGCCGGGCATCGGGCCGAAGGGCGCTCAGCGCATCGCCTTCCACCTGGTTTCCGCCGACCCCGCGGACGTGCGCCGCCTCGCCGCGGCGCTGCTCGAGGTGCTGGAGCGGGTCAAGTTCTGCCGGACCTGCGGCAACGTCGCGCAGGAGGATGAGTGCCGCATCTGCCGGGACCCGCGGCGCGACCTCGCGGTGATCTGCGTGGTGGAGGAGCCCAAGGACGTCGCCGCGATCGAGAAGATCCGCGAGTTCCACGGCCGCTACCACGTCCTCGGCGGCGCGATCAGCCCGATCGACGGGATCGGGCCTGATGACCTGCGGATATCCCAGCTGATGACCCGGCTGGCGGACGGGACGGTCACCGAGCTCATCCTGGCCACCGACCCCAACCTCGAAGGCGAGGCGACCGCCGCCTACCTGGCCCGGCTGGTCAAGCCGATGGGCCTGCGGGTGACCAGGCCCGCCAGCGGGCTGCCGGTCGGCGGCGACCTCGAATATGCCGACGAGGTCACCCTCGGCCGGGCGTTCGAAGGACGGAGGCTGATCGATGTCTGAGGGAGCCGAGGACTGGCGGCCGATCGCCGACCGGATCGCCCGGCAGGCCCAGGACTTCGTGGACGGCGTGACCGCGCTGGCCAGCGGGGAGGGCAAGGACGAGACGGTGCCGCTGCTGCTGCTGGAGGTGGCGCAGATCCTGCTGGCCGGGGCGCAGCTCGGCGCGAGCAAGGACATCATCCTGCCCGGCAACTGGGAACCCGACGTCGGTGACGACCCGGACCTCGACGCGCTCCGCGGCGGGCTGGCGGAGCGGCTGGCGGACTTCGACGAGTACGCCGAGCTCTTCGATCCCTACCAGGACACGCAGGCGACTCCGTTCCGGCTTTCCGACGATCTCGCCGCCGTGGCCGCCGACCTGATCCACGGGCTCAAGCACTACCAGGCCGGGAGCGCCGCCGAGGCGCTGTGGTGGTGGCAGTACTCGTACGTGAACCACTGGGGGACGCACGGCGGCGCCGCGCTGCGGGCGCTGCACGCCGTGGTCGCGCACGCGAGGCTGGACGTCGCGGAGGAGCCGGCGGCGGGCTGACGCGCAAAAAACGCTCAGAGCGGGCCGGCCGCGGTGGATACACTCGAGTCGGCTGGCCCCGGCCAACCAGGCAAACGGGAGGAGCGGCCCGGCCGTGGCTCTTGTGGTGCAAAAGTACGGCGGATCGTCGGTCGCCGATGCGGGGGGCATCAAGCGGGTCGCTCAGCGCATCGTCGCGACCCGCAAGGCCGGGCACTCGGTGGTCGTGGTCGTCTCCGCCATGGGCGACACCACCGACGAGCTGCGGGACCTGGCTAACCAGGTGAGCCCGCTCCCGCCGGGCCGGGAACTCGACATGCTGCTGACCGCGGGCGAGCGGATCTCGATGGCGCTGCTGGCCATGGCGATCGCCAACCTCGGCCTGGAGGGGCGGTCGTTCACCGGCTCGCAGGCCGGCGTGATCACCGATTCCGCGCACGGCAAGGCCCGGATCATCGACGTCACGCCCGGCCGGATCCGCAGCGCGCTGGACGCGGGCGCGATCCCGATCGTGGCCGGCTTCCAGGGCGTGTCCCAGGACACCAAGGACATCACCACGCTGGGCCGGGGCGCCTCGGACACCACCGCGGTCGCGCTGGCCGCCGCGCTCGGCGCCGACGTGTGCGAGATCTACACCGACGTGGACGGCATCTTCACCGCCGACCCGCGGCTCGTGCCCAGCGCGCGGCGCATCCCGAGGATCAGCTACGAGGAGATGCTGGAGATGGCGGCGTGCGGATCCAAGATCCTCATGCTGCGCTGCGTGGAGTACGCGCGGCGGTACGACATTCCCGTCCACGTGCGCTCCTCGTTCAGCAACCGGGACGGAACGTGGGTGACCGAGGCCTGCCTGGCCGCCGGCGGACAGACGGAGGACGAGGCGATGGAGCAGGCGATCATCTCGGGGGTGGCCCACGACCAGAGCGAGGCCAAGATCACCGTCGTGGGCGTGCCGGACAAGGTGGGCGAGGCGGCCAGGATCTTCCGGGCCATCGCCGCGACCGAGATTAACATCGACATGATCGTGCAGAACGTCTCCGCCGCCGCCACCGGCCGTACCGACATCTCGTTCACGCTGCCGCGCGAGGACGGCCAGGCGGCCATGACCTCCCTGGGCCAGTTGCAGGGCGAGGTGGGGTTCGAGTCGCTGCTCTACGACGACCGGATCGGCAAGGTCTCGCTCATCGGGGCCGGGATGCGCTCGCACCCGGGGGTGAGCGCCACGTTCTTCGGCGCGCTGGCGGACGCCGGCGTCAACATCGAGATGATCTCGACGTCCGAGATCAGGATCTCGGTGGTCGTCGACGAGAGCGACGTCGCGATGGCCGTCAGCGCCGCGCACCAGGCGTTTGACCTGGGATCGGACGACGAGCAGGCCGTGGTGTACGGGGGGACGGGCCGGTGACCCGCGCGCGCAAGCCCACGCTGGCGATCGTCGGCGCGACCGGCGCGGTCGGGACCGTGATGCTCGACGTGGTATCGACCCGGGATGACATCTGGGGCGAGATCAGGCTCATCGCCTCGCCGCGCTCGGCCGGCAAGCGGTTGCGGGTCTGCGGCCGGGAGACCGAGGTCACCGCGCTGTCCGCCGAGGTCTTCGACGGCGTGGACCTGGCCATGTTCGACGTCCCCGACGAAGTGTCGGCGCAGTGGGCGCCGGTCGCGGCGGCCCGCGGGGTCGTGGTCATCGACAAGTCCGGCGCGTTCCGCATGGACGACAATGTGCCTCTGGTCGTGCCCGAGGTCAACCCGGGGCAGGCCGCGATCCGGCCCAAGGGGATCATCTCGGTGCCGAACTGCACCACCCTGTCGCTGATCGTCGCGATCGCCGCGCTGCACCGGGCGTTCGGCCTGCGGGAGATGGTGGTGGCGACCTACCAGGCCGCGTCGGGAGCCGGGCAGGCCGGCGCGGACACGCTGTACGCGCAGCTGGACAAGGTGGCGGGCGGCCGGGCCCTGGGCCAGCGGGCCGGCGACCTGCGCGGCGTGGTCGGCGACCTCGGGCCGTTCCCGGCCCCGCTCGCGCTCAACGTGGTGCCCTGGGCCGGCTCGCTCAAGGACGAGGGCTGGTCGTCGGAAGAGCTGAAGATCCGCAACGAGACGCGCAAGATCCTCGGGATGCCGCGCCTGAAGGTGTCCGCGACCTGCGTGCGGGTGCCGGTCGTCACCGTGCACTCGGTGGCCGTGCACGCGGTGTTCAGCCGCGAGGTCACCCGGCACGACGCGCAGCGGGTGCTGAACGACGCGCCGGGCGTGGTGCTCAACGACGACCCCAGGCGCGGCGAGTTCCCCACCCCGGCCGACGTCGTCGGCACGGACCCGACGTGGGTGGGCCGGGTGCGGCAGAGCCTGGACGACCCGAACGCGGTCGAGTTCTTCGTCTGCGGCGACAACCTGCGCAAGGGCGCCGCCCTGAACGCCGCCCAGATCGCGGAACTGCTCGTCGGCGAGCTGTCGGGCTAACGATCTGCCATAACGGGGACGGCCGCACCCTGGACGGGTCCGGGAGGCGGCGGAAAGTCAATCTGCACCTCGAGCCCGCCGCCGGGCAGCGGGCGGGCCCGCAGGTCCGCGTCGTGCGCGGCGGCGATAGCGGTGACGATCGACAGCCCGAGGCCGAGCCCGTCCCCGGTGTCCCGGCTCAGCCGGGTCGCCTCGAGCCGCCCGAACGGCTGGAACAGCTTCTCCACCTGGTCGGCGGCGATGACCGGGCCGGTGTTCGCCACCGACAGGAACCCGCGGCCCGACCTCACCCCGGTCGTCACCTCGACCCAGCCGCCGGCCACGTTGTGGCGCGCGGCATTGTCGACGAGGTTGGCCGCCAGGCGCTCGGCCAGCCGGCGGTCGCCCAGGGCGGGAGCCGGGCCGAGCGAGATGCGCACCCGCAGCCCGCGGCGGCGCGCCTCGGGCTCGCTGGCCGCGACCGCGTCACCGGTCACGCCGGCCAGGTCGAGCGGCTCGCGGCGGTCAAGGCCCCGCTGGCTGCGGGCCAGGGTCAGCAGCGCCTCGATCAGCCGTTCCTGCTGCTCACCGGTGACCAGGACCCGCTCCAGGGTGGCCCGCAGGCCGCCGGGGGTGGCGCCGCCGTCCCGCAGCGCGACCTCGACCAGGGTCCGCTGCCGGGCCAGCGGCGTGCGCAGCTCATGCGACGCGTTGGCCACGAACTGCCGCTGAGCACCGAAGGATTCCTCGAGCCGGGCGAGCAGCCCGTTGAACGTCTGGCCCAGCTCCCTGAGCTCGTCGTCGGGCCCGTCGACGGCCAAGCGCTGGTGCAGGTTGCTGGCGGAGATGCGCCGGGCCGCCGTCGTGATCGTCCGCAGCGGCCGCAGCACCCGGCCGGCCACCAGCCAGCCGAGCCCGATCGACGCCGCCGCCATGATGGCCAGCGCGATCCCGGAGTCGGTGAGCAGCTGGTCCAGCTCGTCGTTGCGGTACTGGCTCAGCAGGGTCCCGCATCCGGACGTCGGCAGGGTGGGCGGGCTGCCGCCGCCCCCGTTGGTCTGCATAAAGCAGACCTCCTGGCCCGTGACCGCGCCGGCGCCGGACTTGCTGTGGGTCGTCACTGATGCCGCCGCGGGAAGCTTGTTCGCCACGAGAAAGTACGTGACGGCGAGCAGGACGGCCCCGCAGACCAGGAACAGCGCGCCGTACAGCACGGTCAGCTTCAGCCGCACGGTGCGGCGGGGCAGGTGCCAGCCCGCTCGGGCTGGCGGGGCGGTCACGCTCATCGGCATCCTCAGATCCGGTATCCGGCCTGGGCCACGGTCTCGACGACCGGCGGGTGGCCGAGCTTGCGGCGCAGCCTGCTCATGGTCACCTTGACGGCCGTGGTGAACGGGTCGGCCATCTCGTCCCACACCCGCTCCAGGATCTCCTCGGCCGACACCACCCGGCCCCCGGCGGCCAGCAGCAGCTCGAGGACGCCGAACTCCTTCGGGCCCAGGTCGAGCGGCCGGCCGCCCCGGGTCGCCTGCCGCCGCGACGGGTCGAGCCTCAGGTCACCGCGGACCAGCACCGGCGGCAGGCCGGGCTGGGCGCGCCGCAGCAGCGCCCGGATCCTGGCCACCAGCTCGGCGAACGCAAACGGCTTGGGCAGGTAGTCGTCGGCACCGAGACCGAGGCCGTCCACCCGGTCCTCGATCGTCGCCGCGGCGGTCAGCATGAGCACCCGGCTGCGGCTCTGCGCCGCGACGAGCTCGGCGCACACGTCGTCTCCGTGCACGCCGGGCAGGTCACGGTCGAGCACGATGACGTCGTAGCCGGTGACCAGCGCCCGTTCCAGGCCGGCCTGGCCGTCAAAGGCCACGTCGACCGCCAGTTGCTCGCGGCGCAGTCCGACGCCGATCGTCTCGGCCAGCTCACGGTCGTCCTCGATCACGAGCACCCGCATCGTGGTCCTTCCTCCCCGGGCGGGCCACGCCTCTTCGGCGATGCTGACCCAGTTCCCTTAAGGCAAGCTCCCAGTTCCCTTAGGGCACGCTGGCGCCTGGCGGCAGCTGCGCTGGATCCTGGATCGCGGTCACCGTCGCCTGGCCACCGCTCTGCGTGATCTGCGCCGTGACCATGTCGCCGACCTTGACCGAGCGGATGCTGCTGACCCGGCCGGTGACGCGCGTCGAGCTCGTGACCGCGGCCGTGACCGTGTGGTCGGGGCCGCCGATCGTGATCGACGTACCGCTGACCGCGAGCACCTTGCCGCCGACGAACATCTGGACGTTGCCGCCCCCGCCCCCGCTACCCGGGAGGACGCCGCCACCGGTGTTGCCGCCCGGGGCCGCGGACGAGGGTGCGGCCGACGAGGGCGGGCTGCTCCCCGCGGCGGACGGTCCCTGGTTGAGGATCAGGGCGGCGCCCGCGCCCGCCGCGAGCGCCACCACCGCCACGACGGCCAGGGCCAGCACGCGCCGGCCCGGGACGCCACCGCCGCCGCCCCGAGCTGGCGGCGGTGGCATCCCGGGCCATGACGGGCCGGCCTGATCGTCGTCCGGCCAGTCGTCCGGCCAGTCGGGATCCGGCTCGTCCCGCGGTTCGCCGGGCCGGTCGTCGTCTGGCCGCAGCCTGGGGTGGTCCAGTCCCGGGGAACCCGGAGAGGGTTCGGGCGGCATCAAGGGCATCGGGGGCATCGGGGCGCTCGCCTCCTCGCGGAGTTCGCAGACATCAGCTTTGGTGCCCGGGCCAGTCCAGAGTGCCGCGGCCGGGGTTGCGCGGCGGTTACACCACCCGCCGCGGCTGTCACCGCGGTGCAACCGCCGGCCACGTAAACCTGGCCGTGAGTCACGACGCTGCGTCGGTGATCGCGGGGAGTTTTGGCCGCTATCTGGGAAAAAGTCCCCGCGATCATGAAACTCGCTGAGGAGAGAGCACATGTTCTTCGTTACCTACCTGCGGCGCGAACTGCGCCGCCGGATGCGCCAGGCGATCTTCGTCGCCCTGGGCCTGGCGGTGGGGATTGGCCTGGTCGTCACCGTGAGCTCCGCCTCGGCCGGGGTGAAGAAGGCCGAGGCCGACGTGCTGAGCTCGCTGTACGGGGCGGGCACCAACGTGACCGTGACCGGGCCGGCGCCGTCTTTGTCGCCCCCCTCGAGCGGCGGCCAGCCGCCGAAGAACGCCACGACCATTCAGGGCGGCCCGGGCGGCGCGACCATCTGCCAGAACGGGAAGTGCGAGAACGCGGCGGGCCAGACCATCAGCCACCTGGCCGCGCAGTACTCGCCGATCAAGTCGGCCGAGGTTGCGGCCGTGGCCAGGCTGCATGATGCGGTGGCGGCCGCGGGCGGGCTCACGCTCACCGACACGTCGATCACGTTCCCGAAGAACTTCGGCGCCGCCGGCGGCTCCGCTCCGCCGTCGCCGAGCACGTTCAGCGTGGACGGCGTGGACATCGGGCACTCCACGCTCGGCCCGCTCAGTTCCGGGACGATCACGTCCGGGCGCTCGTTCACCGCCGCCGACGCGGACTCCGACGTCGCCGTCGTGGACTCCGGCTACGCGGCGAGCAACAACCTCAAGGTCGGCTCGACCATCACGATCGACAAGGTGAAGTTCACGGTCGTCGGGATCGTCCGGCAGTCACAGGCCAGCAGCCCGAACGACGTCTACATCCCGCTGGCCCGGGCCCAGGCGCTGGGGTCCGGGACCGGGTCTGGCCAGAGCCTGAAGGGCGACGTGAACACGATCTACGTGACCGCGGCCAGCGCCGCCGACATCCCCGCGGTGCAGAAGGAGATCGCCAAGCTGCTCCCGCACGACACCGTGACCACCGCGAGCAGCCTGGCCAGCGAGGTGACCGGGTCGGTGGCCAACGCCGCCAAGCTGGCCAACGACCTCGGCAAGTGGCTGGCCATCCTGGTGCTGATCGCAGCGTTCGCCGTGGCCAGCCTGCTGACGATGGCCGCGGTGGCCCGCCGGGTGGGCGAGTTCGGCACGCTCAAGGCGCTCGGCTGGCGGACCCGCCGGATCGTGGCCCAAGTGCTCGGCGAGTCGGTGGCCATGGGCGTCGTCGGCGCGGTGGTGGGCGTCGGCCTAGGCTTCGCGGGCGCGGCGATCATCACCAACGTCGCACCGAAGCTGTCCGCCGTCGTCCCCACGTCCACCGGACAGTCCTTCCAGCAGCAGTCGGTGACCGCCAACGGCGTCACGCACACCTCGAGCCCCGGCACGACGTCGCACGCCGTGGCCGTCCCGCTGCACCCGTCGATCACGGTGGGCGTGATCGTGCTGGCCGTGATCCTGGCCTTGCTCGGCGGGCTGCTGGCCGGGTTGTTCGGCAGCTGGCGGATCGCCAGGCTGCGGCCCGCGGACGCGCTGGCCCGGGTGGCCTGACGTAACGGCAAGGTTCTTCACGAACGGGAGAGGACTCGTGTACAAGCTCACAGGCGTAAGCAAGATCTACCGGAAGGGGCGCCGGACGGTGCCCGCCGTGCGCGACCTGGACCTGGTGATCGAGGACGGGGAATGGCTGGCGGTGCAGGGGCGCACCGGGCACGGCAAGACCACGCTGCTGCAGATCCTGGGGGGCCTGGACCGGCCCACGTCGGGAATCGTGGAGTTCGACGGCCGGGACCTGGCCCAACTCCGGGAGGCTCAGGTCACCCGGCTGCGGGCGGTCTCGATCGGCTTCATCTTCCAGACCTTCAACCTGGTGCCGACTCTGTCGGCGGCCGAGAACGTCGAGGCGGCCCTGATCCCGCTGGGCACCGGGCGGGCGGAGCGCCGCCGCCGGGTGGCCGGCGCCCTGGAATCGGTCGGGCTCGGCGACCGGGCCCGGCACCTGCCGTCCGAGCTGTCCGGCGGCCAGCAGCAGCGAGTGGCCATCGCCCGGGCGCTGGTCAAGGCGCCGAAGGTGCTGCTGGCCGACGAGCCGACCGGCAACCTCGACGAGGGTACCCGCGACGAGATCATCGACCTGCTCGAGCGGCTGTGGCGCGACCTCGGGCTGACCCTGGTGCTCGTCACCCACGACAGCTCGGTGGCCCGCCGGGCGCAGCGGGTCGGCCTCATGAGCAAGGGCCGCCTGACCATCGGGAGTAAAGCCGCGCCCAGCAATCGCGCTGTTGGTCTCAGCTATTAGCCAATGACCCCCGTCTCGGGCTGCACTGTTCCCCACCTCGGAAACAGGCCGCCCGGAGGGATCGGATGAGCGCCGGCGGCGCTGCTGTCCATCCCCTGCGCGGCCGCCCTGCAGGCCGTCGTCAAGGACGTCTGGCAGGCGACCGGGCCGGGCGGCCTGCTGAGCGACGGGCCCGGCCCGGACCCTGCTGCGGGCGGTCCGGCTGGATCAGGGCCGGGGGGCGCTGGCGTGCCGGAGGACCGCCGGGCCTAGCCACTGGCTGGCGAGCAGAGCCAGTTCGACCTGCAGGCGGTCCTCGCCGATGGGACGGCCGAGGCTCTGCTCCGCCTTGCGCACCCGGTACTGGACGGTGTTCTTGTGCAGGGTCAGCCGTTCGGCGGTGGCCTTGAAGCTGCCGCGCTCCTGGAGGAAGACGCGAAGGGTGTCCCGCAGCACCGAGCTGTGCTCGTCATCGTCCGCGAGCGACCTCAGGGTCTCCGCGACCCAGGCCCGGACGAGCTCGATCGAGCCTGACATCAGGGCCAGCGGCGCCACGTCGGCGAAGCTGGTCATGAACGGCCCGGACTGGCCCGCGGCCAGCGCGACCGCGTGCGCGCCCAGGGCCTGCTGGTGGGTGCGGCGGAAGCCGGAGAGGCCGGAGCCGACCGCGCCGAGGGCGAAACGGATCCCGGTCTGGCCGTCGGCCGGGAAGGTGCTCGCGACCTGGACGGGGAAGACATTCTGGCCGCCCAGCGGCAGCCAGGCCCAGGCGCTGGACTCATCCTGGGGAAGGAAGAGCGGCCGCCCCTCGCAGCCTGCCCGGCGGGCCACCTCCCCGGTCGCCTGTTCCAGCCGCGCGAGAACGCTGCCGACGGCGTCCGCTTCGACACCCCAGCACACCACCCCGACGTGGTGCTGGCGGAGCCGGTAGCCCAGGATCGCCTCGGAGGAGGCCAGGTCCACCCGCCCGCTTCCCAGCAGCGCCCGCACCCGCGCGGACCGGGCCGCGCTGAGGTTCCGCAGCCAGTTCTCCTTCTCGCTCTCGTAAGCGGATACCACCTCCTCCGACACCCGGTCGATGTAGGCGCCGGTGAGGTCGGCGATACGCAGCCCCGCCGCGCTGATGACCGGCGCGTTGTCGGTGCTGCGCCCGAGTTCCTCGAGGCACCAGTACTGGAACCGGGTCGCCCCGATGCGGTAGGCGCGCAGCAGCGCGGCAATGGGCACGCCGCGCTGCGCCAGCCGGCGCGCGTACTCCCGCGCGGCCGCCGGGGCGTGCACGTCATCGATGTCGATGTCGTGCTCGATAACGTGCAGCAAGGTGGCCACGTTTTCCTCGACGCTGGCTTCCAGCAGCGTCAGGACCCGCCGGTCGCTGTGCAACTGCGGGATTTCCCGTACGAGCAGGTCGTAGATGTCCGCGGATATGTCCGCGGTCCGGGGGGTGAGCGCGCCGGAAACCTCCGACGCGGTCTGGGCCACGGACGGGCTTGACCTGTCCACCGACGAATCGTATGCCGCTGGCTCTCCAGTTGCCCAGCCTCCTATGTGCGCGGGGCACCACGGCGGGTGGCAGCTTTGTCGTCAGCGCCCGATGGCGGGATAGGAGCGCGGCCTTAGCGCGGCCTGGATGGCCAGGGGTGTCTCCGACGGCGTGAAGAGCAGGCGACGCCGTGGCGTCGGCCCTAGGGCTTCAGGCTGCGGCGCTCAGGCCGGGCTGACGTTCTTGCTCACGATCCAGGCGTGCTTGCCGACCTGCCGGTCCCGGGAGAACCCGTACTGCTCGAACAGTTCGACCGTCGCGCTGAACAGGAAGCGCCCCGGCGCCTCGCGCCCTTCGGTCACCTCGGGGATGGCCTCGACGAGGCCGCCGCCGGCCCCGGCGATCTGGTCGAGCGCACCTTCCAGCGCCGCGCGGGCGATTCCCTGGCCGCGGTGCTTCTTGTCCACGTAGAAGCACGTGATCCGCCAGTCCGGGCGCGGCGGGACGTCCTTCTCGTATTCACGCCGGTGCTTGATGCCCGGGAGTTCCTCCGGGCTGCCGTACTGGCACCACCCTTGCGCGGCGCCGCTGTCGTCGAAGACCAGCGCGGCATGCGCGCGGCCCTCCCGGACCCGGCGTTCCTTCCCGGCACGGTTCTGCGCGACGTCCGTCCGGGAATCGTCGGGATGGAAGCCCATGCACCAGCAGCCTCCGAAGACCCCGTTGTTGCGCTCGACCAGCTCGGCGAAGGCATCCCACGTGGAAGCGTCGAGAGGCCGGGTGGTGTAAGCCATCAGCTACCCGATCGCCGAGGCGGACCGGGCCTGGTCGCGCAGGATGTTCTTCTGGATCTTGCCGGTGGAGGTCTTGGGCAGCGGTCCGAACACCACCTTCTTGGGCGCCTTGAAGTGGGCCAGGTTCGCCCGGCAGTGCTCGATCAGCTCGGCCTCGGTGACCTCAGCGCCCGGCTTGAGTTCCACGAAGGCGAGCGGGGTCTCGCCCCACTTGGGGTCGGGCTGGGCCACCACCCCGGCCGCGGCCACGGCGGGATGACGGTACAGCACGTCCTCGACCTCGAGCGAGGAGATGTTCTCCCCGCCGGAGATGATCACGTCCTTGGCCCGGTCCTTGATCTTGACGTAGCCGTCGGGCTCGATGACGCCGAGGTCCCCGGAATGGAACCAGTCGCCGTCGAAGGCCTCCTGAGTGGCCGCCGGGTTCTTCAGGTACCCCTTCATGGTGATGTTGCCCCGGAAGACGATCTCGCCAATGGTCTGGCCATCGGCGGCGACCGGGTGGCTGGTCTTCTGGTCGATGACGGTCATCGCGTCTTGCAGCGGGTAGCGCACGCCCTGCCGGCCGTTGCGCTGCGCCCGCTGCGCGGCGTCCAGGTCGTCCCATTCCTCGTGCTTGGCGCACACCGCGGCGGGCCCGTAGGTCTCGGTCAGCCCGTAGACATGGGTCAGCTCGAACCCGAGCCGGTCCATCCCCTCGATCATCGCGGCCGGCGGCGCGGCCGCGGCCACCATGGCCGAGACCCGGCCGATACCCTCTCGCAACTCCTCGGGGGCGTCGATCAGCATGCTGTGCACCGCCGGCGCCCCGCAGTAGTGCGTTACGCCCTCCGAACGCATCAGCCGGAAGATCTCGGCGGCGTCGACCCTGCGCAGGCACACGTTCGTGCCCGAGCAGGCCGCGACCGTCCACGGAAAGCACCAGCCGTTGCAGTGGAACATCGGCAGCGTCCACAGGTAGACGCTGTGCCGGCGCATGCCCCAGGTGAGGATGTTCCCCACGGCGTTCAGGTGCGCGCCGCGGTGATGGTAGACCACGCCCTTGGGGTTGCCCGTGGTCCCCGACGTGTAGTTCAGCGAGATCGCCTGCCACTCGTCGGTCGGCTCGACCCGCTCGTACTCGGGGGCCGCGCCGGCCAGCAGGTCCTCGTACTCCGCCTCGCCCAGCCGGTCACCTGGCCCGGCGTACTCGGGGTCGTCGATGTCGATCACCAGCGGGCGGGCCTCGCACTGCCGCAGGGCCGCGCCCACGGCCGGGGAGAACTCCCGGTCGGTGATCAGCACCTTGGCCTGCGCGTGATCCAGGATGAAGGCGATCGTCGCCGCGTCCAGCCGGGTGTTGATCGTATTCAGCACCGCGCCGGTCATCGGGATCCCGAAATGCGCCTCGACCATCTCGGGCGTGTTCGCCGCGACCACCGACACCGTGTCGCCGCGGCCGACTCCGCGCGCCGACAGCGCCGAGGCCAGCCTGCGGCACCGCTCACGCGTCTGCGCCCAGGTGAACCGCCTCCCGCCGTGAACCACGGCCGGCCGGTCCGGGTAGACGTCGGCGCTCCAGTCCAGGAACGTCAGGGGCGTCAGCGGCGCGTAATTCGCGGCGTTCGCTTCCAGGCCCGTCACGTACAAGTCACTCACGACGCCTCCCACTCCGAAACCGGCCAGCAGCGATGACACCATCATGGGCACTCGCCGTTCGTCGCATCAAACCAGGTCGGCGCGACTCTAGCCGCGAGTCATCGTGATCATGGTCCACGCGCCGAGGTGGATGCGGGCGCCGTCGAGCAGGGGCACCGCTTCGCCTGGCGCGATCTCGCGGCCGTTGACCACAGTGCCGCTCGTCGAGCCGAGATCCATAACGGACCAGCTTCCGTCCGGCCCGGCGATCAGCTTGGCGTGCAGCCGGGACACGCCCGGGTCGGCGGGCGGGCCCTTAAGGTCGATCTCCGGCTCGATGCGGCGGGACGCGCTGCGCCGGCCGATGCGGGCCTCGGTCCCGGACAGCCGGAACCGCCGCGGAGGGCAGCGGTCCGGGAAAGCGATCAACGACGCGTCCGGGGTGCCCTCGGCCAGCACGCTGTCGTAGTAGGCACGGTCCGCGGTCACCACCGCGGTCCACGTTGAGGGCGCGGCGGCCAGCGACGGGGGAACCGGCGAGCTCGCGGGAGGCAGCGACGCGGTCGAGGGCAGGGCCGCGGCCGCGGAGGGCGGCACCGTGGGTTCCCCGCCGGCCGCGGCGGTCGTCTCGGGCGCCCTGGCCCCATTCGGGCGGCCCAGCCAGGCGGAACCGTAGGGCCCCACGCCCAGCGCCTGCCGCAGCGCGTCGGAGAAGGCACCGCAACTGCCGTAACGGTCTTCCGGCGCCTTGGCCAGCGCCTTGGCCAGCACCTGGTCCACCGCCGGCGGCAGGTCCGGCCGCCGTCTGGTCACCCGAGGCGGCGGCTCGAACAGGTGCGCGTACAGCACCGCCATCGGCTGGTCACGCTCGAAGAGCACCGAGCCGGTCAGCAGCAGGTAGGCCACGCAGGCCAGGCCGTACTGATCCGTCCGCCCGTCCACCGCCCGGCCGGAGACCTGCTCCGGAGCCGCGTAATCCGGCGTGCCCACGAACTGCCCGGCCCGGGTCAGCCCGGACGACGACAGCATCCCCCGGGCCAGCCCGAAGTCGGACAGGTACACGTGCTCGGGCAGGCCCGGGCCCGAATCCACCAGGATGTTGGCGGGCTTGACGTCACGGTGCACCAGCCCGCTGTCGTGCGCGGCATCCAGCGCCGACGCCACCGGGGAGAAATAGGCTGCCGCGCGCTCCTGAGGCAGCCCGCCGTCCCGGCCGACCGCCACCCGCAGGTCGCTCCCGGCGACGAAACGCATGGCGATGAACAGGACGCCATCGGCATCGCCCGCCGCGTACACCGGGATGATGTGCGGATGATCCACGGCCGCGACCGCCCGCGCCTCCCGCAGGAACCGCTGCCGGAACCCCTCATCCCTGGTCAGCTCGGCCGCCAGCAGCTTCAGCGCCACCACCCGGCCCAGCCGCTCGTCACGCGCGCGGAACACCGCGGCCGTCCCGCCCGACCCGATCAGGCGCTCCAGCAGGTAACCCGCCACCCGTGACCCGGGGACCAGCCCCGTCAGTAACCCACCCGGCTGCACCGAGGAATCCCCGGCCACCACACCCTCCCCGCCCTAGCCGTCCTGGTCTTCCTAGTCTGACAGCAAATCAGGCCTGCCGTGGTACCCCCACCAGGGCTGGGCCTGGTCGGCGCGGCCGAAATATAGGGAACGCCGCGCGAAAACCGGGGAGCGGTTCCCGATTCGGGACGCGGCCCGGCCGCCAGGTGGACAGCCTCTAGGATCGGCTGGTGACCAGCGACGATCCAGCGGGCCAGGCTGAACACACGCGGCAGACCCGTGCGGCCTACGACCGGCTGGCGGCCGTGTGGTCCGCGACCACCGACGAAGGGCCCTTCAACGGGTTTCTGGAACGGCCGGCCCTCAGGTCGCTGGTCCCGCGCAACCTGGCCGGTGCCGCGGTGCTGGACGCTGGCTGCGGTTCGGGGGCGCAGGCTGAGTGGCTGCTTGATCAGGGCGCCGAGGTCACCGGCATCGACGTGAGCCCGCGGATGATCGAGGAAGCCGAGCGCCGCTGCGGCGGGCGCGGCCGGTTCCTGGTAGCCGACCTGGCCCGCCCGCTGCCGCTGGAGCCCGCGTCGCTCGACGGCATCACCTGTTCCCTGGCGCTGCACTATGTCGCGGACTGGAGCGTCCCCCTGCGGTCCTTCGCGTCGGCGCTGCGGCCCGGAGGCTGGGCCGTCATCTCCCTCGATCACCCGTTCGCGAGGCCGCTGCCCGGCCAGCGCGGCGGTTACTTCGACACGGAGCTATTGTCCGACACCTGGCGCAAGGCCGACGTGGAAGTCTCCCAGCAGTTCTGGCGCAGGCCGCTGGGAGCGGTCCTCGGCGCGTTCGCGGACGCCGGCTTTGTCGTGGACCGGGTCGCCGAAGCCCGGCCGTCGGATGAGGCGCTGCGGCTCTTCCCCGGCGACCTCGCCGACATCGCCGAGATCCCGTCGTTCATCGCCTACCGGCTGTGGCGGGTCAGGGGGTAACGATGTTGAAGTTCGGGTCGAATTCGTCCATGAGCGCAGCCAGGCTCGCCAGGTGTCCACCGTGACGCGGCCCTTGCCCGCCCCGCCTGGGGGATGCCGGGCAGGTGCCGGGCGGCGGAGAGTAACCTCCAGGTGATCGCCAGCGCGATGCCGGACGGCAGCGTCGGCGGGACAAGGGATACCTGGGGAAGGACGCGGTAATGGGCCAATCGACCCGAATCCTCCGGGCAGTGCTGCTCGCGGCCGCCGCCGTCGCGCTGGCGGCCGCGGCCTACCAGCTGCGCGAGAAGCACGAGGAAGCCGAGCTGACCGTGCAGAACATCCACGACCAGCTGGACGCCCTGGATCCGGTCACCCGGGCCGCGGTCGTGACCCGGCTCACCTCGGATGAGGTGAAGAAGGTCCGCGACCAGGGGTAGAGCTCAGGACGGGAGGCCCGGCTGCTGCGTGATCAGCACGATCGAGAAGACCAGCAACACGGAGCCGAACGCGATCAGGGCGTAGCGCACGCCGGTCAGCTGGAACGAGCTGCCGATGCCCACCAGGAACAACACGGCCGCCAGGAAGACCGTGATCCGGACGTAGTTATCGCTGATCTCCGCCGCGTTGTTCCCGGCGTTGAACTTCGCGTTGGACTGGTTGTCGAGCGCGTCGGCCTGGGTCTGGGCCGGCAGCTTGTACTGCGGCATGTAGGTCGGGCCGGGCGGGGCGTGCGGGTTGTGCAGGGGGTCGGTCGCCATCCACGCGTTGAACGCCACCAGGAACTGGGGCCGGAACCGGCGGACCGCGATCGCCTCCTTCTGCGGACTGTTCAGGGTGAAGGCGATAAACCACGCGTTGAAGGTCGAGGCATCGAAATTGCGCAGCGAGATGGCGGTGAGGTCGTCCCGGGTGGCGAAATTGCGCAGCGTCGAGGACTGAGCGATGTCGATACGCGACGCCGTGCCCCACTTGGCCGCCGAGTAGCCGGCCCAGGCCGCCGTGATCGTGACCAGCGCCAGCAGCACCGCCTCGCCGATCTGCACGATCCGGGAATGGCGGCCGGAGGACTTACCGCGGCCGTTTTCCTCCCCGGCCTGCTCGTGCGCTTCCTCTTCGGCCCGCTCACGCGCCGCCTCGCCGTGCTCGTGCAGTTTCTTGCCGGCCTCGATCGGGTTGAGTCCCTCGGGCATCAGCCCTCCGCTCTTACTGTCGGGCGGGCCCGCGGTGTCCGCCCGGCCTCCGCTGCCGCGGACGGCCGTCTTGCCCCTACGCCAGCCATCCCATCGCGCGCGGCTCGATGCCGCATCCTCCGGAGCGGGTGAATGTGCCGTCGCGGGCCGCTCCCGTGCCCGTTCCGGCGAAACGCGCCGGGCTCAGCATTCGGACCGCACTATTTCAGCTGCCGGGCCGCCCGCCACTCGCTGCGCGGCAGCGCGGCATAGACCTCGCCTGCGGCGGGCTCGCGGCCGATGGCGTCCTTGACCGCCTGTACCCGCGACTTTCGCGCCGTCAGGCCCGGCCGCCGGTCGACGTCGCCCACGACCACCCACTGCCCGGCCGCGGCCTCGCGCAGCACCACATATCCGCCAGCGCCCGGCGTCTGGTCCGCCATGCGCATCAGCTCCCGGTCTCTCGGCCTGCCCCGATCCTGAGAGCGTAGCCTGGCGGTCCTGCAATCGTGTGCGCCAGCGCGGCACCGCACGGTAGCCTGCGAACCTCGTCGGCATGTCAGGTGGAGGCAGGCTTAACCTCCTTGGGGTGATGTGCGCTCCGGCGCCGTACCGCAGGATATGAGCCAGTAGAAGTCGAAGCTCGTGGGCGCGGTCTGGGACGAGCGGCGGGAGGCAGTTGAAGGCGCATGACCGAAAGTCAGACCGGGCCGTGGACCCTCGACGATGTCCGGCGCAGCTTAGCCGGGGTCCCTGGCCGCGGGTACCGGGCGATGACCGCTGAGCAGCCTGACCTTCCGGCCGTCGAAGGACTCCGCAGCCTTGAGGTGCGCTGGATCTTCCCGGGCCAGGTGCAGGCGGCGATGGCCCGATGGTTCGGCCGCTTCCCGGCCGCGTTGGAGTTGCGCGAAGACGCTTACCTTCTCGATCCGCACTTGCGCGGCCTGTCAGTGAAGATCCGCGGGGGCGGCGGCGGCCCGCTCGAGGTTAAGGTGTACGGCGGAAGCTCGGGGATCCTCGATATCGCCGGGCGAGCCCGCGGCCGGGTGGAATCCTGGCAGAAGTGGTCCTTCCCCCGTGAATCATCCAGCCGGGGCGGCTCTGACCTGGCCGGCTGGATGCTGGTACGCAAGAAGCGGCGGATCAGCGTGTTCCCCCCGGTCGGCGGGCATGGCCGGGCGGCCCTCCCTGGCCTGAGCCGGGAGCCAGGGTGCGCGGTGGAACTCACGGAGATACGCATGGGCGGCGAGGCCTGGTGGACCCTGGGTTTCGAAGCGACCGGCCCCGCCAGCATGCTGGGGCCAGAGCTTGGGGCCACCGCGGCCCTCGTGTTCGCCGATGCCCTGCCGGGCGGTGTCGAATTCGGCGCGGGTAGCTCCAAGTCCTACGCGGAGTGGCTCGGTCTTCGGCCGGATGCGGGCAGCGCCGCGGGCGCCTGACCTGCCCCTTGGTCACGCCGGGCGGGCCAGGCCGCGCAGGAGCGTGTCCACGGTGGCCCGGTAAGTCGCCTCGGGGTCCGGTGTGAGTACCAGGTCCTGCAGTTCCAGGGCCACGGCGCCGTGCACGGTGCTCCAGATCTGCTGCGCCACCTCGGACGGCTGTGCCGCGAAGATGGCGCCTGCCGCCGCGGCCATCTCGACGTTACGGACAAGTTCCCCGAACGCGGCCGCCGCGTGCTCCGTGGCCTCGTCGCAGATGTGCAGGTGCGGGACGGCCCCCTCGAACATGATCGCGTAGAAGTGCCGGTTGGCGAGCGCGAACGACCGGTACCGCAGGCCGGAGGCTCGTAGCCGCTCCAGCAGGTCGGGCTCGTCGCCGCCGGCGATGGCCGCGCGGAGCCGGTCGAAGCCGAGGATCAGCAAGGCGTCGACCAGCCCGTCCTTGCCGCCCAGGCGGTTGTAGACGCCCATCGGGGCGATGCCGGCCTGCGCCGCGACCGCTCGCACGGTCAGCCCTCCCGGCCCGTCCCGGACCAGTACCGCCTCGGCCGCCGAGACAAGCTCGCGTTCAACGTCGGCGCTGGGCGTCCGCGGCCGCCGGGCGGCCGTGCCGGGCTCAGGGCTCATGAGAATCATCATCTCGCGATCGGGGGTTGACATCTATAGAACTCAGTTACATAGTTATAGTACAACGTTCTATAGGGAGGTTCCGATGACCACCGCCACCGCGTCCCGGCCCCGGGCCGACCGCCGCCGCTGGTGGATCCTGGCGGTCCTGTGCCTGAGCGTGCTGCTTACCGTGGTCGACAACACGATCGTGAACGTCGCCCTGCCGACGATGAGCCGCACGCTGTCAGCCTCGACCCAGGACCTGCAGTGGATCGTGGACGCCTACACGCTCGTCTTCGCCGGCCTGCTCATCGTCGGCGGGAACCTCGGCGACCGGCTCGGCCGGCGCCGCGTCCTGCAGGCCGGGCTGGCGCTGTTCGCGGTCACGTCGGTCGCTTCCGCGCTGTCCCGCACCACGGGCGAGCTGATCGCCGGCCGTGCGGCCATGGGCATCGCGGCCGCGCTGATCTACCCCGCCACGCTCGCGCTGCTCACGAACGTGTTCACCGACGCGCGCGAGCGCGCCACCGCCATCGGCATCTGGTCGGGCGTGTCCGGCCTGGCCGTCGCGATCGGGCCGGTGACCGGCGGCCTGCTGCTGCAGCACTTCTCCTGGAGCTCGGTCTTCTACGTCAACGTGCCCGTCGTGATCATCGCGCTGGCCGCCGGGATGCGGCTGCTGCCCGAGTCGCGCGACCCGAAGGCGGGCCGGTTCGACCCGCTCGGTGCGCTGCTGTCCATCGCGGGCGTCGGCCTGCTGGTCTGGACCGTCATCGAGGCCCCGCGGCACGGCTGGGCGTCGGCCACCACGATCGGCGGGTTCGCCGGCTCGCTGGTGATCCTCGCGGCGTTCGTCGGCTGGCAGCTGCGCCGCCCGGACCCCATGCTCGACGTGCGACTGTTCACCAACCCGCGATTTACCGCCGCGAGCGGTGCCATCGCCCTGGCCTTCTTCGGCCTGTTCGGGTTCATCTTCCTCATCACCCAGTACTTCCAGGTCGTGCACTCCTACGACCCGCTGCGCGCCGGAGTGGCCACCCTGCCGTTCGCCCTGGTGACCGGCCTGGTGTCGCCGGCCGCGATCGCGCTGATGAAGCGCGTCGGCACCAAGGCGGTCGTCACCGCCGGCCTGGCGCTGATGAGCGCCGGCTTCCTGGTCGCCGCGGGAACAGCGGTGGACTCCGCCTACTGGGGCCGGATCATCATCGCGATGACGCTCATCGCCGCCGGGCTCGCGCTGACGGCCAGCCCGGCCACCGAGGCCATCATGGGCGCACTGCCGCCCGGCAAGGCCGGCGCCGGATCAGCCGTCAACGACACCACCCGCGAACTCGGCGGCACGCTCGGCGTGGCGATTGTCGGCTCGGTGATGAGCTCGGCCTACACCAGCCACATACTCGCCGCCCTGACCAAGATCGGCGCGCCGGCCGCCCTGACCTCTGCCGCGCAGCAGTCCGTGACCGCGGGACTCCGCGCCGCCGGGTACCTGCCGCCCGGACTGCGCGGCATCGCCGCGGGGGCAGCGCGCCAGGCGTTCATGGCCGGCCTGCACAACGGCTCGCTGGTCGCCGCCGGCGCGACCATCGTGGCCGCCCTGGCCACCCTCGCCTTCCTCCCGGCCCGTGTCCGCCAGCCCGGCACCGCCCGTCCGGCCTCCGCGCCGCAGCCGCCGTCCGGGCCGCAGGCCGCACCGCGGCCCGCCGCGGCGCGGACTCGCTAGGCCGGCCGCTGCCCGTCGAACATGTCCGGCGTGTGCATGGTATGTCCCCCGGTGCGCAGTTCCGCGGCGAAGGCGCGCACCCCGCCGGTGAGTCCTTGCACGTGGTGGAACAGCACTACTTCGGCCATCTCAGCACTCCGTCATGGGGATGAGTCGTCGGGCCCAGGTGCAACGCAGCGCACGATCCTTCTGCCCCCGCCGAGCCTGCGTATGCCTGGCCAAACGAGCTCTATGAGGAAGGTAGGGTTCTGGCCAGCGGGACACGGCGGCCGGTAGGGGCGGCAAGCGCTGACGGCCGTGCCGGCCGCGATCGTGTACCCGGGAGCGGCGATGAAGGCGCTGGTAAAGGCGAAGGCGGAGCCTGGCCTCAGGCTCGAGGACGTGCCGGTCCCTGCGCTGGGCCGGGACGACGTTCTGATCCGCGTGCTCAGGACCGGCGTCTGCGGCACGGACCTGCACATCTATGACTGGGACGGCTGGGCGCGGGCGAATGTGCCGGTGCCGCTGGTTATCGGCCATGAGTTCGCCGGCGAGGTCGTGGATATCGGGTCCGACGTGCAAGAACTGCGTCCGGGTGACCTCGTGAGCGGTGAGGGCCACCTGGTGTGCGGCCGTTGCCGCAACTGCATGGCCGGCCGGCGCGTTCAGTGCGCGCATACGAAGGGAGTGGGGGTCAACCGCCCGGGCGCCTTCGCCGAGTACATCGCGCTGCCCGCCACCAACGTCTGGCGGCACGAGCCGGACATCGACCTCGACGTCGCCGCCATCTTCGACCCCTTCGGCAACGCCGTGCACTCAGCCCTGACGTTCCCGGTCCTGGGGGAGGACGTTCTCATCACCGGCGCTGGCCCGATCGGCCTCATGGCGGCGATCGTGGCCAGGCACGCCGGCGCCCGGTACGTCGCCATCAGTGACGTCTCGGAGTACCGGCTGGATCTCGCCCGGCGGATCGGCGTCACCCTGGCCGTGAACACCGCCGGCACCGGACTCGGCGATGTCATGGCCGAGCTTGGCATGCGCGAGGGCTTCGACGTCGGCCTTGAGATGTCCGGCAAGCCGGCCGCGCTGCGGGAAATGCTGGACAGCATGACTCACGGGGGCAAGATCGCCATGCTCGGCCTGCCCGCGGAGGATTTCGCGATCGACTGGTCGCACCTGGTGACCAACATGATCACGATCAAGGGCATCTACGGGCGCCAGATGTTCGAGACCTGGTACGAGATGTCGGTCCTGATCCATTCGGGCCTCGACATTTCGCCGGTCATCACGCACAGGTTCGATGCCGCCGATTTCGAGCAGGCCTTCGACACCGTGCGCAGCGCCCGGTGCGGCAAGGTGGTCCTCACCTGGGCTCACCGGTGAACGACGATTCTGAGGAGTCTGGCAGGTGTTTACCAGCGTCCGGCAAGACATCAGCGGCGAGCTAGACGAGATCCGCTCGGCCGGCCTGTTCAAGGCCGAGCGCGTCATCGTCAGCCCGCAAGGGTCGAACATCCGCGTCGGCGACGGCCAGGAGGTGCTCAACCTCTGCGCGAACAACTATCTGGGCCTGGCCGACGACCCGCGCATCGTGGCGGCCGCCAAGCAGGCCCTGGACCGCTGGGGGTACGGCCTGGCCAGCGTCAGGTTCATCTGCGGTACCCAGGACGTGCACAAACAACTTGAGCAGCGCATCTCAGGGTTCCTCGGCACCGAGGACACCATCTTGTACTCCTCCTGCTTCGACGCCAACGGGGGGTTGTTCGAGACCCTGCTCGGCGAGCAGGACGCCGTCATCAGCGACGAGCTGAACCACGCCTCCATCATCGACGGGATCAGGCTGAGCAAGGCCAGGCGGCTGCGTTACCGCAATCGCGACATGGCCGACCTCGAAGCCCAGCTCAAGGCCAGTGCCGACGCCCGGCGCCGGCTCATCGCCACCGACGGCGTGTTTTCCATGGACGGTTACGTCACGCCGCTCGGCGAGATCTGTGACCTGGCCGACCGTTACGGGGCCATGGTCATGGTCGACGACTCCCACGCGGTGGGATTCGTCGGCGCGCGCGGCCGCGGCACGCCCGAACTGCACGGGGTCAGCGATCGCGTGGACATCGTGACGGGCACCCTGGGGAAGGCGCTCGGCGGAGCCAGCGGGGGCTACACCAGCGGGCGCCGCGAGATCATCGACCTCCTGCGCCAGCGTTCCCGGCCGTACCTGTTCTCCAATTCCGTGGCGCCGACGGTGGTGGGTGCCTCGCTCAAGGTCCTTGACCTGCTGGAGAGCGGCGATGACCTGCGGGCCCGGCTGCGCGAAAACACCGCCTGGTTCCGCGAGCGCATGACCGGCCTGGGCTTTGACATCCTGCCCGGCGACCACCCGATCGTGCCCGTGATGATCGGCGACGCCGCGCGCGCCACCCGGATGGCCGACCTGCTCCTGGAAAAGGGCGTGTACGTGATCGGCTTCAGCTATCCCGTGGTCCCGGTCGGCAAGGCGCGGATCAGGACCCAGGTATCCGCCGCGCACAGCCGCGAGGATCTCCAGACCGCGGCCACCGCCTTCGCCGCCGTCCGCGCCGAGATGAGCTGACCCTGGGGCGCTCGCCAGGCGGCACGGTTCGATCGGCCCCAGCGGAAGGAACGAGAAGGTGGAGCAACCTACCGCAGGACAGGCGCTCCGGGCGCTGGAGCCCCTCATAGGTGAGTGGACCGTCGAGGCGAAAGGGCCGGACGGACTCCCGTGGCCTGGTCAAGGCCGGGCTAGCTTCCAGTGGCATCCGTCCGGGGCGCACCTGGTCCAGCGCATCACCATCGACGTGCCAGGCGTCCCGGACAGCACCTCGATCATCGGCTGTGACGGCGCCAGCGGGACCTTTGCCCAGCTGTACAGCGACGAGCGCGGCGTCTGCCGCATCTACTCGATGCGCATGGACGGCAGTGAGTGGATCCTCCAGCGCGACGGCGATCCCTTCCCGCAGCGCTTCGTGGGAAGGATCAGCGACGACGCCCGCACGATCTCAGGTCGCTGGGAGAAGGCCGAAGACGGCGCAGACTTCGCCATCGACTTCTACCTGACCTACCGCAAGATCGAACCATCCGAGGAGTGATCCCGGGACGCCGGCGGTTCGAGCCAGCGCATCATTGGCTACCGAGCGGGCTGGGCGCGTCAAACGCGATCCGTAGCACGGTCTGGCCAGCAGGCAGCGTGACCACCTCGCTCGACGCTGGTCGGTATTCGGCCCACTGGGTGTTGTCCAGCTCCTGCATCCACCTGATGTAGGCCCGCGCCGCGACGTGCGTCGCGCCGACGTGCGTCGCCAGGTCCATGGACCGCAGCAGGCTCGCGGGTCCGCCACCCGGTGACTGATCGCCGAAGTCCACGATCTGCACCGGGTATTTCTGGGTCATGGCGGCGAGCAGCGCCGGCAGCCGCGGATCGACGTCGCCGCTGAGAAGCTGGGCCCTGGCGGTGGCCGAGACCCTGAGGTGGCTGTTGGTAAGGAGCTCAGCGTCCTGGGTCTTCCTGGCCTGTAGATCCGGCCCTAGGGCGGCGTCATACCCGGCGGTGCCGCCCGGATAGTTCATTCTGATTTCGACCTTGGCGTTCCCCGAGCCGAAGCTCGCGAGGACCGCCGGAGCGTAGACGGAGGCCAGCCGGCGGCCGAACAGGGCTCGGACAGCGGCGGTGGCCACGACCAAGGTTGAGCCGAGCGGATCTGTCGATTCCGGCCCGAGCGTTTCGAGGTTGGTGAAGCCTCGCTGCGCGAGGTCGGTGCACACCTGGGAATCACACGACACGACGGTGGCCCGGCTGACCTGCTGCAGTATCCAGGTGACGGCCTGCCTCCTGGCCGCGGCCTCGGCGGCGAGCCCCTGGCTGCTGCCCGCGTGGCCGCCCGCGGACCGCCCGGGCGACGGTCCGGGCCGGGACAGGATGAGTATCAGCCCACCGGCACCGCCGATGAGCAGAATTGAGGCGAGGAGCGCGGTCGCCCGCCAGCGCCGCCTGACGTGACCAATCCTGCGCTGCGCATGCTCCGCCTTATGGCCTGGCCCGTCGCGCTGGGAGTTCGGGCCTGCCACGCGCTGCGGCGGCTCGGGCGCTTCGACTGGCACGGCCGGTGAGTTAGGTGCCTGGTCGTCCACGGCCAGGGTTGCGGCCTGCGGCGGGAGCGGGCCCATGGGCTGCGCCCCGGCGGCGACAAGCTCGCTGAGCGCATCGCGAGCGGAGGGCCGGGCGGCCGAGTCCTTGGCGAGGCAGCGACGAACCAGGCAGCCAAGTGGCTCGGGAAGCCTGCCGATGGACGGCTCGCCATTGAGAATGGCGAAGGCCATGGCGGTCAATGAGTCGCCGGCGAACGGCAGCTTGCCCGTTCCCGCGAACGTCATCGAAACCGCCCACGACCACATGTCGGCCGCGGCGGTCACTCGCTCGCCGGCCAGCTGCTCGGGGGCCATGTACGCCGGAGTTCCCATGGCGGACTGGCCATCAAGGCCCGTGGTGGTCATACCGGGCACGGTCGCCAGCCCGAAATCGATCACCACTGGTCCGTCCGGCCCGAGCAGGATATTGGCGGGCTTGAAGTCGCGGTGCACCATCCCGGCGGCGTGCACGGCACCGAGCGCGGTCAGGGTCGCCACGGCGATGCGCTCCAGCGCAGCGCCGCCGCGGGGCCCGTCCTGCTCGACGACTTCCACCAGCGACGGCCCTTCGACGTACTCACTGACGATGAAGGGCCGGCGTTCGAAGATTCCCGCATCCAGAACCTGCGCCGTGCAGAACCGGGCGACCCGCTGCGCCGCGGCTACCTCCTTCAGAAACCTGCTCCGGACCTGCGAGTCCGTGGTCGCCGGCAGAACCTTGAGCGCCACCCGGGTTCCCGCGCTGCTGACGGCCAGGAACACGACGCCCTGGCCGCCTTCGCCGAGGCGGCCGACCAGCCCGTATCCGCCTACCTCCTGCGGGTCGGTGACCCGCAGGGGCAGCATCCCGGACATTGCGGACGGCGTGGACGTCACGCGGCCATTCTGCATGGCGACTTCACCGCGCGTCCAGAATTGGACGGCACCCGTGCTAGTCAGGGCTGCTCACGAGCTAATCGGTCAGGCGCGCCCCCGGTCCTGCTCGTCTGTGACGTCGCCGCCCTGCCGCCAGTTTCGGGCGAGCGCGACGAGGCCGCGAACCACGTCGGGAGGCAGTCCCGGGGTGCTCGCGAGGTGCCATAGCGTCGGGTCCTCGTACTCGGCAGGCCCGCGGTCCGGCGAGCCCACGTCAGGCTCCCCGCCGGCCAGTGTCCGCCGGCACGAACCCGGGGCCCAGCCGAGCCGGTTCTCGACCATGCCCAGAGTGCTGGGGGAAACCCGCTGGCCGTTCTCAAGCTTCCCCAGCGTTCGCTCGGTCACCCCGCTCGCCTCGGCAAACGCCCGCCTGTCCCGCATGCCCAGCTCGACCCGGCGTGCTACGACGTAGTCGGCGAGCCGCTGCCAGTCCTCACCGGCCACAGGACCGTCCTTCCCGCGAGCGGCCACCGGACCTGTCGGCCGCGTGACCATCTTCATCCGAAGAAGATAGAAGAGTCTACCTCATCCAGCCCCTGGTGAAGGCGGTTGTCAGCCAGGATGTGCATCACTCTTCTCAATTTATCTTGCTGACGCTCTTTACTTCCTACCTATGCCGGTCTAGAGTGTCCTAAGCAGGAAGATAGCTTCTTCTTTCTTCCTAGAAGTACCCGGATGTGGGCCAGCTTGCCGGGAGCCAGCGGAGTCAGGCGGCACCATCTCCGGGACGGCAGGCGGCCCCGACGGGGGGGCGGGGCCGCCTGCTGCACGCCGACTCTTCCGCACCCGGGCCCGATCGCCTCGGGTCATGACAACCGCTTCTGACCGCCCGCCCGGCGCCACCCGGGGCAGGTGGGCACCTAGGCGATGCCTCGGGCGGCCATGGCGCTGACCTGGTCGGGCATCACGCCCCGTGGCCGCTGGAGGGGTGGCCGCCGGTGCCGACCCGGTTCGTGCTGTGCACCGGGACCGGTTCTTCCCGCCCGAGTTCATGCGCCGGGTCGTGGCCGATCGCCTGGGCGTCGCTCCGGATGAGATAGCCGCTGGCCATGCCGTTGCGCTCAGCCGCCCGAAGGAATTGGCCAGTCTGCTCGTCAGCTATTCAGCCGCGAGCGGATGAATAGCGAGCCGGTCTCATCCCACGCTTATCCCACCAGTCGGGGACGACAGTCCGGACTTCAAGCCAGTACGGCCGGGCCATCCCGGACACCGCGCGCGCCCGGGTTCATGGGACGGATGGCGTAGCTCGCAGCCGCCTGAAGCGCAAGCCCGGGTGAGATGGCCGACGGGCACGTCACGAGCCGCTGACTCCGAGGTCGTCGGAGTGCCCGGCCGCGAGCCGCTCCCACTGCGGAGTGGGGCGCCCGTTGATGCGCCACTGCTCGCCGGTGTTCGGCCAGAACCGAGGCCAGCCGGGCGGGGAATCCTCGAAGTTCTCCTGACGGCCGTACACGGTCATGTCGAGCAGGCCGTACACAGACCCCATGGCCTCCGTGGCCCGGCCGGTCGCCCAGTAGGTCTCGAACACCCGGTCGCCGTCATGCAGGTAGCAGACAATCATGCCGAACCAGCGCCCGGCGAGCAGCGCATCCCTGGAGGGCTCTACTGAGTACCAGGGCATGGGATAGCCCATGAACTCGCGGTAGCGGGCGCTCTGCTCGTACGGTCCTTCGGAGAAGGTGGCGAACGTGACGTCGCGCGAGTGCAGGTAGGACAGGTCGCTGACCTGGCCGTTGCAGAACGTGCATCCCGGGCACTGGTCCTGCGCGGGCTTGCCGGTGTGCCACATGTGGTAGTAGACGATTAGCTGGCGGCGGCCCTCGAACACCTCTGCCAGCGGGACCTGGCCGTGCTCGCCGGTCACTGGGATCGAGGGATCGACCTCGACCATGGGCAGCCGCCGCCGGGCCACGGCGATCGCGTCACCTTCCCGGGTGTGCGCCTTCTCCCGCACCAGCAGGTCATCCAGCCGCGCCTGCCAGGTAGCCCGGTCAGTGACCGCCGGAACCGGCGGGCTGCTCTCCGCTACGGGGCCCCTCGCGTTCCACGTCTCGGCCTTCATCGTCGCCTCCATGTCCCACGACCGTGCACGTTGCCGGTCCCAGGACTAAGACGGCAAGAGGCCGGAAAGCTAATCGCCGCCTGGGGTTATGGACCCGCGGGATACGCGCATATGACCAGGGCGGCGCATGCGTTGCCTGGCTCACCGGCTGGCTGGGTTGATCCGGCTCAACGGCTA
>CAWCGJ010000009.1:0-206982 GCA_963795055.1 uncultured Actinomycetota bacterium
GCTTATGCCGACGTCGGCATAACCACGATCTGAGGCATTCATTCGCGGTCGCCACGCTGCTGGACTGGTACCGCGACGGCGGCGACGTCGCGGCCAGGCTGCCGCTGCTGTCGGCCTACCTCGGCCATGTCGAGCCGGCCAACACCTACTGGTACCTGCACGCTGCCCCCGAGCTGCTGGCCGAGGCGGCCAGCCGGCTCGGCCCCGGACCGGGAGCACGGCCATGACCGCGATCGCCGCGACCATGCAGGCGTTCTTCACCGAGCGGCTGATCAGCCAGCGCCGGGCCAGCCCGCACACCATCGCCGCCTACCGCGACACCCTGCGGCTGCTGCTCGGCTTCGCCGCCTCGCGCACCAGGATCCCGCCCTGCCGCCTGGACATCGCCGACCTGGACGCGCCGGTAATCGCCGCGTTCCTGGACCACCTGGAACACCAGCGAGGCAACAGCACCCGGACCCGAAACGCCCGGCTCGCAGTGATCCACTCCCTGTTCGGCTACGCCGCGCTGCGCCACCCCGAGCATGCCGCCGACATCGCCAGGGTCCTGGCCATCCCGTCCAAACGCGCCGACCAGGCAGTCGTGACCTTCCTCACCGACCCCGAAGCCGAGGCCCTGCTCGCCGCCCCGGACCGGGCCACACGCACCGGCCGCCGCGACCACGCCTGGATCCAGCTCGCCATCCAGACCGGGCTGCGGGCCTCCGAGCTCACCGGGCTCACCTGCCGCGATGTTCACCTCGGCGCCGGCTCCTACGTCGCCTGCCACGGCAAAGGCCGCAAAGACCGCATCACCCCGCTGACCCCCGCCACGGCCACCAACCTGCGCGCATGGCTCGCCGAACGCGCAGGAAAACCAGAAGACCCACTGTTCCCCACCACCCGCGCCGGGCCGATGAGCAGCGACGCATTGCAACAGAGGCTCGCCGTCCACGCAGCCACAGCCGGACATGGCTGCCCGGCCCTGGCCAGCAAGAAGCTCACGCCCCACGTCCTACGTCACACAGCAGCCATGCGCCTGCTCCACGCCGGGGTCGACATCACAGTCATCGCGCTCTGGCTGGGCCATGAATCAGTCAAGACCACACACATTTACCTTGCCGCCGACCTGGCGCTCAAAGAACAGGCACTGAACCGCACCACCCCGCTCGGCAGCACGCCCGGCCGCTACCGCCCGCCCGACGAGCTCCTGGCCTTCCTCGAAGCCCTCTGATTATGCCGATATCGCCAGGCCCGGCACCCCCGCGACCAGCGGCGGCCGCCCGTATATCGGCATAACCACCGTGTCGGAGGTAGTGGGCGCAGGCGTCTTCATGCCCGAGGCGCGCGGTGGCCTCACGGGCCGCGAGGAGCGAGTACCGGAGCGCATCCGGCTGGGCCTGCGGCCCCGCGGCCAGCAGATGCGCCGCGACCCGCGCCACGGGGCCCGGCCGTGCTTGCAGCGCCCGGCCGACCGACAGGTTGATCTCGGCCCTGGCCTGCGCACTGAGGTCATCGAGGATGGTTTCGCGGTAGAGGTCGTGAGTGAACCGCGGCTCCGCGGTGCCGACGATGACGCCGGCGCGACGGGCCTCGTCCAGCAGGCCCGAAGCCGCATCCTCGTCGGCCGTGTCCTCGCCGGCCGTTGCGGCGCCGGCGGCCGCGCCATCCCGGGTCAGCAGGCTGAGATCGATGTCGCGCCCGGCGACGGCGGCCCCGCTCCAGCAGCCGGACGCAACCGGTGGAGAGCCGGGCCAGCCTGCGCCGCAGTGTCTCGGTGACGCTGGCCGGGAGCTGGGTGGGCTCGTGCCACGAGCCCTGGGCGGCCACCAGCCGGGTCAGTTCACGGACCAGGAACGGGTTGCCGCCACTGCGCTGCCACAGCTCGGAAGCCACCTGGGATGACGGCCCCGGCACGGCCATCGCCTCGGCCAGCTCCCGGGCCATCGCCTCGACTTCGGCCGGCCCGAGGCCCTGCAGGGTGAGCTGCTGTGCCGTGCCAGCGAGCTCGCGCAGTTCCAGGGACGCCTCGGTGTCCCGGTAGGCCCCGAGCAGCAGCATGGGCTGCGCGGCGAGGGCGCGGGCCAGGAATCTCAGCAGCCGCAGCGACGGGTCGTCCGCCCAGTGCAGGTCGTCGAGGACCACCAGCACCGGCTGGTGAGCGGCCAGGCCGGTCAGGCACCGGGACACGCTTCGAACAAGCGGAACTGCGCGTCGGCCGCGGCGGCGGCGCTCATCGGTTCGGCCGTCCCGGGGGCGGCCTGCATCAGCCAGCCCGCCTCGCCTAGTTCGGCCGCCGGCAGGCCGCTGGCCCGCAAGACCTGTGACCACGGCCAGTACGACGGCGCCCGTCACCCTCCCAGCAGAAGCCGCGCAGCACGAGCGGTACCGGCCCGGCCCGGTCGATCAGCGCGGCGAGCATCGCCGTCTTGCCGATGCCGGCCTCACCGCTGATCATCAGGAACTGCCCGGAGCCGCTGAGGGCGTCGCCGAGCACCGAGCCCGCGGCGGCCAGGGCCAGCTCCCGCCCGAGGAGCCGACCGGCTGGACTCATGAAGTCCATCATGGCCGGTCAGGGGCGCAGCTCCAACACCAAGTTCATTGGGGCCGGGACATCCAGCCTGCGGAAACGGCCGAACCCGGCTTCGGCGGCCACGGCCCGCAGCCGCTTCTCGCCGGCCTGCGCGCCCAGCGGCTCCGGGGAGGTGGCCGTCTTCTGGGATACCGCGTTCGGCGTGCACACGAGCGTGGAGATGGCGTAGAACATGCGCCCGTTCGGGTTGAGGTTGTTCTGGACGTCGTCGGCGCCCAGCGGCTCGAACAGCAGCACCGCTCCGTCCGGCGCGACGGCTTCCCGGGCGCGCCGCAGCGCGGCGAGCGGGTCGCCGAGGTCGTGCAGGACGTCGAAGAAGGTGATCAGGTCATGGTCCTGCCCCGGCAGGTCGGCCGCGGCCGCGACCTCGAACCGGGCGTTGCCGACGCCGCTGCGGGCCGCCTCGGCGCGGGAGTGGGCGATCGAGGCGTCGTGGTAGTCGACGCCGAGGACTTGCGCCGCGGGGTACAGCCCGGCGATGGCCAGGGTCGGCGCGCCGTACCCGCAGCCGACGTCCGCGACCGAGCCGCCCGCGGCCAGCGCCGCGGCCACGCCGGCCATCTCGTTGATCGCGGCTTGGATCAGCTCGGCGGGCAGGGTAATCCTGCTGAAGGCGTCCATGCCGTGCCAGTACTCGGCGGTGCGCTGATGCCAGCCGAAGCCGTGCCCGGTGCCGAAGGCCTCGCTGAACGCGGCGAAACGCTCGCCCATCGCGGACAGCATGGTGGCGCCGGCGTCGACGAGCGCTCCGCCGGGGCCGTAGTGGAGCGCGGCCGCGACCGGATCGGGCAGCGTGAACGTCCCGTGCGCCGCGTCGTAGTCCAGGTAGCCGCCGGCGGCCTGGGCCCGCAGCCATTCCCGCACCAGCGACGGGTCCACGCTGACCTTGGCGGCGACGTCGGCGGTGGTGAGCGGGCCTGCTCGGCCAGCGCCGCCCACAGCCCGCTGCGGGTGCCGAGGGAGGTCAGCAGCACGCCCAGGGCGCCGCCCAGCTCGGTCATGATCTTCCCCATCTGCGCCTCGACCGCCGCGTCCATGTCCCCCGCGCCCGGGCCGGGCTCCGCCGACGGCGGCGCTGTCTGCTGCATCGTGCTCATGTCGCAACTCCTTCTGCCGGCTGGCCGTTCCCCGGCTCCTAACCGCAGGGCGCGAGTTACCGCCTCGCGGCCGCGAGATCGCGGCTCGCGCCTTACGGGTGGCGGCACGGACCAGCCAGCACCCCGAAGGAGGGTGACGCCATGACCACGACCAGTCCCGCCACCGCGACGGCCGCGCTCGACGCGGTGGCCCAGGCCGACCTGGTGCGCCGCCGCAACCCGCTCGGACCGGAGTACGGCGACGCGGTCAGCGGCTGGACCTGCGAGCACGCCGTCACCAGGACGGTGCGCGACAGCGCCGTGCTGCTGGACGCCACCGCGGGGCCCGCTCCCGGTGACCCCTACGGCCCTCCCGCGCCGGCTCGCCCGTTCGCCGCCGAGGTCGGCCGCGCCCCCGGGCGGCTGCGGATCGGCTACACCGCCGCGACTCCCGGGGGGATCCCACCTCACCCCGACTGCCTGGCCGCGCTGGACGACGCGGTCGCGCTCTGCTCATCGCTAGGCCACGAACTGGTCGAGGCCGAGCTGCCCGGGCTGACCCCCGAGGTCGGAGCGGCGATCGGGTCGGTTTTCCACGCGGCCACGGCCTGGGTCGTCGAGTACTGGATCCGCCGCCTGGGCCACCGGCCCGCCGACGATGAGCTCGAGCCGCTGACCCGGGCCTACTGGGAGATGGGCCAGAACGTGACGGCGTCGGATTACCTGCTGGCCATCGAGGACTGCCAGGCCTTCGCCCGCGGCGTCGCGCGGTTCCTCACCGGCATCCACGTCTGGCTCACGCCCACGATGTCGGCCCCGCCCGCGCTGATCGGCGAGATCACCTCTACCGCGCAGGAGCCGCTCCGCGCCCTGGAGCGAGGAAGCCGCACGGTCGCCTACGCGGGTGTCGTGGCCAACATCACGGGTAACCCGGCGATGTCGGTGCCGCTGTGGTGGAACCCGTCGGGCCTGCCCATCGGCGTGCATTTCCTCGGCCGGTACGGCGACGAAGCCACGCTGGTCCGGCTGGCCAGTCAGCTCGAGTCGGCGCGCCCCTGGTCGGCGCGGGTGCCGCCGGTCACCGCAGGGGCGAATCCCCGGCCCGGCCCGGGCCCAGCCGGGGGCCGGCGGCGGCCGCCGGCCCCCGGTCGCGGCCGTTGGCCGGTCAGCGGGTCAGGGTGAAGATGAAGTCGTACTCCGACCCGACCGGGTTGCCGGTGGCGTGCAGCAGCATGGTGCCCTCCGCGCCGGTGTACTTGCCGGTGCCGCCGGTGATGGCGAGCGTGGTGTCGGTGCCGTCGTCGTAATAGGGGCCTTGGACCGTGAGGTCGCCGCCGGACAGCAGCGTCGTCCAGGCACATTCCCACTCGGTCTTGCCGGTCGCGACCGTGCGGATGCAGAAGCCGTTGTCCATCCCGACCTGCCGGGTGTTGGACGCGTTGTAGACCGGGTTGTGGAAGCCGAGCGTGTCACCCAGGCTGTTCTGCGGCGGGTGGAACTGCTGCACCGTGTCGGTGACCGCGTGCTCGACCACGTGGATGACACGGGGACCGTGCGAGCCGGCCGGCGAGCCGGTGCTCGCGAGGGCCGCGACGGGCGCGAGCACCAGGGCGATCGCCGCCGCGGCGGCCGTCATGAGCTTCTTGTTCCTGGACATCCTGCCTCCATGGGAGATCGGTAAGGGCCTACGCCGATCATTTCCCGGGTCTGGCGGTTATCAAGCAGGCCGTCCCGGAGGCGGGCCGCCCGCGGGGCGCGGTCAGGCCGGCGGGCCGCCGCCGGTCTGGTGGATGAGCCAGACGTTGGGCTCCCAGTACTCGCCGGTGTCGTGGTCCCGGTCGATGTACACGGTGGCCAGGCCGGCCGGGAAGACGTAGTCGGCCTTGGTCGGTGCCGTCCCAGGCCAGCGGGATGGTGTGGCCCTCGGCCAGGACCGCCTGGTTACCGGCGTCGTACAGGACGAACTGCCACTGCGGGAAGACGTCGTACAGCTGCTCCCAGTACTGGTTGAGGATGTCGCCGTGCAGGTTGTACTCCGGCCAGACCTCCTCGGACAGGTCGCTGATGCTCTTCCAGAGCTCGGGCCGCTCGCTGTACCGGACAACCTGCGGGTCCATCCCGCCAGTATCCCCGCGCCGGGCGCGCGGCGAGCCGCCGCCGCGCCGGGCGCTGGCGGTCAGGCGGCGTACTTCTGGACCATGTCGCCGACGTGCGGAAGCGCGGCCACGATGTGCTTGCTGGCGCTGCCGCGGACGCTGCCGTACGCCTTGGTGATCGTGGGCCGGCCGGAGGCGGCCGCGCGAGCGTCGGTCACCGAGAGCAGGGCCTGTGATACTTCCTCACCGTGCTTGGCCAGGTAGTCGCCGAACCCCGAGCCGCCGGAGGCGATGAAGTCGGCCCAGTACGGCTCGAGCTGGTCCACCATCTGCGGGAGCATGGACTCCACCATGTGGCGGACGTGGCCCGGCATGAAGGCGTTCACCGTCTTGTACGCGAGCTTGACCGCGGTCCCCGAGATCCCCGACTTGCGCGAGACCTCCTGGTCGATCAGCGTGAAGCAGTCGGCGACCACCCGGGGCTTGGTGTCCGGCGCGAGCAGGATCTCCTGAAGCGTGGCTGCCATGGGTATGTGCTTCTCCTTTGCGGTCGGGCCGGCCGTTTCGGATTCCGCACGCGTGCCGCGATGCGCCGTCCGTCACTAGACGGCGGGCGCGCGGCCGTGGTTTACCGCGTGTGCGGCCCGCGCCGCGCTGGGATCATGGGCTCATGCGCCGGATACCCCACCCCTACCGGAACGGCGAACTGGTCATCGTGATCGACTGCTCCGACCTGGACCGGTCGGCGCGGTTCTGGGCCGGCGTGCTCGGATATACCGCCGCGAGCGCGGGCAGCGGGCGCTACCGGACCCTGATCCCCGAAGGCGGGAACGGTATCGAGGTCCTACTGCAGCGCACCCGCGACGCCAAGCACGGGAAGAACCGCCTGCACCTGGACCTGCGCACCGCGGACCTGCCCGCCGAGGTGAGCAGGATCGCCGGCCTCGGCGCTACCGTGCTCACCGGCCGCCCGGTCGCGGAGGACGGCCTGCGGTGGCATATCCTCGCCGACCCCGACGGCAACGAGTTCTGCGTCCTGCAGCCCTCGGCCGGGCCGCCGTGAGCTGAGCGGACCGCGCGGCCGGCGCCGCGGTCACGCCGGCCCTGGGTGCAGGCGGCGGGCGGCGAGGAGCACGCCGGCGAGATAGCAGGCCAGCGCCAGGGCCCACAGCCCGGCCATGATCATCGAGCTGAAGTCGTGCCCGTAGTCAAGGAAGCTGGCCCCGTTGAAGCCGGCTCCCACGATGGCCAGCGCACCGAGCACCGACGTCACGGTGGCCAGGCGGCTGCCCTGCCCCCAGGTCAGGACGACGGCGGCCAGCGCGGCCAGCGCCAGCGCCATCCCGAACGCGGCATGGGCGGCGGCCCAGGCCGGACCGTCGGAGATCACCCAGGCGAGGCCGGAGGCCGAGCCGGTGAAGTAGTCGCTCGCGCCCGCGCCGGGGTGCCGGCCGGGGAGGGCGACGTACAGATTCACGACCATGCCGAGCAGGTACTGGACCAGCAGCAGCAGGCAGGCGGTGGCGTTGACCGCGAGCAGCCGGCGCGCCGGGCCCGCGCGGCCGGCCGACACGGCCCGCTGGGTCATCTCCGCCGCCCACCCGGCGCCGAGGCGTCGCGCAGGCGGCGCACGGCACGGCCGGAAGCCTCGCCCGCCGCCCCGCCCCCGCTCGCCGGGCCGGCCGCCAGCTGGCGCGCGAATTCCTCGTGCCACCGCAGCTCGGCCTCGAGCCGCAGCTCGCCACGCCGGAACGCGGCCACGGCCAGCGGCGGCAAGACTCCCTGCCCGGTCAGCCGTTCCCGCTCCCCCGCCATCGCCTCCAGCTGCGCCGCGACCCGGCGGCGCCGGGCCGCCAGCCGCTCGCCCAGATCCTCCGCGTCGGTCCCGGCGGCGAACAGCAGCACGACCGACACCGGATCAGCCGACCCGAAGACCACCTCCAGGGCGGCGTCCCGCTGGATGACCAGCTCCAGGCGCCCCTCCTCGGTGATCTCGTACACCGTCCGGGCCGGACGCCGGCCTACCTGCTCCTCGCGGACCGCCCGGATCAGCCCCTCGCCATCGAGCTTGCGCAGCTCCGCGTACAGCGCCCCGCCGGTGATCCCGCCCCACACCTCGGTGTTGGCCAGCTCGGCGGTCCGGCGGATCTGGTGGCCGTGCATCGGCCCCCGCCCGGCCAGCAGCCCAAGAATCATGAGACGGCTCAGGGTCATTGCAGATTAGTCTGCGCATACTAGTCTGAGATTGTCAATCCGGCTCAGCTCACCTCGTCGGCCTGGCCGGCCGGTAAATGCGTGTCGCGGCCGGCGCCGGGCGGGAGATGATGCCGTCCGTGGACAAGGCGGACATCACCCCGGCGCTGGTGTCCCGGCTGGTGGCCGCGCAGTTTCAGCGCTGGGCCGGTCTTCCGGTCCGCGCCGTTGAGCGCGGCGGGTGGGACAACGTCACGTTCCGCCTCGGCCCGGACCTGTCGGCGCGGCTGCCCAGCGCAGACTGCTACGCCGGGCAGGTCGACAAGGAGCACCGGTGGCTGCCGCGCCTGGCCGGCCGACTGCCCCTGCCCATCCCCGAGCCGGTGGCGAGGGGAGATCCCGGATGCGGGTACCCGTGGCCATGGTCGGTGTACCGCTGGCTGGAGGGTGAGCCCGCAGCCGCCGGGCCGGTGGCGAGCCTGGGCCAGCTCGCGGCCGAGCTGGCCGATTTTCTCGCCGCCCTGTACCGGATCGATCCGTCCGGCGGCCCGCCGCCCGGGGCGCACAATTTCTTCCGCGGCGGCCCACTGGCCGTCTACCACGCCGAGGCCATGCAGGCGATCGCGGCCCTGCGCGGCGAGGTGGACGCCGACGGTGTGGCCGAGGTCTGGCGGGCCGCCCTCGCCGCGCCGTGGCCCGGTCCGCCGGTGTGGGTGCACGGTGACGTCAGCCCCGGCAACCTGCTGACCGTCCGGGGCCGGCTGAGCGCCGTCATCGATTTCGGCTGCTCGGCGGTGGGCGATCCGGCCTGCGACACCGTCATAGCGTGGACGTTCTTCTCCGGTGAGAGCCGGCGGACCTTCCGGGCCCGGCTCCCGGTCGACCAGGCCACCTGGGCGCGCGGCCGCGGCTGGGCCCTGTGGAAGGCCCTGATCGTGCTCGCCCGCGCGCTCCAGGACGATCCCGCCGAGGTCGCGAAGACCAGGCGCGTAATCGGCGACATCCTCGCCGATCACCAGGACGCGGCTTAACGGGCCGGGTTCCCGGGTCCGCGCCATCTCCACACCGGCTCCACAGGCCCCACATCCGGGGTACACACGAGCCCACTGCTCTCTTCGGCGTGGGGATTCCGGGCAACGGGGTCACGATCCCCATGAAAGGGGGGCAAGATGCGACGATTCCTGGCGGCGCCGCTCGCCGTCGCACTCGGCGGTTTCCTGGGGCTCGCGTGCAGCGGCCCGGCCTTCGCCCGCGGCGTCTCCGCGCAGCACAGCGGGCCGAAGGTCTCGGTCTTCGCGACCGGGCTGAACAATCCGCGCGGGCTGACGTTCGGCCCGGACGGGAACCTCTACGTCGCCGAGGGCGGCCTCGGCGGCCACCACTCGACCGTCGGCAAGTGTGCCCAGGCTGCGGGCGCGGCCGCCCCGTACACCGGGAGCACCCACAGCCAGAAGCTGGGCGGGCGCATCGCGAAGATCAGCCGGGCGGGCCAGGTCACGACGGTGGTCAGCGCGCTGCCCTCGAGCCAGACCAGCCCGGCCCTCGGGAGCCTGGTCAGCGGCGTCTCGAGCGTGGCCTTCATCGGCCATCACCTCTACGCGCTGCTGGCCGGCGCGGGCTGCTCGCATGGCGTGCCCCAGGTCCCGAACGGGGTCATCAGGGTCGGCCCGCACGGCGCGTGGAAGCTGATCGCTAACCTGAGCGCCTTCCAGCAGGCACATCCGGTCGCCAACCCGGATCCGGGGGACTTCGAGCCGGACGGGACCTGGTACAGCATGATCGCCGTCGGCGGGGCGCTCTACCCGATGGACTCCAACCACGGCGAGCTCGACCGGGTCACCCCGGGCGGTGCCATCAGCCGCGTCATCGACATCTCCGCGAGCCAGGGGCACGTGGTCCCGACGGCGCTGGTGCACCACGGCGCGATCTACATCGCGAACCTGGGCGTGTTCGACCCCGGCGACGGCGCGGGTGACGAGCACGTCTGGCAGCTCACCGGGCACCGCACGCTCAAGGTCCGCGCGACGGGGGTGGAGAAGGTCCTCGGGCTGGCGTTCCGCGGCGGTCAGCTGTACGCGCTGGAGATGAGCACGGCCGGCGGCAGCCCGCTCCCGGGAACCGGGGCGATCGTGCGCGTCCCGGCCCACGGCCCGGTCCAGACGGTGGCCTCGGGCCTGATGTTCCCGACCGGCATGGCGGTCGGCCCTGACGGCGCGTTCTACGTCTCCAACCAGGGCTTCGGATTCGGCGCGGGACAGGGGCAGATCCTCCGCATCCGGCCCTGACCGCCACGGCGTTACCCGGGTCGGCCCCCGCCAGGCCCGGGTAACGCCGCTGGTCAGCGCTAAAGGAGCCAGTCACCATGTCTGACCCGCCACCGGCCACTTCCCGCGGGCCGGCCGTGGCCGCCGGGCGGGCTGCTACGTGACCTGCGCCGGGTTCACGCCGGGGCCGCCCGATGCGCTGCTCGCGTACGCCGCGAGCGCGAACCTCAGCACGTCGACGGCCTCGTCGCCGCCCCACAGCAGCGGGCCGTCGCCGGTGTGCAGCCAGCGCAGCCAGTGGCGGCCCGAGTCGCGGAAACTGCTCGCCCAGTCGTCGTCGAGCCCGTGATAACCGCGCATCTCGCCATCGGCGTAGATCTCCAGGCTGGGCTGCTGGATGCCGCGGGCGGTGCAGCGGTTGACCCGCGCGAATCCCTTGCTGCCGGTTATCTCCCAGCGCTCGTCGCTGGGGTAGTAATCCGAGCGCATGTACATGTCCATCGCGAGGGTGATATCCCACACGCCGCGCACGCCGTTGTCGTGCTCCCAGACGATCGTGGCCGGCGCGTCGAGATCCACGCCGGGGCCGACCGCGAGATTCCCGATCCAGGCCCGGACCTCCCGGACCGGGCCGAACAGCCACAGCGCGGTCGTGAGCTTGTGCCAGCCGTCGTCGAACACGTTGATGCCGCGGCCCCGCTTCATCTGCTCCATCTGCCACTCGAAGCTGCTCCACGGCACGTCCCAGCCGCCGTTGCCCGTTCCGACCATCTTGATGTGGTAGCCGACAACCTCACCGATCTCCCCGGACTCGGCGGCGGTCTTGAGCTTGCGCAGCGGCTCGTAGAACAGGTAGTTGTCCATCACGCGCAGGATCCGGTCGTTCGCCTTCGCCGCGTCCAGCATCCGCTGCGCCTCGCACAGGTCATTGCACATCGGCTTCTGCATGTTGACGTGCCAGCCGAAGCCGAGCATCTCCTCTACGCCGTCGGCGTGCAGCGGGATCGGCAGCAGGACCTCGGCCGCGTCGACCTGGACGCCGCTGGAGGCCAGCTCGGCGGCGGACGCGAAGGTGCGCGCGCCCGGCCAGTCCGCCTGGCGCTGCGCGCGGCGTTCCTCGCTCGGATCGACGAGCGCGACGACCTCGACGTCGGGGTTACCGGCATACGCGCGGATGTTCAGGTCGTAGATCCGGCCCAGGCCGATGAACGCGGCCCGCACCGGGCGGTCATAGGGTACGAACGACACCGCAACCGGCCTCCCCAGCAGTTCGATCGAGTGTGACAGCCAGACCGGGACCAGATCAGCCGATTGCGGTTTTGCCGGGTCACGATCGGCGGGCCGCGGCGAGGACCTCATCGGCGGCGCGCGCGCCGGAGCGCAACGCACCTTCCATCAGGCCCGCCCAGGCCGCGGCGGTGTGCTCGCCGGCGAAGTGCACCCGCCCCGCGGGCGCGGCGATGAGCTCATCGTCGCCGCCGGCCACCCCGACGGTGTGCGCGGAGTAGGACTCGCCGGCCCACGGGTCGTCGTTCCAGGTGGTGAGCAGGGCCTGGTCCGGGTCCACGGCCAGCTCGGGCCGCAGGGCCGCCACCCGGGACGCCCACCTCGCCGGGCCCTCGGCCACGCCCAGGGCGGCCAGCCCTGGCTCGGTGCCGCCGAACGCGTGCACGACCGGCTGGACCTGACCCGACGCGTCGGTCGCGGTCCACGTCCAGAACCGCTCCGGCACGCTCTGCACGGCCGAGGCAGCCGCCGGGCGGGCCAGCGGCAGGTGCAGCTTGGCGTTGTGCGCCAGCCCCGCCCGCCGCCAGGCCGCCCGGCGGGCGTCCGGCAGCGGCGGCGAGAACGGCAACGCGCGCAGGACGGCCATCGGCACCGCAACGATGACCGCCTCGGCGGCCACCGCGCCGCCGGCGGTGAGCACCCGGACACCCTCGTGATCATGCTGGATCGCCCGCACGGGGCTGCGCAGCCGGACCGACGACCCGAGGCCGGCCAGGCCCGCGGCGACCCGCTGGTTGCCCCCGGCCACCCGCCAGGACGGCCGCCACGCGAACCCGCCGGTGACGTCGGTGACGGCCGCGGCCGCCAGGACATCGGCGGCGACGCCGTGGGTGACCACCACCCGGGAGACGAACGCGGCGAGCGCCGCCGGGGAGCCGCGCCAGCCCGCCACCGCCTCGGCCAGCGACGCGCCGGGCGGGGCCGAGGCGGCGAGGCCGGCCACGGCCGCCGCGCACCGGGCCACGTCCCTGACGGTGGCCACCGCGCCGCCGCGCGGCTCGCGCTCGTAGTAGGACATCGTGGTGTCCGCGAGCTCCAGGCCGAGCTCGGCCAGCAGAGCCCGCATCACGTCGTAGCCGTCCAGCACGAACTCACCGCCCCGCTCGATCACGCTGCGGGGGTCGCCGGGGACTAGTTCCTGGGACCACACGCGGCCGCCGACGCGGTCCCGCGCCTCCAGCACGACCACCTCGTGGCCGGCCTGGGCCACCCGGTAAGCCGCGAGCAGGCCGGCGAACCCGGCCCCGGCCACCACTACCCGCACGTCGGCTCCTGACTCCCGCCGGCCCATCCCCGCGACATCCTGCGCTCCGGCCGGCACTGGGGCGACATCCTGTTCACCTGACCGCTGTTCACCTAACCACGGGCGGGCCGGTCAGCCGGCGCTGCTGATCCTGACGACGGCCGCGGTCGCGGCCCGGACGGTCAGGCTGACTCCCGCCCGCGGGCCGGCCGGCAGCGCGCTCCATGCCCCGGCCCAGGGGGTGTCGCCGGTGATCGCGGCGCCGCCGAGCCTGGCCCCGGCCCCGCCGGCGTCCTCGGGCTGCGCTCCGGCGAGCGTCATGACCTCCGCGCGCAGCGGCCCCCGGCCGGGCGGGGCGATCGTCACCGCCGCGTCCGCGGCCCCCGCGCCGTGCGTCTTGTTGATGATCGTGACGTCATTCTGGCCCGGCGTGCCGGCGCAGTAGGCGGTCAGGTTGAGGCCGCCGGGATTCCCGATGGCGACGGGCTTCACCCGTCCCGCCGAACCGATGGTGAACGCCTTGATGCCGTAACCCTTCGGCGTGGTCGCATACCCCTCGCCGGGGACGGCCGGGTCCGGCACGATCGTGGCGGTACGCAGCCACTGCTTGTTGTGGAAGTTCACGCCCGCGGCCCCGTGCGCCGCCCACCAGTGCAGGTAATCCAGCGCCCACAACGCCGAGGCGAACGCGTTGCTCGCTCCCGGGACGCCGCCGAGGTAGTCGTTCGCCTCGGTGAGCCGGTAGCGCAGGCCGGCCGCGGCCACCGGGGCGAGGTTGCTGGCGTGCAGCCAGGGATAGGGATAGTACGTGGTGCCCGCCGGCTGGCTGCCGATCGCGGTGCCGTGCACCCATTCGGGGGACAGCATGTTGCCGATCGCCTGCCGGGCGGTGGTCTCCCCCGGGCCGCCGCCCGCGTAGTGGTGCTGGGTGATGTCGGCTATCCGGCCCGAGCTCGCCTCGTCGCGGGCGAACCGCTCGGTCCACGACACGCCGGTCTCCGGGTCGGGCGTGTAGGTGTGCGGGGCGTAGGCCCCGGTGTCGGGCCCGGACAGCGGCGCCCCGGGTGCCGCCTCCCCGACCACGCGGGCCAAGCCCCGCCAGCAGGCCAGGTAGGACGGGTACGCGCTGCCCGGCACCCCCGAGATCTCCTCGCGGATCGCCGGGTCCAGCGGATGGCCCTCGTAGCTGTGAAAGGCGTGCCAGTCCGGCTCGTTCCCGATGGCGAAACTGGCCACGTGATCCCGGTAGCGGCGCCAGATGTGCCCGGCGGCCCGGGCATGGACCGAGGCCAGGTCGTCGATTCGCCTGGCCCGGGGATTGAGCAGGCGCAGCGTGTAGATGACCTGCACCCCGGCCGCGGCGGCGAAGGCGAACAGGTTGTCGATCCCGGCGGGGCCGTCGCCGCCCAGGCCCGCGGGGACGAACTCATCCACCGAGCCCCCGCCGATCCGCAGGTTGCGCAGGCCGAGATTCCGGAACAGGGTGACCAGCGAATCGTTGGCCGGGCTGAACAGGTAGCCGGGCACCCCGGCGTTGCCGGGGTTGAGCGGCCCCCGTTCGAAACTCAGCCCGGCGAAATCGGCCGGGATCACCGGGCCGGGATGCCCAGCGTCGACCGTGACCGTTACGGGATAGGTGCCCGTGATGGACATGTGCTCATGGTAGGGATGCGCCGGGGCGCTTATGGTGGCCTCGTGGGGGGGTTGCACGGCGGTGCGGCCGGGCCGATGGTGGGCCGCGACCGCGAACTGGCCCGTATCGCGGCGCTGCTGGACGACGCCCTGGCGGGCCACGGGCGCTTGGTGCTGTGCACGGGCGAGGCCGGCATCGGGAAGACCCGCCTGGCGGAAGAGGCCACCGCGTCGGCCGCCGCCCGGGGCGTGGCCGTGGTCTGGGCGCGCGCGGGTGACCGGGACAGCTCCCCGCCGTACGGGCTGTGGCGGCTGGCGCTGGACGAGCCCGCCGTGCGGACCGGCGCCGGCGACGCGTCGCGTCCGGACCTGTGGTCGTATGTCTTCGGTGACGCCGAGCGCCCGGCCCTCGCGCCGGGCACCGATTCCGGCGCCACCCAGCGGTTCGCCCTGTTCGCCGAGGTTCGCCGGCGGCTGGCGCAGGCGGCCGAGCCGGGCGGGCTCCTGCTGGTGCTGGACGATCTCCAGTGGGCGGACGACGCGTCCGCGGTGCTGCTGGCCGACGTCGTGCGCCAGCTCCGGGGGACGCGCATCCTGGTCTTCGCGACCTGCCGGGACTCGGCGGCACCGGGCGAGGCGAGCGGTGGGATCCTGCCGCGCCTGTCGGCGGACGCGAATACCGAGCGGGTGGACCTGCGCGGCCTGCCCGCCGACGCGGTCGGGGACCTGCTACTGGCCGCCGGGCTGCCCGTGTCGCGGCAGCGGGCGGACGAGGTGCACTCCGAGACCGGGGGCAACCCGTTCCTGGTCCGGGAGCTGGCCCGGATGCTGGTCGAGCAGGACGGCGACGGGCCGAGGTCGGTGCCGGGACGGGTGCTCGAGGCGACGGCCTACCGCCTCACGCTGTTGTCCGATCCCGCCCGGGCGCTGTTGCGGACCGCGGCGGTGGTCGGCAACAGCTTCTCGGTCGGCGTGGTGGCCAGGATGCTGCCCGTGCCCGTGCTCGGCCTGGTCGGTCCGGTGGACGAGTGCGCGGCGGCCGGGTTCCTGGCGGCCGGCGGACGTCCCGGCGAGTACCGCTTCTCCCACGCGCTGGTCCGCTCGGCGGTCGCCGCCCGGCTGAGCGCCGCGGAGCAGCGCCGCCTGCACACCGCCGCGGCGGACGCGATCGAGGCCCTGTACGAGGGGGAGTTGCGCCCGCACCTGGCGCAGATCGCCTGGCACCGGGTGGAGGGCTCGTGGCCCGGCGACCGGGCGGCCGCGGTGGCGGCGTGCGAGGCCGCCGCCGAGGTGGCCGCGGACGCGCTGGCGTTCGAGGAGGCCGTACGCCTGTACCGGCTGGCCCTGTCGGCGGGCGAAGGGGAGATTGACGATTCGCAACGGTCACGGCTTGAACTGGGACTGGCCGCTGCGCTGCACCACAGCGGCGACCTGCCCGGTGCGCAGGAGACGGCGGCCCGGGTCGGCCGGCGGGCGGAGCGACGGCGGGACCGGCTCCTGCTGGCCCGCACTGCGCTGGTCATGGAGGCCACCGGCGACGTGGAATGGGACGCCGAGATCTGCCGCATCGGCGAGCAGGCCCTGGCCGGGGACGACCTGGCCGGTGATCTTCGCGCCCGGGTATCGTCCCGCTACGCCCAGGCCCTGGTGTACGGCGGCCAGTACGAGCGGGCCGGCGAGGTCAGCCGGGACGCGCTCGCGGCCGCCGAGTCGTCGGGCGACTCGCTCGCGCTCATCGACGCGCTCCGCGCCCGGCAGCTGGCCTGCTGCGCCCCCGAGGGGGTCACCGAGCGGGTCGCGCTGGCCGGGCGGATGCTGGCCGCCGCCGGCGCCACGGGCAGCGCCTCGGTCGAGATGTGGGCCCGGCTGTGGCGGATTGACACCCTGTTCGAGACCGGCCAGCTGCGGATGGTCCAGCGCGAGCTGGCCGATCTCGACGTCTGCCTGGAACGCGTCTCCGACCCGCTGGGGAGATGGCACCGGACGCACTGTGCCGCCACGCTCGCGCTGGCCACCGGGCGCTTCACCGAAGCGACGCGGCTGGCCGCGGAGTCGTACAAGCTGTTCAGCGACATGGGGCACCCGATCGCGTTCGGCGCCTACTCGGTGATCCTGAGCCAGGCGGGCATGTACGTCGGGTGTGACCGGTCCGGCCTGACCGAGCTGTTCGGCCGCATCCCGGACCACCTCAAGCCGGGCGCCGTGGACACCACCCGCGGCCTGGCCACCGTGTTCCCCGCGCTCACCCTGGCGCTGATCCGACTGGACCAGGGCGACCGCGCCGGAGCCGAGGCGGCGTACGCCCTGGCCGGGCCGGCTCAGTCCTGGACCCCCACGCCGGCGACGCGCATGGCGGCCTGGGGTCACGGCCTGGCCGTCGCCATCCCCCTGGGCCAGGCGGAGGACGTCGAGTTCCTGGCGGCCCGGTTCGAGCCGTTCCGGGGCCAGCACGTCGCGAACGGCGGCGGCGGGGGCGTCTACCTGGGGCCCGTGGAGCTGCCGCTCGGACGGGCGGCCGCCGCGGCGGGCCGTCTCGGCGCGGCGGTGGCGGACCTGCAGGCGGCGGTCTCGGCCTGCGACGCCAACGGCGCCCGCGGCTGCGCCGTGCAGGCCCGCGTCGAGCTCGCCGCGGCGCTGGCCCGCCGCCAGGCCCCGGGCGACGCCGGCCGGGCGCGGGCCGCGCTGGACGCCGCGGCGGGCGAGGCCGAGCGGCTCGGGATGGTGCCGTTCACCGAGTGGATCGGGCGGCTGCGGGCCCGGTTCCCGGCTGCGGCGGCGGCCGGGTCGCCGCTGAGCCCCCGCGAGCTCGAGGTGGCCCGGCTGGTCGCGCGCGGGCTGACCAACAAGCAGATCGGCCAGGCCCTGTACGTCTCCGAGCGGACGGCCGAGAACCACGTGCAGCACATCCTGGTCAAGCTCGGGCTGCGCAATCGCAGCCAGATCGCTGCCTGGGCCAGCGCGGGCGAGGCCGCGGCCCGGTCGCCGGGCATGAGTACTCCCGCGGGCGGGGAATGAGTACCCGGTGAGTGGTTCCCCGGATGGCCGGGGCCGGATCCTTCCGTAGCGTCCTTCCTGCCAGCACAAACAAACCAGAAAGGCAGGAAGGCCATGGCCCACATCCACATCGCAGCGTCGCCCGGGTACACGATCGACGACTTCCGCGCGGTCTCCGCCAAGCACAACCCGCCTCAGGACATCGACGGCCTGCTCGCCTGGGCGGCCGGCACGGACGAGAACGGCCTGCACGTGGTGACCGTCTGGCAGTCCAAGGCAAACCGGCAGCGGTGGGAAGCCGAGCAGCTGTTCCCCGCCTTCCAGGCGCTCGGGATGACGGGCGCGGCGTCGGCCACCGAGATGACCGAGTACGACGCCGACGAGTTCTACGTCCGCTGAGCTAGGACCGGCCTTCCAGGCGGACGTTCCAGACCTCCGCCCGGAAGGTGCCGGCCGGATCGGGCGGCAGCCTCGTGAACCAGATCAGCACGTAACGGCCACGGGCGGGCCTGGCCAGCCGGAAGCGGACCACCCCGCCCGTGCCGGCCTTGTGCGCGACGGCGTGCAGGTCCGCCAGCGCGGGAGCGGCGCCGACGCGGAGCTGCACGCTCGCGCCGCGGGCGGTGCCGAGGGCGATCTGGGCGGCACCGATGGTGACCGGGCGGCCCATGTCCAGGAGCAGGCCGGTCCCCGAGTACAGGTTCCCGAAGCGGGCGGTGGTGTACCAGTCGGTGAGCCAGCCCGCCCCGGGATGATCGCTGATGGCCAGCCGGGCGTTCTGCGGGTCGTCGCCGCCGCCCGGCCCGAAGGCCGAGACGCTGACCGGGGTCAGCCGCTGCGCCGGCGCGGCGGCGGCCGGGGACGGCACGGCCGCGGCCGGCGACGGTGCGGTACCGGCCGGAGAGGCGGCCGGGCTGGCCTTCCGGGCCGGCTTGGGCGCGCCCGCTGTGGCGTCATGGTCGGTGACCGTGCCGTTGCTGGCCGCCGACGGGGCCACCGGCGTCTGCCGCGGGCTGGACAGGAAACGGTAGACGCCGAAGCCGAGCGCCACCATCAGCGCCACGCCCAGCAGTACGACCCAGTTCAGGCGGCGCCGCGCCGCGGACGGGGCCGACGCTGCCGCCCGGCCCGCCGCGGACCGGCTGAGCCAGAGCCGCGCGGTGGTCAGGGCCACCACCACCAGGTCCGCCGCCCCGGACAGCCAGCGCCGGGGCGCCGCGCCGGACGCCGCCGCCCGCTCCCCCGTCGCGGGCCGGGCCGGCGGCGCGAAGCGCCGCCCGACACGGTGAGCAGCTCGTCCAGGCTCACCGCCGAGAACGCGCCCGGCGCCCGGCGGGCGGCGTCATACTCCCGGATCAGCGGCTCGGGATCGATCCCGGCGACCCTGGCCATGTCGCGGATGTTGCCGCGGGCGTAGAAGTCGCCGCCGCACGAGGTGTAGTCGTTGTCCTCGATCGCCCTGATGATCGTCGGCCTGATCCGGGTCCGCTCGCTGACCTCGGCCACCGTGAGGCCGGCCTGGTGGCGCGCTGCTGCCAGGGTTTCACCGATGGGCACGCCGTGCCTCCACTGCTCGACTGCGCCTCGCACCGCCCCGGAAGCGAACCGAGGCCGGTTCTGACCCCATCATTGCCCCTAGCCCCGCCACGGAACCGTCATCGACGCGTCGAAATGGGGAATTTGTGGCACGTGGTGCCTGAGTTCTGCTTGATGGGAACTCACCTGCTCCTGCGCGTCGGCCGCCGCTCGAGCTGGTCAGGCCCGGCCGGTGACCAGAAGCACGCCCCGTGAGGCGCGCACCTCGCCGTCCTGGAGCCGGGCGCGCATGGCCTCCTCGATCGCCACGAGCGCCCGCTCCCGGGTTCGCTCGTCGGCGTCCTGGAGCATCGCGCGGACCCGGCCGGTCCGCAGGCTGGCCGAGGCGACCTCGGGTATCCGCTCCTCGCTGATCACGATCTGATCGGAGTGCGGGGTGACGACGACCGAGCCGAACCCGGCCGCGTCCAGCACGGCGCGGACCCGCCCGGGATCGGAGAGCGAGTACGGGCCGGGCTCGCCGGGACCGGGCACCGGTGGCGTCGATCCGAGGACCGCCGCCACGGCCGCGCCCGGGATCAGCATCCACTCGTTGTCGACCAGGCCCTGCCAGCAGACAAAGGACAGCACGGCGGCCGGCCGCAGGGCCCGGCGGACGTTGGCGAAGGCGGCCACCGGGTCGGCGAAGAACATCACGCCAAAGCGCGAGTAGGCGGCGTCGAACCGCGCCTCGCCCAGGTCATGCACCTGGACATCGGCGTGCACGAACTCGACGTTCCCCGCGCCGAGCCGCGCCGCTCGCTCGCGGGCCGCGGCCAGCATCCCGGCCGAGATGTCCACCCCCACCACGCTGCCGCCGGGCCCGACCCGGGAGGCCAGCTCCACCGTCGTCCGGCCCGCACCGCAGCCCAGGTCGACCACCCGCTGCCCGGGCCGCAGCTCCAGGCGGTCCATGGCCAGCTCGCCCGGCAGGCCGCCGGCCTCCTCCATCCGGCCTTCGAGCTCGATCCACGTCGGCGCGATCTGCGACCAGAACTCGGCCTGCTCGGTGTTGGCGAAGGCCACCGCCGTATCCCTCCGGTTCGTAAGCGTGGCGCACCGCGAACGCGGCCCCGCCCAGCCTATGCCGGAGCCGTGCTACGCGGCCGGCGTCCCGTTCAGGGCCTCGGCCAGGAAGGTCCGGGCGGCCAGGAACGACCGCCGGTCGGCGAGCGCGTCGTAGGCGACTCCGGGAATGGCGCCCGGGACCGCGTGCTCATGGGTGAAGCCGTGCATCGCGCCGCCGTACATGATGAGCTGCCAGTCGGCCTGGGCGTGGCTCATCTCCTCCGCGAACCTCGTCACGTCCGCCAGCGGCACGTGCGGGTCCAGCGCGCCGTGACAGACCAGCACCTTCGCCCTCACCAGGCCGGGCTGCGCGGCCATGGCCGTGGCCAGGCTGCCGTGGATGCTGACCACGCCCCGCAGGTCGGCGCCGGAGCGGGCCAGGGTGAGCACCGCGAGCCCGCCGAAGCAGAAGCCGACCGCGGCCAGCCGGCCGTCCGTCTCCGGGCAGCCGGCCAGCGCCGTCAGCCCGGCCCGGGCCCGCCGGGCCAGGCTCTGGGGATCGTCGCGCAATCCGGTCAGGCACGCGATGACGCGCTCACGGTTGCCGGCGACGCCCTCCCCGAACATGTCACCGGCGAGCACGGCGTAGCCGTGCCCGGCGTACCGCCGCGCCTGGCCCCGGGCGTGATCGTCGAGGCCGGCTCCGCCGTGCACCAGCAGCAGCCCGGGCAGCGGGCCGGGCGCGGCGTCATCCCAGGCGAGGACGCCGGTCAGGGCGGTCTCCTGATCGTTATAGGTCACCGTGCGTGTCGCGATCGCCATGGTGGCTCCCCTTGCGCGTTATCCGGTGCGGTCAGCGATTACCCGTCGACGGCGATGATCTGCTCGGCCACCGCGGCTGGCCATCGGCTGCTCCTCCCCGGCCTGCCGGACGCCGGCAGGCACATCCGGGCTCACTCATCCGCGGACCTGGGCAGCACCAGGGCGGTCGCGATGGCGGCGATGCCTTCGCCGCGGCCGGTCAGGCCGAGCCCGTCGGTGGTCGTGCCCGACACGCTCACGCGGGCCCCGCCCAGCGCGTCGGACAGCGCCCGCTGCGCCTCGTCCCGGCGGTCCGCGATCTTGGGCCGGTTGCCGATGACCTGGACCGATACGTTCCCCACCAGGAAGCCCGCATCCACCAGCAGCCGCGCGGTCTCGCTCAGCAGTTCCGTGCTCCTGGCGCCTGCCCAGCGCGGGCGGGACGTGCCGAAATGAGCGCCCAGGTCACCGAGCCCGGCGGCCGCGAGGAGGGCGTCGCAGATCGCATGGGCCGCGACGTCCCCGTCGGAATGGCCGGCCAGCCCGGGCTCGCCGGGCCAGAGAAGCCCCGCCAGATACAGCGGCCTGCCATCACCAAATGGGTGGACGTCGGTGCCCACGCCAACCTGAGGAAATACGCCGGGCGTGGCCATCAGGGAACGCGCGAACCGCTTGCGGAACCGCGCTTATCCCGCCGGGATTGGACGTGCACTTGACGCTCTCCGGCTCGCGGCGGGCGAAGGTCAGGACGCGAGGATCTCGTCGAGCAGGGCCTCGGCCTTGTCCTCGTTGGTCTTCTCGGCCAGGGCAAGTTCGCTGACCAGAATCTGCCGCGCCTTGGCGAGCATGCGCTTCTCTCCCGCGGACAGGCCACGCTCCCGGTCCCTGCGCCACAGGTCCCTGACCACCTCGGCTACCTTGTTCACGTCGCCCGAGGCGAGCTTCTCCAGGTTGGCCTTGTACCGCCGGGACCAGTTGGTCGGCTCCTCGGTGTACGGGGCGCGCAGCACCTCGAAGACCCGCTCCAGCCCTTCCTGCCCGACCACGTCCCTGACGCCTACAAGCTCGGCATTATCCGCAGGGACACGCACAGTCAGGTCACCCTTGTCGACCTTGAGCACGAGGTAGGATTTGGCCTCGCCCTTGATCGTACGGGTCTCGATCTCCTCGATCCGAGCAGCCCCATGATGGGGGTAGACGACTGTGTCGCCGACCTTGAAAGACATGTGGACATACCCCTTCCGCTGAAACTATGTTACCACGCCGGACAGGGTCGATTAGCCCTCCGTGAGAGCAAACACGCAGGTCAATGGCGCAATTCAAGACCCGCAAATTGCGAACTGCGCGGCGGTGCCGCCTCGGGCGCCGGGCGGCACGCCCCGGCCGGGCGGACTGCGGCGCCTCGCGCCGGCCCTCGGGGACGGCCGCCGGGGGCGGCGGCCGCTCCCGCGTGACCCCGGCCGGCGGGCCCGGCTCGACCTGGGCGGCCACCCCGCGTGACCTGGCCGGCCACCTCGCGTGACCTGGCCGGTCAGGCCCCCGCGTGACCTGGCCGGTCAGCCCCCCGCGTGACCTGGCCAGCCACCCCGTGTGACCTGGCCGTCGACCGGGCGTGACCGGGACCGGCCCCAGCCGGGCCCGCCGCCGGCAAATGTTTGCAGGACCGGCCGCCAGGCGGTTACAGCGGCAAGCCGGGGGCTCATACTGAGAGAAAGTGCCACCGATGCCGGAGGGTACGGGTGAACCCTGGCAGCGACCCGGACCGGGACGAGTTCGGCCTCCCGCCCGTGGACGTCGTGATTCCCGATGACGCGCGGGAACTCGATCGTGACGTGCAGGCCTACCTGCGGGAGCTGCGCGCGCTGCGGCGGCGCGAGCGCGTCAGCCGGCTGCGCGGCCCGCTGGCCCGGGACGGGATGGTGCTGCCGCTGCTGGCCGGCTGCCTCATCCTGGCCCTGGTCACCAGCACCTTGCTCATCATGTTCGCCGCCGACCAGACCGGCATGCCGGAGCTGCCGGGCCACGTGGCCACGAAGTCCGCGACACCGGCGCGCTCCTCGGCCAGCCCGCCCGCCGCCGGGAAGATCGGCGGGCCGCTGCCGTCCGGGCAGATCGTGGTCGCGGGCAAGAGCGTTCCGCTGCGCGAGGTCACGGCATCCATGGCCGCCGTGCTGGCCCTGGTCCCGGAGAACTGCGGGTGCGCCGCCACGCTGCAGCAGCTCGGCGCCCGGGCCGACCAGGCGCACGTGGCCGTGTACTTCGTGGTGACCGCGGACGTCATACAGCAGGTATCCCAGCTAGCCGCCCAGGCCAGACGGGACTCCGCCCGGGTTGCTGAAGACGCCAGCGACGTCCTCGGCAGGATCTACGGACATTCCGGGGTGACCGCGATCCTGGTGCGCTCGGACGGCATCGTGATCTCCGTCGTGAGCAGCCTGGCCCAGCCGGCCAAGCTGAAGCTGGCCGAGGTCAGGCTGGGGCAGATCGGCTCGGCCAAGCTCGCCGGGCACTGACCGCCGGCCCGCCGGACGCCGACCGCCAGGCCCGTCGGACGCCGACCGCCAGGCCCGCCTGACGCCGACCGCCAGGCTCACCTGACCGCCGGCCCACCGGGCCGACCGCATACCCGGGCCGGCCACGGCCCGGGACATCACGGCGGCTACGCTTTGCGACGTCCGGTGCCTGGATCGACGAAGACGAGGAGCACGCCGTGATCCGGAGCAGCCTCAGGATCGCCAGGCCGCGCCGCCTGGTCGTCTTGGCGATCGCCGCGCTGATCCCCGCGCTCGCCGGGTGCGAGGCCGGGTTCAACGCCCCGACCCAGCAGTGGCACCAGCCGACGGACGGCACCGCCGCCGTGCACAACAACATCTCGATCGCGAACGCGTTCGTGCTCGGCGCGCCGCTCGGCGAGAAGATCCCGGTCGGCGACTCGGCGGGCGTGTTCCTCGCCCTGACCAACGTGGGTTCCTCGGACGCGCTGGTGAGCGTCACGGCGCCGGGCACGGCCCGGTCGGTCATGCTGCCCGGCGGCTCCGTGCCGCTGGCGAGCCAGCAGTCCGTCCGCCTGACCGGCCCGGCACCCGAGGTCATCCTGCAGGACCTGACCCGGCCGCTGACCGGCGGATCGACCGTCCGGCTGGTGATGGTCTTCGAGAATGCCGGAGCGTTCACCCTGGTGCTCCCGGTGATGCCGCAGGCGCAGTACTACTCGACGTTCTCGCCACCGCCCAGCCCGAGTCCCAGCCCCACGCCGAGCAAGGCCGGCGCGACGCCGAGCGCCAGCCCGTCGCCGTAGCCTGCGCGATCGCCGACCCCGGCCGCCGCGGCGCGCCTCAGGCGGAGGGCTCGAACTTGTACCCGAGCCCGCGCACGGTAAGGATGTGCGTCGGTTTCGCCGGGTCGGCCTCGACCTTGGCCCGCAGCCGCTTGACGTGGACATCGAGGGTCTTGGTGTCCCCGACGTAGTCGGCGCCCCAGACGCGGTCGATGAGTTGCATGCGGGTCAGCACCCGCCCGGCGTTGCGCAGCAGGACCTCGAGAAGCTCGAACTCCTTGAGCGGCAGCTGCACCTGCTCGCCGCGGACCGTGACCACATGGCGGTCGACATCCATCCGTACCGGACCCGACTCCATGATCGACGAGGCCGGCTCGTCCGAGTCACCCCGGCGCCGGAGCACGGCGCGCATCCGGGCGACCAGCTCCCGGGACGAGAACGGCTTGGTGACGTAGTCGTCCGCGCCCAGCTCGAGGCCGACGACCTTGTCGATCTCGCTGTCCTTGGCGGTCAGCATGATCACCGGGACATTGGAGCGCTCCCGCAGCGTCCGGCATACCTCGCTGCCCGGCAGCCCGGGCAGCATGAGGTCCAGGAGCACCAGGTCCGCCCCGCTGCGGTCAAACGTCTCGAGCGCATCGGGGCCCGTCGGGCAGACCGCGACCTCGAAGCCCTCCTTGCGGAGCATGTATGAGATCGCGTCGCTGAACGAGTCCTCGTCCTCGACCACCAGTACTCGCGTCACTTCACTTTCTCACTTTCCTCCGGGCGGATCGCGCCATCGTCGGTACGGTGCCGCCCCTGACCCTGACGGCATCGGAGCGCAGCGGAAGCCTGAGGGTAAAGGTCGACCCGGCTCCCTCCGTGCTGACCACGGTCACCTTTCCCCCGTGGGCCGCGGTGACATGCTTGACGATGGCCAGGCCCAGGCCAGTGCCGCCGGTCGCACGCGACCGCGCGGGGTCCACGCGGTAGAACCGCTCGAAAATGCGCTCCAGGTCCCGCTCGGGTATCCCGATGCCCTGGTCGGCCACGCTGATCTCGACCGCGTCCCCGTGCGCCAGCGTCACCGACACGTCCACCCGGGTCTTGTCCGGGCTGTAGGCGACGGCGTTCTCCAGGAGGTTGCGCAGCGCGGTGATCAGCAGGTCCTCGTCGCCGAGGACGGACAGGCCGTGCCCGCCGGTGGCCACGAGCTCGATGCCGCGCGCGCTAGCCCTCATCCGGCACCGGTCCAGGGCCTCGGCCACCACGTCATCGAGCTTGACCGGGACCGGGTCAGGTACCGGCTCGGCCGCCTGGATCCGGGACAGCGTGATCATGTCCTGCACCAGGTTGGTGAGCCGGGCCGCCTCCTGCCGCATGCGGCCGGCGAACCGGCGCACGGCCTCGGGGTCGTCGGCCGCGTCCTCGACCGTCTCGGCCAGCAGCGCGAGCGCGCCGACCGGGGTCTTGAGCTCGTGGCTGGTGTTGGCCACGAAGTCCCTCCGGACCTCTTCCACCTTGCGGCTCTCGGTCTGGTCCTCGATCAGCAGCAGCACCAGGCCCCCGCCGCCGACGGCCGCGCCGAGGGGGGCGACCCGCACCGCCAGGCTCGTCGTCCGCCCGTTGGCGCCCTTGGTCGACACCTCCAGGTCGCCCTCGCGGATCTCGCCGTCCCGGCGGACCTGGCGGGCCAGGGCGAGCAGTTCCTGCACCACCAGCTCGTCCTCGCGGACCAGCCCGTAAGCCCGGGCCGCGACGCTGGCCTGCAGCACCCGGTCCTCGCTGTCGAGCACCACGGCGGAGGAGGACAGGACCGACAGAACAGAGGCGACGCCGGGCGGCAGCTGCGCAGGCTCCGTCCGCACGGCCGGGTCAGTGTGGGTTTTCAACGGCACCCGGATTTTCATGCGGCAGCGAGCCCCGCTGCGGCGCCGTCAAACACCACGCAGAACCTGGCGCGCTTACGTGTCCGTTTCTCACGCAGCACACGCGTCCAGGCTACACTCATCCCCACACCCACGCTTTGATGGTAGGTCGCGGTCAGCCAGCGCGCACCCGACCGTGGTCCTTAACATGCCGTTATTCGTGAGATGTTCACTTGCCTGAAAACCGCCGGCCACGCCGGGCCCGTTGCGGGGACACCGCCCCGGGAAGGCGCCTGATCGGCCGGCCTCACCGTTTCCTCCAGAGGAGCCCCGGCCTTCAGGCCGGAAGGAATCCGGTGCCGCGCGTAGCGCGGCCGTGGTTTGTCAGAGCGCCCTGCCATCGTGCTCTTGTGAGGACGGCGTACCGGTGCCGGGCGTATCCCGATGAGGTGCAGCAGGCGATGCTGAACCGTACCTTCGGCTGCGTCCGGGTGGTGTGGAACCGTACTCTTGCCGAGCGGCAGCGGCGCTGGCAGCAAGACCATCAGGGCACCACGTACGCGGAAACCGACGCCGCTTTGACCGCGCTGAAAAAGGACCCTGAGCTGGCCTGGCTGAACGAGGTCTCGTGCGTCCCGCCGCAGCAGGCGCTGCGCCACCAGCACCAGGCATTCCGTGCGTTCTTCGCCAGGCGGGCTCGCTACCCTCGCTTCAAGAGCCGCTGCTCCCGCCAGTCGGCGCACTACACCCGGTCGGCGTTTTCCATGCGGGACGGGGCGCTGCGCCTGGCGAAGACACCTGGCTCGCTGGCGTTTGCGTGGTCGTGGCCCGCCGTCGACCCGGCGGCGCTCAGCCCGTCCATGGTGATCATCTCGCGCGAGCCCGACGGCCGCTGGTATGTGACGCTGGCCGTTGATGCCGAGCCACCGCAGCCTCTCCCCGCGGCCGGCCGCGCTGTGGGTGTTGACCTGGGCGTGCACGACTTCGCGGTGACCAGTGACGGCGAGCGGGTCGCCAACCCCCGCCACCTGGAGCGCAAGGCCCGCAACCTCGCCCGGTATCAGCGCCGGCTCGCCCGTTGCCAGAGAGGCTCGGCCAACCGCGCCAAGGCCAGGGCCAAGGTCGCCCGGGCCTGCCGCAAGGTCCGCAACGCCCGCCGCGACTTCCTGCACAAGACCACCACCGGCCTGGTCCGCGGCAACGACCTGATCGCGATCGAGGACCTCAACGTCTCGGGCATGGTCCGCAACCGGCACCTGGCCCGGGCGATCAGCGACTGCGGCTGGGGCGAGTTCCGCCGCCAGCTGGAATACAAGTGCGAGCGTGCTGGCCGCCAGCTGGTCGTGACCGGCCGCTGGTACCCCTCGTCCAAGATCTGCTCGGCCTGCGGGTTTCTTCTCGCCGAGCTGAGCTTGTCGACCCGGACGTGGCGATGCCCGTCCTGCCGCGCCCGGCACGACCGGGACCTCAACGCGGCGAAGAACATCCTTGCGGCAGGTCTTGCCGCAGCCCGGGGCAACCCGGGCGACGCCTGCGGAGCTGATGTCAGACGCCGGGAGACCACCCCGGTGCAGTCGGCCGTGAAACAGGAACCCCAGCCGGTGACGGCTGGAATCCCCGTCCCTCAGGGCAGGGAATAGTCAACGGCCCTGGTTCTTGACCGCGGCCGCGCCCGCGGCCGCGGCCTCCGGGTCGAGGTAGCGCCCGCCGCGGATCTCGGGCCGGAACGCGGCGTCCATCTCGTAGACCAGCGGCATCCCGGTGGGGATGTCCAGCCCGGCGATGTCCGCGTCCCCGATGTCGTCCAGGTGCTTGACCAGGGCGCGGATCGAGTTCCCGTGCGCGACGACCAGGACGGTCCGGCCGGGCGCCAGGTCGGGGACGATCGCGTCGTACCAGCAGGGCAGCAGCCGCCCGACGACGTCTTTCAGGCACTCAGACCGCGGCCGCAGATCGGCCGGCAGCAGCGCGTACCGGGGATCGGCGGCTTGCGAGTACGGGTCGTCATCGTCGATGGGCGGCGGGGGCACGTCGTAGGAGCGGCGCCACAGCATGAACTGCTCGTCGCCGTACTGCTCCCGGGTCTGGGCCTTGCTCTTGCCCTGCAAGGCACCGTAGTGGCGCTCGTTCAGCCGCCAGGATCGCCGCACCGGCAGCCAGAGCAGGTCCGCCGCCTCCAGCGCGAGGTGGGCGGTCTGGATGGCCCGGGTCAGCACCGAGGTATGCACCACATCGGGGCGCAGGCCCGCCTCATCGAGCAGCCTGCCGCTGTTGACCGCCTCGTCGACGCCCTTCGGTGACAGGCCGACGTCGACCCAGCCGGTGAACAGCCCTTCCGAGTTCCAGACGCTCTCGCCGTGCCGGATCAGCACCAGTGTGCTCATGGGGCCGAGCCTAACCGGTGCCTGCCGGCCGGTATCCGGGCGGGAACAGGATGCTGGGGCCCGGGGTTGATCAGTCGGAGGTGTAGGCCCGTGCGGCAACCCTATCCCCGGCGGATCGCGACCGTCAGCGTCCACACATCACCGCTGGAGCAGCCCGGAACCGGTGACGCGGGCGGCCTGAACGTCTACGTCGTGGAGGTGGCCAAGCGCCTCGCGGAGCGCGGCGTGGAGGTGGACATCTTCACCCGCGCGGTCTCCCGTGAGGTGCCGCCGGTGGCCGAGCTGGCTCCCGGAGTGCTGGTGCGGCACCTGCCGGCCGGGCCCTTCGAGGATCTGGACAAGGCCGACCTGCCCGGCCAGCTCTGCCATTTCACGTTCGAGATGCTGCGCGCCGAGGCCGCGTACGCACCCGGCCGGTATGACATCGTGCACGGGCACTACTGGCTGTCCGGCCAGGTCAGCGCCGTGGCCAAGGAGCGCTGGGGCGTGCCGTTCGTGCAGTCCATGCACACCCTGGGGCGGGTGAAGAACGCGGCGCTGGCTGCGGGGGACGCCGCCGAGCCGGCGGTACGGCTCCGCGGCGAGGCCGAGGTCGTGGAGGCCGCTGACCGCCTGGTGGCCAACACCGACGACGAGGCGCAGCAGCTGATCGGGCTCTACGACGCCGAGCCCGCGCGGGTGCGGACCATCAACCCTGGCGTCGACCTGGCGGTGTTCAAGCCGGGGTCCCGGCAGGCGGCCCGGCAGCGGCTGGGCCTGCCCGCCGACGCGGTGCTGCTGGTCTTCGCCGGGCGCATGCAGCCGCTCAAGTCCCCGCACGTGGTGCTGCACGCGGCGGCCCAGATGATCCAGGATGACCCCGGCCTGGCCGCCAGGCTCAGGGTCGCGTTCGTGGGCGGGCCGAGCGGGACCGGGCGCGCCGACCCGGACGGGCTGGCCGAGCTGGCCGCGGCGCTCGGGATCCCGGGCATCGTCCGCCTCGAGCCGCCCTGCCCCCAGCCGGAGCTGGCCGAGTGGTACCGCGCGGCGACGGTCGTCATGGTGCCGTCCTGCTCGGAGTCGTTCGGCCTGGTAGCCGTGGAGGCGCAGGCCTGCGGCACGCCGGTGGTGGCCGCGTCGGTCGGCGGGCTGCGCACCGCGGTCGCCGACGGGGTGTCCGGCGTGCTGGTGGATTCCCGTGACCCGGCCCGCTACGCGCGGGTGGTCGCCAGCCTGATCGCGCAGCCGGCCGCCCTGGCCCGGCTGGCCCGGGGGGCCCGCGAACACGCGTCCCGGTTCGGCTGGAGCGTGACCGTCGACCGGCTGCTGAGCCTGTACGCGGGGGCCATGGCCGAGGCGACGCAGGCGGTCGACGCGTGACCGAGCCAAGCTCGACCGAGCCGAAGGGGCGCGGTCCCGCCTGGACTGAGGAGCGAGGGAGCTTGCGACCGGGCGACGAGGGAAGCGGGGACCTCAAGGCGCCCCGGAGTCGAGCGGAGAGCATGGTTGAGACGGCCCTGGGCGAGCTCGGCCTGCGCTACGAGTCGCCGCGGCCCGGCGCCTACCTGGTGCGGCTGGAGGGCCAGCACAAGCTGGCCACCATGACCTGGCTCATCGTCGAGGCGCACAGCCTGCACGTGGAGGCGTTCTTCTGCCGGCAGCCGGACGAGAACCACGCGGCGTTCTACCGGTTCCTGCTGGAGCGCAGCGGCCGCATGTACGGCGTGCACTTCGCGCTGGACCCGGTCGGCGACGTCTACCTGGTCGGGCGGCTGCCGCTGGCCTCGGTCGCCGCCGACGAGATCGACCGGCTGCTGGGCTGCGTGCTCAGCTACTCGGACGAGAACTTCGACCAGGCGCTCAGGCTCGGCTTCGCGTCCTCGATCCGCCGGGAGTGGGCGTGGCGGGTCAAGCGGGGCGAGAGCCTGGCCAACCTGCAGGCCTTCGCCAGCCTCGCCGACCCGGCGGGCCCGGCGGGCTAACCCGCTCCACCCGGCGCGACCGCCGGCCGACGTATCGGCTAGCGGGGAGGCCGGGCGCTCAGAGATAGGTGACTGGCCGGCCCCTGGCCTGTGCCCAAGCCCAGCTGAGTTGCGCGTACGGAGACGATGATGACGACGACCTGGCCCGCCGGCGGAGCAGCCGTCCGTCCGCCCGGCGAAGGCACCGCCGCCCGCCGCCTCCGGCTCGCCGCGGCACTGCTGACGGCGGTGATGCTGGCCGTGTCGATGGCGATCACGGCGTGCGACCCCAGCACCAGTTACCCGGTCCAGGCCGCCTACACGCCGCCCGGGCCGTACGCCGCGGTCATTGCGAGCCCGGCCACCGAAAAGGCCTTTTACCAGAGCACGACCGTGCCCGCGGCGCTCGGCATCATCCGCTATTCCGACGGCAGAAGGGCCGACCACACCTCGATAGAGAACACCGCGTACGGCGGGAACCCCGGCGGGGAACTCGGCTACGCCACCGCCTGGCTCGAATACCAGCTGCTCGGGAACGCCACCGCGGCTGGCGCCTTCAGCGGATCGCACCCCGAACTGCTGTCGAACACCAACTGGCCCGGCAGCGCCGTCAAGTGATCCGGGGCCGGCCGCCGTCCTAGCCGGGCGGCGGCGACACCGAGCCGGGCGGGGGGATGGTGCCGGGACCGGTAACGCTGCAGGCCAGCGAGGCCGGGTCGGTGTCGAGCAGCGGCTGGGCGAGCTGAGGCGGGCGCAGGAACGCCGGGAACCGCAGGTCGATCATGTCGAGCAGGTTCCCGGCGTTGGCGTCCCGGTAGGTCATCGCAGGCAGGTTCCACTTCGCCTCGACGAGCGCGCAGATGCTGGTGTGGTCGTTCACCCGGTGCGAGACGTAGCCCGGCCGCGCCCACGGCGAGACGACCGCCATCGGCACCCGGAAGCCGTACTGGGCGAAGCCGTTGTAGGCCGACTCCCCGGCCGGCACGTCCGGCGGGATGTCGTCCGGCGGGATGGCCGGGGGCGGGGGCACGTGGTCGAAGTAGCCGCCGTGCTCGTCGTAGGTCCAGATCAGCAGCGTGCGGCTCCACCCGGGGCCGGTCATGACCGCGTTGATGACCGACGCGGCGAACGCCTCGCCCTGGACGATGTTCTGCGGGTCCTCCTCGGACTGGACCGAGTAGTTCGGCTCGACCAGGCACAGGCCGGGCAGCGTGCCCGCGGCCGCGTCGGTGAAGAAGTCCGCGATAGGGACCACGTTCGTGCCCAGGTTCTTGAGGTACAGCTCCGGATACAGCTCGGTCGTGGCCAGGTCGGTGTAGTAGTCCCGCCAGCTGACCCCGGCCGCGGCCGCCTTGTCGAAGATCGTCCCGCCCGCCGGGTAGTCGGTCAGCGCCGGCGTGGTGTCGTTGACCTGGCCGATCGAGGTAGCCGAGATCAGGTAGCGCCGGTTGGGGTAGGTCTGGCCGAGCACCGAGCAGAAGTACCGGTCACAGATCGGGAACAGCGAGGCCATCGAGTAGTAGAAGGGCTGGTCGGCCCGCTCCCAGTAGCCCATGGACACCGGGCCACTGGCGGATTCCACGAAGCCGTCGTTACGCCCGCCGTCGAACTGGGTATGGCTGGCCAGCCAGTCCTGAGCCGGAGCGCCGGTGAGCTGGCAGGTGGTGGGCATGCGGAAGGCGTGCTGGATGTCGCCGTTGGCGTACGGGTTGGTGGCGAGCGGCAGGCCGTCGCGGCCGAGCCGGAACCCGTCCGCGCCGCGGCGGCGCAGCAGGCCGAGCCGGTTGTCGTAGGAGTGGTTCTCCATCATCAGCACGACAATGTGCTGGATCTTCGGGATCGTGTCGGTGCCCGCGGGCAGCTGCGGGTAGGGCAGCGATCCCGGCCGGCGGAGCCGGGGCAGGCGCCCGGCGCCGCCCGGTGCCGAGCTCCACGCGCCGGTCCCCGCGACGGCGCCCGCCGCCAGGCCGGCCTTCAGCAGCCCGCGCCTGCTCGGCCCGACGGACCGCCCGTCCCGGTCACCGCTCATGACAACCTCCCGTCTCAGCCAACTGATCGGGCCGAGTCTGCCCGATCGGCGTGACCGGCAGGAGATTTCACGATAACGAGCAAAGGACGTGTGTATGTCCAGAAATTGACAAGCGCCCGGTTCGACCCGCTAGGGTGCCGGAGCGGTCAGGGCCGGGGCCGTGGCAAGGTACGAGAGCGTCACGCCCGCGCCCGTGGCAAGGTACAAAAGAAGGTTAGGGTAGCGACCGCTTTCGGTGAACCTGGACCGAACCTGCAGCCGTTCCCAGGATACGTTCGGCATGCTGGAGGCCTGGGCTCGAGCATCCGGGGGCGCGGACCTGGGTACGTCGGAGCAGGCAGGAGGGATCGCGCTATGCGCCGGGATGACGTGCGCTTCGCAGCAGCCGCACGTGACGACGGCCTTCGCAAGATCAGCAAGTACACCTGGCGGGCCGGCGCGGCCCGCGTGGTGTGCTCGGCGCTGATCGCCGTGGCATTCGGGCACCATGTGGCCACTCAGCAGCCCGCGGCCGCGCACACCGGCAACGGTGGCGCCAGCAGCAGCAGCAACAACAACGGCGGCGGCGGCAACGGCAACGGCAGCGGCGGCGGCAACACCGGCAACCAGGGCCAGGGCACGATCGTGGTCCCGGCGCAGCCCCCCGCCCCGGCGAGCGGCGGGGGCCAGGTGACCTCAGGAGCGTCGTGACCACCCTGGCCGTCAGCAGCGATACCTTCAGCGTGTTCGGCACGACGGCGACCCTGCTGGTCAGCGAGCCCGGGCCGGTACCGGCCGCGCGGGCCATCGCCGACGCTGAGCTGGCCGCCGTGGACCTGGCCTGCAGCAGGTTCCGCCCCGACTCCGAGCTGTCCCGGCTGAACGCGGCGGGCGGAGCGGTCACCGCCGTCAGCGAGCTGTTCGCCGACCTCGTGGAGGCCGCGCTGCGCGCGGCCCGGCTCACCGACGGCGACGTGGATCCGACCTGCGGGCAGGCGCTCGCGGAGATCGGGTACGACCGCGACTTCGCCGAGCTGCGGGCCGGGCAGGCACAGGCCGCCGGGATCCCCGCGGCGGACGAGCCGCCGCACCGGCTGCGGCGGGCAGGCCGCGTGCCGGGCTGGCGCAGCGTTCAGCTGGACCGGAAACGGCGGCAGGTGCGGCTCGCGAACGGAGCGCAGCTGGACCTGGGGGCGACGGCCAAGGCCTGGGCGGCGGACCACTGCGCGGAGATCATCGCCGGGCGGCTCGGCTGCGGCGTGCTGGTCAGCCTGGGCGGGGACATGGCGGTGGCCGGGCCCGCGCCCGGCGGAGGCTGGCGGGTGCGCGTCACCGACGATCACGCGGCCGGGCCCGAGGAGCCGGGACAGACGGTGACGATCCGCGCCGGCGGGCTGGCCACCTCGAGCACCACCGTGCGGACCTGGACCGGGATCGGCGGCGAGCGCGTGCACCACATCATCAACCCGGCGACCGGCGAGCCGGCCCGGTCCTGCTGGCGGACGGTCAGCGTGGCCGCGGGCAGCTGCGTCGACGCCAACACCGCCAGCACGGCGGCGATCATCCGGAGCGCGGCGGCCCTGCCCTGGCTGCGGGACGCCGGCCTGCCCGCACGCCTGGTCCGCGAGGACGGATCGGTGGAGACCACCGCGGGCTGGCCGCACGACCCGGGTCCGGACGACGCAGCATGAGCGAGCCGGAGGGACGCGGCGCCGCCTGGACTGAGAAGCGAGGGAGCTTGCGACCGAGCGACGAGGGAAGGCGGTGCCTCAGAGCGCCCCGCAGGCGAGCGGGGAACACTGCATGAGCGAGCTGATCCTGCACAGGCGAGCGGGCAACACAACATGAGCGGTGTGCCGATCCCCGCGCTGGCCGGTCCGCTGGTGACCGGCAGGGTGGCGCCCAGCGCTGTCGTCGTCACCTCCACGACGCCGCTGTGGTACCTCACCCGGGCCACCGGCCTGGTCGCGCTGGTGCTGCTCACCCTGAACATGGCGTGCGGCCTGCTGACCGAGGTCAGGTATCAGCGGCCGGCCTGGCCGCGGTTCGTCACCATCGGGCTGCACCGGAACATCGCGCTGCTCGCGCTGGCCTTCACCGGCCTGCACATCGCCACCACGCTGGCCGACAGTTTCGTCCCGATCCACGTGCAGGACGTCTTCATCCCGTTCATCTCCGCCTACCGGCCGCTGTGGCTCGGCCTGGGCACGATCGCCTTTGACCTGATGCTGGCGCTGGCCGTGACCAGCCTGTTGCGCACCAGGATGAGCTACAGGTCCTGGCGCCTGGTGCACTGGGGCGCCTACCTGTGCTGGCCGGTAGCCGTGCTGCACGGCCTGGGCACCGGCACCGACACCCCGGTGCGCTGGGTGCTCGGGCTGACCGTGGCCTGCGTCGCGCTGATCGCGGCGCTCACCGGCTGGCGGCTGGCCTACGGGTGGCCGTCGCACGCCGCCGCCCGGCTGGCCGGCGCGCTCGCCCTGGTGCTCGCGCTCATCGCGGGCGGCGCGTGGCTGACGGCAGGGCCGCTGCGGCCGGGCTGGGCCCTGCGGGCAGGCACCCCGTCGCACCTGGTCAGCGGCAGCAGCAAGAGCGCGGGCACCCGGTGAGCGCCGCCCGGGCCATGCGGGCCGCCGGGCCGGCGCGCCGCGTGCTCCCGCCGCAGGGGCTGCCCCGGCTCATCCCGCCCGACGGGCCGCTGCCGCTCGCGGATCACATCGACCGGTACGGCCCGGTCCCGCTGCGGGCCACGGACCTGATCACCGAGGTGGAGCAGGCCGGGCTGACCGGCCGCGGCGGCGCGAGCTTCCCGACCGGCCGCAAGATGCGCGCGGTCGCGGAGGCCGGCCGGAAATCCGGGCCGCTGCGGGGCCGGGGTGGCACCGTCGTGGTCGCCAACGGCGCCGAGTCCGAGCCGGCCAGCGGCAAGGACCGGTTGCTGCTCGCCCGGGCCCCGCACCTGGTGCTGGACGGGATCGCGCTGGCCGCCGAGGCCGTCGGCGCCACCCGCGGTTACCTGAGCCTGGACGAGCGCCAGGACGAGCTGGCCCTCCAGCTTGCCGCGGCGATCGACGAGCGCGAGCGGGCCGGGCAGAACCGGGTGCCGGTGCAGATCCTGGGCGTCCCGGCCGGGTACGTGGCAAGCCAGGAGACCGCCGTGATCAGCCAGCTGAACGGCGGGGCGGCGAAGCCGGCCTTCGTGCCGCCGCGGCCGTTCGAGAAGGGCGCGCACGGGCGGCCCACGCTGGTGCAGAACGTCGAGACCCTCGCCCACGTGGCCCTGATCGCACGGTTCGGCGCGGGCTGGTTCCGCGATCTGGGGCCGGCGCCGGACCCGGCGGCCCGCCGGGTCCCGAGGTGCGCCCGGCGGCCGGGTCCGCGCTCATCACGGTCAGCGGCGCGGTGAACCGGCCCGGGGTCTACGAGATCGAGCTCGGCATGCCCGTCGGCGAGCTGATCGGCTGGGCCGACGGACCGTCCGAGCCGCCCCAGGCGTTCCTGGCCGGCGGGTACTTCGGCGGCTGGCTGCCCTACGACCAGGCGCTCAGCGTCGCGGTCAGCGATCCGGCGCTGCGCGCCGCGGGCGCCGCTCTCGGGTCCGGCGTCCTGGTGCTGCTGCCCGAGTCGGCCTGCGGGCTGGCCGAGACCGCGTGGATCGCCGGCTTCCTGGCCACCCAGAGCGCGGGCCAGTGCGGCCCGTGCGCGAACGGGCTGCCCGCCCTGGCCGGCCTGCTCGAGCAGCTCGCCTTCGGCCGCCCCGACCGCCAGGCGCTCGGCTGGGCCCAGCGGCTGGTGACCCTGGTGACCCGGCGGGGCGCCTGCCACCTGCCCGACGGGGCCGCGGCGTTCGTGGCCAGCGCGCTGGCCACCTTCGCCGACGAGATACGCCAGCACGCCGCGGCCGGGCCGTGCTCCCGGGTGCGGCGCAGGCCGGTGCTGCCCGCTCCCGGCTACGCCTGGGGGCAGCGGCCATGAGCCGCAGCCTGCGGGTGAACCCGATCGCCTGCGAGGCGCACGGGATGTGCGTCGAGCTGCTGCCCGAGCTGATCACCGCCGACCCCTGGGGATACCCGATCATCGCCCCCGGCCCGGTGCCCGGCCACCTGCTGCCGCTGGCCCGGCGAGCGGTCGCGGCGTGCCCGACCCTGGCCCTGCTGCTCAGCCAGGACCGGTGACGGCGCCCCGGGGCTAAGCTGTGCCGCGATACCGCTGACCGCGGGCAGCAACGGGAGGCACGCGCCATGGCCGCAGACCTGACCCCGGACGGGCCCGGCCCCGATCCCGTCCGCCCGCCGGCCGGGATCGACACGTCGGTGGCGCATCCGGCCCGGGTCTATGACTACTGGCTCGGCGGCAAAGACAACTTCGCGGCCGACCGGGAAGCAGCCGAGCAGGTCATCGCGGCCCGGCCCACCGCCCCCGGCAGCTACCTGGTGATCACCCAGCCGGCCAGCGACGTCCACGCCGACCTGGCGGCCGAGGGCGCCCGGCGGTACAACGAGCGCGTGGCCACCAAGCAGACCCGGCGCAGCCGCGCCGAGGTGGCCCGCTTCGTCGAGGGCCTGGAGGTAGTGGAGCCGGGCGTCGTGCAGATGCACCGCTGGCGGCCCGAGCCGGGCGCGAACGTCGACGGCTACGAGGTGTCCGGCTGGGCCGTGGTCGCCCGCAAGCCGCAGCCAGGCGCGGAGGAGGCGAACTGATGGGACCGCTGGACGGGATCCGGGTGATCGAGATCGCGAGCCTCGCGCCGGCGCCGTTCGGGTGCATGATCCTCTCCGATCTCGGCGCGGACGTGCTGCGGGTCGAGCGCGCCGAGGCCTGCGGCCCGGACGCCGCCGTCCCGGTGGACCCGCTGGTCCGCGGCCGCCGGTCGGCGGGCATCAACCTCAAGGATCCCGACGGGGTGGCGCTGCTGCTGCGCCTCGCCGCCTCGGCCGACGTGCTCGTGGAGGGGTTCCGGCCGGGGGTGGCCGAGCGGCTCGGGTTCGGCCCGCAGGCGTGCGCCGAGCGGAACCCGCGGCTGGTGTACGGGCGGATGACCGGCTGGGGGCAGGACGGCCCGCTGGCGCCGACGGCCGGGCACGACATCGACTACATCGCGGTCTCCGGGGCGCTGTACCCGATCGGCCGGTTCGGCGAGCGCCCCGTGCCGCCGCTCAACCTGGTCGGCGACTTCGGCGGCGGCGGCATGCTGCTCGCGCTCGGCGTGCTGGCCGCGCTGGTCGAGCGGGAGCGGTCCGGGCTCGGCCAGGTGGTGGATGCGGCCATGGTGGACGGCTCCGCGCTGCTGACCGCGTTCCTGTACGGCCTGCGGGCCAGGGGGGCGTGGCAGGACGTGCGCGGCGCCAACCTGCTGGACGGCGGCGCGCCGTTCTACGACACCTACCAGACCGCCGACGGCGGGCACGTGGCCGTGGGGGCGCTGGAGCCGAAGTTCTACGCGGAACTGCTGGCCGGGCTCGGGCTGGCCGGCGAGGAGCTGCCCGCGCAGCACGACCGCGGGGGCTGGCCGGTGCTGCGGGCCCGGTTCGTCGAGGCCTTCCTGGGCCGCACCAGGGACGAGTGGGCGGAGGTGTTCGCCGCCTCGGACGGGTGCGTGGCGCCCGTGCTGAGTCCGGGCGAGGCGCCCGGGCACCCGCACAACGCGGCCCGCGGCACCTTCGCCGACGTCGGCGGGGTGGTGCAGCCCGCGCCCGCGCCGCGGTTCGGCCGGTCCGCGGCCGGCGTCCCGTTGCCGCCGCCCAGGCCCGGCTCGGACACCGACGCGGTGCTGTCCGAGCTCGGCTGCACGGCCGACGAGATCACGGATCTGCGGGCCCGCGGGACCGTCGGGTGACCTAACGCACAGTCCAATCGTTTGCCCAGGCCGTCCTGTTCACCTACAATTAACATTTGTAGGCACCTCGTTCGGTGAGGCGTCGACATGAACACAGGCCACTGATCCGACGACGTCGAGAGACGCCCAGGGTCAGGACAGGTCTCCCCGGCTTAAGGGGTGACCCGAAGTGGCTGCGCTCGCTGCGGCGGGCGCTACGTCGTGTCGTGCCAAAGCTCTGACGAGAAGGGGTGCAAGCCGGTTTTCGCCGGCCCTCCCCCGCCGTGGACGGACACCCTCGCGTGTCATGGCTGAAGGAGGCGAGAAATGGATAGTAGTCCCGGCCATCATCGGCCCCGCATCCGCTCAATCTCGCTTTCTTCTGGCACGCGGTAACCGCCCCCCTTTCCCTGGGTCGTTTCGCCGGCGTGGCCTGGCGCCCGCCGGATGCTGCGTGCCTCCCAGCACGCCCCGACCGGGCAGAGGGAGGACCACCATGACCGCCACACTGGAGCGCCGCGGCGCGGTGCTCGACTCCCAGCACGCCGGCGACATCCGCGGCGCGCTCGGCACCATCCGGCTGGATGACACCGCACCCCGGCGCGGCGGTTCGGCGTACCTGAAGACGCTGCTGGCGATCGTCGGGCCCGGGCTGATCGTGATGGTCGGCGACAACGACGCCGGCGCGTTCGCCACCTACGGCCAGGCCGGCCAGGACTACGGCACCAAGCTGCTGTGGACGCTGCTGCTGCTAGTCCCGGTGCTGTACGTGAACCAGGAGATGGTGCTGCGGCTCGGCGCGGTGACCGGCGTCGGGCACGCCCGGCTGATCCTGGAGCGGTTCGGCAAGTTCTGGGGTGCGTTCAGCGTCATCGACCTATTTATCCTTAACGCACTGACGATCATCACCGAGTTCATCGGCATATCCCTGGCCGCGGGGTACCTGGGGGTGCCTAAGATCGCGGCCGTAGCGCTGGCCGCGCTGGTGATCATCGGGTCGGCGTTTACCGGTAGCTTCCGCCGGTTCGAGCGGATGGCCATGGTCCTGTGCGGGGGCTCGCTGCTGCTGATCCCGATCTATTTCCTCACGCACCCGGCCGCCTCGCAGATGGCGCACGGCTTCGTGACCCCGGTCATGCCCGGCGGGACCGGGCAGCTGGCCACGGTGATGCTGCTGGTGATCGGGATCGTCGGCACCACGGTCGCCCCGTGGCAGCTGTTCTTCCAGCAGAGCTACGTCATCGACAAGCGGATCACGCCGCGGTTCATCCCCTACGAGAAGGCCGACCTGTGGATCGGCATCGCGGTGGTGATCCTCGGGGCCGGGGCGATCATGGGCTTCACCGCCGCCGCGTTCGCGGGCCACGCCGGGGGCTTCACCAACGCGGCGGACCTCGCCGCGGGCCTGCAGGCCCAGGCGGGCCGGGTCGCCGGGGTGCTGTTCGCGGTCGCGCTGCTGGACGCGTCGATCATCGGTGCGTTCGCGGTCTCGCTGTCCACGGCGTACGCGATCGGCGACGTGTTCGGCCTCAAGCACTCGCTGCACCGCGGGGTAAAGGGCGCCAAGGGCTTCTACGCGATCTACGGCGGCCTGGTCCTGGCCGCGGCCGCGGTGGTGCTGATCCCCGGCTCGCCGCTCGGGCTGCTCACCGAGGGCGTGCAGGCCCTGGCCGGGGTGCTGCTGCCGTCCGCCGCGGTGTACCTGCTGCTGCTGTGCAACGATCGCGACGTGCTCGGACCGTGGGTCAACGGGCGCCGGACCAACCTGTTCACCGGCTCGGTGGTGACCGTCCTGGTCGCGCTGTCGGTGATCTTGACCGCGTCGGTGATCGACCCGGGCCTCACCGCCCGGCAGATCGTGATGATCCTGGGCGGCTGCATCGCCGCGGCGGCCCTGGGCGGCCTCGGCTTCGTGGCCCTCCGGGTGCGGCCGGGCGGCCCCGGCCTGGCCCGGGGCGCGGCGATCGACCGCGACGGCCGGGAGAACTGGCGGATGCCGTCGCTCACGCTGCTGCGCCGCCCGCCGGTGCCCCTCGGCCGCAAGGTCGCGCTGACGGTGCTGCGGTCCTACCTGGCCGTGGCCACGGTCCTGGTCGCCGTGAAGATCGTGCAGCTCGCCCTGGCCCACTGACGCTCCCGGCGGCACGCCCCGCCCTCCCACCACCCGCCACCTGGGTACCCGGCCCCCGCCGGCTGCCGCTGGCACAGCGCCCGGCCCGCCGACGCCCAAGTTCATCCCCCGGCCCCGCTGGCACAGCGCCCCGGCCCGCCGAAGCCGGGCGAGGGCGGCTGAGGGATCAGGAGTGTGCCGGGCGGTCAGATGGAGCGGGTTAGCTGTGGCCGGTGCCCAGCTGGACGGCCTTGACGATCAGGAGCAGGACCGAGATCACCAGGTAGCCGCGCAGCGTGAGGACGCCCAGCTTCGTCCCGGTCGACCACTGCACCGGCTTGAGCAGGGCCAGCGGCGGCATCCGCCAGTTGAGGCGCTCGGCCCGGGTCATGGTGGTCTTCGGGTGCGGGACTCGCGCCGGGCGGCGGGAGCGGGTGAGCCAGAGCCCGCCCACGGTCAGGACCGCAGCGGCCACGAACCCGATGGCCAGCCAGATCGCGACCGCCGAGGAGTTGAAGGACGGGAAGAGCGTGGTGACCACCAGGGTCCCGGACAGCACCAGCAGCACGCCGATGATCACGCTGGCCAGGAGGTTCAGCCAGCGTGAGTTCCGCCACGGGCCGAGGACCTCGGGATCGTTGCACAGCAGCAGCAGGAAGACGCTCGCGGACGGCAGCAGCACCCCGGCCAGCGCCTGCACCGCGGTGGTCAGCAGTCCCAGCGGCGTGCCGGGAATGAGCACGATGCCCGCCGACGCCGCGATCATCGCGGCGTAGGTGGCGTAGAACGGCTTGGCGTCGCGCCAGCTGCGGTGCAGTGAGTGCTTCAGCCCGAACACGTCGCCGAACGCGTAGCTGGTAGACAGGGTCACGGCCGCGGCGCCGATGATGCTGGCGTCCAGCAGAAAGATCGCGAACAGCGCGCCGAGCAGGCCGCTCTTGGCCTTGAGCGCGTTGGCGACGCCGAGCGCGTCGGTGAAGTGCCCGGCCAGGTTCGTGTTCCGGACCGCGTAGACCCCGGCGATCAGGATCACCGCGGCCCCGACGACCACGACGAACGCGCCCAGCGTGGTATCGCCCCGCTCGTACTTGATGAAGCGCGGCGTGATCCGCTTGTCGATCACGTTGGACTGCTGGAAGAACAGCTGCCAGGGGGCGACGGTGGTGCCGACGATCGCGATGATCAGCAGCACCGCGGCCGAGCTGGCCCCGCCCTGGATGCCCGGCACGACGAAGTGGTAGCCGATCTGGCTCCAGTGCGGCTCGGACAGGAACAGCAGCGGCACCTGCACCAGGGTGACCGCGATGAACAGGAACATCGCCCGCTCCCAGCGGGCAAAGCTGCCGCTGGCGGTGATCACGATCAGGATGACCCCGGTGATCGGCACCGAGATGTAGGGGCTGACGCCGAAGTACTGCAGCGCCAGCGAGACGCCGATGAACTCGGTGACGATGGTCAGGAAGTTCAGCAGGAACAGGTCGCCCACGCTGAACCAGCCCCAGAACCTGCCGAACCGCTCGTTGATGAGCCGGGCGTGGCCGACGCCGGTCACCGCGCCGAGCCTGACCACCATCTCCTGGTTCACGATCAGCACGGGGATCAGCAGCAGCAGCACCCAGAGCAGGCTGTAGCCGTAGTCCTGGCCGGCCTGGGCGTAGGTGGAGACCCCGCCCGCGTCGTTGTCGCCGACCATCACGATCAGGCCGGGCCCGATGATCGCGAGGAACGTGATGAGCTGCCGCCGCCAGCCGCCCCGCTGCTCCCCGTCCACCCGGATCCGGCCGAACGCGCCCTCGATATCGCCCTCGTGAGCCGTGTCGAGCACCGCGCTCGGCCGGGCCAGGGCGGCGCCGGCGGGGCGCGGCGGGGCCGCGGGCGGCGAGACGGGATGCGCCCGGGAGACGGGCTGCTGAGGGGCCGCCGACTGCGCGCCGGGCAGCGGCGCGGCAGAGGGTCGGGTCGCTGGGGCCTCCGTAACGGGAGGCGGCGGGGCGGGCGGCGGCCGGGGGCCGGCGGGCCGCGGGGCGGGCGGCTGAGCCGCCGCAGGCTGAGCGGCGGGAGGCTCCGGGGCCGGGCTGCCCCGCGGGTCGGTCACGTCGGATCCCCGCGGTGCGCGTCGGGCGGCTGCGCGGCCTCACGGCGCCGCCAGTCGTCGGGCAGGGTGGCCTCGAGCACGTCGTCGATCGTGATGATGCCGATCATCTTCCGGCGCTCGTCCACGACCGGGATCGTGATCAGGTTGTAGTCGCTCATCAGCACCGCCACGTCGACCACGTCGGTGTCCGCGCCGACCCGGACCGGGTCGTCGTCGTAGATCTCGCTGATCGGGGTGGCCGGGTCGGACTGCACCAGGGTGACCAGCGTGGCCACCCCGCACAGCCGGCCGCGCTCGTCGATGCAGTGCACGCTGCTGAGGGCCTCTGGCTGCAGCCCGGACGAGCCGGCCACCGCGTCCAGCGCGTCGCGGACCTGGCTGTCGCAGGCCACCGCGAGGAAGTCGACGCCCATCAGGCCGCCCGCGCTGGTCGGGTTGAAGCCCATCAGCGTCAGCACCTTGGTGCGCTGGCCGGCGGGCAGCAGGTCGAGCACCGGCTGACGGCGCTGCTGCGGCAGCTCGGCGATCGCGTCCGCCGCGTCGTCGGCGCCCATCCGCGACAGCACGTCGGCGATCTCGGCGTCGGTCCGCGCGCCGAGCAGCCGGATGGCCAGGTCCTCGTCGAGTTCCTCGAACACGTCGGCCTCGAGTTCGGGATCCTCGTGTACCTGGCCCAGGATCTCGGTCTCCTCCTCCTTGGACGCGTCCTCGATCAGGTCGGCGATCTGGGCCGGCTTCAGCCGGCGGATGCGCCCGAACGGGCCGCGCGTCCTCAGGCTGCCGGTGTGGCCGATCAGCGGTTCGAACCGGGACCACTCGCGGAACTGGTGCGGGTCGGACTCCGCCTCGCCCCGGCCGAACAGCGCGCCCAGCCCGCCTCGCCGGCGGCGGATGTCCACCCCGGTGAGCACCCACTCGCCGTTACGCTCCTCCAGTTCGAGGTCGGCGGCCTTGATCAGCCGGGCGGCCTCCACGTCGATGAGCCGGTGGCCGAGGACATCGGCCCGGAGCAGGACCTCGCCCTCCCGGCGCTCGAACTGCCGCAGGTCAAGCTGAGCGCTGGTGAGCCGGAGCGCCTCCCCGTCGAACTCGCTGACCTGCTCAATCGGAACGAATACCTCCCGGCCGCCGACGCTGACCACCCCGCCTATCACCAGCGGCAGTTCCGGCCCGCGCAACCGGACGACCACATCGGAGAGCCGGCCGAGCGAGTCCCCGGTGTTGTCGGTGATCGGGCGCCGCAGCAGTTCCGACAGGTGCAGCGTCCTGGCCTGGCCAGCCTGCGGGACCGGGGCTGCGGGTGTCGTGGTCATGGGCTTGCCTCCCTGGTCGGGCCGGCTCGTGCCGTAGTCCTGACCAGGATCGCACTGCTTACCCGCGGGCACGCCCGCCCCGGCCGGGACCGCGCCCCCCCGGTGACCGCCAGTGTCCCGCCGCGTGGTGAACAGCGGGTAAACCCGGCCCGGTCGCCGCGGCGCCCGGCGATCGAGCTGGGCTCCCGGCTCCCGCGCAGGCCAGCGCGATGGTATGAAGGCCACGCCGGGGGTGGTATGAAGACCACGTCAGGGTTGCTACTAGGTAAGGACGCGGCAGCGTGGCCATGCGCAGGGCGACGGGCCTCCTGGACTCGCAGGACGACCTGGCCGAGGGTCTGGGATATACGGTCAAGCGGCGGCTGCTCGGCCGGCCGCTGATCAACGAGCAGCTCGGCGAGCAGCGGCTGTCCAACCCGCTCGCGCTCGGGGTGCTCGCCCCCGACGGGATCTCCTCCTCGGCCTACGGCACCGAGGAAATCCTGATCGAGCTGCTCAAGGGCGGGCTGGCGATCACGGCGTTCACGCTGATCCTGCCGCTGACCGGCGTGGTGCTGTTCGTCATGGCCCTGGTGGTCTTGTCCTACCGCGAGGTGGTCACGGTCTACACCAGGGCCGGCGGGTCGTACGTGGTCGCGCGGGACAATTTCGGCCCGCGGGTGGCCCAGGTCGCGGCGGTCGCGCTGCTGATCGACTACGTGGTCACGGTCGCGGTGCAGATCGCCGCGGGGACCGCCGCGGTCGCCTCGGCCTGGACGCCGCTGAACAACCCGCTCCGCATCACGGTGGTCTCGATCATCATCGTGATCCTCATGTGCTACGGCAACCTGCGCGGCATCCGGGAGGCCGGGCGGTCGTTCGCGGTGCCCACGTACCTGTTCTCCGCCGTCGCGATCCTCATGATCGTCGTCGGCCTGGCCCGCGAGGCGTTCGGGGACCTGCCGAAGTATCCCTGGCCGAGGCCCGGGCAGGTACGGTATCGGGCACTCGACCACCAGCGGCCTGATCGCGTTCGGCATGGTGTTCGTGCTGCTGCGGGCGTTCGCCAACGGCGGCTCGTCGCTGACCGGCATCGAGGCGGTGTCCAACGCGGTCAGCGCGTTCCGCCCGCCGGAAGGCCGCAATGCCCGCAAGGTGCTGGTGGCCGAGGGCCTGATCCTGGGGTCGCTGGTGGCCGGGATCTCCTGGCTGGCGCACGTCACCCACGCGGCGCCGTTCGTCTCCGGGGTCCCGACGGTCATCTCGCAGGAAGCGAAGATCGTTTTCGGGCTCTCGGCGTTCGGCCACGTCATGTTCATCTTCGTCCAGGCCGCCACCGCGCTGATCCTCTACACCGGGGGGAACACCAGCTTCAACGGCTTCCCGTTCCTGGCCAGCTTCGTGGCCGAGGACGCGTTCCTGCCGCGCTGGCTGACCAAGCGTGGCCACCGGCTGGTCTTCTCCAACGGCATCGTCGTGCTGGCGATCCTGTCGTGCACCCTGCTGGCCGCCGTCGGGGCCAACGTCAACAACCTGGTGCCGTTCTACGCGATCGGAGTGTTCACCGCCTTCACCATGGCCGGGTTCGGCATGGCCAAGTATCACCACCGGATGAAGGAACCGGGCTGGCGGCGCCGACTGGTGATCAACTTCTCGGCGGGCGTGACGTCCGCGGTCGTGGTGCTGATCTTCGTCGTGGTCAAGTTCACCGAGGGCGCCTGGCTGGTGCTGATCCTGTTCGCGGTCGGCGTGCCCGCCCTGATCCGGCTCAACCGGGAGTACAAGGAGGAGGCCGGGGTGCTGGCCCGGATCAGCAGCCGGCCCAAGCCGCCCGAGCCGCCCACCTACGCCCGGCGCACGGTGTTCGTGTTCGTGGACGAGTTCGACCTCGCCGCCGTGGCCGGGCTGCGGTACGCGCGCAGCCTGCGGCCCACCACGCTGCGGGCGGTCCACTTCGTGATCGACAACGTCCAGGCGGACACGCTGCGCCAGGACTGGGTGCGCGCGAACACCGGCGTGGTGCTCGACTTCGTCGACTGCGCGGACCGCAGGCTCGCGCGGTGCGCGGCGGAACTGGTCAGCGCCGAGGCCGACCTGCCCGGCGTGGGAGTCACCGCGGTCCTGCCCCGGCGCAGCTACACCGCGCTGCTCGGCCGGCTGCTGCACGACCGCACCGCGGACCGGATGGCCGCGGCGGTGAGCCGCATCCCGCACGCCGCGGCCACGATCGTGCCGTTCGACGTGCGCAACCGCCTGCAGGTCATCCACGAGCGGCGGGCGGCCGTGGACGGAGCTGACCGCGATCGGGCGGCCGATGTGACCAAGCGCGACGGCGCGGCCGCGCCTGCCGCGACGGCGGCGGCCGCGGCCGCAGGCGGCAGCGCGGACGGCCAGGACCTGGCCGGCGGCGCGGCGGCCATGGCCGGTCCCGAGCTCGCCGTGGCCGATGCCGCCACCGCCGACGCCGACGAGCCCGGCGGACCCCAGGCCGACCGGCCCGCCCCGCCGCCGGGGGTCCGTCCGCTGGGCACGCTCACCAAGCCGGGCCGGGCCACGGTCGAGGGCCGGGTCTACGCGGTGGAGATCCGCCCGGTGGAGCGCAACACCGTGCTCGCCGCCGAGATAGCCGACTCCACCGGGCAGCTGACCGCCCTGTTCTACGGGCGGTCGCACATCCCGGGCCTGGTGTGCGGCGCCCGGGTCAGGTTCCGCGGCCAGGTCGGCATGCGCCAGGGCGGGCCGGTCATGATCAACCCCGCCTACGAGCTCGTCGCTTCCGGCGACGGCGCGTCACCTCCGGCCGCGCCCGCGGCCGGGGAGCCCGGCCCGTCGCCCGGCGACCCGCCGCGGCGCGGCCTCCGGCGGCGCAAGGACGAATGACCGGGCATTCCCACGCCGCGACCGTGACCGGGCGGCACCGCCCCGCCTTGATCACGGCCCTGGTGCTGAGCACCGTAGTCGCGGTGGCCGAGATCATCGGCGCGGTGATCACCGGCTCCCTGGTGCTGGTCGCCGACGCGGCGCACATGACCGCCGACGCGGCCGGCCTCGGGCTGTCCCTGCTGGCCGCGTACATGGCCGCCCGGCCGCCCACCGCGCGGCGCACGTTCGGTTACGCCCGGGCGGAGATCCTGGCCGCGATGGCCAACGCCGTGCTGCTGCTCGGAATGGCGGCGTTCATCCTGGTCGAAGCGATCCGGCGGCTGATATCCCCCACCGAGGTGAGTTCCGGGCTGCTGATCGTGTTCGGCGTGATCGCGCTGTGCGCCAACGCGGTGTCGCTGCTGCTGCTGCGCCGGGGGCGGGCGGAGAGCCTGAACGTCCGGGGCGCCTTCCTGGAGGTCGCCTCGGACACGCTCGGGGCGGCCGCGGTGATCGTGACCGGGGTGGTGATCGCGGCGACCGGGTTCAACCGGGTGGACCCGATCGCCTCGCTCGCGATCGGCCTGCTGATCCTGCCCCGGACCTGGCAGCTGCTGCGGGAGACCCTCGACGTGCTGCTCGAGGCGAGCCCGCGGGGCATCGACCTGAGCGAGGTTCGGCGCCACATGACCGGCCTGCCCGGCGTCCGCGACGTGCACGACCTGCACGCCTGGACGATCACCTCCGGGCTCCCGGTGCTCTCGGCACACGTGGTGGTGGACCCCGGGGCGATCGACGACGGCCGCATGCTCGACCGGCTGCAGGACTGCCTGCGCGGCCACTTCGACGTGGAGCACTCCACCTTCCAGCTCGAGCCGGCCGGGCACGCCGCCCACGAGCGCCCGATGCACGAGTAAGCGCGCAGGACCGCGCCGACGTCCGGCGCGGCCGCGGCGCCAGCCCGGCGGCGCGAAGGCCGCCGGCGGCAGCGCTAGCTGACCCGCAGGGCCGCGTTGACCAGGTCGAGCCCGGCGGTCTGCCGCACGAAGTCGGGCACGTCGACGGGGGCGGCCCAGTTGCACCCGAACTGGTAGTGCTCATTCACATGGGCCAGCGCGGACTGGACGTTCGCGAGAATGAACTGCTGGTAGGCCGCCTTCCTGTTCTTCAGGTAGAGCCGGGCCAGGTTCCGGACGAAGATGCCCTTGAACAGGGTGCTGTCCACGCTCGGCGGGGCGGCCAGGGCGCTGCCGTCGGGCCGGCAGTCATTGTGCTCGTGCAGGATCCCGTTGATGACTCCCGACTTGCTCGGCCGGGAGGACGCGCTCCACGGGTTCCCGGTAAAGGCGTCGGCGATTTTCTCCGCCCAGCCGAGGTAGGTCTCGTCGCCGGCCAGCTCGGAGAGATCGCAAAGGCCGCCGAGTATCACGCCCTGGTTATACGACCAGATGCTCTCGGTGTTGTTGTTGACGCCTTGCATGTCGGGTGAGTCGTTGATCAGGTTGGCCTCGTTGATCATGGCTATTCCCGCGGGGGAAGGCGAGCTGAACCATTCCCAGCCGCGGACGGCCCACTGCGCGTAGCCGGCGTGGTCGGTGCCCGAGGGGTTCCGGCGCTGGTACCGGAGGCCCAGCGCGGCGGCCACCGCGATGAACAGCTCATTGGCGATGGCGTTTTTGTAGCCTCCCTGCCAGCCGCGCGGGACCGCGGCGGCGCCCTCGCGGTCCGGGGATCCGTCGCACTTGCCCCAGTAGATTCCCCCGCCCCAGAAATCGTCCCAGGCGCCGGCCATGTCCTGGAAGATGTCGTGGGCGGCGGCGAGGTAGTTCGCGTCCCCGGTCAGGTCGTAAGCGCTGATCCAGGCCAGCGCCCACCAGCCCTCGTCGTCGTAGAAGCCGTTAATGAAGCCCTGGTAGTTCTCGAACCGGAAATAGGGCCGGGACCAGGACATGCGCCGGCGGTAAACGGGCCTGCGCGTCCCCGGCGCCCGGCTGAACGTGTTCTCCACGACGGGCCCCAGGTACGAGCGGTCGCCGGTGACCGACATGTAGTCGATCACCGCGGTGATCGCGTTGGCGCTGTCCCACCAGCGGTTTATGTCCTCGGCGCGGTTGCGCTGGCCGGTGACGGCCAGCACGGTGTTCACGAGATTGCGACCGAACTCGGAAGAGTTCTTCCAGTCGACGGCCAGCGACGGGTCGTCGTAGCTGTACAGGCCGGCCTTGCGGCCGTACGGGTCGGCGCCGTACCACTGCTGCAGCGCCCGCGCCACCAGCGGTGCCGCCGCCTTGACGTCCTGCACCCCCATCAGCCCCCCGCCACGAGAACCGGCTACCCAAAGGAGCCCCTTTCATCCTCCCAGGACTGCCCACGTACTCCTAGTGGGAACCGGCGGATGAAAAGGGTTCAGTCTGGCGATCATGCGGGCCTGCGGCAACCGCCGCTGCGAGGCGGTCGCCCCGCGCCCGGCCGCCCGTGCCGCACGGCCCGGGCTGGAAGCGGCCCGTTACCGGAAAGTAATATGAGGGCACTGCCGAGCAGGGGAGGCCGCAGTGAGTACCTACGATCACTACACCACGCCCGTCGAGCCGGGGACCTGGGACGTGCCCGCGGCCGGGGCCACCCGGTTCAGCTGGGAATACGACAACGGCCGGGGCCGCCTGCTCGACCTGTACCAGCGCGGCAAGGACAAGCAGTGGGACGCGGCCAAGCGGATCGACTGGTCGATCCCGGTCAACCCGGCCAACGTGATGGAGCAGTCCGACGAGCTCGTCCCGATCTACGGGTCGCGCCAGTGGGAGGTGCTCAACCAGGCCGAGCGCGACGAGCTCGGCCATCACCTATCCGCCTGGCTGTTCAGCCAGTTCCTGCACGGCGAGCAGGGCGCGCTGACGGTCGCGGCGCGGATCGTGGAGTCGGTGCCCGACATGGACGCCAAGTTCTACGCGGCCACCCAGGCCATGGACGAGGCCCGGCACGTCGAGCTGTACTCCCGCTTCATGCGGGAGAAGATCGGCCTGTACTACCCGGTCAACCCCGACCTGGCCAAGCTGCTGGCCGACGCGCTCAGCGACTCCCGCTGGGACATGCCCTACCTGGGCATGCAGGTGCTGATCGAGGGGCTGGCGCTGGCCGCGTTCGGCGTGCACCGGGACATGTCCAACAACGCGCTGGTCACCCAGTTGCTCGCGTACGTGATGCAGGACGAGGCCCGGCACGTGGCGTTCGGGCGGCTGGCCCTGCGCGACTACTACGCCGGGCTGACCGAGGCCGAGCGGGCCGACCGCGAGGAGTTCATCGTCGAGGGCTGCTACCTGATGCGCAACCGGTTCCGGGCGCAGGAGGTCTGGGAGCGGATGGGCTTCAACGTCGAGGAGTGCCTGGAGTTCACCGAGCACTCCCCGGTGCAGCAGGCGTTCCGCACGCTGCTGTTCTCGCGCATCGTGCCGTGCGTCAGAGACATCGGGCTGTGGGGGCCGAAGGTGCGCCGCGCCTACACCGACCTGGGCGTGATCGGCGCCGCGCAGAGCGATCTCGACGCGCTGATGCGCTCGGACGAGCAGATCGCCGAGCGGGTCGACGCGGAGAAGTACGCGGCCGAGCTGGCCGCCCGCCAGGCCGAGGTCGACGAGGCCGTCGCCGAGGGGACGGGCGCCGACTAACTCGGCGGATCCGGCGCGATCATGGGGTGGCGTACGCTCGCGGCATGACCGAGACCGATGCTGCGATGCCGCGTTTCCCCGCCGACTTCGCCTGGGGCGTGGCCACCTCGGCCTACCAGATTGAGGGCGCGGTCACCGCGGACGGCCGCGGCGAGTCGGTCTGGGACGTGTTCTGCCGCAAGCCCGGCGCGATCCGCGGCGGCGAGACCGGCGACGTGGCCGTCGATCATTACCATCGCTGGGGCACCGACGTCGGGCTGATGGCCGAGCTCGGCCTGACCGCGTACCGGTTCTCGATCGCCTGGCCGCGGGTGCAGCCGCACGGGAAGGGGCCGGCCTGCGAGGCCGGGCTGGACTTCTACGACCGGCTGACCGACGGCCTGCTGGCCCGCGGCATCACCCCGGTGCCCACCCTGTTCCACTGGGACCTGCCACAGCGGCTGCAGGAGGAGGACGGCGGCTGGCTGGCCCGGGACACCGCGCACCGGTTCGCCGAGTATGCGGGGCTGGCCGCGGAACGGCTCGCCGACCGGATCCCGATGTGGATCACCCTGAACGAGCCGTTCGTGGTGACCGCCTTCGGTTACGCGCTCGGCATGCACGCCCCGGGCGACGAGCTGATGCTCGGCGCGCTGCCGACCGCGCATCACCAGTTGCTGGGCCACGGGCTGGCCACCTCCGCGCTGCGCGCCGCGGGCGCCCGGCAGGTCGCGATCACCAACAACCACGCCCCCGCCTGGGCGGCCACCGACGACCCGGCCGACGTGGCCGCGGCGCAGGCGTATGACGTCCTGCACAACCAGATGTTCGCCGACCCGGTGCTGTTCGGCCGCTACCCGGACCTGTCCGCCTTCGGGATCGGGCCGCGCGGCCTGGACTGCGTTCTGGACGGCGACCTCGCGGTGATCTCCGTCCCGCTCGACGCGTACGGCGTGAACTACTACAGTCCGACCCGGCTGTCGGCGCTGCCGGAATCGCCGCTGCCGTTCCGGATGGAGCCGATACCCGGGTACCCGGTGACCGCGTTCGGCTGGCCGGTGATCCCGGCCGGCCTGACCGAGCTGCTGACGATGCTCGGCGAGCGCTACGGCGACCGGCTGCCGCCGGTCCACATCACCGAGAACGGCTGCTCGGTCGTTGACGAGGTTTCTGGCGACGGGACCATCGACGACCAGTTCCGGATCGGCTACCTGGACGGGCACATCAGGGCGGTGCACGCGGCGAGGACCGCCGGCGTGGACGTGCGCGGGTACTTCGTCTGGTCGCTGATGGACAACTTCGAGTGGGCCGAGGGCTACCACCAGCGGTTCGGGCTGGTCCACGTGGACTTCGAGACCCAGCGGCGCACGCCGAGGGCGTCGTTCGGCTGGTACCGGGATCTGATCGCGGCCCAGCGCCAGCCGTCCGGCGCCTGACCCGACCCCGCGGCGCCGCGGGGGGGCGCGGGCGCCGCGGGGCGGGGCGCGGGCGCGCCCCGGGAACGCGAGTGCCGCGGGCGCGCGGTACCGCCGGGCGGCACAGCGGGTCCGCCGCGAGGCATCCGGCGCGGCGCTGGGGCGCCGTGGCGACGCGCCCCAGCCCGGCCGGCCGGGCGCTTCGCCGGCCCGCTCCCCGGCCTGGCCAGGCAAGGCTCACCCCGGGGGGATTGTGGCGGTACTCAGATCGGATATATCGTATCCCACTCTGGGGCTCGCCCGGACATGGAGGTACCTGGCAGCGTGCGCAGCGGTGGCTCCGGCCATCGGACGGGAGGGACCATGACCGAGGCCACTGACGAACTGCGGGTCTACGAGGGCGCGCGGCCCACCCGCACCGGCGACCTGACCCTGGAAAGCCAGGGGATGGCGCCGATTCCCGAAGACCACCGCTACGGCGGCGTGTACCGGATGTTCACCGTGTGGTTCACCCCCAACATGGAGCTGTCCGGCGTCTTCGCCGGGACCCTGGCCGTGGTGTTCGGCCTCGGCTTCGGGCTGGGGCTGCTGGCCATCGTGATCGGCACGATCATCGGGTCGCTGCCGGTGGCCATCTTGTGCACCTGGGGACCGAGAACCGGGACCGCCCAGGTGCCGCTGGCCCGGCTGCCGTTCGGGAAGACGATCGTGCTGCCCGGCACCGTGCAGTGGCTCTCGTCGATCGCCTGGGACGCGCTCGTCGGGCTGTTCGGCGGGCAGGCGGCCCAGCTGCTGTTCCACGTGCCGTTCTGGGTCGGCGTCGCGATCGTCCTGGTGCTCGAGGGCATCGTCAGCGTCTACGGCTACGAGTTCGTGCACCGGTTGCAGGAGTGGGGCTCGGCCATCCTCATCGTGCTGTTCCTGGTGCTCACGGTGAAGATCTTCCAGCACCACGTGGTCCTGCCGCACAACACCGTGCACGGCGGCGCCCTGTTCGCCTCGTTCGTGCTGATGGTGACGATCTCGCTCAGCGAGGGCATCTCCTGGGCGTCGTACGCCTCCGACTACAGCCGTTACATGAAGCCTGACTCCTCCAAGGCGGCCATCTTCTGGCTCACCCTGGCCGGGCTGACCGCGTCGTACGTCTGGGTGGAGACCATCGGGCTGGCCGCGGCCAGCGTGCTGAGCAACCAGACCGCGGCGGGCGTGCGCGACCTGATGGGCGGGGGGTTCCTCGGCGTGCTGGCGCTGATCGCGATCGTGTTCGGCGCGATCGCGTCGAACTCGATGAACGACTACACCGGGTCGCTGGCCTTCCAGGCCCTCGGCGCCCGGGTGCGGCGGCCGATCATCGCCGGGGTCGTGGCGGTCCTCGCGTTCGCGGCCATCCTGTGGATGAACGCCGCGAACACCTCGGCCCGGTTCGAGAACCTGCTGCTGTTCAGCTCGTACTGGATCGCGCCGTTCTGCGCGATCGTGATGATCGACTGGCACTACAACCGGCAGAAGTACAGGCCGTCGTACCTGCGCCGCGCGCTGGCCTTCAGCAGGCTGGGCAACGGCTGGCCCGCGATCGTGTCGTTCGTGGTCGCGTTCGGGGTCATGGTGCCGTTCATGAACACCTCGATCATCGTGGGCCCGTTCGCGAACGATCTCGGCGGCGCCGACATCGCCTTCTACGTCGGGTTCGTGGTGGCCGGGGTGCTGTACTACGTGCTGCGGAGGGTCGCGATGGGCCAGGAGGCCCGGCGGGCGCCCGCGCCGGCGGTCGAGGATGCCGTGGTCGACGGCCGGGTCACCGGGACCGACGGCCGCGGCGCGTAGCGATGCGGGCGCGTTGCGATGCGGGCCCGCCGCGCTCCGGAACCGCCGCCGCGGCCATGACCAGGGACGATCATGAGCTGGCCGGCCGGGTGCTCGAGCACCTGGACCTCGACCGGGCCGTGCGCCTGACCCAGGAGGTGTGCCGGATCCCCAGCGTGCTCGGCGAGGAAGGGCCGCTGGCCGCGTTCCTGGCCGATGTCATGAAGGAGGCCGGCTTCGAGGCGGTGGAACTCCAGCCGGTCCTGACCGACCGGCCGAACGCGCTCGGCGAGGTGTCGTTCGGCCCGGGCCGCCGGCTGGTGCTCACCGGCCACCTGGACACCAAGACCGTCTCGCACGGCTGGACGGCCGCCGACCCGTTCTCCGGCGCCGTCATCGGCGACGCGGTCTACGGTCACGGGATCATGGACATGAAGGCGGCGCTGGCCTGCCAGATCGCCGCGATCGAGGCGGTGGCGCGCAGCGGGCTGCCGCTGTCGGGCACCGCGGCCCTGGCCGCGGTCAGCGACCACATGGGCGACCAGTCCGGCGCGATCGCCTACTTCGACGCGTACCCGGCCGACCTGTGCGTGCTCGGCGAGCTGACCGACAACCAGATCTGCCTCGGGCACCGGGGCCGGTACTACTTCGACATCACCGTGCTCGGCAAGTCGGCGCACAGCTGCCACAAGCACCTGGCGATCAACGCGAACACCCTCGCCGCCCACGTGGTGCTGGCGCTGGACGCCTCCCGGTACGAGCCGGAACTGGCCGACGACGTCCAGGAGATGTTCGGCGCCGAGACCTACGTGGTGCCCGGGCGGATCTACGGCGGGCTGCCGCCCGGCGGGCCGTCCATGATCCCGGACGAGTGCGTGATCCGGGTCGACTGCCGCCCGCAGCCCGGCGTCACGGTCGAGCAGGTCCGCGCCGAGATCAGCCGCTGCCTGGAGGAGGCGGGAGCGGCCGACGAGAGGCTGGTGGCGCAGGTCGAGCTGGCCGACGTCAAGAGCGGGTACCTGGCCCGGCCGGACGACGAGGTCGTGCGCCTGATGCGCCGCGCGGTGCGCACGATCCACGGCGACGAGCCCCGGCTGGTCACCGAGAGCTGGCTCGGCGACACCGCCAGCTTCGGCGACAAGGTGCCGACGGTCATCTTCGGCCCCGGCGGGCCGCCGGTGTACTGCCCGGACGAGCACCTGCCGATCGCCGACATCCACGAGGCGACGCAGGCGTACGCCGTGTTCGCCGCGCTCGCCCTGGCCGGGAGTGATCGGGATTGAGCGAGGCGAGAAGAAGAGCCGTGACCCCGTTCGACAACGTGCTCGACCAGTGCCTCGCGGTCACCGCGGGCGAGGAGGTCGTGCTGCTCGCCGACGAGGGCACGGACCCAGACGTCGTGACCGGCCTCTCGCACGGCATTACGCAACGGGACGCCACCCCCCTGATCGCGCTGATGCCGAGCCCTGGGCTGCCCGGGGCCGAGCCGCCGGCGGCGGTGGCCGCGATGATGCGAGACGCGCCCGCGATCATCGAGCTGACCAGCCTGTTCATCGGGTCGTCGGCGGCCAGGCGGGCCGCCACCGACCGCGGCGCCCGCTACCTGGCCATGCCGGCGGTCCGGCTCGACACGTTCCGCCCGGACGGCCCGCTGGACGTGGACTTCGAGCGGCTGCGGATCGACGCCGAGACCGTGGGCCGCGCCTGGGACCGGGCGTCGACATTCCGGCTGACCAGCCGGGGCGGGACCGACCTGCGCGGCTCGGTCACCGGCCGCCCGGGCCGGGTGCTGCACGGCATGGCGCGCGAGCCCGGCGCCTACATGGCGCCGCCCGACGTGGAGTCGGGCACCGCCCCGGTGGAGGGCACCGCCACCGGGGTGGTCGTCATCGACGCCGACCTGCTGTTCATGGGCGAGGGCCCGCTGGACGAGCCGGTGGTGCTGTACGTGGACGGTGGCCAGCTCACCGCGATCGAGGGCGCCGCGCGCGGCCGGCTGGTGTCGATGCTCGAGCGGTGCCGCGACGACCGGATGGCCAACATCGCCGAGGTGTCGGTGGCCTTCAACCCGGCGGGCACGGTCTGCTCGGTGCCGATGGAGACCGAGTCGTCCCGCGGGTCGGCGCACATCGCGCTGGGCAACTCGATCGCCTACGGCGGCCGGGTCGCCGCCGTCGCGCACCTGGACTGCGTGATGCGGGACGCGGTCCTGGAACTCGACGGCGCCGTGGTGATGGCCGAGGGGACCGTCTCATGATCTCGCAAGACCCCCCGGATGGGAGGCGAAAAATAATACTGGCGAAGCCCGGGCTGGACGGGCACGACCGCGGGCTCAAGGTGATCGCGTTCGCGCTGCGGGACGCCGGGGCCGAGGTGATCTACCTCGGCCTGCGGCAGTCTCCCGCGGCCATCGTGGCCGCCGCGGTCGCCGAGGACGCGGACCTGATCGGGATCTCGGTGCTGTCCGGGGCGCATCTCCCGCTGGCCGGGCAGATCCTCGCGCAGCGCGCCGAGCAGGGAGCCGGGCACATCCCGGTGGTCATCGGCGGCACGATCCCGGCCGCCCACGCCGGCCAGCTCCGGGAGATGGGCGTGGCGGCCGTCTACCCGGCGGGCAGCCTGCTGCCCGAGGTGGTGGCCGGCCTGCTCAGTTTGGCGGGGGGTTCCGGGGGGTCGTCCCCCCAGGTCAGCACCGTGGGTCAGCGGGCGGCGACATGACCGCTGACAGCGGGCGTGACACCACGCCGATCACCACCGACTCGGGGATCCCCGTCGCCGTGGTCTACACGGCGGAGGACCTCCCCGGCGGCGAGCCCGCCCTGGCCCGGCGCCTCGGCCGGCCGGGCGAGCCGCCGTTCACCCGCGGGCCGTACCCGACCATGTACCGCGGCCAGCTGTGGACGATGCGGCAGTTCGCCGGGTTCGGCGCCCCCGAGGACACCAACGAGCGCTTCCGGTTCCTGCTCGGCCAGGGCCAGACCGCGCTGTCGGTGGCCTTCGACCTGCCCACGCAGCTCGGCTACGACTCCGGGCACCCGATGGCCGCCGCCGAGGTCGGCCGGGTCGGCGTCGCGATCGACACCGCGGCGGACATGTGCGACGTGTTCGCGGGCATCCCGCTGGACCAGGTCTCGGTGAACTTCACGATCAACGCGACGGCGCCGATCATCCTGGCCGCGTACCTGGTCGCCGCCGAGCGCTCCGGCGTGCCGTGGCGGGCCCTGACCGGGACCCTGCAGAACGACGTCCTCAAGGAGTTCCTGGCCCGCAAGGCGTACCTGTACCCGCCGGGGCCGTCGCTGCGGCTGGTCACCGACGTGGTCGAGTTCAGCTCCCGGGAACTGCCGCGGTTCAACCCGATCTCGGTGACCGGCTACCACGCCCGCGAGGCCGGCTGCGACGCGGTGCAGGAACTGGCCCTGACCATGGCCTCGGCGGTCGCGTACTGCGAGGCGTTCCTGGCCCGGGGCCTGGACTTCGACACGTTCGCGCCGCGGCTGTCGTTCCACTTCGCCACGACCCTGGACCTGTTCGAGGAGGTGGCCAAGCTGCGGGCGGCCCGGCGGATCTGGTACCGGGTGGCCACCGAGCGGTTCGGCGCCAGCGCGCCGGCCGCGGCCCGGCTGCGGTTCTTCTCCGGGAACTCGGGCACCACGCTCACCGCCCAGCAGCCGCTCAACAACGTGATCCGGTCCACCCTGCAGTGCCTGGGCGCGGTGCTCGGCGGCGCCCAGTCCATCCACGTGATGGGCTACGACGAGGCCTACGAGATCCCGACCGAGGAGGCGGTCACGCTCTCGCTGCGCACGCAGCAGATCATCGCGCTGGAGTCGGGCGTCACCCGGACCGCCGATCCGCTGGCGGGCTCGTACTACGTGGAGCGGCTGACCGACGAACTCGAGGCCCGGGCCACGAACCTGATGGGCGACATCGACGCGCTCGGCGGCGCGGCCGCGGCCATCGAGGCCGGCATCCCGCAGCGGTGGATCGCCGAGTCCGCCTACCGGACCGAGCAGGAACTGGCCAGCGGCGCCCGGCCGAAGGTCGGCGTGAACGTGTACGCCGGCACCGCGGCCGATGGGGAGGTGGCGCCGTCGACGTTCGAGGTCGACCCGCTGGTGGGCGCGCGGCAGGCCGGGCGGACCCGCGCCCGGGTCGCCGCGCGGGATCCCGGGCCGCACGCCCGCGCCCTGGCCGGGCTGGCCGGCGACGCCCGGTCGGGCCGCAACGTCATGCCCGCCCTGATCGACGCGGCCCGGGCCGGCGCCACGGTCGGCGAGATGGCCGATGTGTTCCGGGATGCGTTCGGCGAGTTCACCGAGCCGGCGCCATGGTAGTCCCGCGGCCGCTGCGGGGGGTCCGGGTGGCCGACCTCACCCGGTTCGTCGCCGGATCACAGGCCACGATGTGGCTCGCCGCCCTCGGAGCCGAGGTGGTGAAGGTCGAGCCGCCCGCCGGGGACCCGTACCGGACCCAGGGCACCGAGCGGGCCGGCGGCGAGTCGGTGCTGTTCATGGCGCTGAACGCGGGCAAGCGCAGCCTCGCGGTGGATTTCCGGGACCAGGCCGGGCGTGAGGTGATGGACCGGCTGCTGTCCCGCTGCGACCTGCTGGTCGAAAACTCCCGCCCGGGGAGCCTGGCCGCGCACGGGCTGGACTGGGAATCGGTGCACCGGCGGTTCCCGCACATCGTCTACGGGTCCATCTCCGGCTACGGCGACGTCGGCCCCGAGGCCGGGCGCGGCGGCTTCGACCTGATCCTGCAGGCCGAGAGCGGCGTGATGAGCGTCACCGGCAGCCCGCAGTCCGGGCCGGTCAAGGTCGGCGCCCCGTTCCTCGACGTCGGCGCCGGGCTGAGCTGCGCCTGCGGGCTGCTGGCCGGGTACATCGAGCGGCTGCGCACCGGGACCGGGAGCCTGGTGTCCGCCTCGCTGCTGGAGTTCGGGCTCGCGGGCCTGGGCACGGTCCTGGCCAGCGTCGCGGCGTCCGGCCGCGAGCCCGGGCTGCTCGGCACGCACTCGCCGCTGTTCGCGCCGTACGGCGGCTTCCGGACCGCGGACGGCTGGCTGGTCATGGCGGGCGCCGGGTCCGAGCAGATGTGGCGGCGGGCCTGCGAGGCCCTGGGCCTGGCCGACCTGCCCGGCGACCCGCGGTTCGCCGACGGCGCCGCCCGGGTGGCGCACCGGGACGAGCTGACCTCGCGCATCGAGGCCGTGCTGACCAGGCGGCCCACCGAGCACTGGCGGCACCGCCTGGACGCGGCGGGCGTGCCGGCCGCGGAGGTCCGCGGGCTGGCCGAGGTGATCGGCTGGCCGCAGGTGGCGGCCCTGGGCAGCCTGCAGCCGTTGCGGGCCGGCGCGAACGGGGCGGGCGGAGCCGGCGCGGGGTACCAGGTCGTCGGGCCGCCGTTCCGGCTGGACCGGACCGTGCTGACGTATCCGGGGCCGCCGCCGGCGCTCGGCCGTGATACCCGTTCCGTGCTCGGCGAACTCGGCTACCCGGCCGACGAGATCGACCGCCTGGCGGACGCGGGGGTGGTGGTGGCGGCATGACCCCCGAAGCACGGGCCGGCGCGCTCAGCAGCGTGGTGCTCCGCCGCACCGTCACGCTGGCCGAGATCCCGGCTCCCACCGCCGCGAGCACCGACGCGAACGCGGCGCGCGCCGCCGGCGTGCCGGCCATCGCGATCGGGGTCACCACCGGCGGGGGCGAGCACACTCCGCACGAGTGGATCGACACCTCGCCGCTTGGTGCGGGGCTCGGCTGTGCCGCCGCTACCATTGCCGGCTGGGAGGGGGTGGGATGTGACCAGCCGTAGCTACGGCGTCGCGCTGCAGGGAGTCGACCCGCCGGCCGACTTCACGGCCATGGTGGCGGAGATCGAGTCGCTCGGCTTCGACCACCTGTGGGTCACCGATTCCTCCCTGCACGCCCGCAACAGCTACGCCTACCTGACCCTGGCCGCCGTCAGCAGTTCCCGGCTCCGGCTCGGCACCGCGGTCACCAACCCGGTCACCCGGCACCCGGCGATCACCGCGGCGGCCGCGGCGACCGTGGACGAGGTGTCGGGCGGGCGGGCCATCCTCGGCATCGGCGCCGGCGACCGGCCGCTGCTTGCCCTCGGCCACAAGCCGTGCGCCCCGGCCGACCTGGCGGACGCCATCGAGGCCATCCGCGCGTTGTGGTCCGGCGACGAGGTCACGGTCACCGCGCCCGGCTTCACCCTGGACCACGCCAGGCTCCGGTTCGACGCCCGGCCAGGCCTGCCCATCTACGTCTCGGCCAGCGGCCCGCGGACCCTGGAACTGGCGGGCGGCCTGGCCGACGGCGTGATCCTGCTCATCGGCCTGTTCCCGGACGCGGTCACCTGGGCGCTGGAGCACATCGACCGCGGCGCCCGGGCCGCGGGCCGGCCCCGGCCGCACACCGCGCTGTTCGCCTACGGCGCGATCAGCGACGACTCCGGCGCCGCGCTGGCGGCCGGCCGCTCGATCGCCGCCTGGTTCCCGCAGACCGCCCCCCACCTGTGCACGCTGGCCGGGCTGCCCGCCGACATCGCCGGGGCCGTCCGGGCCAGCTACGCGGGCGGCGAGTTCCAGGAGGCCGAGGCCGCCGCGCGGCTGCTCCCGGACGGCTTCGTCCGCAGGATGGCCCTGGCCGGGAACTCCGCCGAGGCCGCCGGGCGGATCCGCGACGTGCTCGGGGCCGGAGTGGACTCGGTGCACGTGTTCCCGCTGGGCGACGACCGGATGGCCACCGTCCGCGCGTTCGCCGACGTCATGCCCCGCATCTCGCTGACCCCGCCTTCACATACTGGAGGTAGCTGATGACCCGCCCCGCCTACGGCGGCCGCGCCCACGCCGATGTCCCGTCGCCGTTCGGAGCGCTCTCCGAGCACCGGACGATGACCGACGTCGCCTACGACCAGCTCAAGGCCGCCATCGTGGAACTGCGGATCCCGCCGGGCGAACGACTGCGCGAGGCGGCCCTGGCCCAAGGGCTGAACGTCAGCAAGACGCCCGTGCGCGAGGCCCTGGCCCGGCTCGAGCAGGACGGCCTGGTGGAGCTCAGCTCGTTCAAGAGCGCCGTCGTCACCCGGTACACCGCCCAGGACCTCAGGGAGATCTACGAGCTCCGCGAGATCATCGAGGTGGCGACGGCGCGCTCGGCGGCCGAGTCCATGAGCGACAAGGGCCTGGCCGACCTCGGCCGCATCGCCCGGGAATGCCTGCGGCTGAACGACGAGGGCGGCGGCCCCGAGCTGGTCCGGCTGATCTCCGAGTTCGACACCGTGCTGTTCGGCGAGGTCAGCAACCAGCGGATCCGGGCCATCCTCGACAACCTGGCCGACCACCTGACCCGCATCGGGCTGCTGGCCGGCGAGATCCCCGGCCGGAACGCGGCGTCGGTCCGCGAGCACGCGCAGATCTACGAGGCCATCGAGCGCCGCGACCTGGAGGCGGCCGAGAGGTTCATGCGCGAGCACATCCGCAGCGTGCGCGACAACCAGCTGCGCGCGCTGCCCGGGCCGGGCAGCCCCCCGTGAATCCCGCCGCCCTGCCGACCACAGGGTCGGTCGCCACGGGGGCGCCCACCGCTGGGTCACCGACCACGGGACCGGTGACCGCGTCGGCCGCCCTGCGCGACGCCGGGCGCGGCGCGTGGGCCGCGGCAGTGAGCCACCCGATGGTCGCCGCCATCGCGGCCGGCACCCTGCCGCACGAGACGTTCCGCCGCTACTTCGAGCAGAACGTCCGCTACCTGGAGGACTACGCCCGCGCGATCGCGCTGACCACGGCCAAGGCGCCGGACCGGGCGGCCCTGGACGTGCTGTCCAGGTTCGGCCGCCAGATCGTGGGCACGGAGATCCCGGCGAACCTGGACTTCCTGGCCCGGCTGGGCGGGTGCGCCGACCGGCTGCCCGGCCCGGCCGCGCTGCACCCGGTCACCTACGCCTACACCCGGCACCTGCTGCACGTGTGCGCGCAGGGCGACTGCGCCGAGGGGCTGGCCGCTCTGCTGCCCTGCCAGTGGAGCTACGGGGAGATCGCGCAGCCGCTGATGGCGGCGTTGCCGGCCGACCCGGTGTACGCGGACTGGATAAGCATGTTCGGCAACGCCGAGTACGACGCGCTGGTGGCGGAGACCACCGGCCTGCTCGACCGGCTGGCCGACCCCGCCGACGCCGGCCAGTGGACCCGGCTGTCGGCGGTGTTCAGCATCTCGATTCGCTACGAGGGCGAATTCTGGGACATGACTGCTCAAGCGGCTGAACCCGCTCGCTTTCCGGGCCCCGATGGCCCGGCCAGAGCCCAGCCCGGCCCTGGTTACACCACTTTGTGACGATACTCGCCGTTGTTCCCCCTGACGGTGCGGCATGCCGACGAGATTGGCCAAGAAAGGTAGGGACCGATGCGAGCGATCCAGGTCCAGCAGGACCTCACCGTGCGCTGCGGCGAGGTCGACACACCGCGGCCCGGCCCGGGCGAGGCGCTGATCCGGGTGCACGCGGCCGGGGTCTGCGGCACCGACCTGCACATCATGGACGGGATGATCAAGCCCGACTCCTACCCGATGACGCTCGGCCACGAGGCGGCCGGGATCGTGGTCGAGGCCGGTTCCGGCACGGCGATCACCGCCGGCACCCGCGTCGCGGTCTTCAACAAGCTGTTCTGCGGGGCCTGCGCGCAGTGCCTGCTCGGACGGCAGAACCTGTGCGCCACCGAGCCGGGCCAGCTCGGCTTCAACCGGGACGGCGGCGACGCCGACTACGTACTGGCCCCGGAGCGGAACCTCGCGGTCCTGCCCGACACGGTGGACTTCGCCACCGCCGCGGTGCTGACGTGCGCGGGCATGACCGCGGTCCACGCGACCCGGATGTCCGGGCTGGCATCCGGCCAGACCGCGGTGGTGAACGGCGTCGGCGGCGTCGGCATCCTGGTGATCCAGGCGGCCGCTCACGCCGGGGCCACGGTCATCGCGGTGGCCGACTCCGCGGACAAGGCGGAGCTCGCGCGGGCGCACGGCGCCGCGGACGTGATCGTCCTGGCTCCGGGTGAGGACTACGCGACGCTGCCCGATGCCGTCCGCGCCGTGGCCGGCGGGCGGGGCGCGGACGTGTTCTTCGAGCTCGTCGGGACCACCGGGACGATGCGGGCCGGGATCCGCGCGCTCGCTCCCCGGGGCCGGTTCGTCAGCACCGGTTACACCGACCAGCCGCTGGAGATCCACCCGATCGACTTCATCCTGTCGGAGACCAGCCTGGTGTCCACGGTCGCGGCGACCAGGACCGACCTGAACGACGCGATCGCCCTGGCGGCGGCCGGCTCCCTGGTCGTCCCGCTGGCGGGCCGCTACCCCCTGGACGGTATCTCCGATGCCCTGTCCGCCCTGCGCAGCCGCAGCGTCCTCGGCCGCCAGGTCCTCGTCCCGAACTGAACGGAGCAGCCATGCCCGACAGGATCCTGATCAAGAACGGCACCGTCGTCACGATGAACGACGCGGGCGACGTCCACTTCGGCGGCTCGGTCGTGCTGGAGGGAGACCGGATCGCCGACGTCGGCCCGGCCGGCGAGGTCGCCGCCCGCCGGACGGCCGAGGGCGCGCAGGTGATCGACGCCGAGGGAAAGGCGGTGCTGCCCGGGCTGGTCGACCTGCACTACCACACCGCGCTCGGCAAGGGGTGGAGCGATCACCTGCCGCTGTGGGAGTACCTCGAGACGTGCTGGTACCCGATCATCCGCGCGCTGGACGACGACGCCGCCTACTGGGCCGCGCTGGCCAGCTACACCGAGTCGATCCGGTGCGGCGTCACCACGGTCAACGACATGTACCGCCGGCTCGACGCCCTGGCCGCGGCGGCGCAGGACGTCGGGATCCGGGCGGTGCTGTCCAACGACGTCGCCGACGACGAGCACGACCTGGACACCCTGGAGATCAACGAGCAGGCGTACCGGTCCAACCACGGCAAGGCGGACGGCCGGATCGAGGTCTACGTCGGCATCGAGTGGCTGCCGCTGGCTTCCGAAGGGCTGCTGCGCGACACCCGGGCCCTGGCCGACGACCTCGGCACCGGGATCCACATCCACCTGAACGAGTCGCTGACCGAGGTGGAGAACTCCAAGCAGCGGTTCGGCCGGCGGCCGACCGAGGTGGCCTACGACTGCGGCATCCTCGGCCGCAACACCATCGCCGCGCACTGCGTGTGGCTGTCCGACACCGAGATCGCGCTGATGCGGGAGACCGGCACCCAGATCTCGCACCAGCCCTCGTCCAACGCCAAGCTCGGCAACGGCGTGGCCCGGGTGCCGGAGATGCTGAACGCCGGCCTCAACGTGGGGCTGGGGCACGACGCGGCCGAGTGCAACAACAGCCGGGACCTGTTCGAGGTGATGAAGTTCGCCTCGCTCATCCACCGGGCCACCCGGGTGGACGCCAGCCTGCAGCAGGCCCCGGACGTGGTCCGGATGGCCACCAGGAACGGCTCCGCCGCCCTGGGCCACGACACCGGCCAGCTCACCGCCGGGCGCAAGGCCGACGTGATCCTGGTCGACCTGAAGAGCCAGATGTTCACGCCGCTGATGCCCGGCAACGCCGACCACCTGTTCTCGCACCTGGTGTTCGCGGCCAACGGCAGCTGCGTGGACACCACGATCATCGACGGGAAGATCGTTATGGAGGGGCGCAGGATCACCACGGTCGACGAGCCTGCGGTGCTGGAGAAGGCCAACGCCGCGTTCATCCGGGTGCTGGACAAGATGGTGGTTCCGGACATCAGCGGGCGCTGAGGCGGGCGGGGGGATGGCCCGCTACCTGGTGCTGGGCGATCCGGTCGTCGCGTTCGGGCCGGAGTCGCTGATCCCGGACGGGGCGCTGATCGTCGACGGGCCGCAGATCACCGCCGCCGGGCCCCGGGAGGTGCTGGCGGCCCGGGGGCCGTTCGACCGGGTGCTCGGGTCACCGGCGCACTTCGTCATGCCCGGCTTCGTGAACTGCCACTACCACTCCGAGCTGGCCATCGGGCCCGGGCTCTACCAGCACATCTTCGAGAAGGCCAACGTGTACATCCAGGGCGCGGTGGGCCCGGTCGACGAGCAGGACCTGTACTGGGGGATCTTGTGGGGCCTGGTCACCGCGATCCGGGGCGGGCAGACCGGCACCGTGGACATGTACTACGGCCGCACCGGAATGGAGCACTTCGGCTGCGTGCCCGCGCTGCAGGCCTACGCCGATTCCGGCCTGCGGACGGCGTTCGGGCTGGTCAGCCGGGACCAGAACGTTTACGCGCACGAGGCGGACGAGGCCTTCCTGGCCCGGCTGCCGGCCGCGCTGGCCGCTGAGGTCCGCGCGTCGCCGATGGGCTACGCGTGGCCCGTCGACGACGTGATGGCTGCGTTTGAGGCCCTCTCCGCCGCCTGGCACGGCCGGGGCGACCGGATCCGGATCGTCACCGCGCCGGACTGGACGCCGGCCTGCTCGGACGAGCTGTACCGGCGCTGCGCCCGGGTGGCCGGCGACCACGGCACCTCGCTGATCACGCACGCGCTGGAGACCAGGTCGGAGATGATGTTCAGCCTGGAGCGGTACGGGAAGCCGGCCGTGCGGCGGCTGGCCGACCTGGGCGTGCTGGGTCCCCGCACGGTGCTCGAGCACTTCGTCTGGGTCACCGACGACGAGTTGTCGGTGTTCGCCGACAGCGGGGCGGTGGCGTCCTGTGACCCGGGCTCGAACCTGCGGCTGGCCACCGGGGTCTGCCGGGTCCGCGACATCATGGCGGCGGGCGGCCGGGTCGGCTTCGGCACCGACGGCATCTCGTTCTCCGACCACGAGGACTTCTTCCAGGAATTGCGGCTGGCCAGCTACCTGCAGCGGCTGCCGCGCGCGTTCGGTGAGGGCCGGCTGGACAGCGAGGCCCTGCTGCGGGCCGCGGCCGGGAACGGGGCCCGCGCTATCGGCGAGCCGGACCGGCTGGGCAGCCTGGAGCCGGGCAAGCGGGCCGACCTGCTGGTGGTCCGCAAGGACCGGATCCTGTTCCCGCCCGGGCGTTACGACGGCGAGCCGTTCCTCGACGTGGTCGTCGACCGGGCGGAGGCGCGCGACATCGACACCGTGCTCGTACACGGCCGGGTGCTGATGGAGGCCGGGCTGGTCACCGTGGTCGACGAGGAGCAGGTGCGGGACCGGTTCGCCGCGGCCGTGCGCGACCGGGTCTACCGGCCGACGGCCGAGGTCCGGCGCTGGGCCGAGCTCGGCACGCTGGTCGAGCCGTACCTCCCGCCGCTGTACCAGCGCTGGTACGACGTCCCGGTCGAGCCCGCGCACGTGTACAACGCCCGGAGAGTGACCGGTGCTGATTGACGCGCACAGCCACATCCTGAGCCTCGCCGCGGACCCGGAGTTCACCGCCGCCTACGGCCGCGAGGGCTCGTTGTGCATCTTCCGCAGCATGGGCCTGCTGCCCTCGCACCGGATGCCGACTGACGACGAGTGGGAGGCCAGCGGGTACTCGGGCCGGGGCTGGCCGGTGATCGGCCCGGCGGAGTCGCTGCGCGACCATCCGGGGTTCGACAAGATCGTGGTGCTGGCGGTCTCGCCGCAGTACCTCGACGGGCGGCTGATCGGCACCGTGGACACCGGCGGCGCGCTGGGCGTGCCCGGGCCGCCCGACCCGGAGCGGTGCAACGACTACGTGGCCGCCGTGGTCCGGGCGGACCCGGGCCGGTTCATCGGCTTCGCGTCGGTCAACCCCGCCTTCCGGGGGCCGGCCGCGGCGGTGGCCGAGCTCCGCCGGGCCGTTATGGATCTTGGCCTCGGCGGGCTGAAGCTGTACCCGATGTACCAGCACTGGTCGCCGGCCGACCGCGACCTCGCCTTCCCGCTCTACCAGGCCGCGGGCGAGCTCGGCCTCCCGGTGATGATCCACCAGGCGGGGTCGACCCGGATCGACGCGGCGCTGGAGCTGGGCCGCCCCGCCCTGCTCGACGACGTCGGCCGGTGCTTCCGCGACCTGCGGGTGATCGTCGCGCACTGCGGGCACCCGTGGGTCGATGAGGCGCTGTTCCTGCTGACCAAGCACCCGAACTTCTACGGCGAGCTGTCCTACCTGCTGGCGAGCATCACCCGCCGGGACCTGTTCCTGCTGCTGCGCCGGTGCGAGCCGATGTTCGTCCCGCTGGAGAAGCTGTTCTTCGGCACCGACTACCCGGGCTTCCTCTACGACCCGGTCGCGCTGGCTGAGAAGGTGCGCTGCGTCAACGCCGAAGCTGCGGCCCTCGGCCTGGAGCCGATCCCGCCGCGCCAGCTCGACGGCCTGCTCGGCGACAACTTCGCCAGGTTCCTCGGCCTGCTCCCCTGAACCCCCGCCCGCCCCCTTTTTCCATGATCATCGGCATCTTTTCATCCGATCCGGTCAAAGGATCACCCAATTTCGACCGTTTTGCGACCGCGGATCCAATGAAAAGTGCGCGCCCGGGGGGTGCCCAGGAGAGGGCGACGCGCGGGCCGGGCCCGGCGGAGCGCGGCGCCCCGAAAATGGGCTGCGGCCGGCCCGGCCCGGGAGGCATGCTGCGGGCATGGACGGTGGCGAACCCGGCCGCGGCTGGCGGGCCGACGGATTCGCGGTCCTGCCCGGATTCCTCCCGGCCGGCGAGCTGGCCCCGGCCCTGGCCGAGCTGGGCCTGATGTTCCCCTCGGCCGACGGGTTCCACGACCGCGCCGACCCGCGGTACCGCCGTTACCTCGGGGATGAGTTCGCCGGGATCGACGCGTTCCCGTTCGCCAGCCCCGAGCTGAGCCTGCTGGCCGTCCACGACCGGCTGGCCGGCCTGGCCGGGGTGCTGCTCGGCGACCCCGACATCCGGATCTACTCGGCCGAGGCCTGGGCCAAGTACACCGGCGCGGCCGACTACGACCAGGCCCTGCACCGCGACTACCTCAACCACACCGTCCTGGTGCCGACGGCCGCGCCTGCTTACCAGCAGCTGGAGATGTTCGTCTACCTGGTCGACGTGCCCGACGAGCTCGGCCCCCCGCACTTCGTGCCCAGGCCCCGCACCGCCGGCCTGCCGGCCAGGCCGAACTGGTACCCGCGCGCGGACGGATCCGACGACGAGGGCGGCTTCGTGGCCGCCGGCGGCCGCCCGGACCTGTACACGGCGGAAGTTTCCGCGGCCGGGCCGGCCGGGACCGTGGTCGCGTGGGGGCCGGCCACCTTCCACCGGGGCACCGCGCTGACCGCGCCGCGGGGCGGCCGGTACACCCTGCACCTCGGCTTCCGCCCGGCCGCGGCCGAGTGGGGCCAGCGCCGCGCGTGGGCCGACCGCAGTCACGAACCGGCCTGGTACGACTTCGTGGCCAGGGCCTCGCCGCGCCAGCTGCAACTGTTCGGCTTCCCGCCCCCGGGCCACCCGTTCTGGACCTCCGAGACCGTGACCGGGATGGGACAGCGGTATCCCGGCCGCGACTGGTCCGCCTGGCTCGCGGGCACGCGACCCTGACCGGCCCTGGCCTGCCCGCTCCGGCCCGCCTGGCGGCCCGGCATTCTCCCGCCGCTGGCGTGGTGGTAACGCGAGGCCGGGTCTGGTGCTGGCACTGGTGGCCGGGGGAGGCAACCCGGTTTGATCCCGGATGCCGGGTGACGGACCGTTGGCTATAGGAGCCCGAGCTGCCCGCGGGGGAACCAACGGAGGCAGCCGCGGCCCGGGGGAAGCTGCGCTGGGGGCACTGGAGCAGCGTGAGCGGCACCAGTACCTCCTGGCCTGCATCAGGCCGTCGCGGACCGGTTCGGGCCCGACTCAGCGGACGCGCGCGAGGAGCCGCGCCCGCCTGTCGCGGCCGGAAAGGCCGACCGCGGGGGAAGGATGTGAGTTAGGTGGAACGATGGCTTAGCAGGTGGGGGCCGCTTTCCGGCGCCGTGGCGGGGATCTTGATCGCCGTCTCTATCTTCAGCGGCAGCAATACCCCGAACAACAATGCCCCGGCCGGGCAGGTGGCCAGGTTCTACCTGCAGCACGCCGCCGGGCAGAAGGCATCGGCGATAGCCGGGATCCTGGGCATGGCCTTCCTGGTCCTGTTCGCGGTGGCCATGGCCGGCCGCGTGCGGGCTGGCCACGCCGGCGGCGGGTGGCTGGCCAGCGGCGCGATCGGCGGCGCGGCGTTCGCCGCGGCCACGTTCGCGCCGGTGGTCGCCTTCTCGTGGATCCTGGCGTCGGACATCAAGTTCCTGACGGCGTCCACGGTACAGACGCTCAACGTCCTGCAGAACGACCTGTTCCTGCCCGCCATCGCCGGGTTCTTCGTGTTCGGCGTGGTGGGCGGGCTGGCCGCCGTGGTCAGCAAGGCTCCGGCCCGGTGGATGGGCTGGGTGCTGTTCGTGTTCGGGATCGGCGCGGTCGTACCGCCGGTCTCGTGGTTCGCGCTTCTGGCCATCTTCCTCTGGGTGCTGGTGGCCGGCGTCTGGCTGGCGGTACAGGGGACGCCGCGGGTCCGGCAGAGCGAGCCGGAGGTCAGCCTCGCGCACGTGTAGGCCTCCGATAGCCCGGCCGCCAGCCCAACCCCGCGGGCTGGCGGCCGGGCCCGGCCGCGGGAGCCGCTTCAGTAGGCGAGGGCGGGCGCGGCCCGAGGCCAGCCGTCCTCGGTGAGCACGGCGGCGATGAAGTGGGCCACGTCGGCACGGGCGATCTTGCTACCGCCAGCCGGCGAGTAGTCCGGGCTGACCCGGTACCGCCCGGTGCCAGGGCGGTTGATGAGCCTGGTCGCCCGGACCAGGGTCCAGTCGAGGTCGGAGGCCCGGATCACGTCTTCCATCGCGCGCACGTCGGCGAACTGCCTGGCCAGGACCCGGGGCAGGATCGTCTTGATCAGCCAGTTCATGTTCGGGTCCCCGGTGATGTAGGCGCCGGCCGCGGACACGCAGACCAGGCGCCTGGCCCCGGTCTTCTGCATCGCGGCGACGGCGTTGCCGGCCGCCCCGGCCAGCAGCCCGGGCGCCTTCGCCCCGCGCGGGCCCAGCGCCGAGACCACGGCGTCGGCCCCGTCGATCACCTCGGCCACCGCCGTCTCGTCGAGGGCGTCGCCGCGGGTGACCGTCAGGCCTGCCGCCGGGGACAGCGCCTGCGGGTCGCGGGCCAGCGCGTGCACGGGATGCCCGGCCTGCAGCGCCCAGTCCAGCACGTGGCCGCCGATGCCCCCGGTAGCGCCCAGGATGGCGATCTGCATGCCGGTTCCTCCCCTCGGCGCGGTTACCAGCGACTAACCCTGGCGTAGCGCGGCCGCCACGCCACCCGGTACACCAGCCGCAGTGGCGCCGGCAGCCCGGCCAGCACGGCGGTTACCTCGTCGGCGGGGACGCCGTCCAGCGTCCAGGCAAAGAACTCGGCGCTGCCGGAGAGCCCGTTCTCCCGGCCCAGCCGCAGCCCGACCGCGCGCCACTCCGCCGCCGTGAGCGCGGTCCCGATCAGCGGCAGCGCATCCCGCTCCTCGTGCGCGAGATGGCCGTGCAGGGTGGTGACGAGCTCGTCGACGGTGCCGGCCAGCCGGTCGCCGGCGGGATCGGCGAACGCGGCGTCGACCGCGTCGAGCAGCGGGTCGACCCTGGCGTGCTCCTCCTCCATGGCCTGCAGGGTGGACATGGCGCTCTCGCTGTGGGCCAGGCGCTCGCCCAGCCTGGGCCAGATGTGCCGGTCCTCGCCGGTGTGGTGGAAGTGCAGCTGGCGCTTGAACACCTGCCACCCCCGTCCGACCTGCTCGCGCCGGGCCGGGTCCGCCCGGTCCGCGGCGGCAGCGGCCCGGGCCAGGCTGACCAGGTCGCGGCGGAACGCGTCGTGCGCCGCGAGCATCACGGTGAGGTCGGCGTCGCCGGCGCCGTGCCGGGCCGCCTCGGTTCCGGGGAGTCGCTGCGTGGTCATCGTGTTTCTCCGTTCTGGTCGGCGGTCATGGGGTCACGGTCTGTTCGGCCAGCGCCGGGGCAGGCGTGCCCTCCGCGGCTGCGGCGCCCTCGGCCTCGCGGCGGCCGGCGCCACGCGGCAGGGCCAGCATGATCAGGAAGCTCAGCAGGAACACGCCGACCTGGAACCACAGCGTGCGGACCAGCGCGGCGGCGAAGTCCTGGCGCACCGCGCTGCCGCCCGCTCCCGCGATGACCCGGTGGGCGGCAGCGGGAAGCGCCTGCTCGGCGGGGCCGGGCCGGCAGGAGGGCGGGGTCACCGTCGGGTCGGCGGCGACCAGCCGGTCATGCAGGCAGGTGCGGAACTGGGTCTCGATCCGCCCGGTGTACTGGGCCGGGACCCCGGCCGCCACGAGCCCGGTGCGCAGCTGGGGCGCGACCGCGGTGGCCGCGGGCCCGGCCTGGCTGCCGAGCAGGCCGAAGAAGATCACGCCGATCAGCGCGATGCCGATCGAGTTGCCCACCTGCAGGCCGGTGTTGAACACGCCGGACGCCGAGCCGGCGTCCTGCCTCGGCACCCGGTCCAGCACGATGTCGGCCAGCGGCGCGATCACCGCGCCCAGGCCGAGGCCCGCGGCGATCAGGCCGGGTGCGAGCTCCCAGGTGGTCACGGCCGGCCCGTAGTGGTGCGCGACGCCGATCAGCCCGGCCATCCCGCCGGCGATGATGAGCGCCCCGGCCATGGTGACGCCACGGCCGAACCGCGGCGCCAGCCGCGCCGCCGCGCCCGAGGAGATCAGGACGCCGAGCGAGAAGGGCAGGAATGTCAGGCCCGCGTGCAGCGGCGTGAAGCCGAGTCCGAGCTGCAGGAACAGGGTCAGCACCAGCCCGAACGAGGCGATCCCGAGGAAGAACACCACCGCGATGGCCATCCCGGCGCTGAACCCGCGCTCGCGGAACAGGCCCATCGGCACCAGCGGAGAGCCGTCCCGGCGTTCCTTGGCCCGCTCGTAGCCGACGAACACCGCGGCCACTGGCACAGCCGCCGCCATCGAGACGAACGTCCAGGTGGGCCAGCCCAGCTGGCGCCCCTCGACCAGGGGGTACAGCAGGAGCAGCAGGGCGGCGCTGATCAGGCCGACGCCGACCGGGTCCAGCTTGGGCGGGCGCGGGGCCCGGGACTCGCGGACCAGCACGGCAGAGGCAATCACGGCGATGATGCCGACCGGGACATTGATCAGGAAGATCGGCCGCCAGCCGAGGCCGAGCAGGTTGTGCTGGATGAGCAGCCCGCCGAGTAGCGGCCCGCTGACCGTGCCGAGGCCGGCGGTCACCCCGAACCCGGCCAGCGCCTTGATTCGCTCCCTGGGCGGGAAGATGACCTGGATGACGGCCAGCACCTGCGGGACCATGATCGCGCCCATCGCGCCCTGCACGACCCGGCAGGCGATGAGCATCCCGGGGCTCTGCGCGGCCCCGCACAGGGCCGACATGATCGTGAAGCCGGTCACGCCGATCAGGAACAGCCGCTTGCGGCCGAAGGTGTCGCCGAGCCTGCCGCCGGTGATCAGGACCAGCGCGTAGGCCAGGGTGTACCCGGCCAGCGCCCACTGCACGTCGGCGTAGCTGGCGTTCAGGTCCCGCTGGATGGACGGGATCGCGATGTTGACGATGGACACGTCGAGGAGGTTCATGAACGCGGCCAGCAGCAGGATGACCAGGGTCAGCCAGCGCCGCGGGTCGACGCCGTCGCCTTCGGCCCCGGGAGGTGCCAGGATCTGAGCGTCGGATGTCATGTTGATCTCCGCTTCCAGGGAGGTATCCGGACCACTACACTCTTGGCAACCTAACATCTTGGCGCGCTATTGTCTAGGTAACTTAATGAATAGGGAGCTTAAGTATGTCCGAAGAGTCGCCGGGGCCGGCAGGCGGGGCGGGTGAGCACGGGTCCGGCGCGCCGGGCGCGGGGCAGCAGGGGTCCGGCACGCCAGAGACCGGCCGACCGGGCGCGGGCCAGCAGGAGTCCGGCACGCCAGAGACCGGCCGGCCAGGCGCGGGCCAGCAGGAGTCCGGCACGCCGGAGGCCGGTCAGCCGGGCGCGGGCCAGCACGGCTGGGACGTGCCGTGGATCGAGGCCATCGGTGCCGGCCAGCCGGAGCGCGCGCAACTGGCGGCCAGGTTCGGGGAGGGCTTCCGCAAGACGAGCTCGCTCATGCAGCTCATGGGCCAGGCCGCCGCCGACCGGATCGGCCTCAACGCCACCGACCTGAACTGCCTGAACATCCTGAGCTTCAGCGGCGAGATGACGGCGGGCGATCTGGCCAGGGAGACCGGGCTCACCACGGCCTCGATCACGGGCGTGGCCGACCGGCTGGAGGAGGCCGGCTACGTGCGCCGCGAGCGTGACCCCAAGGACCGGCGCCGGGTCGTCATCCGGCTGGTGCTGGAAAGCGCGCTCCGTGACGTCGCCCCGGTCTTCCTGCCGCTGGTCCAGGCCTGGCAGGGGGTGGTCGACGGGTACACCGACGACGAACTGCGGCTGATCGTGGACTTCTACGGCCTGATGGAGCAGGTCATCCGGGACCATCTGGTCCGGCTCCGCGGCCCGGCGCAGCCGGGCCCCCCGGGTGAGCCGGGCGCCCCGATCGAGCCCTGAACGCGATTCAGGCGCGGATCCGGTCCCGGACGGTGCTGACGTGAATGGAACTGCCGCAGGCCCAGGTAAGCCCCGGGCCTGCGGCAGGCACGAGGGCCGTTACTTGCCGTAGAGCATGTAGAGGTTGGGCAGCTCGTTCCGCCAGCCGGGCACGGTCGGCGGGATTCCCAGGAACCCCGGATCCTGGTCGACATCGAAGAAGTTGGTCGCGAACGCCGCATACGGCTGGCCGGGGCCGATGTCCACGGTCACGTTGGCCTGGATCAGCCACGGGTCCGAACCGGGATTGGGCGTGGCCAGCGGGAACACCACCGCGGTCAGCGGCGGAGCGTTGGGCGGGAACACGCCGGTCACCACGATTTCCGGCAGCACGGTGCCCGTGGTCAGGTTGAACTGGTCGAGTGACATCCGCCACGGGCGCGAGCCGAGCTGAACGGTGGCCGGCGGAATGGGCGGCCACGTCGGGTTGACGAACATGAACGCCACAATGAACGCTGGCTCCCCGTCGGCAATGACCTTGCTCGGCTGGTACGGGGGCATGCCGATGAACTGGATGGGCGACGTCATGGCCACGTCGAAGGCGACGTTGGACCCGGACGAGATCTCGCCGATGGCCGGCCTAGCGGCGCCATTCGAGTTGGCGGCCTGCTGCGCCAGATGGCCCTGAAGCCGCTCGGTCAGTCGCGCCGCGTAGTCATTGGCCCACTGGGTGGCCAGCTGCTGGGCCGTTTGCTGGGCCGCGGGCGCCGAGGCCGCCGCTGGCGCGGAGACGTCGGGTGCGTCGGTTACTGCAGTCATACTGGGACTCCTCTGATTGTCGCTGGACGGCGCCGGTGTTGCCGTCAAGCTCCCCGACATATCAGAGGCGCGATGCCTGCGGCAGATACACTCCGTGACGGCCTTCCCGCTGGACAGCGCCAGCCGGGCCGCGGCGGGCCGGGCCGGCGAGGCGGGTTCAGCGTTGGCCTCCGAGGTCGATGCCGCGAGTACTACGCCGGCAGCTGGCTGCCCGAGCCGGTGATCGGTACCGACCCGGCCGAGGGGCCCGAGCAGCAGGCCGTGCTCGCCGACTCGGTCGGCCTGGCGTTGCTGGTGGTGCTGCAGGCCCTCACCCCGGCCGAGCGGCCGGCCAGCCGCCTCAGGAACGCACGCCCAGGTCGGCCAGGGCCGTGCGGGCCGCCCAGTTGCCGCACATCCCGTGCACCCCGCCGCCGGGCGGGGTGGAAGCCGAGCACAGGTAGACGCCGCGCAGCCCGGTGCGGTACGGGTTCCACCGGGCCGTGGGCCGGAACACCGTCTGCCGCAGGTTCCCGACCCCGCCGCTGATGTCGCCGCCGATGTAGTTCGGGTTGTGCTGCTCCATCTCGGCGGCCGTGCGGACCGACCGGGCCAGGATCAGGTCGCGGAACCCGGGCGCGAACCGCTCGATCTGCGCCTCGATCCGGCCGGACATGTCCACCGCCGAGCCGGACGGTACGTGACAGTAGCCCCACAGCGTGTGCTTCCCGGGCGGCGCCCGGCTGGGGTCGACCACGCCCGGCTGGGCGATCAGGCAGAACGGGCGCTCCGGGTGCTGGCCCGCGGCCACCTCGGATTCGCTCCGGGCCACGTCGCCGAACTCGCCGCCCACGTGCACGGTGCCCGCCTCCCGGCAGGCCGGGGCCTGCCAGGGCACGGGGCCGCCGAGCGCCCAGTCGACCTTGCAGACCCCGGGACCGTACCGGAAGCGCGCCAGCGCCCGGCGGTCCCGGGCCGGCAGCCGGTCGCCGGCCATGGCGATGAGCTGCCGGGGAGTGACGTCGAGGAGGACCGCCCGGGCCGGGGGGAGGCTGTCCAGGTCCTGGACCCAGCGGCCGGTCTCGACCCGGCCGCCGAGCGAGGTCAGTTCGCCGGTCAGGGCGTCGATGATCCGGGCGCTGCCGCCTTCCACCACCGGCCAGCCGACCGCGTGCGCGGTCATCAGGAACAGCAGGCCGAAGGCGCTGGTGAGCGGGGCGGTGAGCGGCAGCATGGCGTGCGCTCCCGCGCCCGCCAGCAGCGCCCGGGCCTCCGGGCCGCGGAACCGCCGCGACAGCACGCTGGCGGGCGGCAGGCCCTCCAGGCCGTAGCGGGCCATGGCCAGCGGATGCCCGGGGAGCGACCGCAACGGCGCCAGGATCGTGGGCAGGATGAGCGGCATGTCCCGCACCAGGGGGCCGACCAGCCGCCGGTAGGCGCGGCCGTCGGGCCCGAGCCCGCCGGCCGTCTCGTCCACCGAGCCCGCCAGCGCCGCGGCGCGGCCGCCGTCCAGCGGCTGGGCGAAGGCCACCTTCGGGGTCAGCAGCCTGACCCCGCGGGCGGCCAGGTCGGTACCGGCGAAGAAGGGCGAGGCGCCGGCCAGCGGATGGACCGCCGAGCAGGTGTCGTGCCAGAACCCGGGCAGGGTCAGCTCCTCGGTCCGGCAGCCGCCGCCGGGCGTGTCCGCCCCCTCGATGACGTGCACGCGCAGGCCCGCCCGGGCCAGCGTCACGGCCGCGGCCAGCCCGTTCGGCCCGGAGCCGACGATGATCGCGTCGGCCCGGCCCGTGGCAGCGCTGGAGGAGGTCAAAGCTCGAGCATCTCGCCTTCGGCGGCCACGGTGACCTCGATCGGTCCCGCAGCGACGCGGCGGGCCAGCCGGTCGAGCGCGTCGTCGGTGCGGGCCGGCTTGTGGTGGGTCAGCAGCACCCGCCGGGCCCCGGCCCGCTGGCCCAGCGCGATCGCGTAGTCGGCCGCGGCGTGGCCGAAGAAGGCCTCGGCCTCGACCTCCTCGGGCATCAGGAAGGCGTCGTGGATGAGCAGGTCCGCGCCGCTGGCCAGGTCCAGCGCGTCCGGGTGGTACTCGCCCCACCCGTCCGGGCCGGGCCCGAGCACCGTGGGGCAGTGATCGGGCATGTAGGTGATCACGCGGCTCCCGTCGCTGACCCGGTAGCCGTAGGTCGTGCCGCCCTTGTGCGGGATCCTCCGCGCCTCGACCGTGAAGCCTTCGGCCTTCAGCGGGCCCGGCGCGACGATGCCGAAGGTCCAGGCTCCGCGCAGGCCGCCGGGCCCGATCGGGAAGTGCGGTGGCGACATGCCCTTGGCCAGCGCCTGCTGCGCGCTCGCGCCGTCCTCCTGCTCGGGCAGCAGCAGGCTGATCCGGGCGCCGGGGTGGTCGCCCCCGGTGAAGAACGGCAGCCCGTGCACGTGGTCCCAGTGCAGGTGGGTCAGCAGGATCGTGCCGTCGAAGGGCTGGCCGTCCAGCAGCGGGGTAACCTGCCGCAGCCCAGTGCCCGCGTCCAGGACCAGCGTGGGCCGGACCGCGCCGTCGTGGGCCAGGGCCACGCAGGAGGTGTGGCCGCCGTAGCGGAGGAAATCCGCGCCCGGCGCCGGGGTGGAACCGCGAACCCCGCAGAGATACAGGCGCACCCGGCCTACCCTATGGCTCCGCGACCGGCTTCTTCCCGCCGGTGCCCGCCGGACAGCTCTTCGAGGGCCTCGTGGTCAAGCTGGCTGGCGTCGACCGACGCCACCCGGCACGCGGTCACGGCCGCCAGCGTGGAGGTCCGGGTCCCGCCCTCCAGGTGGGCGCGCTCGCCCAGCATCGCGCCCGGGCCGTACTCGGCCAGCCGCTCTCCGTCGTGCTCGACCCGGATGACGCCGTCGAGCACCAGGTAGATGTCGGTGCCGGGGTCGCCTTGGCGCACCAGCACGTCGCCGGCCTTGAGGCGGCGGATCTTCGGCTTGCCCGTCCCGTGCATCAGGTCCACGGACAGCTGCCGCTCCAGCGCCGTCTCCACGGCGGTGACCAGGGCCTTGGAGTCCTGGTCCCCCCACGGGCTGTGCCGGCCGAACGACTTGCGGTACCAGTCGCTGAAGTCGATCAGGCCGGACTTGTGCGATAGCTGGCCCTCGGTGTCGTAGACCCAGTGCCGGGGGAACGGGCTGGCCCCGGTCATCTCGGCCTCGGCCTTGCCGTCGGCGTGCAGCGTGAGCGACAGGGTGGTCCACGCCAGCGGCGCCTGCCACTGGATGAACGGCTTGCGCCGCACCCGCCGGGGGGCGGGGATCCCGGTCCGGCCGCCCGCGGTCTGCACGAACCGCACCCAGCCGTCCCCGTGCTCGGGGTCGCGCTGCAGCAGCGGCAGCTGGACCGGCTGGAACCGGTACTGCAGCCCGCCGAGCCGGACCAGGCTGGTGCCCATCTGGCCGTCTCCGCTGTAGCCCGACCCGGTGATCGCGCCCGAGCCGTCCGTCTCGATCCAGGCCCGCAGGATGTTGGCGAACCGGAACCGGTCGGCGGCCTGCAGCGCCTCGATGTCGCCGAGCTCGCCGGGCGGCGGCTCGTCGTAGTGGGTGATCCCTGCGTCGAAGGGCATCCGGGTCGCCGCGCCGGTGATCGCTTCGGACGGGATCCAGGACAGTGAGGTGACGCAGCTTTCGTATCGCATGTGTCCATCGTGTTCCGGCCGCGGCCGGGCGGCCAGCATGGTGCCTGGCGTTTCTGCCGGGTGTACTAGCACCACGGGCGCCACAGGTACCCGCGCGGGGCCTCATTCGGCGCGCAGCGCGAGGGCGGTGGGCGTGCGGGCCGCGGCCCGGCCGGGCAGGGCCGCCACCAGGTTGAGCAGGACCAGGGTGCCCAGGCAGAGCAGGATCACCGGGCCGGCCGGGACGGTGGGCTCGGGCACGACGTAGATCTGCCGCGCGAACAGGGTCCACAGCCACCGCCCGGCGGCGATGCCGAGCGGCACGCCCGCGGCGATCCCGATGACCGCGGCCGCGGTGGCCTGCCAGGCGACCGCAGCCGCCAGCTGGCGCCGGGTGAAGCCGATCGTCTTGAGCACGGCCAGGTCCCGGCGGCGGCGCCGGACGGACGCGAGCAGGGTCAGGCCGAGCGCCGCGGCCGCCGCCGCGGCCAGGCTGAACGCCAGCAGGGCCGGCGTGACGCCCATGGTGCGGTAGTTGGCGATCTGGGCCGGACGCTGCACCGGGAGCACGCCGAGCACATCGCCGCGGCACGGGTCGCTGGGCGGGGCGACCGCGAGCGCCCGGCTGGCGCCCGAGGCGGCCCGGCGCAGCGAGGCCAGGCCGGCGGCCGCGCTCACCCCGGCGCGCAGCCGGACGAAGGCCAGGCCCGGCGGGCCGGCGCAGCTGGTGGCCGCGGGCCCGAGGAGCTGGTCGGAGGCCAGCGCGCCGGTGCCCATCGAGGCGTGCAGCCCTTGCGGGAGCCCGACGGCCGGCAGGGTGGCGGTGCCCACGACGGTCAGGCGGGCGTGGATGACTTTCCCGTAACGGAGGGTCACCGCCTGGCCGGGGCGCACGTGCAGCTGCGCCAGGGTGGCCGGGCCGAGCACGATCTGGCCCGGGCCGGTGACCGGGCGCCCGGACAGGACCGGCGGGGCGACCGCAGCGCGCGGCCGGCCGAACAGCACGGGAACGGCCAGCCCGTCCAGGTCGGCGGTGACCAGGGAGACCGTGGTCCAGGCCGCAACGTCCGGGTCGGCGCGCAGGCTGCGGCCGACCTGCTGCTGCGGGATCGCGCCGATGCCCTGGGTCGCGGACAGGGCGTAGGCCCAGTTCCACCCGTACAGGGGCGGATGCGAGACCAGCGTCGACAGGCTGCTGCCGAACGTCAGCGTGGCCGCCACCAGGGCCACGGCCAGCACGGCCGCACCGACGGCCGGGCGGGCCGACACCGGCTGCCCCGCCTTCCCCGGGCCGAACGCGAAATGCAGCCCGGCGACGGCGGGCGCCGGCAGTCCCGAGCGGGCCGCCAGGCGCCCCGCTGCGGAGCCCAGGGCGCCGGCCTCGTCCCGCGCTGCCGGGTCGGCGCGACGGCGGGCCGCGCGGGCGGCCAGGGCCACCGCGACCGCGCCCAGCACGCCGGCCAGGGCCAGGAACCCGAACCCGAGCACGGCCGCGTCGGCAGCGAATCCCGGGGACGGGTACACCGGGCGCACCGGGCCGATCGGGGCCACCGGGGACAGGGCCACCGCCACGCCGACCGCCAGCAGCGAGCCGGCCGCGACCGCGCCCAGGAGGCCGGCCAGGCCGTCCGCCGCGGCCATGGCCGGGCCGGCGCCGAGCGCACGCAGCACCTGGCGGTCGCCCTCGCCCGCGCGAACCAGGCGGGCGATGGCCTGGGCAGCGATGAGCAGCGTGGCCAGGGCCGCGATCACCGCGAACGCGGCCAGTGCGATCGCGTCCGGCTCGATGACGCTCTGCGCCTGCGCCTCGTTGACCGAGGTGACGCGGAACTGCGCCGTACCCAGCACCGGGAGCCCGCTGTCGATCTCCCGTTCCACCGCCGCGACGTCCCGGGCCCCGTCACGGAGCTGCAGCCCGTAGAAGCTGATGCCGCTGCTGGTCCCGGCGGCGACCAGGGTCCGGGTGAGCGCGGGCGTGAGCAGCAGGTACCCCAGCGGGCGGCCGATGTCGTCCTGGACCACCGTGTTGCTGAACTCGGCCAGGCCGACGACCCGAACCGTGACCCGGACCGCCGGGCGCACCCGCGGTGTCCCCCACAGCGGGGACTCGGACTGCGCGTTGGTGTAGAAGCCCAGCGGGACGGCCTGGCCCAGGTGCAGCCCGAGCAGCCGGGCGGCCTGCGCGCTCACCATCACCTCGTCGCGCCGGCGCGGGTCGGCCATCCGCCCGCCGACGACGGTGACCCGGTCCTGGGTGAAGTACAGGCCGTTGACGCTGGCCACGGTCTCCACCCCGAAGTCGGCGGCCCGGCTGGCCGCCGTCGGGCCCCTGTCACGGCCCAGCACCTCGGCGATCGGCTCGACCGCGATCGCGGTCCGCCGGACCTGGGGCAGGCGGGCCACCTCGCGGGCGAAGGCCGGCAGCCCGGCGTAGGCGTTCGCGGCGTACTGGACGCTCAGGTCGGAGGGGTTGGTGCTGGCCAGGAAGACGGGAAAGGAGGACTCGGTCCGCCGGGCCGCGGCCGCCGACCCCAGCGCCACCCCGCCGGCCAGGCCGATCACCAGGGCCAGCGAAAGGTAGCCGCCCCACCGGCGGCCGAGGGTGGCCCGGAACCGGTACCAGGCCACCCGCCGGACCTGACCGCTCACTAGCTCACACCACCTCACCCGCCGGCGGTCCCGTTGCCCCCGCCGTAACCCTTGCCTACAGGGACAGTGGCCCAGCATGAATGTGCCGCCAAGCCGGGCAGCAGCACCGCGCCCAGGGTGCTACTACCACACCGCCCGCCGGCGGTCGAGGCAGCACCACCACGACCGCTCGTGCCGCCCCCCTTCCGGCCGACCGCCCGCCGTGCGGAAATGGAGATCGTGGCCGCCGCACTACTCGTGCTCTGGACCGGACTGCGCCGCCGCTGGCGCGGCTGGCTCGGCCTGGCGCTGATCGTTGGGCTGTTCGCCGGCGCGGTCGAGGCCGCCGCGGCGGGGGCCCGGCGGACCGATTCCGCGTATCCGCAGCTCGTGGCCTGGTCCCGGGCGCCCGACGTGCTGATCTACTCCCAGCCCAGTGAGCCGACCTTCGCCGACCTCGCCCCCGCCGCGCTGATGCGGCTCCCGCAGGTCACCGCTGGGGCGGCGCTGGCCACGTTCGTCGCCGTGAACCCGGCCGTGATCACCCTGATCGCGCCGGCCGGCGATCAGGTCCCCGCCGCCCTGTGGCACCGCAAGCTCCTGTCCGGCCGGCTGCCGGATCCCGGCCGGCCCGATGAGGTCGACATCTCGTTCACGCTGGCCCAGGCGATGCACCTGACCGCGGGGGGCACGCTCGGCGTCACGGTGCTGGGCGCCCGCGGCCAGCCGGTTCGGCTGCGGCTGCGCATCGCCGGGGTCGACGCCGCCCCCGGCGAGTTCCCGCCCCAGTACGGCACCGGGATCGACTTCGTCTGGGCCACGCCCGCGTTCTACCGGCAGTACCTCGGCCAGCTCGACAGCATCGCGACGACGGCGCTGCGGCTGCGCGGCGGCTCGGCGGACATGGCCACCGTGCAGCAGGACGTCAGCCGCCTGGCCCGCGGCAAGCCGGTCGACGACTACCCGTTCACCACCCAGGCGGTGAACACCGAGCACTCGATCCACCTGCAGGCGGTGGTGCTGTGGCTGGTGGCCGCGCTGCTGAGCGTCGTCGGCGTGCTGATCATCGGCCAGCTGCTGGCCCGGCTCAGCTACCTCGAATCCGCCGACTACCCCGCGCTGCGGGGCGTCGGGATGAGCCGGCGGGAGCTCCTGGCGGCCGCCGTCGGCCGGACGCTTATCATCGGCGCGGCCGGGGCCGTCGTGGCCACGCTGGTCGCGATCGCGCTGTCCCCGCTGTTCCCGGTCGCCCTGGCGGGCATCGCCGAGCCCTACCCCGGCGTGAGCGCCGACTGGGTCGTGCTCGGGCTCGGGCTGGTCGCCGTGCCGTGCGTCACGGTGGCCTGCGCGGCCTGGCCCGCGTGGCGCGCAACCACCCGCGCCGCAGCGCCGCGCGCCCCGTCCGCCGCCGCGGGCCCCGCGGCCCGGCCGCCCCGGGCCGCGCCCGTGCTCGAATCCGTCACCGCCACCGTGGGCATCCGGCTGGCCTTGCAGCGCGGCGCGGGCCGGACCGCGCTGCCGGTGCTCAGCACGATCGCCGCGGCCGTGGTCGGGGTGGCCGCGCTGACCGGGGCGCTGGTCTTCTCCGCCAGCCTGGGCCACCTGCTGGCCAGCCCGGCGCTGTACGGCGTGACCTGGCAGGCGGGCGTGGACAACCTGCAGAACGGGACGCTCAACACGGCCGCGCGCAGCATCGGCCGCGACCCCCAGGTGGCGGCGTGGAGCGCCGACCTCGTGGGCATACCGCTGGTCATCCACGGTGATCAGGTCACCTCGCTGGCGGCGGTCGGGGGACGCGACGCCGGCTCGCTGCAGCCGGTACTGATCGCGGGCCGTTTCCCCCGTGGCGCACACGAGATCCTGCTCGGGGAGCGGACGCTAGCCACGCTCGGCGCCCGCATCGGGAGCGTGCTCACCGCGTCGCTGCCCGGCTTCCGCCGGCGGGAACAACTGACCGTGGTCGGCGCCGCGGTGTTCCCGACGCTCGGGGATACCATCGGCCTGGGGACCGGCGCCGAGGTCACCTTCGCGGCCCTGGACGGCCTGGCCCCGCCCAGCCTGCAGCTCCCCCCGTTCGACGGGCTCCTGGTCCGGTTCCGGCCCGGCGTCAGCCCGTCCGCCGGGATAGCGGCGCTGACCGTGAGGCTGCAGCGGCTCGGGCCGATCGCCGTCCAGGCGCAGAGCCCGCCGGCCGACCTGCTGAACTTCGGCGAGGTGCAGAGCATGCCGCTGCTGCTCGGCGGCTCCCTGGGCGTGCTCGCGCTGGCCACCATCGCCCACCTGCTCATCACCTCGGTCCGGCGCCGGCGCCGTGACCTCGCGGTACTGCGCACAATCGGCTTCACCCGGGCCCAGGTGCGGTCGACCGTGGCCTGGCAGGCGGCCACCCTGGTCACGGTGGCGCTGGTGATCGGCGTTCCGGTCGGCATCGCCTGCGGCCGGCTGGCCTGGGTCATCTTCGCGCGCCAGATCGGGATCCTGACCGTCGTTGACGTGCCGCTGCCCTACCTCGCGCTCCTGGTGGCGGCCGCGATCGGGCTGGCCGTCGCGATCGCCGCGCCGCCGGGCGAATCCGCGGCGCGGACCAGCCCGGCCCTGGTCCTGCGCAGCGAGTAGCGGTGCCCGCCGGCCCGGGTGTGCCTAGCACCACCGCCAGTCCGGGTGGTCCCTCACTGGCCCCGGCGGCCCGGGTGTGCGAGAAAGTACTCGTGAACGATATCGCCGCGCCGGGAGAACGCGCCATCGACGTTTTCCTGGCAGACGACAACCTGATCGTGCGCGAGGGAGTGCGCGCGATCATCGAGCGTCACGCCGATCTTCGGGTGGTGGGGGTGGCCGCCGACTACGACGAGGTCATCAGCGGCGCCACCGCCACCGAGCCGCAGGTCCTGGTCACCGACGTGCGCATGCCCCCGTCCTTCCACCGCGAGGGCATCGACGCCGCCAAGGAGGTCCGCAAGCTCTACCCGGGGACCGGGGTCGTGGTGCTGTCCCAGTACGACGACCCCGAGTACGCGGTCTCGCTGCTGGCGGAGGGCTCGGCTGGATACGGCTACCTGCTGAAGGACCGGGTCGCGGAGGGCAACCAGCTGGCCGACGCGATCCGCAGCGTAGCCACCGGCGGCACCGCGCTCGATCCCGCGATCGTCGAGGCGCTGGTCCGGCCGGTCATCTCGCCCGGCGAGCTCGCCCCCGCGGAGAAGGAACTGCTGGGCATGATCGCCGAGGGCAAGCCGATCAAGGCCATCGCGGCGGCCCGGCGGGTTCCGCCCGAGGCGGTCGACACCGAGGTGGAAGCGGTCTTCGTCAAGCTGGCCGCGGGCGTCGCCTCCGGCAACCCGGCGGCGCTGAACCGCCTGAGGATGCTGCACCAGGCCATCGTCGACCGCGAGGAGCAGGGCGAGACGCTGTCCCGGCTGCTGCCCGGCGGGCTGGCCGAGAAGCTCCGCGACGGCAAGCAGCGCATCGGCGAGACCGAGACCGTGGTCGTGACCGTGCTGATGAGCGACATCAGGTCCTACTCGACGATCGCCGAGCACGCCGACCCGAGCCAGCTGGCCGGGCAGCTCAACACGCACCGCGCGGCCATGAACCATGCGATCCTCGGAGAGGGGGGAACGGTCATGCAGTTCGTCGGCGACGCGGTGATGGCGGTCTTCGGCGCGCCGTTCCCGCAACCCGACCACGCCGACCGGGCGGTGGCGGCCGCCTCGGGCATGCACGCCCGGCAGGCCGGGATCAACGCCGACTGGGCGGCCCAGGGGCTGCACCCGTTCGGCCTGGGCATCGGGCTGTCGACCGGCGAGGTCGCGGCCGCGCTGCTCGGCTCGGAGGAACGGCTGGAGTACACGCTGGTCGGCGACACGGTCAACCTGTCCCAGCGCCTGCAAAACCTCGCCGCGGCCGGGGAGACCGTGCTCTCCGAGGCCACCTGCCGGGGCCTGTCCGTGCCCGCGGACACCATCGCGCTCGGGTCCCAGCTGGTGAAGGGGCGCGATACGCCCATCAACGCCTACAAGCTCGCGCCGCCCGGTACCCCGGTGACGGCCGCGGAACCCGCATCTCCGTAACCGATGAACGCCCTTGGGGGGGCTATGACCGAGAACCTGCCCGCACTGACCGTGCGCGGCGTACGCAAGACATTCGAGGCCGAGAACGCTCCGGTCCGGGCTCTGCGCGGAGTCGACCTGATCGTGACGACGGGTGAGTTCGTGGCTCTGATGGGGCCGTCGGGCTGCGGCAAGTCGACGCTGCTCAACCTGGTGGCCGGGCTCGAGCTGGCCGACGAGGGCACGATCATGGTGGCCGGCGAGGAGGTGACCGGGCGCGGCGAGGACGACCTGGCCCGGCTGCGCCGCAAGCACATCGGCATCATCTTCCAGTTCTTCAACCTGCTCGAGGGGATGACGGTGCTGGAGAACGTGGCCCTGCCCGCGGTGATCGCCGGGCGCAAGCGCAAGATGGCCGAGACCCGGGCCCGTGACCTGCTCGACCTGCTCGGCATCGGCGACAAGGCGGCGGCCGTGCCCGGCGTGCTGTCCGGCGGCCAGCGGCAGCGGCTGGCCATTGCCCGGGCGCTGGCCAACGAGCCGACCCTGCTGCTAGCCGACGAGCCGACCGGCGCGCTCGACTCCGACGGCGGCCAGGAGGTCATCGAGCTGCTGAGCCGCCTGCACGCCGGCGGGCAGACGATCCTCATGGTCACGCATGACGCCCAGGTGGCCGCCGCCGCACAGCGCATCGTGCGCATGCTCGACGGCCGCATCCTCGCGCCGGATGCCCCGGACGAGCCGCAGAGCCAGCCGCAACGGGACGCCAGCGTCGCCGTCGAGGCCCGCTAGCCGTGAGCCGGTCTCCCACGCGCCTCGCGTGGTACCGGCTCCGGGCCACGCTCCACCGCCGGCTGGCGGGCTACCTGGCGCTGGCCATCCTGGTCGGCCTGATCGGCGGGGTGGCCATGGCGTCGGTGACCGCCGCCCGGCGCACCGACTCCTCCTACCCGGACTACCTGGCCAGCACCAACCCGTCCGGCCTGATCGCGCAGCCGAACTCGCAGTCCAACGTGCCCCCGGCGCAGGCTTACCTGCTCTACCTGCATCTGCTCCGCCAGATGCGCCACCTGCCGCACGTGCGGGGCCTGGTCACGGCCGACGCCATCAACGCCGCGCTGCTCACGCCGCGCGGCGGCTACGGTCCGGTCCTGTTCACCCAGGTGCAGCTGGTCGCCAGCGACGACGGCATGTTCACCCGGCAGGACCGGCTGACGGTCACCGCCGGGCGCCGGGCCGTGCGCCCGGACGAGGTGGTGGCGACCAGCCGGGCGGCCGCGGTGCTGCACCTGCACGTGGGCTCGCGGCTCGCGGTCGGGGTCTGGGCGGACAGCCCCCCGGGGGGACTTCCGCCGTTCTACCGGAAGCTGGACCTGGCCGTGACCGGCATCGGCGTGGTCAGCACCCAGGTGGTGCAGGACGACATCGACGCCGACCGCACCGGCTTCCTGATCGGCACTCCCGCCCTGGTCCGGGAGTTCGTACCCTGCTGCGTCGGTACGTCCTACATCGGCCTGCGGCTGGAGGGCGGCAGCCGCTACGACTCGGCCGTCGGCCAGGAATACGAGAGCCTGGAGAACACCAGCTCGTACTATGCCAACGGCGGCGCCGAGCTGCTGCAGGCCGAGGAGGTCTACGACACCGCGGCGATCGAGGGACAGGCGCAGCGCTCGATCCGCCCCGAGGCGGTCGCGCTCGGCGTGTTCGGGCTCATCGCCGGGCTCGCCGCGCTGATCATCGGCGCCCAGTCGGTGTCCCGGCAACTGCGGGCCGCGGCCGGCGACGCGGAGATCCTGCGCGCGCTGGGCGCGGGTCCCTGGGCCACCACGGCGGACGGCACGCTGGGCGTCTTCGCCGCCGTCGTCGCCGGGGCCCTGCTCGCCATGGTGGTGACCGCCGCCCTGTCGCCGTTCTCGCTGTTCGGGCCGGTCCGCCAGGCCGAGCCGGGGCGCGGAATCTACCTGGACTGGGCCGTGCTCGGCCTGGGCGCGGCCGGGCTGGTCGTGGTCCTCGGCGCCGTCACCGCCGTAACCGGCTACCGGCAGGCCCCGCACCGCGCCGCCGCCCGCCCGCAGTCCGCCGACCGGGGCTCGGTACTGGTGCGCGCCGGGCTGGGCGCCGGCCTGGGCGCCTCGGGCGTGGCCGGGCTACGGTTCGCGCTGGAGCCGGGACGGGGCCGGACCGCGGTCCCGGTCCGGTCCGTGCTGGCCGGGGCGGTGCTGGCCGTGATCGTGGTCGCCGCGACGCTGACGTTCGGCGCCAGCCTCAGCTACCTCGTGGCCCGGCCTGCCCTGTACGGGTGGGACTTCAGCTACGCCCTGTACTCGACCGACGGGTGGGGGCCGTTCCCGCCGTCGCTGGTCACGCCGCTGCTGCACCGCGACAAGCTGATCGCGGCCAGCACCGGCGTCTACTTCCTCACCGTGCAGATCGACGGGCAGACGGTCCCGGCCATCCTGTCCCCCACCCATCCGGCGATTGGCCCGCGCATCCTGACCGGGGGCGGGCTCGACCACCCCGGCCAGGTCGTACTCGGCCCGGCCACGCTCGCCGCGCTGCACAAGAAGGTCGGCGACGAGGTCACGGTGCAGCTCGGCCCGGTGATCCGGGACGCGCGGCTGCGGATCGCGGGCACCGCGGTGCTGCCCGCGATCGGCGACACGCTCAGCATGCATCCCTCGATGTCCACGGGCGCGGTGCTGGCCACCGGGGCGGTCTCGGCGGCCGCGCTGAATGAGGCCGGCGCGTATTCCGGCCCCAACGCCATCCTGGTGCGGCTGCGGCCCGGCGTGAGCCAGGCCGCGGGCCTGCGGTCGCTGGAGCAGATCACCGGCTACTACAACCAGTTCGCCCACTCGCCGCGGGTCGTGGCCGCCGGGGGCACGTCGGCGCTGGAGCTCAGCGCCGGCGTGCTGCCGGTGCAGCGGCCCGCCGAGATCGTGAACTACAGGTCCATGGGCACGGTGCCGCTGATCCTGGCCGGCGGGGTGGCGGCCGGGACAGTCGCCGCCCTGGGGCTGACCCTGGTCGCGTCGGTGCGGCGCCGACGACGCGACCTGGCCCTGCTGAAGACACTGGGCTTCACCCGCGGCCAGCTGGCCGGGGCGGTCGCCTGGCAGTCCACGGTGGTCGCCGTGGTCGGCCTGGTCATCGGGGTGCCGCTGGGCATTGCGGGGGGCCGCTGGCTGTGGATCCTGTTCGCCCGCGGGCTGTCGGCCGTGCCCGACCCGGTCGTCCCCGCCGCGTCGATCGCCCTGGCCGCCGTGGCCGCGCTGATCCTGGCCAACCTGGTCGCCGCCGTCCCCGGCCGGCAGGCGGCGCGCACGCCGGCCGCGCTCATGCTGCGGGCGGAGTGATGGCGGTGCAGCGGGGGCACAGCATGACCGGGGCCGCGCCGGAAGGCGCGCCGCGGGCGACGGTGTGGCGCGCGGCCTGGTATCGGTTCCGGGTCACGTTCCGCCGCCGGCTGAGCGGCTACCTGGCGCTGGCCCTGCTGGTGGGGCTGGTCGGCGGCGTGGCGCTGGGCTCCCTGATCGCGGCGCGCCGCACCTACGCGTCCTACCCGGAGTTCCTGGCCAGCACGAACCCGTCCGACCTGTTCCTGCTGCCGCAGACGCAGACGCCCGAACCGGGCCTGGTCCGCGAGCTGGCCCGGCTGCCGCATGTGCGCAGCGCCGAGGAAGGCGAGCAGATCAACGCGGCCACGCTGACGCCGGACGGGCGGATCAGCACCATCCTGGAGACCCAGGTGGAGCTCGTCGCCAGCCCGGACGGACTGTTCACCGACCAGGACCGGCTGAAGATCGTCCAGGGCCGGGCCGCCAACCCGGCGCGGGCCGGCGAGGTCGTGGCGACCAACGAGGCGGCCGCGGTCTTGCACCTGCACGTCGGCGAGAGCATCCCGGTCGGCATCGGGCGCGACGGAGCCCAGAACATCCAGGCGTACCGGACCACCAGGCTGACGGTCGTGGGCATCGGCGTGCTCGGCATCCAGCTCGTGCACGACGACATCGACAGCGACCGGGCCGGGTTCCTGGTCGGCACGCCCGCGCTGCTGCGCGAGTACGAATCCTGCTGCGCCACCAACAGCTACGACGGCCTGCAGCTCGACGGCGGCAGCCGCAACGCCAACCGGGTGCTGCAGGGATACGAGCGCCTCATCGACAACCGGGCCACCAGCGACGGCCAGCTCGTGGTCTACCAGACCGCGGCCATCGAGACCGAGGCGCAGCAGGCCATCAGGCCCGAGGCCATCGCGCTCGCCGTGTTCGGTGCGATCGCCCTGCTCGCCGCCCTGATCATCGGGACCCAGTCGATCTCCCGGCTGCTCTACGCGGGCGCCAGCGAGACCGAGGTGCTGCGCGCGATGGGCGCCACCCCCGCGGCCACGATGACGGACGGGCTGCTCGGCGTGGCGGGCGCCGTCGTGGCCGGCTCGCTGCTCGCCGCGGCGGTCGCCGTCGCCCTGTCGCCGCTGTCCTTGTTCGGTCCGGTGCGTGCGGTGAAGCCGGCCCCGGGCGTGGACGTCGACTGGGCCGTCCTCGGGCCGGGCATGCTCGTGCTGGCCCTCGTGCTCAGCCTGGTCGCCGCGGCCATCGCCTACCGGCTCGCCCCGCACCGCGCGGCGCGCCGTACCCGGGCGGCCGGGCGGGGTTCCGGCGTGGTGGCCGCCGCGCTGGCCGCCGGGCTGCCCGCCTCCGGCGAGGCGGGCCTGCGGTTCGCCCTGGAGTCAGGCCGCGGCCGGGCCGCGGTCCCGGTCCGGTCGGTCATGACCGCGACCGTGCTCGCCGTGCTGGTGGGCATGGCCACGCTTACGTTCGGGGCCAGCCTGAGCACGCTGATCTCCCACCCGGCCCTGTACGGCTGGAACTTCAACTACGCCCTGTACTCGGTCGACGGCTACGGGCCGGTGCCGTCGCGGTGGGTGGGCCCGCTCCTGGCCCGCGACCGGGACGTGGCCGCCACCACCGGCGCCTACTTCGCGACGGTCCAGATCGACGGCCAGACGGTGCCGGCCATGGCCTTCGCCACGCCTGCGGCGATCACGCCTAGCCCGCTGGCCGGCCAGCGCCTGACCGGGCCCGGTCAGATCGTGCTCGGGCCCGCGACCCTGGCCGCGCTGCACAAGCGGCTCGGCGACACCGTGACCGTGTCCGAGGGGCAGATCGTCCCGCCGACCCGGCTGCGGATCGCCGGCACCGCCGCGCTGCCCACGATCGGCAACGTCATCGGCGTGCACGCGTCGCTGAGCACGGGCGCGATCATGTCCACCCGGTCGCTGCCCGCGGCGGACCTGGACGGGTACGGCCCGCTCTCCGGGCCCAACGCCATCTTCGTCCGGCTGCGACCCGGCGTCAGCCCGGCGGCCGGGCTGCGCACACTGGACCAGGTCGCCGGCCAGCTCAACCGCGACTCCCGCCTGCCGCAGGTGGAGTCCGTCATCGGCAACGTCGGGCAGTACCTGAACTTCGTCTCCGTGCTGCCGGTGCAGCGGCCGGCCGAGATCGTGAACTACAAGACCATGGGCGCCATGCCTGCGGTCCTGGCCGGCGGGCTCGCCGCCGGGGCCGTGGCCGCCCTGGGCCTGACGCTGGCGGCGTCGGTGCGGCGGCGGCGGCGCGACTTCGCGCTGCTGAAGACCCTGGGCTTCACGCGGCGGCAGCTAGGCGGCGCGGTGGCCTGGCAGTCCTCGGTGATCGTCGTCACCGGCCTGGTGATCGGCGTACCGCTGGGTATCGCCGCCGGACGGTGGCTGTGGGTGGCGTTCGCGCGCGAGCTGTCGGCCGTGCCCGACCCGACGGTCCCGGCCGGCTCGATCGCCGTGGCCGCCGTGGCCGCCCTGGTCCTGGCCAACGCCGTGGCCGCGGTCCCCGGCCGGCGGGCCGCGCGGACGCCGGCCGCCGAAGTGATGCGAGCGGAGTGATGCCGATGCCCGCCCCGGGAGCCAGCGCGGCCGGGTCCGTACCACGCGGTCCCGGGCGATACGGCCTGGTGCTGCGCGTGGTGGTGTACCGGTTCCCGGCCACCTTCCGCCGACGCTGGGGCGGCTACCTCGCCTTGGCCGTGCTGATCGGCCTGGTCGGCGGCGTGGCCATGGGCTCGGTGGCCGCAGCCCGCCGCACCGACTCGTCGTACCCGAACTTCCTGGCCAGCACCAACCCTTCGGACCTCGTCGTCGAGCCGTTCACCTCACCGGCGTATTCCCTCGGCTTCGTACGCCAGCTGGCCGGGCTGCCGCACGTGGCCGGGGCCGCCGTGGCCGTGCCGCTGACCGCGGTCACCCTCACCGACAGCGGGCGGCGCCTCGGCTCGGTCCTGCTCGCTCACGTGCAGCTGGCCGCCACCGTCGGCGGCCCTGACGGCCTCTACTCCCGCCAGGACCGGGTGACGATCACCGCGGGACGGCGGCCCGACCCGGCCCGCGCGGACGAGGTGGTGGCTACCCAGGACGCGGCCCTGGCGCTCCACCTGCACGTGGGATCGCGGCTGCTGGTCGGGCTGATCGGCAGCAGTTCAGGTGGCTTGCGCGGCCGGGCGGACCTCACGGTCGTCGGCATCGGCGTCCTGAACACGCAGGTGCTGCAGGATAGCGTCGACGCCGACCGGACCGGCTTCCTGCTCGGCACGCCCGCGCTGGCGCACGAGTTCGCCGCTTGCTGCGCCAGCGGTATGGACGTAGGCCTGCGACTGGATGGCGGTAGCCGATACGACACCGCCGTCGGCCGTGAATACAACCACCTGCTAGCGACGAGTTCCTACATCTCGCCCGGCGGTTCCGAGCTCTACGTCTACGTCACCTCGGCTATCGAAGCCGAAGCTCAGCGGTCGATCCGACCGGAGGCCATCGCCCTGGGCGTGTTCGGGCTGATCGCCGGGCTCGCCGCGCTGATCATCGGGACCCAATCCGTGTCCCGGCAGCTCCGGGCGGGTGCGGATGACGGCGGGGCGCTGCGGGCGCTCGGCGCCGGGCCGGCAATGATCATGGCCGACGGGCTGCCCGCCATCCTGGCGGCGGTCGCCAGCGGCGCGCTGCTCGCCGTCGGCGTGGCCATCGCGCTGTCGCCGTTCTCACTGTTCGGGCCCGTTCGGGAGGTGGAACCCGGACGCGGGATTCATCTCGACGCGGCGGTGCTCGGGCTCGGGGCCCTCGCGCTGTTCCTGGTACTCGGCAGCGTGGCCGCGGTTATCGCCTACCGCCAGGTGCCGCACCGGATGGCCGCCCGGGGCCAGGCCAGCGACCCCAGACCCACCGCGGCCCGGGTGGCGGTGGCCGCCGGGCTGCCGGCGTCGGGCGTCGAGGGCCTGCGCCTGGCCCTGGAGCCAGGGCGGGGGCGGACGGCCGTGCCGGTCCGCTCGGTCCTGGCCGGCGCGGTGCTCGCGATGGCCGTCGTCAGCGCCACGCTCACCTTCGGCGCCAGCCTGACCATGCTGGTCTCGCATCCAGCGCTCTACGGCTGGGACTTCGACTACGCCCTCTACGCGGTCCAGGGGTGGGGACCCGTGCCCGCCCGGTGGGCCGACCCGCTGCTGGCCCACGACCGGCTGGTAGCCGCCACGACAGGGGTGGACTTCGCGACGGTCCAGGTGGACGGCCAGACCGTCCCGGCCATGGTGACGCCCACTCACCCCGCGGTGGCGCCGCACGTCCTATCCGGGCACGGGCTCGACAGCAGCCGCGACGTCGTGCTCGGTCCGGCCACGCTGGCCGCGCTGCACCAGCGGGTCGGCGGGACCGTGACGCTGTCCGGTGGCAGCCTGAACGTCAGGCTCACGATCGCGGGCACGGCCACCATGCCGGCGATCGGCGGCGTGCTGAGCGTTCATCCCTCGATGAGCACGGGGGCGCTGTTCTCCACGGCGCTGCTGCCGGGCAACGCGCTCACCGGCCCGTTCGGGCGCCTCCTGACCGGCCCCAACGCCATCCTCGTCCGGTTGCGGCCCGGCGTCAGCGAGGCGGCCGGCCTGCGGTCGATGCAGGGCATTAGCAGTCAGCTCACCGCGGTGCTGAACTCGCCGCAGGCACTGGCCGCCAGCGGCGGCGGGTCTCGGGCGGACACCATCGACCTGCTGCCCGCGCAGCGGCCGGCCGAGATCGTGAATTACAGGTCCATGGGGGCCATGCCCGCGGTGCTGGCCGGGGGGCTGGCGGCGGGGGCGGTGGCTGCCCTGGGTCTGACCCTGGTGGCGTCGGTGCGCCGGCGCCGCCGTGACTTCGCGCTGCTGAAGACGCTGGGCTTCACCCGGCGCCAGCTGGCGGGCGCCGTGTCCTGGCAGTCCTCGGTGATCGCCGTGGTGGGCCTGGTGGTCGGGGTGCCGCTGGGCATCGCCGCCGGGCGCTGGCTGTGGCTGGCGTTCGCCCAGGAACTGGCGGCGGTCCCGGACCCGACGGTCCCGGCCGGCTCGATCGCCCTGGCCGCGGCGGCGGCCCTAGTCCTGGCCAACCTGGTCGCGGCACTCCCCGGCCAGCGGGCGGCGCGCACGCCGGCGGCCGAAGTCTTGCGCGCGGAGTGAAGGAGGATGGAGAGCGGAGTCATGATGAACACCACAGTCGACGAGCCGGTGGTCACGATGCCCGCGCCGGGCGGGAGCACCGCGCGGCGGATTACGGCCGGGCTGGTGCTGCCCGTGCTCACCGTGGCGGTCGTGGTGGTCGGGATCCGGACGCCCGTGCCGGGCGGGATCTCCGCGCTGCTGGCCGTGGCCTTCGGCCTGGTCCTGCTCGGCGCGGTGTGCGGCGCGATCCTGGCCCGCACCCCGCACCGGACCGCGTTGTGGCAGGTCGCGCTCGGCGCGGGAGTCGCCTCGGTCGCGCTGACCGCCGCGCGGATCGGCGACGAGGCGGCCGGCGGCCAGCACCACGCGGCCCGCGCTGTCACCACTCTGGCCGTGCCGCTGCTCATCGCGATCTGGGTGCACATGCTGCTGGCCCTGCCCGACGGCCGGCTGGGCAGCCGGGCCCGGAGGATCGGCGCCGGGCTCGCCTACGCCGCGGCGGCCGGCCTCGGCCTCGTGCTGGTGATCGCCGGGCGCCCGTTCCCGGCCTGGGCGGCGGCGCTGGCCTGGGCGGCGGGCACGGCGTGCGCGCTGCCCGCCGTACGGCTCCGCTACCTGTCCGCCGGCGGGCGCGACCAGCAGCGGATGCAGTGGATGGCGGTCGGCGCCATCCTGGCCGCCGACACGGCGCTGGTGGTCGTGGTCCTGCACGTGCTCGTGGGGTGGCCGGGACCGGTGGCCGCGGTGGCGGCCGGGTGCTCGTCCCTGCTGGCGTTCGGCATGATGGCCGGCGAAGTGCGCGGGCTCGGGCCTTCCGGGGGCCGGGTGCTGGTCCAGGTGCTGTCGATCGCCGGGTTCACCGCGGTGGTCGCGGCCATCTACCTGGTGATCGTGCTCGGCATCGGGACCAGGCCCAGCGACGCGGGCGACCGGGAGGTCCTCGGGCTGTCGATGCTGGCCGCGGCGGTGGCCGCGATCGGCTACCTGCCGGCCAGGGACCGGCTGGTCGCGTCGGCCACGCGGTTCGTCTACGGGGCCAAGGAGGCGCCCGACGAGACGCTGCGCACGTTCGGCAGCCGGCTGACCCGCGCCATCCCCATGGATGAGCTGCTGCTGCAGCTGGCCGAGTCGCTCCGCAAGACCATGGCGCTCACCAGCGCCGAGGTCTATACCGGGACCGGCGACGTGCTGGAGCGCGTCGCCGCCGTGCCGGACACCGGGCCCCGGTCGGTCATGGTCACGGCCCGGGAGCGCGCGGTCGTGACCCGGGCGGGCGTGTCCGGCAACGCCTGGGCGACGGTCTGGCTGCCGACCCTGCTGAACGGGCGCGCGCAGGTCCAGATCCGGGTCGCCCCGGCCAGCCACGCCGGCGAGCTGCTCGGGCTGATCGTCGCCGAGCGGCCGGCCGCCGCCGACGCCTTCTCCGAGGAGGACGACCGCGTGCTCACCGAGCTGGCCCGGCAGGTCGGCCTCGCGATACACAACGCCCGGCTGGACACCGAGCTGGCGACGACCCTCGACGAGCTGCGCAAGCAAGCCGACGAGCTGCGCCAGTCACGGGCCCGCATCGTGGCCAGCGGTGACGCCGAGCGCCGCCGGGTGGAGCGCAACCTGCACGACGGCGCGCAGCAGCACCTGGTGGCGATGGCGGTGAACCTGCGGCTGGCGCGGGACATCCTCACCGACGACCCGCAGGCCGCGACCGAGATGCTGGACCAGCTGGCCGACGACGTCAAGAGCACGATCCAGGAACTGCGCGAGCTCGCCCACGGCATCTACCCGCCGCTGCTGGCCGACAGCGGGCTCGGCGAGGCGCTGCGCGCGGCCGGCAACCGCAGCCCGCTGCCGGTCACCGTGGCCAGCGACGGGATCGGCCGGTACTCGCCCGACATCGAGGCGGCGGTCTACTTCTGCTGCCTGGAAGCGCTGCAGAATGCGGCCAAGCACGCGCCCGGGGCACACGTGCAGGTGCGGCTCTGGGAGGAGTCCGGGGGCCTGCTGTTCTCGGTCAGCGACGACGGTCCCGGTTTCGACCCGGCCGTCGCCCGCAGCGGCCACGGCTTCGTCAACATGGCCGACCGGCTGGGCGCGATCGGCGGCACGGTGCGCTGGGAGTCGCATCCGGGCCAGGGCGCCCAGGTTCTCGGCTCGATCCCGCTGCTCTGAGACCTCAGCCCCGTGATCGATTCACCGGCGCCGGTATCCCTTACATGAGCGACGGTCAGCAGGACACGAAGGTGCCCGAGTCCCGCTCCTCCCACAGGCGGCGCAGGGTGTCCGCGGCGAGCCGTTCCTTGTTCACGTAGGCGGTCGCGCCGCTGGCCGAGGCCGCGGGCGGAAGATCGGCCGCGTCGTAGGTCGAGCAGAGGATCACGACCACGTCGGGATGCGCGGTGATGATCTGGCGGGTCGCCTCGATCCCGTTCATCTCCGGCATGTTGATGTCCATCAGGACCAGGGCCGGGTGCAGCCGGTCGACCAGCTCGATCGCCTCCGAGCCGCTCGACGCTTCCCCCGCGAACTCGAAGCCCTCGAGCCGGCGCAGGACGGCCCGGGCGGCGGAGCGGAACGGCGCCTGATCATCGACGACGAGCACGGAACGCGGGGTGGTCACGTTTCCAGCCTCGCACGATTTGTCCGTGCTGCCGAGGGTGCTGCCATCCGCATGGGGGTGTGGCCAGCCTCCCCGCCAGCATCACGGTTCGGCCTGCCGGCTGAGGTAGACCAGCACGGCCTTGACCCGCCGGTTGACGTCCTTCTCCTCGGACAGGCCGAGCTTGGCGAAGATCGAGTTGGTGTGCTTCTCCACGGCGCGCTCGGTGACGAACAGCGACGCGGCGATCGCGGAGTTGCTCTTGCCCTGGGCCATCTCGGCCAGGATCTGCGCCTCCCGCGGCGTCAGCGACGACAGGCCCAGGTGGCGCTCCTGCGAGCGTGCGCGCACGAGTTCGTCGACCACGATGGGGTCGATCACCGACCCTCCCTGAGCCACGGTGCGGATGGCCCGGGCCAGCTCGTCCACGCTGCCGATCCGCTCTTTGAGCAGGTAGCCCCGCCCGGCCGAGCCGTGCTCGAGCAGGGCCAGCGCGTATCCGGGCGCGGTGTACTGGCTCAGCACGACCACGGCGACCTGCGGATGGTGCTCCCGGATCCAGGCCGCGGCCTCGATGCCCTCGTCGGTGCCGGTGGGCGGCATCCGGATGTCGGTGACCACGACGTCGGGAACCTGCTCGTCCACCAGGGCAAGCAGCGTCGGCAGGTCGGACGCCGCCCCGACCAGCTCGAAATCCTCGTTGGCCGATACCAGGCGGGAGATGCCCTCCCGGAGGAGCACATGATCCTCGGCCAGCGCGACCCTGATCTTTCCCATGTCGGAACGGATCGTAGCGCGCCGGGCGGCTCAGTGCGACAGGCCGCGGACGGCCCGCCGATGCCTGCTATCCCCCGGCCTGGCTGGCTGACGGGGACGGGGCCGGGCCGAGGCCGGCCAGGCGGCACTGCGGCCGGGTCAGCCGCGAGAGCTGGTCCTGGTGCGTGAACGCGGCCTGGCACATCGCCACGGCCCGGGCGCCGCACGCGTGCAGCAGCGCCCCGCCGGTGCTGCTCGCGGCGGAGACCGTGACGCAGCCGTTGCGCGACTGCCCGTACCCTCCGGGCTGGACCGCCGCCCAGATGCCCAGGCCGACCAGCCCGGCCACGATCAGGGCGCCGACGAGCGCCATGCCCCGCTTGTCCCGGCGGGTGAGCGGCTCCGGCCTGGGCTGCTGGGTCTTCCGGTACACCGTCGCAGTTTAGGCTCAGGCGGGGCCGCGGGATGCGGCCAGCGGCATGCGGTCCTGGGAGGGCAGCGCGAAGCGGTAGCCCGAGCGCGGCTCGGTGATGAACAGCTGCTCCCCGCCCGGGGATTCGAGCTTGGCGCGCAGCCGGGCCACGTAGACCCGGGTGTACTCGGTCTGCGTCTCGTAGCCCGGGCCCCAGACTCGCCGCAGCAGCGTCGCGTGCGTGAGCAGCACGCCGGGGCTGACCGCGAACTGCCGGAGCAGCGCGAACTCGGTCTGGGTGAGATGCACCAGGCGCCCGCCCTTGGTGACCCGCCGCCGCTCCAGGTCGATCTCGACATCCCCCACCGTGACCACGCTCGGCTCGGGCGGGCCCGCGGGCGCGGGCCTGCTGCGGCGCAGCGTGGCGTTGATCCGGGCCAGGAGTTCCTCGATCCCGAACGGCTTGGTCATGTAGTCGTCGGCGCCCAGGTTGAGCGCGCGGACCTTGTCCGTCTCGGCCCGGCGGGCCGACAGCACGATGACGCCGACCTCGGACCGCTCGCGGATCTCCCGGCACAGCTCGAACCCGTCGGCGTCCGGCAGCATCAGGTCCAAGAGCACGAGGTCGGGAGCGCGAAGCTCCAGGGTCCGCGCGATGGAGTCGCCGTTCTTCGAGGCGATCACGTCGTGCCCGCGGACGGAGAGGTTCGACCGGACGAGGTCGACGATGTTCTGGTCGTCCTCCACGATCAGGATGACGGTCTTGTCAGGCAACCCAGTGTCCCTCCTGCTCCTGCGCGACGTTCCCCGGCGCGCCCGCAGGACGCGCCGTCCCCGCTCCGCTACCCGGGAACCCGGGATAAATGCCGGCCAGCCGCCCGTCCGCGCAGAGCGTGCGTGACAGATAGGAAACCTGAGCATCTTTTGGCGTTTCTCGCCCCTTGATCAGGCGATGACCCGGCCAGGATAACTGCCCGCCGAACGTTATAACAGCCCGCAAACGGGATGCTTTCCTGACTGTTACGGCTATGGATATTACTGCCCCGGTTGCGCGTGGTCAGCCGAGCCGCCGGGTCCACCGGGCAGGCCTGCGACCACGGGTGGCCATCCGCGGCCGGGGCTGAGGCCGTGTGTGCGCTCGGCCGCGGTAGCCGTCCATGCCAGTCAAAACATGTGAACGATCACGTAGGGGCGGACCTGGCGCTCGCGGCCGTACCGGCCATGTGGCCCGCGTATCACGCCGCTGCGACCGGCCGTCAATGGTCCAGAGTGGGCGCGGCTTAGCGTTATGGAAACTTTGACGAATTATCTCAAGGTCAACTACTGGCCAGCAGATTCCGCCGAATCTCTCCTATGCGGAAGGGCATTTCCGCGGCGCCCCGGGGGTACCGTCAGCTACATGAGCCGGGTGCACGACATGGGCGGCCAGACGGGGTTCGGGCCGGTCCCCGTGGCCGACGACGACGGGCGGTTCTTCCACGCCGACTGGGAGGCCCGGGTGTACGCGCTGGTCCGGGCGCTGCAACGGCATGGGGTGATCAACCGGCAGTTCGACGAGCTCCGCGACGCCATCGAGCGCATACCGCCCGCCGAGTACCTGGCCCTGTCCTACTACGAGCGCTGGCTGCGGGCGGCGGAGATGCTGCTGGCCGAGAAGGGCCTGCTGCCGGACGATGCAGATCACCGGGAGCACCGGGATGGCTAGGTTCGCGGCGGGCGACCGGGTCCGGGCGCGCTCGGCCGACCCCGACGGCCACACCCGGCTGCCGCGCTACGTGCGGGGGCACGTCGGCGAGGTCCTAGAGGTCCGCGCCACCTGGTCGGTGCCGGACAACGTGGTGCGCGGAGTTCCCCGCGCCGAGCCGGTGTACGCGGTGCGCTTCGGCGCGGCCGAGCTGTGGGGTTCGGGTCGTCACTCGGTGATCCTGGACCTGTGGGAGTCGTACCTGGAGAAGCCGTAAGCGAGCCGGTGGTTTCCCGGCGAGCGAGGAGCGAGCGGAGGGGCGCGGCGGCGTCTGGACTGAGGAGCGAGGGAGCTTGCGACCGAGCGACGAGGGAAGACGGCGCCTAAAGGCGCCCCGGAGGCGAGCGGGAAGGCCAGCATCATGAGCGGCGGGCACGCCGAGCTTCCGGTCGCGGCGCGGGTCCGGGCGTTCGAAGAACGGGTGATCGCCGCCGGGCTGACCACCGACGCCGAGCTCGAGGAGATCCTGGCGGGCGTCTACGCGTCCGCCTCGCCGGTGAACGGGGCGCGGATGGTCGCGAGGGCCTGGACCGACCCGGCCTACCGTGACCGCCTGCTGGCCGACGGCAATGCCGCAGCCGCCGAGCTGGGCTTCGCCGACGGCGCCCGGGGCTACCTGCTCAAGGTGGTCGATAACACGCCCGGGGTGCACAACGTGATCGTCTGCACGTTGTGCTCGTGCTACCCCACGTCCCTGCTCGGCCCGTCGCCGACCTGGTACAAGAGCTTCGCCTACCGCTCGCGGGTGGTCCGCGAGCCGCGCGCGGTCCTGGCGGAGTTCGGCCTGGAGCTGCCCGAGGACACCGAGATCCGGGTGTGGGACGCCAACTCCGAGACCCGCTACCTGGTGCTGCCGCTGCCACCCGAGAACGCCGCCGGCCTGGACGAGGACGCCCTGGCCGCGCGGGTCTCCCGTAACGGCCTCATCGGCACCGCCGCCCGCTAGCCGCCCGGCCCGAGTCGCCGCGAAAAAATTGACAAAAGATTTCGGGCGGCCCCGGCTGCTAACGCGATCGGAGGAAATGCCGACGTGAGCGGACCGGCCGCCGCGGCGGGCCGCCAGGCGCTGCGCCCGGACAGATCACATTTGTGCGTCTGGTCCGATCGGATCGTTGACGGCCAAGTCAACCTGTTCTAGCTTATGGCCTCGTCAGGCGTATATCTGCGAAGATGTTAGCGCTCACATCGGGACGGCCGATTGGCCGCTGACGCGAGCCGCTCCGCACCTGAAGCGGCCTGAGACAGGAGCCAGGTGGGCATGGGTCATGACGCGATCCCACCGGGTGACCGTGTCCGCCTGACCGTGCCCGGCGGCCGGGGGATCCCGCGATGAGGAAGCCCGGCCCCAGCTTGACGCCACCCAGCCGGGAGAGCACTCTGCCTGCCCGGCAGCCAAGGGGCACATCCGCCCCAGGGAAACGATGGAGGCCCTTATGGACAACGTCGACCCGAAGGTCGATGAAGCGATCGAAACCCTCAACATGAAGGACGGACCGACGCGCCGGAAGCTGATCAAGGGTACCGGGCTGGTCAGCGCGACGGCGGCGGCCTCCGCCCTGCTCGCGGCGTGCAGCAGCAACTCGACGAGCAGCGCCGCCGCCACGAAGAGCGCTGCGGGGAACTTCCCGAAGACCCCGGCGTGGCAGTTCTGGTTCGTCAACCACGTCACCACGAACAGCTTCTTCGTGCCCACCCAGTACGGCTTCGCCGACGCCGCGGCGCTGCTTAACCTGCCCACGCCGAAGTGGACCGGCTCGACGACCTCGGTCGCCGCTCAGATGGTCGCGCAGATCAACGCCGCGATCTCGGCCAAGGCGGCCGGCATCGCGACCACGCTGATCAACTCCAGCTCGTTCACCACCCCGGTGGCGAACGCGATGAGCGCGGGCATCCCGGTGCTCAGCTACAACGCCGACGGGCTGGTCAGCAAGAGCGGGGTCGCCGACATCGGCACCAACCGGCTGGCCTACGTCGGGCAGGCGCTGTTCACCTCCGGTCAGCAGCTCGGGCAGCGGATCAAGTCGATGACGACCCCGGGCCTCGTGCCGATCTTCATCGAGACTCCCGGGACGGGGAACATCCAGCCGCGCTACGACGGCGCCGCCTCGATCTTGACTCCCGCGGGCTACACGGTCGCCGAGATCACGACCACCACGGTCCCGGCCACGATACTCGCGAACGAGAAGGCGTATCTGCTCGCGCACAAGAACGTCAAGGGCGCGTTCGCCGTGGACTCGACCTCGACCTCGTTCCTGGCGCAGGCGCTCGCCGAGACCGGCCTGTCGAGCCTCCCCAACGGCGGCTTCGACACGGTCCCGCAGACGCTGACCAACATCTCCCAGGGGAAGACCAACTTCACCATCTACCAGGACCCGTACCTGCAGGGCTTCCTGCCCACGCTGTACCTGTACCTGTACAACATCTCCGGCGGCACGATCGTCCCGCCCGACACCGACACCGGCCTGTCCTTCATCACGAAGACCAACCTGGCCGAGTACAACAAGGACAGCAGATTCCAGGGCTCGACGACCGCGCAGGTGTACCTGCCGCGTCCGTCCGGCGCGATCCAGAACCCGATGGCGACCACCAGCACCTGAGCAAGGCCAGGCCGGGTCCTGGGTATGAATAGGCAAGTCGGCGGCGGGCGACCGTGCCTGGGCGACAGGCCGGCCGCCCGTCTCCGGTGGGGGCGGGCACAAGAGCCCGGGAGGTGACGTGAGCGACACCGCCGAGTCAGGCAGCAAGGTCCTCGGCCCTGCCGGGGCCGACGGTGACGGCGGCAAGGGGAACGGCGGCGGGCAGGTTGTCGTACGCAGCCTGGCCGTGTTCGCCCGGCAGCGTGAGGCTACGGTCCTGGTGGTCACGGTCGCGCTGCTGCTGTACTTCGGGCTCACGCACACCTCGACGTTCGTCACCCAGACCAACGCGGTCGACCTGCTGTCGGAGCTCATGGCGCCGATCGCGATCATCGCGATCGGCGAGGTGCTGCTGCTGATCTGCGGCGAGATCGACCTGTCGGTCGGCTTCATCTACACGTTCGCGCCGTTCGTGACGCTCTTCGCGATCACTGACTACCACCTGCCCGCGCTGGTGGCGGTCATCCTCGGCCTGCTCACCGGGGTGGTGGCCGGCTGGGTGAACGGGTTCATCACGGTCACGCTGGGCGTCCCGTCGTTCATCACCACGATCGGCACCGGGTTCATCCTGCTGGGCCTGGCCCTGGTCGTCTCGCATGCCGAGCCGTCGCCGACCCCGCCCATCGCCCTCGGAGTCGGGAAGTGGCTCGGCGTCCCCGGCAACCCGTGGCAGTGGGCCCCGTTCGTCTGGGCGGTGGTACTGGTCGCGATCTTCCACGTGGTGCTCACCCGGACCCGGTGGGGCCTGTACACGATCTCGGCCGGGGGGAACCTGCTCGGCGCTCGGGAGGCCGGCATCAACGTGGGCCGGATCAAGTACGGCAACTTCATGATCTCGGGCTTCATGGGGGCGCTGGTCGGCCTCCAGACCGCCTTCTATACCAACAACGTCGACCCCACCGCCGGCGGCTACACGCCGATGTTCTACGCCGTGATCGCGGCCGTCATCGGCGGGACCGCGATGCTCGGCGGCTCGGGCACGATCCTGGGGGCGTTCCTCGGCGCGATCGTACTGGCCACCCTGACCGACGGCTTTGACATCCTTGGGATCAGCGCAAACATATTGCCGGTCATCTTCGGCGGCGCGATTCTGGTCGCCATGATCGCGAACGTGCAGCTCGCCCGGCTGCGAGGAGCGGGGAGATCGATATGACCGCCCAGGATCTCGGAACCCAGCCCTCCGCCGGCGACGGGCCACCCCCGGAGGACGTGCTGCGCGCCGAGCACATCAGCAAACGGTTCGGCGCGGTGACCGCGCTGCGCGACGTGAGCCTGCACCTGGCCCGCGGCGAGGTTCTGGCCCTGCTCGGCGACAACGGCGCGGGCAAGTCCACGCTGATGAAGATCCTCTGCGGCTTCCAGCAGCCCGACGCCGGCCGGATCGTGGTCAACGGCCAGGAGCTCACGCTCAAGTCGGTCGAGCACGCCCGCTCGCTCGGCATCGACATCGTCTACCAGGACCTTGCGCTCATTCCCGGGCTCAGCGTCTATCACAACATGTTCCTGAACCGGGAAAAGGTGCGCTGGCCGCTGCTCAACAACCGCGAGATGCGCCGGATCGCCCGGGAGCACCTGGACGAGATGGGCGTGCACATCCCCTCGGTCCAGGTCAGCGTGGCCCAGCTCTCCGGCGGGCAGCGGCAGGCGATCGCGGTCGCTCGCGCGGTGTTCGAGAACGCGAAGATCCTGCTGCTGGACGAGCCGCTGGCCGCCATGGGCGTCAAGGAAGGCGCGATGATCCTGGACCTGGTGCAGGACCTGAAAAGCCGCGGCGACGTCTCGGTGATCATCATCGCGCACAACTACGGCCAGGTGTTCGAGATCTGCGACCGGGTCAACCTGCTGCAGCAGGGCGAGATTACCTTCGACAAGCCGAGCCGGGACACATCGGTCGAAGAACTGACCGACCTGGTCGTGGAGGAGTACCGCCAGGCCTTGAGGGAGCGCCACGGCCTGGCCTGAGCCCGCGTCGCCTAGCCTGCAGGGCATGGAGCGCCTCGATCAGCAGATCCGGTTCGTCACCGAAATCGACCGGCTCAAGGGCGTGCTGCGGCAGACCATGCTGGCCGGGCCCGGCCGGCGGGAGAACTCGGCCGAGCATTCCTGGCACCTGGCGGTGATGGCGCTGACGCTCGCCGGCCACGCCCCGCCCGGCACCGACATCGGCCGGGTGACCGCCATGGTGCTGGTGCACGACCTGGTCGAGATCGACGCCGGCGACCTGTTCGTCTACGCCGACGCGGCGCAGCAGGCCCGGCAGGAGGAGGCCGAGCGCGCGGCCGCCGACCGGATCTTCGCGCTGCTGCCGGCGGACCAGGCGGCCAGCTTCCGCGGCCTGTGGGACGAGTTCGAGGAGCGCCGGACGCCGGAGGCCAGGTTCGCGCGCGCGCTCGACCGGCTGCAGCCCATGCTCGAGAACCTCAAGGTCGGCGGGGGGACCTGGCAAGAGCACGGGATCACGGCCGACCAGGTGCTCGCCAAGGTAGCACTGATCGAGGACGGCTCGCCGACGCTGGGGAAGTACGCCAGGGACCTGGTGGGCCGCGCCGTCCGGGACGGCCTGCTCGCCCCGGCTCCCGGCTAGCCGGCCTGGCGCGCGGGCCGGCCGGGCGCGCCGGCCAGGCGTCCGGGCCGCTGGCCCGCACGGCGCGGTGCCGGGTGCTCAACCAGCGCTATCACCCGGCTGGCCATGAAGCGGGCGGTCCGGACCGGCACCCCGCCCCGGGTCAGCTCGGTCACCTCCACCTGCCCGCGCCGGGTGACCACCTCGACCCGGCGCCCGGCGCGAGTGGCCTCCACCTCGTACGTCTTGACCGGGGCGTCGCCCGCATCGACGACAATCTCGACCTTGTCACCCTTCATCGCTGGCCTCCCGGGGCCGCCTATGCCGTGTTTCGTACCCGGAACATCACCGATCACAACCCGAGAGTCAGAAGAAGATCAACTTAACGGCGGAGATCACCCCGACGGCCACGACGAACAGCCGCAGCACGGCCGGCGGCAGACGGCGCCCGTACCGCGCGCCCAGCAGCCCGCCGACCGTGGACCCGGCGGCGAGCAACGCCACGGCCGTCCAGGAGACGTGCGCGAGCGCGATGAACACCACCGCCGCCGTGCCGTTGACCATGGCCACGAGGACGTTCTTGGCGCCGGTGACGCGCTGCAGGTTCTCATCGAGGAAGCTGCCCAGCAACCCGATCACCAGGACGCCCTGGGCCGCGCCGAAGTACCCGCCGTACACCCCGGACAGGCAGACCCCGGCCGACAGCAGCGGGCCGGCCCGGCCCCGCACGGCCTCCCGGCGGGTCAGCCACGCGCTCAGCCGGGGCGCCGCGAGCACCAGCGCGCAGGAGAGCAGGATCAGCACCGGCACGATGAACGTGAACGCACCGGGCGGCAGCGACAGTAAGGCCAGGGCCCCGGCCAGCGCGCCCGTCGCCGAGGCCGCGCCCAGCCGGAGCAGGCGGCCGCGCTGCCCGGCCAGCTCGCGCCGGTAGCCGAACCCGCCGCTCACGTTGCCGGGCACCATGCCGACGTTGTTCGACACGTTCGCGATGACCGGCGGGAAGCCGAACGCCAGCAGCGTCGGGAAGGTGATCAGCGAGCCGCACCCGACGACCGCGTTGACCCCGCCCGCAGCGGCTCCGGCGGCCAGGATGGCGAGCGCCTCACCGGGGTCCACGTGACCCTCAGTACCGCGGGGCGGCCCGGGCGGTCCAGCGGCCGGCGCGACGCTCGATCAGCAGCGGGACCCCGAAGCACTTGGACAGGTTCCGCTCGGTGAACACCTCCTGCACCGGCCCGGCCGCGAGCACGGTGCCCTTGCGCAGCAGCATCGCGTGCGTGAACCCCTCGGGTACTTCCTCGAGATGGTGCGTGACCAGCACGATCATGGGCGCCTGCGGGTCGGCGGACAGCATCCAGACCCGCTGCAGCAGGTCCTCGCGGCCGCCCAGGTCCAGCCCGGCGGCCGGCTCGTCCAGCAGCAGCAGCTCGGGGTCGGGCATCAGCGACCGGGCGATCTGGACCCGCTTGCGCTCGCCCTCGGACAGGCTGGCGAACCTGCGCCGGATCAGGTGCGCGCAGCCGAGCGCGTCGAGCAGCTCCACCGCGCGGGTGACGTCGCCGGAGTCGTAGTCCTCCTCGTTGCGGCCCAGGATCCCGTACGAGGCGCTCAGCACCAGGTCGATGACCTTCTCGGCCGCCGGCACCTCGTCCGCCACGGCGGCGCTGGCGAACCCGACCCGGGACCGCAGGTCCTGGAGATCCGCCTCCTCGAGCGGCTCGCCGAGAATCTCCACCGTGCCCTCGGTCGGCGCCCGCAGCGCCGCGGCGACCTGCAGCAGGGTGGTCTTCCCGGCCCCGTTCGGCCCGACGACGACCCAGCTCTCGTCGCTGCGGACCGTCCAGTCGACGTCCCTGAGCAGCATCGACCTGTCGTGCCGGACCCCTACCCCGCGAAGTCGCAGCACCTCGTCCGACATGCGGCTCCTTCCTGGCATACCGCCATTCCCGGCTCGGAACCTGCGTACGCCGCGGCGCCGCACGATCGGGGGTCGCGCGCAGGTTATCTCTCCAGCTGCCGGACGGCAAGGAGCGCCGCCTGTGTCCGGTCGGCGACCCCGAGCTTGGCCAGCACCGAGCTGACATGGGTCTTGACGGTCTTCTCCGACACCCTCAGCAGCCTGGCGATTTCCCGGTTGGAGCGGCCGTCGGCGATCTGGGCCAGCACCTCGCGCTCACGGCCGGTGAGCGCGCCGATCCCGCGTACGGCCGGGGCGGCCATTCCCGGGCGCAGCAGCGAGCCGGCCGCCTCAGGCGCGAGCAGCGTGTTCCCGTCGTGCACCGACCGCAGGGCCCTGATGAGGGCCTCGGGATCGACGTCCTTGTACAGGAAGCCCGCCGCGCCCGCCTGCACGGCCAGGGGGACCAGGCCCCGGTCGGCCGCGCTGGTCAGCACCAGGGCCCGCGTCCTGAGCCCGGAGCCGCGCAGCTCCCGCAGCACCGCGATGCCGTCCATGACCGGCAGCTTGAGGTCCAGCAGGATCACGTCCGGGTCCAGTTGCGCAGCCATGGCCAGCGCCCGGCCGCCGTCGGCCGCCTCGCCCACCACCTCGATGTCGTCCTGCACGCTGAGCAGGACCTGCAGCCCCTGCCGGACCACGGGATGATCGTCGGCGATCAGGACGGTGATCACGCGGGGAGCTCCAGCCGTACCAGCGTGCCCTCGCCGGGCGCGGAACGGACTGTCAGCGTCCCGCCCGCCGACGCCGCCCGCTCCCGCATCGAGGCCAGGCCCAGGCCGCCGGGCGCCGCCCCGGGCGCGAACCCGCGTCCCCGGTCGCTGACCTCCAGGACGACCCGGCGCCGCCGGGCCGTGAGCGACACGCAGACCACGGCCGCGCCGGAGTGCCGCAGCGCGTTGTGCAGGGCCTCCTGGGCCACCCGGTAGACCACGGTCTCCCGCCGCGGCCCGAGCTCGGGCAGCTGCTCCGCGTGGAACCGCACCTCCGCCCCGTACGTACGCCCGGCCAGCACCGCGTAGCTGCGCAGGGATCCGGCGAGCTCCCCGGCGGCCAGGTCGGGTGGCGCCAGCCCGTCGATCACCGCCCGGAGCTCGGCGTGCGCCTGCCCGGCCAGCGAGGCCACGCTCTCGATCTCGGCGACGGCCCGGCCCGGGTCCCGGCCGACCAGCACCCCGGCCGCGCTGGCCTTGGCCCGGATGCTGAACAGCTTCTGCGATACCGCGTCGTGCAACTCCCGGGCCAGCCGGGCGCGCTCCTCGAGCACCGAGAGCTCCCGGCCGCGCTCGTAGAGCCGGGCGTTGGTCAGCGCGATGGCCGCGTGCGACGCGAACAGCCCGAGCAGCTCCTCGTCGCGCTCGGTGAAGCCGCCCGGGTCGCGCTTGCAGGCGGCGAAGATGATGCCGAGGACGTCGCTGCCGTCCCGGATCGGGACGCCGAGGAAGTCGGACATGTCCGGGTGGGCCGCCGGCCACCACTCGAACCGGGGATCGGCGCGGATGTCATCCACCCGGATCGGCTGGCCCTCGCGCAGCAGCACGCCGAGCAGGCCGTGCTGGCGCGGTACCGGCCCGATGGCCTTCTGCTGGCGCTCCGATATGCCGTCGACCACGAACTCGGCGAACGACCCCTGGTCGTCGGGCACGCCGAGCGCCGCGTACCGGGCGCGGACCAGCGAGCGGGCCGACCTGACGATCATCTGCAGCACGTCGCGGGTGGACAGCTGGCGGGCGACCGCGAGCACCACCTGGCTCACCTGGCGCAGCACGTCGTCCTGGCTGCCGACCGCGCTCGCGCTGCTGCCCATACACCGCACGCTACCGGCGCGGCGGGCCGGAGGGACCGGCCGCTGGTCCTAGGACCATGGGACCAGGCCGGTCGGGGCGCGAGCCCGATGTGCCGCCGCGGCCGGCTGCCTAGCGTGAAATTCATGACGAACACCAAGAACGCAGTGATCACCGGCGCGTCCCGCGGCCTCGGCCTGGCGCTGGCCCGCGCCCTGGCCGAAGACGGCTGGTCGCTCGTGATCGACGCCCGGGACGGCGAGGCGCTCGGGGCCGCGGCCGTGAGCTTGCCCGCGGGGACCAAGGTCATAGCGCTGCCCGGCGACATCACCGATCCCGCGCACCGCGCCGCCGTGGCGCGGGCCGCTGAGGATCTCGGCGGGCCCGACCTGCTGATCAACAACGCGGGCACGCTGGGCGCCAGCCCGCTCCCGGCCATGGCCGACTACCCCATCGGCGAGCTCAGGGACGCGTTCGAGGTCAACGTCCTGGCGCCGGTCGCGCTCACCCAGCTGCTGCTGCCCGCGCTGCGCCGCCGCGGCGGCGCGGTGCTGTCGATCACCTCCGACGCCGCGGTCGAGGCCTACGCGGGCTGGGGCGGCTACGGCGCGGCCAAGGCCGCGCTGGAGCAGGCCAGCAACGTCCTGGCCGCGGAGGAGAGCCTGGTCCGGGTCTGGTGGGTGGACCCGGGCGACCTGCGCACCCGGATGCATCAGCAGGCCTTCCCCGGGGTGGACATTTCGGACCGGCCGCGGCCCGAGGCCGTGGTCCCCGCGTTCAGGAAGCTCATCAGCGAACGCCTGCCGGCCGGCCGGTACCGCGCCGCCGAGCTGATGCCGTCGGGGGCCCGGTCATGACGGCCACGCTGGATGCCGCCGACGCCCGCGTCGCGCTCGCCTTCACGCTTCCCGCCGAGCGGGAAGCCCATGAACCCCCGGAGGCCCGGGGCCTGCGCCGGGACGGCGTCGCGCTGATGGCCAGCCGCGGGGCCGCCGGCGAGATCAGCCATCACGCGTTCACCCGCCTGCCCTCGCTGCTGCTGCCCGGCGACCTGCTCGTGGTCAACACCTCGGCCACGCTGCCCGCGGCGGTGCCGCTGCCGGGCGGGCTCGTGGTGCATTTCTCCACCCCGCTGCCCGACGGGGACTGGCTGGTGGAGCTGCGCGCGGCCGACGGCGCGGCGACGGTCCCGTACCGCGGCGGTCCCGTATCGCGGCTGGAACTGCCCGGCGGGGCGGTCCTGGCCCTGGACGCGAGGTTCACCGCCCGGCTCTGGCGGGCCAGGCTGTCCACCGCGGTGGTGCCCTACCTGCTCCGGCACGGCGAGCCGATCAGGTACTCGTACGTGCGGCGGCCCTGGCCGATCGAGTGGTACCAGACGGTCTTCGGCACCAGGCCGGGCAGCGCGGAGATGCCGAGCGCCAGCCGCCCGTTCAGCCCCGAGGTGGTGGCCAGCCTGGTGGCGCGGGGCGTCACGTTCGCGCCGCTCACCCTGCATACCGGGGTCTCGTCGCTGGAAGGTGACGAGGACCCGTACCCCGAGCCCTACGACGTCCCCCCGGCCACCGCCCGGCTGGTCAACCTGACCCGGCGGCACGGCGGGCGGGTCATCGCCGTGGGCACCACCGTGGTCCGGGCGCTGGAAACCGCGGCCCGGGCCGCCGGGCCCTCCGGGGGCGTCCGCCCGGCGGCCGGCTGGACCGAGCACATCGTCACGCCGGACACCCCGCTGCTGGCCGTGGACGGCCTGATCACCGGCCTGCACGAGCCGCGCTCGTCCCACCTGCGGATGCTGGCCGCGTTTGCGGGCCTGGACCTGCTCAGCCGCTGCTACCAGGCCGCGATCGACCGCGGGTACCTCTGGCACGAGTTTGGCGACCTGCACCTGCTGTTGCCGTAGCGGGCCGCGCCGAGCCACCCGCGGGCGGCGGAGGCGGCCGCCGCGGGTAGCGTGATTTCGCCATGTCTAGCCCGCAGATGACGCTGCTCATCACCGTGACCGGCCGGGACCGGCCCGGCGTGACCTCCCGCCTGTTCTCCGTCCTGGCCGCGCACGAGCTGAGCGTGCTCGACGTCGAGCAGGTCGTGATCCGCGGGCGCCTGGTCCTCGGCGTGCTGCTGTCCTGCGACAGCGCCCCCGACCTGACCGCGATCCACCGCCAGGTGACCGGGATGGCCGCCGACCTGGGCCTGGAGGCCGAGATCACCGCCGGATCCGCCGAGCCCGCCCTGCGGCGCGGCAGCCTGCACGTCACCGTGCTCGGCCGGCCGCTGGCCCCGGCCGCGATCGCGGGCATCGCCGGGCGGATCGCCGCCAGCGGCGCGAACATCGACCGGATCTCCCGGCTGGCGCACCGCCCGGTGACCTGCATCGAGTTCGATATCTCCGGGGCCGATCCGGCCGTGCTGCGCGCCGACCTGGCCCGCGAGTCCGTCGAGCGCGGCGTGGACGTCGCGGTGCAGCGCGCCGGCCTGCACCGGCGGGCCATGCGCCTGGTGGTAATGGACGTGGACTCCACGCTGGTCAGCGGCGAGGCCATCGACCTGCTCGCGGCGCGGGCCGGGTGCGCGGCCAAGGTCGCCGAGGTGACGGCGGCCGCGATGCGCGGCGAGCTTGACTTCGCCGCGGCCCTCAGGGAACGGGTGGCCCTGCTCGCGGGGCTGGAGGCCTCGGTCATCGACGAGGTCCGGACCGAGCTGCGGCTGACTCCCGGCGCCCGCACCCTGATCCGCACGCTGCGGCGGCTCGGCTACAAGTGCGGCATCGTCAGCGGTGGCTTCACGCAGTTCACCGACCCGCTCGCCGCCGATCTCGGGCTCGACTACACGGCGGCCAACACCCTGGAGATCGCCGGCGGCAGGCTTACCGGCCAGCTCACCGGCGCGGTCATCGACCGGGCGGGCAAGGCGCGGGCGCTGCGGGACTTCGCGGCATCCTGCGGGGTGCCGCTGACCCAGACGGTGGCGGTCGGCGACGGGGCCAACGACCTCGACATGATCGCGGCCGCCGGCCTGGGCGTCGCGTTCAACGCCAAGCCCGCGGTCCGGGACGCCGCCGACGCCTCGGTCAGCGTCCCGCACCTGGACGCGATCCTGCACCTGCTCGGGATCTCCCGCGACGACGTCGAGGCCGCCGACGCGGCCGATGCCGGAGATGCGCCGCCTTCGTGAGCGCAGCGGGCTATCAGACCCGCATGGCGGCCATCCGGTCGCTGGGTCTCGACGCGACCGCGGCAACCGAACTCGCCGCGGCAGAGATCAATCGACCGAGCGTACGGTCAGCGTCTGCTGGACTTGCCGGGCCGCCTGATACCTCCCGCCGGCCGCCTGGTTGGCGTCGACGACACACCTTCCCCCCTGGCTGGGAGGGTTCGTGCCGATGGTCACCGTCGAGCCGGACACCGAGCACGGCCAGGTGCTCAACGAATCGATGCTGTAGATCACCGGGTTACCCGACTCGCCTCCCGTCGCCGTCACCGTATAGGTACCGCCAGGGAAGTACAGCTTTTGCGGAGTGGACGTGAAAGTGATCGTCTGCGGGAGCGGGCTGACCACAGTCACTGTCTGCTGGGCCTGCGATGCGGCCTGGTACTTCCCGCCGCCGGCCTGGCTGGCGTCGATGACGCAGGTCCCGGCGGCCAGGTAGCTCACCGTCGAGCCGTTGGTCCCGGACACCGAGCAGACCCCGGCGCCGCTGCTGGCGTCCACGCCGAACACCACCGGGTTGCCGGACGTGCCGCCGGTGGCCGTCAGTGTCGCGTTCTGGCCGACGACGCCCGGGCCCGGGTTCGGGAAGGCGATCGTCTGGGTGATCAGGCTGCCGACGGTCGCCGTCTGCTGTTCCTGCGGGGCGGCCAGGTACTTGTCGTTGCCGGCCTCGTTGGCGTCGATCACGCACGTGCCCGCCTGGCGGAAGGTCACGGTCAGGCCGGATAGCGAGCACACCGGCGCGCTCGCCGGGTCGATGCTGAACGTCACCTGGTTATCCGACCCGCCGCCGGTCGCCGTTACCACGTAGGTGTCCCCAGGCAGCGGGCTGGCCGGCGGTACCGAGGTGAAGGTGATGGCCTGCGCGAGCAGGCCGCCGCCGCTTCCTCCCTGGCCGCCGTGCGAGCCGCCGTTGGTCACGGTGACCGCCTGCTGGGCCTGCGGGGCCGCCTGATAGTTCCCGTGGCCGGCCTCGTTGGCGTCGATGACGCACGTGCCCGGCTGGCGGAAGGTCACGGTCCGGCCCGACACCGAGCACACCGCCGCGTTCGGCGGATCGATGCTGAACGCCACCGGGTTACCCGACCCGCCGCCGGTCGCCGCCACCGCGTAGGTGTTCCCGGGGACCGGGACGGCCGGCGGCACCGTGGTGAAAGTGATCTCCTGCGGGCGAAGGGACGGCCCCGGGCCGCCGCCGGTGAGCGCGGCCACGGCCGAGGCCAGCGCGACGGCGGCCAGCGCGACCGCCGCCGTCACGATGTGCTTGCGCGCGATGAACAGCCGCCGGGGCCGCACGGTCGTCTGGGCGATCGGGATTCCCTCCGCGCTGATACCGAGGTCAAACTCGCCCTTCCGCGCGCCGGGCGGCAGCTCAAACTGCTCGGAGACCTCGAACGGCCCGTCCTCGGTCCCCAGCTCGAATTCCCACCCCTTGGACCAGCTCGAGCCGTGGTGGCTGAGCGTGACGGAGACGTCGAGGCCGGTGTCGCCGCAGTTCTCCAGCGCCAGCGACAGCTGGCCGGCGGGCCGGATCGCCAGCGTGGGCTGCGCCGTGAGGCGCACGCACGGCTTGATGACCAGCACGCACTGGCTTTCTGCGTACTGGAGCGTTCCGGGAATTCCCCAGGTCAGGAGCAGCGGATACGTCCCGTACTGGTGGCGGCGGACGTCCGTCGGGCGGATCTCCAGCGTGTAATGCCGGACGAACGCGCCGTCGCTGGATCCCACGATGTGCGCCCAGCTCCGGTTGAAGTGCGGATTGGCGCAGACCACGTCGAGGTCGTGGATCGACTGGCCTTCCGGCCAGGTACGCAGGACGAACGGGAAGCGGGCCGTCTCGCCGGGAACCACCCGGCACTGCGACCTCTCCAGGGATATGTCCGCTGCAGGCTGGTACACCGGCAGCGGGTGATCCAGTTCCATCGGACCGCGCTCCTTACCGCTGGCAGGCAATCCTGGCGGAGATTGCACTCCGTCATGAAGTAGGAGTGCCGGGCTCGCCGGGTGATGCTAGCCAGAAGGTGAGAAAGCGCTGGCGGGCCGCGTCCCCGCCGCGGAGGCGGGACCGCGTCAGGTGGAGGTCTTGCCGGCGGCGGTCTTGCCGTTCTCGCCCGCCGCGGTTCCGCCCGCGGCGGTTCCGCCCGCCTCGCTGTCCGCGTCGGGCTCGACACTCGGGCCGGGCCCGGCGACCGCGGCGACGGCCGCCTCGGGGGTGCCTGCGGTGAGAGTCGCGGTGCGGCGCTTGGAGAACAGCACAGCGGCCACGATGATGATCACGGCGCCGACCGCCACGCCGGCCCGCAGCCCGTCGTTGTCGCTGTACTTGACCACGCTGGTCGCGACCAGCAGCGAGACCAGGTTCATGACCTTGAGCAGCGGGTTGATGGCCGGGCCCGCGGTGTCCTTGAACGGGTCGCCCACGGTGTCGCCGACCACGGTGGCCGCGTGCGCCTCGGAGCCCTTGCCGCCGTAGTTGCCGTCCTCGACCAGCTTCTTGGCGTTGTCCCAGGCACCGCCGGAGTTGGCCAGGAACACCGCCATCAGCACGCCGACCGCGATCGCGCCGGCCAGGTACGAGCCGAGCGGCCCGTACCCGAACGCGAAGCCGACCGCGAGCGGGGCGAGCACCGCCAGCAGGCCCGGGGTGGCCAGTTCACGCAGCGAGTCCCGGGTGCAGATGTCCACCACCGCGCCGTACTCGGGCTTCTCGGTGTAGTCCATGATCCCCGGGTGCAGGCGGAACTGGTTGCGCACCTCCAGGACCACCTGGCCGGCCGCGCGGCCCACCGCCCTGATCAGCAGGCTGGCGAACAGGAACACGACCGCCGCGCCAACGATCAGTCCGACGAGGTCGTTCGGATGGTCGATGGACAGGCTGAAGCTCCCGCCCGCCTTGCCGAGCGCGCTCACGACCGAGGTGCGGAAGGCACCGAACAGCGCCGTCGCGGCCAGCACCGCGGTCGCGATCGCGATGCCCTTGGTGATGGCCTTGGTGGTGTTGCCGATCGCGTCCAGGTGGGTGAGGATCTCCGCGGGCTCGCCCTCGAACTCGCCGGACATCTCGGCGATGCCCTGCGCGTTGTCGGTGACCGGGCCGAACGAGTCCATGGACACGATCACGCCGACCGTGGTCAGCAGGCCGGTGCCAGCCAGCGCGACCGCAAACAGGGCGATGGTGGCGTTGCCGGTGCCGAGCAGGAACGCGCAGTAGACGGCGCCCCCGATCAGCAGCGCCGAGTAGACGGCGGACTCCATCCCGATCGAGACGCCGGCCAGGATCACCGTGGCCGCCCCGGTTTCCGAGGCCTCCCCGATCTCGCGGACCGGCTTGCGGTTGGTCTCGGTGAAGTACCCGGTCAGCAGCTGGATCGCGCTGGCCAGAACCAGGCCGATCACCACCGCGCCGATGGCCAGCCACTGCGGGCTGCCGCCGTGGCGGAGGATGGCCGGATCGGTCACGCCGGTGAGCTGGCTGAAGTGCGACGGCAGGTACAGGAACGCGGCCCCGACCACCAGGATCAGCGAGATCACCGCCGAGATGAAGAACCCGCGGTTGATCGCGGTCATGCCGCTGCGGTCTCTCTTCCTGGGCGCGACCGCGAAGATGCCGATGATCGCGGTGATCACGCCGATCATCGGGATGATCAGCGGGAACACCAGGCCGGCGTTGCCGAAGGCCACCTTGCCCAGGATCAGCGCGGCCACCAGCGTCACCGCGTAGGACTCGAACAGGTCGGCTGCCATGCCCGCGCAGTCGCCCACGTTGTCACCCACGTTGTCGGCGATCGTCGCCGCGTTCCGCGGGTCATCCTCGGGAATGCCCTTCTCCACCTTGCCGACCAGGTCCGCGCCGACGTCGGCCGCCTTGGTGTAGATGCCGCCGCCGACGCGCATGAACATCGCCAGCAGCGCCGCGCCGAAACCGAAGCCCTCGAGCACGCTCGGCGCGTTGCCCTTGTAGATGAGCACCACGATCGCCGCGCCGAACAGTCCGAGGCCGACGGTGAACATGCCCGCGACGCCGCCGGTCCGGAACGCGATCCGCATCGCCGACTGCTCGCCGGAATCCTTCGCCGCCGCGGCGACGCGCACGTTGCCGCGCACGGTCAGCGACATGCCGGTGAACCCGGTCAGCGCCGAGAACAGCGCGCCGACCAGGAAGAACGCGGACCGGCCCCAGCGCACCCCGGCGCCGTCCGCGGGCAGCAGCAGCAGCACGAAGAAGATCACCACGACGAACACGGCCAGCGTGCGGAACTGGCGCCGCAGGTACGCCGCCGCGCCCTCCTGGACCGCCAGCGAGATCTCCTGCATCTTCGCTGTGCCCTTGCTGGCCGCGAGCACCTCGCGGACCAGCACGCCGGCCACGCCGAGGGCGCACAGCGCGACCACGGCCACGACGATCACCCAGGTGAGATTGGAGCCGGACACGGTGGCCGGCCCGCTCGCCAGGGCGGGGATGACCCTAGACATCTGTCCTCCTTGACAGGGCACACGAGCTTCGCGCGATGCTGTTGCCCAGTACAGCGTCACCGGCAGTGTCACGGCACCCGGGCTCGGGCATGTCGAACTTCGTCGAGGAGTGCCACGACGGCAGTGCCGGGGAGTCTACGCATCCGCGTCGCTGCATGATAATGCCCCCCCGGTAGTGATAATGCCACGACAGGTCGCCATCCGACATACCGACCGGTCAGGTCGCGAGCCCGACCGACGGCCAGCTCATCCGGATGCTGGTGCCCGCGGAGGTCTCGCGGATCTGCACGTCGTCGGCGAGCTCGGCGATGACGGCCAGGCCGAAACCCTGGGGCCGGCCGGTGTCGGTGACCTCCACCTCGAAGCGCCCCGCCACGTCGGTCAGGGCGAGCCTGACCGGCTCGGCCGGGCAGTGCAGCCGGTGGGCCTCCACCGCTCTCGAGCACGCCTCGCCGACGGCCAGCCGCACCTCGTCGAGCAGCGCCTCGTCGACCCCGCTGCGCCGGGCCACGGCCGTGGCGACCAGCCGCGCGGTCCGCACGTGGGCGGGCAGCGCCGTGAAGCTGACCTCAACAGTGGGCATCTCGGCGGGTCAGCCGCGCACTACTTCTCGGACTTCCTGGCCTTGATGGCCTCGTCCACGGTGTCATGGATCCCGAAGACCTTGGTCAGGCCGGTGATCCGGAAAATCTTGAGAATCCGCTCCTGCGTGCAGACCAGGTCCAGGGAGCCGTCATGCGCCCGGACCCGCTTCAGGCCGCCGACGAGCACGCCGAGCCCGGTGGAGTCGAGGAACTCGACCTTCTCCATATTGACGACGAGCTGGTAGAAGCCGGTGTTCACCAGCTCGATCAGAAGCTCACGCAAGCGCGGCGCGGTGTAGACGTCGATCTCGCCTTCCACGTCGACGATCTCGATTCCATCCTTGGTGTGGTGATCCAACTTCAGATCCACAAAATCCTCCAGCGCCATGCGGTCAGGGTCTGAGCGTGCAACCCGGGGGCTGGAACGTGCGCCCCGCGGCTGGCCATGTTACCCGCGCGCGTCCAATCACGCTCTGAAGTCATGTCTATACCAGATTGCAGTTCGAGGCACCTGGCCTGGAGATGACAGACTAGAACCCTATGCCTGCGGTCCCGCTGCTCGCCGGAGCTGAGCTCCCGATCCCCCCAGGCGCGGCCCGGATCCTGACCGAGGGCGCGCGGTCGGGCAGGCTGACCCACCTGGAACACGTCCCCGCCGCCCAGGGCCAGCGCGCCGACTGGCCGGACTGGGCCCCTCCCGAGGTGACCAGGGCGTTCGAGGCGGCGGGAGTGACCGGGCCCTGGGCGCACCAGGCGGCCGCGGCCGGCCACGCGGCGGCGGGCCGGAACGTCATCATCTCGACCGGCCCCGCCTCGGGCAAGTCGCTCGGCTACCTGCTCCCCGCGCTGACCCAGGTGCTGGACGGCGGCACCGTGCTGTACCTGTCGCCGACCCGGGCGCTGGCCGCCGACCAGCTGCGGATGCTGTCCTCGCTCGGCGTGCCCGGCGTCCGCGCGGCCGTGGTCGACGGCGACACGCCGTACAGCGAGCGGGCCTGGGCCCGGGCGCACGCGAGCTACCTGCTCACCACCCCGGACATGCTGCACCATTCGCTGCTGCCGCGGCACGCCCGCTGGGACGGCTTCTTCCGGCGCCTGTCCTGCGTGATCGTGGACGAGTGCCACGCCTACCGCGGCGTATTCGGGTCGCACGTGGCCCAGGTCCTGCGCCGGCTGCGCCGGGTCAGCGCCCATCACACCTCGTTCCGGGCGCCCGGCCGCGACCCGGTCTTCATCCTGTGCTCGGCCACGATCAGCGAGCCGGAGACCTGCGCCCGGCTGCTCACCGGGCTGGACGCGGTGGCGGTCACCGCGGACGGCGCCCCGCGCGGGCCGGTCACCTTCGGGCTGTGGGAGCCCCCGCTCACCGCGCTGCGCGGCGAGGCGGGCGCGCCGGTGCGCCGCACCGCCACCGCCGAGGCCGCGGGGCTGCTCGCCGACCTGGTCATCGAGGGCACCCACGCGCTCACGTTCGTCCGGTCCCGGCGCGGCGCCGAGGCGGTCGCGCAGGGCGCCCGCCGGAGCCTGGCCGAGGCCGGCGCGGCCGACCTGGCGCCCCGGGTCGCCGCGTACCGCGCCGGCTACCTGCCCGAGGAGCGGCAGGCCCTGGAGGAGGGGCTGCTGGCCGGCCAGATCACCGGCCTGGCCGCGACGACCGCCCTGGAGCTGGGGGTCAACATCGGCGGGCTCGACGCCGTGCTGGTCGCCGGCTGGCCGGGCACCCGGGCCGCCCTGTGGCAGCAGGCCGGGCGCGCGGGGCGGGACGGCCGCGGCGCGGTCGCGGTCCTGATCGCCCGGGACGACCCGCTGGACACCTACCTGGTGCACCATCCCGAGGCGTTGCTGAACCGCCCGGTCGAGGCGACGGTCCTGGACCCGGCCAACCCGTACGTGCTGGCGCCTCACCTGTGCGCGGCGGCCGCGGAACTGCCGCTGACCGAGGCGGACATCGCGCTGTTCGGCGCGGCGGCGGCCGGGGTCGCTGAGGACCTGAGCCGCCGCGGGATGCTGCGGCCGCGGAAGACCGCGGCCGGGACCCGGTGGTGCTGGACCCGCAGCGGCCGGGCCGCAATGACCGGCCTGCGGGGCACCGGGGGGCCGGCGGTGCGCATCGTCGAGGCCACGACCGGCCGGCTGGTCGGCACGATGGACGAGCCGTCCGCGCACGTGCTGGCGCATGCCGGCGCCGTCTACCCGCACCAGGGCGAGATGTACCTGGTGACCCGGCTGGACCTGGACGACTGCGTGGCGCTCGTGGAGGCCTGCGATCCCGGGTACACAACGTCGGCGCGGGAGCTGACCACCATCGAGGTGGCCGGCACGGCCCGCCGGGCGGCCTGGGGCGCGGCCGAGGTGGGCTTCGGCGACGTCCTGGTGACACGGCAGGTGGTCTCGTTTGCCCGCCGGCGCCTGGATACCGGGCAGCCGGCCGGGGTGGTGCCGCTGGACCTCCCGCCGCGCACGCTGCGCACCCGGGCCGTGTGGTGGACGATCTCACCTGGCCAGCGGGACGAGCTGGCCCGCGCGGGCGTGGACCTGCCCGGCGCGGCGCACGCCGCCGAGCACGCCTCCATCGGGCTCCTGCCGCTGGTCGCCGCCTGCGACCGGTGGGATGTCGGCGGTGTCTCGGCCGATCTCCACCCGGCGACCGGGCGGCTGACCGTGTTCGTCTACGACGGGCACGACGGGGGGGCCGGATTCGCCGAGCGCGGCTTCCGCGCGGCCCGCGACTGGCTGGGCGCCACGGCCCAGGCCATTGCGTCCTGCGAGTGCGCGGCCGGGTGCCCGTCCTGCATCCAGTCGCCCAAGTGCGGGAATGGCAACGAGCCGCTGTCCAAGCCGGGAGCGGTCCGGCTGCTGGAATGCCTGCTGAGTAGACCCGGGGGGTAACCCTGTGTTAACCCGGGGGATAACCCCCGGAACCTCCCAGACCGGGGGGCTTCGCCCCCCGGAGCCCCCCTGCCGTCTGCTCGGGCCAGCCTCCGGCCGGCCCTCGCATCCGGCATACCGACGGCTCCGCGCTTCCGCCCGCCGGACCGTTATGCAAGCGATTGCAGGTCAGGGGCCAAAAAAGAGGCGACCCCCGCCGGGGGGAGAGCGGGGGTCGCCGTGCGGTCCGGCCCCGGGGGGGCAGAGCCGGTGCCGTCACCCATGAAAGCCTACGTGCAGTGGGCCAAAGTTACCAGCCGGTCATGCGGAGTCAACTTAGAACTCGCTGCTTTACTCTATGCTGCCGGACCGTGGGTAGTTCCGTCGAGAGCGACGGCACAATTGCGGCCGCTTTCTTTGACTTAGACAAGACGATCATATCCCGGTCGAGCACGCTGGCGTTCGGACCGTCGTTCTACCGGCACGGCCTGATTACCCGCGGGGACGCGCTCAAGACCGCGTTCGCGCAGCTGGTCTTCAGGCTCGGCGGCGCCGACCACCAGCGGATGGAGCGCGTCCGCGTCCAGGTAGGCGAGCTGTGCCGGGGATGGTCCGCCGAGCGGGTCAGCGAGATCGTCGGCCGGCACCTGAACGAGACCATCCTGCCGCTGGTGTACACCGATGCCCGGCGGCTGATCGCCGCGCACGGCCGCGCGGGGCAGGACGTCATCATCGTGAGCACGTCGGGCCTGGAGATGGTGGGGCCGATCGGCGTCCTGCTCGGCGCGTCCGAGGTGATAGCGAGCCAGATGGAGGTCGCCGACGGCCGGTACACGGGCGAGATGGTGTTCTGGGCCTACGGCGAGGCCAAGGCGAGCCGGGTGCGGGAGCTGGCGTCCCGCCGCGGCTACCGGCTCCCGGACTGCTACGCGTACAGCGACTCGGTCACCGACCTGCCGATGCTCGAGGCCGTGGGCCACCCCCGGGTGGTCAACCCCGACCGGGCGCTGCGGCGGATCGCCCGCGAGCGGCAGTGGCCCGTGCTCGCGTTCGGCACCCGGTCGGCGCCAGCTCAAGGCATGTGAACACGCAAAACTATCGACATAACGAATCGGTTACGCCCGGGGCGGGGTTCACAAGCCCGCCGATCCGTCGTAGAAAGAAAACGAGGAAACCACGACAACCCGGTGTACCCACGCGCGACCAGCCGCGGGAGGCGTGCCGGGCCAGGGTCGCCAGACGGCCTGTCCCGGCGAAGAAGGTGCACGCTTGGTAACTCGGTTTTGACGTGGCAGGCGGCGGCGCCCCGCATCGGGGCGCCGTTCGCGTCTGCCGGGCCTGTTCCGCCATTTCCCTGCTAAAACGAGTGCCGTGCTCGGCTGCGGCGCGCCAGAGTGGACGCGGCGTGAACGCCGCGGTAAGGCATGAGCGAGACTTGTGGCGACAGCGCAAGAAGTGGAGAGCACCCGATGGCCGAACCTGCAATCAAGCAAGCGGCAGATGGCGCACCCGAACAGTCTCTGGGCGACCTGGTATCCCAGGCTGTCGGCGACGTCTCCCAGCTGGTCAGGTACGAGCTCGACCTGGCCAGGCTGGAGCTCAAGGCCGACCTGCGCAGGATCGGCATCGCCGGGGGGCTGGCGGGGTTCGCGGCGATCGTGGGCTGCGTGGTCGTGATAATGCTGTGCTGGGCGTACGCCTACGGCCTGGTCGCCCTCGGCATCTGGGCGTGGGCCGCGTTCCTGATCGTCGCCGGCACCTTGGTCGTGCTGGCCGCCGTGGCCATCCTGATCGGGGTGCTCCTGGTCCGCCGGATGAGCGGCCTGCGGCGGACCGTACGCACCGTGCAGGATGACCTCACGATGCTGCAGCGTGAGGCCCAGGCCGCGGCCCAGTCGACGCCCGGGGCGTCGTGACCGCCCGATGACCACCGGGATCAGCAGGTGACGGCCCGCGGCGACGAGCCGATCTTCATCGAAGGTCCGTGGTCGCACCGGTCGGTCAGCGCCAACGGCACCCGGTTCCACGTCGCCGAGAGCGGGGACGGGCCGCTGGTGCTGCTGCTGCACGGCTTTCCTGAGTTCTGGTGGACCTGGCGGGAGCAGCTGTCGTCGCTGCAGGCCGCGGGGTTCCGCGCGGTCGCCGTGGACCTGCGCGGGTACGGCGGCAGCGACAAGCCGCCGCGCGGCTATGACCTGGTCACCGCCGCCTCCGACGCCGCCGGGCTGATCCGGTCGCTGGGCGAGGCGAACGCCGTCCTGGTCGGCCACGACTGGGGCGGGCTGATCGCCTGGAGCGTGGCCGCCTACTACCCCAAGGTGGTCCGGCGGCTGGCCGTGGTTTCCGTGCCCCATCCGCTGCGGCTGCGCGCGGCGGTGCTGTCCGACCCGTTCGGCCAGGGCCGGCGCAGCAAGTACGCGCTGGGGTTCCAGCTCCCGCTGCTCCCCGAGCGCCAGCTGCTGCGCGACGGCGCGCAGCGCGTCGGGCGACTGCTCAGCGCCTGGTCCGGGCCGGGCTGGCCGGACGAGGCCATCGAGCGGACCTACCGTGCCGCGATGTGCCTGCCCTCGGTGGCGCACTCGGCCCTGGAGTATCACCGCTGGTTCGTCCGGTCCAGGCTGCGCCCGGACGGGCTGCGCTACGCGCGCACTCTGCGGGCCCCGGTCCAGGCGCCCGTCCTGCACCTGCACGGATCCGTGGACTCCTGCGTGCTGCCGAGCGCGGCCCGGGGCTCGGGCCGGTACGTCGAGGCACCGTACCGGTGGCGCCTGATCGACGGGGCCGGGCACTTCCCGCACGAGGAGCTGCCCGAGCGCTTTGACGCCGAGCTGCGGGCCTGGCTGGCCGACCCGGAGCCGGAACGGTGACGTCGCCCGCGCCGCGGCCGGCCCGGGACCGGGACCCGGCGGGCCGGCCCCGGAACGCCAGGCCCCGCGACGAGCTCGGGCGGCCGCTGCGCCGCGACGCGGCGGGGGAGGCGCCGGCGCCCGATGAGCCGGCCCTGGCCCCGGACGCCGCGCTCGACCTGGCCCAGCAGCTGATCGACTCCGGCCGGGCGTTTCGCGCCCACGAGGTGCTCGAGGCGTCGTGGAAGGCCGCGCCGGCGGCCGAGCGCGACCTGTGGCAGGGGCTCGCCCAGGTCGCGGTGGGCCTGACCCACGCGCAGCGCGGCAACGCGCGCGGCGCGGCGGCCCTGCTGCGCCGGGGCGGCCAGCGGGTGGCCGGCTACGCCGACGGCCCGCCGCCGCACGCGGTCGAGGCGGCGCAGGTCGCCCGGTTCGCCGCGGACCTCGCGGACCTGATCGACCGCGACGGCCTGGCCGTGACGACCCCGGACGCGCTGCGGGTCAGCCTGCGGGCTGTTTAGATCCCTCGCTCGCCTCCGGGCGCTCTTTACTCTCCTCGCTCGCCTCCGGGCGCTTTAATCCACCGTCTTCCCTCCTCGCTCGGGCGCTCGTTCCTCGCGCCTCGCTTGTCAGTCCAGACGGCGGCGCGCCCTTTGGCTCGCTCGGGGAGGCGCGCCCTTTGGCTCGCTCGGGGGTGGCTCGCTCGGGGGCTAGTCGCAGCCCTGGGTGGAGACAGGCCGCTGGCGGCCCACCCCGGCGTTGGCGTCGGCTTCCACCTGCTGCGCGGTCAGCGCGTACCCGGTGTTCGGCACCGAGGTCGCCGCCGCGAACACCACGCCGTAGACCCGGCCGCCGGGGGCGAGCAGCGGGCCGCCCGAGTTACCCGGCTCGACCTGCGCGCGGACCGAGTAGATCTGCCGGGTCACGTTGTCCGTCTGGTAGATGTCCGGGCTGGTGGCCTCCTCGATGCCGCCGACGCGCGCGGCCACCGGGGTGAACGGGCCGTCCTCCGGGTAACCGGCCACGATCGCGTTGCTGCCGATCTTGGCCTGGCCGGCGAAGCTCAGCGGCGGGGCGTTGAGGAACGGCACGTAGAGAACGGCGAGGTCGGTCTTCGGGTCGTAGAGCACCACGCGCGCAGCGAACTGGCCCTGGGAAGTGAACACCACGGGCCCCTCGGTCACCCCCGCCACCACGTGCGCGTTGGTCAGGACGTAGTGCGAGGCGTAGACGAAGCCCGACCCCTCGATGCGCTCCGAGCAGCTGGACGCCACGCCGGAGACCTTCACGATGCTGGGCTCGGCCCGGCTCAGCCACGGGGAATCCAGGACGGCGGGGTCCGGCGGCGGGACCGCGAGCGCGCTCTCCGCGCCGAGGGCGCCGAAGACCTGCGCGTAGGGGCCGCTCTCGAGCAGGCTGCGGAAGTCGGAGAACATGACGCTCGCCTCCGCCGGCATCAGCCGGTCCACGGTCCGGAGCACGGCGGAGTCGTTCACCTGCCGGGAGATGGCGGGGAACGGCGCGTACGCCACCGCCGAGCCGATCAGCCACGCGATCAGCAGCACCGACAGGACGCTGACCACGGCCCCGCCGACGGCGTCCACCACCGTGGCCGGCCGCCAGGTCAGCCGGGACCGCATCGCGACGCCGAGCCCGGAGGCGAGCAACTGGCCGATCATGGCGCAGAGGAACACCACGATGATGGCCGTCACCGCCTGCCATCCGGTGTTGCTGGTGATCGAGCGGGCGATCTTCGGGCCGAAGGCCGCGCCGATCGCGCCCCCGCCCAGGAACCCGGCGAAGCTCAGCACGCCGATGATGAACCCCTGGCGGTAGCCAGCCACACCGAAGGCGATCACCAGCACGATGAGGATCAGGTCCAGCAAATCACCCGGCACGAGCCCAACCGTATAGTGCCGCAGAGAGTGCATGGGGAGCGTAGCGGACGGTACAGCGAACTTGCAGGAAACTCAAGTGGCCGGGTCCGGACCGCCCGCCGCCGCCCGCAGTACCTCGGGCGGCAGGTCCTCCGCGGTCCCGGCGTCCCAGGGCCGTTCCCAGCCGCCGATCGCGAGCAGGCGGTCCACGATCATCGCGGTGAATCCCCAGACCAGCATGCCGCCGACACGGAACGCGGGCCCGGCCAGCCCGGACGGATAACGGGCGGTCAGCCGGTTGGCCGGGTCGGCCAGGTCGGCGACCCTGACCCGGGCCACGGACGTGATCTCCCCGGGATCGCCCGGTGCCACCGGCACCGGCCGGCGCCACCAGGCCAGGACCGGGGTCACCGAGAACCCGCTGCGCGGGATGAACAGCTCCGGCAGCACCGCGAGCACCTGGACGCCCGCGGGGTCCACGCCCGCCTCTTCGGCGGCTTCGCGCAGCGCCGCGGGAACCGGGCCACCGTCGGACTCGTCGATGGCGCCGCCGGGAAACGCGGGCTGGCCCGCGTGCCGGCGCAGCAGCGGGCTGCGCTGCACCAGCAGCAGGTCGGGCCCGCCCGGCCCGTCGCCGAACAGGATCAGCACCGCGGACGGACGGCCGCCACCGGGCGGCGGGCGCATCGCCGGCGGCACCACCATCCCGGCCGCCGCCTGCGCCAGGTCGGTCAGCCATGGAGGTACGTCGGCTTCGCCGCGGCCCGCGGCGGCCGGCCCGGAGCCGGTCACGAGAACGGCCCGGGCCTGACCAGCTTGATGGCGGTCTGGTAGTCGGTAGGGCCCAGGCCGAAGGACGGGCACCAATGGGCGACCTCGCACGCCCCGCAGGCGGGCCGGCGGGCAAGGCAGACCCGCCGGCCGTGCCAGATCAGCAGGTGCGACAGGTAGGTCCAGTCCTTGCGCGGGAACAGCGCGCCCACCTCGTGCTCGATCTTGACCGGGTCGGTCTGGGCGGTCCAGCCGAAGCGGCGGGAAAGCCGGGCGAAGTGGGTGTCGACGGTGATCCCGGGGATGCCGAACGCGTTGCCGAGCACCACGTTCGCCGTCTTCCGGCCCACCCCCGGCAGGGTGACCAGGTCACGCAGCCGGTGCGGCACCTCGCCGCCGAACCGGTCGCACAGGGCCTGGCCGAGGCCGATGAGGCTGGTGGTCTTGGCCCGGTAGAAGCCGGTCGACTTGAGGATCTTCTCCATCTCGGCGCGATCGGCCGACGCGTAATCGGCCGCGGTGTGATAGCGCGCGAACAGCACCGGCGTGACCTGGTTGACCATCTTGTCGGTGGTCTGCGCGGACAGGATCGTCGCGACCAGGAGCTCCAGCGGGGTGGTGAAGTTCAGCTCGGTGTGCGCGCCCGGGTACAGCGCGGCGAGCTCGCGGAAGATGCGGCGCGCCCGGCGCACCAGCGCGGTGTGGGATTCGGTACGGGGCTGGGGCACGGCTCCCAGCCTATTGGGAGCGAGGAATCCGGCGGCAGGGTCAGGGCCGGCGGACGCCTCGTCTTACCGTTGCAGGGTGCGTCCCGGGGCACGGTGGCCGCAAGGGGAGCCCTCCCCATGCCGCGAGGCGCCCGGCCCCCAGGCTCGCCTGCGGCCCGGCCCGGGGCTCCGGTAGGCTCACCAGGGCAGATCTGTGTGCCCGGGCAGGACACCCAGGCCGTGGACCATTTTCACCCTTCCCCGGACTGCCCGCGTACCCTGAGCGGATCGGACGACAGGCCCACCCAGCGGAAGCCCTTGATGCGAACGTCAAAGTCAGCTACCGGACAGGAGCGTCCTTCCGGTCCCGTCTCAGCCGATCCCGGGGACGCCGAGCGTCCCGGGAGCGCCGCGCGGTGGGCCAGCCGGATCATTCCGGCGGCGCGGCGGCACTGGCTGATGACCGCGCTGCTGCTGGCCGGGCTGGTGCTGCGGGTGCTGGCCCAGGTCGCTTACCGGCCTGCGCTGCTGTACATCGACACGCTCAAGTACCTGTACAACGCCTGGCCCGGTACCGACCCCCTCGGGTACAAGGGAGTGCTCAAGGCCATCCTGCTGGTCGGCAACCTGCAGGTGGTCACCGCCGTGCAGCACCTCGTGGGCCTGGCCATGGGCGTGGTCATCTACGCCGTGCTGCTGCGCCGCGGCGTGCCCCGCTGGCTGGCGGCGCTGGCCGCCGCGCCGGTCCTGCTCGACGCCTACGAGCTGCAGATCGAGCAGACCATCATGCCGGATGTCTGGTTCTCGGCCCTGCTGCTGGCCGGCCTGGTCCTGCTGCTGTGGCGGCCCAGGCCGACGCCGTGGGCCATCGCCCTGGCCGGGCTCGCGCTCGGGCTGTCGGTGACGGTCGCCCAGGTCGGCGAGTTCCTGATCCTGCCCGCGGCGTTCTACGCCGCGATCTCGGCGCGCGGCTGGCGGCGCGCGGCCGGCGGCGCGGCGCTGATGTGCCTGGCCTTCGCCGTGCCGGTGCTGGCCTATATGAGCATCTCGGACGTGGTCAGCGGCCACTTCTGGCTGTCCCGCTCGGGCGAGACGACCCTCTACGGCCGGGTGGCCGCGGCGGCCGACTGCGCGACGCTGAACGTACCCTCCTACGAGCGTGCACTGTGCCCCACGGCCCAGCAGAAGGCGCTGGGGCCGGACGGCCTCGACCACTCCCCGTCCTCGCCGCTGACCCTGTACGTGCCCCCGCCGGGCATGAGCCAGACCGCGATCGTCTCGGCGTTCACCAAGGCCGTCATCACCCAGCAGCCGCTGCGGGTGCTGGAGGCGACCGCCGCCGACGCGGCGCGGCTATTCGCGGTGACGCGGGTGACCAGCCCGGGGGACACGCCGATCTCGCGCTGGCAGTTCCAGACCAGCTACCCCAGCTACCAGAACTACATCCGCACCCAGCCCGACGGCGTGATCATACTGGGGCTGAAGGTCCAGAACCCGCCGCCGAGTTACGTCTACCAGCCGCTGGACCCGTCGCTGGGCGGCAAGGCCGAGGTCGTCGGGCCGCTGGCCGCATTCTTGCGCTCCTACCAGCTCGACGGCGGCTACACCCCCGGCCCGTTCTACCTGGCCGCGGCCCTGCTGGGCCTGGCGGGCACGCTCAGCCTGATCGGCCGCCGACGGCGCCGGCCGGCCGAACGGGACCTGGCCATGGCCTGCTGCCTGTTCTTCACCACCGCGGCCGTGATCCTGATCTTCTCGGACATCACCGAGTTCTCCTGGCGCTACCAGCTGCCCGCCATCGTGACGCTCCCGCCGGCCGGGGCCCTGGGGCTCGCCGTGATCCTGGCCTGGCTGCGCCGCCGGCGGCACCCGGAGGAGGCGGGGGTCGCGCGCGCCGCCCCGGACCAGGCCACGTCGGCTCGCTGACTACTTCGCCAGGGCGGCGCGGCGCGGTCTCCGCCGCATGGGCCCGACCGCTACCTGACCCCCGTTTCAGGCGGCGCGCGACCCCTCGCGGGCGCCCGCCGCGCGGCCGACGAGCATGTCCCTGACATCGCCCACCGCGCCGCCGAGACCGCCGAGGCGGCCGCGGGCGGAGACCTGCCGGACCGCCATCTCGGCCACCGTCACCGCCTCGGTCGCCAGCTTGCGCACCTCGGGCGAGGTCCTGATCGAATGCCAGGAGGAACGCAGCCGGTCCAGGCCATCCTTCCCCTCGCGGGTCCCGACCAGGTAGCCAGCCACGAACCCCACAATCGTCTCCATAGTCCTGCCTCACCTCGTCGGTCGGTCGGGTGGTCACATCTCGCGGAGCTCGAGGTAGCGCTTGAGGTCGGGCAGCGACTGGACGATAGCCGCCAGCACCGCGGCCAGCAGCGCCGCCTTGATCAGCCTGGTGATCATGTTTCCCTCCTCCCCGGGTCTGGTTCCGCGGGATCGATGGGCTCGACCTCGTCGGGGGCGAAGTACAGGAACCGGCCGTGGCTTCGCTGCAGTTCGGCGACGGGATCGTGGTCCGGGCTCACCGCCACGTGAACCTGGCCGTCGACGTCGTGCAGGACGGCCTCGACCACCGCCGTGCGCCCGGCCAGGAACAGGTCCTGCGCGTCGGCACGCCGCGAGCCGGGCCGCATCCTGACCTTGCTGCCGCGAGCGACCTTGACGCCGGCGATGACGACGTGGTCGGTCTCGGGGGACACCGAGGCGTCGGCTCCCGGGTCCCACCAGGGAACCTGCGGCCGGCTGAAAACCGGATCGGCCAGGTCACCGAGCTCGCCGAAGTCACCGGAGCGCCCGCCGGGCTCAGACCGGGGCCCGGGCACGGACCTCAGGTAGCGGATGGCCCCGTGCATGCGCTCCAGCATCTCCGGCGGCATGGTGTCCAGCCGGTCCATGATCTCGGCCGCGCGCGGGTCGGTCGCGCGCGCCTCCCGCTTCTCGGCGTCGGTCAGGGCCAGCGTGCGCAGCGTGAGGATCTCGTCGATCTCGGTGGCGTCGAACAGGTCACCGGCGCTCTCCGCGGCGACCTCGGGATGGTCGTAGAGGATCACCGGCGACGACAGCACCAGGTCGCGGCAGTCCGCCGGACCGGCCAGCACCGGCCAGGTGCCGACGTTCACGCAGGCGGCGGTCTCGGCGGCGGCCCATTCCGGCGGGTCGGTCTGGGACAGGAACGTCCCGTCGCTCACCCCGATCAGCACGTGCGCGGCGATCAGGGCGTGGCGCAGGGCCTCGTCCCTGGTACGCGGCGTGGCCGGCGGGGCCGTGCGGTTCTCCACCCGGACCCGCAGCCGCAGCGCCCCGTACGGGCCGGCCATGCGCTCGGCGTCCAGCCGGATCAGCCCGTCGAGCGCGGCCCAGCGGCGGATCACCCGCCCGGCCGTCCGGCCCGCGGCGTCGGTGAGGTCCTCGCTGACCTCCCCCGAGCCGGTCTGGAATTCCCGGACCTGGCCCTGGCCGAGCAGGGCGGAGACGGTGACGGCCGCCTCCTGCTGCCGCTCCGCGGCCTCGTCCCAGGCGGTGTACTCGCGACCGTCCACCGGCAGCACGCTGACCTCGCGCCACCCGCCGGAACCGGCCGGGGCGGCCTGCACGATCCGCTGCTGCAGCTGCAGGAAGCGGACCAGGACCCGCACCTCGGCGTCATCGGGGCACTCGACCAGGCACTCGGTCTGGCTGGCGGCCAGCTCGCAGGCGTCGACCTCGGTGTAGGCCGGCGGCACCAGCACGCCGAACTGGAACCGCGCCCGGTTCTTCTGCGCCGTCCCGCGGTACGGGTACAGCAGGTAGCCCTCGTACAGGATGGCGTCCGCGACCTTGCGGGCGTGCTCGAGGTGCGCGGGGTCCGGGCTCATGGCTGGTGCTCCGCGCCGTCGGCCGCCCGGGCCAGCAGGACCGCGAGCGTCGCGTCCCAGGTCGGCAGCGCCTCGCGGGTCTTGAACTGCTGCAGTTCGTCCAGCGTCTGCAGGCTCATCCTGATCCAGGCACTGTTCGGGAAGTGCACATCGATGGCCTCTCGCCAGACGCTGACCGGGAGGCGGTAGGACGCCTCCTTGCTCCACGGCACCTGCTGGACCTGCAGCCGGCCCCCGGCGGTGCTGAACACCGTGCCGCTGAACAGCAGCAGCAGCGGGATCTCGCCGGATTCCAGGCCGGCGAAATACCGGACCGAGCCGATCTCCAGGTCGTAGCTGAGCATCACGGGCAGGTCGAGCTCAGTGCTGCCGGCAAAACCAGGGACCATAACGGACACGGTGGTGAACTGGAGCGGGCGGAGCGTCTCCGCCCAGCGCTTCGTGTCGCCGAACAGGTCGTTCAGCCGCTCCGCCTCGGCATCGGAGTAGCGCCGCCGGGTTGGCTCGATCCTGATCTGGCAGCGCAGCGCGATCGCGTCCACCTTTATCCCGGTGGTCTCCGCGATCCGCAGGGTGAGCGACATCGACGGGGCGACCGCGTACTTGTCGGGGTGGGCGCCGATGCAGTCGAAGGCGAGCTCGGCCACGTCACGGCTCCCGGCTGAAGTCCCGGGAGCGCGCCCGGACGCGGTCGAGGAAGGAGGCGATGCTCTGCCGGGCCTCGGCGCCGCCGTCGAAGCCCCGCCACTGCAGGCGCATCCGCCCGGCGAGCTCGTAGCAGACGTCGACCGGCACCAGGAAGCACTCGACGTTGTCGGTGCCGGGCGGGCCGCGCGAGATCAGGATGGCCTCGACGTCGGGCGCGGCGGCTCGCATCATCGGGTGGGCGGCGGCGATCCGGTCCCAGGCCTGCAGGTCGAGCCGGCACTCGGTGGCTCCCGCCGGGCTGGGGTAGAAGGCCGTCATCGTGTCGTCCCCCGAGCTGCGCAGGAAGAACGCCAGCCCGACCGGGATCTCCAGGGCGTCCCAGTCGGCCGCGGACAGCGGGCGGGCCGGGTCGCTGTGGTAGCGGTCCGGGATCGCGCGGTACCGTCCCCGGATGGTCGGCCGCCCGTCCCCGGCCTGCCACCGCTCGCTGGCCCCGGAGTGGGTGAACAGCAGGTAGCAGGCCCGGCACGCGCACATCAGCGTCGAGGTGTCGAGGTCGGCCACGTGGCCGTGCTCGGCCGGGATCGCGGTGGCGCAGAACTCGCAGGCCTCCGCGTCCGCCTCCGCGGCGGCCGGCCCGGCGGGCTCCGGGGCAGGGGGCGGGGGCGGGGCGGGGGCGGCGACGAACCGGCGCAGGCCGGCGGGCTGGCTCACGGGCGCGCCGTTTCGGGGACCGCAACGCGAACGCCCCGGCTGTCGGCCAGCAGCGGCAACGGGTCGAGGTGCAGGGCGGGATCGTCCAGGCCGCGGCCCGCCAGCCGCACGTCGTAGCGGGCTGAGCAGGCCGGGCAGGTCAGCTGCTCGCGGTCGAGCACCCCGTCGGCCAGCGAGGATCCGCAGGCCGCGCAGCCGTCGCGGTAGGCGTACAGCGTGCCGCGCACCGCGCAGACCAGCACGGTGAGGTCGCCCGCGGCGGCCAGGACGGGCCGCGAGCTCGGCGGCCCGAGGCTCGGCAGGGTCACCCAGCCCGCGTCGCCGGCGCCCGCGTCGGCGGGAGTCTCGGGCGGGCGCGCCCCGATCTGCAGCAGCGGCGGGCTGGGCGGCGCGGTCATGCCCTCGACCACGACGTCGGTGACCTCGGGCGCGGCGTCCTGGACCGCGCCCTGGATGGCCAGCTGGACGGTGACCGTGGACGACGGGCAGCCGTGGCAGCTGCCCTCGAGCCGCAGCCGGGCCACCCCGTCGCGGACGCCGAGGTATTCCACGCCCCCGGCGTGCGAGCCCAGGTAGGGCCGCACCCGGTCCAGGGCACGCTGCACCCGCGCGTCCACGTCGAGCGGGTGCAGGTCGTGCAGCAGCAGCAGGCTCTCGACCAGCGGGTCCTCGGTCAGCCGGTCCAGCACTGCGTGGCCGGCGGCTCCCTCGTCGGCCAGCGTGGCCACGATGTGGCTCAGCGCGTCGCCGTACAGGCCGACCAGCAGCCGGACCAGTTCCTCGGCGGCCGGAGCCGGGTCCTGGACGCGGCCCGACCGCAACGTGGCCAGCAGTTCCTCGACCCGCGCGCCGACGTCCTGCACGCTCGTATTTTCCGCTCGCCTCCGGGGCGCTGGATCCACCGTCTTCCCTCCTCGCTCAGGGCGCTCGTACCTCGCGCCCTCGCTCCCCGCCCACCTCCCCATCCCCCTTCACGGTCGGCGGCGCGCCCCTTCGGCTCGGACAAAGCCTCGTCGCTCGGTCGCAGGCTCCCTCGCTCCTCAGTCCAGACGGCGCCGCGCCCCTCCAGCTCGCTCCTCGCTCGCCGGAAAACCACCGGCTCGCTCACCGCCTCCCTCAGCCACTCCACCATCGTGCGCCGGCCGGGGCCGGGCGGGGACTGGACCGGCCCGGTGGGGGGATCCGGGCCGGTCCAGGGTCCTAGGTCGACAACGTCACCGTCATCGGCGAGTGCACCTTCTCCAGCATCTTGCCGTTGCCCAGGTACATGTGCACCCCGCAGGGCAGGCACGGGTCGAAGCTGCGCACGGCGCGCATGATGTCGATGCCCTTGAACTGATCCGGCGGGTTCTCCTCGAAGATCGGCGTGTTCTGGACCGCGTCCTCGTAGGGGCCGGGCGTGCCGTAGACGTCGCGGACGCTGGCGTTCCACGGGGTCGGCGGGTACGGGTGGTAGTTCGCGATCTTCCCGCCGCGGATGACCATGTGATGCGACAGCACGCCGCGGACCGCCTCGGTGAACCCGCAGCTGTTCGCCTCCTCGGGAACGCTGAACGGCTCCCAGGTCTTGGTCCGCCCGGCCCGGATCTCGGCCAGGGCCTTCTCGGTGAAGTGCAACGCGCAGGCGGCCGCGTACGCCTGGAAGTAGGTCCGGGCCCGGTCCCGCTCGATGGCGTTGGACAGCGGCCGGCCCTCGGCATCCCTCGGGATCTTCCATTCGAACGTGACCTCGGGCCGGGTGATCGTGCGGGGCAGGTTGATCTGCACGCTGCTGCCGGTCGACTTGACGTAGCCGAAGTCGACCAGGCCGCCGAGCGCGGTGGCCCAGAGCCGGGCGATCGGCCCGCCGCCGGTGTCGGCGGCCAGGTGGTTGGTGCCGTCGAACCAGCGCGGCGACATGACCCAGCTGTACTTGCCGTCGAAGTCCCGCTTGGCCGGCCGGGGGATGGTGTGCTGGTTCCACGGGTGCCTGCGGTCCACCGGGTTGCCCAGCGGGTCGCGGGTCACGAACATCTCCTGGTCTTCCCAGTCCTCGTAGTAGGAGCTGCCGAGCAGGATCCGGATGCCGAGATTGATCTCGACCAGGTCGTTGGTGAGCAGCTCGCCGTCCCGGATCACGCCGGGGCTGACGAACATCTTGCGGCCCCAGTCGGTCATGTGGTCGTAGCGGAAGTCGCAGTACTCCGGGTCGTTGAGGCTGCCCCAGCAGACCAGATCGGCGCGGCGGCGGCCGACCTCCTCGTAGCCGGGCAGGGCCTGGTAGAAGAAGTCGAACAGGTCGTCGTGCATGGGCACGACGCGCTTCATGAACTCCACGTAGCGCATCAGCCGGGTGAGGTAGTCGGTGAACAGCTGCACGGTCGCGGTGGTGCCCACGCCGCCGGGGTAGAGCGTGGAGGGGTGCACGTGCCGCCCCTCCATCAGGCAGAACATCTCCCGCGTGGAGCGGCTGACCTGGAGCGCCTCGCGGTAGAACTCGCCCTCCAGCGGGTTCAGCGAGCGCATGATGTCGCCGATGTACCGGTAGCCGTGGTCGGCCGCGTGCGGCGCCTCGGTCCGGTTGGCCAGTTCCAGCACCCCGGGGTTGGTCTCGCCCACCATCCGCTCGCAGAAGTCCACCCCGACCAGGTTCTCCTGGAAGATGTTGTGGTCGAACATGTACTCGGCCGACTCGCCGAGGTTGATGATCCACTCGCCGAGGTGCGGCGGCTGGACGCCGTAGGCCATGTTCTGGTTGTAGACCGAGCAGGTCGCGTGGTTATCGCCGCAGATGCCGCAGATGCGGCTGGTGATGAAGTGCGCGTCCCTGGGGTCCTTGCCCTTCATGAAGATGCTGTACCCGCGGAAGATCGACGAGGTGCTGTGGCACTCGACGACCTTCTTCTGCTTGAAGTCGATCTTGGTGTAGATGCCCAGGCTGCCCACGATCCGGGTGATCGGGTCCCAGGACATCTCCACTAGGCCGGTGTCTTCGGCCGTCGTCATCGCTCTCCCCTTTCGGTGGTATCCGGGACTCCGGTTGTCACCAGGTCTTCTGGTAGCCGGTCAGAAGCTCATCGCCCTTCGCGCGCCACTTCGGCTCCTCGTCGGCGGTCTTGGCCGTGAAGCCGCGCAGTGCCCGGATGACCGTGCCGTAGAGGGTGCTGGCGGTGGACGAGACCCTCGCCCCGGGCGGCTCGTCCATGAACGGCATGAACTTGTCGGGGAAGCCGGGCATCGTGCACGCGATGCAGATCCCGCCGACGTTCGGGCACCCGCCGACGCCGTTGATCCAGCCGCGCTTGGGCACGTTGCACTTGACGACAGGCCCCCAGCAGCCCAGCTTGACCAGGCACTGCGGCGATCCGTACTCGGTGGCGAACTGGCCCTGCTCGTAGTAGCCGGCCCGGTCGCACCCTTCGTGCACGGTGGCGCCGAACAGCCACGTCGGCCGGAGCGCCTCGTCCAGCGGGATCATCGGCGCCGCGCCGGCCACCTGGTAGAGCAGGTACAGGATCGTCTCGGACAGGTTGTCAGGCTGGATCGGGCAGCCCGGCACGCACACGATCGGCAGGCCCGCCTTGGACCGCCAGTCCCAGCCGAGGTAGTCGGGTACCCCCATCGCGCCGGTCGGGTTGCCCGCCATCGCGTGGATCCCGCCGTAGGTGGCGCAGGTGCCGACCGCGAGGATGCACGTGGCCTTGGGCGCGAGACGGTCAAGCCACTCGTTGGTGGTCATCGGCTGCCCGGTGGCCGGGTTGTTGCCGAACCCGCACCAGTAGCCCTCCGGCTTGATCGCCTCGTTCGGGATCGACCCCTCCACCACCAGGACGAACGGGTCGAGCTCGCCCCGGTCGGCCTTGTGCCACCACTCGATGAAGTTGTCGGCGCCCTGCTCGGGGCCGCACTCGAAGTCGATCAGCGGCCAGTGCACCGCGATCTTCGGCAGGCCGGGCAGCGCGCCGAGCGCGATCTCCTCGATGCTGGGCTGGGTCGCGGCCGTCAGCGCGACCGAGTCCCCGTCGCAGCCGAGCCCGCCGTTCATCCAGAGAATGTGGACCAGGGGCTCGTCGTTAGCCTGTGGGTCAGCGGCCATGGCAAGGCCACCTCCTCGCTTCCGGGTCGGCTGGTGACCAAGCCCGCACCTCGCTGTCGTGATGCGCGGACGCCGCCATGCTAGAACGGCCACGACCCGGCTACAAGACTGAACAGTCAGATTGCTGGACAGTAATGTCCGTACAGCCCAGCCAAATGGCGCGTTCTCATGACGATCTCCCCTATCTCGCGGAGGGTCGCGCGGGGGAGGGATGCCGCGTCACGCGGGCGGTTGTGCCGGGTCGCGCGGGCGGTCGTGCGGCGTCACGCAGGGCGGTTGTGCGGCGTCAAGGGGGGCATTTGGGCCGGGTCACCGCGGCCGCGGGATTCCCGTTTCCGGCCGAGTTCACGTACGCTGACCTCAGCCTGCCGCAGCGTCTTGGTGCTGCGCAGACAGTGCCTTGGCACTGCAGAGGGAAAGCGCCCCCGGCGTCGCTGAGGACGCAGCCGGTGGCTGAGGGAGTAACCGTTGGCTCAGCCCGCCCAGGGACCCGGCCGCGACTCGATCGAGGTCATGCCCGTCGTCGTGCTCTCGCAGGTCTTCCCGGCCCGGCCCTCGTCGATCCCCGACATACGCGACTTCGTCCGGCGCTGCCTGTCCGAATCGCCGCTGACCGACGAGGGCAACCGTGAGGTCGGCGAGACCGTGTTCCGCGCGCTGCTCGACGCGGCCGGGCCCACCGGCTCGATCCAGGTGGCGTTCCGCATTTTCCCCGAGCACGTCGAGGTGGACGTGCTCCATTCGGACAGCCAGATCCAGGCCGGCCAGCTGCCCAACGGGGTGAATCCGGCCATGGCGGCGGTCCGGTCCGGGGCGGCGGCCCCACCCGCGCCGACCGGGGCCGGACCCGGGACGGCAGGAGCCGCGGGCAAGCCCGGGGGAGCCTGGGCGGCCGAGGTGACCGTCGCGGCGGCCGACTTCGCGCCGGTCCCGGCCGAGCCGGTGCCGCTCGGCCAGCCCGGCCAGCCCGCCACGTTCGCGGAGTGGATGTCCACCGCGCTGCGCCGGCAGGGCCTGACCCAGGAAGCGGCCGCGCGCCAGCTCGGCGTGTCCGTCAAGACGGTGAGCCGCTGGGTGGGCGGCGCGACCGAGCCCCGGATGCGCGACCTGCGCCGGATCCAGGAAGTCTTCGGCGAGGTGCCGCTTCCCTAGCCGGCCAGCCCTGTCGGCCGGACCACTGGACGTCCCCCCACATGTGTCCTACGGTGCTGCCATGGCGGTTCACGCTGGACGCCACCACCTCGGCATGGATCGCGGCCGGATCGTCCTGCACACGTTCCGGGACGGGCTGGCGGCCACGGCCGGTCATGACCTGACCATCGAGGTGGGCCGGTGGTCGGGCGAGCTGACCGTGGACGACGAGCTGAAGCCGACCGAGCTCGCGGTGCAGATCGACATGGGATCGCTGATCGTGCGGGAGGGCAGCGGCGGGATCAAGCCGCTCACCGACCGGGACCGCCGCGAGATCGCGGTGACCGCGCGGAAGACCCTGGGCGCCGACCGGTATCCCGAGGCCACCTTCACGGCCGAGAGCTTCAAACCCGGGGCGGACGAGGGCGGCACGATCACCGGGACGCTGACGCTGGCGGGCGCGACCCGGCCGCTGTGGCTGCAGGTCACCAGGACCGGGCCGGACACCTACCACGCCGCCGCGGAAGTGGTGCAGTCCGAGTTCGGAATCAAGCCGTACACCGGCTTCTTCGGCGCGCTGCGGGTCCGCGACGCGGTCAACGTCGACGTCGACGTCGACCTGTCCGGACCGGACGGCGGCCCAGGAGCGCAGCCGCCGTGACCCCGAGCCCGCCGCCCGCCACCGATGCGAGTCGCCTGTTCGATCTGCGCGCCGCGGCGGTCAGCGACTTCGCCGACCAGGCCGGGGCCGTGGCGCAGGCCTGCCACGCCATGGCCGTGCGGTTCCACCGCGGCGGGAAGCTGATCACGTTCGGCACCGGCGGGTCGAGCACGGACGCGCAGCACGTCGCGGTGGAGTTCGTCCACCCGGTGATCGTCGGTAAGCGCGCGCTGCCCGCGATCTCGCTGACCACCGACGTCGCCACGCTGACCGGGGTGGCCGCGCGGGAAGGCATGGCCGCGATCTTCGCCCACCAGATCCGGTACCTGGCCGAGCCCGCGGACATCGCCCTGGGCATCAGCGCCGACGGCCACGACCCGAGCGTCCTGGCCGGGCTGGAGACGGCCGCGAAGCTCGGCCTGCTGACCATAGCCCTGGCGGGCGGGGACGGCGGCGCGATCGCGGCCTCCCCGGACGTCGACCACCTGTTGCTGGCCAGGTCGGCTGACCCGCGGATCGTTAAGGAAATTCAGGTAACTGAGTACCACGTGCTCTGGGAACTCGTGCATGTGTTCTTCGAGCAGCCCGGGCTGCTCGCCCCGGGGGTGGTTTAGCGTGCCCGAATGCCAGCACGACGTGTGCATCACCTGCTCGGACACGGCGGTGGCGGTCACGGTCGTGCGCCTGCTCGACGACGGGCTCGCGATCGTGGAGACCGGGCGGGGCGAGGAAGAGGTCAGCGTGGCGCTCGTCCCCGCGGCGGTCGGGGACACGGTCCTCGTGCACGCCAAGGAAGCGATCGCGGTCGTGGGGAGGTAATCGGCATGGGCCAGCCCGCCGCGGGGTCGATGGAGTCGCTCTACCCGTTCCTGTACTCCGGCACCACCGACCTGGACGCAGTCCTGGAGCAGGTGCGCCAGTCCACGGTGGCCAAGGCCGGGGAGATCACCGAGCTGCGCCGGGTGATCGGCGCCCGCGACGGCGCCCGGCTGATGGCCTGCGCCGCCGACGCCGCGGCCCGGTTCGCCGCGGGCGGGCGGCTGCTGGCCTTCGGCAACGGCGGCAGCGCCACCGACGCCCAGCAGCTGGCCGCGCTGTTCCTGAACCCCGGCGGGACCGGCCGGCCGCTGCCCGCGCTCGGGCTGGCCAGCGACATCTCCGTGGTCACGGCGCTGTGTAACGACATCGGCGTCGACGTGGTGTTCGCCCGGCAGGTCGCCGCCCTGGGCCGCCGCGACGACATCGCGGTCGGGCTGTCCACCAGCGGCAACTCGGAGAACCTGCTGCGCGCCTTCGACGAGGCCAGCAGGCGGGGGCTGCTCACCGTGGGCCTGGCCGGCTACGAGGGCGGGAAGATGGCCGAGCTGGACAGCGTCGACTACCTGTTCGTCGCGCCGTCGTCGTCGGTGCACCGGATCCAGGAGGCGCAGACCACCGCCTACCACGTGCTGTGGGAGCTGATCCAGCAGTCCCTGGCCCCGTCCGGCGAGGCGCCATGACCGGCCGCATGATGATCGCCGGGGTCGGCAACATCTTCCTGGGCGACGACGGCTTCGGGGTCGAGGTCGCCCGCCGGCTGGCCGACGCCGACCTGCCGGGCTGGGTCCGGGTCGCCGACTACGGGATCAGCGGCATGCACCTGGCCTACGACCTGGCCGAGGGCTTCGAGACCACGATCCTGATCGACGCCTCGCCGCGCGGCGAGCCGCCGGGCACGGTGTACGTGATGGAGCTGAGCGCCGGGGACCGGCCGGCCCCGGCGGCCCCGGACGGCCCGCCGGCCGCGGTGCTGGACGGGCACGGCATGCAGCCCGACGTGGTGCTCGCGATGCTGGACATGCTCGGCGCCGACGCCGGGCGGGTACTGCTGGTCGGCTGCGAGCCGGCCAGCATCGACGCCCGGATCGGGCTGAGCGCGCCGGTCACGGCCGCGGTCGACGAGGCGGTGCGGATCGTGCACGGCCTGGTGCGCGCCGCCGACGGGGCCGCGGCCGGCGCGCGGACGACCAACGACGAAGGAGGCTGAACCTAATGTGCCTCGGCATACCCGGTGAGGTGATCGAGTTCCTGCCCGATCAGCCCGACCTGGCCCGGGTGGACGTGAGCGGCGTGCGCCGCGTGATCAACATCGGCCTGCTGGCCGATGACCCGCCCAAGCCCGGCGAGTGGGTGCTGATCCACGTCGGCTTCGCGCTGTCGAAGATCGACGAGGCCGAGGCCGCCGCGGCCATGCAGTTCCTGGAGGGGATCGGCCAGGCCTACGAGGACGAGCTCGCGGCGCTCGCCGAATCACGGATCGAATAGGGGACGTCATGCGGTTCGTCGACGAATTCCGTGACGCGGACACGGCGCACGCGCTCGCTGCGAAGATCACCGCGCTGTGCGAGCCCGGTCGGCAGTACAAGCTGATGGAGGTGTGCGGGGGGCACACTCACACGATCTACAAGCACGGGCTCGAGGATTACCTGCCGGAGCAGATCACCCTGGTGCACGGCCCGGGCTGCCCGGTGTGCGTGATCCCGATGGGCCGGGTCGACGACGCCATGGCGCTGGCGGCCGAGCCCGACGTCATCATGACCTCGTTCGGCGACATGATGCGGGTGCCGGGCAGCCATGGGTCGTTCTTCGACGCCAAGGCCCAGGGGACCGACATCCGCATGGTGTACTCGCCGCTCGACTCGCTGAAGATCGCCAGGAAGAACCCGGACAAGCGGGTCGTGTTCATGGCCATCGGCTTCGAGACCACCGCACCGTCGACGGCCATGACGCTGCTGCGCGCCGAGGCGGAGGGCCTGACCAACTTCTCGGTCTTCTGCAACCACGTGACGATCATCCCGGCCATCAAGGCGATCCTGGACTCGCCTGACCTGCGGCTCGACGGCTTCATCGGGCCCGGGCACGTGTCGACGGTGATCGGCTGCCGGCCGTACGAGTTCATCGCGCGCGACTACGGCAAGCCCGTCGTGGTGGCCGGGTTCGAGCCGCTGGACATCCTGCAGTCGATCTACATGCTGATGCTGCAGCTCTCCGAGGGCCGGTCGGAGGTGGAGAACCAGTACTCGCGCGTGGTGCCCTGGAACGGCAACACGGTCGCGCTCCAGGCCATCGGCCAGACCATGGAGCTCCGCCCGTACTTTGAGTGGCGCGGCCTCGGCTTCATCTCGCACTCCGCGCTGAAGGTGTCCCAGCGTTACGCCGGCTTCGACGCCGAGTTGCTGTTCTCGGTGCCGGGCGTGCGGGTCGCCGACCCGAAGGCGTGCCAGTGCGGCGAGGTCCTCAAGGGCGTGCTCAAGCCGTGGGAGTGCAAGGTCTTCGGCACCGCGTGCACCCCCGAGACCCCGATCGGCACCTGCATGGTGTCGCCCGAGGGCGCCTGCGCGGCCTACTACAACTACGGCCGGCTGACCCGCCAGCGGGTCAAGGAGGCGACGACGTCATGACCTCCGACCAGCAGAGCGCGGGGGTGTCGCAGGCGGACCCGGCGGGCTGGGTGCAGGACGCGCTCCGGGTCCACGAGGAGCAGGCGGCGCAGGAGGAGGCCTCCCGCGGCATCCACCGGGGCTCGCCGCAGCCGCTGCCGGGGACGGTGCGCGAGGAACTGGTGCTCGAGCGCATCGACCGGGCCCGCCGCAGCCGCCCGCGGGTCAAGGAAGAGCGGATCACGATGTCGCACGGGGCGGGCGGCAAGGCGACCCAGACCCTGATCGAGGCGGTGTTCCTGGACGCGTTCCGCAACCCGCTGCTCGAGCCCCTCGAGGACGCGGCGGCGCTGCGGGTTGGCGGGGCGCGGCTCGCTCTCACCACGGACTCCTACGTCGTGTCCCCGCTGTTCTTCCCCGGCGGCAACATCGGCGACCTGGCCGTCAACGGCACGGTCAACGACCTGTCCGTGTCCGGCGCCATCCCGCTGTACCTGTCGGCCGGCTTCATCCTGGAGGAAGGCTTCCCCGTCGCGGACCTGGTCAGAATAGTCACGTCGATGCGCGAGGCCGCCGACGCGGCGGGCGTCCAGGTCGTGACCGGCGACACGAAGGTCGTCGAGAAGGGCAAGGCCGACGGCTGCTACATCAACACGGCCGGGGTCGGCGCCATCTCCCCCGGCCTGGACCTCGGCGTGGCGAACGCGCGGCCGGGGGACGCGATCATCGTCTCCGGCCCCATCGGCGACCACGGGGTCACGATCATGCTGGCCCGGGGCGAGCTGGACATCGAGGCCGACGTCACCTCCGACACCGCCCCGCTCAACGGGCTGGTGGCCGCCCTGCTGGCCGCGACCCCGGGGGGAGGCACCGGGGTGCGCGCGATGCGCGACGCGACCCGCGGCGGCGTGGCCACGATCCTGAACGAGATCGCCAAGGCCGCCAACGTGGGCGTGGTGGTGAGCGAGAACGACATCCCGGTGCGCACCGAGGTGCGCGGCGCCTCCGAGTTGCTGGGCATCGACCCGATGTACGTGGCCTGCGAGGGCCGCCTCGTGGCCGTCGTGGACGACGCGGCGGCCGGCGACGCGCTCGCCGCGCTGCGGGCGCACCCGCTGGGCGGGCAGGCGGCCGTCATCGGCCACATCACCGCGGACCCGCCCGGCATCGTGCAGCTCAAGACCGCGTTCGGCGGCACCCGGATCGTGGACCTGCTGGTGGGCGACCCGCTCCCCCGCATCTGCTGAGTCCATGCACGAGCTGGCGATCACCGAGAGCGTCGTGCAGGCCGTGACCGAGCGCCTGCCGGACGCCAGGATCAGCTGCGTGCGGCTGGAGATCGGCGCGCTGTCCGGCGTCGTGCCCGACTCGGTCCGGTTCTGCTTTGACCTGGTCACCGAGGGGACGAACCTGGAGGGGGCGCGCTTGGAGATCACCGAGATCGCGGGCCGGTGCCACTGCCGGGTGTGCGGCCGCGATTTCGAGCCGGACGGCCCGATCATGATCTGCCCGTGCGGCAGCATCGAGATCACCGTGCTCTCCGGGCAGGAACTCAAGATCGCCTCGGTACAGGTTCACCCCGGGGGGACGACCCCCCCAGACCCCCCCGCGCGCCAGCCCGTGGGGACTTCCCCAGACCTCCCCGAAGGGGTGGCCTGAGCATGTGCGCGACCTGCGGATGTTCTTCTCCGGCGGTGGTCCGGCTGTTCCCGGCCGACCACGAGCACGAGTGCAGCCGCGAGCACCCCGGCCACGAGCACGACGAGCCACGAACACGACAGCCACGAGCACCCCGGCCACGAACACGACCGGACCGTCGAACTGCAGCAGAAGGTGCTGGCCAAGAACGACCGGCTGGCCGAGGCCAACCGGGGCTGGCTGAGCCAGCGCGGCATCCTCGCCGTCAACCTGATGAGCTCGCCGGGCGCGGGAAAGACCACGCTGCTCGAGCGCACTGCCCGTGACCTGGCCGGCCAGATGGCCATCTCGGTCATCGAAGGTGACCAGGCCGCGGCGCTCGACGCCACGCGCATCCGGGCCGCCGGCTGCCGGGTGGTGCAGATCAATACCGGCGTGGGCTGCCATCTCGACGCCGAGATGGTGGCCGAGGGGCTGCGCGTACTCGAGCCGCCCGGCGGTTCGGTGGTCGTGATCGAGAACGTCGGCAACCTGGTCTGCCCGGCCCTGTTCGACCTGGGCGAGCAGGCCCGGGTGGTGCTCGCCTCGGTCACCGAGGGCGCCGACAAGCCGTTGAAGTACCCGCACATGTTCCGCAGCGCCGACCTGGTCCTGGTCAGCAAGACCGACCTGCTGCCGTACGTGGACTTCGACACCAGGCGGCACGCCGCCGATGTCCGGAAGACCAGCCCCGGCGCCTTGATGCTGCAGCTGTCGGCGACAACCGGGACCGGCATGCAGGACTGGTACGACTGGCTGCGCCGCCGCGTCCTGGCGCCACCGGAGTAACTCGCGCTCTGGCATGGCACCCTCCCTGGGGATGTAGCGGAGCCGTGCTTCTTAAGTACATGACACGAGCTTGCCCCCCTCACGCAGCGTGAGAGTCAAGACCCTCGCCGCAAGTCACGCCGCCTGGCCGGCGTTGGGGCGGCAGGCCGCCCGCTGAGCATTAGGTTCCGCGGGAATCCGGAAATGTCAGACCCTCGCGCTAGGGTCGAACTAGAACTCGAACAACGGCCAGAAGCAGGAACCAATCGCAGCAGCCGGGGGCAGCGACCGGAAGCAGACCGAGTCCCCCGGCTCGAGCCCGCGAGGGAGGCGCGCAGGAATGTGCTTACCCGGCCAGGCGCCGCCCGTGCCCGCGACCGCCGCCGACGCGGCGGCGATGGCGCAGGCTGCGTTGTCCTGGCTGGCCGCCGCGGACCCGGCCACCCTGACCCCGGCCGAGCAGGCGGACTGCCTGCGGGCGCTGGAACAAGCCGGGTCGATGCGCACCGCGGCGCGGGCCCGGGTGCTGGCTGCGTTCCATGCCCGGGGCCGGTGCGAGGACGACGGTCATGGCAGCACCCGGACGTGGCTGAAGTGGCAGACCAGGATCACCGGGGGCGCCGCGGCCGGCGCGCTCGGGTGGATGCGGCGCCTGTCGGCTCACCCGGCGATCGGTGACGCGCTGGCCAGGGCGGAGATCTCTGAGTCGTGGGCCCGACAGATCTGTGAGTGGACCGAGAAGCTGCCCGAGGAGCACCGCGCCGCGGCGGATGCGATCCTGCTCAGCGCGGCGGCGGGCGGCGGCGGGCTGCGGGACCTGGAAGGGCTGGCCGAACAGATCCGCCAGCGCACCGCCCGCCCCGACGCTGACGATGACGACGGGTTCGATGACCGGGGCTTACGGCTGGCCACCACCTTCCGGGGCGCCGGGAAGCTGCACGGCGACCTGACGCCGCAGTGCTCGGCGGCGCTGGCCGCGGTGCTGGACGCACTGGGCAAGAAGGCCGGCCCGGAAGACACCCGTACCAGGCAGCAGCGCGCTCACGATGCGCTGGAAGAAGCCTGTCGCAAGTTGATCGCCGCCGGGTGCCTGCCGCAGCGGGCCGGCCAGCCCACCCAGATCCAGCTGCACCTGACCCTGGACCAGTTGCGCGGCCTGCCCGGCGCCGGCGCCGCCGAAGCCGCCTGGGCCGGGCCCGCTCCGGCCGGGCCCGGGTATGACTGTGATGCCACCATCGTCCCGGTCGTCACCGGCCACATCGACCCCGACGTCCTGGACGGCCTCGCCACCGCGCTGTTGCGCGGACGAGACGGTGCGGCCGACGCGGCCCGGCGCCGGCTGGCGCCTGTCCGGCAGATCGTGCTCGCTCACGCGGCCGACCTGATGTCCGGTCCCGCCGGCCTGGCGGCCTACCTGCGCACCGGCCTGCTGAACGGCCCCGCCGCGGCGGCCAGCCTGCCGCTGGACACCGGCGCGGCCACCGAGACCATCCCGGCCCACCTGCGCCGGCTGGTGATTACCCGGGACCGGTACTGCCGGTTCCCCGGCTGCGAGCAGCCCCCGGCGGCCTGCCAGCCGCATCACATCCTGCCCCGGTCGGAGGGCGGCCGGACCTGCCTGAGCAACCTGCTGCTTTTGTGCACCTTCCATCACCTGATCGCGGTGCATCGGTGGGGGTGGGGCATCGCCCTGCTCCCCGACGGGACCGTCGCCGCGACCAGCCCCGACCGCAGCCGCACCCTGCACAGCCACGGCCCGCCCTCCCGGGCCGCCTAACCGGCGGCCGCGGCCACCACTGCCTGGCCGAGGCTGATCCCGCCGTCGTTGCACGGGACCCTGGAGTGGACCAGGACGGCGAACCCGTGCGCCTCCAGCCGGCTCACCGTGGCGTGCAGCAGCAGCAGGTTCTGGAACACCCCGCCGGACAGCGCGACCGTGCTCAGCCCGTAGCGCTCGCGCAGCAGCAGGCAGCCGTCGGTGATCAGGCGCGCGACCCCGTTGTGGAAGCGCGCGGCGACGGTCGACACGGCCGCCCCGGCGGCCAGGTCCTCGGCCGCCGCGCGCACCAGGTCCCGGCCCGCGACCAGGAACGGCTGCTGCGGCGTGATCGCGGCGGCGTAGGCCCCGCGCTCGGCGGCGTCGGCCAGCTGCTCTAGCTCGACGGCGGCCTGGCCCTCGTAGTTGATCGTGTCCCGGACGCCAAGCAGCGCCGCGACCGCGTCGAACAGCCGTCCCGCGCTCGAGGTCAGCGGGGAGTTGACCTGGCGCCGGGCCATGGCCAGGACGCCGGGCCAGAGCCGCTCGTTCCGCCGGGCGATGTCGCCGGGCGGAACGTCCGCGGCGTCCAGGTAGACCGCGGCCATCCGCCACGGCTGCCGGATCGCGGCCGCGCCGCCGGGCATCGGGACCGGCGCGAAGTGGCCGGCCCGCTCGAAACCGGCCAGGTCGGCGACCAGGAACTCGCCGCCCCAGATGGTGCCGTCGGTCCCGTAGCCGGTCCCGTCGAAGGCCACTCCGATCACCGGCCCGCTGGCCCGGTTGTCGGCCAGGCAGGACGCGATGTGCGCGTGATGGTGCTGGACGCCTACCAGCTCCACGCCGGCCAGGTCGGATTCCCCGTCCGCGAGATCCGCCGCGTACTTGGTGGACAGGTACTCCGGGTGCAGGTCGTGGGCGACCACCTCGGGCGTGATGTCGAACAGCCGCCGGAAGTGCTCGATTCCCTCCGTGAACGAGCGCAGCGTCTCGGCGTTCTCCAGGTCCCCGATGTGGTGCGAAACGAACGCGTGGCTCCCCCGGGCCAGGCAGAACGTGCTCTTCAGCTCCGCTCCGCAGGCCAGAACCGGCCGGGGGAAGCTGACCGCCACGCCGAGCGGCTCGGGGACGTAGCCGCGGGACCGGCGGAGCACCGCCTCCCGGCCCCGGAAGGCGCGCACCACCGAGTCGTCGGTCCGGATGTGGATCGGGCGGTCGTGGGTGAGGAAGGCGTCCGCGATCCCGCCCAGCCGCCGCGCCGCCTCGCCGTCCCGGTAGACGATCGGCTCGTCTGAGACATTTCCGCTGGTCAGCACCATCGGCCGACCGACTTCCGCGAGCAGCAGGTGGTGCAGCGGCGTGTACGGCAGCATCAGCCCCAGCTGCCGGTTCCCGGGGGCGACGGCAGCGGCGACGCCCGACGGCCGCCGGGGCAGCAGCACGATCGGCCGCCGGCTGCCGGCCAGCAGCGCGGCGGCGGCCTCGTCGACCTCGCACAGCCGACGGGCGGCGGCCACGTCCGCCACCATCACGGCGAACGGCTTGTCCTCACGGTGTTTACGGGCCCGCAACGCGCCGGCCGCTTCCTCACTGGACGCGTCCACGGCCAGGTGGTAACCGCCCAGGCCCTTCACGGCCAGAACCTGGCCCTGCCGGATCAGGTCCGCCGCGGCCTCCAGCGGCGAGCCGGGCCGGGCCGCCCCGGCCGGGTCGAGCAGGGCCAGCCGGGGGCCGCACGCCGGGCAGCAGGTCGGCTGGGCGTGGAAGCGGCGGTCCGCCGGGTCGTGGTACTCCGCGGCGCACCGGTCGCACATCGCGAACCCGGCCATCGTGGTCAGCGGCCGGTCGTAGGGGACGTCGCGCACGATCGTGAACCGGGGACCGCAGTTCGTGCAGTTGATGAACGGGTACCCGAACCGCCGGTCGGCCGGGTCCGCGAGCTCGGCCAGGCAGTCCGCGCACGTCGCGGTGTCCGCGGACACCAGCGTCCGCCGCAGGCGGCCGGCCTCGCTCGGCGCGATCGAGAACGACGCGGTGCCGTCCGGCCGCATGGCCGCGGTGGTGATCCGCTCGATCCTGGCCAGCGGCGGCGCGTCGTGGGCCAGCGAGCGCAAGAACGCCTCGACGGCCGCGGGCGGCCCCTCGACCTCGGCGAACACCCCGTCGGAGTCGTTGCCGACCAGCCCGCCGAGCCCGAGACCGGTCGCGAGCGAGTACACGAACGGCCGGAAGCCCACTCCCTGGACGATCCCCTCGACGCGGACCGCGGTCCTGATCCGCTGGCCCGCCGGGAGCCGACTCCCCATCCCGCCATCCTTCCGGCCGCCGCCGCGGCGCCCGGACACCAGTCTCCCCCGAAGAAGAGCCAGAACGTGACGCCACCCGGTGGTCTGGGCCGGTGCTGGTCAGCTGGCCAGGGCTCCGATCATGATCAGGTTGTGAGGATTGGGCGCAGCGCTCCTGGGGAGTAACCTGCAACTGCCTAGGTGAGGGACCAGCGCGCTCATGGCCAGACAGCACCTCTCGACAAGGTCGCCCAGACGCCGCCCGGCGCGTCATCGCGCGATCAGCATCGTGCTCGCTCTGGGGGTGGCGGCCGGGCTTGCCCTGACCGCATGCTCGTCCTCCTCGCCTGGGGCGGCACCTCACAACGTAGCCACGACCGCCCCCAGGCCGACGCAGCCCACGCCGAGCACGACGACTCCCTCGGCTGCGGCCACCCCGGCCACCGAGCAGCCCGGGTGGACCGTTGTCAGCCGGCTCGGCTTGGGGATCGCGGTCGACTCGCACCGCTCACACCTGCCCGACGGGGACTTGGTCACCGTGCTGCGGTTTCACGCGGGCCTGGTGCACTACGCGTTGCACGTCGGGTGGATCGATCCGCCGGGCGGCGCCGCCGTGCCCGCCGGCGCGCGGCCGGTCATCGGGCCCGACCAGCACGCGAAGCTGCTCGCGGCGTTCAACGGCGGCTTCTTGATGGGCGCTGGATGCATCCCCTGCGGCGTGGGCGGCATGGAAGTGGCCGGCCACGTGCTGGTCCCCCTCGTGGCCGGCATGACCAGCCTGGTTCTCGATCGGCACGGCGCCGCTTCGATGGGGCTGTGGGGACACGGCTTCCCGCCGGCCGGCGCGGCCGTCTACAGCGTGCGCCAGTGCCTGCCCCCGCTGGTATCGGGAGGCCGGGCGAGCCCGACTGCGGGTGACGTCAGTGCCTGGGGAGCGGTGCTCGGCGGCGGCGAGCTGACGGCCCGTAGCGCGGTGGGCATCGATGCCCGCGGAGACCTCCTGTACGCGGGCAGCATGAGCGCCCTGCCGTCGGATATGGCCCGCGCGCTCGTCCGGGCCGGCGCGGTGACCGCGATGCAGTTCGACATCAACCCCGAATGGGTTCAGGCCGACACCGCACCCTTCCCCGGCGGCCCGCTCAGCGCTGCGGTCCCGGGCCAGAACCGCCCGGCCGACCAGTACCTCACCGGCTGGACACGGGACTACGTGACCGTACTCGCCGGCTCCTGACCGCGGTTTCCGCCAGCCCCCGCTGCCGGGCCGACGTGCTGCGCGATCTATTCTGCACCTGGCCGCCCTGGCCAGCTAGCCAACAGGGGCCAAGCCCAGCTGGCGGCTTGCGCGGCCGACAGCCCGGGAGGGAACTGTGGACATTATCGATCCCATGGTCAGCGACTACCTGCTCACGCACTGCACGCCCGCCGATGACCTGCTGCGTGAGCTGGCCGCCGAGACCCGCCGGGCCGACCCCGACGCCGCGGGCATGCAGGTCTCGCACGACGAGGGCCAGTTGCTGACCCTGCTGACCCGGCTGGCCGGGGCGCGGCGGGCCGTGGAGGTGGGGGTGTTCACCGGCTACTCGTCGATCTGCATCGCGAGGGGCATGCCGGACGGAGGTCACCTGCTCGCCTGTGACGTCAGCGAGAAGTGGACCTCGATCGCGCGGCGCTACTGGAAGCGGGCCGGGCTGGAGGAACGGATCGAGCTGCGGCTCGCTCCCGCGCTGGACACGCTCCGGTCGCTGCCGGCCGACCCGGTCCTCGATCTCGCGTTCATCGACGCCGACAAGGGCAACTACCCGCACTACTACGAGGAGCTAGTCGTCCGGCTGCGCCCCGGCGGCCTGATCATCCTCGACAACGTGCTGCGCGGGGGTGACGTGGCCGACCCGGCCGTCCAGGACCGCGGCACCGTGGCCATGCGCCGCCTGAACGACCTCATCGCCGACGACGGCCGGGTCGAGTCGGTGATGCTGCCCGTGCGCGACGGCGTCACCCTGGCCCGCAGGCGCTGACCCCGTGGACTTCGAGCCGTACCGGGGCGAGCTGGTGGCGTACTGCTACCGGATGCTGGGCTCGTTCCAGGAGGCGGAGGACCTGACGCAGGAGACCATGCTGCGGGCGTGGAAGGCGCGCGACCGGTACGACCAGGCGCGCGCGTCGGTGCGGACCTGGCTGTACCGGATCGCGGCCAACGCCTGCCTGTCCGCGCTGCAGGGGCGGGCGCGGCGGCCGCTGCCGTCCGGGCTGGGCGCGCCGAGCGATGACCCGGCGGCTCCGCTCACGCCGGCGTTCGACATTCCCTGGTTGCAGCCGTTTCCCGACGCACGGTCCGACGTTGGGGTGCGGGCCGACATGCGGCTCGCGCTGGTGGCGGCGATGCAACTGCTGCCGCCGCGGCAGCGGGCCGTGCTGGTGCTGCGCGAGGTGCTGGAGTTCAGCGCCGCCGAGGTCGCCGCGCAGCTCGGGACCACGGTCGCGGCCGTCAACAGCGCGCTGCAGCGGGCCCGCGCCGCGCTCGCGGACGTGGGCGACATGGGCGAGATCACCGAGCCGGACGATCCCGAGGCGCGCGCGGTGATCGAGCGGTACGTGCGCGCCTTCGAGGCGGCCGACGTCCCCGCGATCGTGCGGCTGCTCGCCGACGAGGCGGTCCTCGAGATGCCGCCGGTGCCGCTGTGGTACCGGGGCCGCGACGACTACGGCCGGTTCATGAGCCGCGTGTTCGAGATGCGCGGGGTCGGCTGGGGGGTCAGGCGCCTGTCCGCCAACGGGCAGCCCGCGTTCGCCGCGTACGCGCCGGAGCCCGGCGGCGGGCTCCGGCTGCACACGCTCCAGGTGTTCACGGTCACCGGCGGCCGGGTGGCGCGTAACGTCGTGTTCGCCGACCCGGCCGTGTTCGAGGCGTTCGGCCTGCCCGAACGGATTTCCTTCGACGAGTTGCGCCCGGCGCGATGAGTCAGGCCGGTGCCGCCGGTACGTACCGGTGAGCATCGACCGAAGGAGACCCACCATGAGCGTCACCGTTATCGAATTCATCACCCTGGACGGGATCGTGTCCGACCCGACCGGGTCCGACGGCACCCCGGCCGGCGGCTGGGTGTTCCGGCACGGCCCGGAGGCGGTCGCCGGAGACAAGTTCCGGGTGGGCCGCACGCTGGACGATGGGGTCCTGCTGCTGGGGCGCAGCACCTGGCAGTTGTTCTCCCGGATCTGGCCGGGGCGCGACGACCCGTTCTCCGCGCGGATGAACGCCGCGGCCAAGCTGGTCGCCTCCCGCACCCTGGTCGACACCTCGGCCTGGCAGAACTCGCGGGTCATCGACGGCGACATCGTCGATGCCGTCAAGCGCGAGCAGCGCGACGTGATCATCATGGGCAGCTTGAGCGTGGTACACGCGCTGATGGCCGCGGACCTGATCGATGAGTACCGGCTGCAGATCTTCCCCACCGCCCTCGGCACCGGCGAGCGGCTCTTCCCCGCCGACCGCCCGCCGGTGTACCTGGAGTGCCTGTCGGCCGAGCCGGCCGGCGCCGCCGTCCTCGCGCGGTACGGGAGGGCGGCCCGATGACGGCTCGCTTCCTCGCCCTGTACGAGACGCCCGCCGACTGGCTAGCCGGCCGTCCAGCTAGCCAGCGGCCGGGCGGAGCCCCGCGAACAGGTCGTCCTCCGGGACCGGCGCGCCGGTCCGGTCCAGGGCCCGGGTGAAGCTCTCCCGGCCGAACACCTGCTCGCCGATCTCGGGCGGGATCTTGCTGAACCACGAATCGCGGATCTGGCTGGCGTGCGCGAGCAGCGCCGCGCGCTTGCGTTCGAGCACCGGGAGGATGTCGATGTTGGTGGTGATCCGCCGCTCGGCCTCCTCGATCTGGCGCAGCGCCTGCTCGTCGATCTGGGGCGGGTCCGGCACCTCCACGCCGGCCTCGCGCAGCGCGTCCCACAGCTTGCGCCAGTCGCTGCGGCGCATGGCGGTCAGGTAGAGCTTGTCGGGTATCCCGGTCGCGGCCACCGCGGCCTGGGCGCACCGGCTGGCGTGCAGGTGGTCCGGATGCTGATAGGGGCCCTGGTCGTCGTAGGTGATCACGACCTGGGGCCGGTACCGCTCGATCAGCGCGCCGATGCGGCCGGCGACCTCGCTCTGCGGCACGTTACAGAACGCGTCCGGCCGGTCCTTGTACTCCCAGTCGGGCATGCCCGAGTCGTGGTAACCGAGCAGTTCGAGGTCGGTCACGCCCAGGTGCTTGCAGGCCTCCCTGAGCTCGGCCAGCCTGATCTCCGCGACGGCCTGCTCCTCGTGACCGTCCTCGCCGGGCTTGACGCCGTCCGGCGTGTCCCCGAACTCACCGTTCGTGCAGGTCACCACCACCGTCCGGATGCCCTCGTCGGAATACTTGGCCAGCACGCCGCCGGTGCTCGACGATTCGTCGTCGGGGTGCGCGTGCACCGCCATCAGGGTGGGCCGGGTGGGTTGATTGAGAGTGTCCGCCATAGCCTCAAGCCTGCCCGATCACCGGCCGTGCCCGCGCCACGGGGCGCCGAGATGATCTGATGGTAGGCGGGCCGCGGCGGCCTCGGATCGCTCCGGCCGACGGGAGTCACACGTGAGCGCTGATCCGGCGGACAGGATCCGCGAGCTGAGCGCGCTGCCGATCTGGGTGGCGCCCATGGCGGGCGGCCCGTCCACGGCCGGCCTGGTGGTCGCCGCCGCGCAGGCGGGCGGGTTCGGGGTCCTGGCCGGCGGCTACAAGACGGCCGACGCGGTCCGGGCCGAGATCGACGCGGTTCGGGCCGCGGGCGGGCCGGCCTTCGGCGTCAACCTCTTCGTGCCGGGCTCGCCGGCCCGCGACCCCGCGGCCGTGGCGGCCTACGTCGGCTCGCTGCGCGCGGAGGCCGAACGGCTCGGGGCCGAGCTGGGCGAGCCGCGCTGGGATGACGACGGCTGGGCGGACAAGATCGACCTGCTGCTCGGCGACCCGCCGCCGGTGGTCAGCTTCACCTTCGGCTGCCCTCCGCCCGAAGTGATCGCCGAGTTCCGCCGCCGCGGGACCCTGGTGGGCATCACGGTGACCAGCCGGGACGAGGCAGACCTGGCCATGGGCTCCGGCGCCGACTGCCTGATCGTCCAGGGCCGCGAAGCGGGCGCGCACTCAGGGACGTTCATCAACTTCGGCCCGGAGGACACCAGGCCCGGGCTGCTCGGCCTGCTGGCCGAGGTGGCCGGGACGGCCAGCGTTCCGCTCGTCGCCGCCGGCGGCCTGGCCGACGCCGACGACATCGCGGCCGCGCTGGCCTCGGGCGCGACCGCTACCGCGCTCGGCACCGCGTTCCTGCGCTGCCCGGAGAGCGGCACGCACCCGCGGCACAAGGCGGCGCTGGCCGACCCTCGCCGCACCGCCACCGCGGTCACCCGGGCCTTCAGCGGCCGCCCGGCCCGCGCCCTGGTCAACCGGTTCGTGCTGGACCACCCGGACGCGCCCGCTGCATACCCGGAGATCAACAACGCCACCCGGGCGCTCCGCGCCCGGGCCGCCGCGACCGGAGACTCCGAGCGGATGAGCCTCTACGCCGGGCAGGGGTTCCGCGCCGCCGCGGCCCTCCCGGCCGGGGAGATCATCGGCCGGCTGGCCGCGGGGGTGCCGCGATGACCGACGCGCGGCGCCGGCTGGCGGCCGAGCGCGCGAGCGCCGAGGCGAGGCTCGCGGCCCTGCGCCGGGACTTCGACAGCATCGTTGACGCGTCCGCGGCCGGGGCGGATGACGAGCACGACCCCGAGGGATCGTCGACCGCGTTCGAGCGGCAGCACGTGGCCGCCCTGCTCGACCAGGCCGCCGGTCAGCTGGCCGAGATCGACCGGGCCGGGCAGCGGCTCGCCGACGGCCGCTACGGCCGGTGCGAGCGGTGCGGGCTTCCGATCCCCGCCGAGCGCCTGGCCGCCCGCCCGGCCGCGGCGACCTGCATCGCCTGCGCCAGCGCCGGCGAACAGCGGTCGTACCGTTAGGTATCTGGCACCGCCTCCACGCGGCCGGATTCGATCGCGGTGACCAGGCTGGCGTGATCGCGTTCGTTCTGGTCGGCGTAGTCGGCGGCGAAGTCGGCGAGGCCATGCTCGAAGGCCGGCGATTTGCCGAGGTAGGCCCCGATCGCGATCCGGTCTCCGGAGCGGGCGTGCGCCCGGGCCAGGGTCTGCCCGCACAGCTCCGCGTAGGTGAGCATGACGGGCGGGTCCATGTCCTCGACCGCCAGCGAGAATTTCCAGTCACGCAGCTGGCGAACGTAGTAGTCGTGGGCGGTCCGGGTCGGGTTCCAGCCCAGGAAGACGTCACTGGCGGCCTGCATCAGCCGCTGGCCCGCGACCACCCGCTCGCCCTGGCTGGGGTACGGGCTGTCCCCGGCGAACCCGGACAGGACCGACGGCACCGCCTCCTTGACCTGAAGGAACAGCCGATCATCCCGGTCACGCCCGGTAAGCAGGATGATCCAGCAGCGCAATCCCACGCCGCCGATGCCGACCACCTTCCGCGCCATGTCCGCCACCTGGTACTTCCCGATGAGGTACCGGCGGTCCCACTCCAGCGTGCGGCGGTAGTTGCCGATGATCCCGTTCAGGTGAGCCTCCAGGCCGGAGGCCCCCGCGTCGGGCAGGCCGGCCACCGGCACGAGCATCGGCGGGTCCGTGACGAAGCGAAGCTCGCCGTCCTTTTCCCCGCCAGGCCCGGTGGCCGGGCAGATCAGCCGGTCGAGCGTGTGCAGGCCCGCCCGGTCCCGCGCCCGGTCCAGGTCGGCGTCCGCCAGCCTGCGCTCCCGCCAGCTCAGGATGGTGTGGTAACGCTTCTTGAGGTCATCGACCTCGGCCGGCGACTGCCAGGCCTCGACCTCGCCCATCCCGGCCAGGCGGCGCATCGCCCGGCGGTAACGGGCGACCGCGGCCACCACGATCCGGCGCCGCTGCTTACGGCCGAAGCCGTTCTGGCGCGCCGCCACCTCGGCGCTCGCGGCCAGCCGCTTGACGTCCCATTCCCAGGGGCCGGGCAGGGTCTCGTCGAAGTCGTTGATGTCGAAGACCAGGCGGCGCTCGGGCGAGCCGAAGATGCCGAAGTTGGACAGGTGCGCGTCGCCGCAGGTCTGCACGATCAGCCCGGACACCGGGGTATCCGCCAGGTCGCCGGCCATCAGCAGCGCTGCCCCGCGGAAGAAGGCGAACGGCGAGGCCGCCATCCGGCCGTACCGGATCGGCAGCAGCTCCGGTATCCGCGAGATGGCCTGCCGCTCCAGCAGGCTCACCGGGTCGGGCCGGCCGACCGCGGGCTTGAAGTACGCGTGGCTTTCCCTGGGCACCGCGGCCCGGGCGGCCTTCCCGCGGGCGGCCCGGTCGCTCGGGGGCAAGGCGGTGGGCACCGGCTCCAGCCGGGCATTGTGCCGACCGAACGCGGCGACCTCGCTAACCACGTCCGGCTCCCTGGCTGGCCGGCAGGCACGCAAACGAGTGCGGCTCGGCGGCGGAGGGCAGGCCAACGGCAGCGTTGTGGAAAGGGTGCCGCCGCGCCAACGCACGCGCGGCGGGCGGTCCGGCCTGGCTGCCCAACGACTCGCCTCCCTCGCGTCAGCGACCGACCCGGCCCCGCGCGGGGTAACCCACTCAGATAGGTGAATTAACGGTGATCTTACGTCCGGGTTGCGCGCGAGTGAAGACCCGGGGGGTAACCCTGCTTAACCTTACTCGACATGATCATCCCCAGCTTCAGCCCGCCGGGCCCAAAATTCTACGCATTTCTGTCGTTATTCGACCACAATCGATTGAAGATACAAACAGATCAAGTAGCCGGGCGTCAGGCCGGGTAGGCGGCGGTGGCCACGGCGACCATCTCGTCCACGTCCTGCTCCAGCACGAAGCCCGCGGCCGCCGCCCGCACGGTGGCCTCGCGGAACGCGGCGGCGTATTCGACCGGACCCCCGGGGTAGCGGCGCGCCAGCTCGGCGGCGTCGAACACGCGCGTAGAGCCGAACAGGATGCCGATCCCGGTGGCGCCGGGCGGGGTGAGCCCGGACAGCGCGGCGACCGGCACGTCGACCCACCCGGTCCTGATGCCCCCGCGGGCGATGCCCGCGGCGTCGGTGACCAGCCGCTGATCGGGGTCGGTCTCGAGCCGCGGGGAACCGGGCGGCGGCGGGCCGCCGCGCGCCCACCGGTCCAGGTGCGCGAGCGCGGCCTGGGCCACGTAGTGATGCTGCGGCCCGGAGTTCACCGGCACCGGGTTGGGGATGCCGAGCGGCTTGTCGGTCGGCGCCATCAGCCGGGCCAGCTCGGCGGGTGGCAGGTCGCCGGAATCGCTGAAGCCGGCGCCGAGCACGTAGGTGTCGGCGTGCGCGGCGCCGGCGATCTCCCACCACCGGAACCGGTCGCTGTCCGGCTGCCGGGCCGTCACCCCGGCCAGCGCGCCGGTCACGTCGCTCTCCGTCTGCACGGTCAGCACCGGGGCCGGGCCGTCCGTGCGAACCCGCGTGCCGTCCGGCCCCTCCCGGCGGATCCGGCCGTCCCATCCGCCCAGCGGGGCCGCGAACCCGGTGCGGCAGCCGATCAGGTAACCGTCGCAGGCCGGATCGGCGGTCGGCGCCACCGCGTTCACGTAGGTGACCAGGTGGATCGCGGACTGGGACTGGCCCGTCGCGAGCAGGCACTCGACCGGCAGCGGCCCGAGCACGCCGCCGCGGCGGACCGCGCGGGCGGCCTGGGAGAAGATGTCGAAGCAGAACGCGTCGCCCGGGTGGCGCAGGCCCCCGTACCGGTCCGGATCGCTCTGCTTGAGCGCGGGCATCACCATGGTCCGCCGCGACCCCTCGTCGGGTTCCTCGCCGGCCGTGTCGAAGATGTTGCCGCCCTCAACGCCGGCGCGCTGCGCCGAAACCCCGACCCAGGCCCACCCCGCCCGGACGACCTGCCGGTGGGTCAGCATCCAGTGCGCGGGCGCGTCGAAGCCGGCGCTGACGTTGAGCCATTCCAAGATCACCGTGCCGGTGAACGCGGCGGGGTCGGACGGCCGGCACGCCACCAGGCGGGTGGCGAACGGCGCCTGGCCCGCCGGGGTGACCGGCCAGTACCCGTCGGCTCCCGCGGGTCCCGAGGGCTCGAAACGGGTGGCCGTGGACTCCAGGAAGAACTCTTCGAGGGCGTAGCCGACCTGGCCGAGGTCGAAGCCGGTCATGATGATCTCCGGCCGTCCCGCGACAGGCCCGGTCAGCCGGGCGGCCCCGTTCATTTGCGGCACTTTACTCCGTAGCGTCCTCGGGCTGCGCGACCCAGGCGGAGAACACCGGCAGGCCCTGCCACGGGCCCGGGTCACCGCTGGCGTCGCCGGCGGCGACCGCGACCACCGCGAACGGGTGCCCGAACCGCAGTTCCGCGGTCCGGATCAGGCCCGGGCGGGACGCCCGCATGGCCATCGCGACGGCCAGGCCGGTGACCGCGGCGGCCTCGAAGCCGACCCGGCTGTACCGGGCCATCGCCGCCTGCCGGGCCTGCCACGGGTCGCCGGGCGCCAGCGCCGCCGCGGCCGCGGCGAACCCGAGGCCGGGATCGCTCAGGTCAAACTGGCTGCGCGCCGACCAGGCCGGCAGCACGGCCGTGCACCGCTCCTCGCGGCCGTCGGCGGACTTGACCGGCCCGGTCCGCTCGGTCACCGCCCACAGCGGCCCCTCGCCCAGCGGCAGGTCGAACAGCGACCGCCGCGCCACCGGGCGGCCGGTCGCCAGGGCCGGGCCCAGGTCGTAGGCGGCGGCCAGCACGTCCGCCGGGGGGACGCCGGGCGCGGCGGCCACCGAGATGACCTGCAGGCCGCCGCGGGCGCGCGCGGCCTGCACCGCGACGTCACCCGCGGCCTGCGTCGCGGCCACGAACTGCTGGTGCCCCGGCCCGTCCGGGGTCCGCAGGACCTGGCTCAGCGTCCCGGCCCACGGGCTCGACGCGCCGAGCTCGGCGGCCGGCGCCAGGTCGAACGGCCGCTCCCAGGACACCCGCGCCGCGATGACGGTGGCGGCGAGCAGGTAGAGCGAAGGGTCGAGCGCCACGGGAAATTTCTCGATGAGCCCCAACGTGCCGCGGCGGGCCCAGTCGTCCAGGTCGGCCTGGCTGGTCAGCGGGCCGGTTTGCACCTGAGGCGGCAGCCCGGCCAGCCATCGCGTCACCACGTCGGTCAGGCGCCCGGGGCGATGCCAGACGGCGGCCGCCGCCGGTACCTGCGGGTCGGGGCTGGCCAGCAGCCCCGCCGCCAGACCCGCGGCGTCGGCCGCGTCACAGCCGAGTACCCCGTTGAGAGTCTCTCTGGTCCTTCCCTCGCTGGGCGGCGCGCACAACGCGAGCAGCAGCCACGCGCCGAGCGGCGAGCCCACCTGATGACGGGAGCCGGCGACGGCGTGGAACCGGCGGGCGTAGCTCGCGACGGGCGCGGCGACGTCGGCCGCGGTCAGGGTCATATCCCCACTGTGCCACCCTGCCGGGGCAGCAGCGGAGCGGGGTGCACCGGGTCCCCGGGCCGGGCCAGCGCCCAGCGCCGGCCGCCGATGACCGCCACCGGGTCGGCGCGGTCCTCGCGGGCGGGTATCACCCGGGCCGAGATAAACTCGCCCTTCTGCGGCACGGGCAGGCCGAGGGCCTCGGCGATCAGCGGGTCGTTGTCCTGGTGCCCGAGGACCAGGATCCCCTCGGGGCGCAGGTGCGTGCGCGCACCGCCGTTGCCGCGGGCGCGCCGCATGAAGTCATCCTGCTGCGCGACCGTGGCCAGCTCGGCCCGGCGGATGATCCGGCGCTGCACGCGGCGGAACAGCTCGTCGGTCCGGGCCCGGCCGTGGTGCGGGCCGCGCGCGGCCTGCGCGCTGAAGATCCGCCGCCGGGTCTGCGGGTCCAGGCGCAGGAACAGGTTCCCGGCGAGCCGCCCGCGGGCCGGCCACAGCTCGCGGATCCGGGCCCGGCTGGCCGCGGTGAGCTGGCGTTTCGCGTCGCGGTTGGCGGCGCCGCGCAGGTCGGGCTCGCGCACCCGGATCAGCCCGGCGGTCCAGGAACTGCTGGCGTCGTCCGCGGTGAGGACCAGGCAGAGATGGCCGACGGCTTCCGGCGGCAGTTCCCAGCCGCCGTAGGACATCGAGTACTTGCAGTCGACCTCGATCCCGGCGATCCGGTAGTCGGTGACGTCGCCGTCGGCGAAACCGAACCGCCGGTGCAGGTTGATCTCGACGAGCGTCCCCATGTGGGTCTTCTCGGTCTTGCGCAGCTGCTCGTAGGCCCAGCGGCCGGAATGCTGGCCGTCGTAGAGCTGGTCGAAGGTGTCGCGCAGCACGTCCGCGACCGCGTCGCCGGTCGGATCGAGCCGGTACAGCTCGGCTTCGACCGCCGTGAGCTCGGCGTCGGTGTCCTCCGGCAGATCCCAGAGCGGCAGGGTGGTCACGGCGGGACTTCAGGACGGGTCGGGGCCCGGCGGGCGGTCAGGAAGCCTCGCACAGCAGGCGGACCGGGGCGGCGCGGGCGGCCTCGATGGCCGACCGGATGCCGGTGCCGACCGCCCGGGCCACGGGGGGCGGGAACGCGTTGCCGATCTGCCGGTAGCCCGCGGTCTTGCGTCCCGCGAACCGCCAGTCCCGCGGGAAGCCCTGGAGGGCGGCGGCCATCGGCAGGGTCAGCCTGGGAACGTGGTTGGGGGGGTTGATCGCCCGGGGCGGGGCGTCGGCCAGCCCGCGGCCGTCGACGCGCAGCCTGAGCCAGGCCTCGCGGGCCCGGGTAGGACCGAGGTCGGGCCCGCCGTGCTTGCGGGACCCGCCGACCAGGGTCGGGCCGATGCCGTTGGCCTGCCAGGCCCACGCGCCGGCCCCGGTCCAGCCGTCGGCCGCCATGAGGTCGCGGAGGGTCTCGCCGACGGTGGGCGGCGTCCCGGCCGCGCCCGGCCACTCGAAGTGGTCCTGCACGGCGGGTCTCGCCGCCACCAGGATGAAGCGCGGGCGCAGCTGCGGCACCCCGTACTCGCTGGCGTTGAGCACCTGCCAGTCGGCCTCGTACCCGAGCTCGCGCAGCCGGCCGATGACCCGCTCGCGGTAGGCGGCGAAGCGGGCCGTGGCCAGGCCGCGCACGTTCTCCAGCATGACCGCGGTGGGCTCGCACTCCTCGACCAGGCGGAGAGCCTGGGGGAACAGGTCCCGCTCGTCGTCCGCGCCGAGCTGCTTGCCCGCGATCGAGAACGGCGGGCACGGGACGCCGCCCGCCAGCAGGTCGACCCCCCGGTAGTCGACGCCCTTGAAGTGGCGCACGTCCAGCTGGATCACCTCCCACCCGGGCCGGTTCAGCCGCAGCGTCGCGCACGCGTCCGGGTCGTTGTCCACGGCCGCGACGTGGGAAAAGCCCGCCTGCTCCAGGCCGAGCGACTGGCCGCCGGCGCCCGCGCAGATCTCCAGGCAGGTGAGCTCAGGCACGCCGATCCCCTCTCGATCGTGGAGTGAACGCCGCCGGGGCGGGCACCGAACATTCATTCGAACCGCCATGATGCCACAGCCGGCTTGGCCGCGCGAGGAGGCGCACCTGCCCCCGGCGCAGAACCTCGCCTCGTGCCCGGGTTACCACGCAGCGTGTCGCCGGCGACGGCGCCGCGTCCGGCCGGTTACGGCGCGGCGGCTGCGGTGGTGACGCCCTCCGGCTCGCGCAACGGGAAATGGCAGGCCGCCAGGTGCCCGGTGGTGAACGGGCGCAGCGGAGGCTCCTCCTGCGCGCAGATCTCCTGCGCCCGCGGGCAGCGGGTGCGGAACCGGCAGCCGGACGGGGGGTTGATGGCCGAGGGCAGCTCGCCGGCGACCCCCTTGTCTTCCCTGGCCTGGGCGACGGCCGGGTCGGCGACCGGGACAGTGTCGATCAGGCCCCGGGTGTAGGGGTGCACCGGGCGGTAGTAGACATCGGCGGCGGGGCCGATCTCGACCATTTTCCCGAGGTACATCACGCCGATCGTGTCGGACAGGTACCGCACCACCGACAGGTCGTGGGAGATGAACAGGTACGTCAGGCCGAGGTCGCGCTGCAGGTCCAGCATCAGGTTGAGGATCTGCGCCTGGATGGACACGTCCAGGGCGGAGACCGGCTCATCGGCGATCACGAGCTGGGGGTTGAGGATGAGCGCCCGGGCCAGGCCCAGGCGCTGCCGCTGGCCGCCGGAGAACTCGTGCGGGTACCGGTCGACCGCGGCCCGGGGCAGCCCGACCTCGTCCAGGATCGCGGCGATCTTGTTGTGCTGGGCCTGGCGGCTGCCGATCCGCTGGATGGCCAGCGGCTCGCGCAGGATCGGGCCGACCCGCATCCTGGGGTCCATCGAGGCGTAGGAGTCCTGGAACATCAGCTGGACCTTGGGGCTGCGCCGCCGCCGCTCGCGCTTGGACAGCTTGGTCAGGTCCTCCCCGTCCAGGATGATCGCCCCGCTGGTGGCCTTCTCCAGCCCGGCGATCAGCCGGCCGATCGTGGTCTTGCCGCACCCGGACTCGCCGACCATGCCGAACGTCTGGCCCGGGCGGATCGTGAAGCTGACGTCGGCGACCGCGCTCACCTCGCCGATCTTGCGCTGCAGCACCGCGCCCGAGGTCACCGCGAAGTTCTTCACCAGGCTCTCGGTCGACAGCAGCACCTGGCCGTCGGCGGGCTTGGACGCCCGCTCGCGGCGCTCATGCGCGATCTCGGCCACCGACAGCTGCGCCGCGCCGGCGTCCTTCTCGGCCCGGCCGACCGGGAAGAAGCAGCGGAACAGGTGATCCCAGCTGTCCCCCTCGAGCTGCGGCTCGGACTGCTTGCAGCGGTCCTGCACGTACCGGCACCGCGCGGCGAACCGGCACGCGGCCGGCGGGGCGGTCAGGTCCGGGGGCATCCCCGGGATGCTGTACAGCCGTTCCGTCTCGTCGGCAGCCCTGTCCGGCAGCGCGCCGAACAGCGCCTCGGTGTAGGGATGCCGCGGGTTGGCGAACAGCCGGGCCGTGGTGGTCGACTCCATCACCTTGCCCGCGTACATCACCGCGGCCCGGTCGGCGCGCCCGGCGATCACCCCCAGGTCGTGGGTGACCAGGATGACGGCCATGCCCAGCCGCCGGCGCAGGTCGTCGATCAACTCGAGGATCTGCTTCTGGATCGTCACGTCCAGCGCGGTCGTCGGCTCATCGGCGATCAGCAGCTTCGGCTCGCAGGCCAGCGCCATCGCGATCATGACCCGCTGCCGCATGCCGCCGGACAGCTGGTGGGGGTAGTTGGACACCCGCTCGGCGGGCCGGGGCATGCCGACCAGGCCCAGCACTTCGACCGCGCGTGCTTGCGCGGTCTTGGCGTCCGCGCCGCGGTGCAGCAGCACGGTCTCGGCGATCTGGTCGCCGACCGTCATCGTCGGGTTCAGCGAGGTCATCGGGTCCTGGAAGATCATCCCGACCTCGTTGCCGCGGACGTGGCGCATCCCGTCGTCGTCCAGCGAGGAGATCTCCTGCCCGTCCAGCAGGATCTTCCCGCCGGTGATGTGCCCGCCCGGGGGGAGCAGCTGCATGATCGACAGGGCGGTCATGGTCTTCCCGGACCCCGACTCGCCGACGATGCCGAGGCACTCGCCGGCTTCCACGTTCAGGCTGACGCCGTCCAGCGCGTGCACGGTCGCCCGGCGCATCCGGATCTCGGTGCGCAGATCCTCAATCTGGAGCAGTGGCGCCATGTGTCCTCGTCAGTCCTCGGTGCTCTGTGCTTCGTCCTCGGGTGCCCGGTGCCTGTGCTCGGCTAGCGGCGCTGCAGCCGGACCTCGACCGCGTCGCGCAGCCCCTCGCCGATGAAGATGGCCGCGGCGATCACGATCACGATGCAGACCCCGGCCGGGATGATCAGCCACCAGTACCCGTCGTACACGTACTGCACCCCGGAGCTGAGCATCCCGCCCCAGTCCTGCTGCGGCGGCCGGATCCCCAGCCCCAGGTAGCTCAGCGCCACGATCAGCGCGATCGCGTCCGCCACCTGGAACGTGGCGTTCACCATGATCGTGCCGACCGCGTTCGGCGCGATGTGCCGCATCACCGCCCGGGTGTTGCCGCCGCCCATCACCTTCATCGCCTGGACGTAGTCCCGGGTGCGCAGCGACAGCGCCTCCCCGCGGACCAGCCTCGAGGTGGTCAGCCACGAGGTCAGCGCGATAACCAGGATCAGGACCGGCTTGCTCGGGGTGACCATCGACACCACGACCAGGGCCAGGAACAGCGTCGGGATCGACAGCATCGCGTCCACGATCCGCATCATGAACGAGTCGGTGAACCCGCCGACGTACCCGGCGATCGCGCCCCACATCACCCCGACGACCGTGGCCAGCAGCGCGGCGGCGATGCCGACCTCCAGGGAGATCTGCCCGGCGATCATCAGCCGGCCCAGCACGTCGAACCCGTTCGCGTCGGTGCCCAGCGGGTGGGCGGCGCTCGGCGGGAGCTCCTCGTGGGCGAAGTCCACCTGCAGCTGGTTGGTGTGGTAGATATGCGGGCCGAGGAAGCAGAACAGGATCATGAACACGTAGATCGCGACCCCGGCCACCGCGAGCTTGTTCTCCCAGAACACCTCGAGCCCGCGCCGGAACGTGCTGCGCGGCTTGCCCGCGGGCAGCAGGCCGACGGCGACGGCCGTGTCCGTGTCCTCGGGGAAGGCGACGATCGCCACCTCGATGCCGGACTCCGGGTCCGGCGGGATGTCGGTGGGGATTGGCTCCGGGGAGCCGCTGGCCAGGCTCATTGGCTCACGTACCTTACGCGCGGGTCGAGCACCGCGTAGGCGATGTCGGCGAGCAGCGACCCCACGACCGTGGCCAGGGCCACCACGACGGTGATGCCGAGCAGCACCGGGTAGTCCTGGTTGAGGGCCGACTGATAGAAGAGGTAGCCCATCCCCGGGTAGTTAAACACCGACTCGGTGATCAGCGCCCCGGCGAACAGCGCGGGCAGCAGCAGCCCCAGCAGGGTCGCGATCGGGATCAGCGAGTTACGCAGCACGTGGCGCAGCAGCACCCGCCGCTCGCTGGCGCCCTTCGCCTTGGCGGTCCGGACGTAATCCTCGGTCAGGTTGTCCAGCACCGAGGAGCGCATGTACCGGCTGAACAGCGCGATCGTGATCAGCGTCAGCGTGGCGATCGGCAGCACCAGCGCGCTGAAGTCGCTGAACAGTATCCCGACCCCCTCGCCCTGCGGCCCCTCCGGCGGGAAGATCGGGAACTTGATCGCGAAGACCAGGATGAGCAGGAGGCCCAGCAGGAACGCGGGCATCGCGTAGAAGATCGTCGAGAACCCGTTGAAGAAGTGGTCGACGAGCTTGTTCCGCCGCACCGCCTGCGCCAACCCGATCGGGATCGCGAAAATTAGCGCCAGGATGATCGCGCTCCCGACCAGGAACACGGTCTTCGGCAGGTGGTTGCTCAGCAGCGACTGCACGCTCTGGTTCAGCTTCCACGAGTAGCCGAGGTGGAAGTGCAGCAGGTTGTCCAGCCACAGCCAGTACTGGCCGTACCAGGGCTTGTTAAACCCGTAGACCCGGTCGAACTGGGCGATCGCGGCGGGGTTGCGGTAGGCCTGCGGCCCCATCACCGCGATGGCGGGGTTGCCCGGGATCAGGCGCAGCAACCCGAACGTGATCACCGTCACGATCAGCAGCACGCCCAGCGCCTGCAGCACCCGGCGGATCATGAAAATGACCAACGTTCCCCCTTCCGGGCGGTCCCTGCGGGGGTGCCCGGCCGGAGCCGACCACTCCCCGCAGGGTAGGACAGGTGAGCCGGGTCCGGCCACCCGCCGGCGTGCCTACTTCACGAAGTACCAATCCTCCGGGTTGATGCTGAGCGTGGGACTCAGCGGGGTAACGCCCTTGAGGTTATTCGCGATCTCGTTGAGCTGGTAGTCCGCCTGCGGCTGCCACTCCATGGGCAGCTGAGGCGCCAGGTAGTCCTGCCAGCTGTACATGTCCTGCACATTGTTACTAGTCAGGGTCTTCTGGATCAGCGAGTCATTCGTGCTGCTGCTGTACCCGCCGGAGTTCGCGACCGCGCCCGAGATGAACAGTTCCTCGCCGGTGGGCAGGTAGTCCGGGGCGAACGACCAGCCGCCGCCCCAGTTCGCCATGTCCCAGTCGCACGGGGCCTTGACGACCACGCAGTTGCCCGCGGCCAGCGCCGTCACCTGGGCGAACGGCTTGGGCTCCAGGTTCAGCTTGATCCCGACCGACGCCGCGTTGGACTGCAGCTGCGTCATCTCCGACGCGGTCCAGGCGGTTCCGGTGTCGTAGGGGAAGTTGAAACTCAGGGCGGTGCCCTTAGTGATTCCCGGGCCGCACATGGCCGGGTCGGTGCAGGTGGTCACGCCGTTCGGGACCACGTTCCAGCCGTGGCTGGTCAGCAGGGACTTCGCCTTGCCCGGGTTGTACGGGAACCCGCCGGCGTTGGAGCTGAGACTCGTCTTGCCCGTCGGCGACAGGACGCTGGTCACTGGCGCGGCCCCGACCGGGCCGACGGTGGGGCTGCCGTAACCGCGCAGCGGGCCGCTGATCACCGCGGCCTGGTTCATCAGGTAGGCCAGCGCCTGCCGGAAGTACAGCTGCTTGATGATCGCGGCGTGGTCGGAGATCGAGGACTGGAAGTTCATCACGTAGTAGTTGATGGCCCAGAAGGTCCACGGGTCCAGCGTGTAGCCCTTCGAGGACAGCGGGTTGGCGCCGACCGCCGCGTTGGCCGGCTTGGCCGGCGCGTCCTGCTGCGGCAGGTAGCCGAAGTCGATCTTGGTGCTGGAGCTCGGCGACTGGAGGACGTCGTACTCGGCCGCGTCGGTGGTGAACGGCACCTCCTGGAACACCGCCAGCTTCGGCTTCACCGGCCCGGAGTAGGACTTGTTCGGCACGAACGAGAGGTGCCCGTCGGCGTTGAACGCGCTCAGCTTCCACGGCCCGTCCACCACGCTCCACAGCGGCGAGGACACGTAGGTGCTCAGGTCCTTGGCCTGCGTGTTCAGGTAGTTGTACACCGCCGTGCAGTCGCTGGCCGTGGTGGCGCAGTTGCTGGGGCCGCTGGCGGTCTTGTCCCAGGCGGCCGGCATCGGGGTGATCTGGCTGAGCTCGTTGTACAGGAACCACTGCTGGTTGTACGGCTTGTCCATCACCATGGTCAGCTCGGTGGGGCTGACCACCGTGATGTCCTTCACCACGGTCCCGGGGAACCCGGTGTAGGCCCCGAAGTCGGTCGGGTCGGCCGTCTCCATGTTCAGCCAGAACATCACGTCCGTCGCGGTGACCTGACTGCCGTTGGACCACTTGTAGTTCTTCAGCGTGATCGTGACCTTGTTACCGCTGAAGGTCGGCAGGTTGGCCAGGCTTAGCGAGGCATTCACGGTCGGCTTGCCGTTGATGCCGAACCAGTACAGCGGCCGGTACAGCAGGTACTGCAGGTTGAAGATGTTGATGTCGCTGATGTACGCGCTGCTGGTGTACGGGAAGATGTAGTTCGGCGTCGTCGACGGCGGCTCCGCGAACACGGCCGTCCCGCCGGTGACCGGGGTGGTCCCCGCCGACGACGGACTGCTATTGCTGCTGCTGCAGCCCGCCGCGATCAGGGCCACTGCGGCCACGCCCACCGCCGCCGCCAGCATCCGGCGGCGGAGCGGACGCCGGGACGTGCGTCTGCGCTGATGTTCGGGGAAAAATCTCATGGCCACGGCTCCTTCGTTCGGCTCCAGGCACAGCGGAACGTAGGGCATCCCCGCTCCGGCATGCTCCGTCGGCCCCCCGCTGGTCACGGTACGGCCGGGACTATTCAGCGTCCAGACGCCGGAGGGCGCCGAACCAGGTTCGGGACCGTACCGAGACATGAGCGTGACAAAAGTGACGAGAATCCAGTAAAGCGCAGGTAAAGAACCTAGTAAGCAGGTAAAGGACCTAGTAAGCGGTCAGCTCGGTGACCGCCGCGGTCACGCTGTCCACGGTGGGGATCACCTGCTGTTCCAGGACGTCGGCGAACGGCAGCGGAACGCAGGCGGCGGCCACCCGGCGGACCGGGGCGTCGAGCAGTTCGAAGCCCTCGTCGGCGACCACGGACGCCACGGTGCCGCCCCATCCGCCCTGGTAAGGGTTCTCTTCCACGATCACCAGCCGGGACGTGCGCCCGAGCGACTCCAGGACGGTCGCCATGTCGAGCGGCACCAGGCAGCGCAGGTCGATCACTTCCGCGGAGATGCCCTGGCCGGCCAGCCGGTCGGCAGCGGCCAGCGCCAGCGGCACCGTGGCGGCCAGGCCCACCAGCGTGACGTCGGTGCCCTCGCGCGCCACGGCCGCCCGGCCGAGCTCCACCACGTGCCCCTCCGGGGCGCCCGGGCCCTTGCTCGCGAACAGCCCCTTGTGCTCGAAGAACACCACCGGGTCGTCGCTGCGGATCGCGGCGGCCATGAGCCCGACGACGTCGGCCGGCGTGGACGGCGCCGCGATCTTCAGCCCGGGGACGGCCAGCGCCCAGTTCTCCACCGCCTGGGAATGCTGCGCGCCGAACCCCAGGCCGCCGCCGTTCGCGGTGCGGACCACCAGCGGGACCGTGACCTGGCCCCCGGTCATGTACCGCATCTTCGGTATCTCGTTGGCCAGGTAGTCCCAGCAGCAGGCGAAGAAGTCGGAGAACATGATCTCGGCGACCGGGCGCATCCCGGTCATGGCCGCGCCCATCGCCACGCCGAGGATGGCCTGCTCGGAGATCGGCGTGTCCCAGACCCGCTCCTTGCCGAACTCCGCCAGCAGCCCCGCGGTGGTCTTGAACACGCCGCCCGCGGCGGCGATGTCCTCGCCCAGGCACACCACCGACGGGTCGCGGCGCAGTTCCCGCGCGATTCCCTCGGCGACGGCCTCCCGGTAGGTGATCACCTCGGTCACGTCCGCCATGACGAGCCTCCGTCCGCCCATACGTCGGTCAGCGCGGTGCCGGGATCGGGGCCGGGGGCGGCCCGGGCCGCGGCCACCGCCTCCTCGACGGTGCGGGCGGCCCGCTCGTCCGCCGCGGTCACCGACTCGGCGGGGACGCCCAGCGCCTCGAGCCGGGCCCGGGCGATGTCCAGCGGGTCCCGGCTCAGCCACTGCTTGACTTCCTCGGCGGGCCGGTAGCTGGCCGGGTCGGTGCGGCTGTGCCCGAAGTGGCGGTAGGTCTTGGCCTCCAGCACCGTCGGCCCCTCGCCGGCCCGGGCGCGGGCCGCGGCCCGCGCCACCACGTCCCGGACCACGACGACGTCGTTGCCGTCCAGGACCTCGGCGGGCAGCCCGTACGCCGGGGCCCGGTCGGCGGCCGGGTTGGCCACCGCGGTCACCTCGCCGATCGGCGTGTACTCCATGTAGAGGTTGTTCTCGCAGATGAACAGCACCGGCAGCGACCACACCGCGGCCAGGTTGAGTGCCTCGTGGAACGCCCCGATGTTGGTGGCGCCATCGCCGAAGAACGCCACGGCGACCTGGCCGGAGCCGCGGAGCCGGGCGGACCAGGCGGCCCCGGCCGCCATCGGCAGGTGCGAGCCCACGATCGCGTAGGAGCCGAGCATTCCGGCGGAGGCCTTGGTGAGATGCATCGAGCCGCCCTTGGCCTGGCACAGGCCGGTGCCCTTGCTCATCAGCTCGGCCAGGCACTCCGTGGGCGTGGCGCCCCGGGCCATCGCGTGATGGTGGCCGCGGTAGGTGGCGAACACGTAGTCATCGGGCCGCAGCGCGGCGCTGGCGCCGACCGCGACCGCCTCCTGGCCCGCGGCCAGGTGCGTCGTGCCCTTGACCAGGCCGGCCAGGAACAGGTCGTGCGCGGCCTTCTCGGTGCGGCGGATCACCGCCATCTCCTCGAACAGCGCGAGCAGTTCCTCGGCGCTGACGACGCTGGCGCTCGTGTCGACCGCGGTCACAGTGCCTCCCGCGCAAGCCGTCGGGGCGCCTTTGCGGCGCCGCCTTCCCTCGTCGCTCGTTCCTTCGTCACTCGCTCCTCAGTCCAGGCGGCGCCGCGCCCCTCCGGCGCGCTCACCGAGCTTCACCCGCCGCGCTGACCGCCTCGCCGCGCCCGGCCGCCGTGTTCAGCTGCGACTGGCTCTCCCGCAGCGTGTTGAGCGCCCCGCCCGCGGTCCAGTACTTGGGCCCCGCCACCAGCAGTTCCTCGGCCGGGAACTTCGTGATGACCTCGCATCCGGAGGCCGTGACCACGACCTCTTCTTCGATCCGCGCCGCGGACCACCCATCCGTGGCAGGCCAGTAGGTTTCCAGCGCGAACACCATCCCCTCCTCCAGCGTCTCCGGGTGGTCCAGTGACACTAGCCGGCTGAAGATCGGCTTTTCCCAGATCGACAGACCCACGCCGTGGCCGTACTGCAGCGCGAACGCCGCGGTCTCGTCGGGGAACCCGAACTCGGTCGCCCGCGGCCACAGCGACACGATGTCGGCGGTCGTGGCGCCCGGCTTGACCAGGGCGATGGCCTGGTCCATGTACTCGCGGCAGCGCACGTAGGCGTCACGCTGCGCGCGGGAGGCGCTGCCCACCGCGAACGTGCGGTAGTAGCAGGTCCGGTAGCCGAGGTGGCTGTGCAGGATGTCAAAGAACGCCGGGTCGCCGGGGCGGATCAGCCGGTCGGAGTAGACGTGCGGGTGCGGCGAGCAGCGCTCGCCGGAGATCGCGTTGACCCCCTCCACGTACTCGCTGCCGAGGTCGTAGAGGACCTTGCTGACCAGGCCGACGCACTCGTTCTCGCGCACCCCCGGCCGCAGGAACTCATACAGCTCGGTGTAGGCCGCGTCGACCATCGCGCACGCCTGGGCGAGCAGGGAGATCTCGTCCGCGGTCTTGGTCCGGCGGGCCTCCAGGAAGACCTGCTGCCCGTCCACGACATCGATGCCCTCGGCCCGCAGCGCGGCCAGCACCGGCAGCTCCGCCACGTCGACGCCGAGCGGCGCGTCGGCCACCCCGTGCTCGCGCAGCACGGTGGCCACCTTGCGGGCCACGTCCTCCGCGATCCCCGCCTGCGGGTGGAACGCGCCGCGCAGCGTGGAGATGCCGGCCCGGGCCCCGGTCTGCCTGGCCCCCTCGGGGGTGGCCGGGCCCGGGGTGTGATCCAGCCACGGGTTGTACAGCTGGTGATGCCGGGCGGCCGATCCGAAGTCCCACTCCACCGGCTCCCCGCCGCGCGGGAGCACGGCGAACCGGATCAGCTTGTCCATGGCCCAGGTGCCGATGTGGGTCGATGTCATGTACCGGATGTTCGCGAAGTCGAAGCTGAGCAGGGCGCCCAGCTCGGACCGGTCAAGCTGGGCCCGGAGCCGGGCCAGGCGCTCGCTGCGCAGGCGGGCCAGGTCGACCCGCTGCTCCCAGTCCACCGCGTTGGGTCCGAAGGTGTGAATCGCCATGGTCGGCCACCCTCCTGTCGACTCGGCCTTTAGTTAAGAGCCCGCGGATGGTCAGCGTCAATAAATACTGAACGGTCGGCCGCCTCCCGGCGGGCCGCCGGCCGGACTCTACGCTCCATCGGGGCCCACCACGAACCAGACGCCCACCGCCGGGACCGTGCCCTCGTTACGGTAGGAGTGCGGGGTCGCCGACGTGAAGGTGACCGAGTCGCCCGGGGTCAGCCGGCGCGAGCGGGACCCCAGGGTCACGACCAGCTCTCCCTCCAGGAGGTACCCGTACTCGGTGCCGGGGTGCTGCATCAGGTGGCCGGCCGGTGACGAGCACCCGCCGGGCGCGTAGCTGACCAGCAGGAAGTCAACCGGGCTGCCCGGCGCGTGGCCGAGACGCTCCCACGTCACCCCCGAGTCCAGCTCGAGGATCTCGCGCTGGCCCGGCTCCGCCAGGCCGGGGACCGCAGACCGGGCCTGGCCGGGCGCCGCCGGGCCGGACGCCGGCTCGCTGGCCGGCCCGGACTCCCCGAAGACGTCCTGCACGGAGACGCCCAGGACGGTGGTGATCGCGTACAGGGTGCTGACCGACGGCTGGCACTTGCCCGTCTCTATCTGGGAGATGAGGCTCGGTGACAGCCCGACGCTGCGGGCCAGGCTCCGCAGGCTGATCCCCCTCCTGGCGCGCTCCGCACGGATGCGCCCGCCGATCTGGAGAACCACAGCCGGCACGGGGGCCTCCTCTCGCCAGCATGCTACGGGAGGCCCGGCGGCCGGGTAACGTCATGCCCGTTCCTGGCTCCGGCTCCGGGTCGTGCGGCGGCTCGTAGCAGACGTACCGGCACCCGGGCGCGCGGCAGGCGATGGTCCGGTGGCCGCTCCCGCGCGGCTGCGCCGCACGGGCCGGCCCGCACTGGCACGGCAGCCACGAGACGATCACCCTGCCGGGTCCCCAGGCGTGCCCGCTCCCGCAGTGAGTCGGGTAGGTCCACCATCCCGGCAGAGACGCGGCGCTCATTCGTACACTAGAACATAAATTCGATAACCCCGCCAGCTCTTCGCCGTATCTCGCCGCAAACCCGGCCGGGGCCACTTCCACTTTCCTGGAAGTACGCCGGGCGCGGGCTTCGGGCCAGGCCGACCCGCTGTGCCCGCGAGTACGCTGTCCGTCACGGGGCCTTCCGATGTACCCAAGATTGACTGGTATGACGGATGAAAAGCATGACAAGATCCACAAAGTCGGGGACTAGCCGGACAAGACCAGGTATCCCGCCCCCCGGGGGCGCCGTGACGGTCGGCCTCATCGCTGGCGCGCTGGCCTTGCTGGTCACGGCGTGCGGCGCGGGCCCCGGCCCGGCGGCATCCGGCAGCGCGGTACCCGGCGGCGCGGAGCCGGTCCCGCAGGGCGTCTACACCCTGCCGGACCGCAAGCTGCCCCAGGGCACCCTCGGCACCTGTTCCCCCCAGGGCAGCCTGCGGCCGGCCGGCCCGTTGCCGCCCCCCGGGCACATGCCGGCCGGGTCGACGATGGCCGCCATCGCCGGGCGCGGGTACCTGCGGGTCGGCGTGGACCAGACCATCGACCTGTCCAGCTACCGCAACCCGCTGACCGGCCAGCTCGAGGGGTTCGACATCAGCGTCGCCCAGCAAGTCGCGCAGGCCATCTTTGGTAAGCCCGGCGACGGCAACCCCGACGAGCACATCCAGTTCAAGGCGATCACGTCGGCGCAGCGGATACCCGTGATCCAGAAGGGCCAGGTGGACATCGTCGTGGACAGCATGACCATCACCTGCGCCCGGCAGAAGTACGTGGACTTCTCCACCGACTACTTCAACGCCGGCCAGGAGCTACTGGTACCGAAGAACTCCCCGGTCACCGGGCGCAGCGACCTGCGCGGCAAGAAGGTCTGCGCGGACGCGGGCACCACCTCGATCCAGCAGATCCAGGCAATGGGAGCCCACCCGGTACCCGTCACCGCCAACAACTGGACCGACTGCCTGGTCATGCTCGAGCAGAACCAGATAGCCGCGATCTCCACCGACAACTCGGTCCTGGCCGGCCTGGCCGCCCAGGACCCGCAGACGAGGCTGCTCGGGCCCACGTTCACCGTCGAACAGCACGGGATCGCGATCTCCAAGAACGCGCCGGATCTCGTCCGCTTCGTCAACGCCGTGCTGGAACGGATGAGAACGGACGGGACATGGACCCAGCTGTACCAGCAGTGGTTCGTTCCCGGGCTGGGGACGACGGTCCCGGCGCCGCCCGTCCCGAAGTACGCCGGCTGATGAGCGTCAGCACTCCGGCCCCGCCGAAGACCGGGACGACCGCGCGGGCCGGAACCGGGGCGGCACCGGGGCTGGTCGGCCGCTTCACCGCGCGCAACACGCCGGCCCGGCTGCGCCTGCTGCTGGCCGTCACCATCGCCGCCAGCCTGCTGTGGGGGGCGGTCGCGGCGTGGACCGCCAGCCAGCGCACGTCCGCCGCCGCCAACGTGGTGGCCGGCACCGAGCCGCTCAGCTTCGATGCCCAGCAGATCTACCAGTCGCTGTCCGACGCCGACGCCACCGAGGCCGCCGCGTTCCTGGCCCTGACCGAGCCGGCGGCCGCGCGCAGCCAGTACCTGGCGGACATCGCCCGGGCCGAGACCTACCTCGAGGCCGCCACCGCGGCGGCCGGGAGCCAGGGGCCCGGATCCGAGCTGACCGTCCTGTCGACCGAGATCCCGGTCTACACCGGGCTGGTAGAGACGGCCCGGGCCGACAACCTGCAGGGCCTGGCGGTGGGCGCGGCCTTCCTGGGGGAGGCGTCCTACCTGATGCGGACCGCGCTGCTGCCCGCGGCCAACCGCCTCTACCAGCAGGAAAACGCGCGGCTTGGCGTCGCCGACCAGCAGGCGACCGGGCTGCCGCGGCCCAGGGCAGCCCGGGAGCGCGGGCCGCCGCGGCCGCCGGCGCGGCCGCCCCGGCCTGGTATGCCACGCACAAGCGGGTACGCAGCCTGGACAACGGCGGCGACTACAACGAGGCGGTCCGGCTGGCGATCGGCCCGTGGCCGGGCGGCAGCTCCGGCACCAGGTTCCAGCGGGTGCAGACCCAGCTGACCTCGGCCATCGGCGCGGACCAGGCGGCGTTCGCCTCCGCCGCGAGCCACGGCCAGGACGCGCTGCCCGGCCTGGAGGCGGGCATGATCGTGGCGGCGCTGCTGATGGCCGCGGGCTGCGCCTGGGGGCTGCTCGCCCGGCTCGCCGAGTACCGGTGAGGCGGCCATGAGCGGGGACGGGGCGACGGGGCCGGCGGCGGCGTGCCAGCAGCCCGGCTGCACCGGGACGATCGGGGCCGACGGCTACTGCGGCTACTGCGGCCTGCGGCCGGGCGCCGCCTCCGCCGCCGGCGGGGGCGGGACGACCGTGGCCGGGCCGGCGGCGGCGCCCCCGCCCCCGGAGGCGCGAGTGAGCGTGCCGGTGCCCACGTCCGGCGGGACCACCGGCTCGCGGCCCTCGGGCGGCGGCACCGGCCGCCGCCGCCTGGGCGCCGGGCTGGTTGAGCTGCCACCGGTGCCGGTCCGCGACCCGGCCACCGCGGTGATCGAGGACCCGCGGGTGGACGAGGGCAAGCGGTTCTGCAGCAGCGGCCGGCATCCGGTCGGCCGCGGCCGCGACGGCTGGCCCGGCCGGACCGAGGGGTTCTGCCCGGTCGACGGCGCCCAGTACTCGTTCACCCCGAAGCTGGAACGCGGTGAGATGGTCGGCGCCCAGTACGAGGTGGTCGGCTGTCTGGCGTACGGCGGGCAAGGCTGGATCTACCTGGCCCGGGACCACCACCTCGACAAGGAGTGGGTGGTGCTCAAGGGGCTGCTCGACGCCGGCGACGCCGCCGCGCAGGCCGCCGCCATCGCCGAGCGGCGGTTCCTGGTCGAGGCCAAGCACCCGGGCGTCGTCGGCGTCTACAACTTCGTGCAGCACGCCGACCGGCGCACGCGGGCGATGGCGGGATACATCGTGATGGAGTACGTGGGCGGGCAGTCGCTCAAGCAGATGGTGCTGGAGCGGCGGAAGGACGGCGGGTCGCTGCCGCTGGAGCACGCCCTGACCTACGCGACCGAGGCGCTGACCGCGCTCGGCTACCTGCACAGCAGGGGCCTGGTGTACTGCGACTTCAAGCCGGACAACACCATGCTCGCCGAGGATCACCTCAAGCTCATCGACATGGGCGCCGTGCGCCGGGTCGACGACACGACCAGCGACATCTACGGCACGCCCGGCTACCAGGCGCCGGAGATCAGGGCCGACGGCGCGCTGCCCTCGCCCTCCTCCGACCTCTACACGGTCGGCCGGACCCTCGCCGTGACCACGTTCGACTTCGCCGGCTTCACCGGCCAGTACCTGCACAGCCTGCCCCCGCAGGGGACGGTGCCGCTGCTGGCCGAGCAGGACTCGTACTACCGGCTGCTGCGCCGGGCCACCGACCCGGACCCGCTGCGCCGCTTCACCACGGCGGCGGATATGGCCGAGCAGCTCACCGGCGTGCTGCGCGAGGTGCTGTGCGCGGCCGACGGCAGGCAGCGACCCTCGCTGTCCGCGCTATTCAGCCCGGAACTGCAGGCCATCGGGGCGGCCACGGCGGCCGACACCGGCGTGGCGTACGACGGCGCCGGGCCGGCGCGGGCCGCCGCGGACCCGGTGACGGCCGCGGACATCCTGGCCGGGCTGCCGGCGCCGCTGGCGGACAGTGACGATCCGGCGGCCGGGTACCTGGCCACGCTGAGCGCGCTCGACGCGCCGGGCCAGGCGGCCGAGCTGGCCGCCGTGGTGGCCGCGGGGCCGACAGCGCCGCCCGGGGTGGCCGACTCGGTGGAGGTGCGCCTCGCGCTGGCCCGCGCCCGCATCATGACCGGCGATCTCGTCACGGCCGCCGCCGGCCTGGACGGCCTGGTCGGCGCAGGCCGCGGGGACTGGCGGGTCACCTGGTACCAGGGCCTGACCGAGCTCGCGGGCGGGCACCCGGACCACGCCCGCGCCGCGTTCGAGGGCGTCTACGACGCGCTGCCCGGGGAGCTCGCGCCGCGGCTGGCCGTGGCGCTCGCCGCGGAGGGCGCCGGCGACCGCGCCGCCGCCGCCCGGCATTTCCCGGTGGTGTGGGCGATCGACCATTCCTACGTCAGCGCCGCGTTCGGGCTGGCCCGGGTCCGGCTGGCCGACGGTGACACGGCGGGCGCGATCGAGGTCCTCGCCACGGTGCCGGAGACGTCCAGCCACCATGTGGCCGCGCAGGTGGCCGGCTTCCGGGCCCGTATTTCCGGACGCTCCGCCGCCGGCCTCTCCCTCGCCGACCTGACGCAGGCCGGGCGGCAGCTCCAGCGGCTGCGGCTGGACGCGGCCAGCCAGGAAAGCCTCACCGCCGAGTTCCTGCTGGCCGCGCTCCGCTGGGTGGCCGCGGGAAAGGCGCCGGCCGGCGAGCGACTGCTCGGCTGGAAGCTGACCGAGCGCTCGCTCCGGTCCGGCCTGGAGCAGACCTACCGCTCGCTGGCCCGCCTGGTCTCCGCCGAAGACCGCCGGATCCAGCTGGTCGACCTGGCTAACGACGTCCGCCCGTGGACCCGGTCCTGACGGCCGGGACAAGATCACAACCGTGCCCCGCCGGGGCCGCTACCGAGGAGCAGGCTGAATGAACGCGCCCGAGTTCACCGTCCAGACCTTCCAGAACAAGTACCTCCCCGTCGGGGGGCGCGAGGTCAACGCCGTCATCACGGTGACGTCGGCCGGCGGGTCCCCGGCCGGCGCCGCCGACGGCGAGGGCGCCGCCGAGATCATCATCATCGACCGCTCGGGGTCGATGTCCGGGGCGAACATCGCCGAGGCCCGGCGGGCGGCCGCGGCCGCGGTGGACGTGATCCGCGACGGGGTGGGGTTCGCGGTCGTGGCCGGCACCAGCACGGCCAGGCCGGTCTACCCGGATGACGGCGGGCTGGCCGTCGCGGCCCAGCGACACCAGGGCGGCCGCGCAGCAGGCCATCAGCCGCGTGAAGGCCGGCGGCGGGACGGCGATCGGATCCTGGCTGCGGCTGGCGCACCACATCTTCAGCACCCGCCCGGCCGCGTTGCAGCACGCCATCTTGCTGACCGACGGCATCAACGGCGAGCGGCCCAAGCAGCTCGACGCGGCGATCCGGCTGTGCGAGGGCGTGTTCAGCTGTGACTGCCGCGGCGTCGGCACCGGCTGGCGGGTGGCGGAACTGCGGAAGATCTCCGCCGCGCTGCTCGGCACCGTGGGCATCGTGGCGGAACCGGCCGGGCTGGCCGCCGACTTCGAGACCATCATGCAGACCGCCATGGGCAAGGAGGTCGCCGACGTCATGCTGCGGGTGCGGGTGCCGCAGACCGCGCGGGTCAGGTTCGTGAAGCAGACCGCCCCCACCATCGAGGACCTCACCGGCCGGCGCGCCGAGGCCGGGCCGCAGGCGGGCGACTACCCGACCGGCGCCTGGGGCGGGCAGGAGAGCCGCGACTACCACATCGGCGTGGAGGTCCAGCCCGCCGCGGTCGGGCAGGAGATGCAGGCGGCCCGGATCAGCCTGGTACGGGGCTCGCCGTCCGGGCCGGAGGTCCTCGGCCAGGAGATGATCAAGGCGATCTGGACCGACCACGAGGAGTGGTCGACCAGGATCGACCCGCGGGTGGCGAAGGCCACGGGCCAGACCGAGCTCGCCGACGCGATCGGCGAGGGGCTGGCGGCGCGCCGGGCCGGCGACCTGCCGACCGCGACGGCCAAGCTCGGCCGGGCCGTGGCGCTCGCCCACGCGTCCGGCCAGGAGGAGACGGCCCAGTTGCTGGCCAGGGTGGTCGACGTGGTAGACCCAGTGACGGGGACCGTCCAGCTCAAGCCGAAGGTCCGGGACGTGGATGAGATGACCCTCGACGTCGAGTCCACCAAGACCGTCCGGGTCAAGAAATAGGAGGGCCGCCATGTCGTTGTGCCCGGTCGGCCACGAGTCGGCGGCCGACGACTACTGCGACGCGTGCGGGCGGCGGATGGGCGAGCCCGCGGCGCCGGCCCCGGCCGGCGGCGAGCCCGCCGGAAGCGCGGCCGCGGGCGGCGAGCCGCAGCAGCCATCCTGCCCGGTATGCCACACCCCCAGGTCGGGACGGTTCTGCGAGGTCTGCCGGTTCGATTTCGTCACCGGAGCGCCGACCGCGCTGGCCCAGGCCGGGCCGTCCGCCAGCCTGGCCGGGCCGGCCAGCGGGGACGCCTCGGCGGGCGGGCCGGCCTGGTCGGCGGTGGTGACCGCCGACCGGGCGTACTTCGACCGCGTGATCGCCACCGGCGGCCCCGGAGCCGCCGACATCCCGTTCCCGGTCTACTACTCCGAGCGCCGGTTCGCGCTGGGCCGGTCCCGGGCCGGGGAAGAGAAGCGGATCGGCCGGCACAGCGCGTCGCGGGGCATCGAGCCGGAGATCGACCTGGCCGGCCCGCCGACCGACCCGGGCGTTTCCCGCCTGCACGCGGTGCTGATCGCCCAGCCGGAAGGCGGCTGGGCGGTACTCGATCCCGGGTCGGAGAACGGGACCCTGGTCAACGACCAGGAGATCACCACCGGGGTACAGGTCCCGCTGCACGACGGGGACCGCATCCAGCTCGGCGCCTGGACCGTGATCACCATCCGCCGCGACTGAGGTACCCATCCCGGCGCGGAACCGCGGGTTGATGTTGCGGGAGCGGGATCACGGACTAGGGTTCGATCGTGGATCAGGAGCAGCGGCGGCAGTTCGTACGCGATCACCGGACCTGCGTCTTCGGATACAGCCGCCGGGAGCACGGGCCGGCCATGACCGTCGTCTACTACGTGATGGACGGCGACGACCTGCTGATCTCCACCATGGCCGCCCGGGGCAAGCCCAGGGCGGTCGGGCGCGACGGCCGGGTCAGCCTGTGCATCCTCGATGAGCAGTGGCCGCTCGGCTACCTCCAGGTCTACGGCACCGCCGTGGTCGACCGCGACCGGGAGCTGGCCGTGGACGTCCTCACCCGGGTCATCGGCCTGATGGCCGGCGAGGAGGTGCCGGAGAGCCGGCGCCCGCAGATCGAGAAGATGGTGGACGACGAGGACCGGGTGGTGATCAGGGTCAGGCCCTACGCGACGTTCGAGACCCCGCCGCGCCACGTGTACCAGATGAGTGACCTCGACACGCTCACGCACTTCACCAGCACGTCCATGCCCTGGTGAGCCGAGGCGAGACGGAGCGAGACGGGAGTAGCCGATGGCGACCACCGCCGACCTGCTAGCCGACGCGTTCGGCCGGGTCCGGGAAGTCGTGCACGACGCCGTCGACGGGCTGACCCTCGGGCAGCTGGCGTTCCGGCCGGACAGCGGGTCCAACTCGATCGCCTGGCTGGTCTGGCACCTGACCCGGATCCAGGACGACCACGTGGCCGACGTGGCCGGCACCGGCCAGGTCTGGACGTCGGACTTCGGCGGCCCCGCCGGGATCAGCTGGGCGGACCGGTTCGGGCTGCCGTTCGCGGCGTCGGCCACCGGGTACGGGCACGGCAGCGAGGCGGTCGCCGCGGTCCAGGTCCAGTCCGGGGAGCTGCTGACCGCGTATTACGACGCGGTGCACGAGAAGACGATCGAGTACGTCCGGGGCCTGTCCGACGCCGACCTCGACCGCATCGTGGACAAGGCCTGGGACCCGCCGGTCACCCTGGCGGTCCGCCTGGTCAGCGTGATCTCCGACGACCTCCAGCACGCCGGGCAGGCCGCCTACCTGCGCGGCCTCATCGAGCGCGGCTAGCTGCCGCGCTCCTCACCCCCACAGCGATTCGAGCGCCGCGTCGACCTGCACCGCGAGGTGCGCCATGCGGGGCACCACGGGGTCACGCGGGGAGACGTCCACGATCTCGCACCGGGCCTGCGCCCGGGTGTCCAGGAACCGGGTGAGCTGCGCGTACCCGTGCCGGTCGTCGCGGCCGTTGCGGTGGTAGTGCAGGCGCAGCGGCGCGTACAGGTAGAGCTCGTCGCGGGCCCTGGTCACCGCGACGTAGAACAGCCGCCGCTCCTCGGCCAGGCCCTCGGGGCTGGTCAGCGCCATGTCGCTGGGCACCGCGCCGTCCACCAGGTGCGGCAGGTGCACCACCGGCCATTCCAGGCCCTTGGCCGAATGAACGGTGGAGATGACCAGGAAGTCGTCGTCCAGCCGCGGGCGCCCGGCCAGGTCCGAGGCCGAGGACGGCGGGTCGAGCGCCAGCTCGACCAGGGCCTCGTGCAGCGAGGGCCGGCTCGCCGCCGCGTCGGCCAGCCGTTCCAGGTCGGCGATCCGGACCCCGGCGTCCCGGTACCGGGCCCGCAGCGGCTCGGTCAGCGCGGCCAGGATGGCGCCGGCCCGGTCCGCCACGCTGTCCAGGCCCGCCGCGGCGGCCAGGGCGGACAGCGTGACGGCGACCGCGGCCCGGTTCCTGGCCGGGGCCACGTCAACCGCGCAGGCGTGGCGTTGCAGAGGCCCGGGATCGGCGAGGCGCAGGGCCTCGATCATCCGCCGGGCGTGCGCCGGCCCGATTCCCTCGTGCAGCCTCAGCAGCCGGAACCAGGCGATGTCGTCGGCCGGATTGGTCACCACCCGCGCCGCGGCCAGGAAGTCCTTGACGTGGGCGGCCTCGGTGAACCGCAGCCCGCCGTACTTCACGAACGGGATCCCGCGGGCGGACAGCTCGACTTCGAGGACGTCGCTGTGGTGCGCCGCCCGGACCAGCACGGCCTGGTCCTGCAGCGGCGCCGGCCTCGTGCGCCTCGAGCACCCGGGCGGCGATCTCGCGCGCCTGCGCGGCCTCGTCGTGGCAGCGCACCAGCTGCGGCGCCGGGCCGGTGCCGCGCACCCCGGCCAGCTCGAGCTCCAGGCCCTCGGACTGCGGCCGGACCGCGTTGGCCAGCCGCAGCACCGATTCCTTGGACCGGTAGTTGCGGGCCAGGCGGACCACGGCCAGGCCCGGGTACGCGCCGGGCAGCGCCCGCAGGTGCTCCGGGTCGGCGCCGCGGAACGCGTAGATGGCCTGGGCGTCGTCGCCGACGCAGGTCAGGCCGTGCCCGTCCGGCCGCAGCAGCTGCACGATCTCCGCCTGCACCGCGTTGACGTCCTGGTACTCGTCCACCAGCACGGCGTCGAACAGGCCGCGCAGGGCCGGCCCGGCCGCCGGGTCGGCCAGCGCCGCCCGCCACAGCAGCAGCAGGTCGTCGAAGTCGACCAGCGCGTGGCGGCGCTTGTGGGCCACGTAGGCCCGGAACAGGCCGGCCAGCTGTCCGGTGAAGTCGCGGCACCATGGGTAGTCGGCCGCCACCACGTCCGCGATCGTGGTCTGGGTGTTCACGCAGCGGGTGTAGATGTCGGCGCACACCGCCGCCCGCGGAGCGCGCCGCTGGGTGCCCACCAGGCCATGATCGGCCCGCAGCACGTCCAGCACGTCGGTCATGTCGGCCGGGTCGATCACGCTGAACGCGGGCGGCAGGGAGAACGACTCCGCGTGCTCCCGGATGATCCGGTGCGCGATGGCGTGGAACGTGCCGCCGCAGATCCGCTCGTCCGCGCGCCCCGGCCGTTCCCCCGCGCCCTCCTGCGCCAGCGCCTCCTCCCGGGCCAGCACGGAGGCCACCCGGGCGAGCATGTCGTCGGCGGCGCGGCGGGTGAACGTCAGCAGCAGGATCCGGCTGGCCGGGATGCCCTGGGCCCGCAGACAAGCGGCCCGGGCGACCAGGGTCCGGGTCTTGCCCGTGCCCGCGCCCGCCAGCACCAGCAGCGGCCCGCCGGCGTGCGTCACGGCCCGGCGCTGCTCGTCGTTCAGTTCGCCACCCGCACCCGCCGCTTCGAACATGAACACGAATGTAACCAGCCCCGGTCGGGCGGGCCAGTCCCCGCGCCGACCCGCGCCAATTCCGGCCGGTCATCCGGCCGGCGGGGCCGGGCCGCCCGGAGGGCTATGCTGCCTGCGTGGCGCCGATTGATCCGCAGGCCGTCCCGGCCGACCGCCGCACCGACCACCTGCCGATCGGGTTCATCGTCGGCGTCGCGGTCTGCAGCCTCGTCGCGCTCGGCGCGCTGGCCGCGGTGGCCGCGGGCGGGGCGCTGTCGGCCGGCATCGGTTTAACTCTGGCCCTGCTGCCGATCGTGATCCTGCTGGCCGCGGTGCTCTACCTGGACCGGCTGGAGCCCGAGCCGCGCAGCAGCCTGGTGTTCACGTTCCTGTGGGGAGCGGGCGCCGCCGCGGTGATCGGGCTGATCGGCACCGCCGCGGGCAGCCACCTGATCACCACGCCGGCGCTGCGGTCCGGCGGGTTCGCGGCCGCCTCCCCCGCCGCGGACATCGGCGTGGCCGTGCTCGAGGAGACGCTCATGGCCGTCGTCCTCGTCGGCCTGCTGGTGCTGCGCCCGCAGGAGATTGACGGCGTGAGCGACGGGGTCGTCTACGGGAGCATGGTCGGGCTGGGCTTCGCGCTGATCGAGAACATCTACTACTACACCCAGGCCAGTCACTACGGCTTCGCCGACGTGGCCACCACGTTCGTGCTGCGCGGCGTGGTCTCCCCGCTGTGCCAGGCCCTGTTCGCCTCGCTGATCGGGGCGGGCGTGGCCTACGCCGCCGTGACCAGCCTGCGCCGGGGCGCGTGGGCGATCGGCGTCGGCTGGGCCGCCGCGGTCGCGCTGCACGCGCTGTGGAACGCGTCACTGGTCGTGGGCGGAGCCGGCTCGCCCTGACCTACGCGATCCTGGCCGCCGTTCTCATCCTCGTGCTCGTCGCCGTGATCATCGACCGGCAGCGGATCATCGGGCTCATCCGCCGGTACCTGCCCCAGTACGAGCCGACCGGGGCCATCAGCGAGGCCGACATCGCGATGCTGAGCAGCCTGCACGCCCGCCGCCAGGCCCGGGTGTGGGCGCGGCTGCACGGCAAGCTGGGCGGCCTGCGGGACATGAGCGAGTTCCAGCTCTCCGCGACCGAGCTCGCGCTGCTGCACCGGCGCTCCGATCGTGGCCTGGTGGACGCCGCGGCCTTCGCCGGGCGGCGCGACGGGCTGCTCGCCGCCATGCGGTCCGCGACGTCGACCTTCCTGAGTCGCCTCAGAGCTCCGCTGCGCCCGCCCTGGGCCGCCTACGGCCAGTCATGCTTCCAGCCGATCCTCAAGGCCAACCCCGCTCCCTCCCGGCCGGACCAGCCGCCGGCCCAGCCCGGGGCCGACCTGGCGGACGACGCCTAGGAGCTCTCAGCCCCCGCACAGGATTCTCCCGGCGTTAGCACCGCATTCTCCGAGCCCGGGTCCGGCCCGCCGGAGCTATCGTCGGCGGCGTGGACGAGCTGTCACCGGCCAATGCCCTGCTGGGCGACGCGGAGGCGCTGCGCCGCCGGCTGGCCCGGGACGGGTACCTCTTCTTCCGCGGCCTGCTGCCCGCCGAGCAGACGCGCGCGGCGGCCGACAGCGTTCACGCCGCGCTGCGCCGGGGCGGGTGGATCGACGACTCGGGGAACGCCTCGGCGGAGCGGCGCGCGCTCAACCCGAGGGACGCGCGCGGTGACCCGGCGTTCCGCGCCGCCATCACCAGCCCGGCGTTCAACCGGCTGCCCTACCTCGCGGAGCTGCGCCAGGCGATCAGGATGGTCCTGGGTCCGCAGGCGTTCAGCTACCCGGCGAAGGTGCTGCGCGCCGTCTACCCCGAGCGCCCGCCCGAGGTGGCCCGCGGCCGTTACGTGCACCAGGACTACGCGGTCTCCGGGGTTCAGGACATGCTCACCACCTGGGTGCCGCTGATCGATATCCCGGTCCGGCTCGGCGGCCTGGCGGTGCAGCCGGGGAGTCATCTCGGCCCGCCGCAGCGCCCGCGCGTGCTCGGCCCGGGTGAGCGCGGCTGGGCCACCGCGCATTACCGGGCCGGCGACGCGCTGATCTTCCACTGCCTGACCTCGCACGCCGCGCTGCCCAACCGCGACAGGTCGCTGCGGCTGTCCGGGGACTTCCGCTGGCAGCGCTCCGATCAGCCCGCGCCCGCCCAGCTCGTGCTCGGCCCGGGCGGCCAGCGGGAGCTGTTCAGCCGCCTGCTCGCCCGCCAGCCCTGGTGGGAGCCGGTTCCCGGCGGAATGCCGCTGATCCCGCGAGAGCGCCTGGCCACCATCTCGCCCGGGCCGTCACGCTACTTCACGGTGCACCCCGGCTGGCGGCACTGGCAGCACCCGGACGGCGCGGTCCACTAGGCCCGCCCGGCCGCCTCACCAGCCGAGCTCTTCGAGCCGCTCGTCACCGATGCCGAAGTGGTGGGCCACCTCGTGGATCACGGTCCGGCGCACCTGCTCCACCACTTCCTCCTCGGTGGCGCAGATCGCGCAGATCGCCCGGCGGTAGATCGTGATCCGGTCGGGCAGCACCCCCGCGTACCCCGTGGCCGTCCGGCTGGTGAGCGGGATTCCCTGGTAGAGCCCGAGCAGCCCGGGCGGGCCCGGGCCGTGCTCGACGGTCACGGCCACGTTGCGCATGAGCCGGCCGAGGTCGTCGGGCAGCGAGTCCAGCGCGTCGGCGACCATGTCCTCGAACCGCTCGGGTTCCACCCTGATCAAACGGCGCCCTCATCCGCGGGCACGTCGTGGCCCGCTCATCGCCGATCTTACGGAGCCCGCGGCCGGCGGGCGGTGGCTCAGCCCCAGATGTTCCAGCTCGTGGTGGGCTCGGGACTGGGGTCGTCGATCGGCGCGTGCATCGGGCAGGTGAGCAGCCCGGGCTTGACGGCCATCACGCACCGGTCACCACCCGCGGTCCGGAACGCGCACCGCTTGCGGCCGGCCAGGTTGTACCGGGGGCCGAGCTGGCCCGCCAGCGGCCCGGTGATCCAGACATCGCCGTTGACGGTGCCGACGATGGCGCCGACGAACGGCCGCTTACGGACGGTGTCCAGCCGGGTCGCGAGCCAGGAGATCGCCTGGGGCGGCAGGTCGAGGTCAAAGGCCTCGATGGTCTGCTTGTCGTCTGACTGGGCCACGAACGCGGCTTGCTCGCCCGCTCGCACCGCCACGTACTTCTGGACACCCGGGCTGGTGTGCTGCTGAACGCGCACGTAGGCGATGGATGCCACGGTCAAGATTGCTCCCCGCTGGTGAACCGGCCGATTCTGCTACGTGCTGTCGTTAGTGAGCGATGGCCATGGGCCAGGATATTAGGCCATCAAATGGCCTGGCCGGGGAAACGACACAGGCGGATAAATCCCGCCTCGCCTTGGACCGGAGCGGGCTCCTATTGTTGGGGTGTGCTGACCGGACCCCGCCTGCGCCAGGTGGCCGTGGTCGCGCGCGACTGCGGCGCGGTGGCCGGCGAACTGTCCCAGGCCTTCGGCTGGGCCCAGCCGTATCACGACCCCGGGGTGAGACAGTTCGGCCTGACCAACGCGGTGTTCGCGGTGGGCCACACGTTCCTGGAGGTGGTGGCGCCACTGCAGCCGGATACCACGGCCGGCCGGTATCTCGCCCGGCGCGGTGGTGACGGCGGGTACATGGCGATATTCCAGGTTCCGGACCTGGCGGCGGCCCGCCGCCGGCTCCCCGGCCTCGGGGTGCGGGTGGTCTGGACGGCCGACCTGCCCGACATCGCCGGCACCCACCTGCACCCCAGGGATGTCCCGGGGGCCATCGTGTCTCTCGACTGGGCGGACCCTCCGGAGTCGTGGCGGTGGGCGGGCCCGTCGTGGACGGGACGGGCGCCCGGGCCTGCCCCCGCCGGCGTGACCGGATTGACGGTCGAGGTCAACGACCCGGCCGCCGCGGCGCGGCGCTGGGCGGAAGTGCTCGGGGTTCCCGCCGCCGGCGAGGACACCGCGGTGATCGAGCTACCGGACTCCGGCCAGCGGCTGCGGTTCGTCCCGGCCCGCGCCGGGCGGGGCGAGGGCATCACCGCGGTGACCATCGCCGGGCTGCCCGGCGGCCCGCGGGTGATCGGCGGGGTCCGCTACGCCAGCGAGGAAGACTGACATGAGCGAGGGGGAAACATGACCAAGCTCGACACCGGGACCGAGGACCTGCGCGCCGAGATCGACGACGGCGTCGCGGTGATCACCATGAACCGCCCCGACCGGCGGAACGCCTTCTCGCCGGACATGATCTCCGCCCTGGGGGCGGTGCTGGCCCGGGTGGAGACCGATGAGGCGGTGGGCTGCGTCGTGCTCACCGGGGCCGCGGGCGCGTTCAGCGCCGGCGGCGACGTGAAGAGCATGGCCGACCGCGGCGAAGACGGCTCCGCCCGGTCGGTCGACGCCGCCATCCACCGCCAGCGGCTGAACCAGCGGGCCACGAGCGGCCGCCTGTGGAACATGCCCAAGCCGACCATCGCCGCGATCGGCGGGCCCGCAGCCGGGCCGGCCTGTCGCTGGCGCTGGCCTGCGACCTGCGTTACGCGGTCCCGGGCGCCGTGCTGACCACTGCTTTCGCCCGGGTCGCCTTCGCCGGAGACTACGGCGGGACCTGGTTCCTCACCCGGCTGGTGGGCAGCGGCAAGGCCAAGGAGCTCTACTACTTCTCGGAGCGGCTGACCGCCGAGGACGCCGAGCGGCTCGGGATCGTCAACGCCATCTTCCCGGCCACGGACTTCGAGGAGGAGGTCATGGCGCGGGCTCGCCGGCTGGCCCAGGGGCCGTCGATCGCCTACCGCTACATGAAGGAGAACCTGAACCGGGCGGTGGGCGGCGAACTGGGCGAGTGCCTGGACCTCGAAGTGACCCACCATGTGCACACCGGGCTCACCGAGGACCACCGTGAGGCCGCCCGGGCCTTCGTCGACAAGCGCGAACCGCGTTTCCGCGGCCGGTGACCGGCCCCGGCCGGCCCGCCCGACGCCGGCCGAGCTGGCCGCGGCCCGGCAGCTGACCATCCCCGATGTCGTCGCGCCCGGCCTGCGGGTCCTGTTCTCCGGGATCAACCCCGGCCTGTACTCCGCCGCCACCGGGTACCACTTCGCCCGGCCGGGGAACCGCTTCTGGCCGGCCCTGTACCAGTCCGGTTTCACCCCGCGCCAGCTGCGGCCCGACGAGCAGGAGCAGCTGCTCGGCCTGGGCCTGGGCATCACCAACATCGTCGACCGCGCCACCGCCCGGGCCGACGAGCTCACCGCGCAGGAACTGCGCGACGGCGGCGCGGCGCTGCTGGCCAAGACCGCGCGGCTGCGCCCGCGGTGGCTGGCGGTGGTCGGCGTCACCGCCTACCGGGCGGCGTTCGGCCGGCCGGGGGCCGTCCTGGGACCGCAGGAGCTCACCGCCGGGGACACCCGGCTGTGGGTGCTGCCCAACCCGAGCGGGCTCAACGCTCATGCCACCGCACCCGTGCTGGCCGAGAAGTTCAGGGAGCTGCGGGAAGCGGCGGAAGCGCAGGACCCCCTTAGAGATGGTCCTTGAGCCAGGCGTAGGCGGCGGCGCGGTTATTCTCCTCGATGTTGGTGTGATCCTCGTCGGCGGGAAAGTGGGTGGTGACGTGCGGTATGCGGTCGGCCAGCCAGCGGGCGTGGGCCACCGGGAGGAAATCCTTCAGCCCGTGCCACAGGCTGACGGGAGCGCGGATATCGGCGAGGTCGAACCCCCAGGGAAGATAAAAGGCGCTGTCGTCCTCCCAGGACCCGTCGTCGTCAAATGAGCCCTGGTCATCCGCGCGAAGTACGTCCCGCGTGCAGGCCGCGAGGTACTCGGCGCACTCGCGGCTGTGCGCGGCGTCCCGTTCGGACCGGTCACCCCATCTGTGCAGCCACCACTGCGGTGAGCCGCGTTCGGCGAGGGTAATCGCCGACTGCGCGCGGAACTCGGCCCGGGCCCGCTCGGGCTCGGCGAAGAACTTACGGATCGTTTCGCGCATCCCCTCGCCGAGGCCTTCGGCGAAGTCGAGGCCGGGCTCCCCGTAAGGCCCGACCGAGGCGAAGACGCACACGGCCGCGATGGCGTCGGGCATCGTGGCCGCCGCGGCCAGGGCATAGGGCCCGCCACCCGAAGACCCCCACGCGGCGGCACGGGAGATGCCCAGTTCCGTCATGATGGCCCGCAGATCGTCGGCACAGTCGGCGATGACCCGGCCGGGCCGGCTGGTGGACCCGCCGCAGCCGGGGCGGTTGTAGCCGATGAGCCGGAAACCCAGGTCGCGCCCTTCGCGTACGGCGGGCCGGAACAGGTGCCGGGAGCCGTTCCCGTTCATCATGATGATCGGGAAGCCGGAGCCAGGGCCGGAGTCTTCGACGGCGATGTCCCTGCGGCCGGCCTTGATGATCAGTGGATCGGGAAACATCCGCGGGCCCGGCTCAGGTGCCGCACATCGCGGCCAGCTTGGTGACCGTCGCCCAGTTGCGGGCGGTGCCGGCCACCTGGTCGGTCTTCCGCTGGCCGATCTTGACCAGCGCGGCGGCCAGGTCACTGCGCCCGTAGCCGTCCGGGGTGTGCAGGAAGATGGTGCGCCCGATGACCTCGGCGGTGTCGCGGCTGCCCCGCTGCGCGACTTGCTCCTGAGCGGTCGTTACCTGGTCCGCCAGCTCGGGTCCCGGCTGGCCGCTGAGGAATATGGCGTGCACGGCTCTCGGGTTCGGCTCGCCGGCGTACGGGTTGTCGCGCACCACCTGGGCCAGGTCCTCGCGGGACAGCACCACGACCCGGGCCTGGACGCCGATGGTCCCGGCGATGGCCTCCTCCAGGGCCGCGGCCAGCGCCGCGGTGTCCGACTGCTCGGTGCTGAACACCACGTTGCCGCTCTGTATGTACGTGGCCACGTCGGCGTGCCCGAGCGAGGCCACGACCTCGCGCAGCTCGGCCATGGGGACCTTCTTGTGGCCGCCGAGGTTGATGCCCCGCAGCAGGGCGACGTGAGTAGGCACGGCAACATCCTGCCGCAGGACCGGGTCAGGCGTCGCTGGGCCACGCGCGGGCGGCCGCGAACTCGGTGAACGCGCGGGCCGCCGCCGAGCGGTAGGCGTCCGTGCGCCAGACCAGGCTGAGCGTGCGCCGGCAGCCGGGAGCGTCCAGGTGCAGCCAGGCGACCGGCGGGTGCGGCGCGGCCCGGCGGGCCACGGCCGGGATGAGGCCGACGCCCACTCCCGCGCTGATCAGCGAGCGGACGGCGTACGGCTCGTCACCCTCGCACACGATCGCGGGCTGGATGCCGGCGGCGGCGAAGAGCCGGTCGGCGAGGGCCCGCTGCCAGTAGCCGGGACGGGTCGTGACGAAGGGCTCGCCGGCCAGCGCTTCGATCCCGACGCGGGTTCGCGCGGCGAGGGGGTGCCCGGGGGGAACGGCCAGCAGGACCTCCTCGCTGAGGATCTCCGCCGCCTGCAGGCGGGGTCCGGCCAGCGGCTGCGAGGCGAGGCACAGGTCTACCTCGCCGGCCTGGAGCTGGGCGGACATGACCGGGGCCGGTGACTGGTAGAGCCGCAGGCTGACCTCGGGATGGTCCGCGAGGAAGCCGGCGGCGAGCTCGGTAACCATGCGCAGCGTCTCCACGGCGACCGCGACCGTGCCCCGGGCGAGCCCGGCGGCGTCCCGGAGTTCCTGCCGCGCCTGGTCGAGCTCGCCCAGGGCGTTCTGGACGCGGGCCAGGAACAGGGCGCCGAAGCGGTTGAGCCGGACCCGCCGCCCGTGGCGGTCGAAGAGCGCGACGCCGAGCTCGGCTTCCAGGCGGGCGATCGACCGGCTCAGGGCGGGCTGGGCGACGCGCAGTTCCGCGGCGGCCCGGCTGACGTGCTGATGCCGGGCGACCGCCTGGAAGTGGCGCAGCTGCGGCAGGTCCACGACCGCCACTTTATGCGTCAGCAGGCATGAATACATGACCATATTGGTCTTGGACAGCATGAGCGAGCCTTCCTAGCGTGAACGTGATGCCGGCCACCACGTCCGTCCCCCGCCGCCGCAGCGTCCCGCAGGCCCGCCTGGCGGCGGTGCTGGTGTTCCTGGCCGTCGAGTCCACCGCCGTGGCCAGCCTGGGCACGCCGCTGCTGCCCGCGGTCCAGCAGGCCGAGCACGTGTCGCTCGCGGCGTCGCAGTGGACGCTCACGATCACGCTGCTGGCCGGCGCCGTGGTCACCCCGGTCCTGGGCCGCCTCGGCGACGGGCGGCTGCGCCTGGCCGACGCTGGGAGCGGTCGCGGTGATGCTGGCCGGCTGCGTGCTGTCCGCGCTGCCCGCCGGGTTCGCCGTGTTCCTGGCCGGGCGGGCCCTGCAAGGCGCCGGGCTCGGCCTGGTGCCGCTGGCCACCGCGGTGGCCCGCGACGACCTGCCGGCCGGGCGTTCCCGCCGCACGATCGCGGCGATCGGCATCACGACCGCGGTCGGCATCGGCGTGGGCTACCCGCTGGTCGGGCTGCTCGCTGAGTACCTGGGGCTCCACGCCCCGTTCTGGGCCGTCGCGGCGATGAGCGCGCTGGCCCTGGCGGCCGCGGCAGCGGTCCTGCCCGCCAGCCCGGCCCGGCCGTCCCGCCTCGACGTCCCCGGGGCCGTCCTGCTCGGATCCGGGATCGTGGGACTGCTCCTCGTGCTGGCCGAGGGCCCCGGCTGGGGCTGGGCGTCGGCCGCGACCCTGGCCTGCGCGGTCGTTTCCGCGGCGCTGCTCGCGGCCTGGGCCGGGTGGGAGCTGCGGGCCCGCCGCCCGCTGGTGGACCTGCGCCTGCTCCGGCGCCGGCCGGTGCTCGCCGCCAACGTCACCGCGTTCGGCGTCGCCGTCGGGTTCTACCCGCTGGCGTCGCTGGTGGTGCGCTTCGTCCAGGCCCCGCCCGGGACGGGTTACGGCTTCGGCGCCACGGTGCTCGTCGCCGGGCTGATGCTGACCCCGTTCTCCGTGGCCAGCTTCGCCGCCAGCCAGGTTGCGACCCGCGCCGCCCGGCGCACCTCCGCGGAGCTCGTGGTGGCCGCGAGCTGCGTGGTGCTGATCGCGTCGATGGTGCTGTTCCTCGTCGCGCGCGGCAGCTACGCGGGCATCGTGGTCATCATGGCGCTGGCCGGCTTCGGCGTGGGCTGCGTCTACGCGGTCAACCCGCTCCAGATCACCGGCGGCGTGCCCGCCGACCAGACCGGCAGCGCCATCAGCTTCTACCAGCTCGTGCGCACCGTCGCCTACTCCATCGCCAGCGCGCTGAGCGCCACGGTGCTCGTCCTCTACATTCCCGCCGGGCGGCTCCTGCCCAGCAACGCCGGCTACAGCGCCGCCGCCGTGGTCAGCATCGCGGTCCTGGGCGCCGCGCTCGTGGCCAGCACCCTGTTCGCCGTGCTGGATCAGCGGTAAAAGTATCATCCGGCCGCCTATTACCGGCCTTCCGGTACATTTGCGGGTTCCAGCCTGCTGGATGGCGCCGGTCAGGTCATCTCGGCGGGCTGGTAGGTGCCCGGCGGCAGGCCGAACGTCCAGCCGATCGCGTCCCGGGGGACCCGCTGATCGGGCGGCACCCGCAGCACGTACCGCCGCTGCGACCCGTCCGGCTCGACGGTCGAGTTCACCACGTCGACCAGGACGACGTCCTCATCGCCATTGCGGTAGCTGGGAATCCGCCACAGCGTCCCGTACTCGTCGGAGGCGATCTTTTCGGCATCCACCTGGTCGAGCAGCCGGGCGTAGCCCATGCGCTCGGCGATCAGCCGCCGGAACTCCGCGTTCCGCTCGCTGAGCCAGTCGTCGGCGGTCGCCTGGCCGGTGGTGTACCGCTCCGGGACCGCGGCGCCGTACCAGGCGTGGATGGCGAACCCGTCCCGCCAGGCGAGCGCCGGGCCGTCCAGGCTGTGCAGCACCGCCCAGCCGCGCCCGGGCCCCGAGGACTGCGGCTGAGTCTCGCAGCGGACCGGGCGCTCGGTCATCACGCACGCGTCCGGGTACGGCCACCACGGCCCGGTGGACCGGGCGAGGGCCGCCATCAGGTCCACGCGCTCCGCGTACTCAGGGCGCAGGGCGACCAGGCCGAGCTCGCGGTAGATAAGGTTCAGACCGACCTCTTGCGCGCTGAACTGGCCGCTGGCGCACTGATCCGCGAAGGCGGGAACCAGGCTCCTGTGCTCCGGGGCGGCGTACGCCCGCAGCGCTTCCAGCAGCACCGGCCCGAACGGCGGCAGTCCCCAGTCGTCCGGCGGCATCAGCAGCCGGTCCCGGACGAGCGGCCGGACCCGGGCCGGGGGTGACGACAGTTCCGGGCCCAGGTGGCCTTCGCCCCGGCGCAAGCGCGCCGCCAGGCGGCCGCGCCGCCTCAGTTCCGTCTCGTGGCGCCACACCGCCAGCGGCAAGGACGGCCGGAACCCAACCTCGCCGAGAAACCTGGCCCGCTGCGCCTCCTGGTGATCGTCAGACAGGCGCCAGACGGCCTGCAGCGCGCCGGCCGGGGAGTCCGCCCACGCGAACCGGGGCGGCGGGCGCCCGGCGACCTCATACAGCCGGCGGACCGCCTGCTCGGCCGCCGGGCGGTCCGCCGGGGCCGTGCTCAGCGCGTGACGCCGCCACTCGTCACGGATCTCCCCTGCCCGCTCGAGACGGGACCGGGTCAGCCTGATCACGGTCAGTCGAGGACCGGGCGGAACCTGCGGGACGACCGCGAGGGCGTCGGCGGGACATACTCCCGCTGCCGGACCACCTGGTAGGACCCGGGCGGCACGGTGATCGTGTCATGCTCTTCGTGCCGCAGCCGGGCCGCCGCCCCGACGATCCGCAGGAAGCGGCGCTCGATCTCCTGGTCGGGCAGGGCCAGCAACTCGGCGTGCGATTCCGCGATCGCGTGGCGGTGCCCGGTCACCTCGCCGTAGGCCAGCACGACCTCGCCCTGGTCCCGGGGCACCGGCACGGCGCCCCCCGGGATGACGTCCACGGCGATGAGCAGGACATCGCCCTGGCGGTACTGGGCTTCCCGGGGCTGGTCCTTCCGGGGCTGGACGTTCATGTTCCGGTTCCTTTCGGCTCTCATCTGACTCCGCCCGCGTCCCACACCGGCACGTTCGGCGCGTGCTCGTGCACCGCGGCGGCCAGATCGGCCAGTCGCAGCCGGGCATCGCACAGGGCCACGACCTTGCCCCAGCCGGACGGGTCGAGCGGCCGCCGGGCCAGCGGCTGCGGGAAGCTGCCGTCCGGCCCGCGTTCCAGGACCACCACACGGTGATCCCAGTCGCCGGCTTCGTCGCTGCGCGGCTTGCTGAACAGGACCACCTCCGCGACCTGGGGCCAGCCGATCCGACGGGGCGGCCCGTTCAGGTAGATGCCGGCGTCGTCGACGGCCAGCACCACCCGGCCGGCGATGCGCGCGCGGCCCTGGTCGCGGATCCAGGACAGGCAGGCCAGGGGCGACAGCAGCAAGAGGGAGAAGCCTCCCAGCAGCAGCACGGCCTTGAGCGGGTCCGGCCCGCCCCCCGCGGCCAGGGCCACCAGCGAGCCCGGGCCGGTCACCATGATGGCGCCCACCACCCAGAAGTAGAACGGCACCCGGGGCAGGCGCACGAGATAGCTGCCGTCTCCGGCCGCTACATAGGGAGGCATGCGCGGCATCACCTCGGGCCAGGCTCAGTCCGTGGACAGATCCGGTCTCGATTGTCGCGCCTGACGGCCGGCCGGGCAACGCCATCGGCCCGCCTAGGCCCCCGGCCGGACGGCCGGCCTGAACCGTGAACGCGCTGGGTATGAGTAGCAAGGCCGACAGCAGTCACGATCGGGGGTCAGTGGCCGATGAAAATGTCTCCGGGCGTCCTCGCCCCGCCGCACGAGATACTCACGCCCCAGGAGTGGCAGGCCCGGGGCCGCGCCCGGCGCGACCAGGTACCCCGCGCCGACCACGCGCGGTGGGAGCCGCCGCCCGACCGGCCTGACCCGGTCGCGATCCTGGAGGAGCAGGCCAAGACCCGGGTGCCCGACCTGGTGCCGATCCGGTACGGCCGCATGCTCACCTCGCCGTTCGCCTATTTCCGGGGCGCGGCCGCGCCGATGGCGTGGGACCTCGCGCACACGCCCACGACCGGCATCCGGGTGCAGGCTTGCGGCGACGCGCACCTGCTGAACTTCGGCATGTTCGCCGCGCCGGACCGGCGGCTGGTCTTCGACATCAACGACTTCGACGAGACGCTGCCCGCCCCGTTCGAGTGGGACGTCAAGCGCCTGGCGGCCAGCTTCGCCGTGGCCGCCCGCGACAGCGGGTTCTCCGACGCCGAGGCCCGGGCCGCGGCGCGGTTCTGCGCCCGCAGCTACCGCACCGAGATGGCCCGCTACGCCACGATGCGGTTCCTCAACGTCTGGTATTCCCGGATCGACGTGGACCAGGTGACCAGGCTGTTCGACGGGATGCAGTCCAAGGAGGCGGTGCTGCGCCGGCGCCGGGACATCAAGAAGGCGCAGCGGCGCACCAGCCTGAAGGCGCTGAACAAGTTCTGCGACCCGGTCGCCGGGGAACTCCTGATCCGCCCGGACAAGCCGGTGATCGTCCGGTACCCGATCGCGCGGAACCCCGAGATGCTCGAGGAGTTGCGCAGCGCGATCGCGCAGTACCGGGAGACGCTGCAGGCCGACCGGCGGGAGGTGCTGCGCCGGTACTACTTCGGCGACTTCGCGCGCAAGGTCGTGGGCGTCGGCTCGGTCGGCACCGAGTGCTTCGTCCTGCTGCTGATGGGCGACCGCGACGACGAGCCGCTGTTCCTCCAGCTCAAGGAGGCGCAGGAGTCGGTCCTCGCGCCGTTCGCCGGGCAGAGCGAGTACCACCACGAGGGCGAGCGGGTGGTCCGGGGGCAGCGGATGATCCAGGCCGCCGCCGACGTGTTCCTCGGCTGGACCAAGGGCGTCGCGATCGACGGGGAGCGCAGCCGGGACTACTACGTGCGCCAGCTACGGGACATGAAGGGCAGCATGGACGTCCCGGCCATGGACGCCGAGCAGCTCGGCTACTACGGGCGGCTGTGCGGCTGGGCCCTCGCCCGCGGGCACGCCCGCACCGGGCGGGCCTCGCTGATCTTCGGCTACCTCGGCGGCGGCAAGGACTTCGACAACGCGATCGCGGATTTCGCGCTCGCCTACGCGGACCAGAACGAGAAGGACTACCAGCACCTGGTCGACGCCGTGGCCAACGGCCGCGTGCACGCGGTGATGGGCCTCTAGCGCGGGCCCTTACCGCCGAGCAGGTCGAGCTCGATCATGTCCCAGCTCTCGACCAGCGTCATGGCCCGGCCCACCGAGTCGCTGCCGCGGATCTGCTGCCGGGACGCGTCGAGGTCGGCCTGGCTGCGCCACAGTTCGGTGACCCAGATGACGTCCGGCTCGCCCTTCTGCCGGCTGACCAGGTACAGCTTGCAGCCCGGGTTCTCGCCCAGGCTGTCCGCCGCGGCGAGCAGGATCCCGGCGAGTTCGTCTCCCTGGCCGGCTCGCGCGACCGCCTTCCCGTACCGTGCGACTGCGCTCATGCCGCCCATTATCCGGGCCCCGCCTAGGGCACGTCGCCGCGGCTGAGCTGGTCGTAGCCGACCTGGATGGCTCGGGTCAGCCAATCGGCGGGCAGCGGCCACCGCGGTCCGCCCGCCTCGGCGGCCCGGCTGGCCGGCACCCCGGCCGCGTGCAGTTCCCTGATCAGGTCCGCCACCCCGGCCAGTTGCTTCTGCTGGGCCCGCGCGAACCGCGGGCCGACCGGCCGGCCGTGCCCGGGCACCAGCACGTCGTCCTCGTCGAGCCGGGCCAGCAGGCGGCCCACGGTCACCGGCCATTCGAGCGGGAAGCTGTCGGGCCCGAAGAACGGCGGGCCGGACTCCTCGAGCACGTCACCGAGCAGCCACGCCCCCGCGTCCGGGACGTGCACCAGCAGGTCGTTGTCGGTGTGGGCGCGGCCCAGGTGGATCAGGTCGACGGCCCGGTCACCGAGGTCCATCACGTGCTGGTCACCGACCACCTCGCCGACCAGGTCGGTGGGCGGGGTGATGACCACCTCGCGCCATTCGTCGGCGGGCTCCTCGCCGCGGGCGATCCACCCCGCCAGCAGCGGCCGCTCGACCTGATCGAGATGAGCCGGCATCCGGGCGTGGCCGTAGATCGGCGCCTTCAGGTCAGAGTCGGGTCCGAACCGCTGGTTGCCGAAGCAGTGGTCGAAGTGGGCGTGGGTGTTGACCACCCAGCGGACCGGCGCACTGGCGAGCTCCCGCAGGTGGGTGCGGATCTCGTCGGCCTGCCGCGGCGATGACCGGGTGTCCACGACGGCAAGCCCGTCCGACCCGCGGACCACGCACACGCTGACGTCCAGCGGATCGTATCTCCGCTGGAAGACCCCCGCGGCCACCTCATTCCAGGCCACGCACGAAACCCTAACCGGCGCCGGGGCGGCTGGTCTGGAGGTCGGCGTCACGTTCGGAGAAATGCCATGATTTGCCCGAGGAACCACCCGGGCTGCTCGGGCGGAAGGCGTGGGATGCTGCACGCGTGACCGAACTTGAGGCGCTGCGCGACCGGATGCGGCAGTTCACCGAGGACCGGGACTGGGGCCGGTTCCACGATCCCAAGTCTGTGATTCTCGCCCTGGTCGGCGAGGTCGGCGAACTGGCCGAGCTGTTCCAGTGGCTGCCCGCCGCGGACGCCCGGGGCCTGGCCCAGGACGAGCCGCTGCGGACCCGGGCCGGCGAGGAAATGGCCGACGTCCTGCTCTACCTGGTGCTGCTGGCGGACGTCCTGAATATCGACCTCGCGGCCGCCGCGCAGGCCAAGATGGACGATTCCGAGCGCCGCTTCCCGCCCGGCCGGGTCGCGGGAACGGCGCCGGAGCCAGGCGGCCGCCGCCCGGCCGGCTAGACCGGCCGGGTCCGTCGCCTATCGGGCCGGGGGAGGGTCGGGCGGCAGTGGGGATCCGCTGGTGCGGATTCCGGACGGACCTGGTGGCAGCGGGGAGCCCCTGAGGACCACGACCAGGTTGGGCGGCAGGGGGGAGGGATGCCTGATGGTTCGCATGATGTCCTCCATAACGATCTAAGCCCGGCAGCCGCCTGGCCCCCGCCTCAGGAGCTGCCGGCTCCAGAGCCGGCTCCAGGGCCACCTCCTGCGGCGACCAGCACCCAAGCGGCTGCCGGAGCTGGTTGATTTCTATCGTGTCACGATATAAATCTAAGGCGTGTGCTGGCAAGTGTCAACCTTTGCTACGCGGCCGCCGACTCCGGCCCAGACGAGGTGTCGGCTCTTCGGTCCCCCTGGGGTCCGTCGGGGTCGCGGGTCAGCCGCCTGCCCCGGCCACCAGCTCGTCCAGGACCGCGGCCAGGCTGTGCAGCTCGACCAGGTGAGCCGGAGTCAGGTCGTTCAGGATTCTCTCGCCCCGGTCGGTCAGCCGGACCCGGACGAGCCGGCCGTCGCTGGAGTCGGCGGCTCGCTGCACCAAGCCGGCCGCCTCCGCGCGGTCGACCAGTTCGACCGTGCTGTGATGCCGCAGCAGCAGATAGTCCGCGAGGTCTCGGACGGTCGGCGGCTCGGTGTCGGGATGGCCTTTGACCGCGACCAGGAGCTGGTGCTGGACATGGGTCAGCCCGGCCTGACGAGCCTGATCCTCGCTCCATCGCTCGAACCTGCGCAGGCTGCTGCGGAACGCCAGCAGGTGCTCGAAATCGTCGCGGGTCTGCTGGGGCACGGTCTGTTCCTTCGCTCAAGACCCGGTCGGCCGCTGACCGGGCCCGATCGACTCCGCATCGGCCCGCCACATCGATGACCCGGGCAATCTGCCGTAACGTTATATCGCTCCACGATAAACTATGCCCGTACCGGTCAGCCGGTACGGGGCCGCCCGCCGCCGGCGGGATGCCCCGTGTCGGGACCACCCGCGCCGGGCAGATGCCGGTGCGCGCCGCGTCGCTCGCCGAGGCGTTCACGGTCCGGTAGGGATTCCCCCAGCTAGGCGAGATGACCGGGAACAAGATGCTAGCCAATGCTTTGGGCTGATTTATATCGTGCTACGATAAACGGGTCTTGGGAGCAGCTGCGCCTGGCCTGCCCGTGACCGCCGGACCGCGAACGCCTGGATGACGCCGACGCCTCCGGAGGAGGGGGAGCCACGACGCGGTGATGGAGGTGGCGCCGATGAGCCTCAGCTCGCATGAGCAGCACACGCTGCACTCCATCGAGGACCGGCTCTGCGTTTCCGATCCCGAACTTGCCTCGCTGCTGGCTACCTTTACCCGGCTGACCGCGGGCGAGGACATGCCGGTGCGCGAGAAGACCCCGGCCAGCCGGGGAGCCACCCGCCGTTCGCACCGCGGGCGGCATCCGCCGCGGCACCGGGCGCGTCGGCTCGCCGGCCGCCCTCGGCGTTCCCCGCTCTGGCAGGCAGCCGGGCTGGTGCTCGGGCTCCTGATCGCCGTGGCGGTGGTCGCGGGAGCGATGGCCGTCACCGGTTTACGGCCCGGGTGGTAGCTTGACGCGGCGCCCGGCCCGGCCATGGCCGCTGACGGCCGCCAGGCCGAGCCACGAAGCCAGCGCTTCGAGTTCGGCATGCACGGCCGCGGTGACGGCGCGGGTGAAGCGGATGTCCTGGTGGATGGCGTGCACCTGCAGGACGGACTTCTTGCGGTCAGCCGTGGCATCGACCTTGCCGATCAGCTGATCGTGATACAGCACCGGCAGGGCGAAGTAGCCCCAGCGCCGCTTCGCCTTCGGGACGTACATCTCCAGGCGGTACTCGAAGTCGAACAGCTCTAGTGCTCGCTGGCGGTCGTAGACCAGTTGATCGAACGGCGACAACAGCGCGGTCCGCCCGGCGAACGGCTGGCCGCGCGCGGCCGGGTCCACCCGCCATACGCCGGGTGTGCCCTCGACTTCGGCGGGCTCGCCGGCCTCGCCAACCACCGACGCGCGGGCGATGCCTAGGGAGCGCAGCCGCTTTTCACCGCGCCGCCTGAGGGCCTCGGCCGCGGGAACGACCGGCGTGCCGGCCGGGTAGACACGCTCGGCCAGATCCCACAGCCGCTGGCGGCCGCTGCGGCCGGACACCGCGATCTGACCGCGGACGGCCAGGGATTCCAGCATCTGCGTAACGTTCCGGTTGTTCGTCCAGCCGGTCGACGGCCAGGGCACCTCGCAGCGGTCCGGCACGTCGCGCGACAGCAGCGGCCCGCGGGCACGCAGCAGGTCGAGCACGTACCGGCGGAAGGATTCGTTGGCCTCCAGCCAGGCCTGCCGCCGGCCCTCGGCCGGCCAGGTGGCCATCTCGGCGAGATAGAGCCCGAGGTCGGTCATCGGCCGCACCATGGCCCGGTACTCGAACAAGGCGCGGTCGTCCAAGGCCTGCTGCAGGTGAGCGGGCTGGTAGGCGGCGCCCAGGCGTGCCCACGCGACCAGGTCGGCGCTGGGGGCCACCGCGGCCGTGGGGTCCAGCTGCAGGAGCGTCAGCTGGTTCACGACCGCCAGCAGGTCGGCCGGCCGGTCGGCATCCAGCAGCTGGGCGCGGACCGCGATGCGCCGCGCCTCGACACGATCAAGCCGGGTAACAGTCATGGGCGTTCTCGATGAGAACCTACCGCCGGCCCCGTTACTCCTCGGCGAGCAGGTGCGCGGCGGGTAGGCGGCGGAGCAACTGGGCGGGCAGCAGCGCGGCGCCGACCGTCACCAGCACGCCCGCGCCGGCCGCCGCGGCCGCGGCGCCCAGCAGCCCGGGCGGCAGCTGCCCGGCGAGCTCGGCCGCCCCGGCCAGCCCGAGCGCCGCGCCGGCCAGCGACCCGGCGGCGCCGATCACGGCACCGTCGGTGACCACCAGCCGGGCCAGCGACGATTCCCGCCAGCCGAAGCTGCGCGATCTGCTGCGCGACCTCCCTGATCCGTTCCAATGACACCGGGTTCGGCCCCGTGACTCCGGCGACGCGGACCCTGATCACGCTGATCGGGTCGCTGGCGTGGGTGATCCCGCTGAACGCGCTGCTGCTGCCGTCCAGCACCGGCAGGGCGCTGAGCGTCGTGATCAGCTGAGCCGGCTGGGCCACGTAGCCGCCCAGGTTCAGGTTCGGCAATAGGTCGCCGCCGCCGAGCGCGTTGCGGCTCGCGGCATCGGCCGGCGCCACGACGGTGGGCTGGAACGGCCCGAGCGGCACCAACCGGCCGATTGCGCGGCCGCGCCGAACGGGCTGCTGGGCTGGGCGTCCGGCTGCGGGCACACGGTCACCCTCGAGCCGCCAGGCAGGATCTCGTAGGTCTCGCCCGCGCTGCTGAGCCCGAGGCGGCCAGGCGTGAGGTACAGGTAGGACGAGGGCTGGACCACCCGGGTCGTGCCGCCGGCGCTCACCCCGGTGGTGGTGTACCGGTAGAGCTGGCGGCCAGGGCGGCCGATGTCGGCGGCCGGTAGCTCTACCGGGATCCCCGCGCGGATCAGGGTATAGCCGATCATGGCGATCGGCGCGGCGACCTGCACGCCAGGGATCTGCTAGATCTTGTGGTACTGGGCCAGCGAGATCCCGCCGTAGATGCCGGACAGGAAGTTCGGCTGGACCGTGCCGGTCCGGCCTTCCAGCGCCGTGCGGGAGCCCTTGGGCCGGACCAGGATGTCGTAGGCGGGCCGGAAGTGCGCGGTCACGGTGCCGATCGTGCGCAGCTGGGAGGTCTGTGAGGCGCCGGTCAGCACCGTGAACGCGGTGGCCGCCAGGAACACCCCGGCCAGCAGCGTCACGGTGCGCGCGGTCCGGAACCGCAGCTGCGACCAGGCGAGCCTTCCCAGCGCTGCCGCCTTTCCGGTCTCTCGCCGCTGATCCCCCGGGCCCCTGACGTCGATCTGAGGGCAATGCCGGTCCCAGGCTTGCCACCACCCCGACGCCTTGCCTAGTAACTAGGCAAGGGTGAAACCATAGTGTTACCTAGCGACAAGGCAAGGTAATCGGGCGGACGATGCCGGACCTTCCGTGTGTCCTGATAGTTCGGGATGCGGGCACTTACGCCGGAATCTGGATGTTGTCTACGATGGCGACGACATAGCGGGGTTCTGCGAGAGGAGCTGACCGTGCCGGGGTCGCGTGACTGGCCAGGCCAGCCGAACGCGCCCGACCAGCGAGACGCGCCGACGCAGTTACGGTCCGCGTCGCCGCGGCCAGATTCCGCGCCAAGGCCGGAGCGGTCCGACGCGGCAGAGCCGGTCGACCGCTCAACTGCCGACGACCAGCACGCGCGCTGGTCACGAGATGACCTGCGACAACGCCTGGAACGCCTCCCGCCCGGCCACCCAAGCTCTCCGCGCACCGATGCCCCGGACCGCAACGAGCTGAACCAGCCCTCGCATATAGAGAAGACCGATCAAGCCAGCGGCGACGACCGCGAGGCAAAACCGGATGACCGAGGTGATGCAGTCGAGCGAGGCTTCTGGAGCGAGGTGCCAGGATTCTTACGAGCGTGGGTGGATCACCTGCGCAGTTGGCCCGTAGAGCAAGCGACCGCAGTAGTGGACCGTTCGCATGATCCGGAAGGATCATGGCGGGGAGACGGCGAACGATATCTGAATCCAGAGCAACACGGGCAGATCAAGGACGCTGTCGCGATGATGCAGCGAAGAGAAGCGGCGCTCACCGGAGCCATAGGAGAGACTGAACGCGAGAATGGCCGTGGCGCCTGGCTGGAAGGTCTCGAGCATAGCCTTAAGGGACAGGACCGGCTCAAGGAGAAGATCGCCGATCTACTGGATACTGGTGCTCCAGACGCCGCAATCGAAGAAGTTCTGGGCCAAATTCCTGACGCAATACGTTACACATTCTGTGCTGAACCAGAGAACTATAGAGAAGTATACTGGGATATCAAAGAGCGACTCGAGGCGCGCGGGTAGGAGATGCAGTACAGCGAGAACCACTGGTCCGACATGCAATATAAAGGGATCAACACTCGCTGGATTACACTCGAAGGCGAGCGATTCGAGGTGCAGTTCCACACCCAGAGAGCTTCTATGCCAAGCAGTATATAACTCACGAAATCTTATGAGCGGCTACGCAATCCCCTGACGCAAGATGACGAGCGACGAGAACTCATGGTGTTTCAGCAAGAGGTCTGCTCATGGGTAATCGTGCCAGAAGGGGCCGCAGACATCCCGAACTACCGCAAGGAAGGCGACTAATGCCTGACAAGATCACTTACTACGCGGTCGTTGGCAGTGGCCGAACAGTGGAAGATCCATACGGCTTAGTGCGCCGATTGAACTTTGATGGCGACGGCTTCACGGATGAGGGTCTCCGGAAGGACTTTAGTTGGAAGTTCACACCAGCTATCGCGGAGTGGGAGCACGGCGACTTCACGTATGACCTCGTCGAGGTTAGCCACGAGCAGGCTAGCAAGATCATCGAGTATTTCCGCGAGAAGTGGGTCCCTTCGGCCAGCCCCTGAACCCGTGACTGTCCGCTCCTGTTGGGTTGACGGTTACGCCAGCAGTGGTGGTCTGGACCGCTTCGAACACTTACGCCCGATTCTGGATGTTGTCTACGATGGCGACGACATAGCGGGCGCTGCGAGGGGAGCTGACCGTGCCGGGGTCGCGTGACTGGCCAGGCCAGCCGAACGCGTCCGACCAGCCGGGCGCGTCCGACACACCCAGGCAGTTACGGCCGACATCGCCGCGGCCAGACTCGGCAGCAGGACCAGACCGCTCCGACACTACGAGACCGGCCGACCGTTTAGCGGCCGGCGACCAGCACGCGCGCTGGTCACGAGACGACCTGCGACAGCGCCTGGAACGCCTCCCGCCCGGCCACCCAAGTTCCCTGCGCAGCGACAGCCCTGACCTCGCGTCATCCGGCGAACGGGCAGAGCCGGACCCCGACAGCCGCCCCGAGACCGGCCCGGACCGCCAAGCCGACGCGGTCAGAGGAGCCTTCTGGAGCGAGCTGGCAAGGTTCTCGGAGGCATCGGCGGATCATGGGCGCAGATGGCCGACTGATGAAGCGAAAGCTGCGGTCGACCGTTCACGCGACCCGGCAGGATCCTGGCGTGGTGACGGCAAACAGTATCTAAACCCCGAACAACACAGGCAGGCCAAGGACGTCATCGCCGTGGTGCAGCGAAGAGAAGAGGGACTGACCCCGTACATGGGGCAAGCCGAGCGAGAGAACACCTGCGGCGGCCGACTGGAAGGCCTTGAACACCGTCGTAAGGACGACGATAGGATAAAGGAAAAGATTGCCGAGATGCTGAAGCGAATGCCCGACCGAACAGTTGAAGAGGTCGTACGCGCGCTTCCTGACATAATTCGCTACACGTTCTGCTTTAAGTCAGAGAGCTATACGGCAGGCTACTGGGATATCAAAGGGCGAATGGAGGAACGGGGATATAGCATGGTCTACAGCAAGAACCACTGGCGCGATGATCCACAATACAAGGGGGTCAACACCCGCTGGGTTACAGCGGAGGGCCAGCGGTTCGAGGTCCAGTTTCACTCTGAGGAGAGCTTCTATGCCAAGCAGCATGTAACTCATAAATCTTACGAACGGCTTCGCAACCCGCTTACTCCAGATGACGAACGACAAGAACTTCGGTCGTTCCAGCAAGAAGTGTGCTCGTGGATTGATGTTCCTGACGGTGCGACGACCATCCCTGACTACTATTGGAAAGCCCACAGTTAGATGCCAGACAAGATTACGTTCTATGCCATCGTTGACGACGAGGCTACTGTAGAAAGGCCAAGCGGGCTGCTCAGGCGACTGGAATTCGACGGTGACGGCTTCACTGACGAGGGCCTTCGCCGGGACTTTAGCTGGGACTTCACGCCTCTGATCGTCGAATGGGAGCGCAGCGACTTCGCCTACGAACTGGTCGAAGTTAGTCACGAGCAGGCTAGCAAGATCATCGAGTATTTCCGCGAGAAGTGGGGGCCGTACGGGCAGCCTCTGGACTCGTGACTGTCCGCTTCTGATGCGTTGACGCAACACGAGCGATGTCGGCCCGAACTGCTTCGATCTTGGTGCGATGTCGGCGCGCGGCCGCTATCTTGACGACCGACCTGAGGATCTGCTGGCCGTGGCCGAGGGTCACGCACCGCCCAAGGCCGCCTGCCACTCACGGAGCGCGGCCAGAGAGCGTGGTACGTGAGCGACCACGCGGCGCAACGTTATGAAATTGACATTAGCGTTGTTATGTAGGCACATCGGGCAAAGTGCTATGGTTTAGCGCCTTGCCGGATCTTGGTCATGCGGCTGTTACGAACCCCACGTGAAGGAGCTGGTCGCCGTGGGCCCGCGCTACAACCCGCCACCTGGGTGGCCGCCCGCTCCCGAAGGTTTCAGCCCTCCGCCCGGCGGTCGGGGACTGCTTCAACAGCCCGGCCGACACCCAGGACGTGGCCTCGGTCACCGCTGAGCCCTGTAACCAGCCGCACAGCGCGCAGATCTACGCCAAGTTCAACCTCGCCGGCTCGAACTTCAGCTATCCGGGGACGGCCACCGTCACGCGGCTGGCCGCCAGCGGGTGCACCGCCCGCACCGGGAGCATCGACAGGTCGAAGACGACCAACGCCATGACCGTGCATTTCCTCTTCCCGGACCAGGATGCCTGGCTCGGCGGCCAGCGGACCGTGGCGTGCATGATCGTAAATCCGACCGCGAACCTCACGTACTCGCTGGTGAACCCTTGACCGGCCGACGCAGCAGGGAACACAGGGCCCTCAATCGTGGGGGCTGGTGAAGCGCAGCGATAGAGTCTGCGAACTTGCCTTGGACTGCTGAGCAGTCCAAGGACCTTACCGAGGCGAAGCCGGCCGCCCTTGCTTCTCGCAGCACGGCCATCACGCGCAGTTGTTTAGTCTACTGAAATTTGAGATACCGTATTCCGCCGTAGTCCTGGCGTTCTGCAAAGGTTTGTCTAGCGAGCGCCTCGCGCATTTGTGACCGTGACTCGGTCATGCTCGTGTACCGTAGCCAACCTTAGAGTGGCTGCTTCGTTACCACTTGTCCCCTCTTCAGAGTTATTAATCCAGGTCAGAGGCGCGATATCGATGCATGCGGGCCATACCCCTGAGAGCAGTTGGCTACCGCGAATCGGGTGGCTGCTTGCTGCTGTCGGTGTTCCTTCCGCCGTGGCAGCGACAGGCCGGCACGAACTGGCGAGGCATCCGGTACTCGCGGTTTTGTTACTGCTGACTTACTGGACAGTACTTGGTGCGGCACGATTCGCGGGCACCGTCTGGGCCAAGCTTTCCGACGTCTGGAGTGACCGCGTCGCCGAGCACGTTGATCAAGCCTGGACACGGCGGTTCAGCCACTTCGGCCAGCGATACACCGACTACGTCCTGGGCAGCGTCCGGTTCATTGATCAAAAAGGGCTGCCGACGGTCGGCTTCTACACGCCGGACCTTAACGAGGTTTTCGTTCACGTCAGCCTGGTCTGGCGCGCCCCGCACCAGGTACCGGGCGACCCACTGGCTCCCCCGCCGCCTGGCGCACGCGAGCATCTGTCCATCGACCGCCTGCTCGACCGCGCTAAGCCCAGTGTCCTCGCCGTCACCGGAGCACCGGGCACGGGCAAGACCACGCTGCTGCGGCACACCGCGCGCAACATCTGCAACTCCCCCAACCGCCGCCGCGGGGTCCCGATACTGCTCTACCTTCGCGACCACATCAACGCGATCGTCAGTCGGCACGACGGGCTGCCCGAGGTGGTACGCGGCACGCTCGGGCAGTACGCGCCCGAACCGGAGGGGTGGTTCGACCAGCGACTGCGCGAAGGCAAATGCGTCGTGTTGCTGGACGGCCTCGACGAGGTGGCCAGCGACGAGGACCGCAGGATCGTCTCCGCCTGGGTGGAGCAGCAGATCGCCCGGTACCCGGGCAACGACTACGTGATCACTTCGCGGCCGCACGGCTATCGCGCCGCGCCGATCCAGGGCGCGGATGTGCTGCAGGTGTGCCGGTTTACGGACGAGCAGGTCAACCAGTTCGTCCACGCCTGGTATCGCGCCGTGGAACGCCATAGCACCGGCGCCGACGATGCCGACGTGCACCGGCTGGCCGAGTCCGGGGCCAAGGACTTGCTGGACCGGCTCCGGACGTCACCGGCGCTCTACGAGCTGACGGCGAATCCGCTGCTGCTCACGATGATCGCCAACGTGCACAAGTTCCGGGGCGCGCTGCCGCGAAGCCGGTCCGACCTGTACCGGGACATCTGCGAGGTCATGCTCTGGCGGCGGCACGAGGCCAAGAAACTTACCTCGGAGCTGTCGGGAGAGCGCAAGGAGGCCCTGCTGCGGCGTCTCGCGTTCGAGATGATGCAGCGCAAGGTCAGCGACCTTTCGGCCGCCAAGATCATCCCCGTCATCGAACCCCAGCTTTCCCGGATGACCAACAGCTACGGCCCGGAAGGATTCCTCGCCGACGTCGGCTCTAGCGGCCTGTTCATTGAACGGGAACCCGGTGTCTACGCCTTCGCGCACCAGACGTTCCAGGAGTACCTGGCGGCCACGCACATCCGGGACAAGGGCTTGGTCACCGTGCTGGCCGAGGCCGTCAACGACACGTGGTGGCGTGAGATCACCTTGCTGTACGTTGCCCGCGCCGATGCCGACCCGATCATTCAGGCATGCCTGGACTCGGGCAGCGTCGCGGCCCTGACCCTCGCTTTCGACTGCGCCGAAGAGCAGCCCGATCTCGCACCGGAACTGCAGGGACGCCTGGACGAACTACTCGCCGGCGTGCCCGACCTGCGGGTCGGGCACGACCACAGCCGCCTGGTGGCCCGGGTGATGATCATCCGGATGCTCCGTCACATGGTGCCGGCGGGCGGCGGGCAACTATGCACTCAGCCGGTAGCCGCAGGCATCTATCAGCGGTTCCTCAACGACATGGACGCCATCGGCGTGAACCGGACGCCCGACGGGCCGCCGTCCGCCAGTGCCGACGACGTGGTGACCGGGGTACGCGGGGAGGACGCCGTCGTCTTTGCCGAGTGGCTCAACAACCTGCTCGGCGATCGCGCGTACCGGCTTCCCACCCGTGTGGAGGTGGACAGCGCCAAGGCGAACCCTGCCTTCGGCGGGCTGCCGTACCCTGTCTGGCTCGATTCCGGGACTGGCTTGCCGCAGCGATGGACAGCGCGGGGCACCGATAGGCCGTACCGGATCAAGGCATCGGCGGTGACCCGCGGGTTCATAGAGGACATCAGCCATTCGGATACCTTGCTGCCGATGCTTCTGCTCAGGCGGGCCGTCATCTTGCTTTCCCTGGTCAACCCGGTCCTTCGGACCCGGCGCAGCGGACCACTCGCCAGCGAAATCGCCCGCGAGCTCACGCGCGAAGTCGAATTCAGCCTGGACCTGACCAGCAGGCACACCGGCGCGTCGTATCTGGGGATGGAACTCGAAATAACTCAGGCTCGCGACCTTGCCTACCACCTGAAACATCGCCTTGAATCTGACCGGGCTCGCGGCGCCCGTGGCGGTGCCATCGACGATGATATGGGTGGCGCCTTGAGGCTCATGGATGACCTGGGCAATGTGCTCGACCGTGCCCTGGCTCATATGGCGGCCCTGGACCAGGACGTCGTTCACCTGCTCGCGCTGGACCTCAACACCACGTCCCAGCACCCGTTCGATTATCAAGACATTATCGACACCTTCGGCGCTGGCGATGCGATTGATGCCGCCGAGTTTCATAAGGGCCTGAGCCGCGTCAGCGTGGACGTCATGGGAGTAACGCTCGGCACGTGCCTGACCGCGGGCCTGCGCTCCATCGAATGCGAGCGCGGGGCGGTTGGCCAGCTGAGAGCGAGCTTTGACAAGGCTCTGGTGCACAGGCTGAAGACCAGGCCGGGGGATTTCGACATTTCACTGGACCATATGCCGAAGAAGATCGAAGAGCTCGGTACGGCCCTTATCCTGCCGGACATCGGGCCGTCGGACTTCCCCGGGCCGTGGTGCCGCTCGGTCGCCGAGCGGTTCACGCAGACCGCGATGCCGGTCTTCACCCGGGCTCGGCGGCTTGACCGGCCGACAGCGAGCATCTTGCGGCTGACGTCGCTATCCCTAGCCGCGGAAACCTACGCATACCAGGGGAACCGGCTGAGCGACATCTGCTGGGAGCTGGCCGCGGGCGTGACGTTGCTGGAGCAGCGCACCTGCGGAAGAAACCGGCCGCTTGAAACGATCATCCTGGCGCGCGCATAGGCCGACCGGCCGTCAGGCGGGAAACACGCGTCAGGGCGAGGGATTCACCACGAGCGCGCTGCCGCCGCCGAGGCGGACGGGCTCGGCGATGGGTTCCCGGCGCCCGCCCCCCAGGACTGCCAGGGCCGTGGCGTCGCCCGGATAGTTGTCCAGGGGCAATATCGGCCCGGTCGCCTCGGTGAACTGCTCGCCGAACTGGCTGGTCAGTTGCTTCGCCAGCGCGCTGTTGTAGAAATCGGGCTCGGCCAGCGAGGTGGCCGAGTTGGTCTGGCTCACCCGCGGCGCGGCCAGCACCCGGTTACCAGGGGACCGGCGTTCCGTCCCAGGAGAGGAACTCTCCCGTGGGCCCGTCGTCCGGCAGCAGCGCCAGCTGGACCGCGCCCGCCGCGGCCTCGGCCGGGTCTCCCCCGCTGGCGGCGGCGGTGGCGTTGAGGTCGGTCCGGCGCAGGCCGGGTGCGAGCGCGTTGACCTTGATGCCGTCATCGGCCAGGGCGTGCGCGTAGAACACGGTCAGGGCATTCAGTGCCGCCTTGGACGACCGGTAGGCGGCGTACGTGCCCCGGTGCGGGAACTGCGGCCCGGTGGCCCAGGTCAGCGATCCGGTACCGCTGGAGATGTTCACGATCCGGGGGTGCGCGGACCGCCGCAGCGCGGGCAGGAACGCGTTGGTCACCGCTACCACCCCGAAGACGTTCGTCTCGTAGATGCGGCGGAAGGCACCGGGGTCCTCTCGGTCCGCTGTCCGGTCGTCGCCGGAGATACCGGCGTTGTTGACCAGGATGTCCAGCGTGTCGACCTGGCGCGCGGCGCTGGCGATGCTCGCCGCGTCGGTCACGTCGAGAACCAGCAGCCGGGCGTCGCCGCCTATCTCCTCGACGGCGCGCTCCCCGCGGGCGGCGTCGCGCGAGCCGACGTAAACGATGAGGCCCGCGCCGGTGAGCTGGCGCGCTATCTCCTGACCGATGCCTTTGTTGGCCCCCGTGACCAGCGCGATCGATTTGTCCATGCCGTTGAGGGTATGCCCGCCCGGGCCGCGTGCCCGCTCGGGCGGAGGTAGATTCGGTTCCGTGCTGCGCAATCTTGCGTACGCCCTGTACGCCCGGCGGCTGCGGTCTCAGCTCGCGGGCCAGCCTGTGCCCGGGCATGTCGCCCTGATCATGGACGGCAACCGGCGCTGGGCTCGCCAGATGGGCCTGGCCAGCCCGAGCCTCGGGCACAAATACGGCGCCGAGCATATCGAGGATGTGCTGCGATGGTGCGCGACGGCGGGCATCAAGCACGTCACCGTATTCGTGTGCTCCACCGAGAACCTGCTTCGCCGGGACGATGCTGAAATCGCGTTCCTCATGCAGGTCGTCGAGGACGTCGTGGCACGCAAGCTCGCCGCCGAGCCGACCTGGCAGGTCCACATCGCCGGGCTGCTGGACGTGCTTCCCGACAGCACGGCCCGGGCGCTGAAGACGGCCGTCTCCGCCACCCGCGACTGCGCGACCGGCGCTCACGTGACCCTGGCCATCGGCTACGGCGGCCGCCAGGAGGTCGTCGACGCGGTCGTCTCCTTGCTCTACGAGCATGGCGCGGCCGGGGGCACGCTGGCCAACCTGGCGCAGACGCTGACCGGTGACGACATCGCGCGGCACCTCTATACGGCCGCGGGCCGGGGGCGGGCCGCGGGCGCGAGCATGTAGAGCATGGCGGCGCATTCGATCAGGTGCGGCACCGGGTAGCGGCACCGGGAGGCGCCGGAGATGCCCGGGCCCCGGCCGCGGATGGCGTGCCAGCCGAACCATGCTGCCGCAATCACGAAAACGGCCGCCCATACGCTGTCGGGCAGCACGTTGAGCCGCGGCATGAGCATTCCGGCCATCGCGCCGCCCATGACAACGTGCAGCGCATCGGCGTCGGTCTCGGTTGGCCGCCCCCGCAGCCGGGAAACGGCCAGGCGGCTCGCGGAATAGGCGGCTATCAGGATCATGACGGCGGCGAAGGTGCCTGCCAGCCAGGACGGCCCGGCCATGTCAGCGTCCTCCCGGCAGCCCGCAATAGCCCGGGGAAGGCCTGCCTGGCACGGCCAGGACGCCCTGGCGCGCGGGGACGGCGGCACCGGCAGCCGCAGGTGAATCTTCCCCGAAGCTGCCCTGCGGGGCATAGATTTGATGGTGGCGCATGACAGCACGAGGCTAATAGGCAGATCGCGGCCCGCGCAAGCGCGGAAAGCACCCTGGTAAACCCCTCGGCGGTATCCCGGAAACCCCGCCGGGGTATTACCGGAACCCCGGGGTGGTATGTGGTGAACCCCGGCCGGGTATTGGGGCGTCAATATGAGCGCAAAAAAGGCTGCTTTGTGTTGCGGGCTGCTTTCGGTGGTGGGTAGATTTCCGGTGCGGCGGCACCTGCGGGTGCCTTGCCGTT
>CAWCGJ010000010.1:0-102810 GCA_963795055.1 uncultured Actinomycetota bacterium
GTCAGCAGGGTACCCCGCAGCTGCTGGCCAGCCAGCTGCTCGCTTGCAAGCCGCTTCGGGCGGTGCGCGGCAGACGGACAATCTGCCGGAGCCTATACGTCGGCGAAGAGTCGTGAACGGCGTCGGGGAGTGGAGTTCCCGAGGTTGCAAGTAAAGCCCCATTAACTTCAAGGCCGGTTAGTTAAGCTTGCGATTTAAGCTTCCGTCGTTACTCTTCGTGTTTGCTGGTGGTCGGTTCGCTCTTGCGGTAGGGCGGTCGCTTGGATTTCGGGCGATTCTTCGAGCCTTTCGGGCGGCCGGGGCCGGGGCGGGCGGGTTTGGGCGAGCCGGCGGGTGTGCCGATTCGTGCGCGGAGTCGGCGGAAGCCGAGCCGGACCTTGCAGGGGCTGAGGGGCTTGCCCGGGTCGGGCCGTGGGTGCCAGGGGCGGCGCAGGTCGTCGACGAGGTGGCGGGCGAGGCGTAACTGGGCGTAGGCACCCATGGCCAGGGTCACCCACCGGTCGGTGGCTGCCGCCGAGCTCAGGTGTGCGCTGGCCAGGCCGAGATAGGACTTGGCGAAGCGGTGGAAGTGTTCTTGGTCGAAGCGGCGCAGGTAGGCCTTCCAGAGCAGGTCGGGGTCGGCCGGGACGGGGCCGGCGTGCCACAGCCACAGGTCCTTGGGTGGCTTGCGGCCGTCGGGCAGCTGGCCGACGACGACCTGCAGCACGGTGCCGCGCACGATCGGCAGCTGCTTGTCCCGCGGCCAGCTGGCCCAGCGGCCGGTGCTGCCGAGCTTTTGGTGCAGCCCGGTCCAGGCCCGGACGGTGACGGTGCCGTACTGCCCGGACTCCGCGGTGCGTTCGAAGTCAGGGGTGTGCCGCCTGGCGGGGTCGGAGCAGGAGAACTCCGCGCCGTGGCGCGGCGGCGCGCCCATCTGGCCCGGTCGCCGGGGCGCGGGGTCGCGGTAGAAGACCCGGGTGGAACGCAGCCGGACCAGCAGTTGCACGTCATGGCCGGCCAGGGCGTGGGTGAGGTCGGTGGCGTAGTTGCCGGCATCGAGCAGGACCAGCGGCGGGTCGCCGGGCTGCTGCTTCCCGGTCGCGGTCAGGTCCTTGAGCAGCCCGGTGATCTGGCTGATCGTGACGTCGGTGTGCTCCTCGCCGGGCCACAGCCGGCGCGCCTCGATGGGATCGACCCAGGAGGAGGAGCCCCACTGGATGCCGACGAGCAGGCTGTAGGGCCAGCCGGGCAGCCAGCGGTCCCCGCCCTTGCCGCGCACCTGCACCATGGTCCGCTCGTCGGCGTACTGGGCGTCGGGGCGCGCCAGCGGAGTGATGTCGATCGCGAACATCAGCGGCTCGCCCGCCCTGGCCGGGGCCGCAGGCCGGCCAGCAGGTGCCGCAGCCGGTCACTGCTGATCCGGCCCCGGGCCAGAGCCTCGTAGACAGAGCCATGCCGACGGCGGAACTCCGGCTCCAAGCACAGCTCCACCGGTGATCGCACCGGGCCCTGCGCGCACAGCATCGCGTCCGCCAACTCGAACAGGGCATCACCGCGGCGGGTGAAGCAGGCACGCAGATCCGCACGGAACCTGGATAACCCGGACAATGCCTCGACGCGAGCAGGGGTGTCTTGCAGACTGTCCATCACGGCCTTCTGGTGCAGCTGGATCTCTTGGCGAGAACTCAGCGTCACCCGAAGGCCGTCCGCACGTCCAGGGAACAGCAGAACCCACCCCTAAACGATCTTCACTTCCTTAAATCGCAAGTTAAGTCGCGTTGCCTGGTGTCAAGTTGAGGATGGCGATGTCGATGGTCGCTTTGTAGGTGGTTCGGTCGATCTTGCCTTTGGCGTTGTACCTGGACATGGCGCGTTTGACGACCCGGGGGCTGATGCGCAGCCGTCTGGCGGGCATGAGGCTGGCGAGGACGAGGCGGCCGATCGTTCCGGCGAGGTCGATGATGGGGCCGGCGGTCACGCGCGCTGCGAGGATGACCTGGTCGCGGGCGGCGTTCAGGGCGACGGCGAAGCTGGCCCGGTCAGGGTCGGTGCCGGGAACGGTCGCGGCGGCGTCGGCGATGGCAGTACGGAGGGCTTGGTAGGTGACGAGCAGGGCGTAGATCTCCTGCTCGATGCCGTCGGGGGTGCGGGCGCGCAGGATGCGGCCGCGGTCGGCGCCGGGACCGGCAGCCCCTCCAGCCCGGCCGTCAGCCGGCGCCAGACCTGGCAGTAGCCCAGCTCGGCGAACAGGCACCCGGCCAGCAGTAGATACACCACGACCCGCGACGGGAGGTCACGGACGCGGCGCTGGACCCGGCACGTCTGCTCCAGCACCGCATCGACCATCTCGAACGGCACCTGCTGGGTCAACTCGCCCAGGTGGCCGGGCGCGAACCGTCCTCCGGCCACCGTCACGACACGGGTAATGACAGACTCAGTCAACGGCGGGGCTCCTGGTTACGAGGTGTGTCTTGGCGGACAAACCTCACCTACCGGAGCCCCGCCTCCTTCGCATCAACCGACACACCTTGACAACCAGGCAACCCGCTTAACTAACCGGCCTTGCCATTAACTTGGGTTCACTACCTGATGGGCTCGGCCGGGACTGAACGTTTGCGGTGGCCGCGTTCTGGTTGCCGCTGGTGTGAAAGGTCACCGCCGCGGGACGATGGGCTTGTGGGGGAGCAGGCTGGGCTGGGTTTCGGCGGGTTGCTGCGGCAACTGCGGGCCGAGGCCAGGCTGACGCAGGAGGAACTGGCTGCTGCTCAGAGCATATTTGCGCAGGTCAGAGCGCATAAATACTGTAGGCGAGCGGAGGCGCCCATAGGCGCCTGTAGGCAGTGGCTACCTGACATCGCCCTGACAAGTCAGAGGCGCACCGGCCGGGCTGGGCCAGTTCGCTTCTTACCGGACGGCACTGCAGGGCCGCGCCGTGAGCGGGGCAGGCGGCTGGCAGGCTGCCGGTCACCGCTGGGGGTCCACGAACTGGAACTGGACCCGTACCGAGTCATTCAGGGGCACGATCAGGGTCGAGTCGCTGGCGGACCACTGGTCCGGGACGAGGAACATCCGGTTCTGGCCCTCGATGAGCAGCCGCAGGCCCCAGTAGCGGTAGTGGAATGTCTGCCCTTCCGACGGTGGCAGAGTGGCTTCCCCGATGCCAGGATCAGTCAGGAACAGCCGTTCCCGGGTATCGAGGATGACACTTGGCAGGTCATTGAAATGTGCTGCCTGGTACTGGGCCAGGCCGAGGCCTGACCACTGCGCCACGGTGGCGGTCGCCCAGAAGATGCTCGCAGCGATGACGAAACAGATCAATATGCTGGCGGTCCGGCGGGCCAGCACTGAGCTGTCCGCATGCGCCGCCCGGAGATGTCCGGTGCTCTTGGCCGCGGCGGGTGGCCGCCCCCGCAGGCGCTGCAGCAGGTTCAGCAGGTGCGAGGTGTAGGCGATGAGCGCGGCGCCAAAAGCGATCAGCAGCGGTGTCACTAGTCCGTAGAGCTGCCAGCCGCGAACGTAGGTATAGGTGAACAGCAGCACGACACCGGCGGTGATCAGGGCCAGCCCGAAGATTCTCGACTGTTGCACCATGCGCCGGATGTGCCCGGCCTGCCGCGCCGGGTCTGAGGCGGGCTGCGCAGCGCCCGCCTCGCCGCCTGCAGGTGCGGCCGCCGTCGCGATCCGCCCGCGGACCGCGGCATTCAGCGTCAGGAATCCGGCCCCAGCGAGCGTGAGCACGAGCAGGGGCACCAGGAGAGTCTGCGGGCTGCGCATGATGTAGTCCTGGGTGCTGAGCCCGATCGTGTCGACGTCGACGCCGAAGTACGCATATTCCGATGCGGATGAGACGTAGCCGAAGTAGAACAGCAAGGCGCCGACCAATGTCGCTGGCGCGACGATGGTGGTCCCGATGCTGATCCACTGCTCCAGCTGGGTACCGGGGGAACTGTCGCTGGCCATCCTCATCAGACCCCAGAGCTAGGGCGAACCCGTGCTTGGCGAGCCTGTACCGGTTGACGGTGACGAACCCGTGCTTGGCGAGCCTGTACCGGTTGACGGTGACGAACCCGTGCTTGGCGAGCCTGTACCCGTTGACGGCGCTCCGTAGAACCGGATGTCGACCCAGCTGTTGCCTGATGCCTGCACCTGATGGCGGTATCGCTGACAGGTCGACGGGCCGACGCCAGGGCAGATGAGCTCGCCAGCGAGCGCCAGCTTCCCCTGGGCGACGCTGTCCGGATCGGTTATAGGAGGCCCGGTGTACTCGACACCTGCGAAGCAGTCCGTGTCATCACCGTTGTTGGCAGAACTGAACTGGCTCGGTACGCATGCCGGGCTTTCCGTGCAGCCAGCGGCGGCCATGCTGACCACCTGAAACGGACCGGTGACGACCATGCTGGTGACTTTCACCACCACCCCTGGGTGGCTGATATCTCCAAGCCATTGGAGATTGATGCATTCGTCGTTGAGCAATGCTTGAAACCTGTGGATCGGCCGGGGAGGGGTGTACCTTCCCGGTGACCGAGTAGAGGTTCTCAAGCAAGGCCGCGCTGCAACGCTGGCCGGGAAGGTATCACCCGATGCTCACGGTAGTCCCTGGCGACGGCTCAGGCCACGAGGGCGGCAAGGATAGCTCGTCTTCGCTGATCGATGAGATTGTGCGGGAGGGCGCGCGTCGGATGCTGGCCGAGGCGCTGCAGGCCGAGGTGAATGCTTACATCGCGGCGTTCGCGGCCGAGCGGGATGAGAATGGCCGCCGCCTGGTGGTCCGCAATGGCTATCACGAGCCGCGGGAGGTGCTGACCAGCGCGGGCGCGGTCGAGGTGACCGTCCCGCGGGTCAACGACAAGCGCGCCGACCCGGTGACCGGGGAGCGGAGGCGGTTCTCCTCGGCGATTTTGCCGCCGTGGTGCCGCAAGACCCCCAAGATCACCGAGGTGTTGCCGCTGCTGTATCTGCACGGCCTGTCCAGCGGGGATTTCGTGCCCGCGCTGGGCCAGTTCCTCGGCTCGGCGGCGGGGCTGTCCGGCCCGGTGATCACTCGGCTGACCGAGACCTGGAAGGCCGAGCAGCGGGCCTTCGCGGAGCGGGACCTGTCCGGCGTGGACTACGTCTACCTGTGGGCCGACGGGATCCACGTGAGCATCCGGCTGGAGGAGCACAAGCTGTGCCTGCTGGTGATGATCGGCGTGCGCGCCGACGGCCGCAAGGAGCTCATCGCCCTGGCTGACGGCTACCGCGAGTCGGCGGAGTCGTGGGCGGACCTGCTGCGGGACTGCGCTCGCCGCGGTATGCGCGCCCCGGTGCTGGCCGCCGGCGACGGCGCGCTGGGGTTCTGGAGCGCCCTGCGGGAAGTGTTCCCCGAGGCCAGGGAGGGCCGCTGCTGGTTCCACAAGATCGCTAACGTGCTCGCCGCGCTGCCCAGGTCCGCACACCCGGGAGCGAAGAAGGCCCTGGCGGAGATCTGGAACGCCGAGGACAAGCAGCACGCCCTCGCCGCCGCCAGGGCGTTCGAGGCGCGCCTACGGGGCGAAGTTCCCCAAGGCCGCCGCGAAGATCACCGGTGACCTTGACCAGCTGCTCGCGTTCTACGACTACCCGGCCGAGCACTGGGTGCACCTGCGGACCACCAACCCGATCGAGTCGACGTTCGCGACGGTCAGGCACCGGACGAAGGTCACCAAGGGCCCCGGCTCGCGGGCGGCGGGCCTGGCCATGGCGTTCAAGCTCATCGAGTCAGCGCAAGACCGCTGGCGTGCCGTCAACGCACCCCATCTCGTCGCCCTGGTCCGCGCCGGCGCGACCTTCATCAACGGCAAGCTTGTCGAGCGACCCGCAGAGGAGGCCCAACCCGAAGCAGCCTAAAAGATCTTGATCCACAGGTCTTGACGATAGCTCCATGCCAGCTTGCCATCGCGCACAACGCGGGCGCCACGCAGCGGCGGTCGGTGACCGCGGTGGGGCACCCCCAGGTCGCGCAGTATCCGCCAGGCCTCGCCGCCCCTGCCGAGGGCGTGCGGCCCCTGGTTGAATCGGTAGCCGCCCCGTTCGTCGGTGCGGGCCCGGCCTCCCGCGGTGTGTGCCTCCACCACGACCACCGGCCGCCGCACCCGGGCGGCGGTTGCCGCCGCCGTCAGCCCTGCCAGCCCCGCGCCGATCACCACCACAGCTTCCTTGTCGCGTTCTCGCATGCAGATATGACGCCGCCCCCCACGCTCCTGTGACATGGCGCTGGGAAACCAGTGCATGACGATCGACCGGACCGCCAGCGAGTCCGGCGCCCGCCGCGACATCCGCGACGATATGAAAACCCGCGCGGCTGTGCGCACGGTCATGATTCCTGACATCGCCATGCCCGCCGTGCGCCGCCTGCTCGCCCGGGGCGCCGAGGGACGCGAGCGATCCAGCGGCACGCTGTTCGCCCGGCTGATCAACGGCGACCGGGGCGGCTACCTGTCCTACTCGCTGTGGCGTCGCTACCTTCGGCTTGCCCAGGGTTATACCGCCGCCCACCCGGACGGGGTCATCAGCTACACCGCGCATGAGCTACGCCACGTCTGCGCCTCGCTGCTCATCGCCTCCGGGGCCTCCGACGTGCAGGTAGCCGTCAGATGGGACATGCCAAGATCGAGACCACCAAGAACATCTACGGCCACCTGTTCGCCCAGGGCCAGGCCGCCATCCTGGATGCGCTGAACGAGGCGGTCAGCCGTCTGCACGCTTACGAGGAAGCCGGTGACGGCGGTGATGAGGAAGTCGCGTGACCTCTCCGGGCCCTACGGGCTGTAGGGCCGGAGGGCCAGTCGTTCTAGGGGCGAACCCCCTGTGACCTGCGGTGGGCGGTACAAGATTTGAACTTGTGACCTCTTCCGTGTCAGGGAAGCGCTCTCCCACTGAGCTAACCGCCCGAGGCGGAAGCGGGAATCGAACCCGCGTACAGGGCTTTGCAGGCCCTTGCCTAAGCCACTCGGCCATTCCGCCATAGCAAGCCCCCGAGGAGCCCGCTCTGGTACCGAAGAGCCGTGCGGACCGTCGGCTGGCGGGACGGCGTCCGGCACCTCCGAGCGGACGACGGGATTCGAACCCGCGACCCTCACCTTGGCAAGGTGATGCTCTACCAACTGAGCCACGTCCGCAGCGCCCCCACAGGGCAAGGCCGCTCGCGCCGGACGGTGCCGGCGTGCGTTCAAGAACTGTAGCCCATCCTGCCCGGCCCGCAAACTCCGCCCAGGCCTGCAGCGGCACGCCCCGCGGGCACCGGACCGCCGGCCCGGGTCCCTCCGTCACATTTCGATCGCTGACGAAAGATATCTGGGATAGCGTCGAGGCATGTCAGCGACGAACGGCGTCCGGCAGGCGGAACCCGGCGGCTACGCCGCGGACATCGCGCCGGTCGCCGCGCTCATGGCCGATCCGGCCCGGGCCGCCATGCTCGGGGCCCTGCTGGGCGGGACGCAGCTGTCGGCGGGGGAGCTCAGCCAGCTGGCCGGGGTCAGCCCGGCCACGGCCAGCGCCCACCTCGCCCGGCTGCTCGACGGCGGCCTGGTGGCCGTGACCAGGCAAGGCAGGCACCGCTACTACCGGCTGGCCGGGCACCAAGTGGCGACCATCCTCGAGGCGCTCGCCCAGATCAGCCCGGTCAGGCCGGTGCGGAGCCTGCGCCAGTCGCGGGAGGCAGCCGCCCTGGCCCAGGCCAGGACCTGCTACGACCACCTGGCCGGGCGAGCCGGGGTCGAGCTGCTCGACGCCCTGCTCCGGACCGGAGTCCTGAACGGGAACGGCGGCGGGACGGACGTCGCGTACGAGGTCACCGCCCAGGGGGCGGAGAAGCTGGCGGGGTTCGGAGTGGACGTGGCGCAGGTCAGGCAGTCACGGCGCCGTTTCGCGGGGGCCTGCCTGGACTGGACGCAGCGCCGCCCGCACCTGAACGGCGCGCTCGGCGCGGCGGTCACCGATCGCCTGATGGAGCTGGGCTGGATAGAGCGCGGCCCGTCCCGGCGCGCCGTCAGGGTCACCGGGCCGGGCCGGGACGGGCTCGCCGCGACGTTCGGCTGGGCGGCACCTGACTGATGAGCGCGCACATGGCAGTCTGTCAGCCATGCGAACTGTGATCGTCAACGGCGACGCGCTGAGCGTGCAGGATGTCATCGACATAAGCCGCGGGGAAGCCCGCGCCGAGCTGGGCCCGGACGTCCCGGACCGGATGGAGCCGAGCCGCCTGGTAGTGCTCGGCGCCATCGCGGGCGACGCCCCGGTCTACGGGGTCAACACCGGGTTCGGTGCTCTCGCCGACACCCGGGTGGGGGAGCAGGACCTGCGGACGCTGCAGGGCGCGATCGTGATGTCGCACGCGGCCGGGACCGGAGAGCCGCTCGACGACGCCACGGTGCGGGCCGTGCTGCTGCTGCGGGCCAGGACGCTGGCCGCGGGCTACTCGGGCGTCCGGCCCGACCTGCCGCGGCGCCTGCTGCACCTGCTCGACCTCGGCCTGCTGCCCGTTGTTCCGGGCAAGGGGTCGGTGGGCGCCTCTGGTGACCTGGCCCAGCTCGCGCACCTGGCGCAGCCGCTGATCGGCGAGGGCCGGCTGCGCGGTCCCGGCGACGGGCCTAACGGCCGGCCCGCAGCGGAGGTCCTGGCCGAGCATGACATCGAGCCGCTGCAGCTGGCGCCCAAGGAAGGCCTGTCACTGGTCAACGGGACTGAGCCGATGCAGGCCCTGCTCGCGTTCTCAGTACATGAGGCCACGCTGCTGGTACAAGCCGCCGACGTCGCCTGCGCGCTGTCGGTGGAGGCACTGCTCGGCCACGCCCGGCCGTACGACGAGCGGGTGCAGGCGCTCCGGCCGCAGGCGGGCCAGCTGGTCAGCGCCGCCAACCTACGCGCGCTGCTGGCGGGCTCGGCGCTGATGGCCAGCCACCGGGAGAGCAGGCACGCGGTGCAGGACGCCTACAGCCTGCGGTGCGCGCCCCAGGTGCACGGCGCCGTGCGCGACGTGCTCGGCTTCGCCCGGGCGATCCTCGAGACCGAGCTGGGCTCGGTGGTCGACAACCCGGTGATCGCGGCTGACGGCGAGGTAATGATCAGCGGGAACTTCCACGGCGAGCCGCTGGCCTTCGCCGCCGACATGCTGGCCATGGCCCTGGCCGAGCTGGCCAGCATCAGCGAGCGGCGGGTGGACCGGATGCTGGACCCGGCGTTCTCCCGCGGCCTGGCCCCGTTCCTGGCCCCGGACGCGGGCACCAACTCCGGCTACATGCTCGCCCAGTACACCGCGGCCTCGCTGGTCAGCGAGAACAAGGTGCTCGCCCACCCGGCCAGCGTGGATACCATCCCGACGTCGGGGAAGCAGGAAGATCACGTGTCGATGGGCTGGACCGCGGTGCGCAAGCTGCGCGAGGTGGCCGCCAACGTCCGTACCTGCCTGGCCGTGGAGGTCCTCTGCGCGGCGCAGGGCATCGACCTGCGCTCCGAGATCGCCGCGCCGAGCGCCGCGACCGCCGCCGCGCACGCGGCGGTGCGGGAGCACGTGGACCGGATGGACGTCGACCGGGAGGTGGCCGGGCAGATCGCCGCCGTGGACGCGCTGCTGCCCGAAATCTGCGCGGCCGCTGCCGCTCACTGCGGCGGGCTGCGCTAGCCTGGCATCCCGTGACGGTGTGGATAAACGGGACGCTGGTTCCCGACGATGAGGCACGGATCTCGGTCTTCGATCACGGGCTGGTGACCGGCGACGGGGTCTTCGAGACGGTCAAGGTCGCGGGCGGGGTGCCGTTCGCGCTGAGCAGGCACCTGGCCCGGCTGGGCCGGTCCGCGGCCGGGCTGGGCCTGGCGGAGCCCGACCTGGAGCAGATCAGGGCCGGCGCGCTGGCCGTGATCGAGGCGTCGGGCCGGCCGGAACTGGCCCGGATGCGGATCACCGTGACCGGCGGCATCGCGCCGCTCGGCTCGGAGCGCGGCGACTCCCCGCTGACCGCGATCGTGGCGCTCGGCGAAATGCACGCGCCCGCTCCCTGGGTCGACGTGACCACCGTGCCCTGGCCGCGCAACGAGCACGGGGCGCTGTCGGGCCTGAAGACCACGTCCTACGGGGAGAACGTGCGGGCCCTGGCCTACGCCACCTCCCACGGCGGCAGCGAGGCGATCTTCGCTAACACGGTCGGCAACCTGTGCGAGGGCACCGGAACGAACGTGTTCGTGGTGTCCGACGGCAGGCTGCTCACCCCGCCGCTGTCGGCCGGGTGCCTCGCAGGGGTGACCCGGGCGCTGGTGATCGAGTGGTCGGGAGCCGCCGAGCAGGACCTGCCCTTGGCGGCGCTGGCCGAGGCGGACGAAGCCTTCCTTACCGGGACAACCAGGGATGTGCAGCCGATCCGGAGCGTGGACGGCCAGGTGCTCGCCGCGGCTCCGGGGCCGATCACCAGAAAGGCGTCTGAGGTGTTCGCCATGCGAGCGGCGGAAACCCCGGATCCGTAATCGTTCTGATTTCTCCGGACCTGGCGGCCTGAGTCCGGGATTCGCAGGAAAATTCCCGGTACCGCCAAAAGATCTGCCTCTGCCGTCTGACGCGGCCTGGCTAGGGCGTTCAGGCGCGCCAGAGCAGCTCGTCGAGTTCGCTGTCGATATTAATGAAGTTGCTCTCACGCCCTGAGGCAATAAGCCTGAAGGTCTTCTTAAGGAAATCTGCCATCGCGGTCATAGGTGCCTCAAAGTGAGCGCGGCCGAACGGAGACGATAGCGCGATGTTCAGCACGCCGAGGCCACGGTCCCTGGCAGGCCATACCTTGACGTCACCCTCGCCAGCGGGCGTGGTCAGGCCCGCCAGGAGCAGGTCCCTGGAGAAGATCCACTCGACCGGATCCTCGGCGCCAACATGGAATGCCATGCGGACGGCGTACGGGTCGCGGGCGGTGTAGCAGAGGCTGGCCATGAGCGGGACGGCCCCGTGCCCGGGAACCACAAGGCTGAGCCTGAGCTCAGCTGAGACAGTAGCAGCACTGTTCATCATCCAGCCAAACCTTTGCCTTGTCGTGTCCCGGAATGCCGGGCTTCATAAAACTGCGCAACCACTTCACTTTTGACACACAGGCACCGCGGAAAAACCAATCCAGGGGCCTGGGTCACTTGTAACTCCGGTCACCGGGCCGCAATCGAGCTGTGACCTAATCGTGTTCCTCCGGAAATAGAACGCCGTCATGATCTCTCTGTCATCCCCTGAACCAGGCACAGCGCCGTGACCTTGGTCTCACCGGGTTCGAAAGTCTATCTCGCTCCGAGGCTTGTGGCGGTCGGCTTGCACAGGGATGGTGCCCGCGAGAGTACCCGCTGGGGTTAGATGTCAGTTAGCGGAACGACGCTACATGTTACGCAGCGGCATCTAGTACAGGAATATCCGATATATGGCTATTTCACGGCCACGGTTCAGGCTATCGCCGGATAGGCCGGTACAAGAATGCGCGCTAGCGGCGCCGATGTAGGGTAGTAATCCCGATGTGGCTGGTTAGTAACCCTTGTGTGACTGAGAGTGTTCTTCTGCCCGGTCCGCGAGCCCGGCTCCGGGCGTTCGTCTCTTGGCCCCGGCATACGGCTAGCACCAGGGCAGCGGCCATGCGAGCGGGCCGGAGTGCGCTAGTCTGTGTTTCGCCCCGGCTGCCGGATCCGGCTCACCGGGCGCGGGCGATTGGCTCAGCGGGAGAGCGCCTCGTTCACACCGAGGAGGTCACTGGTTCGATCCCAGTATCGCCCACCAGGTCACAGGCCGGTTGCCACCGTGCGACCGGCCCTTTTTGATCTTCGTGCGGCGATAGGTGCAGCAGTAGTCGGCCATCCAGACTGTCTCCCACCCGGCCACTTTGCGGCACGGCGGTGTCGTGGACTGGCTGCATGTCTCGTTCTACGGCCCGACCTTCAACCTGGCCGATATCTGGCTACGGACAGGCTTGCTGATCGCCCTGGCCAGGTGGCTTTGGCAACGCCGGACACGCGCCTCCTGAGGACAGCACGGTACAGGCGGCCCGACCTGCCATTACCCCAGCTGGTGGCCGATATTGACCAACCTGTGGCCAGGCGTCAGAGCCAGTTGATGGTCGAGCTGCGGAAGTACGTGAGGCCTTCTTGCGTCCATAGCCGGCCGTGCCACGCGAGGCGATCACGATGGCCGGTCCAGGTGGCGGCCTGCGGCGTGCTCCAGGCCCTGTGGGCCACGCCGGGCAGGCGGGGCAGCAGCAGGAAGGTCAGGTCGTCGAAGCCGGAGATGGTCTCGGCCCAGATCGCGGCCTCGACCCCCGCAACCTGGGCGGCCCGGCCGGGACCGAGCGCTTCGGCTGGCTCCCAGCCGAACGACTCTTCGACGGTCATGGGCGAATAGAGCCGCAGGCCGAGGCGGTGCTGCCTGGCCGCCTGAGCGGGATCGGCCGGTGGCTCGGCGTAGGGGACATCGAGGTAGCAGTGGCTCAGCGGTGACACGATCACCGGTACCGCCGCCGCAACGGCCGTCTCGACGTCGCGGTGCGAGCTGGCCAGGTCCGCCTCCAACCTCGCTCGCACCTCGGGCGGCAAGGACACCGGAAGGGCGATGTCGGTGAACCAGTACTGGATGATGTCGTCGGGGCCGAGGCCGGCCCGTGCTGACTCCTGCCAGCCGAGCGGGCGCTTGCCGATCGAGCGGACGAAGTCTCGCACCCGCTCGACGTACGAGGCGTAGAGGTCGTGAGGCATCCCGTACGGCTCGTCACCGCCGATGTGAATGTAACGGCTCGGGAAGATCTCGGCGACGTTGGCCAGCACCTCCTCGATCAGCTCGAAGGTCGCGGGCAGCCCGGGATCCAGCCATACGGTGTGGTGCTGGTGGCCGGGCGGGAGCTCGAACTCGATCTCGTTCCGGCCGGTGTTCAGTTCCGGGTGCATCCGCATGAGCGCGAACGCGTGGCCGGGCGTGTCGACCTCGGGGACAACGGTGACGAACCGGTCCGCGGCGTAGGCGGCAAGCGCGCGGAGGTCTTCGGCGCCGTAGAAGGCGGCGTCGGGCTCAGAGCCTTGAGCCGGCCGTCCGACAGGCAGGCGCCAGCCCTGGTCGTCGGTCAGGTGCAGGTGCAACACGTTGAGCTTGTACAGTGCGAGCAGGTCGACCACCCGCCGGACCTCGTCGAGGGTGAAGAACGTGCGGGCCAGATCGAGCGACAGGCCCCGCCAGGCGTACCTGGGCGCGTCGAGGATCCGCCCGCCTGGCAGCAGAACCTCCCTGGAACTGCCGCCCGGTGTCGTGGCCAGGAGCTGGATGAGCGTGGTCAAGCCGCGTGCGACACCGCACGGTTCTGCGGCACGCAGCACGACCTGGTCGGCATCGATCATGAGCGAGTGGCGCTCGTCGGCAGGACCATCGGCCGTGGCCGAGACACCGAGCGGCGCCGGGAGTGCGTCCAGTTCGCTTCCGGCGACCAGCTCGATCCTGACCGACGGCTGGTCCGGTTCCGGGCTGCCAGCTATCGGCGCGACATGCAGCCCCGTACGCTGTGTGATCTGCGAGCAGAATCGCTCGACGATCGGTGCCAGAGCGGTGCCGGCGTATGCGACCGTCGTGCCTGGCCGGAACGCGAACCGGCCTGCGCCGCCGTCGAACCGGACCGGGGCCGGGATGACTCGGTGGCTCATCTCGCGCGATACCGTACAGCAGCTGAGTACAGCCACGCCATGGGCCTGTCTCCCCGCCGCGGCCATGGCGTCCGATCGCCGGTGGCCGCTGGCCGGGTGACAGAGTCGATGTCATGCTCCGGCTGCTGGCTTTCGTTCTTCCGCTGGGCGTGGACTCGTTCGCCGTCGCCGCCGCGCTCGGAGCAGCCGGGCTCACGGGGGTCCGGGAGCGGCTGCGGGTATCGCTGATCTTCGTCGTCTTCGAGGCCGGTATGCCGCTGATCGGCCTGGCCGCGGGCGCGGGCATCGCTCGCGTGATCGGCGATGTGGCGGATTCCCTGGCCGGTGCCGCCGTCATCGGCCTGGGGATCTACATGCTGGCCGCCGGGCGCGGCGACGAGCAGAAGGCCGGGCGGCTGGCCAGCACCCACGGGGTCGCGATCCTGGCCCTGGGAATCAGCATCAGCCTTGATGAGTTCGCCATCGGGCTCAGCCTGGGCCTGGTACGGCTCCCGGCCATCCCGGTGATCATCGCCATCGCCGTCCAGGCCCTGCTGGCCAGCCAGCTGGGCCTGACACTCGGGCACCAGGTCAGCGAGCGGTTCACCGAGCGCGCCGAGCAGCTCGCCGCCCTCGCGCTGATCCTCCTGGGCGCCTACCTCGTCAGCGAGCGGCTTCTCGCACGGTGAGCGGATCTCCACCTGGGAGGGCGACGGGGCCTGAGCGCGGGGAGCGGCGTCCGCTGGCTGTGGGCAGCAGCCGGACCGGAGAGGCCAGCCGTACGCAAGGCCTCTGACCAGGGGGTATAAATAGCTCGTGGTGACGTGTCCGCGGTGCGGTGCGTCCCGGGGGGATGCCGACCGGTTCTGTGGTGGTTGCGGTGCTCCCTTGCGGGGATGCCCGTCGTGTGGTGAGCCGGTCCCGCCGGGCGACCGGTTCTGCCCGGCATGCGGGCATGCTCTGGTGGCAGCTGCCCCTGGATTGCCTGTGGCCGCCTCGTCGTCGTCGGCAGCGCCGGTGGCTGGCTCAGGTGGGGGGCTGGTGGCGGAGCGCCGGGTGTGCTCGGTGCTGTTCTGCGACCTGGTGGGGTTCACGCCATTTTCGGAGTCGCGGGATCCCGAGGCGGTGCGGGAGCTGCTGAGTGAGTACTTCGTGGTGGCGCGGACGGTGATCGAGCGTTACGGAGGGGTCGTAGAGAAGTTCATCGGGGACGCGGTGATGGCGGTGTGGGGGGCCCCGGTGGCCGCGGAGGGCGACGCGGAGCGGGCGGTGCGCGCCGGCCTGGACCTGGTGGCCGCGGTCGCCGAGCTGGGCGCCGGGGCGGGTGCCCCGGGGTTGGCGGCCCGGTGCGGCGTGGTGACCGGGGAGGTGGCGGTCACCGTGGGCGCCCACGGCGAGGGGATGGCCGGGGACACGGTCAACACCGCCGCCCGGGTGCAGACCGCGGCCGAGCCCGGGTCGGTGCTGGTGGACGGAGCGACGAAGCGACTGGCGGAACGCGGGGTGGGGTTCGCCGACACCGGGGAGCACGCGCTGAAGGGCAAGACCGAGCCGGCGCACCTGTGGCGGGCGACCTGGGTACTGTCCGGGGTCGGCGGGCTGAAGCGGCTGGACGGGCTGGAGGCGCCGCTGGTAGGGCGCGAAGCGGAACTGCGCACGGTCAAGGAGTTGTTCCATGCCGCCGCCGAGCGGCGGGTACCGCGGCTGGTGCTGGTGTCCGGGCCGGCCGGGGTGGGCAAGTCCCGGCTGGGCTGGGAGTTCGACAAGTATGCCGACGGCCTGGCTGAGCAGGTGTGGTGGCACCGGGGCCGGTGCCTGTCGTATGGCGACGGGGTGGCGTTCTGGGCGCTGGCCGAGATCGTGCGCCAGCGGCTGTCCATCGCCGAGGAAGATCCGGCAGACGTCGCCGCGAGCAAGCTGCGCGAGGGCCTGGACAGGTATATTCGCGATCCCGAAGAGCGGGTGTATGTCGGGGCGCGGCTGGGCCGGTTGCTCGGCGTCGCTATCGTCGACGACGGCGGAGGGCCGCTGGCGCAAGCCGAGCTGTTCGCCGGGTGGCGGCTGTTCTTCGAACGGCTCGCGGCGGAGGGCCCGGTGGCGCTGCTGATCGAGGATGCCCAGTACGCCGACGCGGGCCTGCTGGACTTCCTGGATTACCTGATCGACTGGGTGCGGAACCTGCCCATTTACGTGCTGGTGTTCGCCCGGCCAGAGCTGGGCCAAGCCCGGCCCGGGTTCGGTACCGGGCGCAACCGGATCACGCTGACGCTTGACCCGCTGGACGCGGCGTCGATGGATGAGCTGGTGGAGACGCTGGTATCCGGCATGCCGCCGGAGGCCCGGGCGAAGATCACCGCTCAGGCGCAGGGGATTCCGTTGTTCGCGGTGGAAACGGTGCGCGCGTTGATCGACCGTGACATCGTCCAGCCCGTCGAGGGCGTCTACCGGCTGGTCGGTGACATCGGTCAGCTCGCGGTTCCCGACAGCCTGCACGCCCTGCTGGCTGCACGTTTGGATGCCCTCGACCCGCCGTCGCGGCAACTCGTGAGCGACGCCGCGGTACTCGGCACCACCTTCCCCGCCGAAGCGCTGATCGCCGTGTCCGGCCAGGCCGAAACGGCAGTGCGATCCGCCTTGGCGGAGCTGGTGCGCCGCGAGGTGCTCAGCGTGTCCGCCGACCCGCTGTCGCCGGAAATCGGCAGCTACCAGTTCGCCCAGCAGATGCTGCGCCAGGTCGCCTACGAAACCCTGTCGCGCCGCGACCGCAAGGCCCGCCACCTCAAGGTCGCCGCCCACCTGCGCACCGCCTTCCCCGGCGACGGGGAAGAAGTCGCCGACGTCATCGCCCGTCACTACCTCGACGCCCTGGCGGCAGTCCCTGACGACCCCGATGCCGGAGAGATCCGCGGGCAGGCGGTCGCCGCGCTCATCCGCGCGGCCGAGCGCGCCAGCCGCACCGGCGCCCCCGCCCTGGCCGTCACCATCTACGCCGCGGCCGCCCAGCTCACCCGGGCAGATCCGGCCGACGGACAGGGAACAGCCGCCGCCGCCCTGTGGGAACAAGCCGCCGATGCCGCCCTCACCAATGCCGACTTCGCCGCGGCGGTCCAGCACGCCGACCAAGCTCGCAATTGCTTCCTCCAGCGCGGCGATTCCCGTGCGGCCGCCCGGGCCCAGGCCATCGCAGGCCAAGCGCTGCGCCGGTGGGGCCATCACGCCGACGCGCGTGAAAAGCTCACCGCCGCCGTAGAGGTGCTGCGGGCAGACCCCGACGCCGACACCGTCCGCGCCCTGGAGGAACTTGCGGCCCTGGAGATGTTTGCCGGCTCGCCCGACGCGGACAGGCTCACCAGTGAGGCGCTTGCCCTCGGCCAGGCCCTCGGCACTGACGCGGGCCAGCTCACTGGCCTGTTCACCACTCGCGGGGTCTACCATGGCATGGCCGGCCGCCACCCCCAGGCGGTTGCCTACTTCCGCGAGGCCGCCCGGCTGGCGGAACAGGTGGGCGACAACCTGCGCCTGGGCGTGGTGCTGCTTAACCTGTCTGAGGCGCTGGCGGTCACCGATCCGGCCGCGGCGGTGGACGCCGCCCGTACCGCCGCCGAGCACCTCCGCCGCGCGGGCGCCCGGGACTACCTGGCGTTTGCGATCACGAATCTGGCCCATGCGCTGCTGCTGCTCGGCGACTGGGACACCGCCGAGCAAGAGCTCACCCAGGCGGTGGATTCCGGCGGGCTGGCAGGCATCGACTATCTCCCCTGCTATCTGAGCTGGCTGGCCGCATTGCGGGGCGACGCCGACACCGCCGAGACCATGCTGGAGGCCTTGCAGGACCTGCAAGCCAGCGAAGATCCGCAGGACCGGGCGAAGATCAGCGTGGCGGAAGCCCTCACGGCCACCGCGCGCCGAGAGCCAGGCCAAGCGCTACGCCACGCCCGCGACACGCTCGCCCACGTCGGCGCGCTCGGGATAAGCCACGAATGCCTGTGCTGGGCGTGGCCGCTGGCCGCCCGGGCCGCCCACGACCTGGGTGACACCACAGCCACCGGCGAACTGCTCGCCCTGCTCGACTCCTACCAGCCCGGCCATCTTGCCCCTATGCTGCGGGCCGAGCGCGACCTGGCGCGTGCTCGCCTCGCCGACTACCACGGCGACCCCGATGTCATGGCCTCCTTCACCGCGGCCATCGCCAGCCTGCGCGAGTACAGCACCCCCTACCACCTCGCCCACGGCCTGCTCGACCACGCCCAGCTCCTCAGTCGCTGGGGCGACACCGAGGCCGCCGCGGCAGCGGCCGGTGAGGCCCGCGACATCGCTCGCCGGCTGCGCTGCCGGCCCTTGCTCGACCGGACTGAGCTGATACCCACCCAGCCGGCCGTAACGGCGTAGACCGAGGGCGCCGGCCCGCAGCCGGCGCCCTCGACCGCCATCTACCGTGTGGGCTACGTCCGGTAGGAGTCTGGGGGCGCTGTCGCTGTCCGGTAGGAGTCCGGGGGCGCTGTCGCTGTCCGGTAGGAGTCTGTGATCGCCGTGCGGTAAGAGGCCTGATTCAGTCGCCGCCTAGCGCGGGCCGCCGGCCCCGCCTTCATCTGCTTGCGCCATTCGGGGAAGTCCTCGCCGAACTCCTGATGCTCCTGACCCGCGGATTCATACACCACGTAACCGCTCTTGAGGATGCTCAGTGGCGCAGTGAGCTGGCCCAGCTTGTCAAACTGGGCCGTTGTCGGGGCCATCGGGTCGAACCAGGCCGGGGTCACGAAGTTGCATACCGACACCCCGTTGACCGTGTAACTGGGGGCCTCGACCGGGTCGCACACCTCGAAGCTGTAGGCCGATCCCTTGCCGTCGCTGGCCCACAGGTTGCAGTTCGGGTCAACGAACATCTCCAGCACCTCATGGGACAGCACGCTGGAAACGCTCCAGTCGCCGGAGGTTAGCTGCCCGCCGTTATCAAGCTCCGGCTTGGCCGCCACCACGCCCCACAGCTTCCCGCCCTGGGCTTCGGTGTGAAAGCCGTCCACGCCCTGGGGCTGGTGCTCGATGGTGTCCACGATCGCTATGCCGTGCGCCGTCACCGGAACGGCAGCCGGGTCGGTGTAGAACACGACCGCCGCCGGTATCCGATCCCACAACGGAGCAGCGTCCAGCCGGACCTGGGTCGCGACCGCCTGCGTCATAGTCGCGGCGTCCGCGTCGGACACCAGGCTTGACTGGTTGAGAATCGCGATCAGCATTCAGGATCCCCCTCCTTGCGCCTCACGCCGGGAAGACGCCACATTTGCCTTCGCCCGCACGTGCCTGGCTCATGGTGCCCCAAGCCCCGCCGTCCTGACAAGGCTCCTGGACAATGATCATCCGGTCATGACGTTAGGTCACGAAGGTAAGGTTCCTCCCAGGGCGCTGGACATAACGCTCACGGACGGACCCGAACAGGCCCAGCGTTGGCCGCATTTCCGGCAAATAGCCGTGCTAATAAGTCGCGATCGTCGTGCCTAAGGTCCTGGCCAGCACGGCCAGTGGCATGGCGATCCCCAGCCTGCAGCCGCTATAGCCCGGGCTGCTCCGGTCCGGATCGTGCCGACAATGTGTCATTGCCCACCTGCTGGAACAAATTTGGCCTTGAGTTAAATGGGCCGTCCGCTGCCGGATTTTTCGTGGCAGCAGCCATCGGACCAACAGCGTTTCGGCATGTAACTGCTGGTGCGATCCCGGGACTTTTCCAACTCTCTCCTATCACGTTATGCGAAGCATAATTGACAGTTCATCCGGCACGGCCAGGAATCAGCTGCGCAGGAAATCCAGTTTCCCGGGGAATCCCGGGCCGTTGCCCGGTATCTCGACTTTCGTAGTTCTCGGGTTTGCCGGTGATGCTGGTCGGTAGCGCTGCCTCCTTGCTAGGCGGGGACGGTGACCAGGGTCTGGCCGCCCGCGGTGATGTCGAACCCGCGCAGGCTGCCCGTTGGCCACGGCACGGACGCGGGATACCAGGTGTGGTGGCTGCCAGCGGTGATGGTCCAGCCGCCGGCGGCGATGTCCTGACCTTGGGCACCGGTAACCCGGAGCTGGCAGCGTGTTCCGACGGGGATGCCGGTGACCCGTACTTCCAGCTCGGCGCCCCAGGGCTGGGCTGCATACCGGACGGCCGCCCAGGCTCCGGTCGCCGGGCTGTCGGCGGTGCCGGTGTCGATCCATCGGGGAGCGGCGCTGGCCAGGTGGGCATGGAGCACCTGCAGCCCTGTGGCCGCGGCGAGACCAACGGCCAGGGCCGCCGCTACGGCCGTCAGCCGCCGCCGGAGGCGGATTCTGGACATCCGGCCGATCAGCCGGTCCAGCGCCGGGCCGGCCCGAGCGCCGCTGGTGTCGTCCGCCCAGGCCTGCATCGCCCCGTCGGGGGGAACCCTGCGGAGCAGGCCCGGCAGCCCGGCCAGCCCGGCGAGTTCCTCACGGCACCGCGGGCAAGCCGCGAGATGCTGCTCTACCCTGGCGCGGTCGCCAGGCCCGATCGCGCCGAGCACGTACACGCCGAGTTCGTGACGGACCTGCGCGCAGTCGGCGGCGCTGTTAACTTCCGCCATGGCGACGGTCCACGAACCAGGCTGGCCATACCCGTTAACACGTCTGGCCAGGCCAAACGGTTCATTTGGTCAGCCGCCGATGGCCGCCAGGGCGGAATAGACGGCCAGGCCGAGCATGATCGTCGCGGTGATCCGGCGGATCCAGGTCATCGGGATCAGCTTCAGGCTCTTGGCGCCCACGCTGACCGCCAACGTCGCGACCGCCCACAGGCCCAGCGTCGCCCCGGCGAACACCAGGAACGGGTCATACCTGGCGGCCAGGTTGGCCGTGGTGAGCTGGGTGATGTCGCCCCACTCGGCGAGGAACACCACACCAAAACTCGTCCCGGCGACCTGCAGAAACAACGGAGCGCGGCCGCCCTGGCGGGCGGCGTCCACGCCATCTCGGTGTTCGGGCCGCAAGCTGGTCACCCACAGGTAAGCCGATCCGGCCAGGAACAGGCAGGCGACCACGGTGTCCACCACGCGGTGCGGGAGCAGGGCCAGCAACCGCCCGGCGGTAACGGCTATGGCCATGTGGACCGCGAACGCCGCGCCGGCCCCGGCCCACACCCAGGACGGCCGGTAGCGGGTGCCCAGGATCAGCGATCCGGATTTCGTCCGCGCGGTACAAATGACCAGCCAGGCGGCCAGGCCTTGGCGGCAGGCCTGGTCGCTCTCAACGGCTTCAGGCAGGTCAGGACCCGTCAGCCGTCCGGGCCGGTGAACGCCGCCTGGTCCTTGCAGATGTTGGTGTTCGCCGTGATCCCCCCGTTGGCCTGGCCGACGCTGGAGATCGAAGGCTGGGACGAAGGAGACGAGGACGGCGCGGACGAGGGCTGGGCGTTGAACGCGGAGAAGCTGGAACCGACGATCAGGGTGACCGTGCCGGGGGTGAGGGCCCGGTCGTGCTTGACTTGAACGTTGCTGAGCTGGGCCTTCAGCGTGTTGGCCGCCGGCAGGTCGGAAGCGGCCGCGTACTCGATCACCGACCTGGTGTAACTGAAATTACCGGCGTCGCCCGTGCTCACGACGTCGAAGCCGCGGCTGGCCAGGTCACTGCCCGCCTGGGCGGCGATCCCGGGACCCCCCGACCCGTTCAGCACATCGACCTTGACCTGGGATGGGGCCACGTCGACCACGGGGGGCGCCGTCGGCTTCTTCGTCGCCTTGGGCAGCACCGTGTCGTGCTGGATCGTGCTGAACAACTCGTCGGCCTGCGGCTGCTCGAACTCCACGTCGTTGGCGTTCGGGGGCCAGGGGACGTTGGGCGCGGTGATGAACTGCACCGAACCGGCGGTCACCCCGCGCAGGCTCTCGGCGATCTGCAGCATCGCATCTTGGTCCAGGCCGGTATCCGTGGCCATCGCGCCGGTCGCGTCGCCCACGACCTTCAGCATCTTGCTCGGGCTGGTGAGCAGGCCGCTGTGCTCGATGCCCTGCACCAGCGCCGCCATCAGGTACTGATCGCGCGTGATCCGCTCGAGGTCGGAGCCATCGCCAAGGTCCTCGCGGGTGCGCCAGAACGCGAGCGCCTCGCGTCCGAAGACGTGGTGCACGCCGGCCGACAAGTTAAGGCCCGACAAAGGATCATTGACCTTAACGGGCAGGCAGACGTCGACCCCGCCGAGGTCGTTGATGATCTTCTCGAATCCGGTGAAGTCGAGCAGGATGAAGTGGTCGATGTGGATGTGGGTGACGGCCTCGAAGGTCTTCCAGGTGCAGGCCGGGCCGCCGAAGTTCAGGGCCGCGTTGATCAGCTCTTCCTGGCCCGGCGCTGCCTGCTGGCCCGTGGTGCCATCGCTGGCCGCGCAGCTCAGCACCGGCACCATCGTCTCGCGCGGGATGCTCACCACCGTGACCCGGCGATGACCGGGGGAGATGTGCAGCAGCATCAGCGTGTCCGAACGCTGACCGGGGATGAGGCCCTGGGACCCGCCGATGCCGCGCTGGCCGACGCGGGTGTCCGAGCCGAGCACCAGGATGTTCTCGGCGTTGTTCAGCTTGGGCGGTTGCCGGCCGACGAGACCTGCCACGTCGACGCGCTGGATGCTGTCCCAGTAGCTGCGGTACTGGGCGTAGGCCACCAGCGCGCCGGCCACCAGCACGGCGACCAGGGCGACCGAGGTCCACGCGGCGACCCGCTGCCCCAGCGAATACCGCAGACGACGGCCCTCGGACTGACCGCGGCGCCTGCTCCGCGGCTTGTTCCGGGCCGCGTCATTCCCGTCTGTACTGCGGCTCAACGCTCCTCCGGGCCCATCCCGCCGACCAGGCGGGAGCTTGCCATCAAGGCGCGCCCATATTACGTGCTGCCCGTTACCGGCCAGGGATAAGCCGCCGGGTCTTCGCCCCATCGGCCCGGCCAACTGGCCTCTCACCTGCGAACAGCTGCCCGACCACGCATGGGGGGCGGGTTGGGTTCGGCCCGCCCGCGCCCCCTAAACAGCATCGGGGTTTGCGGCGTGCTCGCGTGTATGCCGGGGGAGGCTGGGCGGTATGCGAACCACGACACTGGGCCGCAATGGCCCCGAGGTCGGCGTCATCGGCCTGGGCTGTATGGGCATGACCTTCTCCTACGACATGGAGACCCCGCGGGATGACGCCACGTCCATCTCCGTGATCCACCAGGCGCTCGACCTGGGCATGACGCTGATCGACACCGCCGACGCGTACGGCCCGTACACCAACGAGGAACTGGTCGGCCGGGCGCTGGCCGGCGGCCAGCGCGACCGCGCGGTGCTGGCCACCAAGGTCGGCCTGCTCACCGACTCGGTCCAGGCGGCGAACCCGGCCAGCAACTCGCCGGGAGCATCCCGGGACGGCCGCCCCGAGTACGTCCGGCAGTCGATCGACGGCAGCCTGCGCCGGCTGGGCACCGATCACGTGGACCTCTACCAGTTGCACCGGGTCGATCCGCAGGTGCCGCTGGAGGAGACCTGGGGGGCCATGGCCGAGACGGTGACGGCGGGCAAGGCCCGGCACATCGGCCTGTCCGAGGTGACGGTGGAGGAGATCAGGCGGGCGCAGGAGATACACCCGGTGACGTCGGTGCAGTCCGAGTTGTCGCTGTGGACCCGGGACGCGCTGGCCGAGGTGCTGCCCTACTGTCAGCAGCAGGGCATCGCCTTCCTGCCGTTCTCCCCGCTGGGACGCGGCTTCCTGGTCGGCCGGTTCGCGTCCTTCGATGACCTGCCCCAGGACGATTTCCGGCGCGCCCTGCCGCGGTTCCAGCGGGACGCGCTGCGTGCCAACCTGGCCATCGTCGGCCGGGTCCGCCAGATCGCCGAGCGGGCAGGGGCCACCGCGGCGCAGGTGGCGCTGGCCTGGGTACTGGCCCAGGGCGAGTACGTCATTCCCATCCCGGGTACCAAGACCCCCAGGTACCTGGCCGACAACGCCGGCGCCGCCGGCCTCCAGCTCAGCCCGGAGGACCTGGCCGAGCTCGACGCCCTGCCCGCCCCGGAGGGCGCCCGCTACTGACCGGCCCAGGCAATGGCGGCCAGCGCGAGGTCTATCATGGGCGGCCGCTTCCGTTGCGCGCCATGGCCGGTTAAGCAGGCCGCCGGTTAGCCTTCACCTATACCGGGGTGCGGGGAGGCCGCCAGTGAAAGTGCAGATCGACTCCGAGCGCTGCCAGGGGCACGGTCGCTGCTACGACCTTGCGCCCGGCCTGTTCGGCGAGGACGAGGAGGGCTTCGGCCAGGTTCTCGGCGACGGCGTCGTGACGTCCGGGCAGGAACGCGAGGCACGCCTGGCCGTGGCCAACTGCCCCGAGCGCGCGGTCGAGCTCGTCGAGGAGGCCTGACATGGCCGTCGACGACCGCTTCACCCGAGACTTCCGCGACGACGACGACCAGCCCCTCGGCACGCGCAGCGAGATCGTCACCGGCCCGGTCTCGGACTGGGCGACGGACTTCTCCCATCTCGAGCCGGAGTGGGCCGCCGACCCGTACGTGATCCAGGACGATCTGCGGGAGCGCTGCCCGATCGCGCACACGGACAGGTTCGGCGGCGGGTGGCTGCCGGTGCGTTACGAGGACGTCGCGGCGATCGCCTACGACACCGAGCACTTCTCGTCCCGGTCGATCATCATGAACAACTTCCGGCCGCCCCGCGAGATAGCACCGGTCGGCGGCTCGCCGCCGATCTCCTCCGACCCGCCCTTCCACCACGACGCGCGCAAGCTGCTGCTCCCGGCGTTCACCAAGGCGGCGGTCTCCCGGCAGGAGCCTGCGACCAGGGCTTACTGCCATTCGCTCATCGACACGTTCGAGGGCCGGGACGTCGTCGACGCGGCCGCCGAGTACGCGCAGCACATCCCGATGCGCGTCATCGCCGACATGCTCGGCTACCCCCCGGAGGACGGGCCGCGGTTCCGCGAATTCGTGGAGAACACCCTCGAGGGCATCAACCTGCCGCCCGAAGAGCGGATAGCGCGGATGACGAAGCTGTTCGACTACCTGGTCGAGCAGGTCCACGACCACCTTGACCATCCGCGCGACGACCTCACCAGCTACCTGATCGACGCCGAGCTGTACGGAAAGAAGCTCGAAGCCTCGCACGTCGTCGGCACGCTCGTGCTGCTGCTCATCGCGGGGATCGACACGACGTGGAGCGCGATCGGCGCCTCGCTGTGGCACCTGGCCAAGACGCCGGGCGACCGCGAGCGGCTCGCGGCCGAGCCCGCTCTGCTGCCGACGGCGACGGAGGAGTTCCTGCGCGCCTACGCGCCAGTCACCATGGCGCGGCTGGTGAAGGAGGACATCAGCTGGCGCGGTGCGGACATGAAGGCCGATGACTGGATCCTGCTGTCGTTCCCGGCGGCCAACCGTGACCCGGCCCAGTTCGACCGGCCCGACGAGGTCATCATCGACCGCCAGGCCAACCGGCACGCCGCGTTCGGCCTCGGTATCCACCGCTGCGTGGGCTCGCACCTGGCCCGCATGGAACTGCGGACCGCCCTGGACGTCTGGCTCGAGCGGATCCCCGTCTTCACCCTCGACGACCCGTCGGCGGTGCGGTGGTCGGTGGGCCAGATCCGCGGGCCGCGCGCGCTCCCGCTGCGCATCGGCTGACCGCGGCCGCGGGACCCGTCCCGCCGGCCCGACGCGACCACCGGGCGCCGGCTCCCGGCTGGTACGAGCGAACGCTCATAGTCTTGACATTTGCTCGGAAGCGGATTACCGAGACTTCATGGCCGCCGCTGCATCCCCCGGTTCCGCTGGCTCCATCGACCTCGGCCTGCAGGGCGCGACGATCGTGGTGACCGGGGCCGGCAGCGGGATCGGCGCGGCCGCCGCGCAACTGCTCGGCGCCGCCGCCTGCCGGCACTTCCCACTGCCGGAGTGGGATGTGGCCGGCTTCGACGAGCACGTGACCACCAACGTCCGGGCGCCGTACTTCCTCATCAGGCGGCGCTACCATCGCTTCGGGAATCTCCGGTCAGGTCGGTGGTCAACATCAGTTCGTCGTCGGGCACGCTGCGGCTTTCGGGCCAGTCGGTGTACGGGATGACCAAGAACGCGCTGGACTACCTGACCCAGTCGCTGGCCGGCGAGCTCGCGCCCGACCGGATCAGGGTCAACGCGATCGCGCCCGGCCCGATCGACACCCCGATCCACGCCACCTGGGCCGACGATCTCGACGAGGCGTACCGGTGGCTGGAGAGCCAGGTCCCGCTCGGCCGGATCGGTGATCCCGGCGAGGTGGCGCGATGGATCGCACTGCTGCTGAGCCCGGTGTCGTCGTTCATGACCGGCGCGGTGATCCCGCTGGACGGGGGCCAGGTGATCCCGCATGCCTGAGGCCGGGCGAGGCCAGCGCAAGAAGCCGGGCGCGGCCGTGCGGTCGGGTCGCGCGGGCGACCCGGTGCGCTGGAGCTCGGAGGAGCTCCAGCTCCGGGTGGCCTGGTACTACTACAAAGACGAGCTGACCCAGGATGAGATCGCCCGGCGGCTGTCGATATCCCGGGCGTCGGTGGGCCGGCTGCTCGACCGGGCCAGGCGGGTCGGCCTGGTGTCGATCAACCTCAACACCGAGTACCTCGACGCGTTCGAGCTGAGCGGTGAGCTGCGCCGGGCCTTCGGCCTGGCCGAGGCGCTGGTCGTGCCGGACCACGAGAAGGAGCCGGCCGACCACCACGCCCTGAACGCGCGCATCGGCCTCGGCGGCGCCCAGTTCATGAGCACGCACCTGCGGCCCGGCGGGAGCCTCGGCGTGGGCTGGGGCGAGACCGTCTCGCGGGTGATCGCCGCCACCAGCTTCGGCGCGGTGGGGCCGGTCCACATGGTCACGCTGACCGGCGGGGTGGACGGCTACCTGCCGGCCATCCTGTCGTCCAAGGGCGAGCTGGCCACCCAGGCGGACAACCTCATCTCCGCCACCGTGATCCCCAGCCCGATCATGGCGTCCACGCCGGCCCTCGCCGCCGCGCTGCGCGAAGAGCCGACCATCCAGCAGGTGCTGAAGCAGGCCTGCGAGGTCGAGCACGCCCTCGTCGGCGTGGGCACCCCCACGGCCGACGCGACCATCGTCCACATGGGCTACCTGAACGCCGACGACGCGCGCGGGCTGCGGGAGCGGGGCGTGGTCGGCGACATCCTCGGCCAGTTCTTCGACGCCGACGGCAACGTGGTCGAGCTGCCCATCCACGACCGCCGCATCGGGATCGACCTGTCCGACCTGGCGCGCATCCCCAAGGTGGTGGGCGTGGCCGGCGGGCTGCACAAGAGCGGGGCCATCCTCGGCGCGCTGCACGGCGGGTTCCTGGACGTTCTCGTCACCAATGAGCTGACCGCGATCCGCCTGCTCGAGCTGGAGCGCCGCCGGACAGGGCGCCGGAAGCGGGGCTGAGCCGGGCCGGCGGCGGCCGCCGGGACGGCCCTTGCAGCCCGGCCCGGCGTGATAAATACTCGGGCTGAGCGAATGCCCGCCACATGAGCAGGCGCTCCAGGAGGTCCGGGCACATGGTCAGCCTCTGGGGTCGTCCCTGGACTCGGCGTGAGCTGCTGGCGCGGGTCGGCCGCCTCGACCAGGTGGCCGGGGCGCAGCTGGTGGAGGCCACTGACGGGGCCGAACGCGGGGTCCGGCTGCTGCGCTTCACCGCCGGATCGGGCTTCGGGTTCGACGTCCTGGTCGACCGCGGGTTCGACATCGGCCGCGCGTGGCTCGGCGGGCAGCCGCTGGCCTGGTGGTCACCGGTCGGCCTGATCGGCCCCGGGCTGCACGAGCCCGCCGGGATCGGGTGGTTCCGCGGCTTCCCCGGAGGGCTGGTCTCGACCTGCGGCCTGGACCACACCCTGCTGGGCGGCACCGACGACGCGTCGGTGTTCAACTACCCGCACCGCAAGACCGAGACGTACGGGCTGCACGGCCGCTTCACCGGGCTGCCCGCCCGGCTGGCCGGCTACGGCGCTGCCTGGCACGGGGACGAGTGCGTGCTGTGGGCCGAGGGCGAGGTCACCCAGGCGGCGGTGTTCGGCGAGCAGCTAGTGCTGCGCCGCCGGGTCGAGGCCGACGTCGGCGGGACGGCGCTGCGGATCACCGACACCGTCACCAACACCGGCGCGACCGCGTGCCCGCACATGCTGCTCTACCACTGCAACGTCGGGTTCCCCGTGGTCGACGCGGGCGCCGAGCTGGCGTACCCGGCCGGCCCGGGCACCTGCGTCAGCGACGCCTGCGACCCGGGCTACCGGCGGCTGCTCGCCCCCCGGCCCGATTTCGTCGAGGAGTGCTACGAGCACGACATGGTGCCCGGGCCCGACGGCATGGTGAGCGCGGCGGTGATCAACCGCGCGGCCGGGCTCGGGGTCTACCAGCGCTACTCGCGCGCCACGCTCCCGCACCACATCACCTGGCGCCAGCTTGGCGCGGGTACCTACGTGGTCGCGATGGAGCCCAGCACCAACCGGGACGCCGGCCGGGCGGACGCCCGCGCGCGCGGCGAGCTGCAGCACCTGGCGCCCGGCGAGGAGCGCCGGTACACGCTCGAGATCGGCGCCCTGGCGGGTACCGATGACATAGACGCCTTCGCCGACCGCGCCGGGCTGCTGGCCGGGCAGGCCCGCGACCCAGTCCGATGAACCGCAGGCGCCGTGGCCGCCAGCTGAGGAGGAGAACATGGCTGACACCCCGCAGATCATCACCCCGCCCACGCCCATGAAGATCACCCAGATCGCCGTGGTGGTCCGCGACATGGAGGCCGCGCTCAAGACCTACACGCAGACCCTGGGCTGGGGCCCGTGGAGCGTGTTCGACTACAAGCCCCCGCTGCTGCACGACACGCGCGTGGCGGGGGAGCCGGTCGAGTACCGGATGATCGGCGCCGAAGCCATGGTCGACGGGCTCGGCTTCGAGCTGATCCAGCCGGTCAGCGGGCCGAGCATCTACCAGGAGTTCCTCGACGCCCACGGCGAGGGCGTGCAGCACATCGCGTGCATGAAACACTCGGCGGACGACAGCTCGCTGATGCAGGAGCACTGGCGGTCGAACGGCGCCGAGGTGCTGATGAGCGGGCGGATCGGCGACTCGATCGAGTTCTACTACCTGGACACCGCGCCGATGCTGAAGTTCGTGCTGGAGTCCGGCAGCGGTCACGCCATCGACCTCAAACCGACCTATGTCTACCCGTGACCCCTGACCCGGTGACCGTGCCCGACCCCGTGCGGGTCCTGGCCGTCGGCGACCCGTTCATGCCGGCCAGCCTGTTCACCGCGGCACTGGCCGTCATGCGCGGCCGTGTCGCCGTGACCGAGGTGCAGATCGCGAGCAGCGAGGCGGCCCCGCTGCGCACTCATTCGCAACGGGCCGTCCGGGAGTACGTGGGCGACCCCGCTGACCTGGTCGTCGCGGTGGCCGGGCACGACGTGCTGCTGGTGCACGGGGCCCCGGTCACCGCGGAGGTCCTCGACGCCGCGCCGCTCCGCCTGGTCTGCTGCGCCCGCGGGGGACCGGTCAACATCGATGTGGCCGCGGCCAGCGCGCGGGGCATCCCGGTCACGAGCGCGCCGGGCCGCAACGCCGCGGCCGTGGCCGAGCTGACCATCGCGTTCGCCCTGATGCTGCTGCGCAGCGTGCCGGCCTCGGCCCGCTACCTGGTCGACGGCGGGCCGCTCGGCCGCAGCACCTACGAGGGCGGCCAATTCATCGGCGGCGAGGCGGCCAGCGCCACCCTGGGCCTGGTCGGCCTGGGCCACGTCGGCCGGGAAGTGGCCGCCCGCGGCCGCGCGCTCGGCTTCCGCGTGCTGGGCTACGACCCGGTCCCGCCGGCCGCCATCCCGCCGGGCGTGACCATAGTGGCGCTCGATGACCTGCTTAGCCGCTCAAACCTGGTCTCGGTGCACGCCCGGGCTACCGCGGACAACCGCCACATGTTCGGCGCGGCCGCGTTCGCCCGCATGTCCAAGGGCGCCTTCTTCATCAACACCGCGCGGGAGTCGCTGGTCGACGAGGACGCCCTGGCCGCCGCGCTGGCCAGCGGTGCCCTGGCCGGCGCGGCGCTCGACGTGGCGGAGCCGCCGCCGGCCGGGAACCGGCACCCGCTACTCGACCTGCCGAACGTCATCATCACGCCGCACATCGGCGGCGCCACCCGCGAGACCCTGCGCCGCGGGGCGGAGATGGCGGCGGCCGCGGTGGCCCGGCTGGTTGCCGGGCAGATCCCAGACCACCTGGTGAACCCCGAGATCCTGGCGGACAAGGAGGCCGCGCGGTGACCGGAACCACGGGAACCCGAGCCACGGAGACGTCAGGGCCGTACCTGCTCGCGATCGACGCGGGCACCGGGAGCTGCCGGGCGCTGCTGTTCACCGAGAAGGGCGAGCAGGTGGCGGTGTCGCAGCGGGAGTGGACCCACCACGAGCCCCCCGGAGTCCCCGGCGGCCAGGACTTCGACGTCGAAACCAACTGGGGGCTGATCGCGGCCTGCATCCGGGACGCGCTCGCGGCCGCGGGCGCATCCGGCGGCGACGTGGCGGCGGTCGCGGCGACCAGCATGCGCGAGGGCATCGTGCTCTACGACGCTCGCGGCGCCGAGATCTGGGCCTGCCCGAACGTGGACAGCCGCGCAGCCGCCGAAGCCGAGGACCTGATCCGCGAGGGCAATGCGGAACGGATCTTCGAAGAGGCGGGCGACTGGGTGTCGATCACCTCCCCGGCCCGGCTGCGCTGGATCGCGCGGCACCGGCCCGGGGAGTTCGCGGCGGCCCGCGGCCTGGGCATGCTCAGCGACTGGATCGTCTACCGGCTGGCCCGGGTCCAGGTCACCGAGCCGTCCTGCGGGTCCAGCTCGGGCATGTTCAGCCTGGTCCGCCGGACCTGGTCGGAGCGGATCGCGGAGATCTGCGGCATCGAGGCGGCGGTGCTGCCGGAGGCAGTCGACCCGGGCACCGTGGTCGGCGGGGTCACCGCCGAGGCCGCGGAGCAGACCGGGCTGAGGGCCGGCACCCCGGTGGTGGCCGGGGGGGCGGACACCCAGCTCGGGCTGCTGGGAGCCGGCGTGCGGGCCGGCGAGTTCACCGTGCTGGCCGGGACCTTCTGGCAGAACACGATGCTGGTGAACACCCCGCTCATCGACCCGGAGATCAGGCTGCGGACGCTGTGCCACGTCACGCCGGGCGAGTGGATGCTCGAGGGCATCGGGTTCTACTGCGGGATGGCGATGCGCTGGTTCCGGGACGCGTTCTGCGACGGAGAGGCCGCGGCCGCCCGCGCGCGGGGCGTGGACCCGTACGTGGTGATGGAGGAGGGCGCGGCCGCGATCCCGCCCGGCTCGAACGGCGTGTACGCCATCTTGTCCAACCTGATGAACGCCCGCCGGTGGGTGCACGCCAGCCCGTCGTTCGTCGGTTTCAGCCTCGGCGACCCGGCCGGGACCGGGCGCGCGGCGTGCGTGCGCGCGATCGAGGAGGCGGCCGCCTACGTGGTCCGCGGGCACCTCGGCATCATCGGCGAGCTCACCGGCGCGCAGGTCACCGAGCTGACGTTCAGCGGCGGCGCGGCCAAGGGCAGGCTCTGGCCGCAGGTCATCGCCGACGTGCTCGGCCTGCCGGTCAGCGTGCCGGCGGTGACCGAGAGCAGCGCGCTGGGCGCGGCCCTGTGCGCCGGCCGGGGCGCGGGGATCTACTCCAGCCTGACCGAACTCGAGCCCGCGCTGCGCCAGCGCGCGGCCACGTTCGAGCCGCGGCCCGCCGCTGTCGCCGTCTACCACGACAGCTACGCCCGGTGGCGGCAGATCTACCCGCGCCTGCTCGAGCTTTCCGAAGACGGCCTGCTCAGCCCGTTGTGGCGGGCCGCGGGCTCGGGCGCGGCCGCGGGATGACGGGGCCGGAACCGCCGGGTAACCGACACTGAGGAGGGCAGCCATGGAGGACCGCGACCGGTTCTCGCCGTCGGTGCCGCCGCGCGCGGAGCCGTACCGGCTGAAAGGCTCAGGCGCGCTGGACTGGGGCATGCAGAGCCGGCTGGCCCGGGTGTTCCGGCCCGCGACCGGCCGCACCGTGATGCTGGCCATCGACCACGGCTACTTCCAGGGCCCGACCACCGGCCTGGAGCGGGTGGACCTGTCGATCGTCCCGCTGCTCGGCTACGCGGACGCGCTGATGGCCACCCGGGGCATGGTCCGGTCCACCATCCCCCCGGCGTCCGGCACGCCGGTCGTGCTGCGGGCCAGCGGCGGGCCGAGCATCCTGAAGGAGCTGTCCGACGAGCAGGTCGCGGTGTCCATGGAGGACGCGGTCCGGGTCAACGCGTGCGCGGTCGCGGTGCAGGTGTTCATCGGCGGCGAGTTCGAGACCCGGTCGGTGCGCAACATGACCCGGCTGGTGGACGAGGGCCAGCGCTGCGGGATCCCGGTGCTCGCGGTCACCGCGGTCGGCAAGGAACTCACCCGCGACGCGCGCTACCTGCGGCTCGCCACCCGGATCTGCGCCGAGCTCGGCGCGCACGTGGTCAAGACCTACTACTGCGCCGAGGACTTCGACACGGTGGCGGCCGCCTGCCCGGTGCCGCTGGTCATGGCCGGCGGCAAGAAGCTGCCCGAGCTCGACGCGCTCACCATGGCCTACCGGGCGGTCGAGGAGGGCGCGGCCGGCGTCGACATGGGCCGGAACATCTTCCAGAGCGACGACCCGGTCGCGATGATCCAGGCGATCCGGGCGGTGGTGCACGAATCGGCCAAGCCGCAGGCGGCCTACGACCAGTTCCTCCGGAGGTGAGCACGGTGAGCGACACGACGGCCAGGCTGACGCCACCCGCGCGGGTGACGCTGCAGGAGTTCGACGAGATCTTCCAGGCGGTCAGGAACTGGGGCCGCTGGGGCGACGACGACGAGCTCGGGACGCTCAACTACATCACGCCGGACACGATCCGGGCCGCGGCGGGGCTGGTCCGGTCCGGGCGGCGGGCCACGATGGCCATCCCGATGAACACCGTGGCCGGGCCGGACAACCCGAGCCCGGTGATCTACCACGTGGTGCAGGGCCACGACATCGACATCGGCTCGTCCGGGGTCACCTTCGCCACGGACTTCGTCGGGCTGGCGTTCCACGGCGACTGCCACACCCACATGGACGCGCTCTGCCACATCGCCTACCAGGGCCTCGTCTACAACGGCCGGCCCGCCCAGGAGGTGATGACCTCCCAGGGCGCCACCGCGCTCGACGTGACCGCCTACCACGAGGGGCTGGTCGGCCGGGGCGTGCTGCTGGACGCGCCGCGGTTCCGCGGCGTCCCGTGGCTGGAGCCGGGGGAGGCGGTGACCCGCGCGGAACTCGAGGCGATCGAGCAGGCCCAGGGGGTCCGGCTGGGTGAGGGAGACATCCTGGTGTTCCGCACCGGCCACCACCGGCGCCGGCTGGAGCTCGGCGCGTGGAGCAACGACTACCCGCCGGCCGGGCAGGGCAAGGCCGGCCTGCACGTCGACACCATCCCCTGGATGCACGAACGCAAGATCGCCGCGTTCCTGCCGGACGGCGACGGGGAGACGGTGCCCAGCAATGTCGAGGGCATCCTCTACCCGATCCACCCGCTCCAGGTCACGGCCATGGGCATGTTCGCCTCGGACAGCCTGCAGCTCGAGGACGTGGCCTGGGCCTGCGAGGAAGAGGGGCGCTTCGAGTTCATGGTCGTCGGCCTGCCGCTGCGGCTGCCCCGCGGGACCGGCTCGCCCTGGAACCCAATCGCGATTTTCTAGGAGGACCGCCATGGAACGGCGTTTCGAGGGCAAGGTCGCGCTGGTCACCGGGGCGACGACCGGCATCGGGCGGGCGGCCGCGATCCGGCTGGCCGCGGAGGGCGCGCTGGTGGGGGTGAACCACCTGCCCGAGCAGGACCCGGCGGTGACGCTGGAGCCGATCGGCGACGCGGGCGGGCAGGGCTTCGGCGCGCTCGCCGACATGCGGGACCCGGAGCAGGTGACCGCGATGGTGCGCACGGTGGCCGAGCGCGGCGGCCGGCTCGACTACGTGGTGTCCAACGCGGCCATCAACCCGTTGATGTTGTGGGACGAGACCACGCTCGAGGACTTCAACCAGCTGTTCGAGACCAACGTCCGGGGCACCTGGGTGGTCTGCACCGAGGCGGCCAAGCAGATGATCCGGGAGGGCCACGGCGGCGCGATCTGCTGCGTGAGCTCGATCTCGGCGCACGTGGGCGCCCCGGGCCAGACCGCGTACTGCGGCACCAAGGGCGCGATCAGCATGCTGGTCAAGGCGCTCGGCTGCGACCTGGGCCCGCACGGCATCCGGGTCAACGCGGTCGAGCCGGGCTGGGTGAAGACCCCGATGAGCGCGCCGCTGTTGGACGAGCCGGAAGTGCTGAAGTACTACGTGGACCGCATCCCGCTGCACCGGGGCGCGGAGCCGGAGGAACTCGCGGGCGCGATCGCCTACATGCTCTCGGACGACGCCAGCTACGTGAACTCGGCGACGCTGCTGGTGGACGCCGGCTTCATCGTGAACGCGGAGCTGTAGGCGTGGCCGACCGGCCGGGCCTGCTGCGGGAGGTGATCCGGCGGCCGCTGCCGCTGGAGACCTTCGCCCGCGCCCGCCAGCCTGCCCGTCCGGGTCCGGGCCGGCCAGGAGCCGGTCCGGGTGGTCCGCTGCCTCGGGCCAGCAATTGAGTGACCGGCCCCGCGCCGGACCGTTACAGGGAGGTAGTCAGATGCAGGATCCCGCGTCGATCGTGCGCGAGGCCTACGACCGGGCCCGGCGCGAGTACGGGAGCGCCATCGGCCAGCGGCGCGACGAGCTGATCACTCCCGCGCTGGTGCTCGACATGGACGCCGCGCAGCGCAACATCGACCGCATGGCGGGCGAGCTGCGGGAGCTGGGCCGGGCCACGATCCGCCCGCACTACAAGACGCACAAGAGCCCGGACCTGGCCCGCCGGCAGCTGGACGCGGGCGCGGGCGGGCTGTCCATGGCCACGGTGTGGGAGGCGGCCGTGCTCGCCGCGGCGGGCATGGACGACCTGTTCGTGGTCAACACCGTGGCGCACCCGGCCAAGCTCCGGGTGCTGGCCGAGCTGGCCCGCGATCACCGGGTCCTGGTCGCGGTGGACGAGGCGGCCAACGCCGCGGCGCACTCGGCGGCGGCCGTCGCCGCGGGGTCCACGCTCGGGATCATGATCGAGGTCGACACCGGCATGGACCGCTGCGGGGTGGACACCGCGCAGGACGGCCTGGCGCTCGCCCGGCAGGTGACCGAGCTGCCCGGGTTGCGCTTCGAGGGCATCACCGGCTACGAGGGGCACTGCTCGCTGACCTTCGACAGCGACCTGCGCCACGAGCGCCAGCGCGAGGCGATGGCGTTCTTCACCGGCGTGGCCGACCTGCTCGAGGCGAACGGCATCCCGTGCAAGATCCGCTCGGCCGGCGGGATCGCCACCTGGCGGTGGACGGCGGGCTACCCGGGCCTGACCGAGATCCAGGCCGGCACGTACGTGGTCATGGACAACTTCCACGGCAAGATGGTGCCGCACTTCGAGCACTCGCTCACGATCCAGGCCACGGTCATCAGCCGGCAGAGCGGCAAGGTGATCGTCAACGCCGGCAACAAGTCGGTGGCCGCCCCCGACGAGGTGTCGATCGTGGGCCACGACCTCAAGGTGTTCCGGTTCGACGAGGAGCACGGCATCTTCGCGGCGCCCGACGGCTCGCCGCTGCGGGTCGGCGACCCCGTGGCGCTCGTGCCCGGATACTCGCCGTCGACCGTGAACTGGTACGACGCTTATCACGTGGTCGCCAACGACGTGGTCGTGGACATCTGGCCGATCATCCCGCGCGGCCCGGGCCATCACGGGCTGGCCGACGCCGTCGGCCCGGCGCGCTAGGGCGCCCCGGCGCAGGGCCGGCCAGGCGCGCCCGGCCCCGGGCCGGGACCCTTGCCAGGATCCAGCCCGAGGTCGATACTCCGAGGAAGAGCGGATGGTCATTCCGTGAGCGAATGCTCTGCCGAGCGGATCCTGCTTCCGGCGGGTAACGGGAAGGAGACTCACGGTGGCAGTCGAGGACCTTAAGTCGAGTCCGGGAACCGTCAAGACGGGATTGCGGGAGAACGCGATCGGGATCCCCGGCATATTGATGCAGGGGATCGCGACGATCGCGCCGTCCTTCGCGATCCTCGCGTCGTTTGTGTTCATCGTCAGCTTCGCGGGGCTGTCCACGCCGTGGGCGTTCCTGTTCGGCGGCGTGCTGCTGGGTCTGCAGGCGCTGAACGCGTCCCAGCTGGCCAAGATTTTCCCGTCGGCCGGTGGCTGGTACACGTGGATCGCGCGGGCCTTCCACCCGCGCGCCGGATTCTTCGCCGGGGTGCTGTTCTCGGTCTGGCTACCGCCGGTCGGCGTGCTCACGCTGTCGTACCTGTCGTATACGGTGCTCGAGCCGAACATCAAGGCGTATTACGGCGTCGACATCAAATGGTGGATCTGGGTTATCGTCGGTATCGCGCTGGTGATCTTCTTCTCCTACCAGGGGATCGCGCTGTCCGAGAAGGTGCTGATCATCACGGGCAGCATCGAAATTCTGATCATGGTGGCGCTGGCCATCAGCGGCCTGGTGTCGACGGGCCCGGGCGGGTTCAGCTGGGCGCCGCTGAATCCCGGCAACTTCCACCTGTCGACCAACTTGTTCCTCGGGGTGGTGTTCTCGATCTTCGCGTTCAGCGGGTGGGAATCCACCGGCCCGATGGCCGAGGAGAGCAAGAACCCCAAGCGGAACGTGCCGATCGGCCTGGTCGGATCGGTCGTCATCTTGATGATCTACTTCGTGTTCGTCACCTGGGGCTACCTGAACGGCATCGGCGTGCACAAGGTCGGCACCATACCCACCGCGGTCGCGTGGCCGGTGGCGACGCTCGCCCAGCGGGTCTGGGCCGGCGCCTGGGTCTTCGTGCTGTTCGCCCTGGTGAACTCCGCGATAGCGGTGTCGATCGCCTGCTTCAACGGCGGGACCCGGACCTGGTACGGGATGGGCCGTTCCGGCGTGCTGCCGAGCGCCCTGGCGAAGGTGAACCCGAAGCGGAAGACCCCGGTCAACTCGATTCACCTGGAAGTCGCCGTGCAGGTGGTGGGGTTCATCTGCATCCTGATCTGGGGGGTCTCCAACGTATTCCTCACCTGGGCCAACGCGATCACGATCGGCCTAGTGCTGATGTACATCCTGGCCAACATCGGGGTGGTGAAGTACTACTCGACCGAGGGCCGGGCCCAGTTCAACCCGATACTGCACGTGGTCGTGCCGGTGATCGCGTCGGCGGCCGGCGTCGTCGTGGTCTGGAAGTCGTACTTCTCGCCGTTCACCAGCAGCGGGGTGGTCTTCTGGGGCCTGATGGTGTTCTTCGCCATCGTCGTGGTGACGATCGTGGCCCTCATCTACATGCGGATCACCGGCCGGGAGGAGTGGATGGCCAAGGCCCAGCTGGTCTTCGAGCAGTCGGGCAGCAGTCACTAGACCGCCGCCCGCGCTCCGGTCTTAGGGACGGTCGGCACGGGCCAGGCGCACGCCCAGGTAGACGACCAGCGCGACCAGCAGGACAGCGATTGCTCCTGGTGCCACCGTGCCGGCCCAGTTGAAAGCCGGGCTGGGCGGAAACCCCCGAGGGACCGCCAGGCCCTGGCGCCCCATCATTTCCCGGAGGAGCTCGCGTTGCTGGAGGGTAGGGCCGTGGCTCAGGGCGGCGTTAGCGGCGGCGACGGCGCCGAAGCAGACGGCGGCGACGCCGGCGGTGAAGGCGACCCGGGTAGCGAGGACGCGATGAACCGGTTCCGGGGCAGTGCGCCTCGCGGGGGGACGCTGCACGGGCAGGTCGGCGAGCAGGGCGGTCAGTTCTTTCCCGGTGCGGGCGGCCAGGGCCTGCCCGGATCGCTGGTCGAATTCGTCGGCCGTGATCCGGCCGGCCTGGAAGGCCACGCTCAGCTCGGAGACCGCCTGGTCGCGGTCGGCATCGGACACCCGGAGGTGGTCGGGGGGGTAGTTCCAGCCAGCTCTGTCCACGATTCGTGCTCCTTCGGGGCAGATTCCAGCGTAATCCCCTCACTGAACCGCTTCATCCTCCCAGCGACTACCCTTTCCTCCTCCCTGCGACTACCCACGTGCTCTGGGCGTGAGACCGACGGATGAAAGAGGTTCACTCGTAGGAGATCATCAGCGGCTGCGGGAGATGCGCCATCGTCTCCGGCGGCGTCAGCATCGGATGGTCCTTGACGAAGAAGTTCTTCCACCCGAAGAACACGCCCGCGGGGGCGGCGCCGGTGACCGCGTCCCAGGTCTGCTGCTTGTCGCCCGGGGTGCCCTGGCCGTCCATGTGGATGACGATGGCCAGGTCGTCGTGCCGGGTGTTGAGCCGCTGCTCGCCCTGGATCATCGACAGCCGGAACTGGTGCAGCACCAGAAGTTTCTGCGGCAGGTGATACCGCGCGGTCAGCGCGGCCAGCCAGTTGATGACGCTGTTGACCTCGGCGACGCTGACGCTGCCGATCTGCTTGAGCGGCCGCTGTCCCGGCGCCAGCGCCCACTCCGGGTCCAGGGCCAGCCCGACGTTCGGCCGCTCCAGGAACGCCTGGTATTCCTTGGCCTGGGCGAGCAGGCTGGCCCGGCCGGGCTGCAGGTCCAGGACCACGTACAGGCCGGCCCTGGACGCCCGCCGTATCCACGGGCGCAGGAACGTCACCGGGTTCGCGTAGGAGTAGGTGCCGTTCGGCCCGGGAGACCCCTGCGCGACCGTGGCGATGATCTCGAAGGCGGGCACGACGGGCACCCGGCTCAGCGGCCGGTAGAGCGCGGCCAGCTTCCTGACCCGCGCGATGCTGGCGGTCAGGCCCTGCTGGCCCAGGGCCCCGAGCGACGGAGTACCGGGGTCACCGTACAGCGCGACCAGCCGGCGCTCGGGAACGACGATCTGGCCGCCGCCGGGCAACTGCACCCCGGTCTCGGCCACGGCGACCCGCGCCGCCAGCAGGCCCGGCGGCCCGAAACCGGCGCCGACGGCCAGGACCTGCCGTGGCCTGGCGGCCGCGAGGGCGGTGATGGCGCGCGGGTCGGCGCGCGGGTCGTAGCCCTGGACGACGACCATCCGCGCGCCCGCCACCTGCGCGGTCGCGGCGATGGCCAGGCTCGCGGCCGCGGCGGTGCCCCGGGGCACGAGCAGCGCCACGTGACGCAGCGGCGCGGGCGCGTGCGTCGCGGGCAGCCGAGCCGGATTGGTGATCACGCGGATCCCCGGCAGCTGCGCGGAGAGCGCCGCCTGGGGCATCCCGACCGCGAGCACGGCGCGGGGACGCAGGGCCCCGATCGCCGTCCGGACCGCGGCGCCGGCCGCCTGCACGTCGGCGCTGCCCGGCTGCGCCACCCCGCTGCCCGGGTGCGCGCTGACCGCGGGCGAGGCCAGCAGCAGCGGCGCATGGGCCCGCTCGGCCCGAGCGGCGGCCGCCGGCAGGCCGGCCGGGTCGCTCGCGTTGGCCACGACGACCACGGGCGCGGCGGCGAACAACTGCTCGGCCACCCCGGCGGCCAGCGCGCTGGCCGGGCCGGCCAGCACCGAGCTCGCCGAGGCGGGAGGGCGGGTGCGTGCCACCAGGTAGTTCGGGTCGTGGCGCGCGGGCTGCGCTGCGGCCGTGCACGCCGTGGCCGCCAGGGCCACGGCGGACAGCGCAAGCACCGCCCCGGCCAGGCGCGGCCTCGGAGCGCCGGCCCGACCGGGCCGTCGGCTCAGCGCGCGGCGTCCGGACCGCACCGTCGCAGACCATCCGTCACGAGCCACCCCGTTACCGTGTGCGGTGACGTGCCTTCCCCGCCAGACGCTACGCGCTCTGGCCCGTCTGGGAGGGCGCCACGCCCAAAGCACCCGAGCGTAATTGCCGGTCACACGTTTACAGACGGCACAGGCGCGGCCGCCGTTGCGACAAAACAGGGCGGGCAGGCGGGCGGGATCAGGCAGCGGGCCGGCGCCGGGAGCAGGCCGGTGCCGGGAGCAGGCCGGGGTCGGCGGTCCCGGTCAGCTCCCGGGCGCGGTCGGCGCGGGATCCAGCCCGCGCCCGTCGGTGGCGATCAGCTTCGTCGTGATCCGCTTGATCAGGTGCCGCAACTGCGGGTTCATGTCGGGGTGCCAGCCGGTCATCAGCTGGGTGATCCCGGCCTCCCGGGCGGCCTCCAGCCGGGTGGCGGCCTGCTGGCCGGCCGGGGTGAGCGCCACGAGCGGGCCGGCCGCGGCGCCGTCGCCGCCGGCGGGGCCGGTGCCGGCGGCCGGGGTGGTGGTACCGGCGGCGGAGCTCGGGCCGGCGGCCGGGCTGGCGCCGTTGCCGAGGGTGACGTAGCCGGCGTCGGTGAGCTCGGTCAGCCGGCGGGCGAGGGGGGGCTGCTCGACGTGCAGCAGCCGGGCCAGCGCCACCTCGCTGATCGGGGCGTGGTCGGCGATACGGTACAGCAGCCAGGTGCCGCGCGGGCTGACGTGCACGTCGGCCGCGGTGGCGAGGTGCTCGTAGACCTCCCGGCGGTGCTCGCGCCCGAACAGCGTCAGCAGCGCGCGCTCCATCTCCTGCGCGGAGTCGCGCGTGGCGGGCACCGACGTGGGCGCGGTGCTGTCGGCCCGGTCCACCGCCCGCGAGGTCTCCCGCAGCGGCACCTCCTTCAGCAGGAAGGTCAGCAGGAAGGCCACCGCGCCGATCGGCGTGGCGAACACGAACACCGTATGCAGGGCCTGGGAGAACCCGGCGATGTAGCCGTCGTGGATGGCCGGGGGCAGGTGCTCGAGCACGGCCGGGCTGGCCCCGGTAGCGGCGGTGATCCCGCTGGGCAGCGACACCCCGTGCAGCGCGCGGGCCAGGTCGCCGGCCAGCACGTTGGAGAAGACCGCGCCGAAGGCCGCGGTGCCGAACGAGCCGCCGATGGAGCGGAAGAACGTCGAGCCCGACGTGCCGGCGCCGAGATCCTTGTAGTCGACCGCGTTCTGCACCGCGAGCACCAGCACCTGCATCGACGCGCCGATGCCCGCGCCAAGGACGAACAGGTACAGCGACACCAGCCAGAAGCTCGTTTCGGTGCCGAGCCGCGACAGCAGGAACAGCCCGACGGTCATCACCGCCGTGCCGATCATGGGGAAGATCTTGTACCGGCCCGTCCGGCTAACCAGCTGGCCGGTGCCGATGGAGGTGATCAGCAGCCCGATTATCAGCGGCAGCAGCCGCAGGCCGGACAGGGTGGGCGAGATTCCCCGGACGACCTGCATGTACTGCGGCAGGTAGGCCAGCGAGCCAAACATGACGAAGCCGATGACGAGGCCGACCACGCTGGCCGAGGCGAAGACCCGGTTGGTGAACAGGTGCAGGGGCATGACGGGCTCGGCCGCCCGCCGTTCCACCAGGATGAAACCCGCCACGCTGGCGAGGGCGAGCACCCCCAGCAGGATGATCGGGAACGAGCCCCACGGGTAGGTGACGCCGCCGAGCGAGGTCAGCAGCACCAGGCAGGTCGCGGCCGTGCCGATGAGCACGGTGCCCGCGTAGTCGATCACGTGGCGGGCCGTGCCCAGCCGGCCGGGCAGCACCGCGGCGGTCACCACCAGGGCCACGGCGCCGATCGGGAGGTTGATGTAGAACACCCACCGCCAGGACAGGTTGTCCACGAAGAAGCCGCCGATCAGCGGCCCGAGCACGCTGGCCACCCCGAACGTGGCGCCGAAGATCCCCTGGTAGCGGCCACGCTCCCGGGGCGAGACGACGTCCCCGACGATGGTCTGCGCGCCGACGATCAGGCCGCCGCCGCCCAGTCCCTGGACGGCGCGGAAAGCGATCAGCTCTACCAGCGAGTGCGCCAGCCCGGACAGCGCGGAGCCGATCAGGAAGATGACGATCGCGGCCTGGAAGAACTGCTTCCGGCCGTACATGTCGCCGAGCTTCCCCCACAGCGGCGTGGAGACCGTGGAGGCGAGCAGGTAGGCGGTGACGACCCAAGACAGGTGCGACAGCCCGTGCAGGTCACCGGCGATGGTCGGCAGCGCGGTGGCCACGATCGTCTGGTCGAGCGCGGCCAGCAGCATGCCCAGCAGCAGGGCGCCGATGATGATCAGCACCCGGCGCTGGCCGAGGCCCTCCGGCTGATCACCAGGTGGCGGCTGATCACCGGGCGGCAGATCGGCGGACACGGTCCCGCTACCGGCTCCGGTGGTCATCGCGGCCTCACCCCATTTACGTCATTCCGGCATGACATCCTCATGCTGCCCCGGCGGCGTGCGGTCCGGCAAGATCGCGCTGGCCGGGAGCGGCACGCTACCCGGGCGGGATGCTGCACGCGCGGATCGCGGCGATACTGCGGTCGACGTCCTGCTCGGTGGTGCACCAGCCGCTCACGCTGACCCGCATCGCGCGGCGCCCGTGCCAGGTCGTCGGCCCGCACCAGCACGTTCCGTCGCGCTGGACCGCGGCGATGACCGCGTCGGTCCGGTCCGGGTCGCCGAAATCGACCACCACCTGGTTGAGTACCACGTCGTTGAGGACCGCGTACCCGGACTCCCGCATCCCGTCGGCGACCCGCCGGGCGAGACGGCAGCACCGCTCGACCAGGTCCGCCACGCCCTCGCGGCCGAGCGCGGCCAGCACCGCCCACACCTCCGCGCCGCGGGCGCGCTGAGAGCTCTGCGGCGTGAAGTGCATGGGCTCGCGGGCGTTGGCACCCGGCAGGTACGCGGCCGTGGCCTCGAGGGCGGCCCGCAGCAACGCGGGATCGCGGACCAGGGCGATGCCGCAGTCGTAGGTCGTGTTCAGCCACTTGTGGGCGTCGGTCGCCCAGGAGTCCGCCGCGGCCGCGCCCGCCACCTGGGCGGCGGTTTCGGGCGACGCCGCCGCCCAGAGTCCGAAGGCGCCGTCCACGTGAACCCAGGCGTGCCCGTGGCGAGCCCATTCGATGAGCGGGCCGAACGGATCGCTGGCCCCGCTGTTCACGTTGCCGGCCTGCAGGCACACGATCGCGGGCCCGGACAGCTGCGGCAGGTCACGGGGCATGATCCGGCCCTGGGCGTCCACCGGCAGCGCGACGGCCCGGTCGCGGCCCAGGCCGATCAGGCCGAGCGCCTTGCGGACGGTGGTGTGCACCTCGGCGCCGGTGACGACGGTCACCGGCGGCGCCCCGATCAGCCCCTGCCCGGCCGCATCCCAGCCGTGCCGGGACAGGACCGCGTCCCGGGCGGCCGCCAGGCAGGTCGCGTTGGCCATGGTGGCGCCGGTGACGAAGCCGCCGCCGGCGCCGTCCGGCAGGCCCAGCAGCTCGGCCACCCAGCGCAGCGCGACCGCGTCGAGCCGGGCCGCGGCGGGCGACATGACCGTCATGCCCGCGTTCTGGTCCCAGGCCGCGATCAGCCAGGCGGCCGCCACGGCCACCGGCAGCGCGCCGCCGGTGACGAACCCGAAGTAGCGCGGGCCCGCGGACGCCACCGTGGCCGGCGAGCCCACGTCGTCCAGCAGGGCGAGGACCTCCGCGGCGGCCCGGCCCGGGCCGGGCAGCGGGAAGTCCAGCCGGGCCAGGGCCTCGACCGCCGCCGCCGGCGGGGCGACGCGGCGCCCGGCCAGGCCGTCCAAGTAGGACAGCGCCCGCCGCTGCGCGTCCTCGAGCAGCGCGGGCCGGCCCGCCAGCGCCGCCGCGATCACCGGACCGGCCGGAAGCAGGCGCGGACCTCACCGACGAACGCCTCCGGCTGCTCGAACGCGGCGAAGTGGCCGCCGGAGTCCAGCTCGTTCCAGTAGTGCACGTTCGTGAGCTGCCTCTCGGCCCAGCGGCGGGACGGGCGGAAGATCTCCTTCGGGAAGATCGAGCAGCCGACCGGCACCGTGACCGGGCCCAGGAATCCGGTGGCGCGGTTCTCCCAGTAGAGCCGGGCCGAGGACGCCCCGGTGCCCGGGAGCCAATAGAACATCACGTTGTCGAGCATCTCGTCGCGGGACAGCACGTTGGCCGGGTCGCCGTCGCAGTCGGTCCAGGCCCAGAACTTCTCCACGATCCAGGCGCACAGCCCGGCCGGCGAGTCGGCCAGCCCGTAGCCGACGGTCTGCGGCCGGGTCGACTGCTCCTTGAAGTAGCCCGAGTCCCACTCGTTGTAGTGGTTGATCGTGGCCAGGGCCGCCTGCTCGCGTTCGGTCAGGTCGCCGTCGTCCGGGCCCGGGAACGCGATCGGCATGTTGAGGTGGATGCCGGCCAGGTGCCCGGGGTGGCGCGTGCCCAGCGCCGTCGTCACCTGGGCCCCCCAGTCGCCGCCCTGGGCGGCGTAGCGCGGGTACCCGAGCCGCCCCATGAGCTGGTCCCAGGCGTCGGCGATGCGCCCGGTGTCCCATCCGGGCCGGTCCGGCTGGCCGCTGAAGCCGTAGCCGGGCAGCGACGGGCACACCACGTGGAAGGCGTCGGCGGCGTCTCCGCCGAACGCCACCGGATCGGCCAGGGGCTCGATGACCTTGTGGAACTCGACGACCGAGCCCGGCCACCCGTGCGTGATGACCAGGGGGAGGGCGCCGGGGTGCGGCGAGCGGGCGTGGATGAAGTGGATGTCGACGCCATCGACCCGGGTCAGGAACTGGGGGAAGCGGTTGAGGCGGGCCTCCGAGGCCCGCCAGTCGTACCGCTCCAGCCAGTACTCGCAGAGCTGGCGCGTGTAGGCCAGCGGGATCCCCTGGGACCAGTCGTCCACGGTCTCGCGCCCCGGCCACCGGGTCTGGCGCAGCCGCCGCCGCAGGTCGTCGAGGTCGGCGTCGGGGACGTCGAGGCGGAACGGGATGATGTCATCGCTCATGGACCCAAGCATGGCGCGGGAGCGCCGGCGGCCGGTTACCAGTCCGGCGCCCAGACCATCGTCCGCTTGACGCTGGCGTCCTCGAGATCGGCGAGCACCGGGACGTCGCGGGCGTGGAGGACCCGGAACCGGTCCCGCGGCAGGAAGGCGCGGCCGATGTCGCCGGCCAGCGCCGACGCGCCGCGGGACCTGGCCCGCTCCAGGAACCCGAGCACGCGCTCGGCCAGCGGCCCCGAGTACCAGACGTCGCCCGCCAGCACCACCTCGGCGCCGTCGCCGTCACCATCGAGGACATCGCCGGCGACGACCGGGACCGGTACCCGGCTGGCCCGGGCGTTGAGCCTGATCGCGGCGGCGGCCAGGACGTCGATCTCGCTGGCCATCACCGCGGCCGCCCCGGCCATCGCCGCCGCGATCGCGACCAGGCCGGAGCCTGACCCGAGATCCAGCACCCGGCGCCCGGCCACCAGGCCGGGGTGATCGAGCACGTAGCGGGCCAGGGCCTGCCCGCCGGGCCACGCGCAGGCCCAGAAGGGCGGCGGCTGGCCGGTCCCGAACTCGTCTTCGGTCCGCTGCCACAGCCCGAGCACGTCCCCGGCGAGGTACAGCCGGATCTCCGTGACCCGGGGAACCGGGGTGAGCCGGCACGCCGACCGCACGAAGGATTCCGGGTCAGCCGGCATGGCGGGCATCCCTGTATGATCTCATCGGCGGCGGCGCAAACGGCGATGGCGGGGGTGAGCCCGGATCAGGCGAGCCAAGCCAAAGTGAAGTCTTTATTACGTCCGCCTCACAGCCTCCGCAACGATGCCCCCCAGATGGGTATCAGCTGGTATACAACAGGGCAGGTGCAGTCCGCCCGCTGGGTCACCGGGCAGCAAAGGCTAGGGGGTCAGAGGTTTGTCCGGAATGGGACTACTTCGCTGGCGGATCGTGGCGCTCGCGGCAGCCATCGTCGCACTCCTGGCCGGGGGCGCGTGGTTCGCCCTGACCGGGGCGTCGGCGCAGGGCAAGGGCAAGGACGCGCCCGCCCACCAGGCGGCCAAGTCCGCGCACCAGGCGCAGGCCCAGCCCGAGACCGTGGTGTCGGTTACGCCGGCGTCGCACTCCCAGGGAGTCAACGGCGCCGCCCCGGTGACCGTCGTCTTCTCGGCCCCGCTGGCCGCCGACTCGCCGATGCCCACGCTGACCCCGGCGATCGACGGCAGCTGGCAGCGGGTCAGCCCCGCCACCGTCCAGTTCGTCCCCGCCCAGGGATTCACCGAGCAGACCCACGTCCGGCTGGCGATCCCGGCCGGGCCCTCCGGCGTCCGGTCAAGCACCGGCGGGCTGCTCGCGGCGCAGGTCATCGACAAGTTCTGGACCGGTACGTACAGCACCCTCCGGCTGCAGCAGCTCCTCGCGCAGCTCGGCTACCTGCCGCTGACCTGGATGCCGGTGACCGGCGACATACCGGTGTCCTCGTCCAACGCCAGCGGCCAGCTCAGCGCCGCCTACAGCCCCCCGCCCGGGACGTTCGCCTGGCAGCCGGGGTACCCGCCGCAGCTGCAGAACATGTGGCAGCCCGGCCAGTCCAACCTGTTGGTGACCGGCGCGGTGATGGCGTTCGAGTCCGATCACGGGCTGACCATGGACGGCGACGCCGGGCCCGGGGTCTGGCACGAGCTGCTGGCCGCGGTGGCGGCGGGCACCAGCAACCCGCATGGCTACACGTACGCGCTGGCCAGCCAGGCGATCCCGGAGACCCTGACCGTGTGGCATAACGGCCAGGTGATCCTGCACACCCCGGTCAACACCGGCATTTCCGTCGCCCCGACCACCGTCGGCACCGCCCCGGTGTACCTGCGGTACACCTTCCAGATCATGCAGGGCACCAACCCCGACGGAAGCCACTACGCGGACCCGGTGTCCTGGGTGTCGTACTTCCGGTCCGGCGAGGCCGTGCACTACTTCCCGCGGGGCTCCTACGGCTACCCGCAGAGCCTCGGCTGCGTCGAGCTGCCGTACAACCAGGCCCACTACGTCTGGCCGTACATGACCTACGGCACCCTGGTGACCGTCACCGCGCCCTGACCGCCGCAGGCGGGCGTCAGGGATACGCGGGGCGCGCGCCCGCGCGCGCGTCGATAGCATCGAGGGCACCGGGGAGCGCCGGTAGCCGCCGCGCCATCCACCAGGCCAACGACAGGAGTCAGCCGTGCCAGCCGACAAGCTTCAGATCACCCTCGCCGGACGCGAGCACGTGGTGGAAGCCGGCACGACGGCCGGGCAGGCCCTCGGCGGTCCCGGCGGGCTCTCGGCGCTGATCCCCAACGGAACGGTGCGGGGCGACGCGGTGGTCGCGGCCAGGGTCAACGGCGAGCTCAGGGACCTGGCGCAGCCGCTTTCCGACGGTGACACGGTGGAGCCGGTCGAGATCGGCAGCGCCGACGGGCTGGCCATCCTGCGGCACTCCACCGCGCACGTGATGGCCCAGGCGGTGCAGGACCTGTTCCCCGAGGCCAAGCTCGGGATCGGGCCCCCGATCGAGAACGGCTTCTACTACGACTTCGACGTGCCGTCCGCGTTCGGGCCCGAGGACCTCAAGGCCATCGAGCAGAAGATGCGCCAGCTGGTGAAGCAGGGCCAGCTGTTCTCACGCCGGCCCGTCACCGACGAGCAGGCGCGGGCCGAGCTGGCTGGGGAGCCCTACAAGCTGGAGCTGGTCGGGCTCAAGGGCGGCCAGCCCGGCCACCCCGGGGCTTCGACGGCGCCGACCGAGGTCACCGCCGAGGAGTCCGTGGAGGTCGGCGGCGGCGAGCTGACCATCTACGACAACCTCGACCGGGTCACCGGTGAGCGGCGGTGGAAGGACCTGTGCCGCGGCCCGCACCTGCCCAGCACCCGGGCGATCCCGGCGTTCAAGCTGATGCGCAGCGGCGGCGCGTACTGGCGCGGCAGCGAGAAGAACCCGCAGCTGCAGCGGATCTACGGCACCGCCTGGCCGTCCCGCGAGGCCCAGGATGACTACCTGACGATGCTGGCCGAGGCCGAGCGGCGTGATCACCGGCGGCTCGGCGCCGAGCTCGACCTGTTCTCGTTCCCCACCGAGATCGGCAGCGGGCTGCCGGTGTTCCACCCCAAGGGCGGGATCATCCGGCGGGTCCTCGAGGACTACTCGCGGCGGCGGCACGTGGAGGCCGGCTACGAGTTCGTCAACACCCCGCACATCACGAAGTCGGAGCTGTTCGAGACCTCCGGGCACCTGGAGTGGTACGCCGAGGGCATGTTCCCGCCGATGGAGCTGGAAGGCGCGACGTACTACGCCAAGCCGATGAACTGCCCGATGCACATCCTGATCTACGCCTCGCGCGGGCGGTCCTACCGCGAGCTGCCGCTGCGGCTGTTCGAGTTCGGCACCGTGTACCGGTTCGAGAAGTCCGGGGTGGTGCACGGCCTGACCCGGGCCCGCGGCTTCACCCAGGACGACGCGCACATCTTCTGCCGGCCCGACCAGCTGGCCGACGAGCTCGCGTCGCTGCTGGCGTTCGTGGTGGGCCTGCTGCGCGACTTCGGGCTGACCGAGTTCGAGGCCGAGCTCTCCACCCGCCCGGAGAAGTTCATCGGCGAGGTGTCGGAGTGGGACCACGCCGAGGCGGCGCTGAAGCACGCGCTGGACGCCTCGGGGCTGCCGTACGTGATCGCCGAGGGCGAGGGCGCGTTCTATGCGCCCAAGATCGACGTGCACGTCCGGGACGCGATCGGCCGCCGCTGGCAGCTGTCCACCCTGCAGGTGGACTTCCAGGAACCGGGCCGGTTCGGGATCGAGTACCAGTCCGCGGACGGCACCAGGCAGCGGCCGTACATGATCCACCGGGCCCTGTTCGGGTCGATCGAGCGGTTCTTCGGGATCCTGCTCGAGCATTACGCGGGCGCGTTCCCGCCCTGGCTGGCCCCGGTCCAGGTGGTCGGGATCCCGATCGCCGACGCGCACGTGGCGTACCTGGAGGACGTCGCGGCCCGGCTGCGGGAGCAGGGGATCAGGGTCGAGGTCGACGCCGGCGACGACCGGATGCAGAAGAAGATCCGGCACGCGCAGCAGCAGAAGGTGCCCTACATGCTGCTGGCCGGGGACGACGATGTGGCCGCGGGCGCGGTCTCGTTCCGCTACCGCAGCGGGGAGCAGAAGAACGGCGTTCCCGTGGACCAGGCCGTGGCGGAGATCGTGGACGCGGTGGCCCGGCGTATCCAGGTCTGACGGCTGGCGTTCCGGGCACCGCCCGCAACCCTCGCATAAGCGGATATCTTCCCCTTCATTGGCAAGGTAGTTCGGAGCGGGCCGGACCGAACCTTTGCCGGCTTCGCACATAGTTCGCAGGCCGTCAGGGCTAGACCTTTGGCCATCTATTTAGCACCCTAGGTAAGGGTGGGGCGGAGGTCGTTGAGGCTAGGGGGCGCGCCGGTGGGCTATCGGCGGGATCTGCGGTGACGGGTGACGTGGCAGGGCGTCCTGGGCAGGTGGCCGGGCCCGTGACCGCGAGGGCCGGGCTCGGCTCGGTTCCGGTGGACGTGGAGGCGGACCGGGCCGTCACCGCTCTGTACGCCGAGCACTACCGGACGCTGGTGGGCCTGGCCGCGTTCCTGGTCCGGGATACCGCCACCGCCGAGGAAGTGGTCCAGGACTCGTTCGTGGCTATGCACTGTGGCTGGCGCCGGCTCAAGGACCGGGATAAGGCGCTGGCGTACCTGCGGCGCTCCGTGGTCAACCGGTCCCGTTCCGTTCTGCGGCACCGGATGGTCGTCGACAGGAACGCACCGGACCCGCCGCCGGACATGCCCAGCGCGGAACAGGGCGCGATCGCGCTCCTGGAGCGCTCCGCGGTGGTCGACGCGCTGCGAGCGCTGCCGTTACGACAGCGTGAGGCGCTCGTGCTGCGGTTTTACGCGGGCCTGTCGGCGGGGCAGATCGCCTCGATCATGGGGATCACCTCGGGCGCCGTCAAGAGCCACACCGCCCGGGCCATGTCAGCGATGCGAAGCGTGCTGGAGAGCCAGGCGTGACCCAGCCCGATTTCGACCATGCTGAACTGCTCCGCCGCGTGCTGCACGCCGAGGCGGAGTCCATCGAGCCCGCCGAGGATGGCCTGGAGCGGATCCGCACCCGGCTGACCGTGCCGCACTCCGCGCCCGTCGCCTGGATCATGACCGGGTTTCCCGAGGTCGCCGGGCGGGTGCGGGGCGGACTGCAGACCGCAGCGGAGTGGCTGGTCCAGATGCCCGCGGCCGCGCGGGAACAGTTTCGGCTGACGCGGGACCGGTTCCGGGTGACGCGGACCCGCCCGCGACGGGTGGCGTGGCGTCCCGTCATCGTGCTGGGCCTGGCTGCCTTCATCGCGGTGGCGGCGACCGCCTTCGCGCTGACACCGCTGTCGCAGCAGGCGGTTGTCCAGGCCGTGGCCCTGCTCCAGTCCTTCGAGGGCGGCGCGCCCGTCGGCGCAACCGCCGGCCCGGGGGTGAGCAGCGGCGGCACGCAGCCCGGAGGCGGCGGCAAGACCGCCCCCGGCCCCGCGCACGGCAAGCACAACCACCAGAACGGGGCCCCCGCCCCGTGCGCGACGTCGGCCGCAGCCAGCCCGGGCGCCTGCTCCAGCTCGTCCTCTTGCCCGACCACGAAGGCCGGCACCCGGTCGGCCGCCAGCCTGGGTCCGGAGTCCAGTGCCAGTCCGGCGCTCAGCGCCAGCCCGTCACCGAGCGCCAGCCCGTCGCCCAGCCCGAGCCCGTCGCCGAGCCCGAGCCCGTCGGCGAGCGCCAGCCCGTCGCTCAGCCCGAGCCCGTCGCCGAGCCCGAGCCCGTCGCCGAGCCCGAGCCCGAGCCCGTCCCCCTGCCGGAGCCCGGCGCCGGGCGCGAAGCCGTCGGTCAGCGTGAGTCCGCCGCCCAGCACGCAGGAGGGCAGCCAGAACACGCCTCCTGCGAGCAGCTCCCCCACGCCCAACTTCACGCCGAGCCCGGACACCACCTCGACCGGCTCGACGGGCTCGGCCGGCAGCACGCCGCCGGGACCGGCGGGCAACCCCCAGCCCACCCCCACCCCCGAGCCGTCGGACAGCGCCGGGGCGAGCCCCGGCGGCTAGCCCGGAGCGGCCCTATGCTGCATCCATGCCACCAGCCGCTTCCGAGGAGCCGGCCCGGCCGGGTAGGGACGCCCGGGGAGGCCAGGGATCCGTGCCCGGCCAGCAGGACGCACCGCAGGACGGGGCCGGGATCCCGGACGGATTCCAGCGCCTGTGGATGCCGCACCGGATGGCCTATATCAAGGGCGAGGGCAAGCCCGAGGGAACCGGGGCCGGCGACGGCTGCCCGTTCGACCGGATACCGAAGCTCAGCGACGCCGACGGCCTGATCGTCGCCCGCGGCTCGCTGGTCTACGCGGTGCTCAACCTGTATCCGTACAACGCCGGCCACCTGATGATCGTCCCGTACCGGCACGTGGCCGACTACACCGAGCTTGACCCAGACGAGACCGCGGAGCTGGCCAGCTTCACCAAGCTGGCCATGACCGCGCTGCGCACCGCGTCGGCCGCCCAGGGCTTCAACATCGGCATGAACATGGGCGGGGTCGCGGGCGCGGGGATCGCCGCGCACCTGCACCAGCACGTCGTGCCGCGATGGGGCGGGGACACCAACTTCATGCCCGTGGTCGGCCAGACGCGGGTGCTGCCGCAGCTTCTGGCCGACACGCGCGCGATGCTCGCCGAGGCGTGGCCCCGCTCGCCGTAGTCAGCCCTGCTTCGAGGCGCTCACCACCTTGTCGGCCAGGTGCGGCGGCAGCGGCTCGTAACGCAGGTAGGAGCGGGTGAACGAGCCGGTGCCCTGCGACATCGACCGCAGGTCGATCGCGTACCGGGTGATCTCCAGTTCCGGTATCTCCGCCTTGACCAGGGTCCTGCCCCCCGGGATCGGCTCGGTGCCGAGCACCCGCCCGCGGCGTGACGACAGGTCGGACATCACCGCGCCCACGTACGCGTCGGGAATCAGCACGGATACCTCGTCGACCGGCTCGAGCAGCAGCACCCCGGCCTTCTCCGCCGCGTCCCGCAGCGCCGCCCGGCCGGCCTTCTGGAACGCCATGTCCGAGGAGTCCACCGAGTGCGCCTTGCCGTCGAACAGCGTGACCCGGATGTCGACCATCGGGTAGCCGGCCAGCACGCCCTGCTCCATCTGGGCGCGGACCCCCTTTTCCACCGACGGGATGAACTGCCGCGGCACCACGCCGCCGACGATCTTGTCGACGAACTCCAGGCCACCGCCGGACGGCACCGGCTCGACCTCGATGTGCGCGATCCCGAACTCGCCGTGCCCGCCGGTCTGCTTGACGTTCCGGCCCAGGCCCTGGGCCTTGCCCGCGACGGTCTCGCGCAGCGGGACCCGCAGGTCGGCGGTCTCCACCGCGACCCCGTACCGGCTGGACAGCCGGTCGAGGAGCAGGTCGACATGGGCCTCGCCCATGGTCCACAGCACCAGCTGGCGGGTCTCGGAGTTCATCTCCAGGCGCAGCGTCGGGTCCTCGGCCACGAGCCTGGCCAGCGCCTGCGACATCTTGTCCTCGTCCGCCTTGGACTTCGCGGTGATGGCCACCGGCAGCAGCGGCTCCGGGCTCGACCACGGCTCCATCAGCAGCGGGTTTTCCTTGTCCGACAGCGTGTCGCCGGTCTCCGCGCTGGCGAGCTTGGCCACGGCGCAGATGTCCCCGGCGGCGCACTGCGAGATGGTGCGCTGCTGCTTGCCGAGCGGCGAGGTCAGGGCGCCGATCCGCTCGTCCTGGTCGTGGTCGGCGTGACCCCGGTCCGCCCGGCCGTGGCCCGAGACGTGCACGGTGGCGTCCGGCCGCAGCGTGCCGGAGAACACCCGCACCAGGCTGATCCGGCCCACGTAGGGATCGGAGGTGGTCTTCACGACCTCGGCCAGCAGCGGTCCGCGCGGATCGCTGGACAGGCCGCTGACCGGCTTGCCGTCCGGCGTGGTCACCGCGGGCAGGGGATGCTCCCCCGGGGCCGGGAACGCCTGCGTCATCACCTCGAGGAGCTCGGCCATGCCGATGCCCTGCGGCGCCGACGCGGCCAGGACCGGGTAGAAGCTGCCCTGCGCCACGGCCTTCTCCAGGTCCTCGATCAGCACCTTGGCGTCGATCGCCTCACCGGACAGGTACCGGTCCATGAGGCTCTCGTCCTCGCTCTCCTGGATGATGGCCTCGATCAGCGCGCTGCGCGCCTCCTCGATCCGGTCGGCGTCGGCCGGGTCGGGGTCGCGCTCCTCGCGGGAGCCGCTCGAGTAGTCGAAGAAGCGCTCGGACAGCAGCCCGATCAGCCCGCTGACGCCGCCCTGGGCGTCGGTGACCGGCAGGTACAGCGGGGCGACCGAGTCGCCGAAGGCTTCCCGGCACGAGGCCAGGGCCTCGGCGAAGTCCCCGCGCTGGTGGTCGATCTTGGTGATGACGACGGCGCGCGGCATGCCGACGGCGGCACACTCCTCCCACAGCATCCGGGTCAGGCCGTCCACGCCCTCGGTGGCCGAGACGGTGAACAGGGCCGCGTCCGCGGCGCGCAGCCCGGCCCGCAGGTCCCCGGTGAAGTCGGCGTAGCCCGGGGTGTCCAGCAGGTTCACCTTGACCCCGCCGAACGTCACCGGCGCCAAGGTCAGGTTGACCGAGCGCTGCTGCCTGACCTCGACCTCGTCGAAGTCGCTCACGGTCGTCCCGTCCTCGACCCGCCCGGCGCGCTGGATCGTGCCGGTGCTGACCAGCAGGGCCTCGACCAGGGTGGTCTTCCCCGCGCCAGAGTGGCCGACAAGCACGACGTTGCGCACGCTATCGGGCTGGCCGGCCGCTGATGCCCTGCCCGCGGCTCCTGAGGTGCCCGTCTTTTCCGCCATCCGATCGCCTCCTGGTTAGCTCTGTTTGGCTGCTGCACGACCAGCCTTTACCTGCCGGTTCCGGATCACAAGTCCTGAGCCGGAATCGCCTGATTCGCAGCAGGCCCGCGGGCCGGCGCCGGGGCCCGGCCGACCGCCCGCCAGTAGGATCAGACGGCCATGCTCAAAGCGCTGCGCCCGTTCCTGACCCGGCTGCTGAACCCGGTGGTCGGCGCGCTGGCGCGCACCCCGATCACGCCCAACGCCCTCACGATCACGGGGAACGTCGGGATGTCGGCCGGGGCGCTCGCGCTGTACCCCACCGGCCACCTGTTCGCCGGGACTATGGTCTGCTGGTTTTTCGTTACGGCCGACATGCTGGACGGAGCCCTGGCGCGGGTCAAGGGGACGACCGGCAACTTCGGCGCGTTCCTGGACTCGACCCTTGACCGGGTCGGCGACGCGTCGGTGTTCGCCGGGCTCGCAGCCTGGTTCGTGCTCGGCGGGCACAGCAGGCTGCTCGCCGGGGTCGCGCTGTTCTGCCTGGTGGCAGGCTTGCTGGTGTCGTACGCGAAGGCGCGCGCCGAGGCCGTGGGGTTTCGCTGCGACGTAGGGCTGGCCGAGCGCACTGAGCGCCTGCTGATCGGCCTGGTCGCGGCCGGGCTGGCCGGGCTCGGCGTACCGTATGTGCTTCCCGCAGGCCTGTGGGTGCTGGCGGTGGCGAGCGCGTTCACGTTCGGGCAGCGGATTCTCGCCGTGCGCCGGGAAGCCGCGGCCGCGGCCGCAGTGGGAGCCGACGCACGAGGAGGTAGCTGATGCCCGGAGCGAAAGACCGGCTGGTCACCGCCGGCTACGGCCTCGGCTGGTCGGTCATCCGCTGGGTGCCCGAGCCCTGGGCCCGGGAGGCGTTCCGGGCCGCGGCCGACATCGCCTGGCGCCGCCAGGGCCCGCGCGTCCAGGTCCTGGAGGGAAACCTGCGCCGGGTGCTCGACCCCGACGCCACCGGGGCCGAGCTGCGGGCGCTGTCCCGGGAGGCGATGCGCTCCTACGCGCGGTACTGGCTGGAGGCCTTCCGGCTGCCGGTGATCCCGGTGCAGCGCCTGGTCGCCGAGACCGACGCCTCGGGAGACGTCTGGGTCGCGCTGGACTACCTCAAGGCGGGCCGCGGCGTGATCTTCGCGCTGGGGCACATGGGCAACTGGGACGAGGCGGGCGCGTGGATCATCCAGGCGGGCGCGGGCTCGTTCACCACGGTGATGGAGCGGCTGAAACCGGAGTCGCTCTACGACGAGTTCGTGGCGTTCCGCGAGAGCCTGGGCTTCGAGATCCTGCCGGCCAGCGGCGGCACCGTCAGGGCGTTCGGGATACTGTCCGAGCGGCTGCGCGCGGGCAAGCTGGTCTGCCTGCTGGCCGATCGGGACGTCGCCGGCTCCGGGCTCGAAGTGGACTTCTTCGGCGAGAAGGCCCTGATGGCGGTCGGTTCCGCGGTGCTGGCCGAGAGGACCGGGGCCGCGCTGTTTCCTGCGATCCTGTTCTATGAGGGTGATCGCTGGGGGATCTTCGTCGACATGGAGATCCCGGTGCCCGCGGAAGGGAACAGGAAGCAGAAGGTGGCGGCGATGATGCAGGAACTCGCGCGCAGCTTCGAGGCAGGCATCAGGGCGCACCCCGCGGACTGGCACATGCTGCAGCGGGTGTTCGTCGCCGACCTCGACCCAGAGCGGCTGGCCGCGGCCGGCGCCCGGGCCGCAGCCGCCGAGGCGGCGACAGGCCAGCCGGACGCGCCGCCGGAGGCCGAGGAGGCGCCGGAGGCCGAGGAGGCGGGCGGGAAGGGGGGGACGGGCGGGTGAAGATAGGCCTGGTCTGCCCGTACACCTGGGACGTGCCGGGCGGCGTGCAGGAACACATCAGAGGCCTCGCCGAGGCGCTGATCGATCTCGGTCACCAGGTGTCGGTGATCTCGCCCGCGGACGACGACGCCCCGCTGCCCGGCTACGTCGTCGCGGCCGGCCGCGCGGTGCCGGTCCCGTACAACGGGTCGGTGGCCCGGCTCGCGTTCGGCTTCCTGTCCGCGAGCCGGGTGCGCCGGTGGCTCAGGGACGGCGGCTTCGACGTCCTGCACGTGCACGAGCCCGCCGCGCCGAGCCTGTCGCTGCTGGCCTGCTGGGTGGCTGACGGGCCGATCGTGGCCACCGTGCACACCGCGATCCCGCGCTCGCGCGCGATGCACGCCGCCGAGCCGATCCTGCAGTCGGCCCTGGAGAAGATCAACGGCAGGATCGCGGTGTCCGAGGCGGCGCGCACCACGCTGGTCGAGCATTTCGGCGGGGACGCCGTGCTGATCCCGAACGGCGTCTCGGTGCGCAAGCTGGTGAAGGCCGACCCGCTGCCGGGCTGGCCGGGCCCGGGCGGCGCGCTCGGCTTCCTCGGCCGGATGGACGAGCCGCGCAAGGGCTTCGCCGTGCTGCTGCGGGCCTTCGAGCTGCTCGCGGAGAAGCGGCCGGAGCTGCGGCTGCTGGTGGCGGGGCACGGCGACGCCGACGAGGCGCTGGCCAAGACGCCCGCCGGGCTGCGGGACAGGATCGTGATGCTCGGCCAGGTCAGCGACGAGGACAAGATCCGTGTCTACCACTCGGTGGACGTCTTCTGCGCGCCCAACACCGGGGGCGAGAGCTTCGGCATCGTGCTGGCCGAGGCGATGGCCGCGGGCGCTCCGATCGTCGCCAGTGACCTGGAGGCGTTCCGCCAGGTCCTGCGCCGCGGCGAGGCCGGCGAGCTGTTCCCGACCGGGGACGCGGCCGGGCTGGCCGCCGCGGCGGGTCGGCTGCTCGACCAGCCCGAGCTGCGGGCGGCCCGCTCGGCGGCCGCGTCCGCGGCGGTGCGCGCCTACGACTGGCCGGTGGTGGCCCGGGACGTGGTGCGCGTCTACGAGGCCGTGGTGCCCGGCGCCGGGCGCGTCGCGGTCGGCACCGTGCGGGGGCACGGCCGGTGATCGCCACCATCCTGCTGGTGGTGGCCGCGGTCGCGATCATCGGCGGGTACGTGTCCTGGACCGCGGGCCGGCTGGACCGGCTGCACAACCGCCTGGAAGCGGCCCGGGCCGCGCTGGACGCCGCCCTGGTGCGCCGCAGCTCGGTGGCGCTGGAGCTCGCGGCCTCGGGCCTGCTCGACCCGGCCACCAGCCTGCTGCTGGCCGCCGTGGCGCACGACGCCAGGCTGGCCCTGAACGGCCCGGAGCTGCCGCAGAGCGACCTGACCCGCGCGCTGCGCGCGGTGTTCGGCCAGCCCGGCTTCCGCGCCTCGCTGAACGGCGTGGACGGCGCCGAGGAGCTGCTCACCGAGCTCGAGAGCGCTGCCCACCAGGTGTTCCTGGCCAGGAAGTTCTACAACGACGCGGTCGCCGCGACCCGGGACGCCCGGCGCCGGCCCCTGGTCCGGCTGCTGCGGCTGGCCGGCGGCGCGGCGCTGCCGGAGTTCTTCGAGATCGAAGATTCCCTGGTCGGGGCCGGCGAGGCCGACCAGGGCGCCGACATACCGCACCTCACCGGCTGACCAGCGCGCCCGGGCCGCCGGGCCGTGCCCGCCGGAGCCATCTGAACCGGCCCGGCCAGCGCCTACCATGGGGACATTGGTGAATGACGATCGAGCGAGGTAGCCGTGCCAGTCCCCAGTTCTGCCAGTTCAGCCAGTTCCGCCCCGGCGAGGGCCGGCCGCCCGGTAGCCGGGACCGGGACGGAGCGCGTCAAGCGGGGCATGGCCGACATGCTCAAGGGCGGCGTGATCATGGACGTGGTCACGCCGGACCACGCCAAGATCGCCGAGGACGCCGGGGCCGTGGCGGTCATGGCGCTGGAGCGGGTGCCCGCCGACATCAGGGCGCAGGGCGGCGTGGCCCGGATGAGCGACCCCGACATGATCGACGGGATCATCGCCGCCGTGTCGATCCCGGTGATGGCCAAGTGCCGGATCGGGCATTTCGTCGAGGCCCAGGTGCTGCAGGCCATCGGGGTCGACTACATCGACGAGTCCGAGGTGCTGACCCCCGCCGACGAGGCGCACCACGTCGATAAGTGGGAGTTCACCGTGCCGTTCGTGTGCGGTGCGACCAACCTGGGCGAGGCCCTGCGGCGGATCGCCGAGGGCGCCGCGATGATCAGGTCGAAGGGCGAGGCGGGCACCGGCAACGTGGTCGAGGCGACCCGGCACATGCGCGGCATACGGGCCGGGATCCGCCGCCTGTCGGCGCTGTCCGCGGAGGAGCTCTACAGCGCGGCCAAGGAGCTGCAGGCCCCCTACGAGCTCGTCGCCGAGGTGGCGGCCACGGGCCAGCTGCCGGTGGTGCTGTTCACCGCGGGCGGCATCGCCACGCCCGCCGACGCGGCGATGATGATGCAGCTCGGCGCCGACGGCGTGTTCGTCGGTTCCGGGATCTTCAAGTCGGGCGACCCCGCGGCCCGGGCCGCCGCGATCGTGAAGGCGACCACCTTCCACGACGACCCCGACGTCATCGCCAAGGTGTCGCGCGGGCTGGGCGAGCCCATGGTGGGGATCAACCTGGAGACCCTCGCGCCGGAGCAGCGCTACGCCGACCGCGGCTGGTGACGGCCGCGCCGCCGGGCGCGTCCCGGGACCGGGAAGGCCGCGCCCGGCGACCGCGTTAAATACAGATGGCTCAATGAACGCTTCTCATCCGTCGTAATCGGGCTCACAGTACCTGGGGAGCCCCGAGGCGGATGAAAACGGTTCAACCGGTTCAAACTGGAGTGATACCTCGTGACCGTCTCCCGGAAGGCTGCACGCCCTCGCGCCTCGGGGCCGGGCCCCGTCGTCGGCGTGCTGGCGCTGCAGGGCGACGTCGCTGAGCACCTCGCGGCCCTGCGCGCGGCGGGCTCGCGCCCGGTGCCCGTGCGCAGGCCCGGCGAACTCGACGAGGTAGACGGGCTGGTGATCCCGGGCGGCGAGTCCACCACGATCTGGAAGCTCGCGGTGATCTTCGACCTGATGGAGCCGCTGCGCAAGCGGCTCGCCGCCGGCCTGCCCGCGTTCGGCTCCTGCGCCGGGATGATCCTGCTGGCCGATCGCGTTGAAGACGCTATCGCAGGCCAGGAGACGCTCGGCGGGATCGACATGACCGTCCGCCGGAACGCGTTCGGCCGCCAGGTGGACTCGTTCGAGAGCGATATCGCCCTCCGCGGCGTGCCCGGGCCCGAGTTCCGGGCCGTGTTCATCCGGGCCCCCTGGGTGGAGCAGACCGGCGAGGCCGTCGAGATCATCGGCACCGAGGCCCGCACCGGTAGGATCGTCGCGGTCCGCCAGGGACCGGCGATCGCCACCGCGTTCCATCCCGAGCTCACGCCGGACCTGCGCATTCACAAGCTTTTCGTAGACATCGTGAAGGAAAGATCATGAGCGGCCATTCGAAGTGGGCGACCACCAAGCACAAGAAGGCCGTCGTCGACGCCAGGCGGGGCAAGCTGTTCGCCAAGCTCATCAAGAACGTGGAGGTGGCGGCGAGGACTGGCGGCGGCGACCCGGCCGGGAACCCGACGCTGTATGACGCCATCCAGAAGGCGAAGAAGAGCTCGGTCCCGAACGAGAACATCGACCGGGCCGTCCGCCGCGGCGCAGGGCTCGAGGGGGGCGGCGCGACCTACGAGACGGTCACCTACGAGGGCTACGCCCCGGGCGGCGTCGCGGTCCTGGTGCAATGCCTGACCGACAACAAGAACCGGGCCGCCGCCGACGTGCGCACCGCGCTCACCCGCAACGGCGGCTCCATGGCCGACCCCGGCTCGGTTTCCTACCTGTTCAACCGGAAGGGCGTGGTGATCGTCAACAAGGCGGCCGGCGTGACCGAGGACGACGTGCTCGCCGCGGTCCTTGACTCCGGCGCCGAGGAGGTCGACGATCTCGGCGACTCCTTCGAGGTGGTGAGCGAGGCCCATGACCTGGTCGCGGTGCGCCAGGCGCTGCAGGACGCCGGGATCGACTACGAGTCGGCGGAGGCCGCGTTCCTGCCGTCGTCCGAGGTGCCTCTGGACGAGGAGCACGCCAAGAAGGTGTTCCGGCTGATCGAGGCCGTCGAGGACTCCGACGACGTGCAGGACGTCTACGCGAACTACTCGGTGCCCGACGACGTGATGGAGAAGCTCGGCTGACCCGTGGACATCCGCCCGCTGGGACCCCAGGACGACCTCGAGTTCGAGGTTGACCTGTCCCGCCGGGCGTTCGGACCGCTCGACGAGGCCACCCGGCCCCGCCTGCTGGACGAGGTGGGGGCGGCCGCGGCGGACGGCCGGTACTACGCCGCCTTCGACGGGCCGCGGCCGGTGGCCGCGGCCGCGTTCCATGACATGCGCCAGTGGTGGCACGGCCGGGCCGTTCGGATGGCGGGCGTCGGCGGGGTCAAGGTCGCTCCCGAGCGGCGCGGCCGCGGCACCGGCCGCGCGCTGATGACCGAGTTGCTGCGGGTGATCGCCGACCGCGGTTATCCGCTGTCCGTGCTCTACCCGGCCACCGCACCGCTGTACCGGTCACTGGGCTGGGAGCTGGGCGGCGGGCTGTACCGGGCGGTGATCGCGGGCCGTTCGCTGGCCTCGCTGCTGCCACCGGACGGCCCCGCGCCGCCGCTACCCGGCCCGCCGGGCCTGCGGCGGGCGGGCGCCGACGACGCCGGCGAAGTGATCGACATCATCGGCGCCGTGCACGAGTCGGCCCGGCACTGCGGCCCGGCCACCTTCGACGCGGCCACGGTCCGGCGCTGGTGGCTGGGCGACGAGAACCTCTTCTGCTACCTGGCGGCCGACGGCTTCCTCGCGTATGGCTGGCACGAGGAGCACCACGAGATGTCGGTCCGGGTGGCGCTCGCCGGATCGGCGGAGACGACGCGGGCCCTGTGGTCGACCGTGGGCTCGCATGCCCCGCTGGCCCGCCAGATCCGCGCGGTGGTGAGCCCGGCCGACCCGGTCGCCTGGCTGACCCGCGAGCCCGATCTCAGCCTGGCGAGCCGCTGGTCGTGGATGCTGCGGGTGGTCGACGCGCCAGCCGCGATCGCGGGACGCGGGTTCCCCGCGACGGCCGGGCTCGCGGTCGCGCTACAGATCGACGATGCGCAGCTCCCGCGCAACGCCGGCCTGTGGACGCTGGAGGTCAGCGGCGGCAAGGGCTCACTCAGTGCATCCGCAACGGGCCGTCGCGCCCGGGCCGGGAGCGCCGAGCCGGTCCGGCTCGGCGCCCGCGGCTTCGCCGCGCTCTACGCGGGCACGCCGATGGCCACGCTGCGCGGCGCCGGGCTGGCCGCCGGCGGCGACGCCAGCGCCGACGACGCGCTGGACAGCGCGTTCGCCGGGCAGGCGTTCATGCTCGTCGGCTTCTGACTCCGGGTGGCGACACGCCGGGTCCGGTCGCGGCGGGGCGGGGCGCCGACCCGGTAATGTCTCGTCCGAACAGGTGTTCGCCAGTAGCGTGCGGGCCGTGACCGGGATGGTGAGCGATGCGGGTGCTCGGCGTGGATCCCGGCCTCACCCGGTGCGGGTACGGGATCATCGACGGCGAGCCCGGCCGCAGGCTGGCCCTGGTCGCCACCGGCGTGGTGAGCACCAGAGCCGACGACGAGATCGGCCTGCGCCTGCTCGCGCTGGAGGAGCAGGTGGAGCGGTGGCTCGCCGACTACCGGCCGGACGCCGTCGCGGTCGAGCGGGTCTTCAGCCAGCACAACGTGCGCACGGTCATGGGCACGGCGCAGGCCGGGGCGGTCGCGATCGTGTGCGCGGCGCGCCGTAACCTGCCCGTGGCGCTGCACACGCCGAGCGAGGTCAAGGCGGCGGTGACCGGCAGCGGCCGGGCCGACAAGGCTCAGGTGACGCAGATGGTGACCCGCCTGCTCGCGATGACCGACCCCCCGCGGCCCGCCGACTCGGCGGACGCGCTGGCGCTGGCCATCTGCCATCTGTGGCGCGGCGGCGCCCAGCGCCGCCTGGCCGCCGCGCTCGCCGCCCGCAGCCACCCAGGAGGATGATGTGATCGCTCACGTGGACGGGACCGTGTCCGGCGTGGCGCCCGACGGCGCGGTGATCGACGTCGGCGGGGTCGGGCTGCTCGTGCAGTGCACGCCGGGCACGCTGGCCAGGCTGCGCTCCGGCGAGCGGGCCAGGGTGGCCACCTCGCTGGTGGTCAGGGAGGACGCACTGACCCTCTACGGCTTCGCCAGCGAGGACGAGCGGAACACGTTCGAGCTGCTGCAGACCGCGAGCGGGGTCGGTCCCCGGCTGGCGCTGGCCATGCTGGCCGTGTTCACCCCGGACGCGCTGCGCCGGGCCGTGGCCACCGAGGACCTGGCCGCGCTGACCACGGTGCCCGGCATCGGCCGGAAGGGGGCGCAGCGTATCGTGCTCGAGCTGGCCGGGCGGCTGGGCCCGGCGGGAGAGCCGAGCGTGATGGCCGCCCATCCCGGGAACGGAGCGCCCGCGGCCTCGTGGCGCGAGCAAGTGCGGGCCGGCCTGGTGAGCCTGGGCTGGCCAGCACGCGAGGCCGACCAGGCGATCGCCGCGGTGGAGCCGGAGCTGACCGGCACGCCGGACGGCCAGGCGGTTGACGTGTCCGTTGCGTTGCGGGCGGCCCTGCGGGTGCTGGGCCGTACATGAGCGAGGAGGCGGGCGGGAGGCACGACGTGACCGGCAGCGGCCCCCTCCAAGCGGGCGAGGAGCGCGTCGTGTCGGCCATCGCCGACGCCGACGACCGGGTGGCGGAGAGCGCGCTGCGGCCGCAGCGGCTGAGCGAGCTGGTCGGCCAGACCCGCGTGCGCGAGCAGCTGTCCCTGATCCTGGAAGGCGCGCTGCGCCGCGCCAGGCCGCCCGACCACGTGCTGATCTCTGGCCCGCCCGGCCTCGGCAAGACCACGATCGCGATGATCATCGCCGCCGAGCTCGGCGCGCCGCTGCGGATCACCAGCGGGCCGGCGATCGAGCGCGCGGGCGACCTGGCCGCCGTGCTGTCCACCCTGACCGAGGGCGAGGTCGTGTTCATCGACGAGATCCACCGCGTCGCCCGGCCGGCGGAGGAGATGCTCTACCTGGCGATGGAGGACTTCCGGGTCGACGTCGTGATCGGCAAGGGCCCGGGCGCCACCGCGATCCCGCTCGAGATCGCGCCGTTCACCCTGGTCGGGGCGACCACGCGGGCCGGCCTGCTGCCCGCGCCGCTGCGTGACCGGTTCGGCTTCACCGCCCACCTGGACTTCTACGAGCCCGAGGAACTGGGCGTCATCGTGCGCCGGTCGGCCGGGCTGCTCGGCGTGGCGCTGCGCGACGACGGCGCCGACGAGATCGCCGGCCGCTCCCGCGGCACCCCGCGGATCGCCAACCGGCTGCTGCGCCGGGTCCGCGACTACGCCGAGGTGCGCGCCGACGGCGTCGTGAACCGGGCCGTGGCCCGCGCGGCGCTCGACCTGTACGAGGTGGACGACACCGGCATGGACCGGCTGGACCGTGCGGTGCTGTCCGCGCTGGTCCGCAGGTTCAGCGGCGGCCCGGTCGGCCTGTCCACCCTGGCGGTGGCCGTGGGGGAGGAGGCGGAGACCGTCGAGGTCGTGGTCGAGCCCTTCCTGGTCCGGGCCGGCCTGATGGCGCGGACCCCGCGCGGTCGGGTGGCCACGCCCGCCGCGTGGGAGCGGCTCGGCCTGCAGGTCCCCGCGGTCGGCGACCCGGGTTCCGCGACCCTGTTCGGCTGACCGCAAGCGGCAGAGCGATGAAGGGTGCGTCCCAGCCTGGTCACGATCACTGCGCAGACGTCGTAGCCTGTTGGTTAGTCGCTTGCGCGCCGCTACACTTCGGCAGTTGGCCTACGACAGCCGCGTGGCGCGGCTGTCGCCTCGCGCAGGCCCAGCGCCCGGACCGGTGGCCCGGCCGCTGCACAATCAACTGGAAGGATGCCCCGGTGATGGGGAACGCAATTCTCGCGAACGCACCGACGGTGCTCGCCGCAGGTTCGACGAAGTCAAGCACCAGTCTCCTGCCCATCATCCTCATCGTCGTGCTGTTCATGATCGTTTACATGACGATGACGCGGCGCAGGCGAGCGAACCAGGCCCAGCAGGCGCAGAACACCATCGTGCCCGGGACGCGGGTCAGGACCACCGCCGGGATGTACGGGACCGTGACGTCCGTGGAGGACAACGACGATGTCATGGTCGAGGTGGCCCCCGGGGTCAACATCCGGATGATGCGACGGGCGGTGGTGGCCGTCCCGCAGGACGCGGCCACCGGCACCGGCCCGGTTCCCGAGCCGTCCCCGGAGTCCCCGGGCGACAGCAAGAGTGACGACGAGCCCCGCGCCGACGACTGGAACCCACAGGACCGCAACATCTAGCGGCGCCCTAGGCCCCATGACCTAAGGACAGACCAGCATTGGCTCCCCCTACCACCACGTCCCATCCGGGGCGCTCACTCCTGGCGCTGGTCGCGCTGATCCTCGTTCTCGTACTCGGCGTCCTGGCCGGGTCCCTGTTCCAGCCCGGGAGCTGGCACCAGCGGTTCAAGATCGGGCGGGGTCTCGACATCTCCAGCGGCACCACGGTGACCCTGCAGGCGGTCCAGCCGCCGGGAACGTCGGCGAGCCAGCTGCAGTCGGACATGAACACCGCGGTCTCGATCATGAACAGCCGGGTCAACGGCGCCGGCTTCAACGGCGCCTCGGTGACCTCGGAGGGCACCAACCTCATCAACGTCACCGTCCCCGGCAAGGGATCGCAGGAGGTCGTCAACCTGGTCGGCACCACCGCCCAGCTGCGGTTCCGCCAGGTGCTGCTGGTGGCCCCCAACTACGCCACCTCCGCCACGCCGGCGCCGACCCCGACGCCCACTCCGAGCGCCTCGCCGACCCCCACGCCGACCGCGTCGCCGAGCGCCACGCCCAAGGCCAGCGCCTCCCCGACCAAGTCGTCATCGGCCCTGGGCGAGGGCTCGGGCACCCACGGCCTGGCGGTCAGTGCCCAGCGCCTGGCGGGCACGGCGGCGTCGGCGGCCAAGGCCAAGCCCAAGGCGAGTGCCTCGCCGACCCCGTCACCCAGCCCCTCGCCCAGCCCGTCGGCGTCGGGGAGCCAGAAGCTGTCCACCACCACCGACTCCGAGGCACAGGGCAACGCCGCGCTGCTCAGCCCCACGGTCAAGGCCCAGTTCGACAAGCTGAACTGCAGCGACCCGAACTGGAAGAAGGAAATCTACGGCAACAACCCCAACGCCTGGGACAACCCGGACATCCAGACCGTCGCCTGCTACCAGGGGGCGAAGTACGCGCTGGACAAGGCCCTGGTCACCGGCGAGATGCTGAAGCTGGGCGGGTCATCGACCACGCTGCAGACCAACGGCGACTGGTACGTCAACCTGACTTTCAACGGCGAGGGCACCAAGAAGTTCGGCCAGCTGAGCACGAAGATGTACGACAGCTACTACAACCCCAGCACCTCGCAGCCGACCTCGGAACTTGACTACTTCGCCATCGTGCTGGACGGCGAGCCGGTCTCCGTGCCGTACATGGGAGCGGTGCTGGACACCGGGACGGCCCAGATCCAGGGCACGTTCACCGAGAGCCAGGCCAACAGCCTGTCGAACGTGCTGAACTACGGCGCGCTCCCGCTGACCTTCAAGCCGGTGTCGCAGCAGACGGTCAGCGCGCAGCTCGGCTCGTCCCAGCTGGCGGCCGGCCTGCTCGCCGGGCTGATCGGCCTGCTCCTGGTGGTCGTCTATGCCTTCCTGTACTACCGGGGCCTCGGCATCGTGGCGGTCTCCAGCCTCACGATCGCGGGGCTGCTGACCTACCTGGCCGTGGTGCTGCTCAGCCTGTACGAGAGCTTCACCCTCTCGCTGGCCGGCATCGCGGGCCTGATCGTGGCGATCGGGATCACCGCCGACTCGTTCGTGGTGTTCTTCGAGCGGCTGCGGGACGAGGTCCGGGACGGCAAGTCGCTGCGGTCCGCCGTGGAGCACGGCTGGCACCGGGCCCGGCGGACGATCCTGGTCTCCGACACCGTGTCCTTCATCGCCGCCGCGGTGCTGTACAAGTTCGCGATCAGCGATGTCCAGAACTTCGCGTTCACCCTCGGCCTGACCACGCTCGTGGACGTGATCGTGGTGTTCCTGTTCACCAAGCCGATGATCACCTTGCTGGCCCGGACCAAGTTCTTCGGCGGCCAGCACAAGTGGTCCGGCCTGGACCCGGCCCGGCTCGGCATGCGCTCGCCGTGGCGCGGCACCAGGCGCCCGGCGGCGAGGCCGCAGTCCGGCGCCGCCCAGCCCGGCCGGGCGCCCGGCGGGGCCTCGTCCACCGCGCAGCCCCGGACCGACCCCAAGGAGGCGTGATGTCCCGGCTCGGCAGCATCGGCGGCCGGTTGTACCGCGGCGAGGTCTCCTTCGACTTTGTCGGCAGGCGGAAGCTCTGGTACACGATCTCCGGGCTGATCCTGGTCATCAGCATCGCCGCGCTGGCCTTCCGCGGGCTGAACTACAGCGTCGAGTTCAAGGGCGGCGACCTCTTCCTGTTCAAGGCCCCCGGGGTCACCACCAGCCAGATCGCCTCGGTGGTCAAGGACTCGGGCGGCGGCGACGACCCGGTCGTGCAGCAGCTCGGGGTGGGCCAGAAGGCCAGGTGGCAGGTCCAGACCAACAAGCTGACCTTCGCCGAGCAGAGCACGGTCCAGGATGCCCTGGCCAGCGACCTGCACGTGGCCGGGGGGCCCAACGCGATCAGCATCACGTTCACCAGCGCGAGCTGGGGGGCGCAGATCACGCACAAGGCCCTGGAAGGGCTGATCGTGTTCCTGGTCTTGATCGTGGCCTACCTGTCGATCGCGTTCGAGTGGAAGATGGCCGTGGCCGCGTTCGTCGCGCTCGTGCACGACATCGTGATCACGACCGGTATCTACGCGCTGGCCGGGTTCCAGGTAAGTCCGGCCACGGTGATCGGGCTGCTCACCATCCTCGGCTACTCGCTCTACGACACCGTGGTCGTCTTCGACAAGGTGCGGGAGAACACCGCGGGCCTGCTCGCCACCGAGCGAAGTACCTACAGCCAGGCGGCCAACCTGGCCCTGAACCAGACCCTGGTCCGGTCCATCAATACCTCGCTGATCGCGCTGCTGCCGGTTACGGCGATCTTGCTGGTCGCCGTCATCTTCCTCGGCACCGGAGAGCTGCAGGACCTGTCGCTGGTGCTGTTCGTCGGCATGCTGTCCGGCACCTACTCCTCGATCTGCATCGCCACGCCGGTGCTCGCGGCCCTGAAGGAACGCGAGCCGCGGTACCAGCAGCTGGCCCGGCGCGTGGCACTGCGCGCATCGGGCGGGCGCGCGGCCCAGCGGGCCCGGGCGAAGGCGGAAAAGGCGGGGAAGGCGGGAGCGGCCGGGCGCGTCCAGGGCCCCGCGGGCGCGCCCGGGCCGGACCCCGCGCCCGGGGACGGGCCCCAGGTCCTGGCCGAGAACGATGCGGACACGGCCGCCGAGCCGCAGGAAGACGACTACGACGAGGCCGCGGCCGACGCCGAGACGGCGGACGCCGGGCCCGGCGAGCCGGTCCCCGCCACGCGGGCCGCGTCCGGCGGCTCGGCGCCGCGGAGCGCGCCCGGCGCCCGGCCGGGTCCGCGGCAGCAGCCCCGGAGGACCAGCGCGGCCAGGCGCCGGCCTGCGGGCAAGAAGAAGCGCCGGTAAAGTCGCCACCGTGTCCAGCGGCCTGGCGCCTTCGGCTGACCCCGGCCTGCCCGAGCTGATCAGCAGCAGGATCCGGGATATCCCCGACTACCCGCAGCCGGGAATCGTGTTCAAGGACATCACCCCGCTGCTGGCCGACGGCGCCGCGTTCGCGGCGGTGGTGGCGGCGCTCGCGGCCGGTCACGGCGAGATCCACAAGGTGGTAGGGATCGAGGCACGCGGCTTCATCTTCGGCGCCCCGGTGGCCTGCTGCCTGCAGGCCGGCTTCGTCCCCGTCCGCAAGGAGGGCAAGCTGCCGGCCGAGGCCCACTCCGAGACGTATGAGCTCGAGTACGGCTCGGCCACGGTCGAGGTGCATACCGATGCCTTCGGGCCCGGCGAGCGGGTGCTGATCGTCGACGACGTGCTGGCCACCGGCGGGACCGCCGCCGCGGCCGCCAACCTGGTCCGCCGCACCGGCGCGGAGGTCGCGGGCCTCGCGGTGCTGCTGGAGCTCGGCTTTCTCGGCGGCCGCGCCAGGCTCCCCGGCCTCGAGGTCCGCGCCCTGCTGACCGTGTGACGGACGAGGGTAACCGACCGCAAGGAGCAGGGCACGTCAAGGATCGACCGCCGATAGAATGGGCGTTTCGGCGGACGTGAGGAGCGCATGTGGCCGGTGACGTGGTAACGGCCCGGACGGCCGGAACCGGCGTCACCCAGGCCGACGCTGGGCAGCAGGACCAGACCGAGCACGAGCTGCCCGCGGCGGAGGACGGGGTGGCATCGGCTGCGGCCGCGCTCGACGCTGCCGACCAGCCGCCGTCTTCCGGCCCTGCGTCTTCCGGCGCCGCCTCTCCCGACGCCTCGGCCCCGCCCGCCGACGCCGCGCCGCGTGGCTCGGGGCGCACGCGCAACGCCGCCCCGCCGAACCGGGCCCGGGGCGGCGGCGCCCTGCCCGCCCGAGCCGCGGCCGCCGGCGACACCAGCGCCGCCGCGGCGGGCACGGCCGCCGTCCGCCGCCGCCTGGCCAGGCTCGGGGCGCCCCGGGGCGGCGGCGCCAACCCGGTCCTCGAGCCGCTGATCAAGACACTCCGCGCGACCCACCCCAAGGCCGACGTCCGGATCATCGAGCGCGCCTACGAGGTCGCGGCCCGCCAGCACGCCGGCCAGGTGCGCAAGAGCGGTGACCCGTACATCACCCATCCGCTCGCCGTGGCCACGATCCTGGCCGAGCTCGGCATGAACTCCGAGACGCTGTGCGCGGCCCTGCTGCACGACACCATCGAGGACACCGACTACACGCTGGCCGAGCTGCGCCGTGAGTTCGGCGATGACGTCGCGACGCTCGTCGACGGGGTGACCAAGCTCGACAAGGTCAAGTACGGCGACGCGGCCCAGGCCGAGACCGTCCGCAAGATGGTGGTCGCGATGTCCCGCGACATCAGGGTCCTGGTGATCAAGCTCGCGGACCGGCTGCACAACATGCGGACGCTGCGCTACCTCCGGCGCGAGAAGCAGGAGCAGAAGTCGCGCGAGGTGCTGGAGATCTTCGCGCCGCTCGCGCATCGGCTCGGCATGAACACCGTCAAGTGGGAACTCGAGGACCTGGCCTTCTCGATGCTGTTCCCCAAGCGCTACGACGAGATCGTGCGGCTGGTCTCCGAGCGCGCGCCGCGGCGGGACGTGTTCCTGCAGGACGTCGTCGAGTACGTCTCCGTCGACCTGCGCGAGGCGAAGATCAAGGCGCGGGTGACCGGCCGGCCGAAGCACTATTACTCGGTCTATCAGAAGATGATAGCCAGGAATGTCGGCTTTGATGAGATTTATGACCTAGTGGGCATCCGCGTGCTGGTCGACACGGTACGCGACTGCTACGCGGCACTCGGCACGGTCCACGCCCGGTGGAACCCGGTACCCGGGCGGTTCAAGGACTACATCGCGATGCCGAAGTTCAACATGTACCAATCGCTGCACACGACCGTCATCGGGCCCGAGGGCAAGCCGGTCGAGTTGCAGATCAGGACCTGGGGCATGCACCGGCGGGCCGAGTACGGCGTGGCCGCCCACTGGAAGTACAAGGAGGAGACGATCGCGGGCGGCGGGCGCGGTACCACGGACATGGCCTGGCTGCGGCAGCTCGTCGACTGGCAGCGGGAGACCACCGACCCGGCCGAGTTCCTGGAGTCGCTCCGGTTCGACCTCGGCGCCGCCGAGGTGTACGTGTTCACGCCGCGCGGCGAGGTGATCGCGCTGCCGCAGGGCGCGTCCCCGGTGGACTTCGCCTACGCGATCCACACCGAGGTCGGCCACCGCTGCATCGGGGCGCGGGTCAACGGGCGCCTGGTCGCGCTGGAGAGCGAGCTGAACAACGGCGACACCGTCGAGATCTTCACCTCCAAGGCCCAGGACGCCGCGCCCAGCCGGGACTGGCTGCAGTTCGTCAAGAGCGCCCGTGCCAGGAACAAGATCAGGCACTGGTTCTCCAAGGAGCGCAGGGAAGCCGCCGCCGAGACCGGCAAGGCCGCGATCGCGCGGACCATGCGCAAGCAGGGACTGCCGCTGCAGCGGCTGGCCACCGGCGACGCGCTGCTCGCGGTGGCCCACGACCTGCGGTACGCAGACCTGTCGGCGCTGTACACCGCGATCGGCGAGGGCCACGTCAGCGCGCAGTCGGTCGTGGCCAAGCTGGTCAAGTCGGCGGGCGGCATCGCGGGCGCCCAGGAGGACCTCGCCGAGACGACGCTGCTCACCCGCGCGCCGAAGCCGCAGCCCGCGGGTGACTCCGGGGTGGTCGTGGAGGGCTCGGCGGACGTGTGGGCGCGCCTGTCCAAGTGCTGCACGCCGGTGCCCGGCGACCCCATCACCGGCTTCGTCACCCGCGGCAACGGGGTGTCGGTGCACCGCGCCGACTGCGTCAACCTCCGTCACCTGCTCGAATCCCAGCCGGAGCGGGTGGTCACGGTGCACTGGTCACCGCGAGAAGGCTCGCTGTTCCTGGTCGCCATCCAGACCGAGGCGCTGGACCGCACCGGGCTGCTCTCCGACGTCACCCGGGCCATCTCCGACCAGCATGTCAACATATTGTCCGCGTCGGTGACCACGACCAGGGACCGGGTCGCGGTGAGCAGGTTCACCATCGAGATGGGCGACCCCAAGCACCTGGGCCACGTGCTGCGGGCGGTGCGCTCCGTAGACGGCGTCTACGACGTGTACCGGATAACGAATTAGCCGGAGAGTTCCGCCAGCGTGCGCTCGGCTTCCGCCAGCCAGGACCGCCGCGCCGCCAGCGCCTCCTCGGCCTGCTGCTGCGCTCGGGCGTCACCGCTCGCCTGGGCCCGCGCCAGCTGATCCTCGAGCTGGCTGATCGCGGACCGGATCTGCTCCACCGTTCCCCGGGCCCGGGACAGCGCCTCCGGGTTCGACCGGCGCCATTGCGAGTCCTCGGCCCGGCGCACCGCCTCCTCGACCCGCCGCAGCCCGCCCTCCAGCCGCTCGTTCGCGTCCCGCGGCACGGGCCCCGCCTGCTCCCAGCGTTCCTGGATGCCGCGCAGCGCCGCGCGCGCCGCTCGCGGGTCGGTCACCGGCACCAGCTTCTCGGCCTCGGCGAGCAGTCGCGTCTTGACGGTCGCGTGCTCGCGCAGCTCCGCGTCCTTGGCGTGCAGCACCTGCGCCCGGGCCTGGAAGAAACCGTCCTGCGCGGTCTTGAACCGGCCCCAGAGCTCCTCCTCCGCGGCCCGGTCGGCCCGGCCCGCCTCCTTCCACTGCCGCATCAGCTCGCGGAAGGCCGACGCGGTCGGGCCCCAGTCGGTCGAGGAGGTCAGCGCCTCGGCCTCCACGCACAGCTTCTCCTTGCGCGCCCTGGCTCCCTCGCGTTCCTCCTCCAGGCCCGCGAAATACGCCTTGCGGCGCTTGGTGAACGCGTTGCGCGCGGCGGACAGCCGCTTCCACAGCGCGGTCTCGGTCGCCCGGTCGCCGCGCGGCGCGGCCTTCCACTCCTCCAGTAGCTGCCGCATCCGCTCGCCGCTGACCTTCCAGTGGGTCGCCTCGGCCGCGATCCGCTCGGCCTCGGCCACGATGCGCTCCTTGGTCTCGAGGGCCTCGGTGCGCGCATGCTCCCGGGCCGCCTTGTGCTCCTCCCGCCGGTGATCGACCAGCCCGTTCATCGCTTCCAGCCGGCCGCGCAGCCCGTCCAGGTCGCCGACCGCGTGCGCGTCGGCCACGGCGGCGAGCAGCCGGGTGATCGTGGCCTGCGCGTGCGCGGGGGAGAGGTCGGTGGTCGCGATTCGCTGCTCGAGCAGGCTGACCTCGGTCTCCAGCGCCGCGAACTTGCGCTCGAAGAAGGCGAGGGCCTCGTCGGGGCTGCCGGCCTGCCATGAGCCCACCACCCGCTCGCCCTCGGTGGTACGCACGTATACGGTGCCGTCGTCGGCTACCCTGCCCCACGCATCGCTGGCCGTGCTCACCGGCGAACCTCCTGCTCAGTGCTTCCCCGGGGAGACGCAGTGCCTCCCGGGGACGCCCCGGACCCCGATGGTCCGGAGCCCCCCGCCACGTGCCTGACGGGTAACGCCGCTCATGTCTTCTTGATGGTCACGCTCTCGATTTCCACGCTCTCCTTAGGCGCCCCGCCGCCGGCCGAGTTCAGTGGCGGCCCGTATCCCCGCTTTCCCACATTCTGGAGGATATTAAGCCCGCTGACGATCTTGCCGAATGGCGTGTAGCTGGGCGGCAGCGACGAGTCCTGGTAAACGAGGAAGAACTGGCTGCCGTTGCCGTCCGTGGCACCGGTGGTGGCCATCGCCAGCGTGCCCGCCGGGTACGTGGCGCCGGTGAGGTTCTCGCTCGCGAACTCGTACCCCGGGCCGCCGCTTCCCGTGCCCGTCGGGTCACCGCACTGCAGCATGTACGGGCTCTCCGAGCTGCTCAGCCGCGGGCAGGGGGTGCTGTTGTAGAAACCCGCCTCGGCCAGGTGCACGAACGAGTTCACCGTGCAGGTGGCCTTGCTGTTCAGCAGGTCGATCACGATGGGGCCGCGGTTGGTCGTGATCGTCGCCTGGTAGGTGGCCTGGTAGTCCGGCGTGGCCGGCGGCATCGTGACCTTGCGCGCGGCGGGCGGATTCGCGAGGTAGGTGCAGTGCGTCGCGGGCTCGGCCACCGTGGAGGGCGTGGGGCTCGGGGTCGGGCTGGCGCTGGCGCTCGGCGTGGACGCGGGCGTGGACGTGGTGCCCGTGGACCGGCCGGCGAACAGGACGCCGCCCACCGCGATGGCGACCACCACCACGACGGCGGATCCGGCGATGGCCCACTGCCGGGTCCGCCGGTCCCGCCGAGCCTGCCGGACCGCTCGGCGCTCGTAACGCTCCCTGGCCAGTTTGCGCTGGCGCTCTTTCTTGCCCGCCACCCTGCCGGTCCTCCTGTGCCGCCCTATCGCAACCTGAGTACAGTGATCAGCGAAACTTTCGCGAAGCGTACCTGCGCGCAGCGGGTATTGGCGCGGCTGTTACCTGTTCGCCGCACCAACCGCGTCCTGTCCGTGTCCTGACAGGCCGCCGGCGCGGGCCCAGGCCGCCGTGGATAGCCTGTACGCACAGTCCCCGCGCCAGCCTAAGGAGGTCAGCCGTGCTTGTCGCCGGGTTTCCGGCCGGCTCGTTCGCCGCGAACTGTTATCTGGTGGCGGCCGCGCCGGGCGAGCAGTGCCTGATCATCGATCCCGGCCAGGACGCGGAGCAGGGCATCGAGGAGACGGTCGAGCGGTTCCGGCTGCAGCCGGCCGCGGTCCTGCTCACGCACGGCCACGTCGATCACATCTGGTCGGTGGCCCCGGTGTGCGGGGCCCGGGACATCCCGGCCTACATTCACCCGGACGACCGGGCGCTGCTGACCGACCCGGGCCGCGGGCTCTCGCTGCAGCCAGGCCAGCAGCTGTTCGGCGGGATCACCTTCAGCGAGCCCGACGACGTCAGGGAGCTGACCGACGGGGCCGTGCTCGACCTGGCCGGGATCCAGGTCACCGTGGACCATGCGCCCGGGCATACTCCGGGCTCGGTGACGTTCCGGCTGCCGGCCGCCGACGAGCCGGGCACGCTGTTCAGCGGCGACCTGCTGTTCGCCGGGTCGATCGGCCGTACCGACCTGCCCGGCGGGGACCACGCCACGATCCTGGAGAGCCTGGCCCGGGTCTGCCTGCCGCTGCCCGACGAGACCGAGGTGCTGTGCGGGCACGGGCCGGCCACGACGATCGGCGCCGAGCGCCGGTCCAACCCGTTCCTGGCGGGGCTCGTCGCCCCCGGCGGCCGGGGCGGCGGCTCGGTCCCGACGATGCCCGGCGCGCGCCGCCCGACCGGACTGTAGCGATGATCCGCAGCCACGACGCGGGCACGCTGCGCGCTTCGGACGAGGGACGGAAGGTGACGCTGGCGGGGTGGGTCGCCCGCCGCCGGGACCACGGCGGCGTGGTGTTCATCGACCTGCGTGACGCCAGCGGCGTCGTGCAGGTGGTGTTCCGCCAGGACGACGTGGCGCACGACCTGCGCGCCGAGTTCTGCGTGCTGGTGACGGGCACGGTGCGGCGCCAGCCGGCGGGCAACGAGAACCCCGAGCTGGCCACCGGCGAGATCGAGGTAGCGGTCAGCGAGCTCGGGGTGCTGTCGGAGTCCGACCCGCTGCCGTTCCCGATAGAGGGCGCGGCCGAGCTGAACGAGGAGGTGCGGCTGCACTACCGCTACCTCGACATCCGGCGGGCCGAGATGGCGGCGGCGCTGCGCGCCAGGTCGACGGCGGCGTACCTGGTCAGCGACGTGATGCGGGACCACGGGTTCGTGAACGTCGAGACGCCGTTCCTGACCAGGTCCACGCCAGAGGGGGCGCGCGACTTCCTGGTCCCGGTCCGGCTGCGCCCCGGCAACTGGTATGCGCTGCCGCAGTCGCCGCAGCTGTTCAAGCAGCTGCTGATGGTCGCCGGCCTGGAGCGCTACTACCAGCTGGTGCGCTGCTTCCGCGACGAGGACTTCCGCGCCGACCGGCAGCCGGAGTTCACCCAGATCGACGTCGAGATGTCGTTCGTCACCCGCGAGGACGTCGTCGAGGTGGCCGAGCACCTGGTGCAGCGGCTGTGGGCAGAGATCGCCGGGTACCAGGTGCCGCGGCCGATCCCGCGGATGAGCTACGCCGACGCCATGGCCCGGTTCGGGTCGGACAAGCCGGACCTGCGGTTCGGCTGCGAGCTGGCCGACCTGACCGGCTACTTCGCGCAGACGGGGTTCCGGGTGTTCCAGGCGTTGCACGTGGGGGCCGTGGTCATGCCCGGCGGCGCCGCGCAGACCCGCAAGGAACTCGACGGCTGGCAGGACTGGGCGCGTTCGCGCGGCGCCAGGGGCCTGGCGTACGTATTGATCGACGCCGACGGGCAGGTGTCCGACTCCGGCCCGGTCGCCCGGCACCTGTCCGAGGCCGAGCGCGGCGGGCTCCCCGCCGCGGCGGGCGCCGGCCCGGGCGACTGCGTGTTCTTCGCCGCGGGCCCGGCGAACTCCGCCCGCGAGCTACTGGGCGCGGCCCGGCTGGAGATCGGGCACCGCTGCGGCCTGATCGACCCGACGGCGTGGGCGTTCACCTGGGTCGTGGACGCACCGATGTTCTCCGGCGACGGGTCCGGCGGCTGGACCGCGGTACATCACCCGTTCACCGCGCCGCTGCCGGAGTGGGCGGACAAGTTCGTGGCCGAGCCCGCCGGCGCGCTGGCCGACGCGTACGACATCGTCTGCAACGGCACCGAGATCGGCGGCGGGTCGATCCGGATCAACCGGCCGGACATGCAGCAGCAGGTGTTCGACGTCATCGGGCTCTCCCGCGAGGAGGCCAGGTCGCAGTTCGGCTTCCTGCTCGACGCGCTGCGCTTCGGGCCGCCGCCGCATGGCGGGATCGCGTTCGGCTGGGACCGGATGCTGATGCTGCTGACCGGCCGCGACACGATCCGCGACGTGATCGCGTTCCCCAAGGCCGCGTCCGGGCTCGACCCGCTGACCGGCGCGCCGACGCCGATCACCCCCGAGCAGCGCAAGGAGGCCGGCGTCGACGTGATCCCGCCCGCCGGCCAGCCCTAACCCAGGCAGGCGAGCGATGTCCAGCGCGATCCCGAACGGTTTCGGCAGCCGGAGTGGCCGGCCAGCCGCGGCCGTCTGGCGGCGGGCGTAGCCCTCCCCGGTAAGCCGCTCACGGGTGGTGTCCCGGGCGCAGCGTATCGCCGGCGGCCGAAGGCCCCGGGCGGTCCGCTGCGGGCGTACGTAGTGTCACGGAGAGCAAGGTACTGTCGGGGCGTGCCCAGAGTTGAGGCGGGCCAGTCCGGCAGCCTGTTCGACGACGTGGCGGCCGAAGCCGAGCAGGCCGCCGCGCCGCTGGCCGTGCGCATGCGGCCGCGGACCCTGGACGAGGTGGTCGGCCAGCCGCAGCTGACCGGCGACGGGTCGCCGCTGCGGAAGCTGGCCGAGCACGACGCCCCGATGTCGCTGCTGCTGTGGGGCCCGCCGGGGACCGGGAAGACCACCCTGGCCTACGTGGTGAGTCAGGTGACGCGGCGGCGGTTCGTGGAACTGTCCGCCGTCTCAGCCGGGGTCAAGGACGTGCGCGCGGCCATCGACACGGCTCGCAGCGAGCTCGGGCTGACCGGCGCCCAGACTGTCCTGTTCATCGACGAGGTGCACCGCTTCAACAAGGCCCAGCAGGACGCGCTGCTCCCGGCGGTGGAGAACCGGTGGGTGTCGTTCATCGGCGCGACCACGGAGAACCCGTCGTTCTCGGTGGTCGGCCCGCTGATGTCCCGGTCGCTGCTGCTCACCCTGCAGCCGCTCGGCGACGACGACATACGGATCGTGATCGACCGGGCGCTGGCCGACGAGCGCGGGCTGGCCGGGGCCGTGACCCTGGGCGACGGCGTGGCCGACCAGCTGATCCGCGTCGCGGGCGGCGACGCCCGGCGCGCCCTCACCTACCTGGAGGCGGCGGCCCTGGGCCTGCCGCCCGGCGCCGTGATCGACCTGGCCGGGCTGGAGCGCGCGGTGGACCGGGCCGCCGTGCGCTACGACCGGGACGGCGACCAGCACTACGACGTGATCAGCGCGTTCATCAAGAGCATCCGGGGCAGTGACGCCGACGCCGCGCTGCACTACCTGGCGCGGATGATCGAGGCGGGCGAGGATCCGCGGTTCATCGCCCGCCGGCTGATCGTGCACGCCAGCGAGGACGTGGGGATGGCCGACCCGACCGCGCTGCCAGTGGCGGTGGCCGCGGCGCAGGCGGTCGAGTTCGTCGGGCTGCCCGAGGCCAGGATCAACCTGGCGCAGGCCGTGATCCATCTCTCCCTGGCGCCCAAGTCGAACTCGGTGGTCCGGGCCATCGGCGCCGCCCAGGGCGATGTGCAGGCCGGGCTGGCGGGCTCGGTGCCCGCGCACCTGCGCGACGCCAGCTACCGCGGCGCGGCCCGGCTCGGGCACGGGCGCGGTTATCAGTACCCGCACGACTACCCGGAGGGCGTGGCGGCCCAGGCCTACGCGCCCGACCCGGTCGCGGGGCACAGGTACTACGAACCCTCCCGGCACGGCGCGGAGGCCCGGTACGCCGAGCGGTCCGAGCGGATCAGGGCCATCCTGGGTCGCGCCGATGACGGCGACGTGCCGGCGCCGCCCGCCGAGTAGCCGGCGCAGCGGCCCCTTCCCCGGCCGGCGGCCTCTGCGCAGCGATAGGGTCGGGCAGATGACAGACCAGGCAGCGCGACGGAATCGGGGCCGCGGGTGAACGCCGGGCAGCTCGCGGCGCTCATCGCGGCGGGCTTCTTCGCGGTCGGCATGTGCGCCGCCGTGTTCGTGCTGATCCGGCTGGCCGGGCTGATCTCCCACGCCAACCGGGTGCTGACGGACTACGGGGATCGCGCCGACACCCTCATCGAGCGGGCGCAGGCCGCGGTCGACCAGACCCAGGAGCAGCTCGCGCGGACCGACCGCATCACCGAGAGCATGGATGAGGTCACGGTCAACATGGCCGAGCTGACCGGGCACGTGTCCGCTCTCACCGGCCTGGCGCGGGGGATCTCGGACGGGCTCGGCGTGCCGCTGCTGCGGTTCTCTGGGTTCGCCTTCGGGGTCCGCCGGGCCCTGGCGCTGCGGCGGCCCGGCCGGGCCACGGCGGGGACGGCGCGGGAACCGGGCGCCCTGCCGTACCGGCGGGCGGCGATCTCCGCCACCCGGGAGGCACCGCCCGCCGGGCCGGACGCACGGGCCGCCGGGCGGCCGCCCCGCGCGGACCGGCCGCGCCTCGGCGAGGCCCCGCCCCCGCCCGGTCCGCGGCGGGCGCGAGGAGGTACGAGGGTGATGCGCAGGCTCTTCTGGGTGAGCGCGGGCGCGGTACTCGGCGTGGCGGGCTACCGGCGGGTCACCCGGCTGGCCCGCACGGTCAGCGCGGCCGCCCGGCCGGGCGCGGCGCCCGGCAGCGCCTGGGTGGACGGTGCGGCCCGGTTCGCCCGTGACGTGCGCGACGGCATGGAGCTGTACGCGGATCGTCATCCCGGGCTGACAGGCCGTACCCTCGAAGGTCAGCAGGCACGCGCGCGGCGCCCCGACGTTGGGGGCCAGGGCCCCGCGCACCCCGGCACCGACTATGCGAAGGATGGCCGTTGATGGAGTCGGCAGAGATCGTCCGCCGTTTCCTTAACTATTTCTCCCAGCGCGGGCACACCGTAGTTCCCTCGGCCAGCCTGATCGCCGACGACCCCACGCTGCTGCTGGTCAACGCCGGGATGGTCCCGTTCAAGCCGTACTTCCTCGGTCAGCTGGCCCCGCCGTTCCGCCGCGCCACCACCGCTCAGAAGTGCGTGCGCACGGCGGACATCGACGAGGTGGGCAAGACCACCCGGCACGCGAGCTTCTTCCAGATGCTGGGGAACTTCTCGTTCGGCGACTACTTCAAGGAGCTGGCGATCCCGTTCGCCTGGGAGCTGCTCACCAGCTCGGAGAACGAGGGCGGGTTCGGCTTCCCGGAGAGCCGGCTCTGGGTGACCGTCTACACCGACGACGACGAGGCGGCCAAGCTCTGGCACGACCACGTGGGCGTGCCCGAGGACCGGATCCAGCGCCGTGGCCTGGCGGACAATTACTGGCATATGGGTGTGGCCGGGCCGGGCGGGCCCTGCTCGGAGATCTACTACGACCGGGGGCCCGAGTACGGCCGCGAGGGCGGGCCGGTGGTCGATGAGGACCGCTACCTGGAGGTCTGGAACCTCGTCTTCATGCAAGAGCAGCTCAGCGCGGTCCGCGCCAAGGTGGATTTCGACATCGCGGGCGAGCTGCCGTCGCGCAACATCGACACGGGCATGGGCCTGGAGCGGATGGCCGCCCTGCTGCAGGGCGTCGACAACATCTACGAGATCGACACCATGTGGAAGGTGCTCGAGCGCGCCGCCGACCTCACCGAGCAGCGGTACGGCCAGGACCACCGCAGCGACGTGGCGCTTCGCGTGGTCACCGACCACGTGCGGACGGGCGTCATGCTGGTCGCCGACGGCGTCGTGCCGTCGAACGAGGCACGCGGGTACGTCCTGCGCCGGATCCTGCGCCGCAGCGTCCGCAATCTCCGGCTGCTCGCCGGGTCCCAGCGCGGCGGGTCCGGCCGCGGCGGGGAGGACGAGCGCTACCTGCACGAGCTGGCCGCCGTGGCGATCGAGGCGCTCGGCGAGCAGTACCCCGAGCTGCGCCGCGACGCCCCGCACATCCACACGATCATCGACGCCGAGGAAGCCGCCTTCCTCAGCACGCTGCGCACCGGCAGCGCGATCTTCGACGCCGCGGTCGAGGAGACCAGGCGCCGCGACGGCGACACCATCCGCGGCGATCAGGCTTTCCAGCTGCACGACACCTACGGCTTTCCCATCGACCTGACCCTGGAGATGGCCGCGGAGCAGGGGCTCTCCGTCGACGAGCCAGAGTTCCGCCGGCTCATGGAGCAGCAGCGGCAGCGGGCCAAACAGGACGCGGCAGGTAAGAAGACCGGTAACGCGGACATCTCGGTGCTCGCGTCGGTCCTGGAGCGTTCCGGGCAGGTCCAGTTCACCGGGTACGACCAGGTGACCGGCGACGCGACCGTGACCGGCCTGCTGGTGGGCGGGGTCTCGGTGCCGGCGGCCGGCCTCGGGACCGAGGTCGACGTGGTCCTCGACCGCACCCCGTTCTACGCGGAGGGCGGCGGCCAGCTCGCCGATACCGGCCAGATCAGGGCCTCGGGCAGCGGAGCGGGAGAAGGCGCGGTAGTCGAGGTCCTTGACGTGCAGACGCCGGTGCCCGGGCTCATCGTGCACCGGGGCCGGGTGACCTCGGGCGAGATCGTCGTGGGGGCCCCGGCGCACGCCGAGATCGATGTCGAGCGCCGCCGCGCCATCTCCAGGTCGCACACGGCGACCCATCTCGTGCACCGGGCGATCCGCGGCGCACTCGGCGATTCGGCGGCCCAGGCCGGCTCGGAGAACTCGCCGGGCCGGTTCCGGTTCGACTTCACCGCGATGGGCGCCGTGCCGCCGGCGGTCCTCGCCGACGCGGAAGACGAGGTGAACGACGTCCTGATCAACGACCTGGCCGTCCGGGCCTACCACACCTCGATCGACGAGGCGCGGGCCATGGGCGCGCTGGCCCTGTTCGGCGAGAAGTACGGCGACCAGGTCCGCGTCGTGGAGGTCGGCGACTACTCCCGCGAGCTGTGCGGCGGCACCCACGTCGCCCGCTCCGGGCAGCTGGGGCTCGTCAAGATCCTCGGCGAGTCCTCGATCGGCTCCGGCGTGCGCCGCGTCGAGGCGCTGGTGGGCATGGACGCCTTCAGGTTCCTCGCCCGGGAAAGCGTCCTGGTCAACCAGCTCTCCGAGCAGCTGAAGGCCCCGCGGGAAGAGCTGCCGGAACGGATAGCGGGCATTGTGACCCGGCTCCGGGACGCGCAGCGGGACCTCGAGCGGCTCAACTCGGCCCGCCTGCTCGACTCCGCGGCCGAACTGGCCCAGCGCGCGGCCGACGTGGCCGGGGTCTCGTATGTGCCGCACCGGGCCCCCGACGGCACCAGCGCCGAGAACATCCGCAAGCTGGCGCTCGATATCCGCGGCCGGCTGGCGCCCGACCGCCCCGGCGTGGCCGTCGTCGCCGGGGTGCCCGCCGACCGGCCCACGGTCGTGGTCGCGGTCAACGACGCGGGACGGGCGCGCGGCCTGGCCGCCGGGGCGCTCGTGCTGACCGCGGCGGGCGCGCTCGGCGGCCGCGGCGGCGGCAAGGATGACGTGGCCCAGGGAGGCGGCGCGCCGCTCGGGGACGGGACCGGCCGGGCGATAGAGGAGTCGTTTGAGGCCGTTGGTGCGGCCATTCGGGACATAACGGGGCCGGGTAGCGTACGGTGAGACCGTGCCGCAGCCGTATCGTTGCCTGGGTGAGACCTGCCCCGGCCGGAGCCATCCGTTGAGGCTCGGCATCCGGCTCGCGATCGACGTCGGCTCGGTACGGATCGGAGTGGCGCACTGCGACAGCGACGGTCGGCTCGCCAGCCCGCTGACCACGGTGCGGCGCGGCCGCGGGGACCTGGACGCCATCGCGGACCTGGCCGCCGCCGATGACGTGATCGAGATCATCGTAGGCCTGCCCGTCGGCCTTTCCGGCCGGGAAGGGCGGGCCGCCGCGGAGGCCAGGACGTTCGCGGTCGCGCTGGCCCGCCGTGTGGCGCCGGTACCGGTCCGCTTGGTGGACGAGCGGTTTACCACGGTCATCGCCCACGACGCGCTGCGGCAGAGCGGCAGCGATGCCAAGGGCCGTCGCCTTACAGTGGACAGGGCGGCGGCGGCGCTGCTGCTCCAGGGGGCGCTGGACACGGAGCGCTCGACAGGACAGCCTACGGGGGAGCTGGTTGGCTCAGCCCCGGGAGGTGCGAGGTGACGGGCGACAGGCAGGGGGACTGGCCGGAGCGCCAGGCGCCGCGCCATTCCGGTCGGCACAGCCGCGTTCCCCGGGGGGACGACGGTCTCGATCCCCGGGCCGCACCGGGGCAGTACGGCCCCCCGGACCGCTACGCCGGGGCGGATCAGTACGCACCGCCGGATCCTTACGCGTACGGCCAGCCCGATCCTTACGCCGCGCCGGATGGATACGCCACGCCGGACGGCTACGCGCCGCCGGATAGCTATGCCGCACCCGGCCCCTACCCGCCGGCCGACGGCTACGCGGCGCCGGATCCGTACGCCGGGCCGGATGGCTACGGCGCGCCCGGCCCCTATACCCCCGCAGACGCCTACCCCCCCGTGGACACCCATACCCCCACGGACGCCTACGCCCTGACCGACCGGTACGCCGTCCCGGACCCGGGCGCTCCGGCGAACCCGCCCCCGCAGGCCTACGGCCAGCCCGGCTACCCCGCGCAGGATCCCTTCGGCCCGGCGCCCGATCGCTGGGATTCCCGCCCCGCGGCCACCGGGCCGCATCGCCGGGATTCCCGCCCGGCGCCCACCGGGCCCCAGCAGCAGAACGGCTACGGGCGGCCGGATTCCTACGATCAGCCCCCGTTCCGCTGGCAGCCGCCGGCGGATGCCACCGGGCCGCAAGGCCGGGCCGGCGCCCCCGGCCACGGCAGCGGGGCGACCGACGAGCCGCCGCCGGGAGCTCGTGACTGGGACCAGGGCCCCGGGCCAGACTGGGATACCGGCCAGGAACCCGGCGGGTTTACCACCCCCCCACGTGCCCGGGAAGACACCGCCCCCCGGCCCCAGCCGCCGCCCGGACCATCTCCCGGTGGCCCGCGGACACGGCAGCAGGCCCGGCCGCCGGAGCATCGGGACGGCCCGACGTCCCCGGCGGGACTCATCCCGGGATTCTGGGACAGCCCGGGCTCCGGGAGGGGAAAGGACCGTCGGCCCAGGCGGCGCATGGGCTGGGTACTGGCTCCGCTGCTCGCGTTGGCGGTGCTGTGCGCGCTGGCCGTCGGCGGTTACGACCTCTACAAGGGGTTCCAGTCCAAGGACTTCACGGGTCCGGGATTCGGGCACGTCACCGTGCAGGTGCTGCCCGGCGACACGGCCACCTCCCTGGCGCCGCGGCTGGTGAAGCTCGGGGTTGTGGCCAGCGTCAATTCCTTCATCAGCGCGGCGAAGCACAGCGCCAACCCCACGGGCCTGGAGCCCGGCTTCTTCAGCCTGCACGAGCACATGAACTCGGCGCTGGCGTACAAGATGCTGCTCAACCCGGCCTCGCGGATGCAGACCGTGGTCACGATCCCCGAAGGCCTGCGGATGTCGCAGATCGTGACCACGCTGGAGAAGAAATACGCGGGCGCCATACCGGCCAGCGCGTTCACGTCGGCCACGAAGGACACCGCCGCGCTCGGGCTGCCCTCGTACGCCAACGGCAACCCCGAGGGCTACCTGTTCCCGGCCACCTACGACTTCAACCCGAAGACCAGCGCGCTCGGCCTGCTGCAGGCCATGGTGACGCGGTTCAACCAGGAAGCGACCACGATCGACCTGCCCGCGGCCGCGCAGGCCGACCACCTGACCCCGGGCCAGGTCATCACCGTGGCCAGCATCCTGGAGGCCGAGGCGGGCAACCCCAAGTACTACCGGCAGGTGGCCGAGGTCATCTACAACCGGCTGAACGACGGCATGAAGCTCGGGCTGGACAGCACGGTGAACTATGCGCTGCACCGGTTCGGGGTCCACCTCACGGTCTCGCAGCTTCACGTCAACTCGCCCTACAACACCTTCATCCACACCGGGCTCCCGCCCGGTCCGATCGACAGCCCGGGCGACGCCGCGATCCAGGCGGCTCTGCACCCCGCTCACGGGAACCTGCTCTACTTCGTGACCGTGAACCTGAAGACCGGCCTCACCAAGTTCACGAACAGCGCGACCCAGTTCGGGCAATTCGTAGCCGAGTGCCAGCAGAACAACGCGTGCTGAGGCCGCCGCGATGAGAGCGGCGGTGCTCGGTTCGCCGGTCAGCCATTCCCTGTCACCGGCGCTGCACCGCGCCGCGTACCAGGCGCTGGGCCTGGCGGGCTGGACCTACGACGCGATCGAATGCGACGAGGCGGGGTTGCCCGGGCTGCTCGACGGCTGCGGCCCGGACTGGGTCGGCCTGTCCCTGACCATGCCGCTCAAGCGGGCGGTGCTGCCGCTGCTCGACGCGACCGAGCCGCTGGCGGCGGACGTGGGTGGCGCCAACACGGTCATCTTCGCGGCCGGCGCCCGGCACGGGCACAACACCGACGTACCCGGGATGATCACCGCCCTGGCTGCGGCCGGCGTGTCCGGCTCCGGGCCGGTGCTGATCCTCGGTGCCGGCGCGACCGCCTGCTCCGCGCTCGCCGCCGTGCGCGGGCTCGGCGCGGGCGAGGTCACGGCGGCGGTCCGGGATCCGGCGCGGGCCGCCGGACTGCGGGCCGCGGCCGGCCGGCTCGGCATGACCGTCCGGCTGGCCGACTTCGGCCGCGGGGACCCGGCCCGGAGCTGGCACCTGCTGATCTCGACGGTCCCGGCCGGAGCCGCCGATGTTTACGCCGAACGGATGCTCCGCGGGGACCTTGTCCCCGATGCGGTGCTCGACGTGGTCTACCACCCGTGGCCGACCGGGCTGGCGGCCGCGGCGGAGCGGACCGGGGCGGCGGTGATCAGCGGCTTCGAACTGCTGCTGTACCAGGCGGCCCGGCAGGTCGAGCTGATGACGGCCCGGACCGCTCCGGCCGCCGCGATGCGCCGGGCTGGCCTCGCCGAACTGCGCCGGCGGGCCGCAGCCGCCGGAAGCTCGCCCGCGACCTGACCCGCCGCGGCGGCGGGGATGGCCGCTGGCTATAACGGCCGAGCGTGCGCTGCGCCGCGGGCTATAACGGCCGGGCGTGCGCTGCGCCGCGGATTACAACGGCCCCGGAATGCGTTACTCTTTGCAGACGACAAGTCCGGCGCACCGCGTGCCGGACGTGCAAGCGGAGGACCACTTTCGGCCACCTCCCACCTGGCCAGCGCAACTGCTGGCGGGTACGGCCGGGCAGTTCCCAGGAGCTGGCCGGCGGGCTGGCGGGCCTACGGGCCGGCCGGTCAGGCCGGACGCACCGGCACCGTCGCCTCAGCGGCGACGGCGGCGGGCGTTGCGTGGCGGACCCGATCCGGCGTGACCGGAGCCGGGAACCCCGCGTCATGGTGGCCCCGCATGCATCGGTGCGGGGCCTTTCGCATGTAAGGCGCCGCACCGGGTCGCAGCCCGCACGCGGGGTGGTCCCGCGGCGGGGAGAGTGACACCAGGAGGTCACATCAGCACTGAACCCCGTATCAACGAACGTATCCGCGTGCCTGAAGTGCGGCTCGTCGGGCCGAACGGCGAGCAGGTCGGCATCGTTGCCATCAACGACGCGCTCCGGCTAGCCCAGGAAGCAGACCTGGACCTGGTCGAAGTCGCGCCGACGGCGCGGCCACCGGTCGCCAAGCTCATGGACTACGGCAAGTTCAAGTACGAGTCGGCGCTCAAGGCCAGAGAGTCGCGGAAGCACCAGGCGCAGACCGTCATCAAGGAGATCAAGCTCCGGCCGAAGATCGATCCGCACGACTACGGGACCAAGAAGGGCCATGTCGAGCGGTTCCTGCGGCAGGGAGACAAGGTCAAGGTAACCATCATGTTCAGGGGACGCGAGCAGTCCAGGCCGGACCTCGGCTACCGGCTGCTGCAGAAGCTGGCCGGCGATGTCGAGGAACTCGGGTTCGTCGAGTCACAGCCGAAGCAGGACGGCCGGAACATGATCATGGTTATCGGGCCGCACAAGCGCAAGCCCGACACCAAGGCCGACCGCGCGGCGCCCCGCCCGGGGACCCGCGCCCAGCGCACCGAGCAGCCGGTGCCGCCGCCGCGCGGGGCCGGGGAAAACGGGCCCGGACCGGCGGTAGCGGCAGCCGAACCGGCTGAGCAGGGAGCGGCGGACGCACCAACGGCGATCTGACCGGCCGGGCCCGGCGGCCCGGCACGCCGACCGCAAGCGCGTGCCGCAGGCACGTTAGCGTTAACAAACACGTGCCACCGGCAGGTTTAATAGGACATCGTGCCGGAGGCGCGTCAGCAAGCACGTGCCCGAGGCGCGTCAGCAAGCACATGCCGCAAGCACGACAACGAGCAAGTACGTGCCGCAGGCAGGCACCAGAAGGGCCAGCCCGCGGCACTCCACGAACGGAGACGACGGCGACATGCCGAAGATGAAGACGCACAGCGGTGCCGGCAAGCGCTTCCGGCTGTCCGGTACCGGCAAGGTCATGCGCCGCCGGGCCAACCGCGCACACTACCTCGAGCACAAGCCGAGCACGCGAACCCGCCGCCTGAAGGGCGAGGTGCCGGTCTCGCCTGCCGACCTGAAGAAGATGAAGAGACTGCTGGGCAAGTGACCCGGCCCGCTTAAGGGAGTCGAAGCAATGGCACGCGTGAAGCGGGCGGTCAACGCCCACAAGAAGCGCCGGGTCGCCCTCGAGCGGGCCAGCGGCTACCGGGGCCAGCGGTCCCGGCTGTACCGCAAGGCCAAGGAGCAGACCCTCCACTCGATGGCCTACGCCTACCGTGACCGCAAGGACCGCAAGGGAGCGTTCCGGCGGCTGTGGATCCAGCGCATCAACGCCGCGGCCCGGGCCGACGGCATGACCTACAACAGGTTCATCCAGGGCCTGAAGATCGCGGGCGTGGACGTCGACCGCAGGATGCTCGCCGAGCTCGCGGTGGCCGACCCGTCGGCCTTCTCCGCGCTGGTCAAGGTGGCCAGGAAGGCGTTGCCCGCGAACGTCAACGACCGGGCCGCGGACACCGAAGCCGCCTGAGATCAGCCGCGCGCATCGGCGCACCATGGCCGCGGGCGACGTGATCACCGGGAGCGAGGTCACCAGCATCCGCTCGCCGCGGGTCAAGGCCGCCCGGCAGCTGGCCCGGCGTTCGGCCCGGCAGCGGGCCCGGCTATTCCTGGCCGAGGGCCCGCAGGCGGTGCGGGAGGCCCTGGATGCCGGGGCAGTCACCGAGCTGTTCGTCACCGCGGCCGCCCGGTCCCGGTACGGCGAGCTGGCCAGCCGGGCGGCCGGGGACGGCGTGGCCGTGCACGCCGTCAGCGGCGAGGTGATGGCCGAGCTCGCCCAGACCATCACCCCGCAGGGCCTGCTGGCCGTCTGCCGGTTCATCGACGTCCCGATCGAGCAGCTCACCGCGGCCGCGCCCCGGCTGGTGGTCCTGCTGGCCAACGTCCGCGACCCGGGCAACGCCGGAACCGTGCTGCGCACGGCGGACGCGGCGGGCGCGCGCGGGGTGATCTTCTCCGACGCCTCGGTCGACCCCTACAACAGCAAGTGCGTGCGCGCCTCCGCGGGCAGCCTGTTCCACCTGCCGATCGTGGTCGGCTCCCCGCTCCGGCAGGCGGCCGCGGTGCTGCGCCGGGCCGGGCTGCGGGTCCTGGCCGCCGACGGCAGCGCGGGACGCCAACTCGGCGACCTTGAGCCGGACCGGGGACTGGCCGGTCCCACCGCGTGGCTGTTCGGCAACGAGGCCTGGGGCCTGCCGGGCGAGCTGCTGGCGCTGGCCGATGAGGCCGTCGCCGTGCCCATCTACGGCCGGGCGGAGAGCCTGAACCTGGCGGCCGCGGCGGCGGTCTGCCTGTATGCGTCCGCCCGTGCCCAGCACGGGAGCCGGGCGGGGACTTCGGCACCCGCGAGCTGACGCATTGCAACCGTTCTCATTTTTGGCCACCTCCGGTGTGCCGCGCATCGCTGCGGACGCGCTAGAGTCTGATCTGATCACGTTGCGTCATGACTGGCCCCGGCCGGCGTTACCGCCGTCAGGGCGCGGACGCGGCGCCGCCAGCCTGCGGGGTGCCCCCGAACCGCGGGTGGGGCCAGCACGGAGCCCGGGGGTAGTTGTCGGCCGGGAAGGGCCGGGCGGAGGCGCGTTCGAGTGGACAGGATCATGCCGGGCCAGGCGGTCGGCGCAGCGGGCGATGCCCTTGCGCCTCCGGCCAGCCCCCCCGGTCCTGCTCGGGGGACCGCCGATACCCTCACGGCGTCGGCCAGCGCCCCCGCCCAAGACGGTGCCGGCGCGCCCCCCATCCTGGTCCAGGCGTCGGCCGACGGGCTGGTCCACGCGGATGACCTGCCCGACGGCCTGGTGATCGCCGACCACGTCGGCCAGGTCACGGTCTTCAACCGGGCCGCGTCGCGGCTCACCGGCATCACCGCGGACTCCGCCCTCGGCCGGGACGTGCGGCAGGTGCTCCCGCTCCGGGACGCCGAGGAGCGCTGCTGGTGGGCGCAGACACAGCCGTATCACGGCCTGTGTACGCGCAGCAGGCACCCCGAGCGGTCGCTGTACCTGCCGGACGGGCTCGAGCTCCTGGTCACCATGGGCTACGTGCGGGACTGGGACTCTGGCGGCGGATGGCACCATCAGCCGGGCACGGTCCGCCGCCTGACCATCACGCTGCGCAGCGCGGAGCACCGCGCCCGCGCCGAGCGCGGCCGCGCAGACCTGGTCTCCACCGTCGCCCACGAGCTGCGCTCGCCGCTGACCAGCGTCAAGGGCTTCACGGCGACGCTGCTGGCCAAGTGGCCGCGGTTCACCGACGACCAGAAGCTGGTCATGCTGGAGACGGTCAACTCCGATGCGGACCGGGTGACCAGGCTGATCACCGAGCTGCTCGACGTGTCGCGGATCGAGTCGGGCCGGATCGAGGTGCACCGCGAGCTCGTGGATATCCCGGCCCAGGCCAGGAAGGTCATCGAGGGACGGGCCGCCGCCGGGGAACCGGAGGACAAGTTCCGGCTGGAGGTCAGCGACGGCCTGCCGGAGACCTGGCTGGACGCCGATAAGATCTTCCAGATCCTGGCCAACCTCATCGAGAACGCGGTCCGGCACGGGGCTGGTACGGTAACCATCATGGTGGAGTCGGCCCGGATCGGGAATGCTCCTGGCGTGGCGGTCTCCGTCCGCGACCAGGGGCAGGGCATCGCGCCCGAGCTGGCCCCGCGGGTGTTCCGGCAGTTCTGGCGGGTCAAGCGCCGCGGCGGCGCGGGCCTCGGCCTGTTCATCGTCAAGGGCCTGGTCGAGGCGCACGGCGGCACGATCGCCGTGCAGCAGGCGCCCGGCGGCGGGGCTGAGTTCCGATTTACGATGCCCGCCGGCACCCCCGACTTCGGCTGACCGGCGGGCCAGCAGCGGCGCACCGCGGCCGCCCGACGCGTTACCCGGAGCCTCCCGGCGAGGACGGCGCGTGACCCGCGGGACCGGCGCCCGGACGGATCGCTTCCGAAAACCACCGGTGATCGCAGGAGAGCAGCAGGCCATGTCCGCACCGAATAAGAACTACGACCCCGTGCCGGTGACGGCACTGTCACCGGATGAGGTCCAGCGCATGCTCGACGACGCGCTGGCCGCCATCGCCAAGGCCGCGGACCTCGACGAGCTGAAGGCGGCCCGGCTGGCCCACGCCGGCGACCGGGCGCCGGTCACGCTGGCCAACGCCGAGATCGGCGCGCTGCCGCCCGCCGCCCGGGCCGAGGCGGGCAAGCGGGTCGGCGCCGCGCGCAGCGCGATACGGGCCGCGATCGCCGCCCGGCAGGACGTTCTGGAGTCAGAACGCGACGCCAGGGTCCTGGTCGAGGAGGCCGCCGACGTCACGCTCCCGTGGGACCGCCAGCCGGCCGGCGCCCGGCACCCGGTGACCACGGTGGCCGAGCGGCTGGCCGACGTGTTTGTGGCCATGGGCTACGAGGTCGCCGAGGGCCCCGAGGTCGAGGACGAGTGGTACAACTTCGATGCGCTGAACTTCCCGCCCGACCACCCCGCCCGGGAGACCCAGGACACGTTCTTCGTGGCCGGGCCGGACGGCGCGGCCAACCCCACCGGGGCGGGCTCGGGCGTGGTGCTGCGCACGCACACCTCGCCGGTGCAGATCCGGGCCATGCTGACCCGGCCGCTGCCGCTGTACGTGGTCAGCCCGGGCAAGTGCTTCCGCAGCGACACGCTGGACGCGACGCACAGCCCGGTGTTCCACCAGATCGAGCTGCTGGCCGTGGACGAGGGGCTGACCATGGCCGACCTGCGCGGCGCGATCACCGCGTTCGTCGACGCGATGTTCGGTGAGGGGCTGCGGACCAGGCTCCGCCCGGACTTCTTCCCGTTCACCGAGCCGTCCGTGGACGTGTCGATGGAGTGCTACGTGTGCCGCGGAGCGTCCACCCGGCCGGGCGGAGACCCCTGCCGGGTCTGCCGGTCCCAGGGCTGGATCGAGATCGCGGGTGCGGGCATGGTCAACCCGCGGGTGCTGGTCGCCTGCGGCATCGACCCGGACCGGTACAGCGGGTTCGCGTTCGGGCTGGGCATCGAGCGCACGCTCATGGTCAGGGACGGGGTGACCGACATCAGGGACACCGTCGAGGGCGACGTGCGGTTCAGCCGGGCGTGCGGGATGGAGGCGTGATGCGGGTTCCGCTGTCCTGGCTGCTGGAGTACGCGGCCGTCGAACCGGGCACCGACGCCGACGAGGTGGCGCGGCGGCTCACCGCGGCCGGGCTGGAGGTCGAGTCGGTCGAGCGCGTCGGGTACGAGATCAGCGGCGTGATCGTGGCCGAGGTGGCCGAGATCGAGGATCTGACCGAGTTCAAGAAGCCGATCCGGTATGTCCGGGTGGACACCGGCTCCGGCGAGCAGCACGTGATCTGCGGCGCGGTGAACTTTGCCGTGGGGGACCGGGTGCCGCTGGCCCGGCCCGGCTCGGTGCTGCCCGGCGGCTTCGAGATCGGCGCCCGCCGGGCCTACGGGCGCATGTCCGAGGGAATGATCTGCTCCGCGGCCGAGCTCGCCATCGGGGACGACCACTCCGGGATCCTGGTGTTGCCGCCGGACGCGCCGCTCGGCGCGGATTTCGCGGAGTACGCGGGGCTGCGCGACCACGTGCTCGACATCAACGTCACCCCGGACAAGGGCTTCGCGCTGTCGGTCCGGGGCGTGGCGCGGGAGCTCGCGATCGCGTTCGGGGCAGAGTTCACCGACCCCGCGGACGCCGGCCTGCCCGCGGATGTCAACGAGGTCAACCCGCAGGTGTACCCGGCCAGCATCGCGGACCCGACCGCCTGCGACCGGTTCGTGCTGCGCGAGGTGCACGGGGCGCAGGTGACGCGGCCCACGCCGCTGTGGATGCGGGTCCGGCTGGCCCGGGCCGGGACGCGCAGCGTGTCGCTGGCCGTGGACGTCACCAACTACCTGATGCTGGAACTCGGCCAGCCGCTGCACGCGTTCGACCGGGACCGGCTCACCGGGCCGATCGTGGTCCGGAGGGCGCATCCGGGCGAGCGGCTCGAGACCCTCGACCACGTGGTCCGGGAGCTCGACCCCGACGACATCCTGATCACCGACGCCTCGGGCCCGATCTCGATGGCCGGGACCATGGGCGGCCTGGCCACCGAGATCACCGAGGAGTCGCGCGACCTGGTCATCGAGGCGGCGCACTTCTCCGCGGCGGGCACGGCGCGGATGAGCAGGCGGCACCGGCTGTTCTCCGAGGCCTCGGCGCGGTTCGAGCGGGGGGTGGACCGGGAGCTGCCGCTGCGCGCGTCGGCCAAGGCCGTGTCGATACTGGCCGCGCTGGCCGGGGGGACTGTGGTGCCCGGTTGCACGCACGCGCAGGTCGAGGTGCCGCCGGTCTCGGTCACGATGGCCGCGGACTACCCGGACCGGGTGGCCGGGATGACGTACGGGCTGGACACGGTGACCCGCCGGCTCCGCCAGGTCGGCTGCGAGGTCAGCCAGGAGCGCGCCGGGCAGGTTCTCGTCGTCCGGCCGCCGTCCTGGCGGCCCGACCTCATCGACCCGAGCGACCTGGCCGAGGAGGTCATCCGGCTGGAGGGCTACGAGAACATCCCGGTGCGGATGCCGCGCGCCACCGCCGGGCGCGGGCTCACCGACCGGCAGCGGCTGCGCCGGACGATCGGCCGGACCCTGGCTGGCGCCGGGTACGTGGAGGTACTGAGCAGCCCGTTCGGCTCGGCCGCGGACGCCGACCGGATGCAGCTGCCCGCAGACGACCCCCGCCGCCGCGCCCCGCGGCTGGTCAACCCGATCCGGGAGGAGGAGCCGCTGCTCCGGTCGGCGCTGCTGCCCGGCCTGCTGCGGGTGCTGAACCGCAACCTGGGCCGCGGCTTCGCCGACGTCGCCCTGTTCGAGATGGGCCTGGTGTTCCTCACCGGGCCGGACGGACCGGGCGTCGCGCCGATCCTGCCGGTGGACCACGCGCCCACGCCGGACGAGCTGGCCACCCTGGAGGTGGCGCTGCCGGATCAGCCGCGGCACCTCGCCGTGGTGCTCGCGGGCGACCGCGAGCCGTCCGGCTGGTGGGGCCCGGGCCTGGCCGCGTTCCAGGACGCGATCGAGGCGGCGCGCCGGGTGATCGGCGTGAGCCGGGTGCCGTTCTCGGTGCGGGCCGCGCAGCACGAGCCCTGGCACCCGGGGCGGTGCGCGGCGCTGCACCTGGACGCCGGGCCGGGCACCGAGGCCCTGGCCGGGTACGCCGGGGAACTGCACCCCCGGGTGATCCAGGCCTTCGGGCTGCCCCCGCGCACCTGCGCGGCGGAGCTCGACCTGTCCGTGATCGAGAGCGCCGCCGCGGGCCTTGGCCCGGTCCAGATCCCGCCGGTGTCCGGGTACCCGGTGGCCACGCAGGACGTGGCGCTCATCGTGCCCGACACCGTGCCGGCCGAGGACGTGGCCGCGGCGCTCGCCCGGGGCGTGACGGAGGCCAGCGCCGGCCCGCTGCTGGAGGACGTGCGCCTGTTCGACGTCTACACCGGGGTGCAGGCGGGCGAGAGAAGCAAGTCGCTGGCGTACACGCTGCGGTTCCGGGCGCCGGACCGCACGCTGACGGCCGACGAGGTGAGCGCGGCCCGGGATGCGGCGGTGGCCGAGGCGGCCCGGCGGACCGGGGCGGTGCTGCGCAGCGGCTCCTGAGCGGCGCGGTGCGCCCGGCCGGACGCGGCCGGGGCGGCCCAGGCCCGGGCGGCGGGTCAGGCCCGGTCGGCGGCGGCGGCCTCGGGCAGGAAGCCGCCGACCAGGGCCTGGAACTCGGCCGGCTTCTCCAGGTGCGGCGAGTGCCCGCAGTCGCCCAGCACGTGCTCCTCGTAGCGCCCGCCCGCCGCGCGGTAGCGGTCCAGGACGTCCCGCATCTGGCTGACCATCGGCTGCGGCGGATAGACGTCGGCCCCCGGCCAGCCGGGCACCGCGCCCAGCTGGCCCAGGTAGCCCAGGTCGACGAGCGAGGCATCCGACACGATCTGGTCGCTGTCGCCACGCACCCAGAGCACGTCCGGGCCGCCGGCGATCCCGGCGAAGCCGGACACGTCGCAGTACCGCGGCGAGATCGCGTTGTTGACGCCCCGGCTGCCGGGCGCGGTCCCCGGCCAGTGGGGCGAGGCCGCCGCGTCACCGGGATAGAAGTCGTCCCCGGTGGCCATCTGCAGCATCGCGTCGACCAGTTCGTCCTCGAGCTGGACCGGGAACGTGAACGACGGCTTGACGTACAGCGTGGCCAGCACCTGCCGGGGCGAGGTGGGGTCGTCGCGGCCGCGGTCGCCCTCGGCGATGCGCCGGACCAGGTCGGGATGGGCGGTGCCGCCGCCGGACCCGGCGAAGTCCGGCCAGCAGGGCGTGCCGCCGTGATCGCGGGTACCCCCGAACCCGTACGGCGACATGGGGCTCTCGAGCACGATCGAGGCCACCGCCCCGGGGTGGTCGATCGCGTACTGCAGCACGACCGCGCCGCCGAGCGACCAGCCCAGCAGGTGCACGCGCTGCCCCTCCGGCACCAGGTGACTCTCGGTGAGCAGCGCGTGCAGGTCGTCAGCGAAGTCGCGGACGCCGCGCCGGGCGTCCGCCGGGATGGTCTCGGAAAGCCCGAACCCGCGCAGGTCAGGCGCCAGGCAGCGGCATCGCGCGCCGAGGACGGTCATGGCCGGGGCAAAGAACCGCGCGGACGAGACATTGCCGTGCACCAGCACGAGCACCGGCGCGTCGGCCGGGCCCGCCGTGAGCACGTGGGTGCGCAGGCGTGAGGTGGGCACGTCGATGTGGTGGACCGCGACGGGCGTGCTGGGCATGGGCCGGTCTCCCCGTTATGAGTGGCAATTTCCTACTGCATGATGCCAGGCCAGTCCCGCGCGAAGACGGCCCCGGTCGTCACCATTCCGCGGGCGGCTAGGCAGGCGCGGGAAGGATCGCCAGGATCTCCTTACTGCCCTGAACGCATTTGGACGCCTGCCCCGTCTTCAGCACCACGGGCGTGGTGAACCCCTGGCAGGTCCATCCCCGCACGTGAACCGGCGCGCCGCCGCCGGTGCCGGGCACGTCGCCGGACAGGATGGCCTTGGTGTAGTCGCGCTCCACCTTCAGCGCCGCGGCGCAGGACACCTTGCCGCGGGCGACCTGGATATGAACGGGGACGTTGGCCGCGGTCCGTGTCGTCCCGCACACGGTCATCCCGGTGGCCGAGCCCGTCGCCCCCGAGCCCGCCGGCGCCGCGGACGACGTCGCGGGCGATCCGCACCCGGCCACGGCCAGCAAGATCGCGGCGGCCGCGACGCCGCACGCGGGCGCGGTCAGCCGCGCGCGGGCCGAAGCCCGCGGCCGGCGAACGCGCATGGCCGTCTCCTTTCGGTCTCCGCGACCCTCATCATGCCGCCTCATCATGCCCGAGGCAGGCTCCGTCCCCAATTCGGCTCCGGCCTCGGCCGGGCCGCCCAGCGAGGCCCGGCGGCCGCCCGGCCAGGCTCCCTCCCCGCAGGTCCCCGCCTGGGCCAGACCCCGCTGGCCTGACAGTTTGCATAATCAATCACTCAACTGCATAATAATTCAGCAACGGGTCGGGCGGAGGGCGGTGGCTGATGGGCGCGCGGGTAGCGGTGGCGGGCGCGAGCGGATACGCCGGCGGCGAGCTGCTCCGGCTGCTCGCCGGTCACCCCGACCTGGAACTGGGCCCGGTGACCGCGGACAGCAACGCGGGTCGTCTGGTCGGCGAGGTGCACCCCCACCTCGCTGGCATCCCGTCGCTGGCCGGCCGCGCGTTCGACACCGACCAGGCGCTGGCCGGCTCCGGCTGCGACCTGGTGTTCCTCGCCCTGCCCGCCGGGAGCTCACCGCGGCTGGCCGGTGAACTCGGCCAGGGCGCCAGGATCGTCGACCTCGGGCCCGATTTCCGGCTCGCCGGCGCCGCCGCCTGGGCCCGGCACTACCAGGGCCCGCACGCGGGCCGCTGGACCACGGGCCTGCCGGAACTGCCCGGAGCCCGGGAGCAGGTCAAGGCCGCGACCCGGGTAGCCGTCCCGGGCTGCTACGCGACCGCGGCCATTGTCGCGCTCGCGCCGCTGCTGGCCGCGGGCCTGATCGAGCCGCAGGACATCGTGATCGTCGCCGCCTCGGGCACCTCGGGCGCCGGGCGGGAGCCCAAGCCGGAACTGCTCGGCAGCGAGGTGATGGGCGCCGTCTCGGCGTACCAGGCCGGCGGGACGCACCGGCACACGCCCGAGATCGAGCAGGCCCTCGCCGAGGCCGCCGGCACAGCAGCACCCGGGGCCGGGCCGGCCGACGTGACGGTCAGCTTCACCCCGGTCCTGGCCCCCATGCCGCGCGGCATCCTCGCGACCTGCACGGCGCGGCTGACGCCGGGGCCCGGCCAGGCGGCTACCGCGCTGCTCAGGGACGCCCTGGCCGGGGCCTACGCGGGCGAGCCGTTCATCTGCGTGCTGCCCGAGGGGCGCTGGCCGACCACGGCCGCGGTGGCCGGGTCGAACGGCGTGCATCTGCAGGCCGCGGCTGACGCCCGGACCGGCCGGGCCACCGTGGTGGCGGCCATCGACAACCTCGGCAAGGGCGCCGCCGGCCAGGCCGTCCAGAACGCCAACCTCATGCTCGGCCTGCCGGAGACGGCCGGCCTCACCGCTTACGGAGTGGCCCCTTGACATCCTCCACCCACCTCAAGGCGAGGGATTTCAGCCGCAGACCTGGCGGTCTGCGCTGTCGGTTCGCGGTTCACAGCCGAGCCCTGGTGCGCAAGAAGGCTCCCCGCGCTGCCACCGCATGCCCTGCGGCGGTCGTGCCTGTCGGCGGCTTGGCTCTTACCACCGACTCAGCAACGGTATCGCAGGGCAGCGACAAAACGGAGGGAGGCAAGCGGCGCTCCGCCCCCGGCCTAGACGCTGGGGTTTCCGCGCTGCCAACCACATGAGCGTCACGGCAGCCGCCGGGTTCCGGGCGGCAGGCGTCACCGCCGGGATCAAGGCGTCCGGCCAGCCGGACCTGGCCGTGGTCATCAACGACGGCCCGTCCGACGCGGCGGCCGGGGTGTTCACCGCCAACCGGGTCAAGGCCGCCCCGGTGCTGTGGACCCAGCAGGTCATCAGCGGTGGCCGGGTCCGGGCCGTCGTGCTCAACTCCGGCGGCGCGAACGCCTGCACCGGGCCGGGCGGGTTCGCTGACACCCACCACACGGCCGAACGGCTGGCCAAGGTGCTGTCCGCGTCCGCCGGGGAGATCGCGGTCTGCTCGACCGGCCTGATCGGGGACCGGCTGCCCATGGACCGGTTGCTGCCCGGCGTGGACGCCGCCGTCGCGGCGGCGTCGGCCGAGGGTGGCGGCGCGGCGGCGGACGCCATCAGGACCACCGACACGGTCCCGAAGACGTGCCGGGTGACGGGGACGGGCTACGCGATCGGCGGCATGGCCAAGGGGGCCGCCATGCTCGCCCCGGCGCTCGCCACCATGCTCACGGTGCTCACCACCGACGCCGACCTGGCCGCGGCCGAACTGGACGCCGCGCTGCGGAAGGCCGTCGCCGTCACGTTCGACCGGCTGGACACCGACGGCTGCATGTCGACGAACGACACGGTGCTGCTGCTGGCCAGCGGCGCATCCGGGGTCCGGCCCGACCCGGGTGAGTTCGCGGCGCTGCTGGCCCAGGGCTGCGCGGACCTGGCCCGGCAGATGCAGCTGGACGCCGAGGGAGCGGGCAAGGCCATCGACATCGAGGTGACCGGCGCGGCCAGCGAGGACGACGCGGTCACCGTCGGGCGCGCCGTCGCTCGGTGCAACCTGCTCAAGTGCGCGATCGCGGGGGAGGATCCCAACTGGGGCCGCGTCCTGGCCGCGGTGGGCACCACCGACGCCGTGTTCGAGCCGGACCGGCTCAACGTGGCGATCAACGGGGTCTGGGTCTGCCGGAACGGGTTCGCGGCCGAGGACCGGGCCGGCGTCGACCTGCGGCCCAGGGATGTCCGTCTCACCGTCGACCTGTCCGCCGGGCCGTGCGCGGCCACGATCCGCACCACCGACCTGACCGAGGCCTACGTGCACGAGAACTCGGCATACTCCACGTGACGGCGATAAACGTGACCGATACCGCGAACCACGAAGCCGTGCTAGCCCCGGGGGGCACCCCAGACCCCGACGGCCCGGATCCCCCCATGCCCCCGCCCCCCACCCACCTCCCCATTCCCCCTTCACCGTCCCCCGCCACGGCCGGCCAGCCGGCCGTCGCGGCGGGCAAGACTGAGTCTGTGCTAGCCCGGGGGGACGACCCCCCGGATCCCCCCAAGTCATCCCCTCGGGCCGACGAGCGGCCCTCGCGGCTGACAAGGCTTCGCCTAATGCGCTGGGCAAGGCCGCGACCCTGATCGAGGCCCTGCCCTGGCTGGAGCAGTTCCACGGCGAGACCGTGGTGATCAAGTTCGGCGGGCACGCCATGGCCGACGAGGACCTCTGCTTCGCGTTCGCGCAGGACGTGGTGTTCCTGCGGTACGCGGGGCTGCGCCCGGTGGTGGTGCACGGCGGCGGCCCGCAGATCAGCGAGCACCTCGGCAAGCTGGGCATCCCGAGCACGTTCGCCGCGGGGCTGCGGGTGACCACGCCGGAGGCGATGGGCGTGGTCCGGATGGTCCTGACCGGGCAGGTGAACCGGGACCTGGTCGGCCTCATCAACCGGCACGGGCCCTTCGCGGTCGGGATGTCGGGTGAGGACGCCAATCTGCTCACCGCGACCCGCGCCCAGGCCACCGTGGACGGCGCGCCGGTGGATCTCGGCCAGGTCGGCGAGATCCACAGGGTCGATCCCGGGGCGGTCCGTGCGCTGATCGCCGACGGCCGCATCCCCGTTATCTCCAGCGTGGCCCGGGGCGAGGCCGGCGATGTCTACAACGTAAACGCCGACACCGCGGCTGCCGCGGTCGCGGTCGCGCTGGACGCTGCCAAGCTCGTCCTGCTCACCGACGTGGCCGGGCTGTACGCCGATTGGCCCCCCGCCGGGCCGGGCGAAGTGACCGCCGCCCGGCCCGGCGAGGTGATCAGCCAGCTGAGCGCGGCCGAACTGGCCGGGATACTGTCCGGCCTGGACGGCGGGATGATCCCCAAGATGGAAGCCTGCCTGACCGCCGTGCGCGGCGGCGTGCCGCGCGCACACGTGCTCGACGGGCGGCTGCCGCACGCGATCCTGCTCGAGATATTCACCGACTCGGGCATCGGCACCATGGTGCTGCCGGACTGACCCATCCAGCCAGCTAGCCAGCAGGAGGAACGCATGACCGCCACGGAGCAGCTGCAGAACCGTTACGCCGCGGCCATGATGCTGAACTACGGCCTGCCGCCCCTGGCGCTGGCGCGCGGCGAGGGATGCGTGGTCTGGGACGTGGACGGCCACTCCTACCTGGACCTGGTCGGCGGCATCGCGGTCAGCGCGCTCGGGCACGCGCACCCGGCGATCGTCGCGGCCGTGACCGAGCAGGCCGGGCGGCTGGTGCACATCTCGAACCTGTACCTGCACGAGCCCCAGGTGCTCCTCGCCGAGCGGCTCATCGGGCTGCTCGGCGTCGACGGGCGGGTGTTCTTCGCCAACTCCGGCGCCGAGGCCAACGAGGCGGCGATCAAGCTGGTCCGGCGCCGCCAGGGCAGCGGGCGGCCGGTTTTCGTCGCAGCCGAGCACTCGTTCCACGGCCGGACGATGGGCGCGCTCAGCCTGACCGGTAAGAGCTCGATCCGGGAGCCGTTCGCGCCGTTCGGGCTCGACGTCCGGTTCGTCCCGTACGGCGACGCCGACGCCCTGCGCGCGGCGGTCAGCCCGGACTGCGCCGCGGTGTTCCTCGAGCCAACCCAGGGGGAGGGCGGCGTGGTCCCGGCACCCGACGGCTACCTGCAGGCCGCGCGCGCGGCCTGCAACGAGGCCGGGGCGCTGCTGGTGCTCGACGAGATCCAGAGCGGGGTGGGCCGTACCGGCGCCTGGTTCGCATTCCAGCGCGAGGGCGTCATCCCCGACGTGATCACGCTGGCCAAGGGGCTGGGCGGCGGCCTGCCCATCGGGGCCTGCATCGGCATCGGCGGGTGCGGCTCCGCGCTCGGCAAGGGCGATCACGGGAGCACCTTTGGCGGCAACCCCGTTGCCTGCGCGGCGGCGCTCGCGGTGCTCGACACCATCGAGAGCGAGGGCCTGCTGAAGAACGTCACCGAGGTCGGCGACCGGCTGGCCGCCGCGATCGAGGCCACCGGGCACCCGCTGGTCACCGGGGTGCGCGGGAGCGGGCTCTGGCGGGCGATCACGCTCGCGGCCCCGGCGGCGGCCGCGGTGGAGGCCGCGGCGGGCCGGGCCGGGTTCCTGGTCAACGCGGTCCAGCCGGACGCGATCCGGCTGGCGCCGCCGCTGATCCTCAGCGCCGAGCAGGCCGACTCGTTCACCGCTGAACTGCCCGCGATCCTGTCGTCGGCCAGCCAGCTGGCCGGGCAGGGGGCGTAGCCATGAGCGAGCCAAAGGGCCGCGGCGCCGCCTGGACTGAGGAGCGAGGGAGCTTGCGACCGAGCGACGAGGGAAGTCGGCGCAGTGAAGGGGGAATGGGGAGGCGGGCGGGGGCCCGGAGGCGAGCGAAGGAAAAATGATGAGCACCGTCAGCCCGGTCACCAAGACGGCGCGGCACGCGCAGATCGCCGCGATCCTGGCCCACGCCGTCCCGCCGGTCCGGTCCCAGGAAGAGCTCGCCGAGCGGCTGGGCCAGCACGGCGTGCGGGTCACCCAGGCGACTCTCTCTCGCGACCTGGAGGAACTCGGGGCGGTACGGCTGCGCGCCGCCGACGGCGGGCTGGTGTACGCGCTGCCGGGCCAGGCGGGGGGGCCCGGCTCTCTGCCGGGCGGACTGGTCTACTCGCTGCCGGGCGAGCCGGAAGGGCTGGCCCAGGCGCCCGCGGCTTCCGCCGAGGACCCGCCGCCGGAGCCGTCGGGCCGGCTGGCGCGGGTCGCCGCCGAACTGCTGGTCTCGGCCGAGGCAAGCGCCAACCTGGTAGTGCTGCGGACCCCGGCCGGGGCCGCGCAGTTCCTGGCCTCGGTGCTCGACCACTCGGCCTGGCCGTCGATCCTCGGCACGGTCGCGGGCGACGACACCGTGCTGGTCATCGCGCGGGACCCGGCGGGCGGGGCGGACCTGGCCCGCGCGCTGCTGCGGCTGGCCGACCGGCGCGGCCACCAGTGACAGGAACATCCCCGGAACCGGGGAGCTGAGGGAGGAACAATGACAGAACGCGTAGTGCTCGCCTACTCCGGCGGGCTGGACACCTCGGTGGCCATCGGGTGGATCGCCGAGCAGACCGGCGCCGAGATCATCGCGCTCGCGGTGGACGTCGGCCAGGGCGGCGAGGACCTGGACACGATCCGCGAGCGCGCGCTGGCCTGCGGCGCGGCCGACGCCGTGGTCGCCGACGTGCGGGCCGAGTTCGCCGCCGAGTACTGCATGCCCGCGCTGCGCGCCAACGCGCTGTACATGAACCGCTACCCGCTGGTCTCGGCGCTGTCCCGGCCGCTGATCGTGAAGCACCTGGCCCGGGTGGCGCGCGAGCGCGGCGCCGGCCTGGTCGCGCACGGCTGCACCGGCAAGGGCAACGACCAGGTGCGGTTCGAGGTGGGCCTGGCCTGCCTCGCCCCGGAGGTGAAGGTCCTGGCTCCGGTCCGTGACTCCGGGATGACCAGGGACAAGGCGATCGCGTTCGCCGCCGAGAAGGGGCTGCCGATCAACGTCACGTCGCGCTCGCCGTACTCGATCGACCAGAACCTGTGGGGCCGCAGCTGCGAGACCGGGCACCTGGAGGACATCTGGGAGGCGCCGCACGACGACGTCTGGGGATACACCAGCGACCCGGCGCTGCCGAAGGAGCCGGAGGACGTCACGATCTCGTTCGCGGATGGCCTCCCGGTGGCCCTCGACGGCCGGCCGCTGACCCCGCTGCAGATCATCACCGAGCTGAACGCGCTCGCCGGGGCGCACGGGGTCGGCCGGATCGACATGGTCGAGGACCGGCTGGTCGGGATCAAGAGCCGGGAGATCTACGAGGCGCCGGGAGCCATTGCGCTGATCACCGCGCACTCCGAGCTCGAGAGCGTGTGCATGGAGCTCGACCTGGCCCGGTTCAAGCGGCAGGCCGAGCAGCGCTGGACCGAGCTGGTCTACGACGGGCTGTGGTACTCGCCGCTGCGGCACTCGCTGGAGGCGTTCATGACGACGGCCTCGCAGCATGTCACCGGGGAGATCAGGCTCCGGCTGCACGGCGGCCGGGCCGTGGTGACCGGGCGCCGCAGCCCGGCGGCGCTGTACGACTATGCGCTGGCCACCTACGACACCGGCGACATGTTCGACCAGCGGCTGGCCAAGGGCTTCGTGGAGCTGTGGGGCCTGCCCAGCAAGATCGCCGCCGACCGCGACCGGAAGGTCGCCGGCCAGGTCCGCCGGCCTGACCGGCCGGTTGGCGGGCGTTCACGTTGTGGATCCTCTTCCGTGATCGTGGCGGTCTGGCACAATGCGCGTGATCGTCAGGAGCGAGAGGAGCGCCGTGGGGGACCAGGAGCACACGCCGCCGGTCCGGCTGTGGGGGGGCCGGTTCGAGTCGGGCCCGGCCGAGGCGCTGGCCCGGCTGTCGGTCAGCGTTCAGTTCGACTGGCGGCTGGCCGCCTACGACCTGCTTGCGTCCCGGGCGCACGCCCGCGTGCTGCACCGGGCCGGGCTGCTGGACGCGGCCGAGCTGGCCCGGATGCTGGCCGCGCTCGACGACCTCGATGAGGCGTGCCGGACCGGCCGGTTCCGTCCGGTGGCCACCGACGAGGATGTGCACACGGCACTCGAGCGGGGCCTGCTCGAGCGGGCCGGGTCGCTGGCGGGCAAGCTCAGGGCGGGCCGCAGCCGCAACGACCAGATCGCCACCGACCTGCGGCTCTACCTGCGCGACCACGCCCGGCTCGTCGTGTCGCGACTGACCGAGCTGGAGACCGCGCTGATCGACCAGGCGCAGCGGCACCTGGGCACGCCCGCGCCCGGGATGACGCACCTGCAGCACGCCCAGCCGGTCCTGCTGGCGCACCAGCTGCTCGCGCACGTCCAGGCCTTCGCCCGCGACGGGGACCGGCTCCGGGACTGGGATCGCCGGGCGGCAGTGAGCCCGCTCGGCGCGGGCGCGCTGGCCGGGTCGTCGCTGCCGCTCGACCCCGAGACGGTCGCCGCTGAGCTGGGCTTCGCCTCCGCCTTCGGCAACTCGATCGACGCGGTCAGCGACCGCGACTTCGCCGCCGAGTTCTGCTTTGCCGCGGCGCTGCTCGGCGTGCACCTGTCCCGGCTCGGCGAAGAGGTCGTGCTGTGGTCGTCGCACGAGTTCGGCTGGGCCGAGATCGACGACGCCTACGCGACCGGCTCGTCGATCATGCCGCAGAAGAAGAACCCGGACGTGGCCGAGCTGGCCCGCGGCAAGGCGGGCCGGCTGATCGGCGGGCTGACCGGGCTGCTGGCCACGCTCAAGGGCCTGCCCCTGGCCTACGACCGCGACCTGCAGGAGGACAAGGAACCGGTCTTCGACGCGGTGGACACGCTGCTGCTGGTGCTGCCCGCGATGGCCGGCCTGGTCGCCACGCTGCGCTTCAACTCGGAGCGGATCGCCGCGGGCGCCGCCGCCGGCCACGCGCTCGCCACCGACCTGGCCGAGCTGCTGGTCCGGCGGGGCGTCCCGTTCCGCGAGGCGCACGAGGTCGTGGGGCACCTCGTGGTCTGGTGCCAGGTACACGACTGCGAGCTGGCGGACGTGAGCGACGCCGACCTGGCCCGGGTCTCGCCGCAGCTGACCCCGGACGTCCGCGAGGTGCTGACGGTGCCCGGCGCGCTGGCGGCCCGGCGCAGCCCGGGCGGCACGGCCCCGGAGCGGGTGGCCGAGCAGCTCGGCCAGCTGCGGGCCGCCGTGGAGGAGCAGGCCGCCTGGGCCGCGGGCTGATGGTTCCCCGCATGACTCCCCGCGGCCCGGACGCACCCGGCTCCCACGACGCCAGCCACCCTGACTTCCATGATCGTGGGGACTTTTTGCCGAATAGCGCGCAAAAGTCCGCACGATCATGGTCGGCCGACACCGAGGTGCTGCCGAGAGACTTCTTCGCGCGCCCGTCCGTGCAGGTGGCGCCGGAACTGCTGGGCTGCGTGATCGCGCACGAGACCGCGGAGGGGCTGGTCGCGGTCATGCTGACCGAGGTCGAGGCGTACGCGGGGCAGTCCGATCCGGCCTCGCACGCTTACCGCGGCCGGACTGCCCGCAACGCGGTGATGTTCGGCCCGCCGGGCCACGTCTACGTGTACTTCACCTACGGCATGCACTTCTGCATGAACCTGGTCTGCCAGCGGGAGCACGGTGCCTCGGCGGTGCTGCTGCGGGCTGGCCGGGTCATCGAGGGGGTGCCGCTGGCCACGGCCCGGCGGGCCAAGCACCTCTCCCGTAGCACCCCG
>CAWCGJ010000011.1:0-150396 GCA_963795055.1 uncultured Actinomycetota bacterium
CGCGGAAGGGAGGCTGCAGTGCCCGGGCAGATTCCAGTCGGCCAGATCCATCACCTGCGGCTCACGGTGACCGACATCCAGCGCAGCCGCCAGTTCTACACCAGCCTGCTCGGCTTCCAGCTCACGGCACCAGCAGCCTCGCGCGCCGACCGCAGGCCGGGTGGCTGCTGTCAGCTGCGGTTGGCGGCTGGCCTTCTACGCTGTGCGTGTGGAGACGTTCACGTTTCTGTTCACCGACATCGAGGGGTCGACGGCTCTGCTCGGGCGGGTGGGGCAGGACGTGTACGCGCGGGTGCTGGCCGATCACCACCAGATCATCCGGTCGGAGCTGGCGGCGCAGGGAGGCCGGGAGGTCGATACGCAGGGCGATGCGTTCTTCGCGGTGTTCTCCTCGCCAGCGGCGTGCGTGGCAGCGGTGCTGGCGATGCAGCGGGCCCTGGCCGCCCATGCGTGGCCCGCGGGCGAGCACGTCCGGGTGCGGATGGGCGTGCATACCGGGCAGGCGTCGGTCACGGCCACGGGCCTGGTGGGCCTGGATGTGCACCGGGCGGCCCGGGTGGCAGCGGCCGGTCATGGGGGCCAGGTTCTGGTGTCGCAGGCGTCGGCGGCCCTGGTGCGGGAGGTGCTGCTGCCGGGTGCGGGGCTGCGGGACCTGGGGGTGCACCGGCTGAAGGATCTGGAGGATCCGGTGCGGATCTTCCAGCTGGAGGCGGCGGGCCTGCCGGGAGAGTTCCCGCCGTTGAAGACGGTGCCGGGCGGAGTAGCGGCGGCGACCCGGACGCTGCCCCGGGATCTGGTCTCGTTCACCGGGCGGCAGCGGGAGCTGGCCGAGCTGGTGGAGGCGGCGGCGGGTGCGAGCGGGGTGGTCGGCGTGCATGCGATCGGCGGGATGGCCGGAGTCGGCAAGACCGCGCTGGTGGTGCACGCCGCGCATCGGCTGGCGCCGCGGTTCCCGGCTGGGCAGATCTTCTTGCCGCTGCACGGGCACACCCCCGGGCAGCAGCCGGTCGACCCAGCCGACGCGCTGGCCAGCCTGCTGCTGACCGCCGGGATTCCTGCGGCCCAGATCCCGCCGGGCCTGGAAGCGCGGATGGCGTTGTGGCGGGACCGGCTGGCCGAGAAGCAGCTGCTGCTGATCCTGGACGACGCGGCCGACAGCGAGCAGGTGCTCCCGCTGCTGCCCGGGACCGGGGGGAGCCTGGTGCTGGTCACCAGCCGGCGGCACCTGTCCGCGCTGGAGGACGCCACCGCGATCAGCCTAGACACCCTGCCGCCGGAGGAAGCGGCCGGCCTGCTGGTCCGGCTGGCCGGCCGGCCCGGGCTCGGCCCGCAGGACGCGGCGGTGGCCGAGCTGACCCGGCTGTGCGGCTACCTGCCGCTGGCCATCGGGATGGTGGCCCGCCAGCTGCACCACCACCCGGCCTGGACCGCGGCCGGACGGGCCGCCGAGCTGGCCGCTGCGGTGGACCGGCTGGAACTGATCGCCACCGAGAACGTCTCGGTGGCCGCCGCGTTCGACCTGTCCTACGCGGACCTCGCACCGGACCAGCAGCGGCTGTTCCGCCGGCTCGGGCTGCATCCTGGCGCCGACATCGACGGCTACGCGGCCGCGGCGATAGACGGCACCGGCCTGGCTGCCGCGCGCCGCGGCCTGGAGGCGCTGTATGACCAGTACCTGCTCACCGAGCCGGCCCAGGGCCGGTACCGGATGCATGACCTGATCCGCGAGCACGCCCGCGCCCTGGCCGCCCGCCTCGACCCCGATGGGGACCGCGACCACGCCACCGCACGGCTGCTGGATTACTACCAGCACGTCGCCGGCCTTGCCGACGCCGAGCTCTCCCGCCAGACCCGCACCATCCCGGTGGCCGGCACGATACCGGCTGCGGATCCCGTCCTGGTCGGCCAGGACCAGGGGCTGGCCTGGCTCCGGGCCGAGCGCGCCAACCTGATCGCCTGCCTGGACCACGCCACCGGAACTGGCCAGCACGCCCGCATCATTGCGCTCACCGTCGGAATTACCGCTTTGCTGCGCCAGGACGGCCCGTGGGCCGAGGCTATCGCCCGCCATGTCACCGCCCTGCGCGCCGCACAGCATCTTGGCGACCGGGTCGGCCAGGCGAACGCCCTCCACGACCTGGGGATTGTGCGGCGGCTGACCGGAGATTATCCGGGCGCGGCCCGGGACCTGGAAGAGGCGCTCGGCATCTATGGTGAACTCGGCAATCGGCCCGGCCGGGCCAGCGCCCTCAACAACCTGGGGGTCGTGCGGCAGCTGGCCGGTGACTATACGGGCGCGGCCCGTGACCTGGAAGAGGCGCTGGGCTTGTACCGGGATCTCGGCGACCGGCTCGGTCAGGCCAGCGTCCTCAACAACCTGGGGATGGTGCGGCTGGGGACCGGGGACTATCCGGGCGCGGCCCAGGCCCTGCAGGAGGCGCTGGCCATCTCCCGGGATCTCGGCGACCGGCGCGGCCAGGCCAACGCCCTCACCTACCTGGGTAGCGTGCGGCGGACGACCGGGGATTATCCGGGCGCGGCCCAGGCCCTGGAGGACGCGCTGGGCTTGTACCGGGACATCGGCGACCGGCGCGGCCAGGCCAGCGCCCTCAACAACCTGGGGGCTGTGCGGCGGACGACCGGGGATTATCCGGGCGCGGCCCTGGCCCTGCAGGAGGCGCTGGGCTTGTACCGGGACATCGGCGACCGGCTCGGCCAGGCCAGCGCCCTCACCTACCTGGGAAGCATGCGGCAGCTGACCGGGGACTACCCGGGCGCGGCCGAGGTCCTGAACGAGGCGCTGGGCATCTACCAGGACATCGGCGACCGGGGCGGTGAAGCCGGGGCCCTCAACGGGGCCGGGACGCTGCACAGGGCCTGCGGTGACCTGCGCCGGGCCGGGTCCTGTCACCAGCAGGCCCTGGACCTGGCCCGCCAGGTCGGTAGCTCCTGGAACCAGGCGCACGCGCTGGCCGGCCTGGGCCGGTGCGCCCTGGCCGCCGACCGCGCCGCCGAGGCGGAAGACACGCTGCGGCAGGCACTGGAGATCTTCCAGCAGATCGGGGCGGCCGAGGCCGCTGAGGTGTCCGCCGAACTCCAGGCGCTCACCGGTACGCGACCGGCCCCGCACCGATCATGAGCGCATCCTGTCGGCGCAGGCCTGCAGTATCTGCGTAGCGGCGTCAGCCGCATTACGTCCGCGCCACGAGTGCTACGGAGGTTAGGTCAATGGAGCGCGAGCCTACGGTTCCATTGACGACCAGATGCAGCTAGCGGGCGCTCGCTGCGGCTGGGGCTCCTCCGCACTCGAGTCCGACGCTGATCGCAGAGGGGAGCTGACACTCCCGCGGCCGATGCGCGAAGAGGCATCGTTACGGACGGGCCGTAGGTGCGAGCTTTTGGCGCTCACGGCCACGCATGTCGGGCAATCCGGACGCCTGCCGTCCGGTACGAATCCGGCGGGGGACGAGAGGCGTGATGTGCTCGCCCAGGATCAGGGCGCCAAGGACGATGGCTCGGCGTACCGGTCATACCCAGGGCAATCGCGAGCAGGACCGACGCAGCCAGCAGTTGGCAGGCTGACAAGGCAACCGGGCTGATGCCATGGCGGGCAGCCACCACGGTTCACAGGGGTGTGGTGGCGTTGAGCATCCCGGTGTCGCCGTACGGTCTGCTGGTTGACAAAACTACTTTGTTTTGCAAGGCTGCTGGTGAATCAAGCAAAGAGGCGATGCGGGGCGGGGCCGGAGAATGAACAGGGGTGGCGGGCATCCTGGCGCGGCCGCGCCGGACCCGGCTGCAGCGAAGGCGCACCCGGCGGCGGGCCTGAACGAGACAGTGCACCAGCGGCACAGGCTTGGCATCCTGGCGATCACCTCGCGGTCGCGGCAGGCGGACTTCGGCTACCTGCAGGAGGCGCTGGGCCTGACCTCGGGGAACCTGTCGAGGCATCTGACGGTGCTGGAAGATGCGGGCCTGGTCCGGGTGGAGAAGGGCTACCGGGGCCGCCGTCCGCGGACCTGGGTGAGCATCACCCGCCAGGGCCGCGCGGCCCTGGCGGCCGAGATGGAAGCGCTGACGCGGCTCGTCCACGAGCACGACGGAGCACAGGACACCGAAAGCGCTGGAGGCAACAGTGAGCGAGACAGCTGAGCATACGGCTGCAGGGGACGGAGAAGGCCTCACGCCTGCACAGCTGATCGGCGAAATGGATGATCTTCGCGACCGGGTCAGCGCCGCCGCGCGCGGCTACTGGCTGCCGCTGCTGCTGTTCGGCGCGCTGATCTGCGGCTCGCTCCCGTTCTACGAGCGCCTGTCGCGGCCGGGCCTTGCAGGTCCGCCCACGCCCCGCCCCTGTGAGGCCATCGTGAATCACCCCTGCTATGTGTCGGTCGCAGCGACACACATCACGGTCGTGGTGGCGCTGGGCTACTACTGGCAGATCGCCATCCCGGCAGGGGTCCTGTTGACCGTGCTCTGGTACCGGTGGCGCGGCAACAGGGTCGGGCTGCGGACGCCAGCGCGCGGCTTCCTCATCACCGGCCTGGTCCTGGGCGAGGCGGTGCTCCTTGTACCGCTCCTCGCAGGCCAATCCAACTCGCCGAGTTTGCACCGGCTGATGCATGACACGCACCAGGCCGGCCCGCTAGTGATCATTGCGGCTCTGCTGTGGGTACTGGCCTGGGCCGAGCGCAGCCCGGCACTGGCCATCATCGTGGCCATTTACCTCGCGACCGCACTGGTGGTCACCCAGTTCACCAACGGTGGCCTGGCAGGCGGCGACACCGGCGCCGCCGACCTGGCCATGTCGCAGCTGCGGCTGCTCGGCTTGCTGCCAGCACTGGTACTGCTGGCCGCCGGGGCCGGGGCCTGGCTCGCCCAGCGGCTGCGCCTGCGGCCACATACCCCTGCCAGCGGCGATGGAGCCAGCGGGAATTGAGCACATCAAACCGCCCGGTCGCCCAGCTCACTGGTTAGCGGCGTCCGCGCGGGAGGGCTTTCGCTTGCCACCGATCCGGGCGGGGTTATCCGAGGCTGCGGCTGGAAAGCCCCGGCGTCAGAGCCAGCCTCGTTCCTCAGCTATCCGCACTGCCTCGGAACGGTTGCGCGTCCCGGTCTTGGCGATCGCGCCGGACAGGTAGTTGCGGACCGTCCCCTCGGACAGGAACAGCTTCCCGGCTATCTCCGAAATGGTGGCTCCCGGCTTTGCGGCGACCAGGACGTCACGTTCCCGAGCGGTCAGCGGCGACGCCCCGGCGGCCAGCGACTCAGCGGCAAGTCCCGGATCGACGACGCGCTCTCCCGCTGCGACCCGGCGGATCGTGGCGGCAAGCTGCTCGGGCGGGGCGTCCTTGACCACGAAACCGCGGGCCCCCGACTCCATCGCCCGGCGCAGGTAGCCGGGGCGGCCGAACGTGGTGAGGATCACCGACCGGCACTGCGGCTGCTCGTGGGCGAGAACTCCCGCGGCGGCTAGGCCGTCGAGCCCAGGCATCTCGATGTCCAGCAGGGCCACGTCCGGGTGGTGTTCTCTGGCCGCGGCAGCTACCTCGTCCCCACGGCCAACCGACGCCACGACCTCGAAGTCCTCTTCCAGCGCGAGCATCACGGCGAGCGCAGTGCGGATGAGCTCCTGGTCGTCGGCGAGCAGCAGCCGGATCAACGTCAGCGTCCTTGCGGTGCCGGGAGCAGGCTCGGCCCGGCTGCGCTGGCCGTGTCGCGGGCTGCCGGGGCGGTCCCGCCGACGGCGGGCGGCGCGTCCACCGTGGGCACCCACACCCGCAGCCGCCAGCCCGCGGGCGGCACCGGCCCGGCGTCCACGCCACCGCCGGCGGCCGCCGCCCGCTCGCGCAGTCCGCTGAGCCCGTTCCCGGGAGGGGCGTCAGATCCGTGACCGTCGTCGGTGATCTCGACGCAGGAAGCGGATACCCGCACCGCGCAGGACCGTGCCCGGGAGTGGCGGATGACGTTGGTCAGCCCTTCACGCACGGCCCAGCCGAACAGCTCCTGGTGGAATGGATCGGCAACCTCGGTCGCCGTGGGGAGGTCAGCGGCGATCCCGGAGACCCGCAGCAGCTCCCGGCCGCGGGCGAGCTCGCTGGCCAGGGTGACCTCGCGATAGCCGGATACCGCGGCCCTGACCTCAGCGAGTACCTGCCGGCAGAGTTCCTCGACCTCGGTGATCTGGTCCACCGCCCCGGCGGGATTGGTCGGCCCGAGCCGGCGCGCCAGGCCTGCTTTCACCGTGATCGCGGTCAGCGAGTGGCCGAGCAGGTCGTGCAGGTCGCGGGCGATCCGGATCCGCTCGTTCTCCGCAGCCAGCCGCGCCAGCTCGGCGCGGGTCTCGGCGAGTGCCTGGTTGGCGCGCACCACCTGCATCGTCGCGGCCATCGCGATCGCGACGACCGGGATCGCGACGGGGGTGACGTCGGCGAACGACTTGGCCAGGCTGACGTGCCAGGACCCGACCGCCAGCGGGACCAGCAGCGCCGCCAGTGCCATCGCGGCCACGAACGGGGCCGAGCGGGCGCCCAGGCGCGCCACGGTGAGCAGCGTGATGAACACGAACAGGACGAAGCCGGCCGCGCGGGCGAATGGCAGTTCCGCCACTGCCAGCGCCACCAGCAGTGCGTACCAGGCCCAGAACCGCAGCCCGCTCGTGCACGGCGGCAGCACGGCGGGCGTGACGAGCCAGCACGCGGCAAACGCGGCTAGCAGCACGTAGCCTGCGACCGCTGCGGCGCCGTAGGAGTTCTGCCGGACCGAGACGACCACGAAGATCAGGTAGACGAGCGGGATCGCCAGCATGGCGGCCCTTCGCCAGCTTCGCGTCCACCGGGCCTGAGCCGCCACCCACTCGGCCTCGGCCTCGCTGTGCCGCGTGACCTCGTTCACATTCACCCAGGGTACCGGGGACTGGCCCATTGTGGTCAGCCCCGAGCCGCCGACCGCCGGTAGGCGAGCGAGGCGGCCACGACGAGGATCGCGGTCCAGGCGGCGATCACGATCCAGCCCTGGGCGGGCCAGCTGCCGCCGCCAAGCGCGGTCTTGCCCGCTTGCACCAGCCAGTAGGACGGTATCGCCTTCATGACGTCGAACAGCGGGCCGGAATGCGCAAGCTGGAAGCCGTACACCCCGCCGACGAGCGCGAACAGGACGACGATCCCGCCGATGGCCGGCGTCAGGGTGTCGGCGCGGAGCAGGTATCCCAGCACGATGCCCATGGCGATGAACGGGGCCAGCCCGGCCAGCAGCAGCCCGCCTATCTCCAGCCACTGCGCCGCGTCCAGCCGCACCCCGAGTGACGCGCCGGCCAGGAACACTAGCACCACACTGGGCAGCGCGATCAGGTAGGCGGCGAGCACCTTGGCCGTGATGTCGGTGCGGGCCCGCAGCGGTGTCAGCCGCTGCTGCCGGGTCCACCCGCCGGACCTGTCTCGCGCGATGCGCGCCCCTGGTGAGACCGCCGCGAACATCGCGCCGTAGACCGCCATCGCGGTCATGAAGTACAGCGGGAAACTGATCCCGTCCATGGTCGCGCTGCGCTGGCCCGAGGCCACCGCGTAGAACAGGACCAGCGGCAGCGCCAGGGTCACCCCGTAGAAGATGCGGTTGCGGAATGAGCGGACCAGCTCATACCTGAAGTGGGTGGCGGTCGTCATCGTGTTACTCCTCCAGCGATCGCGCCCGCGGCCGCATCGGCGGTGCCGGCGCTGTCGGTTTCGTCTGCGGTTAGTTCCAGGAACGCTTCTTCGAGGCTGCCCCCGCGAACCTCGATGTCCCGCGCGGCCGGGAACGATCCCAGCAGCGAACGCAGCGCGGTGTCAGCATCCGAGCACGACAGCAGCACCGCGTCGCCGTGCCGCTCCGCGCTCACCACGCCCGGGAGCGCGCCCAGCAGCGCCGGGTCGCCGCCCGGCAGCGTTGCCCTGATCATGCGGGCGCCCGCCCGCGCCTTGATCTCGGTGGCCGGGCCGTCGGCGATGATGCGCCCCCGGGCCATCAGCACGATCCGGTCGGCGTAGGCGTCGGCCTCCTCGAGGTAGTGGGTGGCGAACAGCACCGTCTTGCCGCGCCCGGCGACCGCGCGCATGGCCTGCCAGAACTCGTGCCTGCCCGCGACGTCGATTCCCGCGGTGGGCTCGTCCAGCACCAGCAGGTCGGGATCCCCGACCAGCGCGGCGGCGAAGCGCACCCGCTGGGCCTGCCCGCCTGACAGCTTCGTGGTGAGCTGGCCCGCGAACTCGTCCGCCCCCGTCAGCCGCAGGACGTCGACGACATCCAGCGGGTGCGGGTAGTACGAGGCCATCAGGCTGACCAGCTCGCGGACCTTGAGATGTTCCAGCAGCGACCCGGTCTGCAGCATGCCGCCCACCCAGCCCGCGCGCACGGCCGCCTCAGGCGCCCGGCCGAACACCGAGACCGTCCCGGCGTCGGGACGGGTGAGGCCCAGCATCACGTCGATCGTCGTCGTCTTACCCGCGCCGTTCGGGCCGAGCAGCGCGACCGTCTCACCGGGAGCGATAGTCAGGTCGATCGACCGGACCGCGCGCACCTGGCCGTAGGACTTCGACAGCCGGGACAGGACGATCCCCCCGGCCTGAGCGTTGTGATCAACCATGGCAACCAGCGTGGCCTGCCGCCGTCCTGCCGCGTAGTGCCACGCCTCACCAGCTCGGAATGACAAATGTCATTCGTCCATCTCCCCGCTGCGCGGGGCTCCGCCGGGGCCTGGAACGTCATCGCCGTACGCTCACTGTCCGCGAACGCCCACTGCCGTTCTGCTCAGGTTGGGTACACTCGCGACCGGTGGAGGATGGGACTGTGCCGTCCTCGAAAGCGTGTGAAGGGGCAACCCTTCCGTGGGTTCAAATCCCACCTCCACCGCCAGCGCGCCGAGCCAGGGGCGTCGGGGCGCATCCCGTCGGGGTGCGCGGCGCGGTGAGGTAATTCAAAAACAGGAACGAACCGGTTTTCCGGAGTGTCTATTGCTGGAACCGCAAAGCACGACGTTTTTCCTGCTCCTGATCGTGGTGTTCGGCGGCCTGATGTGGTGGCTGGCTGTCGCGAAGCAAACGGTCTTCCGCATCCTGGCCGCCAGCCTGGCGTTCATCCCGGCGATGATGTTCGGGGTGGCCGCGGTCAACAAGTACTACGACTACTACCAGAACTGGAACGCCGCGGTCTCGGACCTGACCGGGCAGTCGGCGCAGACGACGCAGCTGCCTTCCACCGACGCGGGCGCCGGCGTGAAGTTCGGCAAGCTCCTGGGCCACGCGGTCGACCCGGCGGTGGCGGCCACGGACGGGATAACGGTGCGCCTGAGCGTGCCCGGGAAGGCCAGCCACATCACCCGGACCGTCTACGTGTACCTGCCGCCCCAGTACTTCCAGCCGGCCTTCCGCGACTACCGCTTTCCGGCCGTCGAGCTGATACACGGCTTCCCGGGCACGCCGCTGGACTGGATCACCGTGGTGGGCGTGACCACGACCCTGCAGGACCTCATCAGCAGCGGCCTGGCCAAGCCCGTGGTCCTCGTCATGCCGGACGCGAACGGCGGACGCGCGGTCTCGCTGCAGTGCCTGAACCAGTTCCACGGCCCCCAGGACGCGACCTACCTCGCGGAGGATCTTCCCGACTACATCGCGCAAGCGCTGCGGGTGCAGGCGCCCGGCCTGGCGTGGGGCATCGCCGGCTACTCCGAAGGCGGGTTCTGCGCCGCCAACCTGGGCCTGAAGTACGGCAGCCAGTTCGGCTTCTCCGGCGTGCTCAGCGGGTACTTCGCGCCGCTGGACAATCAGCTGGGCCGCAAGCTGGTGGACCCGTTTGGCGGGAACGCCAGGCTGCGCCGCGCGAACACGCCGGATGACCTGGTTGACTCGCTGCCCGGCGGCACCAGGATCGCCCAGTTCTGGCTCGGGGCAGGCAGCGGCGACCACGCCGACCTGAGGAGCGCCGAATTCTTCCAGCAGCTGCTGCAGATCCGCCAGCCCCAGGTGACGCTGAAGATCGTGCCGGGCGGCGGGCACACCATGATCACCTGGCGGGCGCTGATCCCGCCGATGCTGGAGTGGATGACGCCCCAGCTGGCGCGCGAGGTCACCGTCGAGCAGGTGCAGCGGGCCCGTGCCGCGCAGAGGGCGGCGGCGAAGGCCGCGGCGGCCAGCCGCAAGAAGGCCACAGGGCAGTCGAGTCCCCCGGCGTAGCGGACCGGCGGCCGGCCAGCGCAGGCCGGTGACCCCGTCAGTCCAGGTCGAGAACGCGCACGTGCAGCACCGGCCGCTGGTGCAGGGCGGCGCGCAACGCCCGGTGCAGGCCGTCTTCGAGGTAGAGCTCGCCCTTCCAGCGGATCACGTGGGGGAACAGGTCGCCGTAGAACGTGGAGTCCTTGGCCAGGACGGTGTGCAGATCGAGCACGTTCTTCGTCGTGATGAGCTGGTCAAGCCGGACCGGGCGCGGCGGTATCTCCGCCCATTCGCGAGCGCTCCGCGCATGATCGGGATAGGGCCGCCCGTCCCCGACCTGCTTGAAGATCACCCGACGAGTCTAGATGAGCCGCGGACGTCTCGCCGGGAGGAATCCCGGCGGATCCGGGCCCGGCCCGGAGCGGCGTCCCGGCGCCGGGGCGGCGCAGGCCCGGTCATCCAGTCGTCTGGCCCATGGCTCCCATGCGCAGTTCCCATGGTTCTGCCAGGTGGTTACGTGTAGCTAAAGATAGAAGATCCGGACTCCTGAGGGGTTGACAAGTGGCAGGGTAGGTGTCCGACGGCACGTACCCTTGGGGACTACCAATAAGACATTGAGGGGTATTTAACGTGATACGTCCGCTCTTTCGTATCCCGGCGGCGGCTGCGGTGATCGCCCTGCTCGCCGCCGGCTGCGCGAGCGCGGACGGGTCCGCGGCCCCGTCCGGCCTGGAGAAGACCCACCTGGTGGTCGCGGCCGTCCCAGCCGCCGACGCGGGCGGCCTGTACGTCGCGCAGCTGGACGGGTTGTTCGCGGCCGAGGGCCTGACGATAAAGATCGAGCCGGCGATCAGCAGCGCCGACGTGATCAAGCAGCAGCTGGCGGGCAAGCTTGACATCACCATGGGCGCCTACCCGTCCTACATCCTCGCTGACGCGGTGAACCACGACGACTTCGAGATACTCGCCGCCGGGTCGATCATGCAGCCGCGCAACCAGGTGATCATGGTCCCGTCCGGTTCGCCGATCCGGACCATCGAGGGCCTCAGGGGCAAGACGATCGCGGTCAACGCGCAGAACAACATCCTCCAGTTGCTGGTCAGCGCGGCGCTCCGGGACAACGGGATGTCGCCCAAGCAGGTCCATTTCATGGTCGTTCCCTTCCCGGCCATGGCGGCGGCCCTGCAGACCCACGTTTATCAAGGTCACCGGATAGACGCGGCGTCGATGCCCGAGCCGTTCGTGACCGGCGCGGAGGAGGGCATCGGCGCCCAGCCGCTGGCCGACGAGGACATAGGCGCCGCACAGAGCCTCCCGGTCGCCGGGTACGTCGTGACCAAGACGTGGGCCCAGAAGTACCCGAAGACCGCGGCGGCCTTCCTCAGGGCCCTCGAAGAGGGCCAGCGGATCGCCGACACGAACCCGAAGGCGCTCGAGACCGCCCTGGTGAAGTATTCGCTGGGCGTGACCTCGACGGCGGCGGCGGTCATGGCGGTGCCGACCTTCCCGCTGAACACCGACCCGGTCCTGATCCAGCGCGTCGCCGACCTGATGACGCAGTTCGGGTTCCTGCCGGCGAGTTATGACGTCAGGCAGATGATCCTGCACTGACCAGGCCGGGCCGGTACCGGGCTGCGCGTCCCCGCGAGCCGGGCGGCCCGCCCTGGGCACTTGCGCGGGGCTACGTGCCCTTCGGCCGGTACCGCAGCCGCTGCCGCGCCCGCTCGCAGACCCCGCTGCGCTCGTTGCCGGCCGCGATCTGCCGGGCCTCGTCGAGGTCCGCCGGGGTCAGCAGCGCGTGCGCGAGCAGGAAATCGGCGAGGTCCCGCGCGTGCCCCCGCTCCTTCCAGATGAAGCCCTGCAGCAGCTTCTTGTAGTCGGACACCGTGCCTTCCCCGGTCAGGTCCAGGGCTATGACCACGTCCATCATCGGCACCGGGTGCGGGGCGGGCAGGCCGAGGATGTACTGCTGGTAGTAGTAGGCCATCGCCATCCGTGCGGTGGCGTTGCGTTCGAAGTAACTGCGCACATGCGCCACCGCGTCCGGGGAGTCATCGCGCCGGGGCGCCTGCACCGTGCCGTCGCCGGTGAGCAGCTGCTGGTCGCCGCCCAGGGCATCCCGCGGGCTGGCGGGCAGGTCGAGGCGGAACGGCAGCACCCACGCGCCGACGCTGACCAGCCACGTTCCCGCTTCGAGCGGCACCGGCTGCGCCTCGTAGCGGGCTGGGGCCGCGGGCAGGACGTGGCGGGCGGCCCGCTGTACGAGCTCCGCGCTGGGAACGGCCCCGCCCCCGTGCGGCGCCAGGTACGCCCGGTAGGTCGTGTCGCGGCTGAACAGCTCCCACCGGTGCTGCACGTAGCGGAAGCCCGCGCAGCGCGGCGCCCGGTGCAGCGTGAGGTCCTCGTTGCCGCTGAGCAGGTGCCGGTCTAGCCAGGTGATCTCGTCAGGCGGGCAGCTCACCCACTCGCCGCGCGCCGACGACCAGATGAAGAGCTGGCCTGTCGTCACTGAACCTGTTTCATCCGCCGATTTCCCGCTCAGCGTACGCGGGGAGTCGTAGGGAGGATGAAAGAGATCCACTCAACCGCCCACCTCAAAACAACGGCGCGCCACCGCGGCGGCCATCCGGTCTCGCCTGTGCCTGAGATCCCAATTGTGACACCGAGCGGGGCGTGCGGCACGGAGTTGAGCGGCCGATGGCTGCGCCGGCCCCCGTCGGCGCGGCGCAGCCTCGGCCTCAGCCGATCTCGACCCTGGACAGCAGCGCGTCCGACCTCATGCCCCAGCGGATCGAGTCGCCGCTGCTGAGCGGCTGCTCGCCCGCCAGGGCGGTGCCGTTGAGCGTGAGCCCGTTCCGGCCCAGATTGGCGATCCACCACCGGCCGTCAGAGAACGTGAACCTGGCATGCTCCCGGGACACCGTGGGCACGTCGGGCAGGCCCAGCTCGACGGCGCCGCGCCCGGCCCGGGCGCCCGATACCCGGGTCTGCGCCGCCGAGCCGTCCGTGACCAGCCGCAGCAGCGGGACCGGGCTGCGGGTCAGCTCGATGACCGTCGACCGGCCCGCGGGGGCCGCCCCGCCCGGCCCGGGCTGGGCCACGGTGTTCCCGTCGTGGCCGACAAATCCCGGGTACGGCCCGTCCAGCACCCGGTGCGGGCCGCCGCCCGCCGGGGCCGCTCCCGGTCCGGCCGGCGCGGGAGCAGATCCGGGAGCAGACCCGGGATGCGTGACGTCCGTGGCGGCCAGCTGTGCGCCGGGAGACGGGGCGACCCGGTATTCCACGGCTGCGGACGGCGCGGCGGGAGGCTGTGCACCGGGATACTGGGCATCGGGATACTGGGCGCCGGGATACTGGGCGCCGGGCGGCTGTGCGCCGGGATATTGGGCGCCGGCGTACGCGAACTCGTAACCGGGCTGCGCGCCGGCGTCGACCGGCTGCCCCTGCCGCAGCCGGTAGCGGCCCTCCGGGACCGACGGGTCGGCGAGGACGTGCACCTCGACCGGGCCGGGCCCGGCGAAGCGGGCGCCGTGCGCGGCCGCCTGCTCCTCGTAGACCTCGGCTGCGCTCTCGGCGATCAGGCCGAGGTCCATGCGCTCGGTCAGCGAGCCCAGGTCATCGGGGTTCAGCCGCAGCTCGACCACGTTGGGCGCGATCAGGGACCGGCTCGGCGTGACGATGAACACCTCGGGCAGGTGGCGCAGGGCGAGGTGCAGCACCTCCTGCCCGTCACGCCACGGCCGGGCGGCCAGTTGCCGTAGCCACGGATGGTCCCTGGAGACACCCAGGGCCCGGAGGACCATGACGGCCACGACGACGAGGCCGGCCAGGAAGGCCAGCAGCATCGTCGCCGCGATGACCGAACCCGTCACGTCCAGCAGAACCAGCCAGAACGCCGTGACGCCGGCCGCCGCCGCCCACCGCATCCGGCTCCGCCGTGGCAGCGGAACACGCGCCGGGCGGCGCGACGCTTGTCCGCGCTCCGTCATCGAGCACCGTCCTTTGATCTATCCGGCGCATGCACCACCGCATGGCTCGTCATCGACGATGCAAACTCCCGCCCCCGCGCGTCAACGAAACGCCGGCAACTCCCAGACATCTGGAAGTTGCGGGAACCGGCCGGTCACGACCGGGATCCCGCCGCGGGCGGGCTCGCCAGCAGGTCCAGGATCTGCTGGCCGTACTTCGCCAGCTTGTTCTCGCCGACGCCGCTCACCGTGGCCAGCTCGGCCAGGGTTGACGGCGCCTCCGCCGCGATCTGGCGCAGGGTCGCGTCGTGGAAGATCACGTACGCGGGTACGCCCTGCTCCTTGGCGGCGGCGGCGCGCCAGGCGCGAAGCTCGCCGAATACGGCCGTAGCCGCCTCCGTCAGGTCGGCCGCCCCGGCGGCGACGCCCCCCGCCGGGCCCGCCGCGCGGGTCGCGCGGGCCTTGGCTGGCCTGGACTGCGCCGCCCGGGCCGGGTCGTGCCGCAGCCGCACCTGCCGGTCCCGGTACAGGACCTCGGCACTGGCGTCGTTCAGCACCAGCGTGCCGTAGTCGCCTTCGACGGCGAGGACGCCCTGGGCCAGCAGCTGGCGCACCACGGCGCGCCACTGGGTGTCGTGCAACTCGGTGCCGACGCCGAACACGCTCAGCGAATCGTGCCGATGCTGGGTGACCTTGGGCGTCCGCTTGCCGAGCAGGATGTCGATGGCCTGCCCGGCGCCGAACTTCTGGTGCCGCTCATGATCCAGTCGCCACACGGTCGACAGGAGTTTCTTGGCGGCCATCGTGCCGTCCCACGCCTGCGGCGGCGCCAGGCACGTGTCGCAGTTACCGCACGCCCCGGCCTGCTCGCCGAAGTAGCCCAGCAACTGGCCCCGGCGGCACTCGATCGTCTCGCACAGGGCCAGCATCGCGTCAAGGTGGGCTACCAGGCGCCGGCGGTGCGCGTCGTCACCCTCGGAGCCGTCGATCAGCTTGCGCAGCAGCACGACGTCCGCCAGGCCATAGGCCATCCAGGCGGTGGCGGGCAGGCCGTCCCGCCCGGCCCGGCCGGTCTCCTGGTAGTAGCCCTCGACCGACCTGGGCAGGTCGAGGTGGGCGATGAAGCGCACATCGGGCTTGTCGATGCCCATGCCGAACGCGATCGTGGCCACCATGATCAGCCCGTCTTCGCGCAGGAACCGCGCCTGGTTCGCGGCCCGGGTGCGCGAGTCGAGCCCAGCGTGGTACGGCAGCGCCTCCAGCCCGCTGCTCACCAGGAACTCGGCGGTCGCATCGACCGACGCCCGCGTCATGCAGTACACGATGCCCGCGTCGCCCGGGTGCTCGGTGCGGATCAGCTCGAGCAGCTGCCGCCTCGGCTCGTTCTTCGGCACGATGCGGTACTGGATGTTGGGCCGGTCGAAGCTCGCCACGAAGTGGCGCGCTCCGGTCAGGTTGAGCCGGCCGGCGATCTCGGCGCGCGTCGCCTGGGTGGCCGTGGCGGTCAGCGCGATGCGCGGCACGGCGGGCCAGCGCTCGTGCAGCGCGGACAGGGCCAGGTAGTCGGGCCGGAAGTCATGGCCCCACTGCGCCACGCAGTGCGCCTCGTCGATGGCGAACAGCGAGATGACGCCGCGGTCGAGCAGGCGCAGCGTGGACTCGGTGCGCAGCCGTTCCGGCGCCAGGTAGAGCAGGTCGAGCTGGTCGGTCAGGAACTCGGCCTCGACCAGGCGGCGCTCGTCGGGATCCTGCGAGGAGTTGAGGAACCCGGCCCGGACGCCCAGCGCGCGCAGCGCGTCCACCTGGTCCTGCATCAACGCGATGAGCGGCGAGACCACGACCCCGGTGCCCTTCCGCAGCAGTGCCGGGATCTGGTAGCACAGCGACTTGCCGCCGCCGGTCGGCATCAGCACCAGCGCGTCACCGCCCGCGGTGACGTGGTCGATGACCTCCGGCTGGAAACCCCGGAACGAGCCATAGCCGAAGACACGCCGCAGGACCTGCAGTGCCTCGCTCACGGGCTCCAGGAAAGGCTCCGGGGAGGACACCGGGTCATTCTACGAGCGCCAGCCGGCCGGCCGCGGATTATGGCCGAGGCGGGCCGCGGCCCCGGGCCGGGATCAGGGTGCGGCCCAGGCTAGAGGACGGCCCAGCCGGAGAACGAGCCCGGCGCCGAGCCCGGGAGGTCACCGTACTGGCGGCCGTTGGTGCCGGTGGCGTAGAGCGAGACGGCGCCACCGGCCGTGCCACCGGTCACGATGCCGGCCAGGTCCCCGGCCATGTGCCCGCCGAGCGCGGCGCTGTCATTGAACGGCCCGTCGGCCACGGACTGCCATTTGGACCGCAACGAGCCGCTGGTGGTCCGGACGTAGACCGACACCGTGCCGTTGCTCCCGGGCACCGCGACCGGCGTGCCGGTCAGGCCGCCCGTGCTGGTCAGCTTCGCCGGGCCGGTGAACCGGGCACCCGGCTTGCGCTGCTGGAAGCCGTACAGCTGCCCGTGCGTGCCGACCGCGTACACGGCGATCGTGTCGACGCCGGTGACGACCGCGGCCGGGCTGCCGGCCAGGTGACCGCCGAGGTTCTCGCTCTTGGTCACCGCGCCGCCGATGGCGGACTGCCAGACCGCCTTCACCGCGCCGCCGGTGGTCCTGGCGTAGACCGAGATCACGCCGTTGGCGACCTGCACGGCCGCCGGGGTGCCGGTGAGGTTGCCGGTGGTGGTCAGCTTCTTCGGGCGAGCGAAGCTGCCGCCGGGGCTGGTCTGGTAGAAGGTGTACAGGTTGTGGTCGGTGCCGATCGCGTACACCGCGACCGTGCCCTTCTGGGTGGCCAGCGCGGTCAGGCCGCCGGCGATGTGTCCGCCGAGGTTGGTGGTCTTGTTGATAGCGCCGCCGACCGCGGACTGGCGGAAGGCCGTGACCGTCCCCTTCGCGGTCGTGGCGTAGACGGAGATCAGGCCGTCGGCCGCCTGGACCGCGACCGGGGTGCCGGTGAGGCCGCCGGTGGTGGTCAGCCTCTTCGGGCCGGCGAAGCGGCCGCCGGGGGCGGCCTGGTAGTAGGTAAGGAGATTCCGGCTGCGGATCACGTAGTCGGCGGCGGTCCCGCCGCTGGCGGCCAGCGCTGGCTGCCCCGGGTTGGCCGGCGGCGGCGGCGTGAGACTCACGTCCAGGTAGTCCTGGTCGACGTCGATGGTGTCGCCGCCGTAGGTCTTGTTCGCTCCGCCGCTGAACTGGTGGGCGCGGTCGTTGCCGGCCCAGTCCGTCGCGGGGATCACCGGGTCGGTCGTGTTCGCCTGGCCATTCCACAGCGCGTCCCAGATCACGTCCGGCATGGCGTACCTGGTGAAGTTGTCGACCAGGTCGGTGACCCCGGACGAGGAGCTGCTGTAGATGGCGGACTTGTAGCCCTCGGCGTGCAGCCGGGTGGTCCAGGCCGACATGAAGGCCAGGGCGTTGCTCTTCTGGCTGGACGGATAGGCCTCCATGTCGTAGTAGATCGGGGTGCCGGGCCCGAAGCCGAGGGCGGCGGCCTGGGTGACCGCGTCTTCGGCGGCGGCGACCGCCTGGCTGGCCGGGGAGGTGAGCTGGCCGTACTCGGCTTGAGGTCCGACGTAGATGGGCACGAAGCGCCAGCCGGCCGCAGCCTGCTGCGCCACCCAGCCGGCGGTCAGGTTCGGCTGGGCGCACGCCCGCTCGGCACCGCCGATGTAGATGCCCACCGCGCCGTACGGTGACGATTTCTTCCAGGCGCTCATGTAGGAGGCGCTCGGCGCCGCGCAGGCGTCGAAGCCCTCGCCGGTATAGCTGACCGCGCCCGCGGGCACCGTCGCGGCCGCCACCGGGAACAGCAGCCGCCCGGCCGCGTTCCGGGCGCCCGGCTGGCCCGCGGCGCGCTGCTGGCTCACGGAGGACGGCGGCGGCAGGCCCGCGCTGGCCAGGATCCGCGCCACCAGCGCCCGGTCCGTGTCGTACGTCGCCGTGACCTCGATCCCCGGGCTCAGGACCGTGATCCGGCGGGCAGCCTGGTCCTCGGCCGCCGAGGCGCCGGATACCGGCCCGGCCGCGGGCTGAACGTCGATCGCCTCGGTCGTGCCGAGCAGGCCGCTGGGGCAGTCCTGGTTCCGGCCCGGGTCACCCAGGTAGATCGCGTGCCGGTCGAACCGCACGCAGGTCACCGCGGCCCCGGCGGTGCGGATGACCGGCCAGCTGGCCGGAACCGCGAACCGGTAGCCCAGGTACGTCACGGCCTTCAGGGCGCCCGGCGCCATGACCGGCGCGGGCCGGGCGGCCAGGCCCGTCGCGGCCAGCGCCGGGGAACTCAGGCCCGCCGCCGCGACCGCGGCGGCGGTGGCCGCCAGCAGGCCGCAGCGTGCCACGCGCGCGCTCACCTGATTCATGAGCCTTTTTCATCCTCCCCATGCCTGCCCACATCCTCTGAGCCCGAGGTCGGCGGATGAAAAAGGTCCACACCCCACCCCTGATCCCGCCCCTGGTCCCCCGGCCGCCCGAAGGCAGCCAGGGTGCAGCGTATCGGTCCGCCGCCGGGATAAATGGCCATTTGGCCAGATGCGGAGCGACAGGACCGCGGACCCCCCGGGCACGGCCTCAGCGGGGGCGGTTACCTGATGCCGGGCGCAGCCCTCGTCGCTGCGGGCGGCGGGTGGGCGTCAATCGTCGCTCTCGCCCAGCTGCAGCCGCCGCTCGGTGACCGCGACGGCGAGCTCCACCCTGGAGGAGCACGCGGTCTTGCGGTACAGGCGGGTCAGGTACGCCTCCACGGTCTTGACGCTGATGTCCAGAGCGCGGGCGATCTGCTGGTTGGTGCGGCCCTCGTGGACGAGCAGGGCCACGCTGCGCTCGCGTGCGGTCAGCGCCACCCGGCCCCCGACCCGGACATGGGGTGCTCCGGTGAGCTTCGTGACCGGTGCGGAGAATCCGGCCGCGCGCATGGCCGCGGCGACCGCGCGAGCCCGGGCGGGTGCGCCGATGCGCTCCCAGGCGGCGTGCGCGGCCGCCAGGGTGGTGGCCGGGTCGTCGCCGATCCGGCCGCGCGTGGTGAGCGCCTCCGCGGCCAGCGTCGCGGCCCCGATCGCCTCCGCCTGCTGCAGGGCCCGCCGGGCCGGCTCGGGGTTGCGGGTCGCGTAGGCCCGGGCCAGCCCGCTGAGGATCTCGTTGAGCGGCGCGGCCTGGTCGAACCCGGCCAGGGCGGTCGCGGCGTAGCAGGTCACGTCCCGGTCACCGCATGAGAAGGCGGTCTCCGCCATGCGGTGCAGCACGAGCGGCAGAGCCGTCCGGTACATGCTGCGCGTGCCGACGTCGCAGACGTCCGCCAGGCGGCGCAGGGCGTCAGCCGGGCGGCCGTCGTCGGTGTCCAGGCCGGCCTGCGCCCAGGCGCTCATCTCGGCCGGTCCGGTGGCCGCCAGCCGCCCGGCCAGCCGGCGGCTTTCCCCGGGGAGCCCGAGTCCTCGCAGCAGTTCCACGCGCAACGCGATGGCGGTCCCGGCGAGGGCGGGCGGGAACGCGCTCACCTGGTTGGTGTCCAGTGCGGCGGCGCCCGCCTGCGCGGCCGTCCAGTTTCCCCCCAGCCAGCTGCACACGATCTCGGTGAATTGCCAGAACGGCTCGGCCAGCAGCGGGGCCGCGTAGTGGCAAGCCTGCCTGGCCTCGGCCAGGTCGGCCCGGGCCCGGCTTAATTGGCCGAACACGCAGCGGCAGACCGATGACGCGGTCAGGGCCCACACCAGCGCCACGGGGTCGTCGGCCGCCGCCGCCCGCTGCTGGGTGAGCACGGCCAGGCACTCGCTCACCTCGCCGCGCCGCAGCGCGGTCTGGGCGGCCCGGCTCAGGGCGGCCACGCGTGACACGGGCCGCTCCGACTCGTCGTCCAGGACGGACAGCCACGTGGTTTCCAGCAGCGGAACCTCGCCCGCCGCTGGCTTAAGCCGGGCCCGGCTGAGGCGCTCGGCCACCGAGGCCGCGCCCGGCGGGTCCGCGCTCGCCGGGGCCGGGCCCGCGGCCGCTGGGGCCGCCTCCGCGGCGACGTCACCGCGGGCCGCGTCCGGCCTGGCGGCTGGTCCGATGGCGGGGTCCGGATGTGCCACAGGGGTAGTTTACGTACCGGCCGGGCGCGTTAAGGGTTATCCCTACTGGGATTGCATGTGGGTTTGCGGCAGACTTTTTCGTGCATGGCCAGGAAGCCAGCCGTGGGGGGGTGGCTGGCCGTGCCTACGGGCCGGTGCCGTCAGGCGCCGTCTCGCTCTGCAGGTAGGCCAGGCCCGGCCGGGGGGGCCGGTGCCTGGCCGCCTGCCGTGATCTCCGCACCCGATCATCCCATTCCTGCGGCCCTGGTCAGCGGCGTGCCCGTTGCGGCTTCGCCTGTCCTAGGGCGTGACGTCGAAGCTTCGAGTTTCCTGCAGATTGCGTGGCTGACGGCGCAGGAGTTGGCGTGCTGGCCAGCCGAAGTGGGAGAATATCGTGATCCAGCGTTCCGAGAAGGGCACTTATGGTCACGCGTGGGCCCGACGGCACCGCGGCTGTTCATCGGATGATCGCCTCCCCCGGCGTCGGCGCCCCGACCGCGCTCCGCATCATGCTGGGAGCCCAGCTGCGCCGGCTACGTGAGGCCAAGCGGATCACCCTGGAGGACGCCGGGTACGTGATCCGTGCGTCGGGCTCGAAGATGAGCAGGCTCGAGACCGGCCGGGTCGGCTTCAAGCCACGCGACATCGCGGACCTGCTCACCTTTTACGGGGTGACGGACGACCGGGAGCGCGAGACCCTGCAGGAACTGGCCCGGCAGGCCAGTGCCCGGGGGTGGTGGCATGACTACGCCGACATCATGCCCGCCTGGTTTGAGCCGTACGTGGGCCTGGAGGAGGCGGCGAGCTCGATCCGCTGCTACGAGATCCAGTTCGTCCCCGGGCTGCTGCAGACCCCGGATTACGCCCGCGCGGTCACGGCCGTCGGCTTCCCGGCCGGATCCGCGGCCGAGATCGATCGGCGGGTCAGCCTGCGGATGGCCCGCCAGGCCGTGCTCACCCGCCCCACGCGGCCGCATCTGTGGCTGGTGCTGGACGAGGCGGCGCTGCGGCGGCCGGTGGGCCGGCCCGACGTCATGCGCGGCCAGCTCCGGTACCTCCTGGACGTGGGCGCGCGGCCCAACGTCAGCCTCCAGATCATCCCGCTGGCCCGGGGCGCGCACGCCGCGGCGGGAGGCCCGTTCTCGATCCTGCGCTTCGGCGAGCCGGACCTGCCCGATGTCGTCTATCTCGAGCAGCTCACCAGCGCTCTTTACCTGGACAAGCGGGAGACGGTCGACCACTACCTGGCCGTGATGGAGCGCCTGTGCGTCGAGGCCCTGCCGACGCCGGGCAGCCTGGAGATGCTCCAAGGGATGCTGCGGGACTTCTGACGCGACCTCAGCCGCGGATCCGGGCGAGCACGAGGGTGATGTCGTCCTCGCGGTGCTGGCGCAGCTCCTGGGTGACGGCGTCGCTGGCCTCCCCGAGCGTGATGCCGGGCTCGGCCAGGACCCGGCCGAGCTCGTGGCACAGCGCGGCCAGGCCGGCGTCAATGATCCGGGTGCGGCTTTCCACCAGCCCGTCGGTATACAAGGCGAGCGTGGTTCCGGGGGCCAGGTTCAGCCGCGTGGCCTGGAAAGACTCCGCGCCCAGGCCGAGCGGGAGCCCGGGGGGCAGGTCCAGCATCGCCGCCGCGCCGCCGGGCGGCACCAGCGCCGGCGGCAGGTGACCGGCCTGGACGATCTCGCAGCTCGCGCCGAGCGGGTCGATGACCGCGTAGATGCAGGTGGCGAACGGCGCGGCGGCTATCTCGGAGGCCATCTTGTCCAGGCGGCGCAGCACCTGCTCGGGCGGCAGGTCCAGGTCGGCCAGGGTATGCGCCGCGGTGCGCAGCTGCACCATGACCGCCGCCGCCTCCGTGCCGTGGCCCATCGCGTCACCGACGATCAGGGCGGCGCGCCCGCCGGACAGCGGGACGATGTCATGCCAGTCGCCGCCGATCACGCTCGCGCCGACCGGCAGGTAGCGGTGCGCCACCTCCAGGCCGTCGGGCACGTGCGGCTGGCCGGGCAGCAGGCCCTGTTGCAGCGCCGCCGCGGTCCGCCGCTCCTGGTCGTACAGCCGGGCGTTGTCGATGCACACCGCCGCGCGTGAGGCCAGCTCTCCGGCCAGCGCCACATCACCGGGGTTGAACGCGGGACTGGCCGGCGTCCGCCCGAATATCGCGCACCCCACGATGACATTACGGGCGATGAGCGGCATGGCCATGTAGGAGGTGAAGTCGGTGCTCGACTTCCCGGAACTGTAGTGGCCGATCCGCCGGGCGGTCTCGCCGTCGAGATGGTCGAACAGGACCGGGCCGCCGTCCGTCATGGCCTGGGAGCCGGGAGTGCCCGGGCCGAGGACGAGCACCTCGCCGGTCCGCATCAGCTTGTCGGCCACGTCCGGGGGCTGGCCGACCCGGCGGGCCGCCAGCCGCCGCACCGCGGCCCCGGCCGGCGGCGGGGCCAGCTCATCGGCGGCCAGCAGGCGCTCGGCCGCGTAGATGATCGTCAGGTCGGCGAACCCGGGCACGGCGGCCTCGGCGACCTCGGCTGCGGTCTGGGCCAGGTCCAGGCTGCTGCCGATCCGGGCCGCGGCCTCGCTCAGCCAGCTGGGTGCGGGCTGCGGCCAGGCCCGCTGGACGATCACCACCGCGCCGCCGCCCAGCCCGCCCAGCGGCTCCCAGCGAATCGCGAACCGGCCCTCGCCCAGCCGGCCGCCGGCCACGGTCGCGGTCCAGACCCGCCCGGCGGCCACCTCGGCCAGCGCCAGGCTCACCAGCTCACGCTGGCCCGGGCCGGTCATCAGCACGTCGCACACGTCACGCCCGGCCACGGCCGCCGTCGGATGCCCGAACAGCCGGGTAGCGGTCACCGACCAAGAGGTCACCCGCCCGCGGGGATCCAGGGTGAAGGTGGCGAGGCCGGCCAGGTCAGGCTCACGCCGTCGGGGCAGCACGAGTCCGCCGTCCCTGGGCATCTGCGACTCCATCGGCACCTGTGCCAGCCTTGACGACGAGTCCGCCGGGCGGCGGCTTTCCGGGCGTAACGGCCGCGGCCCTTCGTCCCGCAGCGACTCGGCGCGGGCGGCCAGGCCCGCACCGTTGGATACCGTGCAAACACGAAATGTATCGCACCCCGCCGGGCTCCGGCGGCTGGGCGCGATGAATCCGGACCCGGGTCCACGACTACCGGCTGGGCGCCCAGCCGGGCGACGCCAGGTGACGCGGGCCAGGCGTACCGGCGGGCCGGTGCGGCCGGATCGCCCTCGGCCGCATCCGCGCCGATTCCGGCGGTGATCCGGAGTTGCCGGGACGGTCCGATGCGCTGACCGTTATCTTATAGATGAGCGGCCATTGCGTTTAAGGACGGTCCGAATGTCCGTTGACTTAGTTGATCGGGCGACTGACCGCGGCTCACCTTAATCACCGGCCTGTTCACGATGGTAGATGCGTTTATCGGCGGGCACGGCCTCGGTGCGGGAGTGGCCAGCCGCCCTATTCTGAGATCGGGCCCGTTGCGTGTTCTCTGCGGCGTATTCCTCGTCATGCCGGGCGCTGGCTTATGACGGGGTCACGGGAGGCAGAAGCGGCGGGCGGCCTGCTCGGCGTGGACGTGGGCGGCAGCGGCATACGCGTCGGGTTCTTCGATCCGCCGGCCCTGCTGCGTCATCTCATCAGCAAGCCGGACCCGGGCCAGGGTGAGCAGTTCGACCCGGACCTGACGTGGCTGGAGGTAGCCTCGGCCATCCGCGAGCTGACCGCCGGCGGCCTGCGGGTACGGGCGGTCGGCCTGACGGCGCACCTGGCGACGGTGCTGACCGACTCCGGCGGCTGGCCGGCCGCGCACGCGATGCTGTGGCGTGACAATCGAGCGTGGCGGGAGGCCGAGGAACTCGGGGCTGCGCTCGGCCCGGAGCTTGAATTCGTGACCGGCAGGCCGCCGGCGGCCGAGTCCGCGGCGGCACGGATACGGATGCTGGCCAAGACCCGGCCCCACCTGCTCGGCCGGACCCGGTGCCTGCTGAGTCTCAAGGACTACCTGGTCCTCAGGCTCACCGGACAGGCGGGCACCGATCCGGCCACGGCCTCCTACACGCAACTGTTCGATGTCCGGCAGCGGCACTGGTCGCCGCAGATCGCCCGGGAATGCGGCGTGCCCATGGAGATCTTGCCCAGTGTCCGGCCGGGTACCGCCCTGGCCGGAAGGGTGACGCCGGCTGCGGCGCACCTGACCGGCCTGGAGCCCGGCACCCCGGTCGCGGTCGGCGGTCCGGACGGCTCCACCGGGACGCTGGGCGTGGGAGCGGTCCGGGCCGGACAGACCATTGACATCGCCGGGACGACCGACGTCCTGCTGCACGTGACGGACCGGCCGGCGCAGCGCGTCAGCGCGGGTACGGTGCTCAACGCTCATCTCCTGGCTGATCTGTGGACCATGGGCGGCCCGACCGGCCTGACCGGGGGCGGCCTGGACTGGCTCGCGGTCACCCTCGGCCATGAATCCGCCGCCGCCGCGTACCTGGCCCTGGCCCCCTGCCTGGATGCGGCGGACCCCGGGGACCTCATGATCCGGACCACGCTCACCGGCCGCCGCCTTCCGGGGTGGGATGCCCAGCTGCGGGGCCGTATCGACGGGATCTCCGGTGAGCATGGGCCCGCCCATCTGATGCGCGCGGCCGAGGAAGGCGGTGCCTTCGAAGTGCGCCTGGGGCTCGACGCGCTGCGTTCCAGCGGAGCCGTGGTCGGCAGCGTGATCCTGGCCGGCGGCACGACGCTCTCGCCGCGCGCCGCGCAGCTGCGGGCCAACGTCTGGGGCGTCCGGGTCGCCACCGCCGCCGAGCCGCATGCCAGCCTGCGCGGTGCGGCGCTCGTCGCGGCGGTGGCGGCCGGGCTGTTCACGGATGCGCAGCAAGCGGCGGTCCACCTGACGCCGCGAATGCGGTGGCATGAGCCTGATCCGGCCGGGGCGGCAGCCACCGAGCAGCGTTTCCTGAGGTGGCGCGCGGTCATGGCGTAGCCGCAGGATGTAACGATTGCACAAGCCGGGAGGGCCCCGGCGGCGCTGCATCCCGTTCCGGCCCGGATAATGGTTCGCCCGCTGGTACAGTGTGGGCATTTTCCAGAGCAAGCGTGGGCATTTCCCAGAGCAGACGGCTGGCCCGGCACCCTGTCCGGCCGCAGGTTGGTAGCCCCGGGGGGACACGATGAACCGGCCGGTGCACATCAGCATCCGCGATGACCTGCGGATGAGACTCAGCGCCGGTGAGTGGGCCGCCGGGGAGCGGCTGCCCTCAGAAACCGAGCTCGCCGCCCGGTACGGTGTCGCGCGCATGACGATCCGGCAGGCCATCGGCGCCCTGGCCGCGGAAGGGGCCGTCATCCGCCGGCAGGGCCTGGGGACCTTCGCGGCCGAAGCGCGCCCGACCAGGACCGTGGACCTGCTGTTGAGCTTCACCGAGGAGATGCGCAGGCAGGGCCGCCAGGTCGAGACAAGATTGATCAGCGCTGCGGTCGAGCAGCCGCCGCCGGCGGCCCGTGAGGCGCTGCAGCTCGGACCGTCCGCCGCCACGGTAGCGGTCCGCCGAGTGCGGCTGGTGGACGGTTGCCCGGTCGTGGTGCAGAACTCGTGGCTGCCGTATGCGCGTTTCGCGGGCCTGGCCGCCGATCCGCTGCTGGATGGCTCCCTGTACGCGATGCTTGAGGCGCGGTACGGGGTGCGGATCATGCGGGCCAGGCAGGCCTTCACCGCCGCGGCGGCCGGCGAGCCTGACGGGGCCGCGCTCGGGTTGCAGCCCTGCGAGCCGGTGCTGCGGATCGTCAGGACCACGTACGACAGCTCGAACCTCAGCATCGAGTTCGCGATGAGCGCGATGCGTCCCGGCTACCCGATCGAGACGATCATGGAGCGCAGACAGGAGCCCGCGTCGTGACCGGCTCGGCCAAGCTCGGTCCTCACCCGATTGTCTGGGTGATTGCCAGCTCGCCCCTCTCACCCGTTCTGGCCGTTCTCGCCCCAGTTATCGTGGTCACTGCTCTTTCTGCAACTCCCGGAGCGTGAACCCGGCCACGCGCTTGTAGTTCTCGGTGATCCGGGCGAGCTCCTCGACGGTCACGTAGTCCTCAAGGCGTTCGAACGGACGATCGCCGGTTCGCTCGTACACCTCACGCAAGACCGCGTCGGGCGGGTTCTGCCGGTTGGCGAGCACGACGGCCGCGGTCGCCTCCCGGCGGCGGTCGTCGTAGGCGGCCAGCGCGGCGACTGGGTCGGCGGGGCTGGCGGCCAGCGCGTCGGCGACCGCGCGAGCGTCCAGGATCGCCTGGCCGGCCCCGTTGGAGCCGCGGGGCACCATCGGGTGGGCGGCGTCGCCGAGCAGGGTCACCCGGCCGTGGCTCCACCTCGGCAGCGGCTCGGCGTCCACCATCGGGTACTCGAGCAGGACGGTGGAGGCCCGCAGCAGCGCCGGCACGTCCAGCCAGTCGAAGCGCCAGTCAGCGAAGCAGGGCAGGAAGTCCTTGAGGTCACCCGGCTGGGTCCAGTCGCGGTCCACCCGCTGCGGGGTCTCGAGCTCGGCGACCCAGTTGACCAGCTGCCTGCCCTGGCCGTCGGCGTGGTTTCGGATGGGATAGACCACGAGCTTGCCCGTGGCCAGCCACCCGGCGCGGATCATGCTGGCGCCGGTGAGGATGGGCGGCCACACCGAGACCCCGCGCCACATCGTCACCCCGCTGTAGCGCGGTGGTCCCTCATCCGGGAAGAGCTGGGCCCGGACCGCCGAGTGGATGCCGTCCGCGGCGACGACCACGTCGGCCTCCAGGTCGGTCGCTGTCCCGTCGGTTCGCTCAACGCGGGCGACCGCGCGGCGATCGTCCTGGTCCACCCGCGTCACGCGATGGCCGGTAGCCACGGCTCCGGCGCCGAGCCGCTCGGTCACCGCGCCGAGCAGCACCTCGTGCAGGTCGGCCCGGTGGATCGAGTACTGGGGGTCCGGGTAGCCGGCCGCCCGCCCGGCCGGCTCGGCGTAGATGAGCTGGCCGAACCGGTTGTAGAAGACCGACTCACGGGTGATGACGGCGCGCTGCGACAGCTTTCCTTCCAGGCCCAGCTCGCCGAGCTGCCTGGACGCATGGGGCAGGATGTTGATTCCCACGCCCGCGGGCGCGAACCTGCTGACGCTTTCCACCACCCGGCACGGCAGGCCGACCCGGTGCAGTTCGAGCGCGGTGGTCAGCCCGCCGATCCCGGCGCCGACCACCAGCACCGCCGGGCCGCGGCGGGCAGTCCTCTCGTGTCGCGGCACAGTCAGCTCCGGCAGCCTCGTCATCCGTCGATCTCACGCCAGGGTACGTCGGAACAGAAAGAGCCCCGCCACGACTCGTGGCGGGGCTCCTGGCCTTCGGCCCGTCAGTTCGACGGGGGCTGCATGAACATGACCTGGTGGCCGGTGAAGAACTCCTCGTTGATGATGAACGCGAACGCGATGACGTAAAGCACGGCCATCGGCGCGAAGGCTGTCCACACCTTCCACTGCTCGCCGGCCTGCCGCTTCTCGACGACCCAGCGCTTCACCGGCGGCAGCCGGAGCAGGACCAGCGGGAGGCTGATGGCCAGGATCTGGTAGAAGCGATCGTGGAAGACGGGGTCGCCGTCACCCTGAGGTCCGTCGAAGGGCCGGAACCCGTCGAGCAGAGCCAGGTGGAGGATGACCAGGCCCCAGATGACGTAGGTCATCTTCTGGAGCTTCTTCCAATACGTCCCCATCCACCGCTGCGCCGGTGTGTTGGCGGTGACCAGGAGCGGGGTGGCCACCAGGATGATGAGGAACCCGGACAGCAGGAACGTGTGCCCAGCGAGCCGGCCGAAGACGCCGCCCGAGAAGCTCGTTGTAATGGCCGCGGTGGTCGCGTCCGAGATGCCGATGAGCGCGAAGAAGATCGCATACCACCGCCGGAGCGGCGCGAACCACCGCGCTCCGGTGAGCGTGATCAACGGCGTGATCGACAAGGCCACCAGGAAGCAGAACTCGCCTCCGGTCCCCAGGATGTCGGCCTCGACGAGAGTGAGGGAATTCTTCTCGTTCAGCGACAGCCATCCGCGCATGATGAAGATCCACGGAATGAACACGGGGAGGCGCAGGAAGAACAGCGCGATCGACCGTCTCTTGAATCGGGGGAAGGTCGTGGACCGCTGGGCCATCCAGTAGTCGATGGACCTTCTCTTGGCGCGTGACTCTACGTACCCCTCATCCGGATATAGATCATCTGGATTGAGATCATCCGGATAAAGATCGTCGGAATTTAGATCGTCAACGTACGCGGTGTCCTGGTAGGGGCCATCGTCCGCGTAAGAATCAGGTGGTGGGATTGTACCTTGACTCATTTTTTCCTGCCTCCTTGTGCTCTTCCTGGGCATCGCGCCTTGGCAGGCCAAATAGAGCCCAGGTCTAGCTGTTTCGCAGGCTTCTATTTGCGGTTACTTGGTCGGCCCCGCTGACGGTGTGGTTACTTGCTCGGCTGCGCCGAGGGCGCTGGTGCGGGCGCACCCGGATGGCCTGGGAACTGATTGTCCGTGAGGCCAGTCTCGGAGGCGCCGGCCCCGTTCTCCCGGAAGATGAAGAAGCGCGGTCCGTGCAGCCCTATCTCGGCAGTTCCGGCGATAGCGCCCACCGTGGCCAGGACGGCGAGAACCGCGAACATCTTCTTCCCGGCGCGGGCCTGCCGGCCTTTCGTGTCCGGCTTGGCATTGGACTTCCCGGGCCTGGCGGCTGGCCGTGTGGCCGGACCCGCCGGCCTGGTGCCTGGCCTGCCTGGCCGTGTGGCCGGACCCGCCGGCCTGGTGCCTGGTCCCGCAGGCCTGACCGGCCTGTCGGGCCGTGTGGCCGGTCCCGCCGGCCTGACGGGCGCAGTAGCTGGCCCGGCTGGTGCCAGGGCAGGCCTGGGTGGCGCGATGGCCGGGGCCGGCATCGTCGCCAGGCCACCGGGGCTCCCCAGATTCTCGTTGACGTAGGCCGTGACCCGGCTCAGCTCGTCCGACATCGCCTTCAGGGCCGCCCGCATCTGCGCGGCTTCCTGCTCGGCGGCCTGCCTGATCGCGGTGGCCTGGTCGGTGGCCTGCTGCCTGATCGCGGCGGCTTCCTGCTCGGCGGCCTGCCTGATCGCGTCGGCCTGCCCCCATGGGCTGTCCGCGGCCGGGCCGCCATCGGCGAAGTCAGGCTGCTGCCGGACGAAGCCGATGGCATTGGCGTCGTCCGGGACCGCGTAGAGCCGCCGCCCGCCGTGAGCGTCCGGGTAGCCCTGGGCCTGGGGGTATGCGGGTTCCGGCTCGTAATCTGCGGCCAGGGCGTAACCCTGGGCCGTGCCGTAACCCTGGGGCGCGTTGTAACCCTGCGCTGGCCCGTAACGCGGGCCAGCGTCGTAGCCCTGGGCTGGGGCGTACCCACCCGGACCCTGATCGTAGCCCTGCGCCGGACCCGCGGCCCGGGCCATGGCATTGCCCAGGGCTGGCCCCGCAGCCCGCGCGGCTGGGTTGCCTCGTGCGGGGTTGCCGGGTCCGGGGCCTGCGGCCCGCCCGAGCGGGTTGCCCCGGGCGGGGCCAGCAGCCCGCGTGTTGGGGTCGCTGCGCGCGGCGGGGTTGCCGGGTCCGGGGCCTGCGGCGCGGGCGGCCGGGTTCCCTCGTGCGGCCGGGTTACCCGGTCCAGGGCCCGCGGCCCGCGCTACGGCGTTGCCGACGGCCCTGGCCGCGGGGTTGCCGGGTCCGGGGCCTGCTGTCCGTGCGGCGGGGTTGCCCCGGGCGGGGCCCGCGGCTCGCGTGTTGGGGTTGCCTCGTGCGGCGGGGTTACCCGGCCCAGCGCCCCGGGCGGCGCCATTACCCGGTCCGGGGCCCGCGGCCCGCGCTACGGCGTTGCCGTCGGCCGGGTCGGCGGCCCTGGCCGCGGGGTTGCCTCGTGCGGGGTTGCCGGGTCCGGGCGGCGCGTGCGGCCGGGTTCCCCCGCGCGTTCGGATTGCCTCGTGCGGCCGGGTTGCCGGGTCCCGGGCCTGCGGCCCGGGCAGCCGGGTTCCCCTGCGGCGGGCGATCGGGCTGGACGGGGTACGGGCCTGAGTTGTAGCCGGCGCCTGGGTCGTGCCCCGAGGCCGGGCCGTACGCCTGGGCCGGAGGGGCCTGGACCGGGTACGGGCCTGACTGGGGCGGGTACGGGCCTGACTGGACCGGATACGGGCCTGACTGGACCGGATACGGGCCCGACTGGGGCGGGTACGGGCCTGACTGGGGCGGCGGGTACGGGCCCGAGTCATAGCCTGGTCCAGGGTCGTACCCAGCGTCATAACCTGGGCCTGGCCCGTAGTCCTGGGCCGGGAGGCTGGCCCGGGGGGCCCGGCTACCTGGGTTGGGCCCACCGGGCCGCCGCTGCGGCAGGGGAGCCGCCCCGTCGAGCGGGCTGGCCTGGGCCTGCGGGCCCGGGTAGCCAGCCGGGACCCGTCCCGGCCCGGCTGGCCCCGGCGCCCGCTGCTCCGGCGCCTGCGGTATGCGCACTCGCGGCATCGGGGCTGACGGGTGATCGGGGTGAAGTGCGGGCGGTGGGCCGTCCCATTGCGGCCAGGAGCCGGTGCCCGGGTCCGGCGGCCAGTCCGGATCGGCCGGCCCAGGGAACCCGTTCGCCGGGGCAAGGGCACCATCGCCGGCCTGATATGCGAGCGTTCCGCCACGGCCAGGTCCCCACATGGCGTTGGCTGCGGGGTCTGCCACATCCACGGGCGACGGGAGGTACTCGGCTGAGTCGAACGGCATCCCATCGGGTGCCGACGGCAGCTCGTTATCGAACCTCCGGTGCTTACCGGGGGAAACCGTGACCACGGGGCCTCCAACAGCGGAGCAGGGGGCGCCCGAGCCACACCTGTGTATCGGGCGGAGTGAGTTAAAAGTTAACCCCTCCCGCCGGGGCAGACCGGGCTATCTCACCAATTCTGGCCAGACAAATTCCCCCCGGGGGACGAAAAACCCTTGGGGGGCCCAAGCCCGCAGTCCCTCTTCGCATCGGCCGATAATGGCGGATGACCAGGCAAGACGGTAACCCTGACTGAGTTGACCCCTTCGCTGTCTCGGACCGCGACCCCGCGCGGTCGATCACGGATATAACACGCGCAACGGCCCGCGGCGGTTCACTCGCGCAGGCCCGATCAGCTCAGCCCGCGCCGGAGGTAGCGAATCAGGGTTCTTGAGCCGCCGTAGGTGGCACTTCAAGAACCTTGTGAATGGCGTTGACGTCGGCCAGCACGGTCGCGTTGGCGGCATCGACCCGGTCGTTGAACGACCGCAACTGGGTGAGCGTGGTCGACTTTGCCTGCTCGGCGGTCAGCTTGGCGAGGGCCTGATTGACCCGTATCAGCGCGTCGGCCATGACTGTAGTCTGGGGCGTCAATAGGATCGCGGCCGATGGCGTGGAGGCGCCGGTATCAAAAGCGATCGTGATCAGGTTGATGGCGTTGGCATAGTTCTGGGGCGTGTACGCGACCGCGACCAGGCTGTTGTCGAGCGCCTGCTCCGTCGTCACCTCCGACGTAAGGGCCGCTTCGGCCGCAGCGAGATTGCGCCTTTCGTTGGCGCGGTAGGCGACCATGTCAGCGTTCAGTTGCTTGCCGACCGGGATCACGATCCCCTGGTACTGGCTAAGCACCATCTGCTGGGTATTGCAAGGCAAACCCGATTTGGACAGGCTGGGCACGCAGTCGTTGAGGGCGAGCGCGGTCTTGTTACGCGCGTGGGCGCCCGTGGCGTAGATGAGGCCCGCGATCACCAAAATAGTAGCCACGAAGCCAGCAACCACGAGTATGACGCCGCCCGCTGTCGTGTTCTCCTCGCCGCCTCCAGCGTACATATCGTCGGCGTACGTCTCGCTCATATCAAATCCTTCTCCTAACCCTCCCGCTGGGCGGGCGGCAGCCTTCGTGCTGCCGCCCGCCCAGGCGATGACGATCGCTGCCTTATTCGGCGCTGGGGTGCTCCAGGAAGGAGTCGAGCCCCTTGAAGATCTCCTCGTTGATGGCGAAGATCATGCCGAATATGAATAGCGCGAAAAGCGGCGCGATGGTCACCCACACCAGCCAGTTCCGGCCCTCCCGTTGCCGGGCGGCGATCCACCGCTTGACTGGCGGCAGCCTGAGGACGAGCAGGAACAGGCTGACAGCCGCGTACTGGTAGAGGCGCTGGTGGAAGATGGGGTCACCGTCACCGGGGTTGCCGGAGCCGTTGTGCGTGTTCCCGTTTTGGAACCCGAATCCCTCGAGCAGGGCCAGGTGGAAGAAGAGCAGCCCCCAGATGACATAGGTGATCCGCTGCAGCGGCTTCCAGTACTTGCCGAGCTTGCGCTGTGCCCAGTGGTTGCCGGTGATCAGCAGCGGGATGGCGAGCATCACCATGATGAAGCCCATGAGCTCGAACACGTGCCCGGCCACCTTGCCGAAGAAGCCTCCAGCGAAGTTATCGGTCAGGCCGGCGGCGAGCATGTCGCCGAAGCCGCAACACGCGAACAGGATCCCGTACCAGCGGCGCAGCGGGACGAACCAGCGCTGCCCGGTCAGCGTGACCATGGGGGTGACGAGCAGGCAGATGAACAGGCAGAGCTCGGCCCCGGTGCCCAGCGTGTCATCGACCGACCCCCCGAAGGTTGCTACGTTCATCGTGAACAACGCCGGTGCCATGAAGAACAGCGGGACCACCGCGGGGGCGCCCAGCAGGATCAGCGCGACCGCCTTCCGCTTGATGCGGGAGCCGCCGAACTTGAAGTCCTTGTCCATCCATTCGTCGACACGGCTCCTGGGCGCCGACTGAATCGTAGGCGCCTGCTGTGCCGTCCGCTGTGCCGCCCGCTGGGGCTGGGGCTGATAGTCGTCCGCCCCTTCCTCCTGCCAGGTATCTATGGCGTCGTCGGGGTATGGGTCTGGCTCGTAGTCCTGAGGGTATAGGCCTTGCCCGTAGTCCCTAGTAGTAGCCATCTCCAGGCTTCTCCTTCCATAGGATCAGCATCGCTCCCCTATGGTTTTGCCTTCTGTGTTTTGCCTTCTGTAGCCTTCGGCTGGCGCCGTTAACCGGCTCAGATACAGTCCACCGGCAGGCTATTTATTCAGTTGTCGCGTTGGTTGACTATCCCGATGTGCTCGTTGCGGAGTGTTTCCCTGGCGTGTGGGCTGCAGCGGCCTTTGCCGCCGCGGCCTGCTGGGCCAGGAAGTTCGTGTCGAAATTGGAGCCGCCGGTCTCGCCTGCTCCGGATTCCCGGAAGACGAAGAACTTGAATCCGAAGTGCGCGACGTTCGCGGCCGCGGCGACGACGGCGATCGAGAACAGCGCCGCGGTAGCTGCTATGGCGATGCGCATGGCGTGGCTCTGCCTGCCTCGCGTGTTGGTCGCTCGCGTGTTGGTCGACTTCGTCGGCCTGGTCGACCCAGCCAGGCCGACCGGCCTGCCTGCTGCGCCGGGCCTGGTCCCCGGCCGGGTCGCCGGGCCATTAGGCCTGGGCCTTGGCCTGGGCGGCGCGATGGCCGGGGCCGGCATGGTGGCCCCGGCGCCCGGGGACTGGAAGTTCTCGGTGCTCTGGTCCCACGCACCGTCCTCAAGCGAGCTGCCATCCCAGGAGTCGGGCTGCTGCCGGACAAAGCCGACGGCCGCGGGATCGTCCGGGACGGCGTAGAGCCGCCGGTTGCCGCGACCGTCCGGGCGGCCCTGGGCCGGGGGATAAGCCGGTTCCGGCTCGTAATCCTGAGCCAAGGCGTAGCCCGCGGCCGTGCCGTAGCTCTGAGCGGTGTTATAGCCCTGGGCGGGTCCGTAATCCGGGCCTGCCTCGTATCCCTGCGCCGGGGCGTAGCCACCCGGACCCGGGTTGTAGCCCTGGCTCGGCCCGTAGCCCTGGCCCGGGCGTACGGCCGGGGCTGCGGCGTTGCCCAGTGCCGGGCCTCCGGGCCGGGCTGCGGGGTTGCCGCGTGCTGCGGGGTTCCTGGGTGCGGGGCCTCCGGCGCGTGTTGCGGGGTTGCCCGGTGCCGGCCCTCCGGGCCGGGCAGCGGGGTTGCCCGGTCCCGGGCGTGCGGCCCGGGCTACGGCGTTACCCAGTGCCGGGCCTCCGGGCCGGGCTGCGGGGTTGCCGCGTGCCCCGGGGTTCCCGGGTGCGGGGCCTCCGGCGCGTGTTGCGGGGTTGCCGGGCGCCGGGCCTCCGGCGCGTGCCCCGGGGTTCCCGGGAGCCGGGCCTCCGGCGCGTGCTGCGGGGTTGCCCGGTCCGGGGCGTGCGGCCCGGGCTACGGCGTTGCCCGGTGCCGGGCCTCCGGGCCGGGCTGCAGGGTTGCCGCGTGCCCCGGGGTTGCCTGGCTGCGTGGGGTACTGGCCTGTGTTGTAGCCCTGGCGTGAGTTGTAGCCCCGAGCCGAGTCGAAGCCCTGGGCTGGCTCGTAGCCCGGCGCGGGGTACTGGCCGGGGTCGTAGGCCTGGGCGGGGTACTGGCCGGTGTTGTGGGGCTGGCCGGGGTCGTAGGCCTGCGGGGGGTACTGGCCGGTGTTGTGGGGCCGGCCGGGGTCGTAGCCCTGAGCGGGGTACTGGCCGGAGTTGTAGGCCTGCGGGGGGTACTGGCCGGGGTCGTAGGCCTGCGGGGGGTACTGGCCGGTGTTGTGGGGCCGGCCGGGGTCGTAGCCCTGAGCGGGGTACTGGCCGGAGTTGTAGGCCTGCGGGGGGTACTGGCCGGTGTTGTGGGGCCGGCCGGGGTCGTAGCCCTGAGCGGGGTACTGGCCGGAGTTGTAGGCCTGCGGGGGGTACTGGCCGGTGTTGTGGGGCTGGCCGGGATCGTAGCCCTGAGTTGGTCCGTAGCCCTGAGCTTGGGGGTTGGCCCGCGCGGCTGGGTTGGCCCGTGGCGCGCGGTTTCCCGGGTTGGCTCCGCCCGGCTGCCGCTGTGGCAGCCGAGCCGAGCCGTCGAGCGGGCTTACCTGGGCCTGCGGGCCCGGCCGGCCAGCCGGGACCCGTCCCGGCCCGGCTGGCCCCGGCGCCCGCCGCTCCGGTGCCTGCTGCGTGCGCACCCGAGGCACCGGTGCTGACGGGTGATCGGGATGAAGTGCGCCCGGCGGGCCGTCCCATTGCGGCCAGGAGCCTGATCCGCCAAGGTTCGGCGGCCAGTCCGGATCGGCCGGCCCAGGGAATCCGTTCGCCGGGGCGAGGGCACCATCGCCGGCCTGATATGCGAGCGTTCCGCCACGCCCAGGTCCCCACATGGCGTTGGCGTCGGCTACGGGGTCTGCCACATCCACGGGCGACGGGAGGTACTCAGCTGAGCCAAACGGCATCCCATCGGGTGCCGACGGCAGCTCGTTATCGAACCTCCGGTGCTTTCCGGGGGTAACAGCGACCACAGGACCTCCAACAGCGGACGGGGCGCCCGGATGCGGGCGCTGGATAGCGCGTCGCCCGGACCTGGGCGTCGAGAACGGATGGGCACCCAGACCTGGGCGCTGGATGGCGGGTCGCCCGGACCTGGGCGTCGAGAACGGATGGGCACCTGGAACTGGGCGCTGGAACCGCGGAGCGCCGGACCCGGCGCGAGAGACGCGGTGGTAACTTCAGTCAATCCATTCCCTACGGGAGGCTAGCGGATTGCCCTAATCCTGGGGCAAGGGACGAATACCTCTCGGGGGACGAGTACCCCCTAGGGGGGGCTCACCGGACCGTCCCGACCTGGCCAAATGACAAACCGGGATCGCAAGCGCCAACTATTGGTTGAACCAATCGCATGCGGCGGACGTCGTAGACGGATCAACGCCACTTCGGCGATATCATGGATCCGGGAATCACGCGGTCAGAACTCGGTATCCCGCTCCGCGGTGCCGAGTACTTCCAGGCACTCGCCGAGCGCCCGCAGGTAGGTGCGGGATTCGGCCAGCAGCGGCGTCCAGTGCATGCGGTCGAAGTGGCTGGCCATGTCGTCGAGCCAGCACCGCTGGGTCTTCTGCCAGATGGAGTCGATCACCCGGAGCGAGTGATCCCCGTCCTCGTCCGGGCGAGCGGGCATCGGTGCGTCCCCCGTGGCCGGGTCAGGACCCCGTCACCTGGAGCCCGCGCGCGGTCTCCAGGCCGGTGATGATGGCCAGCAGGTGATTCTCGGTCCGCGGCAGGTCAAGCTCGAGCAGGTCCCGGAACCGCCCGGAGATGCCGCGGAACGTGCCGGCCTCGTCCTCGACGCGTTGCTGCCAGCGGCGGATCTGGTCCAGTCGCTCCTGCGCCTCCCGCACCGCCGACGCCTCGGCCGAGCAGTCCGCGGGGCGCCCCGTGGCGGCTTCGGCGGCCGCGGCCAGCTGACAGGCGGCGAAGTCGGCCTCCCGGCGGGCCAGCAGAGACCGCCAGTGGCCTGCCTTGGCCTCCAGGGAGGCGCGCGTCGCCTCGATCTCGTAATCGCCTCGCTCGACCACCTCGCGCTGCGCGTGCCGGAACCGGGTCAGCGCGTCCCGGAACTCCTTGAGGGCGTCGATGTCGGCGTGGATCTGTTCGGCCACGTCCGTCATCCCGCCGACAGTTCACGGACCGCCCGGAGCCGCTCCACCAAGCCCACCAAGTAGGTCTCGTGCCCCTCGGTCGCGGCCAGGTACTTCTCCACCCCCGGGGTGACTTCCTCCAGCGCCTCGCCGAAGCGGCGGTACATGTCATCGCGCCAGATCTCGCCGAGCTCATCCCAGTGCGAGCGCATGAGCGAGAAGCTTTCCGCCAGGTCACGGTTGAACTCGAGCAGGTGTGACCTGAAGGCGGCCAGCGCCTCGATATCACCAATGTTGATCTCAGTCACGATTCGCCTTTCCTGTGACCCAGGTAAATGATCGCTATTTCACCAGGCTGTAAAAAATGTCGGAGATAACGGCAAGATAGTAGTCGGCCGAATCCGGGAGGCTGGCCATGGCCTGATCGACCGAATTCCTCGACTGGCGATCAAGCCGGGTCACGTTCTTTACCGATGTCCCGAGCGGCCGCAGGCGCAGCGCGACCTCCAGCTTCCGCTCCGGGAACCCGCGCGGCAGCGATCTCAGCGTATCGATCGCTGCCGCGGTCTCGTCACGTGACATCTTGTCGTGTATACGGTTGAGCCGAGTGTAGAAATCGCTGTGGATGGCCTCGTTCGCCCGCCCGCGCAGGCTGTCGGCCACCGCCGTCTCGCCCGCGTGGTCGAGGAAGTCGGCCAGCCGGAGCACATCGTCCCACCGGCCCTGGCCGAGCAGGCCGTCGGCGAGGGCGATCGAGCTGCCGACGACCTTGGCCCACAAGATTCCCGCGTCGGCGTACGCCGCGAGCAGCCGGGCCTGCCGGTCTCCGTGATCATCGCCGGGCATCTCCTCGCCCGGCTTCGGGCTGAGCAGGTGGACCAGGCCGACCGCTTCCAGCAGTTTCCGCGTGGCCTCGAGCAGCTGGCCCGCCTCCTCGGCGAGCGCTCCGGCGCGTTCCTGCTCGCCGGCCAGGACGGTGTAGGTGACGATGGCGGGCCGCACGGCCTGGCGGAGGGAGAGGTAGGGCGACAGGGCCGTGGTCGGCGCATCGGCGGGCGGCGTGGTCGTGCCGGTTTCCCGTCGGGTGGTCATGCCGGTCTCCTGAAAGCGCTCTCGGCGAAGGCGTACAGGGAGGTGATCGAGTACGGCTTGAACTTCTCAACCTGCTCGTGCGGCCAGTCCGCGTCCCGGAACAGGGCCCGGTCGTCGGCCAGCCCGGCCGCCGCGGGGACCCCCAGCAGCGCGTCGCTTTCCGTGGGCGACTGCAGCCTCAGCGCCGCGCGCAGGGCGAACTGGCCGACGCCGGAGCGCCGCAGGGCGCGCTCGGCGGTGGCGAAGCTGTCGGCCCAGATCACCACGTGGATGCCGACCTCAGGCCCGTGCTCGGCGAGCCGGGTCAGCGCCGCTGCGGCCTCGCTCGGCTTGCCCCAGTCGCCCTCCGCGCCCAGTTCCTGCCAGCGGTGCAGGCCGGCGACGACGAAGAACCGCTGGGGATCGGGAGGGCGCGGCGCGCCCCCGGCGTCGGCGAGCCGCGCGTCGAGCTCGGCGGTCAGGGCCGCCACCGCGGCCACTGCCGTCTGCGGGCCGACGATCTGAACCTCATGCGGCAGGCTCGTCGCCGGGGCGAAGAAGCCGTGGAACGACGAGGACGGGCGCGCGAAATCGGCGATCACGAACGAGACGTCAGCGGGTGAGCGCTGGACGGCGGCGCTGAGCAGGGTCGCCAGCAGCAGCCCGTGGCCATGCCGCTCGTCCCCGACGACGATCAGGTTCGACCGGACGAAGTTCTCGAACGTGGCGGTCGTGGCCGGCTTGATCTCGATCGCCTCGCCGAGCCAGGCCGCGGTCGTGGGACCGGGCTGGGGCCAGCGTCCCGGATCCGCGGCAAAGGCCGCGCAGGCCGGGTTGGCCGCGAAGTCCGCGGGCACGTCGGGGTCGAACGCCGCCGGCGGCGGGTAGGCCCGGCCCTCTCCCAGGGCGCGGGTCACCCCGATCCACTCCAGCCGGTCCCTGGTGGGCAGCATCGCGATGCGCATGACCGGGTTCGCGCCCTCGCCGCGGCGGTCGTTGTAGATCGCGTCGCCGGCCCGGGTGAGCTTGGTGGCGGCCTCGTTCCCTTCGCCCAGGATCGCCTGGGAGACGCTGGGTAGCGTGCAGCCCAGCGCGATGCGCAGCGCCATCTGCTCGTAGGTGGGCCGCAGGTGCGCGGTCAGCGAGCCGCTGCCGGGTGACTGGGTCGCCAGCAGCAGGTGCAGCCCGAAGGCCGCGCCGCGCTTCGCGATATCGGCCAGCAGCGCCCCGGCCTCCCGGGACAGGCGGTCCTCCTCGCTGAACAGCACCTGGAACTCGTCCATGATCACCAGCGACCTGGGCAGGACCTGCCCGGTTTCCCTGCGGTACTCGGGGAGCTGGGTGACCTTCGCCTCCCGGCACAGCCGGGCCCGGCGCTCGATCTCGTCGTGGAAGCGCCGCAGCATGCTCAGGCCGAACTCGCGGTCGGTGCGGGAGGTGATCGCCCGGGCGTGCGGCAGCCCCTGGGTCAGGTACGCGTCGAACTCCACCTCCTTGAAGTCCAGCAGGTAAAGCTCAAGCTCCTCGGGGGGGTACTTGAGGGCCAGCTGGGTGATCAGCACGTGCAGCAGGTTCGACTTGCCCATCCGCACGTCGCCGCCGACCAGGCCGTTGTGCACCCCGCGGGAGCCCATCACGAAGTGCTGTGGCTCGCCCTTGCTGTCCACGCCGATCTGCGCGTCGAGACCGTCGGTGGTGTCGGCCGACCAGCGCTGCGCGGCCGGGACCGCGATCCGCGCGAACGGCAGGTCCCGCGAGTGGAGGCTGGCGGCCGCGCCGACGGCATCGAGCCAGGCGTTGACCTGCTGCGCCGGTGGCAGCACGTCCGGCTCGATCACCCACCGTCCGTAGTCCGGGTCATCCCAGGTGACGCTGCCTCGGCCGTCCACGTGCAGGGCCGTCGCGGTCGCGGTCAGGGCCATGAGGTCGAGGCTGCGGCCCTCTTCCTGGCCGCGCTCGGCGGTCGCCAGGATGTAGACGCCGGCCCGCGGCCCGTTACGGGCCAGCCGGGCCAGCAACTCGGCCGAGTAGGTGGTGATCCCGCCGGGGAAGCCCGCCAGGACCAGGACATGGTAGGGCACCGACACCCCGGTCGAGGACTCGTTGTAGGCCTCGACCGAGTCGTAAACGTTGGTCAGCCTGGTCTGGGTCACCTCGACGACATGGTCGGTGAGCGTCTTCAGCAGCGCTTCGATCTCGGCCGCGCTGGACGCCACCCCGCTGCCCACCCGCAGCGCGGCCGGCAGCCGCAGGAAACCGCTCAGCTGCTCGCCCTGGCCCAGCGGGTCGGCCAGCGCGAACCGCATCGTGCCCGGCCGCGTGGCCACGGCCAGCCGCAGGGTCAGGGCCTGCAGCAGCGAACGTGCCCCGGCGGCGGCCTGGTTCTCCGCCGCGATCAGCAGGTGCCCGTGCCCGGCGAGCCTGGCCACCGCCGGCACCGGTGGGATGCCGCTTCCGCTCGGCACGATCAGCGCCCCCACCCGGACCCCGGTCGGTGACGGCGCCTTCAGGTCGGGCGTGTAGTAGTCCCATCGCGGGTCGCCGAAGTCGGCGAGCGCCCAGGGGTGGTCCGCCGTGAGCAGGGTGACGGTACCCGGCAGGTCGCCGGTGGCCTGGTCGTGGGCGGCCCTCGCGGTCGCGATCACGGTCTCGTGCGCAGCGTCCGCGTCCGCCTGCCAGGGGATGAGGCCATGGCGCGCCGAGCGGTCCGGCCGGGCCTGCTGGCCGCCGGGCGCGGCGAGGTGGTCCAGATAATGCTCATGGCAGTAACGGATCGAGGTGACCGATCCGGCCAGGCGGAGGTATGCGTCGTGAATGTCGCGCTCGATCTCCTCGATGGGCATGCGGCGCCCCACGCTAACGCCGTCCCGGAGATCGGCTTGATATCGGCACTAGAAGCTCGCTTGGTTAATGGCCATCCGGATTCGATTCTTTCATGAACGGCGCGTGACCAGAACGGTGCGCTGCGCGGTCGATCTACCGGGCGAACACGGGCTTCCCGGCTCGCGCCCCGCTCAGGACCGTGGCGGGGCACCTAAACACGAGCCAGCCCCGCCAGCCACGGCCGACCCAAAGGCATGACGGTACCAGCCAGGGGCGCCGGCTGCGCGGTCACCCCGCACACTCGAAAACAACCGGCTGCGCGGTCACTCCAGCCACTCCAGATAACGGGCGTGACCTGCTCCCGGGCGACTATCCGGGAACACCCGCCGTGCTTCGGTTCGCCCATTGTTGATCAAGGTAGGCGAAGTTACGCTTCGTGTACGAGCGGTCGCCCATGGCCGCGAAAGCGAGAGGAACCCGTATGCATCGTCGTCCTTCTCGGCTGCTTGGCCGCGCTCTAGTGGCATGCGTGCCGGTGCTCGGCCTGGCGCTGGCCTTCGGCCCGGCCGCCGGCGCCAGCACCGCCGGTGCTTCCCCAGGTGCCAGCGCGGCCTCGGCCGCGCGCACCGCGCTCGAGCACCTCACGGTCGGCTGGCACGGCACCTTCCGGCGGGTGTCGGCCTCGGCCTCCGGGGTCAGGGGCCTGTCCCAGGTGCAGAGCACCAACTGGTCGGGCTACGCCGACACGGGCAGCGGCTTCTCCACCGTGACCGGCAGCTGGACGGAGCCGACGGCCACCTGCTCCGGCCGGACGGAGTCGCTCGCGGCCTTCTGGGTCGGCATCGACGGCTACAGCAGCAGCTCGGTGGAACAGGACGGCACGCTCGTCGAGTGCTACCGCGGAACCGCCTACTACTACACCTGGTGGGAGATGTACCCCACCAACGCCATCCAGGTGGTCGGGAGCAGCCTGCGGCCGGGCGATGCGATCAGCGCCTCGGTGGTTCGCAGCGGGTCCAGCTACACGCTCAAGGTCACCGACTCCACCCACACGGCGAACAGCTTCACCACCACCCAGACCTGCTCGGGCTGCGCCAACTCCAGCGCCGAGTGGATCGCCGAGGCGCCGAGCAGCTCGTCCGGGGTCGAGCCGCTCTCCGACTTCCACAGCTGGACCGAGTCGGGCGCGACGGTGAAGGCCGGCTCGACCTCGGGGGTCATCTCGTCGTTCACCGACGACGAGATCACCATGATCGATTCCTCCGGGCTCACCAAGGCCCTGCCGGGCGCGCTGAACGGCAGTGGCAACGGCTTCAGCGTCACCTGGGAGCGAAGCTCCTAACTTCCTGCTTTCCGCAACGGGCCGGTCCGGGGCGGGTCAGCCAGGCGTTCGCGCCGGGTCGGCCCGCCCGGGCCGTCACCCGCCGGACCGACCCGTCACCCGCCGGACCGACCCGTCACCCGCCGGGCCGGGCCCGTTATGGCTTAACGGCGATCAGGATGTCGCGCACGATCGCCTGGTCCACGCGGTGCCGGAACGCCAGGTACGGCCCGGACTCCACCGGGTCGAGCCCGGCGCCGGCCAGGATGGCGGCGGCGGCCTCGCGCCGCGCGACCAGGGTGTTCCACGCGATCCCGCACGCGCCGCCGCGGCGCAGCAGCCTGGCCCAGGCCGGAGCGGCCTCGGCCAGCAGGCCGAGGGGGCTGCGCTCCAGGCCGGCTCGCGGCCGCCGGCTGCCGTGCTGGACGCCGTAGGGGGCGTCGGCCACGATCAGGTCGAACGCTTCGGGCCGGAAGAACTCCAGCGCGCGTGTGGTGTCGGCGTTGACCAGGTCCAGGTGCTGGGTCACGCCCGCCTTGTAGTCCGCTTTGGCTGCCGCCAGGCTGATCCGCAGCCGCCGTCCCGCCACCTTCCCGCCCAGGCGCAGCGGCCCGAGCTCCGCGTGGTGCTTGACCCTCCTGCGCTTCAGCCAGGTCTGGATGAACGCCGAGTAGGCGTCGAAGTCCTTGCGGTCGAGGTCGACCCCGGCGGCGTCGTACCCGTACATGAGGGCCTGGCTGAGGGTCGTGCCGCGGCCGCAGAGCGGATCGAGGACGGCGAACGACCGGTCGAGCATGGAACGCGAGAACGCCGACGACAGCAGCGTCACGTTGAGCAGGAGCTTGGTGAACTGCTCGTTGGTCTTTCCCGGGTACTTCGGGATCGTGATCAGGTCATCGTCGAACCGGTCGAGCGGCCGCAACTCGACCGGCCGCAGCAGGCCGCCCTCGATCTCGAACAGCGCGTAGGCCGACGACAGGTTGGCCAGGAACGCGACATCGGCGGCGCCGAGGCCGTCGGCGGCGAAGGTGACGTACCGAACGCCGCCGATGGCGGCCTCGGACACGTCGCCGATCCGGCCGTCCAGGACCGACTGGCTGAACACCTGCAGCTCGGCCCGGGTCAGCGCGGCCGACGCGCCGGAGTAGACGCGGTTGGCCGACGGCTGGATCAGCAGCGCGTACCGGGCCATCGGGCCTAGCTGGCCTGCAGCGCCGCCAGGCCCTGCAGGTCGACGCAGTTCCTGCCGTGCACCTCGACGAACACCATCAGCACGTTCCCGCAGGTGCGGCAGCGGACCACGGTTCCCGGCGCGCGCAGGTACACGACGGTCTCGGCCACCGGCCCGACCCGGCCGCAGAAGGCGCACGTGCCGACCGCGGCCGTCATCTCGGTGCCGAAGACCTCGTGCAGCAGGCCGCCGATCGCGTTGCCGTCCAGAGCGTCCATCAGGGTCCTCCCGGTGCTCCTGTCGCGCCGAACCGCTCGGTCTTGACCCGGCCGGGCGGGTAGCCGAGCCCCACCAGCGCATTGGCGACGGCCTCCACGAAGCTGGTCGGGCCGCAGACGAAGGCGAGCGGGTTCTGGCTGGCGGGCCAGGCGATGTCGGTCAGCATCGCGGCGTTCACCCGGCCCGCGCGGCCGGTCCATCCGGGCGGCTGCTGCCGGGTCAGCGTGTAGATCACATCCACGCCCTGGTCGTGGTTGTAGCGGTCGAGCTCATCGTGGTAGATGACGTCCGGCAGCGACCGGGCCGAGTAGAGCAGCCGGGCCGGCGTCGTGGACCCGGTGCGCTCCCGGTACCGCAGGATCGCCCGGAGCGGGACCACCCCCGACCCGCCGGCCAGCAACAGCAGGGGGGTGGTGTCGCGGGCCGGATCCCAGGTGAAGTACAGGCCGATCGGGCCGCGCAGCTCCAGCTGGTCACCCTGGCGCACGTCCTCGGTGAGGTACGGCGAGACCTCGCCGTCCTCCAGCCGCTCCACGGTGATCGCCAGCGGCTCGCCCGGGGCCGAGGCGATCGAGTAGGACCGCTCGGCCCGGTAGCCGTCGTCGGCGGTCAGCCGGATATCCAGGTGCTGCCCGGCCTGGTGGCCCGCCCAGTCCGGCACCTGCAGGTCGATGGTGCGGACCGTGGGCGTCTCATCGACCAGGTGGCTGACCGTGGCGGTCTGCCAGGTCAGTCGCCCGCGTACCGCTGTTCCTTCCATGGGTCTCCGTACATGTTGTACCCGTAGGTCTCCCAGAAGCCCGGCTGGTCATGGTCCAGCAGCTCCAGGCCGCGCACCCACTTGGCGCTCTTCCAGAAGTACAGATGCGGTACGAGCAGCCGGGCCGGGCCGCCGTGCTCGGGCGGCAGCGGCTGGCCCTCGTAGCCGAACGCCACCCAGGCCTGCCCGCCCATGACGTCGGGCAGCGGCAAGTTGGTGGTGTAGCCGCCGTCGCAGAACGCCAGCACGTACCCGGCGTCGTGCTGGACCTGGGCCAGCAGCGTGTCGATCGACACCGCCTGCCAGTGGGTGTCGAGCTTGGACCAGCGGGTGACGCAGTGGATGTCGGCGGTGACGTTCTCATGCGGCAGCGCTTGCATCTCGTCCCAGGTCCAGGACTTCTCCGTGTCCCCGCCCTGCTTGATCGAGAACGTCCATTTCTCGGTCGGGGTGCGCGGCGTCGGCCCGGCGGACAGCACCGGGAAGTCCTGGGTCACGTACTGGCCGGGCGGCACCCGGCCCTCTTCTCCGGCCGGGGTCTGATGGCGGCGGTGGAAGCCGCGCGACAACGGTGGGCTCATGCCGTCGTCTCCTTCCACAGGCAACAAGAAGGCTGAAGTCCCAGACTAACCCTCTTCATGATCACGAGGCACAGGCGCGTGCCGGGTACGCGCTGCCTGCCCCCGGTGACCACGAGGATGAGAGCATGCAGCGCTTCGGCACAACTACACCAACCGCACGCGGGGGGACGGCGCCACCGTGGTGAAGCGCTATCGGGACCCGGCGCGCTGACCCGGTCCCGGCCTGGGTCCCATGGCTTTCCCGTCGACCGGGCAACCGGTTGGATGCCTTTATGGACTGTTTTTGTCGGCGATAGCCGGACAGATCGCAGCCGCCAATTTCCGCTCCGACCCGGCGGTCTTGGGCGGCCCAAGCTGGTGCTTGCGGGACTCGGCGGAAAGCTGAGGTAGAGGGGACCGGTGGGACGCCTCCGGGCGGAGCGTAGCAGCCCGGCGGGCGGTCTGACCTGTGGTGATGAGTTTTCCGAACAGGCCGAAGCGGCCCTGGTTAGGCTCCCCGTCAGTGTCAGGCGCTCCGCAGGCTTGCCCCTCGGCCTGCCCGGTGAGCGCGCCCTGCTCGGAAAGGAGCCCGTTGGGCCGCCATAGTAAGCCGTCTCGTATCCGGCTCCCGCAAGCAGCGCCTGCTGCTGCCGCCGCCACGCTGGCCAGCGTGGCCGCGGCTTCTTTTTTGTCACCACAGCTACCTGCCGACGCGGCCACCGCCCCGGCCGCTTCCGGCTCGCCGCACTCGGCCAGGCTGGACGTGACGTACCTGCCGAGCATGTCCGCGGCGCAGCTGGCGTCGGCGACCCGCCAGGCGCTGCTGTCGAAGATGCAGCAGGCCTGGCAGGCCAAGTCGGCTTCGCCCTCCCAGGCGACCACGTACACCGTGCGGGCGGGCGACTCGCTGTCGGCGATCGCCGGGCGGGTGTATCACAACCAGAAGGCCTGGCCGGTGCTGTACTGGAGCAACCACGGCCAGATCCGCTGGGCGGATGAGATCCAGGTGGGGCAGGTGCTGCACGTGCCGGCCGAGCCGGCCACGATCCCGGCCCCGCCCGCGCAGCTCGACCCGCCCGCACCCGCCGCCCCGCGGCACGCCAGCACGACGCCGGTGGTCGCGCAGTCCTCGGCCCCGGCTCCCGCGCAGTCCTCGGCCCCGGCTCCGACGGCGTCGCTGAGCGGCCCGTGGCCGGGTGGCGCGTTCGGCAACTGCGTGGTGGAGCGCGAGTCCGGCGGCAATTCCCAGGTCATGAACTCCAGCGGGCACTACGGCCTGTACCAGTTCAGCTTCTCGACCTGGGTCGCGTACGGCGGCAACCCTGCCGACTTCGGCCACGCGTCAGTGGCCGAGCAGGAGCAGGTGTTCCTGAACGCCATGGCCACGCCGGGAGGCGCGAGCAACTGGGCGCCCTACGACGGCTGCTGACCAGCCCGGCGTGTTCCGGGCCGCCGGTGGCCGGCGGCCCGGAACACGCGGGGCCCCGGGTCGGCGGCGGCGCGGCGGGTTAGCCAGTAGCCCCCGGGGGTACGCGCCTGAATATGGCACAGGCCGCCAGCATCCTGCTCGGCCGGTATGAGCTGGGCGAGCAGATCGGGGGAGGCGGGTTCAGCGAGGTCTGGAAGGGGACCGATCTCGCCCTGAACCGGCCGGTGGCGATCAAGATGTTGCACGTCGTGTACGCCGAGCATGCGGAGACGCTGGCCCGGTTCCGGGCCGAGGCCCGGCATGCCGCGAGCGTGTCGCACGGGAACATCGCGCGGGTCTACGACTATGGCGAGACCGACCCGCCGAACCCGCCGTTCCTGGTGATGGAGTTCGTGGCCGGGTCGTCGTTGGCCCAGGTGCTGGCGGGCGGGGCCCTGGAGCCGGCGCGGACCATGAAGATCGTGGCCCAGGCCGCGGCGGGCCTGCAGGCCGCCCACCGGGCGGGACTGGTGCATCGCGACATCAAGCCGGGGAACCTGTTACTGGCCCCGGGTGACGTTGTGAAGATCACCGACTTCGGCATCGCGCACGCGGCGGGCTCGGCGCCGGTAACCAGCACCGGCCTGGTGATCGGCACCGCAGGGTACCTCGCACCGGAGCGAGTGGCGGGAAGCCGGGGGTCGGCGGCCAGTGACCTGTACGCCCTGGGCGTGATCGCCTACGAGTGCCTGGTCGGCGCCGCGCCCTTTACCGGGGCCGCGCTGGAGGTAGCGGTGTGCCATCGGGAACGGCCTCTTCCCGCTCTCCCGGCGTCCGTGCCCGCCGACGTGGCCGCTCTCGTCAGCGAACTCACCGCGAAGGATCCCGCGGCGCGGCCGGGGAGCGCCGGTGCCGTGGCTCGCCGAGCGGCCGAGCTGGCCGACCGCTCGACCGCCGGCGCGAGCGCCGCGCCGTGCCCGCCTCCGGCCGGCCGGGCAAGCAGGCCGGCGCCGGTGGCCCTGCCACCGACGCGGGCCGAGCCGATAGGCGTCCAGAGGGCGCGGGGCGGCGCGGCCCCGGGCCGTCCGGCGCGCGGCCGCCCGGCGCGCGGCCGCTCGATCCCGGGCTGGCCGGCGCGGCCCGGCCGCCGCTGGCACGTGGCTGGGGTCCGGCTGATCCGGCGCGCGGCGGTCGCCGCCATCGCCCTGGTCGCCGCGATTACCGGACTGGCCCTGGCCAGCGTGATCGGCCCGTCGGCTCCCGGCCGGCCGCCCCCCGTTCCGTCATCGAGGACGTCGGAGCCGGCCTCCTCGGCGGCCCGGCCCGAAGGCGACGTCGCCGGTACCCACGTCAACGCCAAGCGGAGCGCCCGGGGCCACGACCCGGCCCACGGCCTGGGCCGGGGCGGGCACCAGGATCACGGGAACGGCCCTGGCTATGGCGGCGGCCAGGGCCATGGGAACGGGAACGGCCATGGCAGCGGGAACGGCCACGGGAACGGCCACGGCCACGGGAACGACCCGGGCCGTGGAGGCGACCAGGGTAACGGTAACGGCCCCGGCCAAGGCGGCGGCCCCGGGTCCGGCGGCGGCCCCGGGTCCGGCGGCGGCCCCGGGTCGGGAAATGGCCCGGCCAGTGGCGGCCCGAGCGTCGCGGACATCCAGGGCGGCGGCGACAGTCAGCTTTGACGACAGCCGGGTCTTACCCGGAACCGGGTCCCGGACGTGCGCTCAGGCGCCTTCGAACTGCAGGATGTACAGCCCGCCGCCGCTGCGGTCCACCGCGTACACGATGCCGTCCGCGGTCACGTAGACGTCGTTGATCTGGATCGCGCCGACCGCAGACCCGTCCGGGGCCGGCGGCACGAACGCGGCGACCTGGACGGGCCGGAACGGGTCCCGGATGTCGAAGGCACGCACGCCGCCGTTGAAGAACGATCCGAACACGATGTCCTCGCTGCGCCAGGACCACGCGAACGGCTCGTTCTCGTGCAGGTTGTGCGCGCCGAACCGGCCGCCCCGGCCGGCGAACTCGGCCACCGGCGGCATCGGCGCGCTGCTGATGATCAGCGGCGCCTCCTCGTGGCTGGCGTCGGCGAACCAGATCAGCTTGGGATAGTCGGCCGCGTGGTCGTGGGTGGCTTCGTCGCTGATCGCCAGCAGCTGGCGGCGCGGCAGGGGCAGGACGGTATGGGTGAAGCCCGGCATCGGCGGGTGGTAGTCGAGCCGGGACACCAGCCGCGGTGAACCGACGTCGGCGATGTCCAGGATGATGGCCCCGCCGTCCAGGTAGCCGACGTACGCCCGGTCCGGGCGCTGCGGGTCCACGTTGACATTGTGCGCGCGGAAGCCCGAGTCGAACACCTCGTGCCGCGCGGGCGGGGGGCCATCGTCACCCTCCTGGGTGCCGGGCAGCCACCACCGGCCGGCCTCGGCGGGCCGGGACGGTTCGCTGAGGTCCACGATCACCGGGAACTGGTCGTCCAGCGGGTGGGCGGGACGGGAATCGGCCGTGCCCGTGGCCAGGTAGGCGTACCGGCCGCCGGTGTACCCCACCCAGTGGGTGCCGCGCGAGCGGGGACCCGAGAAGTCCAGGAAGCCGGCCCGGCGCGGCTCGGCAGGGCGGCCGAGGTCGAAGATCTCGATGCCGGCGGGCTGCTGGCCGGGCTGGCGCACCTGGTAGGCCACCACCAGCAGCCCGTCCGCGACGGCCAGCGAGTTCGACCGGACGTCGCCGTGCGGCAGGGTGGTCTGCGTGAGCAGCCGGGGCGCCGTCGGATCGGTGACGTCGAGCACGCTGAAGTTCACCGGCCCCTGCTCGTGAGCCAGGTACAGGTACCGCCGGCCGCCCTGTTCCAGCAGCGCCGTGCCCTCGCCGCAATTGCCGCGTCCGGCCAGGTCGTGCCGGCCCAGAAGCCGCATTCCTTGGGATTCCACCGGGTGCACCGTCGTCCCTTCGGCCGGCCCGGCCACGCCGGGGCGATCATCGGTGTCAATCATGCCGCAGCAGGCACCGTCCCGCGAAGATCAAGAGAGCGTCAAATCATCATGTGTCCCTGTTCGCGAGGCCCGGAGATGATTAAGCTAATCACTTGAACTTGCCCTGTCCACGGTCCCCGGAACGGAGATGGTCATGAGAGCAACGCGAAGACCGCGCCGGTGGCACGCCTTAACGCTGGTGCTGGCGGCCTCGTCGCTGGCCCTCGCCGCCTGCGGGTCGAGCAGTTCCTCGGGTTCTTCCGCGAGTGCGAGCGGCCCCATCATCGTCGGGTATGAGGCGCCGTTCACCGGCACCGCCGCCGCTCCGGCCAAGCAGGAACAGGAAGGCTGGAACCTCGGGCTCAAGGTCTTCGGCAGCACGGTGGACGGGCACAAGATCGTCACCTATTTTGAGGACACCCAGGGCAACCCGACCATAGCGCTGTCCGACGCCCGCTCCCTGGTCCAGCAGAAGCACATCCAGATCATGGAAGGCCCGCTGCTGGCCAGCGAGGACGCGGCCGTGGCGCCCTACCTCGGCGCCCTGCACATCCCCACGGACAACCTGGCCGTCTGCGGCCAGACGCAGATAATCATGGACGCGAAGTACGGCAACGCGTTCAGCTCCGGGTGGCTGTGCAACCAGCCGGACATCGTCGCCGCCGACTACCTCTACAGCCTCGGCCTCCGGCATGTGACCGTGGTAGCGAACGACTACGCGTTCGGCTGGCTGTCAGGCGGCGGCTTCATCACGCAGTTCACCAGGCTCGGCGGGCATATCGACAAGGCGCTGTGGCCCCCGCTGACCACGGTGGACTTCAGCCCGTACGTGACCGCGATCCCGAAGAACACCCAGGCGGTCTTCGCCGAGGTCGTCGGGGCCGGGGCGGTCGACTTCACCAAGGCGTTCGCGCAATACGGCCTGCGCCCGAAGATCCCGCTGTACGGCAACACCCTGCTCTACGACCAATCGGTGCTGCCCAGTGAGGTGTCGGCCGACGTCCTGGGCAACGAGGGGATATCGCAGTACTGCGACGCGCTCTCCAACGCGGCGAACAACAAGTTCGTCACCGCGTTCAAGCAGGCCTACGGCGTGCGCCCCGGTTACTACGCCGAGGCGGCCTACGTGCACGCCGAACTGGTCGTGGATGCGCTGAAGACGCTGCACGGCAACGCCTCGAACCCGCAGGCCACGATCAAGGCGATGGAGAACACCCCGATCGTCGCGCCGCGCGGGCCGGTGACGCTCAACAAGACGGTCGATGCCCCGGCCCAGAACGTCTACGTCTGCAAGGTGGAGAACGTGAACGGCACGCTCGAGAACGTACCGATCAAGACCTACGCGGACGTGCCCCCGTGGGGCACCCTGCCCTACTCGGTCTGGCAGGCGGAGTACGCCAAGGACTCGACGGGCGCGCCATCTGCGTGACCAGTCCGCCAAGCTCCCGCCCGCTCACCCCCGGCTTCCCCCCGCTCGGCCGGGGGTGAGCGAGGCGGCGGAACAAGCGGCCGGCGTGATTGGTGATCGGGGGGGCGTTGATCACCAGCCGGACCGGTCACACTATGATGACAGCGGCGCCAGCCGGGCATGATTGCCGGGAACGGGCGGCGCAGCGGCATGATTGCCATGAGGAGGAACTCTGACATGGGGGGGCGGGACCCTGGCCGCCGGACGCGGGCGCTCGGCACGCGTGACCGTGTCCTGTCCCATCTGGCGGACGGCGAGATCAGCGACCCCGGGGGCATGGCCAGCACCGTGCTGGCCGAGGCGGTGGGTTACCCCGGCTCCAGCGCCGCGTTTGCGCAGCTGCTGTCCGGGATGGAGCGGTCCGGGCTGATCGAGCGGGAGATCCGCGGCAAGCGCACCTACCGCATTGCCGCTGCAGCCGGGAATCGCAGTGGCGGGAACGCGGCCGGACGCGGTGCCACCCCGCCCGCGGCCGGGCGGAGTGCCCAGCCGCCCGATCCCGGCGAGAGCGACCCCTCCGGCGACCTCCTGGTGCCGGGCGGGGAGAGCGCCGACTTCGACTATGACGAACTGGCCCGGCGGCTGCTGGTCCAGGTGGTGCGCCGGCTCGCGGTCTTGCCCGGGGACGGCCCGCCGCCGGGGCACGGCAGCGAAGGGGCGCAGGAGATCGCCGGCCCGGCCGGCCCCGACCCGGCTAACACGGATCCGCGCGACACCGGGCCGGATGCCGCGCTGCAGCAGACCGTGGCCGGCCTGGAGCAGAAGCTGGCCAGCGTCCGGTCCCGGCAGCGCAGGCTCACCGCGGAGAACGCCAGGCTCCGCGAGCAGCTTCAGGCGGCGCAGCAGAGCCTGGCCGAGGCCGAGGAGCGGGCCAGCGCGGCCCGGGTCACCGGGCAGCTCGGCCGCCCGGAACTCCAGCTGCTGGAGCGCCTGCTGTCCGCGACCCGGGACCAGCCGGGCCGGCAGGAGAAGCCGGCGCCGGCTGACTCTGAACCTTTTTCATCCGCCGGCCTCGGCCGGGTTCAATCACTTATCCGGACCGCCGCCGTCACGGACGAGATTACTGGTGACCGTCCGGGCGTAATGATAACGTCCAATCATGTAGCGGCGATGGCAGGCGGCGTGCCGGATCCGCCCGGCGGGCGGCGGTGCGGACCCTGGCCGGACAGATCGCTTATTGAGCGAGCCAAAGGGGCGCGGTGCTGCCTGGACTGAGGAGCGAGGGAGCGAGCGACCGGGCGACGAGGGAAGGCGGTGCCCTCAGAAGCCCCGGAGGCGAGCTCAAGACACGGTATGCGGGCGGAGCGCCTGCTCGATGCCAGGGAAAGGGTTTTGGTGGAGCCGCAGACGCTCGGATGGGGCATCGTTGGCCTGGGCCGGATCGCGGCGACGGAGATCGCTCCGGCGATCACGGCGTCGTCCAGCGGCGCTCTGGTCACCGTGGTGAGCCGCGACCAGGGCCGGGCCGAGGCGTTCGCCCGCGAGCACGGCGCGGCCAGCGCCCTCGATGACTACGCCAAGATGCTCGCGGACCCGGCGGTGCAAGCCGTGTACATCGCCACGCCGAACGCCCAGCACCCCGAGCAGGTGATCGCCGCGGCCCGGGCCGGAAAGCACGTCCTGTGCGACAAGCCCCTGGCTGTGACCGTGGCCGACGCACGGCGCTGCGTCGAGGAATGCCGGTCGGCGGGCGTGGGCCTGGGCATCACGTTCCAGACCCGCTTCTACGACGGCATGGCCGAGGCGGCGGCGCTGGTGCGCGACGGCGGCATCGGCCGGGTCGTCACCGCCGAAGCGCAGATCGGCACCCGGGGGAACCTGCCCAAGGGCTGGCGCACCGACCCGGCTCTCGCCGGGATGGGCACGCTCAACAACATCGGGGTCCACGCCCTGGACATCCTGCGCTACCTGATCGGCTCCGAGGTATCGGAAGTGGCCGCGATGACCGGATCCGAGCCCGGGTACGAGGTTGACACCACCGACCTGGTCCTGCTCCGCTTCGCCAACGGCACCCTGGCCCAGATGAGCGCGAGCCAGGCCGTGCCCCATCCGCGCGACGACATCGCCCTGTACGGCACCGACGGCCGGGTGCTCGCCCCCAACCTGTCGCGGCCCGACCGGGACAGCGTGATCAGCTTCATCACCCGCGACGGCGAGCGGGAGTTCCCGGCCTCGTCCCGCGACTCCTACCTTCGCCTCGTCGAGGCCTTCGCCGCCGCCGTCACCGGCGGCCGCGACCCAAGCCCGTCCGGCGAGGACGGGCTGCGCAGCGTGGAACTCACCGCGGCCATCGCGGACTCGATCCGCCAGGGCCGGGTCATCTCGCTCACCGCCGGGTAACGAGGGAGCCCGCGGGTGCAGGAATTCATAGCCCAGACCCTGAACGGCCTGACCCTGGCCGGAGTGATCTTCCTGGTGTCCAGCGGCTTCACTCTGGTGTTCGGGATCATGCGGGTCACCAACCTCGCGCACGGCGCGGTATACCTGCTCGGCGGCTACGTCGGCTACTCGGTGATCACGGCCACGAACAATTTCTTCCTGGGACTGGCCGTCGCCGCGCTCGCGATGGGCGCGCTCGGGCTGGTGCTCGAGCGCACCCTGATCACCTGGCTGCGCCGGTCGGAGATGGCGGAACTGCTCGCCACCCTCGGGCTCATCTACGTCATCGACGACGTGGCCCTGGCCATCTGGGGCGGCAACCCGCTGACCATCAACCTGCCCGGGTTCCTGGGCAGGTCGTCCACCCTGCCGGTGTCCGGCATCGTCTACCCGAACGGGAGGATCTTCATCCTGGGGGTCTCCGTGGTGGTCGCGGTCGGCCTGTACTACCTGCTGCGCCGGACCCGGGTGGGCGCCATCGTCCGGGCCGGGGTGGACGACCGCGAGATGGTCGGCGCCCTCGGCGTCAACGTGCGCCTGGCCAACACCCTCGTCTTCACGCTGGGCGCGCTGCTGGCCGGCTTCGCCGGGGTGCTGGGCGGGACCGTGCTCGGCCTGTACACCGGCGGCGACAGCGACATGCTGCTGTTCGCTCTGGCGGTGGTGATCGTGGGAGGCCTCGGGAGCTTCGAGGGGGCGATCCTGGGGAGTCTGCTCATCGGCCTCGTCGTCGACTACGGAACGGCTTACTTTGCGGCGTTCGCCTACTCGGTCCTGTTCATCCCCGTCATCGTCGTGCTGCTCGTGAAGCCCCAGGGGCTGCTGGGAAGGCAAGGCGTATGACCGCTGCGGGCAGCGGGGCCAGCGCCGGGGCGACGACCCCGGCGCGCCCGGGCCGACGGTCCAGCCGGCTCGCCCGGCTCGCGCTGGTGACCCTGGAATGGTCGCGCCGCCTGACCGCGCCGGTGGCCGGCGTGGCCGCCGCGGTCATCCTGGTCTTGATACTGCAGAGCAACGGGTTCGTGTCCACCCTGGTCGAGGACGCGCTCGTCTATGCCATCGCCGCCATGGCTCTCGACTTCATGGCGGGCTACGCGGGCATGATCTCGCTCGCCCAGGCCGGGTTCCTCGGCGTCGGCGCGTACGGCGTAGCGATCGCGGAGAACCACTTCCTCTCGCCCTGGGCCGCGGTAGGGATCGCCCTCGGCGTGGTCCTGGTGGCCGGGCTGGCGCTGGGGATCGTGGCGGTCCGCACCAGGGGGGTCAGCTTCGTGATCATCACGCTGGCCCTGGGCCAGGTCCTGTACGGGCTCGCGTTCCAGTGGACCGGCCTGAGCGAGGGTGACAACGGGATCACCGTGGCCAGCCTGCCGAGCATCGGGCCGGTCGACCTCAGCAACCCGCTCACTCTCCGGATGACCGTCCTGGTCGTGTTCGCGGTCACCGCGCTGCTGCTGGTGCTGTTCGTGCACTCGCCGTTCGGGCTGTCGCTGCGTGGCATCCGCTCCAACGAGGCGCGGCTGGCCGCGCTCGGGTACCGCACCGGCCTGCACCGCTACCTCGCCTGGGTCATCGCGGTCTTCTTCGCCGGGGTGGCCGGCATCCTGTACGTCTTCGTCAACGGCCTGATCACCCCGACCACGATGGCCTTCAGCGCGGACGGCTTCCTGGTCGTGATGGTCGTGCTGGGCGGCCTCGGCAGCATCTGGGGGCCGGCGCTGGGCGCGATGGTCATCGTCCTGTTCCAGCAGGAGCTCAGCACCTACGTGTCCCGCTGGCAGACCCTGATGGGCCTCACCCTGATCGCGGTCGTGCTGTTCAGCCCGGGCGGGTTCTGGGGGCTGGTGCGGGCCGCGGGCCGGCGCCGGGACGCGCTCATCGCCCGGCTCCGGGGGAGGCCCGCCGGCCAGGCCGGGCAGGCCGCCACGGCGGGGCAGGCCGCCACGGCGGGGCAGGCCGGCGGGGCCGGGCAGGCCGACGGGCCGCCGCTCCCCCTGGAGCCCGCCCAGCCGGGCACCGAGCCACGGCAGACGCCATGACCGCCGCGCCGGCCGAGCCGCAGGCCAGGCCCGCGGACACCCCGTCCGCGCTGGTCGCCGATCACCTGTGGCGCCGGTTCCGCGGCGTCACGGCCGTGGCCGACGTCTCGCTGCGCATCCCCCAGGGGGCCCGCTTCGGCATCATCGGGCCGAACGGGGCAGGCAAGACCACCCTGTTCAACCTGCTCTCCGGTGAGCTGCGGCCGTCGTCGGGCCGCGTGGCCCTGTTCGGGCAGGACATCACCCGGCTGCGGCCCTACCGGCGCGCCGCGCTCGGTCTCGGGCGCACCTTCCAGATCACCCGGGTTTTCGGCGACCTCACCGTGCTGGAGAACCTGACCCTGGCCCTGCACGGGCTGAGCCGGAGCAAGCTGTCGCTGCTGCGCCCGTGGCGGCGCTACCGGCCCGCGATGGCTGAAGCCGCGGAACTCGCCGCCAGCTTCGGGCTGGCCAGGCGGCTCGGCACGCGCGCGTCCGAGCTGTCCCACGGGGAGGTACGCGAACTGGAAGTGCTGCTCGCGCTGGCGCTCAAGCCTCGGGTGCTGCTGCTCGACGAGCCCGCCGCCGGGCTCTCGCCGGCCGAGCGCGTGGACATCCTGACGCTGCTGCGGTCCCTGCCCGCCGAGCTGACCCTGATCATGATCGAGCACGACATCGACCTGCTGCGCGGCGCGGTGGACTCCGCCGCGGTGCTGCACCTGGGCGCCCTGGTGGTGGAGGGGACCATGCGGGAGATCCAGCAGGACGACCGGGTCCGCGAACTCTACCTCGGCCAGGCCGCGCCGGACGCGCAGCCGGGCGGCCCGGGGCAGGAAGGCGCGGGCTCATGATCGAGGTTTCCGACCTGCACACCTACCGGGGCCCCAACTACGTCCTGCAGGGCGTGAACCTGCGGATCGAGGACGGCGCCTGCACGGTCCTGCTCGGACGCAACGGCATGGGCAAGACCACCCTGGTCCACACGATCATGGGCATGCTCCGGCCGCGCTCGGGGCGGATCACGCTCGGCGACGAAGAACTCGTCGGGAAGCAGCCGTTCCAGATCGCCCGCCGGGGCATCGCGCTGATCCCCCAGGGGCGCCGCATCTTCCCCTCGCTGACCGTGGAGGAAAACCTGGCCCTGGGCGCCCGCAGCAAGGCCGGCGACGACGCTTGGACGATCGAGCGCGTCTACGGCCTGTTCGGCAACCTCGCCGAGCGCAAGCGCCACCGGGGCGGCCAGCTCTCCGGCGGCGAGCAGCAGATGCTCGCGGTCGGCCGGGCGCTGCTGGCCAACCCGAGCCTGCTGCTGATGGACGAGCCGTCCGAGGGCCTGGCCCCGGTGATCATCGACCGGGTCCGCGAGATCCTGGCCGACCTGCGCCGCGGCGGCCTGTCGATCTTCCTGGTCGAGCAGAACTACGGCCTGGCCACCGCCCTGGCCGACACCATCTACATCCTGTCCAACGGGCGGGTGGTGTGGCAGGGCACGCCCGCCGAGCTCGAGAACTCGGCCTCGGTGCGTGAGACGTACCTGGGCGTTTGACCCGCTGATCCCCGGACCCGACGACGAGAAAGGCTGCCATGGGCCAGGCATTCCACACCGCTCACCGCTGGGAACTGGACTGGGAGGACGACGTGGACGTGCTGTCGTTGCGGGACGGCGTCCAGGTCAAGGTGTTCTACTCCGACCCGGAGGCCGGCGTCGCCGACATGCTCATCAAGTTCCCGCCCGGGTACGTCGAGCCGGAGCACGCGCACCACAGCAGCCACTCGATCGTGGTGCTCGAAGGCGCGCAGATCGTGAAGGGCGTGCACCTGCACCCCGGCGACTACGTCTGGGCCTCCGGCCCGGAGCCACACGGCCCGTACGAATACCCGGAAGGCTGCGTGGTCTTCGCCTCGTTCCGCGGCCTGTCCTCCCGGCACCGGTACGCCGGCTCGCCCGCGGGCGAGATCTAGGGAACCCTTTTCATCGTCATCATGGCTGTCCGCGTACCCGGAGCCGAGGTCGACGGATGAAAAGGGTTCAACCCCCGGCCCCGCGCATGCCCTCCAGCCCGAACAGCCTGACCGCGTTGTCCGACCCGATGACTTCCCGTTGTGGATCGTCGAAAGCCTCGGTGAGCGCCAAGGCCGGCTCCGCGAGGGCCATGTCGAAGGGCAGGTCGGTGCCGAGCAGGACGTGATCGGTGCCGACGCGCTCGGCGAGGTAGCGCAGCGCGGCCGTGTCATGGGTGATCGTGTCGAAGTACAGCTGCCCGAGGGCCCGCCAGACCTCGCTGGCCGGCACCGGTATCTCCGGCCTGACCTCGCAGGCGTGGGTCAGCCGCCCCACCTGGTAGGGCAGGTAGCCGCCGCCGTGCATGAGCAGCAACCGCAGCCCGGGGTGGGCCGAGAACACCCCGGCGCAGATCATCCGCTCCACCATGACGGTGGTCTCCAGCGGGTTGCCGATGACGTTCTGGAAGTAGTAGGGCTCCAGCGCGGCGTTCGGCTCGTTGAAGGCCGGGTGCACCAGCACCGGCCGGCCCGCCTGCTCGGCCGCGGCCCAGAACTCCTCGAACACGGGCTCATCCAGCCGCTGGCCGGCGATCGAGGTCCCGATCGCCGCGCCCACGCAGCCCTGCGCGAGCGCGGCGCGGTACGCCGCCGCCGCGCGCGGCGGATCCTGCATCGGGAGGTTGGCCAGCCAGCGCAGCCGGTCCGGGTGCACGCCGCAGAGCTTCGCCATCCCGTCGTTCGCAGCCTCGCACAGCCGGGCCCCCATGTCGCTGCTGACCTCGTAGAAGAACAGCGGCGGCGGGGGCGACACGACGGCCGACCCGATCTGTTTCGCGTCCATCTCGGCGATCTTGGCCGCCGGGTCGTGGAACGACGCCGCGATCGTGAACGGCACGTGGTGGACCCCGGTCCACCGGTCACCCTCGATCGTGACACCGTAACCGGGATCGCTGCGCAGCAGATCGAGCACCTCGGTCGGCATCACGTGGTTGTGTACGTCGATGAGCATGGGATCGGCCCTCTCAGAAGCTCGGCGGGCTGACTCTGGTCTTGGCGAACAGCGGTGTCCATTCTGCCGTAACGTGATTAGGAATCTGGCTCAATCACTCGTCACGGCCCGCCAGGCCGTGGCCGGCCATGCCGTGGCCGGAAGCTGCACCCGCTCAGCCACGCCGGGCGAGTGTACCCGGCCTGCTGGCTTCCAGAGCCAGCGGGACTCGGTGATAATCAGGCCGTGGGCGGCCTTTATCGGTCACAGTCCGCCCTGACCGAGACAACTGGGGGGCGTTGCCATGAGCGACATCAGAAGTTTGGGGGCCGGTCCCGCCGGTGCTGTGCAGGCCACGCCCCGTCCCCGGGTCCAGGTGGTCCCGGTCAGGGGGCTGCCGGTGGTGGCCGCGGTCGTCGTGTTCGTGGTGGTCTCCATCGCGGGCAACTGGCTGTGGGCCCTGACCTTCTGCCACGTCGTCGGCGGTGCCCTGTGGACATCGATCGACCTGTTCGTCGGGCTGATCATCGGGCCGATCCTGGGCCGGCTGCCCATCGCGGCGCGGACGGAGTTCGCGGCCCGGTTCATGCCCAAGATGGTCCTGCTCATGCCCACCTTGGTCCTGATGACGCTCGCCGCCGGGTTCCAGCTGGCGCTCCTGGAAGGGAACCTCGCCCCGTCGAGCCCGAACCATGCCTGGCTGGTCGTCTCGTACTGCGTCGTCGGCGTGATGGCGGTGATCGCGCTGGGCGTCCTCGAGCCGGCCAACATCGCCGTTCTGGTGGAGATGCGCAAGGCCAGGCCGGACGGAGAGATCATCGCGCGGCTGATGAAGCGCTTCGTGCTCACGGCCGGCATCACCGGCGTGCTGCAGGTCGCGACGCTCATCATCATGACCAGGGTGGCGACCCAGTGACCGCCGAGCAAGCCGCCGGGACAGCGGTCGAGCGGCGCTTCCCTCCGGTGGCCGGGCTGACGACCGTCTCCCTGGCCATGGTCGTGGTGGGCGGGATCGTGCTGGCCTCGTACGTCCCCCGGCGCCCGCCTCTCGGGCTGCCGACGGCCCTGGCCTGCGTCGGCGCGGCCTTGGTCCTGGTGAGCGTCTTCCTGCTGTCCCGGCTGCGGGATTTCGCCTGGGACCGGTTCTTCGTCGTGTTCCGGTGGGCGCTGCTGGCCTACATCATCTCGGCGGCGATGATCGGCTTCGCGTTCGTCCGCGACCATACCCGTGGCGCCCCGCTGGCCTTGGTGGTGCTGATGCTGGTCATCTTCGCCGCCGACGTGCCGCTCATCATCGCCTTCACGGTGGCGCGTTACTCGTCTCCGCCGCACTCCGCGAACTGACGCCCGGCCGGGCAGGCGGCCGGCGGTCAGCGGGGCCGGCCGTTGCGGTGGCCGTTGCCTCGCGGCGCCGCATCGGGGTCACGGGCACCGATCGGGTGGATGTGCAGCGAGTGGAGAGTGCCGTCGAGATGCCTGAGCGCGGCGTCGGCGGCTGCCTCCGCGTCGCGCGCGATGACCGCCCGCAGGATCTGCGCGTGCTCGGCGTTGGCGTGCTGGGCCCGGCCGGGGGCGCCGACGATCGAGTGCGTGACGTAGAGCGCCGAGAGCTCCCTGAGGTTCTTCAGGATCGCCACCAGCCGGGGGCTGTTCCCTGCCTCGGCGATGACGTTGTGGAAGCTGGAGTTGTACTCGGCCCATACGGTGCAGTCGGCCTCGGTCTCCATCAAGGCCAGCAGCTCGGCCGCCCGGAGCATGGCTTCCCTCGTGGCGAGCTTGGCGGCCCGGGCCGTCGCGACTGGCTCCAGCATCATGCGGATCTCGTAGATGTCCTGCAGCTCGCTCCGGCACAGTTCGTGGACCACGGCCCCGCCGCGGCCATCCAGGCGCACGAAGCCCTCGGCCGCCAGTTCCCGGAGCGCGTCGCGAACCGGCCGGGTGCTGACCGCCATCTCCTCGGCGATGCTCGCCTGCACCAGCCGGGTTCCGCCGGGAATGGTTCCGGTCACGATGCCCCGGTGCAGCACCAGCTTTACCTTGCGGCTCGCTGGCGCGGCCCGCGGCTCGGTCGGTCTTCGGGTCGGTGCCTTGGGCATGCTGACCTCCCTTCCGTCATCCCGGGAACAGCGCCACATCGCCGGTGGTGCCATCGATCGCGGCGAGCCAGGAGGCACCGGGCGGCCCTGCGCCGGTCACCGTCTCCGGATGGCAGCCGATCACCATCGGCACGGACAGGCTGCGGGCCACCTCGGCCAGGTGGGAGCCGGCTGCCCCGGAGCGCGCGACGACACCGCGGGCGGTGAACAGCAGCGGCGCCAGCGCCGGCAGCGGGCGGTCAATGAGCAAGATGGCGTCCCGGCTGGCCGCCGGCGGCCGCTCATGCGGCCGGCAGGCGACCAGGCGGCCCGCGGCCTGGCCCGCCACGGCCGGGCGGCCGCGCAGGCGGCGGCCGTGCTGCCGCACGGCCGCGTTCAGCAGCGGCATCCGTTCGCGCGCGGCCAGGTCCGTCCCGGCGGAGGCTGGCGGCGGGCCGGGATCAGCCGGCTGGGGCTGGGCGGGCTCGGGCTGGGCGGGCCGGCACTGCAACAGCCATACCTGCCCGTCCGGCCCGGCCGCCCACTCGATCGCCTCGTCGCCCAGGCACTGGTGGACCCTGGCGGCCAGCCGCGCCACCGAGATCACCAGGTCGCGGCCGAGCACGCCCAGCAGCGGTCCGTCGGCGGCCGGGACAGGCAGGCTCACGCGCGCGGACGCGCCGTCGGCCCAGCCGGCGAGCAGGGCCCCCGGATGGCCTTCGGTCCCGGCCACGACTACCTCGACGCCGTCCTGCCCGGCCGGCGCTGGCCGTCCCGCTCCGGCCGCCCCGCCGCCCGGGGCCGGCGGCACCACCCTCGCCACCCCGCCCGCGGCCGGGCAGATCTCCGGCTGAATGAGAATGCCCAGCTCCAGCGCTTCCAGCGGCAGGCCGCAGGAGCCGAGCCGCGCCAGCGGATCCACCGCGAACGCCGACGCCCAGCAGCTGCGCACCGCGGTCGTCACCTCATCCGGACCGACGCCGGCCACCGTGGAGAACGCTCCCGACCAGCGCGGGTCAGCCTCCAGCGGGCTCGACGAACGGACGATCACGCGCCCGCCCAGGCGGATGGCTGCCTCGCGCAGCTCGGCGGCCAGCGCCGGGTCCAGCGGGTGCGCCAGCACGGCCCGCCGGCCGGCGGGCCGGCCACCGCGCAGCACCGCCGCTGCCGCCCGGACGGCCGGCCTGCTCTCGGCGGCTCGCACCGCCCAGCCCGGCAGCACCGGGAGACCAGCCCGGAGGCCGGCCGACAGGCGTGCGGCCTTGGCCCCGCACCCGCCGGCCTCGACGGCCGCGGCCGCGCCGCCGTCCCCGGCCGGGCCCAGCGGCAGCAGCCGCCGCAGCGGCGCGCTCATCCGACCACGATGATCTCGTCGGTCTTGAACGAGGAGAGCAGCTCGTGCCCGTCGTCGGTCACCAGCAGCATCTCCTCCAGCCGCACGCCAAACTCGTGCACCTTGCCGTGCTGGGTCTCCAGCGCGAACACCATGCCGGGCCTGATCTCCTCCGGGTAGTCGAGCGACCAGATCCGGGAGATCACCGGGCGGTCATACTGCGCCAGCCCGAGACCGTGCCCCCACAGGTTCGCGGCGGCCTGGTCCTCCTCCTCGTACCCCCATGCCTCCTTGGCCGAGGGCCACTTGCTCGCTATCTCGGCGGTGCTCACCCCCGGGCGCACCACCTCGATCGCGTCCCACAGCCACTTGTGCGCGGTGTCGTAGTACCGCCTCATCTCGTCGGTCGGCGTTCCGCCCACGCAGTAGGTCCGGTACACGCAGGACTTGAATCCGTTCCAGGTCAGCGCGGCCAGGTCGATGATCACGAGTTCGCCGGGCCGGATGATGCGGTCGGAGAAGTTGCGCCAGTTGGGCCAGGCGTTCGGCCCGGAGGAGACGATGATGTCCTCGACGTCCTCCATGCCGGGAATGTTGTAGAGGTACTCGAAGCCGAAGGCGGCGACCTCGTTCTCGGTCAGGCCCGGCCTGAGGAACTGCGTGAACTCGTAGTGCAGGGAATCGCAGATGGCGCCCACGATGCGCGAGGCCTTCTGCTCGTCCGGGCTCTTGATGGAGCGCGCCTCCATCATCGCCGTCATGCCGTCGGTCCAGGTGATCCCGGCCTTCTGGAAGGCCTGGATCATGTTGATGTCGATGAAGTCCACGCCGAGGGGCCTGTCGATGACGCCGGCGTCCTCCAGGTCGCGCACGAGCGCGGCGGTGAACTTGCTGACCTGATTCGCGGCCGCCGGCCCGGCGGCCCCCTTGATCCAGGTGTAGGAGTGCCGCACATTCTGCGGCGGGATCCACGGATTGTGCACCTTGAGGTGGATCCCGATGTCGCCCTGCTCGTAGACGATCGGCTCCTGGCCCTCGCAGAGCACCACGTACCGCAGGCCGGGCTTGAGCCGGTTCCAGCCGGGCGTGTAGGTCGAGGACACGTACCGCATGTTCTCGTCGTAGAACAGCACCAGCGCGCCCAGGCCATGCCGGGCCATGGCCTCCCGGGCCCGGGCCAGCCGCCACTGCCGTACCGAGGCCCAGTTGATGCCTTCCTTCCAGTCCGTGCTCAGGCCGCCGAACGCTTCCTTCATCTATGCCGTCCTCCACGCGGTTGATGTTGTCCGGTGAGAATGGGATCCCGCGGGCATGATCACGCCCGGGCGGGCCGCTACCGGCCCGCCGTGCCGAACGCGAGCGGCAGGTAAGCCAGTCACGCGGAACCGGCCCGCGAGGCTCATGCCGACCGGCGCGTCCCGCCCGATCACCATGACTTCGTTGGCCAACGGAAACCTGACAATCACTGTCGGCATGGCTGGTTACGGGCGCCGCAGCGTCCTTGCCGGGCGACGGGTGGCAGCGCGGCCGCGCTGCTTTCGGTAGCGGCACGCATTAGGGGGAGTATGCCGATGTCCCGGACGATAGCAGTGCAAAACGTATCTGAGAAGGCTACCAAGGCGCTGACGGACAAAGGCCCCCAGGTCCCCGCAGGTCCGGCGGTCCCGCGCGGGCTCCGCGGATCCGGGCGGACCGGGACGCTCGTGGCTCCGGGCGGACCGGGACGCTCCCTGGCCCGGGCGGCCCTCAGGCCGATTCCCGGGGCTTCTCTTACTCTCGCCCGCAACTCACTTGGCGTTGCCCCCTGCCGTTCACCAAAAGTTAACCATCGTGCCGTACCTCATAGTTGGGGCCGGCCGGACATGACCGGATCCGGCCCGATAAGGACCACGCCCATGAGGGCGGTAGGTGCATGCACCGAGTGAGGAGCCATGGGGTCAGTGGCGCGATATCGCATCCTGATTGCTATCGCCGCCGCCGTGCCGCTCATACTGTCGGGGGCGGCATGCAGCAGCGGAAATTCACCGAATCCCGGGACCGCGCCGTCGACGCCCGGGCCCGGCGGCGGGATTCCGCTCACGCCCGCATCGGCGCCCGAGACCATGTCCGAAGCGGGCAGTACCTTGCTGCTCCAGGTGATGCGCACCTGGGCGGCCGGGTATCACCAGGAGCACCTGAACGTGACCATCCACCCCGCGGGCGGCGGTTCCACCAAGGGGATCGGCGAAGCGTCCGCCGGGACGGTCAGCATCGGCGCGTCGGACGCCTACCTGTCCAGCGGCGACCTGGTCAAGAACCCCACGCTGCTGAACGTGCCGCTGGCGGTCTCCGCTCAGCAGGTCAACTACAACGTCCCCGGCCTCCCGCCGGGCACCAACCTCCACCTCGACGGCCACGTGCTCGCGCAGATGTACGACGGAAAGATCACGACCTGGGACGATCCGGCGATCCGCCAGCTCAACCCCAACGTGCCGCTGCCCGGCACGCCGGTGAGGCCGCTGCACCGGTCCGACGGCTCAGGCGACACGTTCCTGTTCACCAGCTACCTGTCCACCCACGATCCCACCTGGAACCGTGACTACGGCTACGGCACCACGATGGCCTGGCCGCCCGCCCCCGGGGCGACGGCCGAGAACGGGAACCAGGGCATGGTGACCGGGTGCCAGAACACCGTGGGGTGCGTGGCGTACGTCGGCATCAGCTTCCAGTCCGCCGCGAACCAGGCCCATCTGGGCGAGGCGAAGCTCGCGAACACGCTGGGCCAGTGGGAGCTGCCCAACCAGACGTCGATCGACGCCGCGGTCGCCAGCTTCGTGTCGTCCACGCCGGCCAACGAGACGATCTCCATGGTCGACGGCCCGGCATCGGGGGGCTATCCCATCGTCAACTACGAGTACGCGATCGTGAGTACCAGGCAGCACAGCGCGACCACGGCCCGCGACCTCAAGGCGTTCCTGCACTGGATCATCACCACGGGAAATAGCTCGCCATACCTGGGCCCGGTGCAATTCCAGCCCTTGCCCGGCGAGATCGTATCGCTCAGCGATGCGCAGATCGCGAAGATCAGATAGGGAGTGGCGTGATGGCGCTGCGGACCCCGTCGCCGACCTCGCCGGCCGCGAGCGGGCCGCCGGGTCATCGAGCCGCCGAGCCGCGCGGCCGGATAGCCAGGCACCTGTCGGTGTCGACCACGCCGACCCGGCTGCGCCTGCTCCTGGTCGGCTTGCTTCTGGCCTCGCTGGCCTGGGGCGCGGTCGGCGCATGGACGGTGTTCCAGCACACGTCGGCCGCCCGGGACGTGGTCTCCACCAGCGAGCCGCTCAGCCTGAGCGCCCAGCAGATGTACCGGTCGCTGTCCGGAGCGGACATCACCGCCACGACGGCGTTCCTGACCGGGCCGAACGAGTCGCTGCCGGACCGCCAGCGGTACGAGGCCGACATCGACCAGGCCGCCGCCGACCTGAGCAACCTGAAGGGCGCCGCCACGTCCGGATCGAACCAGCAGCTGCTCGCCAGCCTGGCCGCGATCTCGACCGCCCTGCCCGCCTACACCGGTTACGTATCGCAGGCCCAGACCGAGTACTCGCTGGGGTACCTGCTGACCGGCGGTTCGTTCATGCAGGTCGCGTCCGAGGTGATGCACCTGCAGCTGCTGCCCGCGGCCAAGACCATCTACGCCGAGGAGAACGCCGGGCTGACCGCGGCGAGCGCCCGGGCCACCGGGCTGCCGTGGATCGCGGTGGTCGTGGTGTTCGCCATCGCCATCGCCGTCGTGCTCTTCCGGGCCCAGCGGTGGCTGTGGCGCTACACCCACCGGCGGATCAACTACGGCCTGGCCGTCGCGACGGTGGTCCTGGTCGCCGGCGTCCTGTGGCTGATCGTCGCGTTCACGGTGGCGCGAGCCGATCTGCAGCGGGGCGCCGGGCACGGCTCGGCGCCAGCGGAGACGTTCGCCCAGGCGGACATCGACGCCCAGCAGATCCGCGGGGACGAGGTCCTCAACCTGATCTCGCGCAGCGGCAACGCTTCCTTCCGGCAGGACTACCAGTCCGCGCGCGGGCAGCTCGGCCCCGGCGCCGGGACGCTGCTGACGCAGGCGGTCGGCTCGTCGCCGGACGGCGCCGGTGCGCAGTGGGCGTCGGCCGCGGCCCGTGACATGCAGGCCTGGTACGCGGTGAACAATCAGGTCTACCGCCTCGACTCGCAGTCGCGCTACCCTCAGGAAACTCAGCTGGTGATCGGGACCGGTCCGGCCAGCTCGGCCGCGGGGTTCGGCCGGGTGGAGACCGACCTCAGCCGCGCGATCGCCGCCGATCAGGTGGTGTTCCACACCAACGCGACGGCGGGCGGGAACGCGTTCACCGGCCTGGAAGCGGGGGTCATCGTGGCCGCGCTGTTGATGGCGCTCGGATGCGCCTGGGGCTTGTCCGTCCGGCTGGCGGAGTACCGGTGATCCTCCCGCCGGGGGGCATCAGGCCGCGGACCGGGCCGTGCTGACCCGTGACCAGGCGACGGTGGCGGTGGCCGCCGCGGTCGCGGAACGTGACACGATCCAGGCCAACCTGCTGGAGCTGGACGGCAGCTTCGGCAAGCGGCTGCTCGCGGGGGCGAAACTGGCCGGCGAGACCAAGCAGCGGTGGGACGCCGCGGCTGCCGAGCTCACCAGGCTGTGGGAGACGTTCACCGCCTATTCGGCGGTCATAGACCGCGCCGCCGAGGTGCTGGGCACCGTCCGCCGCTCGCCTGGCCGGGCGCTCACCGAGCTAACGACGATCCTTAAAGAGCCGTCGGTGCGGCTCGCCCACGCCTCGTCGGCCCTGGCTCGGGGGGATCTCACTGGGACCGCGGAGACGGCCGTCACCCTGGCCGCGGCGGTGGGGAAGATGCGGGCCGCCTTCGCAGTCGTGGCCGACGTGGTGGCGGCGGCCGAGACCGTGTGGAATGCGATGTCGGACCAGTTGCAGCAGGTGGCGGCCGACCTCGGCGCGGCCAGGCAGCAGGCCGGCGGGATCGCCGACGACGCGCTCAGCAACGCGCTCGCGCTGGCCGAGGCCGATCTGGGCCAGCTGCGCGACTCGGTGAACTCGGACCCGCTGGCGCTATGGCAGGGCGGAAAGGTCGATGCCGCCCGGCTGGACCGGCTGCAGGGGCGGGCCGCCGCCGCCGTGTCCCGGGCTGCCGAGCTCGCGGCCTTGCGGGAGAACGCGGGCCAGCAGATCGCTGCGGTGGCGGTGACCGTCTCAGCCGTGCGGGAGGCCTGGCAGGACGCCATGGCCGCGCGGGAAGCAGCCCTGGCCAAGGTCGCCGGCGAGCTGCCCTGGCCGCCGGATATCCACGGCCTGGCCGACCAGCTGGCCGCCCTGGACACGCTCCAGGCGGCGGGGCGCTGGAGCAGGCTGGCGTCGGAGCTTGACCTGCTCGAGGAGCAGGCGGCCGCGGCGGCCAAGGGATGCCGGGACGCGGAGCGGCAAGCGACCGCGCTGCTGGACCGGCGGGCCGAGCTGCGCGGGCTGCTGGACGCCTACCAGGCCAAGGCGATGCAGTGCGGGGGCGCCGAGGACAGCGGACTCCAAGAGCGCCACGACCGCGCCCGCGCCCTGCTATGGACGGCTCCCTGCGACCTGCCGGCCGCGGCCGACGCGGTCGTCGCCTACCAGCAGGCGGTTCTGGAGTTCTGCGGACGGAGGCTGCGGGCATGACGACCACCGCGACCACATGTACCCGGCCGGGGTGCGGCGGGACGATCGAGGGCGGGTACTGCGACACCTGCGGGCTGGCCGCCGCGCCCGCCGCCACGGCCTCGGTCCCGAGTAAGGCTCCGGTGCCGGCCGGCGGCGGCGCGCGCCCGGCGCCGTCCGGCGGAGGCTCCGGGTCCTCCAGTGACCGCACCGGCAGCGGTCGCAGCGCCAGCCGCCGCATGCGCCCGGGAAGCAGCCGGTCGGCGCGGGGGCACCTGGGCGCGGGGCTGGTCGAGATCCCGCCCGTGCCCGCCCGGGTCCCGGCCGCCGCGGTGCTGGCCAACCCGGTGGTCGCCGAGGGCAAGCGGTTCTGCGGCACGTGCGACCGGCCGGTCGGGCGCAGCCGGGACGGAACGCCGGGGCTGGTAGAGGGGTTCTGCCCGAACTGCGGCAGCAGGTTCTCGTTCGCGCCGAAGCTGCAGCCCGGTGAGCTGGTCGCCGGCCAGTACGAGGTGCTCGGCTGCCTGGCCCACGGCGGGCTCGGCTGGATCTACCTGGCCATGGACCATCACCTCGGCCGGCGGTGGGTCGTGCTCAAGGGCCTGCTCAACACCGGCGACGCCTCGGCTCAGGAGGCGGCCGTCGCCGAGCGGCGGTTCCTGGCGGAGGTCGAGCACCCGAACATCGTCGACGTCTACAACTTCGTGCAGCACGCCGACCGCCTTACCGGGGAGTCAGCCGGCTACATCGTCATGGAGTACGTGGGCGGGAAGTCCCTCAAGCAGATCTTGCTGGAGTGGCGCCAGTCCGGCCAGTCGCTGCCGCTGCCCATGGCCCTCGCCTACGCCATCGAGGTACTCCCGGCGCTGGGCTACCTGCACAACCAGGGGCTGGTGTACTGCGACTTCAAGCCGGACAACGTCATCCAGACCCAGGAGCAGCTCAAGCTCATCGACATGGGCGGCGTGCGGCGGATCGACGATGACGACAGCGCGATCTACGGGACGGTCGGCTACCAGGCGCCGGAGATCGCGGCCGAAGGACCGTCGCCGTCCTCTGACCTGTACACCGTCGGCCGCGCCCTGGGCGTGCTCACGTTCGAGTTCACCGGTTACCAGGGTAAGTACGCGCATAGCCTGCCGGACCCGGCGACGGTTCCCCTGCTGGCCCAGCAGGAGTCGTTCTACCGGGTGCTGCAGCGCGCCACCGATCCTGATCCCGACCGCCGGTTCGCCTCGGCGACCGACATGGCCGAGCAGCTGACCGGGGTGCTGCGTGAGGTGCTCGCGGTCGCCGACGGACAGCCCAGGCCGGCGTTCTCCTCCCTGTTCAGCCCCGAACTGAACGCGATCGGGGTCGAGACCACGATCGCGGATGGCGCCGGCGCCCGTACCGCCAAGCCTCCCGCCGCCCTACCCTCGGCCGCCTGGTCCCCTGCCCCGCACCCGACGCCGCCGCTGGCCGAGATCGTGGCCAGGCTCCCCGTCCCTCAGGTGGACGCCGCCGACCCCGCGGCCGGCTACCTCGCCACGCTGAGCACGCTGGACCCGTCCCAGCGCAACGCGGCCCTGTCCGCGGCCGCCGGCGGGGAGCAAGGGGTGCCGCCGGAGGTGGCCGAATCCGCGGAGACCCGCCTGGCGCTGGCCCGCGCCCGCATCGTCACCGGTGACCTGGCCGGGGCCGAGGCCGTGCTGGCCGGCCTGGCCGCCAGCGACCAGGCGGACTGGCGGACGGCGTGGTACTACGGCCTGCGCCATGTGGCGGCCGACCAGCCGGGCGACGCCAGGACCGCGTTCGACGCCGTCTGCGACGCGCTGCCCGGTGAGCTGGCCGCCAAGCTCGCGCTCGCGCTCGCCGCCGAGGCCGCCGGAGACCTGGCGGCCGCTGATCATTACTTCAGGCTGGTGCTGACGGTAGACCCGGCGGGCTACGTGAGCGCGGCGTTCGGGCTGGCCCGGACCCGGCTGGCCGCCGGCGACCCGGCCGGCGCGATCGCGGCGCTCGCGGCGGTGCCCTCCTCCTCCAGCCACCACCTGGCCGCACAGGTGGCCGCGGTGCGCATCCAGGTGGCATCGCGCCCGGGCCCAGCCGGGGTATCGCCCGATGACGTGCGCCAGGCCGGGAGCCGGCTCACCCAGCTGAAGCTGGACGCCAGCCAGATGGAGCTTCTCACCGCCGAGATCCTGCGAGCCGCGCTGGCCTGCGTGGCGGGCAGCGGGCCGCCAGGCGGCCCGCTGCTCGGCTGCGAGTTCACCGAGCGCTCGCTGCGGTTCGGCCTGGAGCGCTGTTACCGAGCCCAGGCGCGGCAGGCCCCGGACGAGCGTCGCCGGATCGAGCTGGTGGACCTGGCCAACCATGTCCGCCCGGGGACGTGGGCATGACCGGCGAACCGGACCCGGTGCCACCGGTGGAGGTCGCTTGCCCGTCGTGCGGCTGGCCGGTCGGCCCGCAGGACAATTTTTGCGAAGCGTGCCGGACGGAACTCGCCCCGGCGGTGATCAGCGGTGAGGATCCCGTCCAGGCCACCGCGTGCCCGTTCTGTCAGTCCGTGCAGATCACCCCGGATGGGTACTGCGAGTCGTGCGGCCGCAAGCTGCCGTCCAGCCGTGATCACACCGAAATCGATCTCGGGCTGCTGGCCGGCGTCACCGATCGCGGCCTGCGGCATCACCGCAACGAGGACGCGATGGCGCTCGCGACCGCGGAGTTGCCCGACGGTCCTGCCGCGGTGGCGGTGGTGTGCGACGGGGTCTCCAGCACCCGGCGGCCGGATGAGGCGTCGCTGGCCGCGTCGCAAGCGGCGGTGCAGGTGCTGCTCGCGGCGGTGCGGACCGGCCACGACCTGGTCGAGGCGTCCCGGGACGCGGTCTCCGCCGCCCGGGAGGCCGTGACCGGCCTCGGGGATCCTGGTGAGGCCGCGGCCCTGGACCCGCCGTCCGCGACGTTCGTTTCCGCGGTGCTCACCAACGAGGCCGTGACGTTGTGCTGGCTGGGTGACAGCCGCGCCTACTGGCTCGGCGCCGGGCCTGATGCCGCGTCCCAGCGGCTGACCAGGGACGACTCCGTGGCCGGGGAGATGGTCGCCGCCGGGCTGCTCTCCGAGGCCGACGCGCTCGCGTTGCCCCAGGCCCACGTGGTGACCGGCTGGGTCGGCGCGGACCTGAGCGGCGCCGCGCCGCACGTCACCAGGTTCGAGCCCCCCGGCCCCGGTGCGCTGCTGCTCTGCTCGGACGGGCTGTGGAACTACCAGCCCGAGGCCGTGAAGCTGGCCGGGCAGGCGCTGCCGGAGGCGCTGAGCGACCCGCTGGCCGCGGCGTCGGCGCTGGTCAGCTTCGCGCTGGAGTCCGGCGGCATGGACAACGTGACCGTGGTTCTCGCCCCGCTCCCGCTCCGGCCCGCGCGCCCTGCGGCCGTAGCTGATTCCGCCGCCGCAGCTGATCCACCAGCTGATTCCTCTGCTGAACCCGCTGATCACACCGAAAGCCACGAGCCCACGGCGCCGTCCGATTGGCCCGATCCCCAGGAGAAGCCCGCCGATGAGCCAGCCTGACTTCACCGTTGAGATCTCCCAGAACGAGTACGTTCCCGAAGGCGGCGACGACATCAACGCCATTGTCACGGTGACGTCGTCGGCATCCGAAGGCGGCGGGCGGCCCGCGGCCGCCGCGGACCAGGGCAGCGCGGAGATCATCATCATCGACTGCTCCGGATCCATGAGATCGCCGCAGACCAAGATCGCCGAGGCTCGCGCGGCCACCGCGGCGGCCGTGGACGTGATCCGCGACGGCGTGGCGTTCGCCGTGGTCGCGGGCACCGACCAGGCGCAGCCCGTATTCCCCCATGACGGCAGCCTGGCCGTGGCCGACGCGGAGACCAGGCAGTCCGCGAAGCAAGCCGTGGCCGGCCTGCTGCCCCGCGGCGGAACCGCAATCGGGCAGTGGCTGCGCCTCGCCCACTCCATGTTCACCAGCCATCCCGCCTCGCTCCGCCACGCCATCCTGCTCACCGACGGCCGGAACGAGCACGAGACCCCCGAGCAGCTCGCCGCGGCGATCAGCCTGTGCGAAGGGGTGTTCAGCTGCGACTGCCGGGGCGTCGGCACCGACTGGGAGGTCGCCGAGCTCCGCCGGATCTCCTCCGCCCTGCTCGGCACCGTCGACATCGTCCCTGATCCGGCCGGGCTCGCCGCCGATTTCGCCGCCATGATGGAAACCGCCATGGGCAAGCAGGTCGCCGACGTATCCCTGCGGGTGTGGACGCCGCAGCACGCGACGGTCCAGTTTCTCAAGCAGGTCGCACCCGTGGTCGAGGAACTCACGGGCCGGCGCGCCCAGTCCGGCCCGCAGGCCGGCGACTACCCGACCGGGGCGTGGGGGGCCGGCGAAAGCCGCGACTACCACCTGCGCGTCCGGGTCGTTCCCGGCGCCATCGGACAGGAGATGCTGGCCGCCCGGGTGAGCCTGGTGGCCACCATGCCGTCCGGCCCGGAGGTGCTCGGCCAGGGAAATGTGCTGGCCAAGTGGACCGATGACGAAGCCCTGTCGACGAAGATCAACGCCAACGTCGCCCATTACACCGGGCAGGCCGAGCTGGCCCAGGTGATCCAGGAAGGGCTGGAGGCCCGCAAGGCGGGCAACGAGGACCTGGCCACGGCCAAGCTGGGCCGGGCGGTGGCGCTGGCCGAACAGTCGGGCAACGACGACACCGCCAAGCTGCTGGCCAAGGTGGTCGACGTGGTGGACCCGGCAACGGGGACTGTCCGCCTGAAGAAGAAGGTCGACGACGCCGATGAGATGGCGCTCGACACCAGGTCGACCAAGACGGTCAGGACCAGGAAGTAGGCGAGGCCAGCATGCCGACCTGTCCAACAGGACACGACAGCGCGAGCACCGACTTCTGCGACGTGTGCGGGATGCGCATCGACAACCCGGCCCCGGCTTCCGTCCCGGCCCCGGCCCAGGCTTCCGCCCTGACCCCGGCCCCGGCGCAGGCCTCCGCCCTGACCCCGGCCCCGGCGCAGGCCTCCGTCCCGGTCCGGGCCCCGGGCCCGGCAGCGTCGGCTCAGGCGGCCCCAGCTCAGGCGCCGCCGGGTCAAGCCGACCCGGACCGGTCCGCCGCTGTCCCCGGCCGCGTAGCCACGGCGCCGAGCTACGTCGCCACCGCGCCGAGCCAGGTGGTCGCAGGACCGGGCGAGAGCGTCGCATCGGGTGCCGCGGCCACGGCCGAGTGGACGGCCGTGGTGACCGCGGACCGCGCGTACTTCGACCGCGTGATCGCCGCCAGCGGCCCGGACGCCGCGGCCGTCCAGTTTCCCGCCTACTGCCCGGAGCGCCGGTTCCGGCTCTTCGGACCCGAGATGCGCATCGGCCGGCGCAGCCCTTCCCGCGGCCTTGAGCCGGAGATCGACCTGACCGGTCCGCCCACCGATCCGGGCGTTTCCCACCTGCACGCCGTCCTGGTCGCTGAAGAGGATGGCGCCTGGGCGGTCTTCGACCCGGGATCCGCGAACGGCACGCTGGTCAACGGCCGGGAGATGGCGGCCGGATCCCGGGTGCGGCTGCATGACGGGGACCGCATCTGCGTGGGCGCGTGGACCATGCTGGCGATCCGGACCGACTGAGGTTCCGCGGCCTGGTGATCTACCCCGCCGTCCGCGGGCGGCCGGTCAGCCAGGGACGGTGACCACGGCTCCCTGGGCGTCTCGCATCTCGGCCGTCTCGTCGTCGAACCAGAGGCCGCCCTCGGCCAGGTAACGGAAGTGCAGCGTGGTCCCGGCCGAGATGGTCACCACCGCACTCCGGACACCGTTCGCGCGCTTGCGGAGCGGGTGAGCGTAGGGGTCCCAGCCGTTGAAGTCGCCGACGACGGATACGGCCCCGACTGGCTCCGTCGTAGGCAGCGCGAAGGTGACGCGGACGGCGCCGTTGCGCGTTGGCTTCGTTACCTTGATCAATTGTCGGCTCCTTCCGGCGTTTCCCGTTGAGCCGCCTGTCGCCGGCGCTGGTCCCGGGCTACGCGGCATCGGGCGGCACCAGCATGCGGGACCGTTGTGTGGTTCCCGTGTCCTGCGTGCTACACCCGGGTAAACGAGCGAGTCCGCGAGCGGCTGCGGCCCGTTGCGTCATCCCCCGGCGGTGACGAGAGCCTCGTCGCCGATGGCGGCCCGGACCCGCAGCCGCGCCTGGTGCAGTCGGCTCTTGAAGGCGGGCTGGCTGACGCCGGCGATCTCCGCCGCCTCCTGCGTGGAGAACCCTTCGACATCGCGCAGCACGATCGCGGTCCGCAGCGCGGGCGGCAGCTCGGCCAGCGCCCGGCCGAGGGCCATGCGCAGCTCACTGACCTCGGCCTGCCGGGACGGGTCATCAGCCGGAGACCCGGGCAATAGCAGTTCCTGGTCCCTGATCGCCACGCCCGCGGGCCGGCGGGCCCGCTTGCCCAGCGCGCGGTTGGCCTCGTTGACCGCGATCCGGTACAGCCAGGTGAAATAGCTGGATCGGCCCTGGAAGCGGGTGATGCCCTGCCAGGCGCGCAGCATGACTTCCTGGGCCACGTCCTCGGCTTCGGCGCGGTCGCCGAGCAACCGCAACAGCAGCATGAACAGGCGATCGGCGTACGCGCTGGACAGTTGCTCAAAGGCACCGACATCCCCGGCCTGGGCCCGGGCGACCAGTTCCGCCTCCGTGGCCGGGGCGTCTGCAGCCGGGGACCTCGTAGCCGAGGAAGTGGCCGGGGATTCTGTGGCCGGGGAAGTGGCCAACGACTCTGTGCGTGGGGAGTCTGCCATCGGGGCGTCTGCAGCTGGCGAGGTAGCTGGGGAGCTCGTGCCCGGGGAGCCCATGCCCGGGGAGCCCGTCGCCGTGGAATCCGTGGCCGCAGGTTCCGGGGCGCGCTCATCCCGCGCCGGCGGCGTCACGCGCCGCGAGGCGAGGGAGAGCCGCCGCCCCCGGCCGGGCGGACCCGGTCGAAGATGCTGACAGGCGCGCGCACCCCCGCCAGCCCGTCCAGTCCTTGGACCGTGTACACGAGGGCGCGCATCGCGCGGATACCACGCCCGCATTCGACGCAATCCCGCGCGTGGCGGAACAGGCGGCGCCGGGCGCGGGGGTTCAGGTCCCCCTCGACGTAGTGCGAGAGGTGCTGCTGCGACCACCGGTGGTCATCATTGCGGCCAGGTATGCCCACCACGCCTCCTGTTATGGCTCAGGACCGGGCTACTGCCGTAGTCACGGTAGTAGCCCCATCCGAGGGCGAGCCGGTCGACACGGCCAGCGAGTAGCCGTGCGCACAAATGTACCGTTCGGCAGGCTATAGCAGGCTTTTCGGTACATTTGTGAGCCTCCAGGCGGCGGCTGGCGCGTGTGTCGGCTGACTGTCGTCCGTTACTCCTCCGCTGCCGCGGGCTCGAAGGTCAGCGAGCAGGAGTTGATGCAGTACCGGTCGCCGGTCTTGGTAGGGCCGTCGTCGAAGACATGGCCCAGGTGACCGCCGCAGCGTCGGCAGACGACCTCGGTGCGGCGCATGAACAGGCTGTTGTCCGGCCGGAGCTCGACCGCCTCAGCAATTGTGGGCTCGTCGAAGCTGGGCCACCCGGTGCCCGAGTCGAACTTGGCGTCCGAGCGGAACAGCTCGGCGCCACAGCCGGCGCACCGGTAGGAGCCGTCCTCGTGGTTGTGGACGTACTCGCCGGTGAACGGCCGCTCGGTGTGCGCCTTGCGCAGGACGCTGTACTGCATGGGAGTCAGCTCCTGGCGCCACTGATCTTCGGTCTTGGTGATCTCGCGAGCGGCAGCCTCGGTGTTGGCGCGGGTCTTGCGCATCTGATGGTTCCCTTCTCTCTTGTCCATCACTTGATTAGACCCGCGCCCGCGCCAAACGATTTTCCGGCGGCAGATTCGGCGCCAGCCTGGCTGATCGACTGCGTGGACGATTCCCAGTCAATACGACTTCGAGAATCGTCCGTGCCACGCGATCATGACCGGCGCGTCCGGGCTGCAGACCGTCGCCAGTCCCGCCTGAACTAGCGGCGCGATCCGTGCCACGCTCCGCCAACTCCACCAGGTTGCTGAGTTCGGGATGGCGGAGGCATGCTGTCGTAAGGCGGCAGAGGCGACGTGCGGCACAGCTTCCTTCTGGCACGCGGGCAGGCTCTGCCGTTCGGAGGTGAGCCCATGACCAGTCCACGCGGGGGGCAAAACCGGGCCCTGGGCGTCTGGGGCACCAGGGCGTACGCCTGGAGCGGCGAGGAGCGGCCGCGCGCCGCGGGCTTCCCCATCGACCCGTCCGGGCGCCAGCGGGTGCTGGGCTTCCCGGCCGACTCGGCCGGAGCAGGCCACCACGACCGGTTCCCCAGGCACGACCGCTTCTGGCTGGGCCCAGTCTGGCGGCGCAGGCTCGTGAAGGCGGCCGTGGCGATCGTGCGCGAGGAAGGAAAGCAAGGCCGCAGCAGCTGACCGCCGCGGTTGGCGGAACCCGGCGCTGTGCCGCACCCTGGGAGGGACCCCTGAAGGGCCCGCCCAGGCCAGCGCACGTCCGAGGAGCCGCGATGACCGCCACCGTCAGCAACAGCCCTGCGGACTTCGACCTCGACGCGAAGTACCGGGTCACCGACGGCGGCGTGCTCCTCACCGGGATCCAGGCCCTCGCCCGGGTGGTGTTCGACCAGATCCGCGCGGACCGGCGGCGGGGCCTGCGCACCGCCGCGTTCGTCAGCGGCTACCCGGGGTCGCCGCTGGGCAGCTTCGACCAGACCCTGCAACGCACCGGCGCGCTGCTGGCCGAGCACGACGTGCACTGGGTTCCGGGAGTAAACGAGGACCTGGCCGCCACGGCCGTGTGGGGCAGCCAGCAGGACAACCTGGCGCCGCTGCAAAAGCACGACGGGGTCATCGGCATGTGGTACGGCAAGGCGCCCGGCGTGGACCGCTGCGGCGACGTATTCCGGCACGCCAACCTGCACGGCGTCGGCACCAACGGCGGCGTGATCTGCGCGGCGGGCGACGACCCGCAGTCCAAGTCGTCCACCCTGCCGGGCGCGAGCGAGGCGGCGCTGTACGACGCGGGAATGCCGATCCTCGTGCCGGGCACCGTCCAGGAGGTGCTCGATCTCGGCCGTCACGGCTACGAAATGTCGCGCTACACCGGCTGCTGGACCGGGCTGAAGATCGTCACCGCGGTCGCGGACGGGCTCGGCTCGGCCGACGTCGCCCCCGGCCGGATCTCGCCCGCGTACCCCGAGCTGTCTTTCGACGGCCAGCCGTGGCGGTACAAGCAGCTGCCCACCTTCTTCCTGCCGCACACCGTCGAGCTCGAGACCGAGCTGTACGAGCGCCGGCACCCCGCGGCGCAGGCGTACGCGGCCGAGAACGAGATCAACGTGGTGGAGGTCGAGCCGGGCGACGCGTGGCTGACGATCCTGTCCTCCGGCCGCACCTACCGCGAGGTCCGCCAGGCCCTGGCCGGCCTGGGCCTGGCCCGCGACCAGGAGGTCCGCGACGCCGGAATCCGGCTGGTCCGGCTCGGGATGATCTACCCGCTGGAGCCGGGCATCGTCCGGGCCGCCGCCCGGGGCGTCGCGGAGATCCTGGTCGTCGAGGAGAAGCGCTCGTTCGTCGAGCGCTTCGTCCGCGAGTACCTGTACGACCAGGCGGAGCGGCCCCGGGTGACCGGCAAGCGGGACGACCGGGACGCGCCGCTGATCCCGCCGGGCGGCGAGCTGACCGCCGACCGGCTGCGCCCGCTGCTGGCCCGGCGGCTGGAACAACGGCTGGCCACGCCGCTGATCGTTGCGGAAGCGAATCCTGCCCCGGAGCGCGCCCGGCTGACCATCATCCCGAACGCCGCGCCCCGCACGGCGGCGTTCTGCAGCGGCTGTCCGCACAACCGGTCCACCCTCCCAGGGGCTGGGTCGCCGGTCGGCGGCGGCGTGGGCTGCCACGCCATGGTCATGTGGCTGGACCGCGGCGCCGTCTCCTACAACCAGATGGGCGGCGAGGGCGCGCAGTGGATCGGCCGCGCGCCGTTCGCCGACGTCCCGCACTTCGTGCAGAACGTGGGGGACGGGACGTTCTTCCACTCCGGCAGCCTGGCCGTGCGCGCGGCGGTGTCCGCCGGAATGACGATGACCTTCAAGGTCCTCTATAACGGCGTGGTCGCGATGACCGGTGGGCAGGACCCCGCCGGGCAGCTCGACGTGCCGCACCTGTGCCAGGCCATGGCCGCCGAGGGCGTGGCCCGCACCATCGTGGTGAGCGACGACCCGTCTCGCTACCGCCGCGCGGCCCTGCCCGCGGGCACGAAGGTGTGGGGCCGGGACCGGCTCGCCGAGGCCGAGCGCGCCCTGGCCAAGGTGCCGGGCGTCACCCTGATCGTGTACGACCAGGCGTGCGCCGCCGAGCTGCGCCGGCTGCGCAAGCGCGGGAAGGCCCCCGAGCGCACCCGGCGCGTGGTCATCAACGAGGCGGTCTGCGAGGGGTGCGGCGACTGCGGCGCCAAGTCCAGTTGCCTGTCCGTGCACCCGGTGGACACCGACCTGGGCCGCAAGACGCAGATCGACCAGGCGTCGTGCAATACCGACTACAGCTGCCTGGACGGCGACTGCCCGTCGTTCGTGACCGTGGCGGCTCCGCCGCGGGCGGGCGCCCGCGAGCGGCCGGCCCCGGAGCTGCCGGCCGACATTCCCGAGCCGCAGCGGCCCGCCGCCATCCCGGACGCCGGCGGGTACGGGATCGTGGCCACCGGCATCGGCGGCACCGGGGTGGTGACACTCAACCAGGTGCTCGCGACCGCGGCGTTCCTGGAGGGGCTGCGGATCACCGGCCTGGACCAGACCGGGCTGAGCCAGAAGGCCGGCCCGGTCGTGTCCCACCTGCGGCTGTGGCCCCGGGACCCGGACGGGCCCGGCACCCCGGACGGGGCCAGCGCGGTGGGCGAGGAGTCGGCCGACCTGCTGCTGGCGCTCGACCTGCTGGTGGCGGCCGACCCGCAGCACCTGGTCCGGGCGAGCGCCGGCCGCACGGTTACCGTGGCCTCGACGTCCCTGGTGCCCACGGCCGGCATGGTCCGCGGCACGGCCGGCGCCCCCGACCTCGCGGCGCTGCTCGGCGCCGTGCGGGAGCGGACCAGGCCCGGCGGGCTGACCACGGTCGACACCGTGGCCCTGGCCACGGCCCTGTTCGGCGACGGCATCGCCGCGAACCTGATCGCGCTCGGCGCGGCCTACCAGGTCGGCGCGCTGCCCCTGTCGGCGTCGTCGATCGCACGGGCCATCGAGGTGAACGGCGTCGCGGTGCAGCGCAACCAGGCGGCCTTCCGCGCCGGGCGGCTGGCCGTGCACGACCCGGCCTGCCTGCCCGCGCCCCGCCGCGCCGGGGAGCTGCGCCGGGAGTCCGACCCCGCGCGGCTGTCGGCCGCGCGCCAGCTCGCGGCCCGGCACGGACTCGACGGCCCGGCCGCCGAGCGGGCCGTCCGGCACGCCGCCGAGCTGGCCGCCTACCAGGACATCCGGCTCGCCGCCCGCTACCTCGACCTGGTGGGCGCCGCGGCGCGGGCCGAGGCCGGACAGGCCGGGGCGGCCGGCGCGCTGGCCGAGGGGGTCGCCGCGGGATTCTTCCACCTGCTGGCCTACAAGGACGAGTACGAGGTGGCCCGGCTGCACCTGCTCCCCGAGTTCGACCAGGCCCTGGCCGAGGCGGTCGGGGGCGGGCGTGACGTCCGGTATCTGCTGCATCCCCCCCTGCTGCGGGCGCTGGGCCTGCAGCAGAAGATCGCCTTCCCGGCCCCGGTCATCCGGCCGGCCTTCCGCGTGCTGCGGGGCATGCGGCATCTGCGGGGGACCCCGGCCGACCCGTTCGGCTACACGAGGGTGCGCCGCACCGAGCGGCGGCTCGCGGCCGGGTACGAGGCCGAGGTCCGCGCCGCCCTGGCCGTCCTGTCACCCGCCAGTCACGCCGCCGCGGTCGAGCTGGCCCGGCTGCCCCTGTCCATCCGGGGTTACGAGCAGATCAAGCTGGACGCGGTGGAACGCTACGAGGGCGAACTGGAGCGGCTGCGCCCCCAACTGCGCTCGACGTGAACAAGTGGGGTGATCAAGATGGCGCCTGGCCGAGCTTTCCGGCGACGTAACGCCCGACGTCGGCGCTCGGCTGCTCCATGGGCGCCAGGTAGCCGGCCGTGAACATCCGCGAGCGCATGCCGTCCTGGACCTGCTCGCAGATCTCCCAGTCCTGGCGGTTGACCAGGTCCCAGAACTCCACGGCGTCCGAGGGGTCGAAGTCCCCGCGGGCGATCTCGTCCGGGTGGAACAGGAAGTCGCAGACCACCGTGGTGTGCCCGGCGTCGTGCGGCCAGACGGTGAACGCGGCGACGTGATCGGCCGACAGGCTGAGCATGAGGTTGGGCAGGACGAGCTCGCCCAGGTGCCGCGCCCGGGCCGCGGCCGGGAGCCCGGGGAAGGGCGCGCGCCCGGTCGTGCCGGTCAGCGTGAAAGTGTAGGCGCCGGCGCGGTGCGGGATGCCGGCGTCCCAGTCCAGCCCGGCGCCGCCGCGCCGGAACACCGGGACCAGCTCGCATAGCTCGGGGTGGACCGGGCCGCAGTGGTAGCACTCGTTGTAGTTCTCCAGGATCACCTTCCAGTTCGCGGCGACCCGGTAGCGGAGCCGGTGCCCGGTGCGCAGCTGCGCGAGCGGGTAGGCGGCGAGCCGGCCGTCGGCCCCGTTCAGCTGGGCCTGCAGCGGGGCGCCGTCCGGGCCGAGCCGGGCGAACACGAAGCCGCCCCAGGTGGTGACGGCGACCGGGTGCAGCGAGCAGGCCGGCGTAGCGGCGCAGCTCGGGCAGGAACGGCGCGGAGCGCAGCGCGCCGTCCAGGCCGTAGGTCCAGCCGTGGTACGGGCAGCGGATGGTGCGCCCGGCGCGGCCGCTGCACGCCGGGCTCGCCGCGGGCTGGGACCCGGCCACCGGGACCAGCCGGGAGCCGCGGTGCCGGCACAGGTTGTAGAAGCCGGCCAGCCCGCCGGCGGTCCTGACCACCAGGATGCTCTCCCCGGCCACGTCGGCGGCGAGGTAGTCGCCGGGCGCCGCCACGGACTCCTCGCGCCCGACGCAGAACCAGTCGGCGAACAAGACCGCCTCCCGTTCCCGGGTGAACTCGCGCTCCGAGGTGTAGCTGGGCCCGGGCAGGCTCGTGTCCAGCGGGATCGGTTCGCTCATCGCCGCCGCCTTCGGTTCCTGGATCCGGCGCGCCGCAGGTCGGCCAGGACCCGGTGGGCCGCGTTGTAGCCCGGCGCCCCGGTGACCCCGCCTCCCGGGTGAGCGCCGGCGCCGCAGAGGTACAGCCGCTCGACCGGCGTCGCGTACCGCGCCCACCCGGGCACCGGCCGCATGTGGAAGAGCTGGTCCGGGCTGATGTCGCCGTGGAAGATGTTGCCTTCGGTGAGGCCGTAGTCGCGTTCCAGGTCCAGCGGGGTCAGCACCTGCCGGGCGACGACCGCCCCGGGCACGTTCGGCGCGAACTCGCCGATCCGGGCCAGCACCCGGTCGCCCAGCTCGTCCCGGGCGCCGTCCCAGGTCCCCGCGGCCAGCCGGTAGGGCAGGTACTGGACGAAGCAGGTCATGACGTGGCGGCCGGGCGGCGCCAGCGACCCGTCCACGTTCGACGCGACCACGCAGTCGATGAACAGCTCGTCGGCATCGGCCAGCTCGCCGCGCTTGGCCCGGTCATAGCAGGCGTCGGCGACCGGCAGCGCCGGCGGGAGGGTGAACAGCGCCCGGCGGCCGGGGCCCGCGTCCGGCGGCATCCCGCGTACCCGCGGCTCGGCGTCCAGCACCAGGTTGACCTTGCCGCACGGGCCGTCCATCTTGATCCCGCCGACCGCGGCCGTGAAGTCCTCCGGCAGCTCCCCGGCGCCGACCAGGCGCAGGAAGGTCCGCTTCGGGTCGGCGCCGGAGAGCACCGTGGCCGCCGCCACCTCGGTGCCGTCCTCCAGCGCGATCCCGGTGGCCCGGCCGCCGCGCACCAGGATCCGGGCCGCCGGGGACCCGGTGGCGACCTGCATCCCGGCCGCGCGCCCGGCGGCAGCGATCGCGTCGCTGATCGCGCCCATGCCGCCCATGACGTGGCCGAAGAACCCCTGCTCGGCCTGCTCGCCGCCGGACAGCAGGTGGAAGGCCAGGCCGAGCAGCGTGCCCGGCTGGTAGGGCCCGCCGTGCTTGCCGTACAGGTTGTTGGCCAGCAGCAGCGCCTTGGCCTGCGGGGATTCCAGCCTGGCGTCGATGAACTGGCCGAGGCTCCCGGCCAGCAGCCGGGTGAGCCCGTCGAGTTCGGTCCCGCGCACGCCGCGCAGGCTCCGGGCGAGCCGCAGCAGCTCGCGGTAACCGCGCAGCCCGGTGGCCCGGGTGTCCGGCGGCAGCTGCAGGAACAGCGGCTGCAGCCGCGCGGCCAGCGCCCGCAGCTCGGTGTCGGCGGCCAGGAACGCGCGGGCGTCGGCGGCCGAGAACCGCCTGATCTCGGCGGCGGTCCGCGCGGGGTCGGCCCACGAGGCCAGCACCTCGCCGCCGTCGAGGGCGACCTGCACCGACGGCTCGCAGGGGATCATACGCAGCCCGTGCCGCCCCAGCCGCAGCTCCCTGATCACCTCGGGCCGCAGCATCGACGCGATGTAGGAGGTGGTCGAGGCCCGGCAGCCGGGCGCGATCTCCTCGGTGACGCAGCATCCGCCCGCCACATCGCGGCGCTCGACCACCAGCGTGGCCAGGCCCGCCCGGGCGAGTACCGCCCCGGCGGTCAGCCCGTTGTGCCCGCCGCCCACCACGATGACATCCCACCGGGTGCGGGCCTGCGCGCTCGTCAGCATCTCTGACTTTCAGTCAGTTAAGACCGGGTACGTGATGATGAGTATGAGTAGACTGCCGGAACAATGTCAACGCCTACGCAGGTGCACTCTATGACTCCTGGTCAAACTACAAGCCGCGCCCGCGGGCCGGCCCGGGCCGTCGCGCGCCAGCTGGCCCGGCAGGAGCGGATCGTCGGCGTCGCCATGCGCCACTTCGCCGAGCGCGGGTACACCGACGTGCGGATCGAGGAGATCGCCCGCGAGGCCGGCGTCGCGAAGGGCGCGGTGTTCGGCTACTTCGGCAGCAAGGCCGGGCTGTTCCTGGCCGCCTACCAGGCCGCCGCCCGCTCGTTCAGCCGTTACCTGGACGCCCCGCCGGAGGTCGTGGCCGCGGGGTTCTTCGCGGTCATCACGCACTGGGTCGAGCGGACGCCGCATCTGATCCGCGAGGACTGGGTGCCGTACCGGGTGACGCTGCTCGGCAACTACTGCTCCAGCCTGGAGCTACGGCGGGAGATCACCCAGTTCCTGCTGCGCGAGGACCCCTACGGCACGCAGGCCTTCGTCCGGTTCGGCATCGACCGCGGCGAGGTCCGCACCGACATCGACACGAAGATGGTCGTGTCGCTGGTCGACTGGCTGATGGACCGCTGCCAGGACGCGATCGTCACCGAGGAACTCGACCCCGGCCTGTTCGGGTCGGCCGCGTCCACCGCGGCCGTGCGGGACCTGCGGGTCCGGCAGTTCGTGGAACTGCTGCGCGGCGCGATCGGGGCCCGGCCGTGACCGGGCGCGTCACGGCAGCTCGGCGGGCAGGCCGAAGCGGGCAAAGATCTCCGCGGCGGAAGCCTGATCACCGGTGTCCGGGCGGTCCAGGTCGTCGCCGGCCAGGAAGCCGGTGACCGCGGCGATCCGGTCGCCCGCCAGGGTCAGCACGTCGATCACGTGCGCGGCGTAGCGGCCCGTGCCGGAGTCGAACAGGTAGCAGCCGGCGGCGAGCTGCCCGTTGGCCCGGGCGGGCAGGTGCCGCCAGCGCACCGAGAGCGGGTCCCGGACCAGCCATTCCCGGACCGACTCCAGACCCTGGAACCAGGTAGGAATCGGCGGCATGGACCAGGTCGCGTCCTCGGTCAGCATGCTGACCAGCGTGTCAGCGTCGCCGCGCTCGATGGCGTCGGCGTACCGCTGCACGATCTGTTTGGCGCGCTCGTCGCCCAGCGCGCGCAAGTTCGCCTGCTGGCTGCGGGCGGGCAGTCCGCTGGCGGCCGTGGCCCGGGCGCGCTGCAGCGCACTGTTCACCGACGGCACCGACGTGCCCAGCTGGCTGGATGTCTCCGCCGCGGAAAAGCCCACGACCTCCCGCAGGATCAGGACCGCGCGCTGCAGCGGCGGCAACTGCTGCAGCGCGGCCATGAACGCCAGCTCCACGCTCTCGCGCTGCTCGTACCGCGCCTCGGGCGAGGCGTCCGCGTCGGCCGTCAGCCACCGGTCCGGATAGGGCTCCAGCCAGAGCGGGTCCATCACGGGCGCGTCCACCTCGGCTCCGCGGGCGGCGGCCGGGCCGAAATCGACCGGGAGCTCCCGCCGTGACCGGTGCCTGGTGATGTCGAGCGCGGCGTTGGTCGCGATGGAGTACAGCCAGGAGCGCACCGAGCTGCGGCCTTCGAATCCCGGCAGCCCCCGCCAGGCGCGCAGCAGGGCGTCCTGGAGGGCGTCCTCGGCGTCGTGCACCGAGCCGAGCATCCGGTAGCAGTGGGCCCGCAGCTCACCGCGGTACCCCGCGACCAGCTCGTCGAACGCGCTCTCGTCCCCGGCGCTGGCCCGCTTGGCCAGCGCCATCTCATCGGCGCGCGTGCGCCCGGCAACGCTCACGAACCCACGCTAGCGCTCGCCGCCGACAGCCCGGGCCCGGGCGCCGCGGTCCCCTACGCGGCGTGCCGCCGGTCTTCCGTGCTAGGGGCGATCCCGCAGGGTCGCGACGCCGTCGCCGGTCAGGTCGTCGAGGGCCGCCTCGCGACCGGTCATGGCCATGACCAGCGACAGGACGGGCCCGGACGCCTCCGGCCCGCTGCCGTGGGACCAGATGGCGTCGGTGGCCCGCAGGGTCAGGCCGTCGATGCGCCGCTTGGCACCGATGATGAGGTTCGAGCCCGCGTAGAAGTCCGCGACGCGCAGCACCGCGTCCGCCGGGTACTGGTGGCGGATCCCGAGAGGCCGGCGGATGTCCTCGGAATGGACGATCGTCTCGCCGAGCCATGACTCCACCGGCCCGGGCGGGTGCTTCACCGAGGTCACGACGGCCTCGAAGCGAGCCAGGGTGTCGGCCGGGCTGCTGCCCCGCTCCACCGCGATGTCCTTGTCCTGCAGCCGCTCGAGCTTGAACCCGGAGGCGGCGAGCTTGGCGAAGAACGCCGGAGGCGTGATCTTGGCCGTGGCGGTCATGTGGGCGGTCACGTCGCGCACCGTCCACCGGCCGCACAGCGAGGCGTCCGACCACTGGTCGTCGGTCAGCCCCTGCAGGTCAGCGGCCAGCGCCTTGCGCTCGGCGTGGATCACCGGCCAGATGTCGGTCTTTTCCATCGGTTCCTCCCCGGTCAGACCCCGGGCGGTGGCCCCGCGCCCGCATAGTTCGGTCATGGCTAAATTAGCTAGAAGACTAAAAAGTCACAACCATACGCAACGGGAAGGAGCGGGGTGCCCGACCTCCAGAAGGTGATCGCGGCGCTCGCGTCACCCATCCGGCGCGAGATCCTGGGCCTGGTCTGGGACCGGGAGGTGCCCGCGGGCGAGATCGCCGCCGCCTTCTCCGTGACCAAGCCGACGATCTCCCAGCACCTGGCGGTCCTGCGCGAGGCCGGCCTGGTCACGGCCACGGCGGTAGGCACCTCGCGGCGCTACCGCGCCCGCCAGGAGGCGCTCCGGGGCCTGCGCGGCGCCCTGGCCAGCCCGGGCAAGTGGAGCAACGCCGACGACGCGCCAGAGCGCGCGCTGTCGGACGCCCGCACTAAGCTCGTGGTGGTGGCCAGCACCGAGGTCGGCACCGACCAGGCCGCCACGTTCGCCGGCTTCACCGACCCCGCGGTGTACTCGCGCTGGCTGGGCGTGCCGGTCACGATCGAGGACGGGAAGTTCGCCTGCACGATGGAGTGGGGGACACAGGTGCGGGGCCGGTACGAGCTGGTCAGCCCGCCCGAGCTCATCGTGATGCGCTGGGATTTCGAGGACGACAACACCCCCCTCCCCGGCGGCGAGATGACCGGCTACCTCTGGATCCGGCCCCGCGCCGGGGGCGCGCACGTCGAGGTGCACCAGCTGGCCGACACGCCAGCCCAGGCGGAATTCCTGGAGGCGGCCTGGGCCCTGGTGCTCGGCCGCCTGCGGGCCGGGATCGCCGCCGCCGCCCGCCCGGGCCCGGCCGCCGGGCGGGCTCCCCGGCCCAAGCGGCGCCGGCCCGGCCCGGACGGCCGGTAGCCGGCCCAGCCCCCCGGGCCAGCGCGGGCGGACGCCCGCAGCACGGTGTCCGTGACGATCACGGGCTGGCCGTCCAGGTCGGGCCGCGGACCGCCCGATGCCCGCGCCCGGCCGTTATGCAAAATGGCTTGCTGATCTGGCAAACCAGCCCGGACGGCCCGCGGCTCACCAACCGGTCAGGGTGAGATCGAAGCTGTACCCGGAGGCCCGGTAGATGTGGTCGCCGTGCTCCACCGCGCGTCCCTGGTCGTCGTAGGCCGCGCGCACCATGGTCAGCAGCGGCGCTCCCCTGGCCTCGCCCAGGGCGCGGGCCTCGGCGGCCGTGGCGGCCCGCGCCCCGATGGACTGCTTCGCGATCCGCAGGGTGATGCCGTTGGCGCGGAGCAGGTTGTAGAGCCCCTGCGCCTCCAGATCCCCCGGGGTCAGGCGCAGCAGGCCGGCCGGGACGTGGTTGCGCAGCAACGCCAGCGGCTCGGTCCCGGCGTACCGGAGCCGTTCGAAGGCGTAGACCTCCGTGCCCGCGGGGATGCCCAGCTCGAGGGCAAGAGCGTCGGAGGCCGGCTCCGTCGCGAAGCTGCGCACCCGCGTGCGCGGGTCGCGCCGGGTCCGGGCCAGGTCGTCATAGAGGCTGGTCAGCTCGACCTGGCGGCGCACCTTCGCGTGGACGACCTGCGTGCCCACGCCGCGCTTGCGGATCAGCAGCCCGCGGTCGACGAGGTACTCGATCGCCCGGCGCATCGTCGGCCGCGACAGGCCGAGCCGGTCGGCGAGGTCGATCTCGTTCTCCAGCCGCGTCCCCGTGGCCAGGTCACCGGACTCGATGAGCTGCTCCAGGTGCTGCGCCACCTGGAAGTAGAGCGGGACCGGGCTGCTGCGGTCCACCTGGATGCGCAGGGCGGCACGGTCCACCGGGCGACCTCTCACGGCGGTCGGGAGCGCTCCTATTATCGCACTAGGTCGAGCTGTTGTCCGTAAGTAGCTAAGTAAGCATGTCGGGACATATTCTTGACCTCCCCGGAGCGCGGGCGTAAGAAGGCAGAGACCGCGGCTGAGGCCGAGGCGCCCCCGAGGCCGCCCGGTGACCGCCGGGACGGAAACCGGAGGTGAGCGGGCATGACCGTCCGGGTCGGCGTCATCGGCGCCGGAATGATCGGCCGGGACCACATCCGGCGGATCACCCAGGTCCTCAGCGGCGGAACGGTCGTGGCCGTGACCGACGTGGACGCCGCCCGGGCGCAGAGCGTCGCGGACGGCTGGCCGGGCGCGGCCGTCTACCCGGCGGGCCGGGAGCTCGTCGCGTCCGGCGACGTGGACGCGGTCCTGGTCACCTCGTGGGGCCCGACCCACGAGGACCACGTCCTCGCGGCGATCAAGGCCGGCCTGCCGGTGTTCTGCGAGAAGCCGCTGGCCACGACCGAGGACGCGTGCCTGCGGATCATGGACGCCGAGATGGCCGGGGGCCGGCGGCTGGTGCAGGTCGGCTTCATGCGCCGGTACGACGCCGGCTACCGTGCGCTGAAGGCCGCCCTGGACGAGGGCACGATCGGCACCCCGCTGCTGATGCACTGCGCGCACCGCAACCGGTCGGCGCCGCCGTACGGCTTCACCACCGAGGGGATGATCGCCGACTCGGCCGTGCACGAGATCGACGTGGTGCAGTGGCTGTTCGGCGAGCCGATCGTGGCCGCCAGCATCCTGAAGCCGCGGCGCAGCCGCCGGGCCGCCGAGGGCCTGCACGATCCGCTGATCGTGCTGCTGGAGATGGCCAGCGGCGTGCTGGTCGACGTCGAGGTGTTCGTCAACGCCGGGTACGGCTACGACATCCGCGGCGAGATCGTCGGCGAGACCGGGACGGTGGCGCTCGCCGAGGCCGCGGGCGAGGTGACCGTGAAGGCGGCCGGCGCGCGCCGCGGCTGCGTACCCGGCGACTGGCGGGACCGGTTCGCCGCCGCCTTCGACGCCGAGCTGCAGGACTGGCTGAACGCGGTGGCCGCGGAGACCTCGACCGGGCCTGGTTCCTGGGACGGCTACGCGGCCGCGGCCGTCACGGGCGGCTGCCTCGAGGCGCTGCGGTCCGGCCAGCGGACGCCGGTCACCCTGCGGGAACGGCCCGAGTTCTACGCGAAGGCGCTGTGACGCGCCGAGTCCGGATCGGCCTGGCGGGCCTGGGCTGGATGGGCCGGATCCACGCCGCCAACCTGTCCGCTCGCTGCCCCTCGGCCCGGCTGGCCTGCGTGTTCGACACCGACGCAGGCGCCGCGCGGCAGGCGGGCGAGCGGTTCGAGGTCCCGTGGGTCACGTCGTACGACGACATGCTGGCCGGCGACCGCGTCGATGCCGTGGCCATCGCCACCCCGACGGCGACGCACGCCGGGCCGCCGACCTGTCGTGGCGGCACGGCCGCGCGGTCACGGTCGAGCCCCGGCACGTCGGCCCCGACGTCATCTACACGGTGCACCCGCCGGGACCACCGGGACCGCCGGGACCGCCGGCCTGAGGATCTCCGGCCCCGCGCGCAGTACCGTGAGTGGTCATGGAGGTCGTGATCGTCGGCGCGGGGATCGGCGGCCTGGCCGCCGCTCACTTCCTGGGCCGCGGCGGACACCGGGTCACGGTCGTCGAGGAGGCCCGGCTGCGGACCTCAGGGGCGGCGGTGTCGCTCTGGTTCAACGGCGCTGACCAGCGTGTTCGGAACCTACCTGCGGGCCGTGAGCAACATCCTCTCGGAGGGCCGTCATGCCGATTGACTACCTGTTTGACCTCACCGGCCAGGTCGCGCTGGTCACCGGGGCGGGCAGCGGGCTGGGCGCGGAGTTCGCCGCGGTGATGGCCGAGGCCGGCGCCGACGTGGTGTGCGCCGACATCGATCTGCCCAGCGCGCAGGCCACGGCCGCCGGCGTCGAGCGGGCCGGGCGGGCCGGCCTGGCCGTCCGTTGTGACGTGACGCGCCACGACGAGGTGGTGGCCATGGTCGGCACCGCGACGGCGCAATTCGGGCGGCTGGACGTGCTGTTCAACAACGCGGGGATCGCCGACCCGTCGCCCGCGCCGGTGCACGAGTTCGACCTGGAGGGCTGGCACCGGGTCATCGACGTGGACCTGAACGGCGTGTTCTACTGCGCCCGCGAGGCGCTGCGCGTGATGGTCGAGCAGGGCAGCGGGAAGATCATCAATATCGCCTCGATGTGGGGGCTGGCCGGCGGGTCGAGCGTGTTCCCGGTGCCGGCGTACAACGCGGCCAAGGGCGCGGTGGTCAACCTGACCCGCGAGCTCGGGCTGGAGTACGCGACCCGGGGCATCCAGGTCAACGCGCTCTGCCCCGGTTTCTACCGCACCCGGCTCGGCCCCTACGACGATCCCGGGTTCCTCGCCGCGGTCACCGCCTTCACCCCCATGGGACGGGTGGCCGAGGCGCGGGAGATCCGGGGGCCGGCGCTGTTCCTGGCCTCGCCCGCGTCGGACTTCATGACCGGGCAGACGCTGGTGGTCGACGGCGGCTGCCTGGCCAAGTGAGAGGGTGCGCATGACCACCGAACTGGTGCTCCTGGGGACGGCGGGCGCGCCCTTTCCCGTCCCTGGCCGCGCGGGGATCTCGTCGGCGCTCGTCGCGGACGGGCGGGTCTTTGTCATCGACTGCGGCCGCGGGTCGCCGTCCGCGTTCGCCGATGCGGGCCTGGACTTCCGCAGCCTGGAAGCGGTCTTCCTGTCCCACCTGCACGCCGACCACACCGGTGACCTGCCCGGCATGCTCCTGTACCCGTGGGGCGTCCGCGCGGGCGATCACGGCCCGCTCGCGCCGGTCCGCGTCTACGGGCCGTCGCGACCCGAGGCGCTGCCCGACGGCGACGCCTTCTTCCACCGGGTGACCACGATCTGCCCGGAACGGCCGGCCCCGGGCACGGAGGACCTGGTCGGACACATCCTGGCCGGCTACGCCTACCACCTGAACATCATGCCGCTGGATGCCCGCATGCCGGACGCGGGCCAGCTCGCCCGCGGCTCCGACATCGCCCTCCCGGCCCGGACCGAGGGCAGCGCCCAGGTCCCGGTGGTGGTCGTCGACGACGATGCCGTCCGGGTCACCGCCGTCGCGGTGATGCACGGCCGGGCGGTCCCGGCGCTCGCCTACCGGTTCGATACCGCCGACGGCTCCGTGGTGTTCTCCGGCGACACCAGCGTGAACGACGACCTGATCGCCCTGGCCCGGGGAGCCGACATCCTCGTCCACCATGTCGCCGACCTCGGCTACCTCGAACACCACGGCACCGATCGCCCCGAACTCGAGCGGATGGCCGCGCTGCACACCGACATCACCCAGGTCGGGGCCGTGGCCGAGCGGGCCCGGGTCCGGGAGCTGATCCTCAGCCACTACCTCCCGGCCGACCCGGACGCGATCTCGGAGGCGGAATGGGCGCGGCGCGCCGGGCAGGGCTTCAGCGGGACGACCACGGCGGGCCGCGACGGCCTGCGCCGGACGCTGGATCGCGCCCCTTCGTGATCGCCGCCGACGATGGGAGCTGTGCCCGAGATCGGTGATCACGAGGAGCTCGTGGCCTGGTGCGGCGCTGATGGTGGAGGAGCGGAATCACGCGGCGCGGCGCATGTACTCCGGCCTCGGGCTGCGGTACCGGCCGCTGGCCGCCGCCGCGGTACCCGGCTGGCGCCGCGTAAAGTCGGGTGGGCCGATCAAGGACGAATGATCATGACTGAATCCAGTTCACCGGGGCCGCCGAGCCCGGCGGCCAGGCTGCCCGATCTGCCCGCCACGACCGGCGAGCGGCGCGCGTCCGGGCAGGCTGCCCGCCAGCGGGCCCGGCGGAGCGGGCTGGGGCACTGGGCGGAAGAGGACCGGGAGCACGACGCGCTGCAGGCGATCCTGGCGCAGAACCAGATCCGGGTCCCTGACCTGCTTCCGCTGCGGCATCAGCGGATGGCGGCCTCCCCGTGGAACTACTACCGGGGCGCCGCGGCGGTGATGGCGGGCGACCTGGCCGTCCAGCCGGACAGCGGGCTGATCGTGCAGTTGTGCGGGGACGCGCACGTACTGAACTTCGGCCTGTGGGCCACGCCGGAGCGGAACCTGCTGTTCGACCTGCGCGACTTCGACGAGACCCTGCCCGGCCCGTTCGAGTGGGACGTCAAGCGCTTCGCCGCCAGCGTCGTGGTGGCGGCCCGGGAGAACCGGGTCAAGCCGGCCCGGGCCGCCGCGGCGGTCACCGCCGGGATCGAGGCCTACTGCCGGCGCATGCGGTGGTACACCAAGCAGCCCGAGCTCGACATCTGGTACGACGGGATCCACGTCGACAGCTTCATCAACTACTTCGAGCCGGCCGATCGCGGGCGGGCCTCGGTCTACATCGAGCGCAAGCGCCAGCGCCGCACCAGCCGGGGCGCGTTCGCGAAGCTCACCGCGATGGCGCACGGGCGGCCGCGGATCACCGAGGACCCGCCGGTCCGGGTCACGATCAGTGACGAGGAGCAGGCCGATCTTCTGCAGCACCTGCTGGCCTCCTACCGGCTGACGCTGCAAGAGGACCGGCGGACCCTGTTCGACCGGTTCACCGAGGCCGACATGGTCCGCCAGGTCGTGGGGGTCGGCAGCGTGGGCATGCGGGTCTACCTGCTGCTGCTGGAGGGCCGTTCCGGTGCCGACCCGCTGTTCCTCCAGGCCAAGCAGGCCGGGCCGTCGGTGTATGAGGCCTACGCCCAGCCCAGCCGCCACGACCACCACGGCGCGCGGGTGGTCAGCGGCAAGCGGCTGGTGCAGAGCGCCTCCGACATCTTCGTGGGCTGGGGGTCACTGCACGGGAACGACTACTACGTACGGCAGTTCCGCGACATGAAGATCATCCCCAGCACCGACCTGATCGCCCCCCGCCTGGCCGAGTTCGCCACCGCCTGCGGGGAGACGCTCGCCCGGGCCCACGCCCGCACCGGAGACCCGGTGGCCATCGACGGCTACATCGGCAAGCGGACCAAGTTCACCGAGGCGATCAGCCGTTTCGCCCGCCGGTACGCCGACCAGAACGAGCGCGACCACGCCCAGCTGGTCCGCGCCATCGCCGCGGGGGAAGTGGAGAGCCTGCCGAACTGACCAGGCCCCGGCCGGTCTCCGGCCCGGCCGGGTCAGCGCGCGCGGCGCGGGCGGGCCAGGACGTGGGCGCGCTCGCCCTGCGGCCCGAACAGGACCAGCAGCTCGGCGGGCTCGGCCCCGGCGCTGCTGAACCAGTGCGGGGTGCGGGTGTCGAACTCGGCGGCTTCTCCCGGCTTCATGATGAAGTCGTGCTCGCCGAGCCGCAGCCGGAGCCGGCCCGACAGCACGTACATCCACTCGTAGCCCTCGTGGCTCTTCTGCTCGCCGCCGGGCGCGCCCGCCGGGACGATCATCTTGTAGGCGCGTATCCCGCCGGGCTGGCGGGTCAGCGGGATGAGCGTGCGGCCGTTGCGCCGCACCGGCCGCGCGCGGATGCGCGGGTCGCCCGGCGCCGGCGCGCCGACCAGCTCGTCCAGCGGCACCTGGTGCGCGCGGGCCAGGGCCAGCAGCAGCTCCAGGGTCGGCTTGCGGCCGCCGGACTCCAGCCGGGACAGCGTGCTCACCGAGATGCCGGTCGCCTCGGACAGCTCGGCCAGCGTGGCGCCGCGCTGCCGGCGCAGGGCGCGCAGGCGCGGCCCCACCGCGTCGAGGACTGGATCGTGTCCCATCCATCTATTGCTACTTCGGCAAACGAGTTTGTCAACTTGCCGGGCGGCGGCTCATCGTGTGCGCATGGATGAGAACTACGCGGACGAGAACTACGCGGACGAGAACTACGACGTGGTCGTGATCGGCGGCGGCGCGGCCGGGCTGGCCGGCGCGGTCGCGCTGGCCAGGTCCCGCCGCTCGGTGCTGGTGATCGACGCGGGCGACCCGCGCAACGCCCCGGCGGGACACGTACACAACTTCCTCACCCGGGACGGCACGCCCCCGGCGGAGATCTACGCGGCCGGGCGCGGCGAGGTCGCCCGTTACGGCGGCCGGGTCGAGATCGGGCGGGTCACCGCGCTGTGGCGGGACGGCGAGCGGTTCGGGGTCCGGGTCGGCGGCCGCACCGTGGCGGCGCGGCGGCTGCTAGCCGCCACCGGCCTGCGCGACGAGCTTCCCGACGTGCCGGGGCTTGCCGCCCGCTGGGGCATCGACGTGCTGCACTGCCCGTACTGCCACGGCTGGGAGGTCGCCGGCCAGCGTATCGGCATCCTGGCCACCGGGCCGGCCGCCGTCCATCAGGCTCTGCTGTTCCGGCAGGTCAGCCCGCACGTGACGCTGCTGGGGCACACCGGTCCCTGGCCGGCCGCCGAGCAGCGCGCCCAGCTTGGCGCCCGCGGCATCGCCCTCGTCGAGGGCACGGTGAAACAGATCGAGGCCGGCGCCCGTGGCCTGACCGGGGTGCGGCTGGCCGGCGGCCGCCGCGTGGCCCTCGACGCGGTCGTCGTCATGCCGCGCCTGACGGCCCGCGCGGAGCTACTCGCCCCGCTCGGCCTGCGGCCGGCCGAGGTCCGGGTCGACGGCCATCTGGTGGGGACCCGGATCGAGACCGATCCCCGCGGCGCCACCGCCGTGCCGGGAGTGTGGGCCGCCGGCAATCTGACCGACCTCCAGGCTCAGGTCGTCACGGCCGCGGCGGCCGGGCTGGCCGCCGGGGCCGCGATCAATCTCGACCTCGTCGTCGAGGAGGCCAGGCCCGCCGCACGGCCAGCCCAGCCGTCCCGGTCAGGCGGTTAGCCCCACTGGCCGGGCTGGTAGTCGCCGGCGGGCTGCCGGGTGATGACGTTCAGGCGGTTGTAGGCGTTGATGAGTGCGATCAGCGACACCAGCGCGGCGAGCTGGTCATCGTCGTAGTGCTTGGCCGCATTCGCCCAGGCCTCGTCGGTGACCCCGCCGGCCGCATCGGCGATGCGGGTGCCCTGCTCGGTGAGCTCCAGCGCGGCCCGCTCGGCCTCGGTGAAGACGTTCGCCTCCCGCCACACCGCGACCAGGTTGAGCCGCACCGGGGTCTCCCCCGCGTGGGCGGCGTCCTTGGTGTGCATGTCGGTGCAGGCGGCGCAGCCGTTGATCTGGCTGGCCCGGATCTTCACCAGCTCCTGCGTGGCGGCCGGCAGGCTCGAGCTCGTCAGGACCGCGCCCGCCGAGTTGATGTGCTTGGCGAACTTCGCCGCGACCTCGTTGCCGTGAAAGCCCAGTCTCGCGTCCATCATGATCTCCTTGCCGTTCCTGTGGGTACACCTCGTTGACCCGTCAGCACGGCAGGATGTGACCGCCCGGCGCGGCGGGCGTCAGCCAGCGGCCCGGCACTCCTCGTGCTCCGTGACCGCCTGGGAGATGAGCATCGCGTTTTCGGACAGGACCGAGAGCCAGTAGTTCATCCGTTCCGCGTTGGTGAGGTCCCGCCAGTGCGAGAAGAGCCGGGCGGCGTCGGCGAGCGGCAGCCGGCCCTCGGCCTGATGGACCTCGACCGTGAACGACGCCCCCTGCGGGCACGCGCCGACCGCCGTGGACACGATGGAGGCCAGGCCCGCGGGTCCGTACATGGTGCCTAGCGACCGCCGGCCTGCGTAGCTGAACGGAACGGGCAGTCTCGTCAGGAAGCTGAAGTGATCGGACAGGCCCGGGATGAGGGGATGCCCGTCGTGCAGGTGAAAGTGGATGGGCTTGCCGATCTGGCCCAGCGAGCGCGTGACGTCGAGCACGGTCGGCAGGCAGGTGCCGACCGCGTCCTGGACGTCCGCGATCAGGTCGGGCAGCCGGTCGTCCTCCGGGCTGAGGTGGCCCAGCCCCACGCCGGGATGGCTGAGCCAGAACACAGACGACGCCTGCCTGATGCCGATGTGGCCGACGTCGACGCAGCAGCTCACCCGCTCCGCCCCGCGGAGCCGTTCCGCCACGTCCACGAACCAGCCCGGGTCATGGCCGGCGGCGTACTCGAGGAAGACCATGAGGCCGTCCGGGCGCTCGCCGAGCCGCCCGTTCAGCTCCCGCAGCCCGGCCAGCAGGCCGTCGGTCTGCGCCGCCATGTCGTGGTGGTCGTGGACGACCAGGCCGGCGACCCGGCCGGCGAAGCGGCCGGCGAAGTCCGCCACCGCGGCGCGGCCCCGCTCGTGCAGGACATTGATGCCGCGGTTCAGGTGCACTACCGGCAGGCGCCCCGCGGACGGCGCGAACCGCAGCACGTAGTCGAGCTGGTCCGGCGTGTCCGCGTACACCTCGGCGGCCGCGCCCATCTGGGCGAAGCGGAGCGCGGCCAGCTTGAGCAGCGCGTCGTCTCCGGAGATGCGCTGCTGGAACAGGGCGTGCACGGGCCAGGGCCCCTCCTGCTCCGCGAGGGCTTCGCCCGTGGTGGTCTCGCCAGCGCTGGCCTCGCCGTGGTCCGGCCGGGCACCATCCATGTTTGGGAACCTTTTCCGCTCGGGGCAGTGGGCTTCATCCTCGCATCCGCCGACCGCAGGCCAGCCTGACCAGGCTAGGCGGCGCGGTCCAGCGGCCGGGCCGCCGGGGCGAAGCCGTCGATCCGGCGCGGCATGGTCCGCCTGATCTGCTTCAGCTGCGCGCGGGCGCTGTCCCGGCGCATGCGGACGTAGTGGACGATGCCCTCCACTTTCTTCCGCCCGCGCCGCATTTCGTGCTGCAGGCAGCCGCTCCAGTAGATCTCGGCGTTGCTGAACTGCCGGCCGGTGAACGGCCGTCCCCACGGCGTGTCCGATTCCAGGTAAGCCGCCTGCCGGATGCGCGGCCACAGGCCGTCTGGTGAGTGCGTCCCGATCCGTGCGGCGAACGCCCGCGGGTTGAACTCGGTATCGAGCAGGTGCTCCATATAGTCCAGGTAGTACTGGCGGTAGTCGTGGTGGCGGAGCAGGTTCTGCACGAGCGGGATGTGCGTGGTCTTCCGGTTCTTCCAGTAGCGCCGCGTGTTGCCCGCCCAGTCCAGGATGTCGCCGTACTGCCACCGGGTGCCGAAATAGTCAATCCCCAGGCAGTTGTCGTAGTCCCACGGGATGAAGTGGAAGTAAGGCGAGCCGACGAAATCCTTGGCGGCGCCCTGGTGCCCCGAGTTGTAGAGGTAGTAATTCGACGGCGTGGCGTAGTAGTTGTCCCAGCTCCCGAGCAGCATGTTGACGGCCGCCCACCTGAGGAAGGACTCGGCGTCCATGATGCCGTCCACCGACTCACGGAAGGCGTCGGTGTCGAATCGTTCCCGGCCGCCCGGAAGGCCGACGCCGTTGATCGTCCTGATGAAGCAGGCGAGGTCGTCGTAGGTGCTGGCCTCGGGGTTGTCCGCGTTGGTCTTGAGCCGGTAGGTGTGCTCCGCGGCACCGGCGACGTAGTACTGGCGCCCGCTGTCGTCGCCGTCGGGCCCGGTGCGGTAGGCGAGCGTGGCGCACCCGATGTCCCGGCAGGCCGTCTTGTAGAGGTTGCCCAGGTGGTTCTCGCCGAAGCGATCCTTCAGGAACCTCCGGTCCACCTGCTCGATGACGTTAAAGAGGCCCCGGTAGGTGGAGCCAAAGGCGAACTTGGCGTACGTGTGCCGCGGCGCTGGAATGTCCGCCTGGCCGAACAGCCGCCAGGCCAGCGCTTCGCGCATCTGGGAAGGATCGTTCCACATCGCCTTGAGGTTGAGGCGCCGCATCCCGGCCAGGCGGTTGTCCGGCCCTGCAGCATCGAGGATCATCCGCCAGGACCGCTTCGGTGCGCGCAGCGTGCGGTTGCCGGTGTTCTTGATGGAGAACGCCTGCGTGCTGAACAGCGCACCGCCCTCGTCCAGGGCCGGGATGTGCCGGTCGTTGGCCGGATCGGTCTTCCACACGTCCAGCCGGGCCCCGCGGCCGGGCCGCACCGGCTCGGTCAGCACGCCGCGCCCGGGGCGGAACCCGGTGACGTGGACCATGTACATGTCCGCGTCGAAGAACTCCTGCTGTCCCAGCGACGCCTTGGCGTAATCCTCGATCGCCCGCGCGGCAGCGGTCGGCCGCCCGGCCTCGTCGACCAGGGTCAGCCGCCTGGGCGGAACCGGCGGGACATGCGCCGCCAGCAGGTCGAACAGCGCCAGGTACTCCGCCCTCGTGCGCAGGGACGCATCGTCACGGCCGGCCATCTCGTTGGCCATGCTCGCCAGGACCCGGCTTTGTCCGGCAGGCAAATCCGACACCACCACCGCCCGGCCCTTGAACAACTCGCAGAACCGGTCTCTATCCACGCCCGTTTCCATGACTCCCCCACTGCGCCCCCCTGCCGTCCGGATCTTCGGCGGTCGGCAGCCCCCGGTAGCGCGTACTTATGAGTAACTACGTATCTAGAGCGCGCCGCCCGCCCGCAGATACATGAGGGGCCCGGCCCGTCGCGCTAGCCGGGGCGGCCGGGCTTGCGGTGCATCCGGTAGTGCAGGACGAGGAAGGGGAACCCGAACACCGAGAACGCGTGCTCGGCCCGCAGCTCGTCATCTTGCACGTACACGTCGAGGCGCTCGGCGAAGCCGCGCACCGCCAGCACCGTGAGGTCCCGGCTGGCCGCGTCGATGTAGCCCAGGTAATGCCCGGGCTGGTCGGTGTCGCCGCGGCTGGTCAGGACCAGCCCCCCGCCGGGACGCGCGCGGGGCAGCAGCGTGGCGGTGAAGCTGGCCTGCGGCAGCGGGAAGCCGACGCTCACGTACCCGCGGCCGCCGAGCCGGTAGGTCGTGTAGATGCCGACGTAGATCGGCTCGTCGGTGTCGGTGAACGACCGGATCCAGCCCCGGACCGCTATGTCATCCGAACCGGGCAGGGCGATGGTGTCGATGCGGCTGCGGATGCCCCGTTGCGTCTCGCGCTGGTTCATCGGCACGTTCGCCTGCCCCAGCGGGCGCGCGACGACGGTCCGGTACAGCAGGTACCCCGGACGCACCCACAGCCGCCACTGCGGCACGATGTCCAGCGTGAACCGGGTGGTGTGCTCGTAGAACTCGCGGACCCGCGGGTCGAGGCCCGCCGGGTCGAACTCCGGGCCGGCCAGGTCGTTCACGGACGCGACGATGCCCACGTCGGGCGCGTCCGCGACGTACCGGCCGCCGAGCACCTCGGCCAGGTCGCGGACGTAGCCAGTGCCGACGTACCGGGACCGCGCTTCCCGCGGCACCACGAACGGCAGGTCTTCCGCCGGGACCTGCTCGGCGAGCAGGCTCACCTGCGCGTCCCGGAATACCAGCGCCGACGCCGTCCGGTAGGCCGCCATCGTGGCGCTGGCGACCACCGCCGCCGGCACCGGGCGCCGCGCCCCGAGCGCCCAGCCCACCGCGGCCCCGAACGGCGGCCCGAGCAGCACCTTCTGCGGGCGGATCCCGAGCAGGCCGGCCAGGGTCCCGGTCGCCGCTCCCACCGCGACCGGCCCGGCGCCGGTCACCCGCCCGGCCGCCCACCCGAGCGGGGCCGCCAGCGCGGCGCTGGCCGCTATCCGCGACCACAGCGGCGGTATCTCGCCGGGACGCTGCCGGGCCCGGGCCACCGCCTCGGACGCGGCCATCGCGACCGCCCCGGCGGCCGCGCCCAGGCCGGCCGCCCGCGCTCCCCGGTGGCCGGCCAGGGCCGCGCCGGCCACGCCGCCGATGAGGCTCGCGGTGATGACCTGGCCCGCCCGTTCCCGTGCCGCTGCCGGCTCCGCCGCTGCCATCCCCACAACGTACCGGTCGGGGCTGGCCCGAACGCTAGGGCGCCTTGATCACTCCCGACGGGAGGATGCGCGCCGCGGTCGGGCCGAAGTCCTCGGCGGACAGCTGAGCGATGAAGGCCACCGAACCGCCGCCGGGCACGGGCTGGCCCTGGCCGATGAACTGGACGGGGTAGATCCGGGCGCGTACGAACCGGCCGTCCGGTGACAGCGTCACGTGCAGGATGGCGCTCATGTCGAGGTCCCCGGTCATGCCGAAGTTGTTGTAGCCGGCGAAGTTGCCGAGGCTGTAGGCGATGAAGTGGCCCTGGTAGAACTGCATGCCCCGCAGCACGTGCGGGCCGCTCGCGATGACCAGGCTGGCCCCGGCGTCGATCGCCATGTGGGCGAAGGCCTCGGCGTTGCCGCGGTCCTCGCCGAGGTAGTACTCCTCGTGGCCGGTCACGTGGTCAGCGTCGGCGCCCTCGGCGCCGGCGTGCATGTAGACGACCACGATGGGCGCTTCCCGGGCGGCCTGCTGCACCAGCGCCCGCGCCGCGGGCAGGTCGAGCAGGCTGGCGTCGTAGTCGTAGGGGGCGAACGCCGCGAACGCGACCTTGATCCCGTTCGCCGTGACCACGGTGATCTCGCCGGGCAGCCCGGTCTGGGCCAGGCCGGCCCGGTGGATCGTGCGGACCGTCTGCGCCTGCCCGGCGGCGCCGAAGTCGAAGGAGTGGTTGTTCGCGTCGTTCAGGACGGTGAATCCCGCCTGCTTGAAGTACCGGATGTAGCGCGGCGGGTTCTTGAACGCGAAGCAGTCCGGGTGCGAGGGGCCCGGGCCGCACTTGCTGGCCGTCGCCGTGGTCAGCGTGCCCTCGAGGTTGCCGAAGACGATCTGGGCCCCCGAGTCGAGCCTTTGCTTGACCGCGTCGAAGTACGTCGCCGGGTCCGGCACCAGGTCCGGAGTGTCGCCCAGCATCATGTCGCCGACCGCCGCGAGGGTCACCGAGGCGGCCGGGGCGTGGGGCTGCGGGGCGTGCGTGGTGGCGCTGCTCGCCGACGCCGTGCTGGCGGCAGGCGCAGGCTTCGGCCCGGCGGGAGCGGCCGGGGCGCAGGCCGCGCCGAGCAGGGCCGCCAGGCCGAGCAGGGTCGCGAACCGCACGGCCGCCCGGCACGACCTGGACCCCGCCGCCGGCCGGACCCGGTGGCCGCGGGAGCCCACGACGCCGCGCCGATCCGTGACCGCTCCGCCCCCCACAGGGCCAACCTACTGAGGACCCGGGCTCCTGGCGGGCTCGACGCGAACTCCTTACCGTTCCGGCTTGCTCGCCTACCTTCCGGGTTTGCCCGCCCTATCTCTCGGTTTCTCCCCGGCCTGCCTCCCGGTTCCCCCCGCCCTACCTTCCTGGTTGGCCGCCGGGCGGCGGCGTGGCTCGCACGTCGGCGAAGCGCGGAGCCCCCTCCTCGCACGCGACCCGGGCCGCGTTGGCCGTGAAGCTGATGGCGTGGTACCAGCCAGCGAGCATCAGCAGGTCAAGCAGTTGCTCCTCGCTGAACACCCGGGCCAGCCGGTGCCAGAGGTCATCGCCGATGTCGGCGTCGTCGTGCAGGGCATCGGCCGCCTCGATGAGCAGCCGGTCCCGCTCGTCGGTCCAGCACGGGTCGCCGGCGCCGCCGTGGGCGAGGGAGGTGATCTGCGGGCCGGAGAGGCCGCCCCGCCCGGCGAAGAACGCCACGTGTACGCCCCACTCGTACTCGCTCCCGCACCGGGCGCAGGTCCGGTCGATGACGATTTCGCGGTCGCGCATCGGCAGCGAGAGCCGTTTGCTCAGCTCGTAGCCGCCCCAGCTGCTCATCGCGGCGGTCATCGGCAGGTTCCGCGCGAACGTGCGGAACAGCAGGATCGGCGGGACACCGGGCGGCATCATGGCTTCGAGGCGCTCGGCGACCTGGGGCGGATACGGCGGCTGGACGGGATCGACCCGTGGTGCCATCGGAGGCCTCCTGCCATTTTTCTGATTCCGAAACGACTCGGCTAAGGTAACGTTTCTGATATCGAAACGCAAGGGGTGGGCCATGGCCGCGCGGTCACCGCGCCCCGGTGAGCCGGTCCGGGGATCGACGACCGGCCGGCCGCTGATGGCGGCGATGGACCTGCTGGGGCGCCGCTGGGCGCTGCGGATCCTGTGGGAGCTGCGCGACGGGCCGCTCGGCGCGCGCGCGCTGCAGGTCCGATGCGACCGGATGTCCTCCAGCGTGCTGTACGAACGGCTGGACGAACTCACGGATGCAGGCCTGCTGACCCGGGACGAGGCCGGCGCCTACCTGCTGACCAACCTGGGAGCAGCTCTCGCGCCTGCGCTCGAATCACTCGACTCCTGGGCCCGGCGCTGGTCGGAGGCGCTGCAGCGGGCCGACCCCCGGTGATCCGGCCCGGGAGGCCCGCCGCCGTCCCGACGTCCCCAAGCCCGCGATCCAGCCGAACGGCATCGGTCCCGCTCCCGTAGTTCAGGTAAACGGGGAGGCGCGGAGATGCTGGGCCGTCCGGTGTTAGAGGTGGTGCGCCGCTAGGTGCGCCCCGAGGGCGTCGTAGCCGAAGTCGGCCGCCGGATCACGCCACACCGAATGGGCGTGGTTCGCCTGGCGCTGGGTGTTGTCGTACTCGATGAGCAGCCGCGGGCCCTGCAGGCGGTAGTAAAGCGGCTGGCCCGGCGCGGTGGGCCCGGCCCAGGCCAGGTGCACGGCATCCAGCATCGCGTCATCGGAGTAGTCGCCCTGCGGCGACAGGCCGTCCGGGACCCGCCCCAGGTAGGCGCCCAGCAGCACCCGCAGCAGCTGCCGCTGCTGCGGGTCGAGCTCCCGGGCCGGCAGGCCCTTGGGCACGCTGGTCAGCGCGAGCCGCTGGTAGTCGCCGGCGTCGTACCCGGAGGCCCGCTCGGCGTCGGCGTCCATCCGGGCTACCCGCTCGGCGAGGTCCGGCTCGGTGAACGGCCGGCGCCACACGTCGCGCAGGTACAGCATCCGGTCGCCGTCCGCTACGGACGCCCGGTTGCCGCCGATGATGTCCGCCGGCGCCCGGTCGAGCAGGGTCACGCGGGCGGCCCGCCCGGGGTCGAGCGAGCGGACCAGCTCACGGGCCAGGTCCTCGGCTCCCGCCAGCGGGCGCAGCGGCGCGGGTCCCAGCAGGGGCGAGACCGCCGGGTCGGCGCCGAGGAAGCACGGCGTCGTCGAGCGGACCATGCCGTCGACGACCAGGTTGTTCAGCGAGATGTGGTGGCCGCCGAAGCGCCAGCCCCACGGCGCCGCGCCGCCGGGCTCGCCGAACACCCGCAGGTAGTAGAGGCCAGGGTCACGGCCCCGCTCGCGGCCCCAGTCCACGGACCAGCCCTCGACCTGATCGAGCACGTTGTCCAGCCCGATGATGGTGGCGACGGTGACGTACCCGGCGGTGGAGAGCCCGGAAGCGACCAGCTGGTGGGCCAGCCGCTGCTGGCCAGGCCGCTGGGCGCCGAGCGTCAGGCCGCCGTGGTCGGTGGGGGTGTAGAACCAGCGCCTGCGCTCGGCGTCCGGGTCGGCGTCCGGGCTCGGCGCGCCGCCGGCGGCCGCCGCGCGCTGCGCGGGGTCGAGCACGTCAAGCCAGGCAGCCGCCGCGGCGGCCATGCGCGCCGCGACCTCCCGGGCCACGCCATCCCGGCTCGTGGCGTCCTGGCCCGTGGCCGTTCCGGTGGTGTTCACGCGGCCTCCTTCCCGGTGGCTCCCGCCCCGCGGGCGCGGCTCGCCCGGCGTGTCCCTTCCCAGTCTCCCCGGCCCGGCCGCGGCCCCGCCAGACCGGTTACCGAAGGCGGGCCGGAGGCCGGCGGCCGGTGCGTAAGGGCCAGTAACTGCGTGGCTTAATACATGCGTATGCGATACCATCGTATGCATGGCGCAGGTGGACAGGTTCTCGGTGACGATGCCTCCAGATCTGGGGGAAGGCGTCCGCCAGGCCGCGGCGCGGCAGGGGATCAGCGTGTCCGCATGGCTCAGCGAGGCGGCAGCCGACAGGCTCAGGAACGAGCTGCTCGGCGCGGCCCTGGACACGTGGGAGTCGGAAGAGGGCTCCTTTACCGAGGCTGAGCTCGACACGGCGGCGGCGCAGCTGGGCCTGGCGCCGCGTTCGGACGTCGCGTGAAGGCGGTACTCGACGCCGGCGCGCTGGTCGCCATCGACCGTCGTGACCGGGCGGTGGGTGCCCAGCTGCGCGTGCTCCAGCAGCGGGGGGTACCGCTGCGGGCAAGCGCCGCGGTGGTCGGCCAGGTCTGGCGCGACGGCCGCAAGCAGGCCAACCTGGCGCGCGTGCTGGCCGGTACCGGCATCGAGCCGCTGGGCTCGGACGACGGCCGGCGGATCGGCGAGCTGCTCGCCCGGGCCGGCTCGGCCGACGTCGTTGACGCGCACGTGGCGCTCCTGGCCGCGCCGGTCGACGTCGTGCTGACCAGCGATCCGGACGACATTCGCGCGCTGCTGCGGGCACGCGGAGTCCCGGCGCGCGCGCTGCCGGCCTGAGGCGCGACCTGGCCCGCGCGCAGGCGTGCGGCGCAGCCCGGTCAGGGCCGTGTGGCCGGGGCTCAGGAGCCGCGCGGCTCGCGCATGGTTCTGCGGTCGTCGGCCAGCCGCCGGGTGATGCCTTCCCGGTCTAGCCACTCCAGGAGCGGGATCACGACCCGGCGCGTCGTCTGCAACGCCTGCCTGGCCTCGGCCGCCGTGAACGGTTGCGGCAGCCCGGCCAGGATCCGCGCCGCCCGCCCGGCCGCGTCGGGGGCCAGGATCACCTGGCCGGGCAGGCGGCGGAGCAGGCCGGCGCGCTCCGCCGCCGCGGCCGCCCGCGGGTCGAGCCCGAGCTCGCGCAGCCGCCCGGCGTCCGGCGCGCTGAACGGGGCGTCCGCCAGGTCGGCCAGCACCGCCCGGACCGCGTCAGCCGCCTGCGGCGGCAGGCGGGCCCGGCCGAACGGCTCCGTGGTGCCACCGGTGCCGGGCGGCCGCCCCGGCGCGCCAGCGCGGCCGGGTTCGTCCGGCGGCCCGGTTCCGCGGGGGCGGCCACGGCTCAGGTACCCGCCGCTCGCGTGGAGCATCTCGTCGGCGCTGCCCTGCGGGGCGTCGGCGGCGAGGGCCTCGACCAGGACGCGGTCGGGCAGGCCCAGCTCGGCCCGGGCCGCTTCCAGCGGCAGGCCGGGGGCGAGCGGATCGCGTGTCGCGTGCGCGGCGACGGCCGCGGCCAGGAGCTGGCGCAACCGCTGCCAGTGCGCCGGGTCGGCCAGCCATTCCCCGCTGACCGGCGGTGGCAGGTCGCGCAGGCCCATGGCCAAGGCCTCGCTGGCCCGCAGCAGGAGGTGACGGCGCAGCAAATCGGGTGTGGTCGGGGGCTCGGACCACGAGCTCAGTTCCCGCTCCGCGGCCGCGGCGGTACCTGTGCCGCGCAGCCGCGGCGGCGAGACGTCGATCACGGTCGCGCCGAAGACCGGCCTGCCGCTGGCCTGCCCGGCGGCCGCGCCCGGGTCGCGGAGCAGCACGCGGTCGCCGATGTGCAGCGGCAGCGGGCGATCCAGGCTCAGCCGGGCGAAACGGCCCCCCAGCATCCGGACCCTGGCCACGGCACGGGCCGAGCCGATGTGCATCGCGAGCCGGGACGGCAGCCGCACCGGGCCGGGCCGGACCGGGCCGGCCGACCGCACCCCGCCGGGCGGCCGGCGCTCCGCCGGGCGCGGGGCCAGCCGGACATCGATCACGCTGGTGACCGTCCAGCGGCCGGCCTGGATGAGGGCCATGCCGCGGCCCACCTCCCGGGTGCTCACGCCGCGCAGGTTCAGGGCCACCCGGGCCACGCCGCTGACCCGATCGGCCGGCGTGCCGAGCGACTGCACGCCCCTGACCCGCAGCGTGCGCAGGGACGGGGTGAGCACCAGCTCGTCCCCGGTGCCCACGGTCCCGGCGGGCAGGGTTCCGGTGACCACGGTCCCGCTGCCCTTGATGGCAAACACCCGGTCCAGCCAGAGCCGGACACCGCCGCCCGGGTCGGGCGCGGGCAGCCGCGCCGCGAGCCGGGCGAGCGCGGCGATCAGGTCGGGGAGGCCCTGGCCGGTGAGCGCGCTGACCGCCACGGCTTCCGGCCCGCCGCCCTGGCCGAGGCTGGTGCCGGCGATCTGGAGCAGGGCCTGCCGCAGCGCCGGTGCCGGGTCGGCCAGGTCGGCCCGCGTGATCGCCAGGATCCCGTCGCGGATCCCCAGGGCATCGATGGCCGCCAGATGCTCGGCCGACTGGGGCTTCCAGCCCCCGTCGGCGGCGACCACGAACATCACCGCGGGCACCGGGCCCGCACCGGCCAGCATGTTGGTGACGAACCGCTCGTGCCCGGGCACGTCGACGAACGCGACCTGGCCCCCAGACGGCAGCGTCATCCACGCGAAGCCCAGGTCGATCGTCATGCCCCGGCGCCGCTCGGCTTCCCAGCGATCCGGCTCCATCCCGGTCAGCGCGCGCACCAGCATCGACTTCCCATGATCCACATGGCCGGCGGTGGCGACGACGTGCACGGCCTACCCCGCGCCCGGGGAGGCAGCGGCCGCGCACGGCGGGGCCACGGGTGCGGCGGCACCGTCGCGGGCCGTGGCGGCGAGCACCGCCGAGGCCAGCCGCTCGTCGTCGGCGGGCGCGACGGCACGCAGGTCGAGCAGGAGCCGGCCGCGCTCGATCCGGCCGATCACCGCAGGCGCGTCCCCGCGGCGCACCGCCGGGCCGGACCGCAGGCCGGGCGCCAGGTGCTCGGGCAGCGCCAGCGCGGCGCTGGGCAGGCTCACGCCGGGCCCGCCGCCGCCCCCGACGGCGGCGTCGGACGGCACGGCCCGGCAGTCGACGCCCGCGGCGGCCAGCCGGCTCGCCAGGGCCTCGGCCCGCTGCCGGACCGACGGCAGGGTTGCCGTCAAAGCCTGGGTGACCGGCGGAGCCGGGCCCGCCAGCGTCGCCTCCAGCGCGGCCAGGGTGAGCTTGTCCACCCGCAGCGCCCGGGCCAGCGGATGGCGCGCCAGGCGGGTGACCGTCTCGGCCGTGCCGAGCAGCAGGCCCGCCTGCGGCCCGCCCAGCAGCTTGTCCCCGCTGGCCGTGACCAGCCCGGCGCCTGCCCGCAGCCACGAATCGGCGTCGGGCTCATCCGGCAGGACCGGGCTCGGCGCCAGCAGGCCCGACCCGATGTCGCCGACCACCAGCACCCCGAGGCGGGCGAGGTCGGCCACGCTGACCGACGCCGTGAACCCCTCGACCCGGTAGTTGGACGGGTGCACCTTCAAGATGAACCCGGTGTCCGGGCCGGCCGCCCCCTGGTAGTCGGCCAGCACGGTGCGGTTGGTCGTGCCCACCTCGCGGATCCGGGCGCCGGTGGAGGCCAGCAGGTCAGGCAGCCGGAACCCGTCACCGATCTCGATCAGCTCGCCGCGGCTGACGATGATCTCGCGTCCGGCGGCCAGCGCGGTGGCCGCCAGGACCAGCGCGGCGGCGTTGTTGTTGACCACGTGCACCGCCCCGGCCGCCGGAACCGCCCGGGCCAGGGTGTCCAGCGCGCCCTGGCCACGGCGCCCGCGCTGGCCCGAGACCAGGTCGAACTCCACGTCGGTGTAGCCCGCCGCGGCGGCCACCGCGGCCTGCGCGGCCGCCGACAGCGGCGCCCGGCCGAGATTGGTGTGCACGACCACGCCGGTCGCGTTGATCACCGGGGTCAGGGTAGCGGCGGCCGGCGGCAGCGCGGCGGCCGCCGCGTCGGCCACGCCTGCCGGGCTGATCGCCCCCGACCGGGCCAGTTCCTGGGCCCGGGCCACGGCCTGCTTGACCAGCGCCGCGCCCAGCACCTCCCGCGCCGCGACCAGGCGCGGATCGGCCAGCACGACGTCGGTCCTCGGCACGTGACGGCGCGGGTCCACAACCGCGACCCTACGGCGTTGGCCCGGAGGGGACGACCTCAAGGGTCTCGCGGAGGCGGACGGGAATCGAACCCGCCGGCGACGCGACGCGCCGCCCACCGGTTTTGAAGACCGGGGGGGCCACCAGGCACCCGGACGCCTCCGGCGCCGAGGGTACCCGCGCCCGTGCCGCGACCGCCATCCCGCGCGGCGACCGCCATCCCGGGCGGCGACCGCCATCCCGGGCGGTGGGCGGGTCCGGTGACCACGAGGCGTGGCGCACGGGGCACTAGATTCTGGCAGTGTGACCGATCCAAGGGTGTTTCGGCTGACCCAGTACGCGCGCGGCGGCGGCTGCGCCTGCAAGATCCCGCCCGGGGAACTGGAGGAGACCATCGCCGGGCTCGTCCCGGACGGGCCGGGCGCCGACCTCGTGGTGGGCGTCGAGCACGGCGACGACGGCGCCGTGGTGCGGGTCGGCCCGGCCACGGCCGTGGTGGTGACGGCCGACTTCTTCACCCCGGTCGTGGACGACGCGTACACGTTCGGGCGCATCGCCGCCACCAACGCCCTGTCCGACGTCTACGCGATGGGCGGCGAGCCGCTGGTCGCGCTGAACCTGCTCGGCTGGCCCCGCGACAAGCTCCCGGCCGAGCTGGCCGCCGAGGTGCTGCGCGGCGGCCTGGACACCGGGCGCGCGGCGGGCTGTCACGTCGCGGGCGGGCACAGCATCGACGACCCCGAGCCCAAATACGGCATGGCCGTGACCGGGGTGGCCGACCCGGCCCGGCTGCTGCGGATCGACACCGGGCGGCCCGGGCTGCCGCTCAGCCTGACCAAGCCGATCGGCACCGGCGTGCTCAACGCCTGGCACAAGGCCACGGGCGAGATCAGCGCGGCCGCCGTCGACGTGATGACCACCCTGAACGATCAGGCCAGCCGCCAGGCCCTGGCCGCCGGGATCGACTGTGCCACCGACGTGACCGGGTTCGGCCTGCTCGGCCACTTGTTCAAGCTGGCCCGGGCCAGCGGGGTCTCCGCGGTGGTCGACCACGCGGCGGTGCCGCTGATCGAGGGGACGCGGGCGGCCGCCGCGGCCGGGTACATGCCGGGCGGCAGCCGCCGGAACCTGGACTGGGTGCTGCCGCACACCGACCCCGGCGGCGTGGGCGAAGACGACCTGCTGCTGCTGGCCGACGCGCAAACCTCCGGCGGGCTGCTGGTGGCGGGGGAACTGCCCGGAGCCCCGGTGATCGGGGAGCTGGTCCCGCGCCGCGACCGCGTGCTGATCATCCGGTGACCGGGCCGAACGGCTCCGCTGAGGGCCAGCGCCGACGTGCGGCGGCCGCGGGGGTGACACAATTGTCTGAGGTCCTGTTGCCGATATCGTCAAAAGGGCCACGGGCCTGCCCGCGACGAGGTGGCAGGACGCCAACTCGTTCTCCAGCGGGAGGCCTGGTTGAAAGTGCGGCCGATACCACAGCACCTGCCCGAGACGGTGAGCCTGCTCGACACCCTGCGGATGGCGATCTTCCACGGCGAGCTGACCCCGGGACAGCGGCTGGTGGAGACGGAGCTGGCGAGCCGGTACGCGACGTCACGGGGCGCGGTGCGCGAGGCGCTGGTGCTGCTCAGCAACGAGGGCCTGGTCTCACGCGAGCGCAACCGGGGCGCGTGGGTGGCGCCGGTGACGCTGCAGGAGGCCATCGAGATCACCGAGGCGCGGGCCGTGCTGGAGGGACTGTGCGCGGCGAAGGCAGCGGCCGCCGCGACCCGGGCCGACCACCGCGAGCTGCGGGCCACGGGCAAGAAGATGACCGAGGCGGTCCGCAAGGGCGACGTCATGACCTACAACGCGACCAGTCAGCACGTGCACATGAGGGTGCGGGAGATCGCGCAGCAGCAGACGGTGGCCGGGATGCTGGAGCGGCTGCGTTACAAAAGCGTGCGCTATCAGTTCCACGTCGCCTTGCTGCCGGGCCGGATGGCGCAGGGTGTCAAGGAGCATATGGCGATCATCGAGGCGGTGACGTCGGGGGACCCTGAGGTCGCGGAACGGACCATGCGCGCGCACCTGCTCAGCGTCATCGGCGCGCTGCACCAGCTCGCCGAGATGGGCGTCGTCCCGCACATCGCCCCGGTCGCCGCCCGGAGCTGACGGCGCCGCCCCTCGCGGCCCGGCCCGTGGCCCCGCGCTCAGGACGGCCCGGGCCCAGGCACTTGAGGCGAAGCAGGCGTGCCGCTGGTGGCCCCCTCGATCTGCAACGGCCCGCCGCCGGTGTTGATCGTGATGGAGCGGCTGGCCGCGGGGTTGGTGGCGATCCCCACCAGCTGCGGGCCGCCGTCGCTGTCCGCGGTCAGCGCGTACGGGCCGCCCGGCACGGCCAGCGTTCCTGGGCCGCCGTCGGTGCTGACCATCACGGTGTCCGGTGCCGCGGTGAGCCCGACCAGCGCCTGGCCGCCGCCCGTGATAACCGTGGCCGTGGTGGCGGCGACGCCCCGCGCCAGCAGCGGGCCCCCGGCGGTGTCGGCGTACAGCGGCCCGGTGAGGCCGTCCACCTCCAGCGGGCCGCCTTCGGTCGTGACGTTCAGCGCGCCGTCGGTTCCGGTGGCGCGTACCGGCGCCCCGCCAGAGTCCAGGTTCGCCCCGGCGGCCCCCGAGACGGCGACCGGGGCGCCTTCGGTGGCCACGGTGACGGCGACCCCCCGGGGCACGGTCACCGTGAAGGCGACCCCGCAGTCGTCGTTGCCGTTGCAGACCGGGTCGGCCAGGGTCAGCCGACCGCCGGAGACCGACTGCGTCACGGCGGGCCGCCAGCCGTCCTGCGGGTTCCACGTGATCGTCTCGGTGACCTGGACGAGGCGCACCGGCCCGGCACTCACCTGCACCGGCGTGCCGTAGGTCTGCACGTCCAGGCGGGTGACCAGCTGCGGAACGGTGACCGTCTGAGTCACCGTGCGGTTCGGATTCGACCCGGGCCAGGGGTCTCCGGCGGTGGCGATGAGGCGGGCGCCGGGGATCGCCAGCGCGGCGGCGGTGACCAGGCCGGACAGGCCCCAGACCCAGCGGCCGGGGGCGGCTACCGCGCGCATGGCAGGTCTCCGGTGAGCAGGGTCGGCCCGCCGGGCGGGCTGGCGATCTCGAAGGTCCCGTCGACCGAGGAGGCGCGCTTGGCCAGCCCGGCCAGGCCGGTGCCGAGGGCCGGGTCGGCGCCGCCCACGCCGTCGTCGCTGACGATGACGTGCAGCCGGTCGTTGGCGCGGTGCACGAACACCTCCGCCTGGCTGGCCTGGGCGTGCTTGGCGATGTTGGCCAGGGCCTCGGACACCATGAAGTAGGCGACCGCCTCGACCACCGGCGACGGGCGGCGGGGCAGGTCCACGGTCAGCCGGACCGGGATCTGCATCCGCGCCACCACGCCGGACAGCGCCGCGTCCAGGCCGCGGTCCTCGAGCACCGCCGGGTGCAGGCCGCGGATCAGGTTCCGCAGCTCGGTGAGGGCGGCCTTGGCCTCCTCGTGAGCTTCCGCGATGGCCTGGTGCGCATCGTCGGCGGTCACCGCCTGCGCCCGGGCCATGCCCAGGTTCATGGCCAGGGAGACCAGCCGCTGCTGGGTGCCGTCGTGCAGGTCGCGCTCCAGGCGGCGCCGCTCGGCGTCGGCCGCGTCGACCGCGCCGGCCCGGGTCTGGGTCAGGTGCTCCACCCGGTGTTCCAGCTCGTCGGCGCGGCTCGGGCCCAGCAGCGCCTGGGCGACCGTGGCGTCCAGCGCGGCGACGCCGGCGGTCAGCCACGGCGCGGCGGCCAGCAGTGCGATCCCGGCGGCGGTCAGGTACACGTCTACCGGCAGGCCAAGCCGCGGGAGGCTGTCGGCCCCCGCCGACCGCCCGCGCCACAGCAACCCCGGCGGGGACAGCCGCCCCGCGTAGGCGTACACCAGCGTGAACATGATGCCCGCGAGCCAGGTGCCGACGGCGGCCACCGCGGCCGCGGCCAGCGCCGGGCCGGCCAGCAGGTGGTAGCCGAGCTGGCGCCAGGTGGCCGGCGAGCGGCCGACCTGGACGATTCCCGGCTGGCTGAGCCGGTGCTCCACGGTCGGCTGCGGCGGTATCGCCACCCCGGCGGTGGCCCGCAGGCGCTGGCGCTGTATTCCGGTGAACGCCGGCACCGCGAGGAAGACGAGGAATACGAGCACCAGGATGGACAGCACCGCCGCCGCCGGTCTCGGGTGAAACGCGACGATCGGGCCCAGCACGACGAACAGCGGGGCGAGTTGCGCCGGGATGCCGCCGGCCAGGTAGAGGGCCTGACCCCAGGCGTGCGGCGACCACGGGACCCGGCGGTACGGCCGGGCCGGCGGGTCGTGGAGCTGGGCGAGGGTGGTCACGAGTCCTACGGTAAGCGCTCCGGCCGGCCCTGGCCCATGCAGCGAAGTCCACTTCCTGGGGTGGTGCTAGCTGCACCCCGATTCGGGGCTCTGGCCCACTGCGCGCGACCGCCCGGGTGGGCCATGCTGGCGAGCGCGGCCGGGCGTTCCGGGTGAACCCGGCCCGCCTGCCCGGCCGCGGGCGGGCGGCCCGGCCGACCAAATCCGTACCGGAGAGGACCGATGACAGAGCTCAGCGTGCGGCTGGACGGCGTGACCAAGACCTACCAGCCCGGCGCCCCGGCGGCCGTGGCGGAGGTCAGCCTGGACGTGGCCGCGGGGGAGGTGGTGGGCCATCATGGGCCCGTCGGGCAGCGGGAAGTCCACGCTGCTCAACCTCATCGCCGGGCTGGACCGGCCCACCGCCGGCACGGTGACCGTGGCCGGCCTGCGGATCGACACCCTCGGCGAGGGCGCGCTGGCCAGGTTCCGCGCCCGCCACGTCGGGATCATCTTCCAGTTCTTCAACCTGCTCGATGACCTCACGGTGGAGGACAACGTGCTGCTGCCGGCCCAGCTCGCCGGGGCGTCCCGGCGGCGGGGCCGGGCGCAGGCCCGCGAGCTGCTGGAGCGGATGGGCATCGAGCAGCACCGGGACGCCTATCCGGCGCGGCTGTCGGGCGGGCAGCGGCAGCGGGTGGCGATCGCGCGGGCGCTGGTGAACTCCCCGGAGCTGCTGCTGGCCGACGAGCCGACCGGGGCGCTGGACACCGCCACCGGGCAGGAGATCGGCCGGCTGCTGCGCGAGCTCAACGCCGCGGGGCAGACGCTGGTGCTGGTCACCCACGACCCGGCCCTGGCCGAACGGTACGCGGCCCGGACGGTAGCGCTGGTGGACGGGCGGGTCGTGGCCGAGGACGCGGCGGTGCCAGCGTGAGCGAGCCAAAGGGGCGCGGTGCCGCCTGGACTGAGGAGCGAGGGAGCTTGCGACCGAGCGACGAGGGAAGGGGGCACAGTGAAGGGGGAACGGGGAGGCGGGCGGGGCCCCGGAGGCGAGCGAGCAGCAAGGGGAGCGGGATCGGCCCGGTCAGGACCGCCGCCGGCGGGATGCTGCGGCACAAGGTCCAGGCGGTGGTGATCGGCACGGTGCTGCTGGTCTCCACCGCGTCGGCCACGCTCGGCCTCGCGTTGCTCTCCGTCACCAACGGGCCGTTCCAGCACGCGTTCGCCGCCCAGCACGGAGCGGACGTGGCGGTCACCGTGAACACGGCGCGCGCCGGCGCCGCGCGGGTGGCCGCCACCCGCACCCTGCCCGATGTCACCGCGGCCGCCGGGCCGTTCCCCGAGGCCACGGTCGGTGTCCAGTTCGCCGGCCAGCCGTTCGGCCAGCTCACCCTGGCCGGGCGCCCCTCGCCCGGCGGGCCGGTCGATGACCTCGTCCTGAACGCCGGCCACTGGGCCGACGGCCCCGGCCAGGTGGTGCTGAACGGCAGCCCGGGCGGCGGTGGCCCGGTGACCGGCAGCATCCTCACCGTCACCGGTGTGCCCGGGAAGCCGTCCCTCACCGTGGTCGGCTTCGCCAACTCGATCACCAACACCGCCGACGGCTGGGTCGCCCCCGGCGAGATCACGGCGCTGCAGGCGCCGGGGACGCCGGCCAGCGAGCAGATGCTGTACTCCTTTACCGCCGCGGGCAGCTACGCCCAGGTCCGCGCGGACGTGGCCACGATCAGCCGGACGCTGCCCGCGGGGGCGGTAGCGGGCGCGAGTTCCTGGCTCACGGCGGAGAACCAGGCGGCGGGCAACGGGGCGATCATGGAGCCGTTCGTGGTGGCGTTCGCGCTGATCGGCCTGGCGATGGCGGTGCTCATCGTGGGCAACGTGGTCAGCGGCGCGGTGGTGGCCGGCTACTACCGGATCGGCGTGCTGAAGAGCATCGGCCTGACCCCGGCCCAGGTGGTGGCCGTGTACTTGAGCCGGGTCGGCTGGCCGGCGCTGGCCGGGTGCATCGCCGGGGCGGTGGCGGGGAACGTGCTCGCGATCCCGGTGCTGCGGGGCTCGGCCGGCGCCTATGGGGTCGGCAGCCAGCAGGTCCCGTGGTGGGCCTCGGCCGCCGCGCCGGCCGGGATGCTCGCCCTGACCATGCTCGCCGCGCTCGGGCCGGCGCTGCGTGCGGGCCGGCTGTCGGCCGCCGAGGCGATCGCCGCCGGGCGCGCTCCCCGGGCGGGCCGCGGGTATGCCGCGCACCGGCTCGCCGCCCGGCTGCGCCTGCCGCGCCCCGTCGGCCTCGGCCTCGCGGCGCCGTTCGCCCGGCCCGCGCGCACGACGGTGACGCTGGCGGCGGTCGCGTTCGGCGCCACCGCGGTGATCTTCGCATTCGGGCTGAGTTCCTCGCTGAGCCGGGCGGCGCAAGCCCAGTCCCTGTCGGCCACGGTCCCGGTACAGGTCCAGCCGTTCGGACCGGGCGGCGGACCGGGGCAGGCACCCACCGCGGCGCAGGACGCCGCGGTGACGGCCGCGCTGCGCGCCCAGCCGGGCACCCGGCACGATGTCGCGGTCTACATCGCGGAGGTCAAGGTCCCCGGCGTGGCGCAGAACGTCCTGGCGTGGGCGTTCGGCGGCGACGCCTCCTGGACCGGTTACGGCCTCATCGCGGGCCGCTGGTACGACGCGCCCGGCCAGGTGGACGTCAACACCGCGTTCCTGAACCAGAGCGGGCTGGCCGTCGGCGACACCGCGACCGTGAACACCGGCACCGCCCAGGTAACGGTGCGCATCGCCGGGGAGGTGTTCCAGCCGTCCGGCGAGCCCCGGGTGTACGGCAGCGCCCGGACCCTGCCCGGCGTGGCCAGCCGCCAGAACCTGCAGCGGTGGGATGTGGGGCTACGGCCCGGCACCAGCCCGGCCGGCTATATCCAGGCGGTCAACCGGACGCTCGGCGGCCGCAGCCCGTGGGCGGCGACCACTCCGCACACCGGCAACTTCTACTCGGTCGCCTCCACCCTGATCAGCCTGCTGGCGCTGATGGTCGCGGTTGCCGCGGGCCTCGGCGTGCTGAACACCGTCCTGATGACTACCCGGGACCGGGTACACGACCTGGGCATCTTCAAGGCGCTCGGCATGCGGCCCGGCCAGATGCTCACGATGGTGACGTGCTGGATCGCCGGCCCTGCCGTCGTGGCCGCGGCGATCGCGGCGCCGGCGGCGGTCGCGCTGAACACGGCCACCGTGCGGGCCATGGCCGGCACCGCGCACACCGGCGTGTCGGCCAGCCTCACCCAGGTCTTCCCGCCGTCCCGGCTCGCGCTGCTGTCCCTGGCGGCGCTGGTCATCGCGGTGGCCGGGGCACTGCTCCCGGCCGGCTGGGCCGCGCGCGCCCGTCCCGCTGCGGCACTGCGCGCCGAGTGAGGTGCGGCGGGCGTAGCGTGGAAGCCGTGACAGGCGCCCCGGGGACGGCCGGGCCTGGCCGGTCCCGGGTGGTGATCGGCGAGGACTCGGTGCTGCTGCTGGCCGGTCTCACCAAGCTGCTGGAAAGCGCCGGGTTCGAGGTCGTGGCCACCGCGGGTGACGCCACCGAGTTGCTGACCGCGGTCGAACGGGAACAGCCCGACGTGGTGATCGCCGACGTCCGGATGCCCCCCACCCACACCGATGAGGGCATCCGTGCCGCACTGGTGATCCGCAGCCAGTGGCCGGAGATCGCGATCCTCGTGCTGTCGCAGTACGTGGAGGAACGGTACGCCGCCGACCTGCTGTCGGCGAACACCAGCAGCGTCGGCTACCTGCTGAAGGACCGGGTGGCGGACGTGGCCGAGTTCATCGACGCGCTGCGCCGGGTCGCGGCGGGCGGCACCGCGCTGGACCCGGAAGTGGTGGCCCAGCTCCTGGTGCGCCGGGGCGGGGACCCGCTGGCCGCGCTGACCCAGCGGGAATGTGACGTGCTGGCGCTCATGGCCGAGGGCCGTTCGAACGCCGAGATCGGTGCGACCCTGGTGATCACCGACAGCGCGGTGAGCAAGCACATCAACTCGATCTTCGCCAAGCTTGGGCTGTACCCCGGGGACACGGGCAACCGCCGGGTTCTCGCGGTGCTGCGTTACCTCGCCGCCAGCCCGGCGTCACCCGCGGGCTGAGCCGAGCGCCAGCCCGGCATCACCCGCCGGCTGAGCCGAGCGCCAGCCCGGGATCCCGGCGGTGCCCGCGCCACCGAGAAATCCGTAACGCTCCAGGAGGATGGTCGAGTGGCCGGTACGCGCCGCCGCCGCGGCGGCCATGAGCCCGGCCGGGCCGCCGCCCACCACGACCACGTCGTACTCCCCGTGCACCGGCGTACGGCGGCTGGGCTCGCTGATCGTTGCCGGGCGGTTCATCCTTTCGGCGGCAGCACGATGTGGTCGAGCTGGTACGGGGTCGGGGCGAGGGCATCGGACATGATCGCCTCCATGACCGGCAGCGGAACCAGGCAGTCGGCGCACGCCTCCGGGCCGGCCTGGATCTCCACGACCACCCGGTCCTGCGCGGTCACCGACCAGCGGAGGTCATACCCGTCGGCGGCCAGCACGTCGCGGAACCGTTGCAGGGCATGGTCCAGGGTCTGGGGCGTTCCCGGCGATGCGGCATCGGGCGGCGGGCTACCGGCGCTCATCACGTGTTCCCCGATCGCTGGAGTTCCTTGATACCCGAGTCCGCGACCCGGACCACGGGGGGCGGGCCGCCGCGGGGCCCGAAGGTCTCGATGACCGCGGAGACGCCGGCGTTGTTGGCGCCGGCCACCACGACCAGCACGGCGCCGGCGCCGTTCAGCACCCGGACGACCTCCGGGCTGGCGCTGGCCTGGGCCTGGTCCGGCACCGCGTCCGGGTGATCGGCGGGCAGCCGCCAGCGGGTCTGCCGGGCGACGGCGTCCTTGCCCACGGCCGCGAGCTCGGCGCGGCTGCGCGCCGCGTGCTCGTAGATGAACTCGCTCAGGTCGGCCTTGCCCCAGCCGGCCCGGGAGAACAGGCGTGCGTGTTCGGGGCTGAGCACCACGAGGGCGCTGATCGTCTCGTGGATGAGCGCCCCGGTCCGGGAGATCGTGCCGGTGATGTCCAGCGCGAGCTGCTCGGGCACCTTCGTGTGCCGGGCCTCGATGTGAATGCACGACCTGATGATCATCGCGGTCACCGCGCTGTCGGACGGGCCGAGGCCGAACTGGACGTGCAGCGGCGGCCACGGGCTTTGTTCCTCGTTCTCCGCGATGCACGCGGTGTACTTGGCCGGGGTGCCCTGGGTGGCCTGGTCGAGCTGGTGCGGGCGGAGGCCGAGCGCGTTGATGGCGCCGAGGCGGATGGCCCGGCCGATCGTCGCGTTCGCCCGGAAGCCCGAGCCGAACACGTTGCCCTGGCTGTTCAGGCCGATCCGCTCGCGCACCGGGCCGTTCACGATCAGCAGCGGCGCGGTCCCCGTGGTGCTCTGCCAGATCCCGCGGGTGGCGTACCCCTCCCGGGTGAGCGACTCCCAGGCGGCCAGCACGACCGGGAAGTAGTCCGGCCTGCAGCCGGCCAGGGCCGCGTTGATGGCCGCCAGCCGCACCGTGCACTGCCGGTTCAGCTGCGGCATCGGCATCAGGACCTCGTCCGGGTCACGGCTGGTGGTGGCCAGGAACTCGGCGAGGTAGGACTCGGTGACCGGCACCACGGGCAGGCCATCGGTCCAGCCCCGATCGGCGTAGTACTCCATCGCGCGCCGGATCTCCGCCGGGTCGGCCAGCGGAGCGGCAGTGTTTTCCTGCTCGCCTCCGGGCCCCGCCCACCTCCCCATTCCCGCTTTGCCGCGCCGCCTTCCCTCGTCGCTCGGTCGCAGGCTCCCTCGCTCCTCGGCCCCGGCGGCACCGCGCCCTTCGGCTCGACCAGTTTCCACTCAGGATTCCAGCCCGAGGATCCGCAGCACGTCCGGCAGCACGTCCCGCGCCCGAGCCCGGATCTGCCCGGTGTCCAGGCTGGCGATCGGGTGCGGCACGGTCGCGAACTCGAATCCCGGGAACCCGTAGGCCCGCGCCATGGCCTGTGCCGGCAGCAGGAAACTGCCCGTGCAGATGCTCACCGCGGGCACCCCGGCCCGCTCCAGCAGGATCCCGTCGGCCAAACTGGCCGCGCTGCACGAGCCTCAATCACCGATGCCCGCCACCGCGAAGTCGCAGTTGTGCAGGATCCGCTGGATCAGGCTCTCCTCGGCCGGCGTGCCGAAATAGCTCTTGGTGAACATGACCGACGCCCGCAGGCCGTGCGCGCGCTGCAACTCCCGCGCGACGGCCGCCAGTAGCGCGCCGGAGTTCGGCTTGGTGTTCTCCAGCAGGCCGACGGTCAGCCCGCGGATGCTGCGCAGCCGGGGGGTGAGGGTGGTGTCCGCAGCGCGGTCACTGTCCCCGGTGGGGTCGAGCAGCTTCTCGCGTCCTGCCATGTCCGCCCTCCCGGTCGCCGCCCCGAGCGCGTATCGTCCAGCCAACCATGCCGATGGCTCCGCCGGCAAGATTGTGAACAGCGGGCAGGACCGGTCGGCCTGCGGGCCGGGACGAGGCGCATCGCCACGTAATCTGGGCCTGTGCAGGCGGGAGCAGCCCTGGTGCTCGCGGCGGACCCCGACGAGGCGGGGCGCCGGGCCGCCGGGGAGGCGCGCGCCTCGCTGGGAGACCGGCCGCCGTCGTTCGCGGTGCTGTTCGCGTCCGCCCACTTTCTCGGCCGGGCCGAGGCCCTGGCCGCGGCGGTCGCCCGGGAGGCAGGCCCGGTCCCGCTCATCGGCTGCGTGGCGGAGGCGGTGACCGGCGGCGCTCGCGAGGTCGAGTCCGAGCCTGCGGTCTCGTTGTGGCTGGCCGCGGACCTCGGCCCGGTCGAGACGTTCGCCATGGAGTTCGTCCGGACGAGCAGCGGGGGAGCCTACGGCGGCTACCGGTTCCCGCCGGGGTCGGCCGGGATTCACCTGATGATCTGCGACCCGTTCACGTTCCCGGCCGACGCCCTGCTGGCCCACCTGAACTCCAGCGTCCCCGGGGCGCTGGTGATGGGCGGGATGGCCAGCGGCGGGCTGGCCCGGCGGCAGAGCCGGCTGTTCCTCGACGGCCGGGTGCTGGCACACGGTGCGGTCGGCGCGTACCTGCCGCAGGCCGAGGCCCATCTCCTGGTGTCGCAGGGGTGCCGCCCGGTTGGTGACCCCTACACGGTCACCGAGGCCGAGAACAACGTGATCTACGAACTGGGAGGGCGGGCGCCGCTGGCGCGCCTGCAGGAGCTGGCCGCGGCGTTGCCCGGCCGGGACCGGGAACTGCTCGCCCAGGGCTTGCAGGTGGGGATGGTCATCAACGAGTACCAGGCCGAACGGCACCAGGGCGACTTCCTGATCCGCGGCGTCGTCGGCGCCGACCCCGAGTCCGGGGCCATCGTGGTCGGCGACCAGGTGACGGTGGGCCAGACGGTCCAGTTCCATGTCCGCGACGCGGACTCGGCCGACCAGGACCTGCGGCGCACCCTGGAGCGGGAAGCCGCCACGGCCGGCGGCCGCCGCGCGGGCGGGGCACTGCTGTTCACCTGCAACGGCCGCGGATCGCGGCTGTTCTCCGAGCCCGACCACGACGCCGGCCTGCTCGCGACGATGCTGGGCGGCATGCCGGCCGCGGGGTTCTTCTGCGCCGGCGAGCTCGGGCCCGTGGGCGGGCAGAACTTCCTGCACGCCTACACCGCGTCGATCGCGCTGTTCCCCGAAGCGCCGCCAGAGGCCGGACGCTGACCGGCCGGGCTCAGCGGGGCTGCTCGCCGAGGTAGCTGGCGGCCAGCAGCGCGCTGTCGCGGCTCAGCCGGGCGGCGCTGTCGGCGGCCACGAGCTCGCCGTGGGCGAGCACGTAACCGCGGTGCGCGATCTTCAGGGCCAGGTGCACATGCTGCTCGGCCAGCAGCACGCCCGTTCCTGTCTGGCCCGCGAACTCGCGCACGACGGGCAGCAGGCGCTCGACGATCACCGGGGCGAGGCCGAGGCTGAGCTCATCGAGCAGCAGGACCCGGGGCTTGCGCATCAGGGCACTCAGCCTCAAGCGTGACGCTGCCGCTCACCTGACCATCCGCTCCATGGGGCACGCCGTCGGCGCGAGGCATTAGCCCGGCCGGAGTATCAACAAAACTGATACACCTCGTGCGGACAAGATTGTTGACAAGTAAGCCTCACCGGTCTTTGCTTATGGTGTCTCGCCGGGACCGCTGCCGCCTGCCACTGGCCGCAAACCCCGGGAATGACGTGCCGTTCTCTACCGATCGCTGTCGCGCCCGAAGACCGAACGTCATGGTCCGCCCCGACAGGGAGAGCGGTGGACGCAATCGCTGCCGTCAAATGTCGGCGGGTCCGCCTGGGCCAAGGCAGCGCCGGCTTCGTGACCGGCAGCGGGCGGGTCGAGCTCGACGGGCACGACCCGGACGGGCTCCCGCCGCACGAGCGGGCGCACCGCGGGCTCGCCCGGACCTGGCAGGGCACCGAGCTCTTCCACGACCTCGACGTGCGCGAGAACCTGATGGTCGCCGTCGGCCGCCCGGGCCGGCGGCCGGGCCCGAAGCGGCCCGCGGCCGCGGCGGCGGACGCCGAGGAGGCGCTCGGGATCTTCGACATGGCGCGGACCGTTATGGACGTGCTATTCGAGCGGTGAGATGCAAACCAGGCAACGCCGATGAGGAGGACGGAAGATGACCATCAACGTTCACGCCGACGTGATCGGCTCGCTGCTGCGTCCCCGCTACCTGTGGGAGGCACGGGCCGCGCTGGAGGGCGGGCAGGTATCCGCTCAGGAGTTCAAGCGGATCGAGGACAACGCGGTCGACGCGGCCATCGCCCTGCAGGAGGGCTGCGGGCTTGACGTCGTCACCGACGGGGAGCTGCGCCGGTTCTCGTTCCTCGACCAGCTGCTCGGCGAGATCGAGGGCGGCATGGACCAGGAGGGCGCGGCCGTCCGCTTCCACGCCGCCGACCCCAGCCAGGACTGGGAGTGGCACCCGCCGGTGACGATCACGGGGAAGATCCGCGCGCGGCGCCAGATCACCCTCGAGGAGTTCGCCTACGCGCGCGCCCGGGCGCGCAAGACGGTGAAGGTGACGCTGCCCAGCCCGCTGGTGCTGTACGGCGCGTGGTCGCCGGAGCTGTCCACGGCCGCCTACGCCGACCCCTGGGAGATGTTCGCCGACGCCGCGGCGATCATGCGCGAGGAGGCGGCGGCGCTGGCCCGCCTCGGCTGCACCTACATCCAGATCGACGCCCCCGACCTCGGCACCCTCGTCGACCCCGAGAACCGCGGGCTGCGCGAGTCGCTGGGCATGCCGACCGAGCGCACGCTCACCGAGGGGGTGGACATCATCAACTCCGTCGGCGAGGTCCCCGGGGTCACCTTCGGCCTGCACCTGTGCAAGGGCAACTACCAGAGCAAGTGGATCGCGACCGGCGGCTACGACTCCACCGCCGAGAAGATATTCAGCCGGATGAGCAACTTCGACGTGTTCCTGCTCGAATATGACGACGAGCGGTCGGGGTCGTTTGAGCCGCTGGTCAACGTGCCCGACGACAAGCTGGTCATCCTCGGCCTGGTGTCCAGCAAGACCACGGAGGTGGAGCCCGCCGACGTGCTGATCGCGCGGATCAACCAGGCGGCCCGCTACGTCGACCTGGAGCGGCTCGGGCTGTCCACCCAGTGCGGGTTCTCCTCGGTCTCCATCGGGGCGAACCTCATCACCGCCGACACCCAGCAGCGCAAGCTGGAACTGGTCGGGGAGGTCGCCCGCCAGGTCTGGTAACCGCCGCGGCGAAGGCGCCGGTCAGCCCGGGCCCGCGTCGATGACCCCGGCCACCTCGGCCTGGGTGGGGTGCGTGCCGAAATCGGTGACCGTCCAGGTCGCCCCGGCCCGCGCCCACGGATCGGGGTCCTCGCCCGGCGGGATGTCCACGATCACGTCGAACGGCTCGCCGGCCGGGTGCGATGCGCGGACCTCGCCGGTCAGCTCGGCCAGTGCCGCGGGGCCCGGCAGGTTGGTGGGAAACAGCCCGTCCCACCGCAGCGCCCGCCGCACCGGCCGCCGGTGCGGCCACTCCGCCGCCACCCAGACCGGGATCCTCGGGCGCTGCACGGGAGCCGGCTCGAACTCGCCGCCCCAGTACCTGACCAGATCGTCGAGACCCTGGTCGAGCCGGCGGGCCCGCTCGCGCGGGTCGGCGATCTCCCCGAACGGCTCGAGTTCGCCGTTCCGCGCGCTGCCCAGGCCCACCCCGAGGGTGAGGCGGCCCGAGCTCAGCAGGTCCAGGGTGACCGTCTCCCTGGCCACCTTGTGCACGCGCCGCCGCGACAGCGGGGTGACCAGCGTCCCGATCCGCAGCCTGCTCGTCGCGCACGCCACCGCCGCGAGTGACACCCACGGATCGGCCACGGCCCGCACCGGCGCGCGGTACACGATGTGGTCCCAGATGAAGAAGCCGTCCCAGCCCCGTTCCTCGGCGGCGGCCGCGAGGCCGGCCAGGACCCGCGGGTCGGCCAGCTCGCCGAACGGCGGCACATCGATCGCGCGCTTCACGCGCCTGAGCCTAGTGCCCTGACCAGGACCACGGATCGCGGGCCGGCGGGGGCGCCGCCTACCCGGCCAGGGCCGCCTCGGGCGCAGGCACCTCGGCCGGCACCGGCGGTGACCCCTGCAGCAGGATCCGGTTCATCACCCGGCGCATCCCGTGGTAGTCGTTGACGGCCATGTGCCACACCTGGCGGTTGTCCCAGAACGCGACCGACCCGGGCCGCCACGTGAACCTGGTCACGAACTCCGCCTGGCCGCCGTGGTCGAACAGGTAGCGGAGCAGCCCGAGGCTCTCCCGCCGGGTCCAGCCCTCGAAGCGGGTGGTGTACTCCGGGTTGACGTACAGGACCAGCTTCCCGGTCTCGGGGTGGCGGGTGACGACCGGATGCAGCGGGCCTTCCGCCGCGTCGTACTCCGCGATCGACGGCTCCGGCGGCGAGGTCTGCTCGTAACTGAGGCCGAGCTTGCGTACGTTGGCGTGGACCGCGCGCATGCCGAGCAGCGTGCGCTTGAGGCCTTCGGACAGCGCCTCGTAAGCCGGCACCATCCCCGCGAACATCGTGTCGCCGCCGTAGGCCGGGCATTCCTCGGCGAACAGCACGGTGCCCAGCGGCGGCTCGTCGAAGCAGGTCATGTCGACATGCCAGCTCTCCCCGACGTTGCGCGTCTGATCCGGCTCCTTGCGCAGCTGCTGCTTGGTCCGGATCGGGCCGAAACGCAGCGCGAAGCGCTCCCGCTGCTCCTCGTTGAGGAACTGGTCCCGGAAGAAGATGACGCCGTGCTCGGCCCACGCCCGCCGGACCGCCGCGTAGACCGCGTCCGGGTAGCCGCGGGCCAGGTCCAGCCCGCGGATTTCCGCGCCGATGTGCCCGCCCACGCGCCGGACCTCCGGCAGGTCTGCCGTCATCTCGCAGCTCCCTTCGCGCCGCCGGATGCCGCGTCGTCAGCCGTCGCGGATCTCAGCTCTCATCATCGGGTCGCGGAGGACGGTCGCGACAGCAGGTTCCTGTCGGCCGGAAGCCAACTGACGAGGAAAAAGCTCACTGAGCGCGTGGTGCGGCCGGGCGTCCTGGCGGACGCCCGGCCGCACGTGTCACTGGCTGTCGTACTCGTCGTGGCGGCGCCACCAGAAGCCGGTTTCGTTGCGGCCGCGCGGCGCGCGATCGAGCCACTGGTACATGCCCCACAGGCCGTCCAGCCCGCGCGCATACGCCGAGTAGGTGTGGTAGACGACGCCGTCCTCGAACGCGAACGCGCTCACGCCGGGCCCCTCACGCCGGTAGGTCTCCCAGTCGGTGCCGACGATCGACTGGCTGAAGGCGTCGCGCGAACTCTCCTCGCCGGCCGCCGGCCGCAGGTCCTCCGCACCGAAGTTGTACGCGACGGCTCCCGCTGCCCATTCCTGTTGGGTGTGCGCCACCCCGAAGTCGAAGTTGAAGTCGCTGCCGTAGGAGGACGCCCAGGGGAAGCTCCACCCCATCCGCTGCCGGTACGCCTGGATCTTCGCGAGAGGAGCCCGCGACACCGCGCAGAGCGTGACGTCGTGGTGGGCGAGGTGGACGACCGAGCCGTTGAAGCCGTCGGCGATCGCCGAGCAGGACGGGCACCCCGCGGTGTAGTCGGGCCCCAGCATGAAGTGGTAGGTGAGCAGCTGCGAGCGTCCCGCGAACAGGTCAGCCAGCGACGCGGTGCCCTCGTCGGTCTCGAACCGGTACTGCTTGTCGACCCGGACCCAGGGCAGTTCCTGCCGCTGCCGCGCCAGTTCGTCGCTGCGCCGGGTGAGCGCCTTCTCGGCCTCCAGCAGCTCCAGCCGGGCCGCGAGCCACTCGTCGCGCGTCCCGGTCCTGTGATCGGTCATGGTTCCTCTCCTCCTGGTGGGTCATAACGGTCTGGCCTGGCCCGCGCCGCCGGTGCCCGCTCACATCGGCGGCGTCAGCCCGGGCACCGACGTGGGCGCCACGACGATCAGGATTCCCAGCCCGATGATCGCCAGCGCCAGCGGCACGTCGATGGCGGCCTTCGCGGGCAGCAGCTTCTGCGCCAGCGCGAGCACGGTGATCACCGCCATCCAGGTGATGCTCATCACGCCCAGCGCCACCAGCAGCACCATCAGCCCGAGGCTCGATCCGACGCAGCACAGCCCGAACCCGAATCCGGAGCGGACGCTCTCCCGGCAGCGCCGGCGAAAGTACCGCTTGAGCGGCGTGAGCTCGTAGACGCCGGCCGCGATCGCGACCACCCCGGCGGCCACCGCTTCGTGCGGCCGGTACAGGGCGTACACCGCGACGCCCACCAGGGCCCAGACCACGAGGTACGACCCGACGAACAGCGGCACGGCGCGCACGCCGCCGGCCTGGGCACGTCTGACCGCCGCCGGGGCCGCGCCCGGGAGCATCATCGCCGCCATCATCCACGCCCACAGGGCGGCAAAGAACGCGAACGAGCCGAGCCTGGTCGCCACCCCCATGTCCATCCCGTTCATCTGCCGGACCGTGACGACCCAGGATGCGGCGGCCAGCCCGAGCGTGGCGGTCAGCGCGGCGGCCGTCGCGGCCGTCCCGGGCCTCGCCCCGGCAGCGCCGGGAGCCGGCCGCGCCGGGGCCGGGGGCTCTGGCTGGATGCTCATGGTGCTCCTCCGTGAGGGGTCTCTCCCTTATGCGCAACCTTATGGTTGCACATGAGTGCGTCAATGCGCAACTAGACGGTTGCACGTACCGCGGACGCCGCCGCGCGGCGAGCTATCGACCGGAGCGGCAGGCGCGCGGGATGATGACCTTGAGGAGACCGGCATGCGGATACTGATGATCGCGCCCCCCGGCGCGGGCAAGGGGACTCAGGGCGCGCTGATCGCCGCGCACTTCGACATCCCGCACATCGCGACCGGTGAGCTGCTGCGCGATCACGTGGCGCGGCAGACCGCCCTGGGCCAGGCCGTTCAGGCGTACCTCGATCGCGGCGAACTGGTGCCCGACCAGATCGTGCTCGACATGACGCGGGACGCGATGATCGCCGCCAAGGCGGCCGGGGGCGGGTACGTCCTGGACGGGATCCCGCGGAACATGGAGCAGGCCCGCGCGGCCTACGCGATCGGCCTGGAGCTCGGCATGACCGCGGATGTGGCGCTGCACCTGCAGGCCGACGACGCGGAGCTCACGCGCCGATTGCTGGCCCGGGCCGCGCTCCAGCATCGCTCCGACGACACCGCGGAGGTCATCGCCCAGCGCCTGGCCCTCTACTACGAGGTGACCTCGCCCATCCTCGCGTGGTACCGCGAGCGCGGGATCCTGGTCTCCGTGGACGCGATGCGCTCCGCGCCTGAGGTCGGACGCGAGATCCTGGTCGCCCTCGAGGCCATGCGCCCGTTCCTGGACCACGGGCCCGTCCGTGAACGGCTCCCCCTGGACCTGACCAGCCTGGGCGAGGCGTTCGGCGCCACCGGCCCGGCCGCCAGCACATCCGGGTGAGCCCGCGGCGCGCACGGATCCGGCGGCGGGTGCGGTCAGACCCCGAGGGGGCCCTTGGCCGCGGCCTGGAAGACGCGGAACGGCAGCAGCCGCTTGGCCACCAGGCCCGCGCGCTCGACCGGCTTGCCCGCCGACACCCGCCGGGGCGGGCGCGCGGTCTCGAGGGCCCGCCGCACCGCGGCGGCCACCGCGGCGGCGGGCGCGCCGTTGGCCTCGTCGCGTTCCATAACGCGCAGCGCCTTGCTGAACGCGGGACCGTAGGGCGGGTCGTCGGCCGTCGCGGCCTTCCGGCGGCTGGCGGTGAAGTCGGTCTTGATGTTGCCCGGCTCGACCAGCGTCACCTGGACGCCGAACGGCGCGACCTCGTAGGCCAGAGCTTCGCCGTAGCCCTCCAAGGCGAACTTGCTGGCGGTGTAGAAGGCCTGGAAGGGAATGGCGATCAGGCCGCCGATCGAGCTCACCAGCACGATGCGCCCGCCGCCGCGGGCCCGCATGGCGGGCAGGACCTGCTGCACCACGCGGACACAGCCCCAGAAGTTGGTCTCCAGCTGGGCCTGGGCCTCGGCCACCGAGGACTGCTCCACGGCGCCGGCCAGGCCCCACCCGGCGGCGGCGACCAGCGCGTCGATCCGGCCGCGCCGTTCCAGCACGCCCGCGACGCCAGCGCGGACCGAATCGTCGTCATCGACGTCCATGACCAGCCCCGTGCACCCGGCCGGGACCGTGCCCCGCCGGCTGGCCCCGGTGACCGCCCACCCGGCCGCCTGCAACGTCTCGGCGCAGGCCCGGCCGATGCCCGCCGATGCGCCGGTGATCAGCACCGATCTCGCTTCGTCGTCCATAAGGGTGCTCCGATTCACCCGGCCCGTGGCGGGGTCCGCCCAGCTCGTGCCAGGCCGGTCACGGAATCGTACGCCGGATACCAGCCGGGCCCGCCCAGGAGGGCAAACCCGCCACGATCCAACTGACCCGGCACGACCCCGCCCCGCGGGCCGGGATACACGTCCGTTTGTCTCGTGGATACCTCTCGTTGTTGTTGGGGGGCTAAGAAGTTGTCACGGACAGCCGCGCCGAGGGATGCCATGGAACCGCCAGAGCAGGACGTCACCCAGACCCGCCTACCCGAGCCGGCGGCCCTGCAGGAGCCGCGCGATGCCGCCGTATCCGACCGGGTGGATGTACCCGTCTTCACCGCGGAGAACGTCTCGATCTACTACGGCTCCTTCCAGGCCGTCACGGACGTCTCGCTGACCATCTACGAACACGAGATCACGGCCTTCATCGGCTCATCAGGAAGCGGCAAGACGACGGTGCTGCGGGCTTTCAACCGCATGAACGATCTGGTGCCGGGCTCGCACATGGACGGCGAGATCGACTACCGCGGGGAGTCCCTGTACGGCCCGGGTGTCTCCCCGATCGCGGTGCGCCGGCGCATCGGCATGGTCTTCCAGAAGCCCAACCCGTTCCCGAAGTCGATCTACGACAACGTCGCCTACGGGCCGCGCATCAACGGCGAGCACAACAAGCACAAGCTGGACGAGATCGTCGAGACCTCGCTGCGCCAGGCCGCGCTGTGGGATGAGGTCAAGAACCGCCTGAACAACTCGGGCCTGGGCCTGTCCGGCGGGCAGGCACAGCGGCTGTGCATCGCCCGCACGATTGCCGTCAAACCGGACGTGATCCTGATGGACGAGCCCGCCTCGGCCCTGGACCCGATCGCCACGGGCGCCATCGAGGACCTGATGCAAGAGCTCAAGCCGCAGTACACGATCGTCATCGTCACGCACAACATGCAGCAGGCCACCCGGGTCAGCGACCGTACCGCGTTCTTCTCCGTGCTCGTCAACCCGGAGAGCGACACCCGCACGGGCGTGCTGATCGAGTACGGCCCGACCAGGCAGATCTTCGAGGATCCCCACGACAAGCGCACCGAGGCCTACGTCACCGGCCGGATAGGCTGAGCGGCCCGGGCCTCATCCGGTAGCCGGGGCGGGCCGGAGCAGGCCGCGCTGCAGCACGACCGGCACGAACAGCTCGCGGTAGCCGTGTTCGTCGAACAGCACCGTAACGTGGTCGCCGTCGTAACGCTGCACGGTGCCCTCGCCCCACCGTTCGCTCACCACGCGCGCGCCCACGGCGAACGGGACCTCGGCCGGCGCGGGCTCCGGGTGCGTCAGGTCGTTGTCGCAGTTCCCGCACGGGCCGGGGTAGTCCTGGCCGAAGTACGAGAGCAGGAACGACCGCCGGCAGGCCGTGTGCTCGGCGTAGCGGCGGATCATCGCCATCCGCGTGCGCTCCACCTCGTCCTCGCGTTGCGTCTCCGCCTCCGAAGCCGCCAGCGCCGCGGCGACGCTCATCACCGCGGTCCAGCGGACTTCGCCGTCCGCCCGCCAGGCCGCGGCGCCCAGGTCGGCCAGCCGGACCAGCGCGGCCGTTTCCTGCCGTGTGCCGGGCTCGACGCGCTGACCGGCCGCGAGCGTGGCCGCGGCCTGTGCCACCGCCGCGTCGGAGACGCTGCCTGCGGTCAGGTAACGCGCCGTATCGAAATCCTCGTACCGGTACAGCAGCCGTGCCTGCGATGGCTCGCCGTCCCGGCCGGCCCGCCCGAACTCCTGGTAGTACGCGTCGAGCGAGGGCGGCGGGTCGGAGTGCAGCACCCAGCGCACGTCCGGCTTGTCGATTCCCATGCCGAACGCGACCGTGGCCGCGATGATGCGGGCCGAGCCGTCGAGGAACGCGGCCATCGCCTCGTGGCGCTCGCGGCCGGGCAGTCCAGCGTGGTACAGCGTCACCTGCTCGCCCGCCGACCCGAGCGCGTCGTGCGCCGCCTGCGCGCCCGCGCGCGTCGCCGCGTAGACGATCCCCGATCCGGCCAGCTCGCCCGCCGCGCGCACCAGCTCGGCCTGCTTGTCGGGAAGCGTGAGCACGTGGCGGGCCGACAGCGCGATGTGCGGCCGGTCGAAGTCGCCGATCACCACCTCGGGATCGCGCAGCCCCAGCCGCCGCACGATCTCCTGCCGCACCGGCGGCGCGGCCGTAGCGGTCAGGGCCAGCCGCAGCGTCGCGCCGACCGCCTCGGCCTGAGCCCCGAGCAGCATGTAGTCGGGACGGAAGTCATGGCCCCACTGGCTGATCAGGTGCGCCTCGTCGACGACGAACAACCCCGGCCGCGCGCGCTCCAGCGCCTGCCGGGTCTGCGGGTTCGCCAGTTGCTCCGGAGACAGGAAAACGAACGTGTCCGGGTCGCACGACGCGAGCAGCGCTGCCGCCCGCGCGCCTGCCGACTGCTGCGAGTTGAGCACGATCGCCGGCAGGCCGGCCGCCCGCAGGTGGGCCAGCTGATCATCCTGGAGCGCGATCAGCGGCGACACGACGACCGTCGGCCCCGGCCGCAGCATCCCCGCCAGCTCGTAGATCGCCGACTTCCCGCCGCCGGTCGGCAGCACGGCCAGCACGTCGCGCCCGTCGGCCAGTGCCTGGACCGCGCGTAGCTGGCCGGGACGGAGCTGCTCAAAGCCGAGGCGCTCTCGCGCCAGCTTCTCGATCACGGCTCCGCCGGACCGCGGGCCGGTCGCCACACCCTCGCTCACGCCAACCACCCTACGGTCCCCCAGGCATGCGGGCCGGCTGACGATGAAGGGCCCCACTCAGCCACCGGCTCACGGTTGCCGGCCGGCGCCCGGCGGCGTCACAGTGAAAGTCCACGCAACCGCACCCGTGGAACGGGAGGTACAAGGTGAACACACCGCGAGCCGACGACTGGCGGGAGCGCGGTGGCCACTTCTCCTGGCGGCCCGCGCAGGAGGACGCCTCCCCGGTCGAGATATTCCACGTTGAGATCGGCGACCACGACGCTCCGGTGCTGCTGCTCATCCACGGCTGGCCTACCAGCAGCATCGACTGGTTTGACGTCGCCGGCCCGCTGAGCGCCAAATTCCGCGTCTGCGCGCTGGACTTCCCGGGGTACGGGTTCTCGGACAAGCCGCAGGGATGGGGTTACAGCCTCACCCGGGACGAGGAACTCATCGAGTTCTACGTATCGGAGGTGATCGGCGCCGAGGCTGGTGTGGTCGTCGCGCACGATCGGGGTGACAGCGTGGCGCTTCTGCATGCCGCCCGTTGCGCTGACGGCCGGTCGGCGATGCGGATCGATCATCTGGTCCTGTCGAACGGCAACATCTTCCTCCCGCTGTCGAACCTGACCCAAGCGCAGCAGCTGATACTCGACGCCAATTCGTGGCCCGAGGCGGCAGCCACGCTGACTCCCTCGCGCCTGGCCGAAGGCATGGGCGCCGCCACGTTCACCCCGCCGCGCCAAGCCGGCGATCCTGAGGTCGAGGCTCTGACGGCCATTTTCGCGCACAACGACGGCATCAAGGTTCTGCACGAGGGGATCCAGTACCTGGTCGAGCGCTCGCAGGACGAGCAGACCTGGCTGGCGGCCCTCGCCGCGGCCCCGTTTCCCGTGACCGTGATCTGGGGCCTGAACGACACGGTTTCGCCGCCGCGGGTGGCGAGCTACGTGTGGAACGAATACCTGATGCTGAAGCCCGGCGGCAATCGCCTGTACTTCATCCCGGACGCGAATCACTACCTGCAGGTCGACCGGCCGGACGCGTTCGTGAAGGCGCTCCGGCACGCGCTCGAACCCGCTGACGGCCAGGGACCCGGCGCCCTGGAGGCGGAACTGGGTGCTCCCCTCTTGGTCGACAGCTCTCGGGAACGGCTGCCAGCCGCAGCCGACGTGCTCCGTCTCTAGGCTCCCGCCGGGCCCCGGCGGGGCCAGCGTCAACATGCCTTTGGGGATCAGCCGTCCCCGGGCGGTGTGCTCGGGTATCGGCGCACTCGTCATCGGCCGCGCCATCCACATCCTGGCCTGGCTCCGGTGCCACGCTGGTGGTCATGAACGATATTGCTCAGCACCCGGACGCCAATGGCGGCGGTGGCCCTGATGCGGACGACCCGACCGGCCGCCTGGCGGCCTTTGAGGCGAGAACCCAGGTGCCCCTCGACCTGCTCGCGCTGGTGACGCTGTGGCTCACGGTGGTCCCTCCGTGGGACTTCGGCCACGACGTGGTCGTGTATGCGGCCCGGATTAGCCTGTCGGTGGTCTACGCGGTCGACCTGGGCATCCGCAGCGCCCTGGCCAGGCGCCACGTTCACTACGCGCTCGCCCATCCGGTCGCGCTCGCCTCTGTGGTCTGGCCGCCGGTGCGCGTGCTCTTCAGCCTGCGCCTGGCTCGGTCGATGTTCCGGCGCGGTCACCTGGAGCGGTTCCTGGTGGCCGCCTTGTTGCTGGTCTTCAACGGAGCGGCCATCGCCTACCTGTACGAGCGGCACGCACCGGGGTCCAACATCCACACGCTGGGGGAGTCGGTGTGGTGGGCGCTGGTGACGGCCACCACCGTCGGCTACGGCGACTACACCCCGGTCACGGTGCCCGGGCGGATCACGGCATGCTGCATCATGGGCATCGGCCTGGTCACCCTGGCCGTTCTCACCGCGCAGGTCGCGTCAAGCTTCGTCACGCAGGGCGCCAGCCGGGCCCGGCGCGATCCCGAGCCGGAGTCGGCCCCGTCCGAGGTGACGCTGGCCGAGCTTGACCGGCGGCTGGCCCGGATCGAAGAGCTGCTGATCGCGGCCGCCCCGTCGTCGCAGCGAACGCCAGAAGCGCCCGAGCGGGGACCAGGCAGCAGGTGAGCGAGATCGAGCCCCCTCCGGCGATGTCCTCAAGTCCGGGAAGTTGCCCGAATCTCTTGCCCGAATGACCCATCCGGTCACGCACCTGCCGCGAAGTTAGCGCGTGGCAGGCGACGCGGGGGCCGGTGGAGGCTACGGGGGCAGTGCCTTGCCCGCCGGCAGAATCCGGGGACGTCGCCGTGCCGCCACCCCGCTCGGCCCCGCCACGGTGAGTAATCAAGATAGTCGCGCTCAGTTGACACCCTTCGGCGCGCCCTTCGCCAGCGGCGACGTGCCTGCCGACCAGCCACGGAAAGGATCGCCATGCCCAGTCATGATGCAAGGCGCGCGTCGGCCGAGGCGGCGGGCGCCTCGGCCGAATCGGGCCGCCCGGCCGCCTCTCGATCTTCGGGGCCGCCGGGACGCGGCCTGTCCCGGCGCTCCGTTCTCCAGGGAGCCGCGACCGCTGGCGCCGCTGGTCTGGCCGTCACCGCCATGGGAGCGGCCGCGGGCTCGGCTCTGGCCGCGACCAGCCCGTCACCGCCACGAAGCGGCGCTGACGTGAAGAAGCCGTCGGGACCGATCGTGGTGCACGTGCGCGATGCGAAGTCCGGGGAGATCGACGTGTTCTCCGGGACCAGCCAGACCCGGCTGCGCGACAAGGACCTGGCCGCCCGGATCGCCCGGACCGTCGGGTGAGCCCGGCCAGCTGCCCATTCGAGCCTGTGAGGTATGTCAATGTCATCACACCGTGAGGCGCCGGAGATCTCCAAGGACCCGGTCGCTGACAGCACCGATGTGTACGCGTTCGTGAGCCCGGATAAGCCAGATACGGTCACCCTGATCGCCAACTACATCCCGCTGCAGCTGCCGTCCGGGGGGCCGAACTTCTACGAGTTCGGCGACGACGTCCTGTACGAGATCCACATCGACAACAACGGAGACGGCCAGGCCGACATCTCCTACCAGTTCCGGTTCACCACCACGGTGCGCAACCCGGATACGTTCCTGTACAACACGGGCCCGATCGAGTCGCTGGCCAGCCCGAACTGGAACCGCTTCCAGTCCTACGACGTCGCCGTGGTGTCCGGCGGTTCCGCCCGCACGCTGGGCGCCGGCCTGCTCTGCCCGCCGTGCAATATCGGGCCGTTGTCGACACCGGACTACGCCACCCTGGCCGCCCAGGCCGTGCACGGCCTGGGCGGCGGGATCACCGTGTTCGCCGGGCAGCGTGCCGAGGAGTTCTACGTCGACCTGGGCGCGATCTTTGACCTGGGCGACCTGCGGCCGTTCCAGAACCTGCACGCGCCGGCGGGGCTCCTCAGCGCGATGCCAGGAGTCAACGCCACCAACAACCTGAACGTGCACTCGATCGCGATTCAGGTGCCGATCTCGTCGGTGACGATCAGCGGGCACCCGACCATCGGCCTGTGGACCACGGCCAGCCGCCAGCAGGTCCGCCTCTGGGACGTCGACCACGGCGAGAACGTGAACACCGGGCCCTTCCGGCAGGTGTCACGGCTGGGCAACCCGCTGTTCAACGAGGTCATCGTCCCGCTGGGCAAGAAGGACCTGTGGAACTCGCTGCCGCCTGGCGATGACAAGCTGTTCGCCGGCTACGTGACCCAGCCGGGCCTGGCGGCGCTGCTCCCGGTCCTGTACCCCGGCGTGTTCCCCAACCTGGCCGCCCTGGTCGCGTCGGGGAAGCCGCGCGCCGACCTGGAGGCGATCCTGCTCACCGGCATCCCGGCCGGCATCATCTCCGGGTTCACCAACTTCACCGGGTCGGTGCTGGCCGACATGCTCCGGCTGAACACCACGATCAAGCCGGCCGCCACCCCGAACATCCTCGGGCTGCTCGGCGGCGACCCGGCCGGTTTCCCGAACGGCCGCCGGGTGACCGACGACGTGGTAACGATCGAGCTGCGGGCGATCGCCGGGGTCACCTACCCGCTGGTCGCTCCGGCCTACAAGCCCGACGCGGCCGCCGGCGAGATCACCGACTTCACGACCGACCCGCCCGCCATCGGATCGCCGCCCATCGCCGCGTTCCCCTACCTCGGGGTTCCGTACAGCGGCTACAGCGAGCCCTCCTGAGCCGCTGCGTGCGCCCCGGCCAGGCCGCCGACCGGCCGGGGCGCACGCGCCGGACCGAACCGGTCGGCATCGGATCGCAGGGAAAGGAGCGGCGGCCATGACCGAGGCAGCCGCCGGGCCCTCAGCCCCCGGCACCGTCGTTATGGAACTCGGCGCGGACATCGGCGCCCTGGTCCTGTACACCCCGGCCGGCCTGAACGGCAGGGAAATCGAGATCAGCCAGCACGACCAACCCGGCGCCCCGCGCACGCACTCGCAGGTCCGGCCGCGTCACATGCCGACCGTGACCACGTACGCGGCCGTCTACCCGAGCCTGCGCGCGGGGCGGTACACGATCTGGCGCGACGAGCAGCGTCCCGCAGCCACCGCTACCATCACCGGCGGCCAGGTCACCAGCTGCCGCTGGCCGGAATCCTGATGTACCCTCGTGCGTCCGCTCAGACGGGCAGCGGCAGGGCCAGAATCGGCGTCGTGGTGGGCTGGGCCGTGCCCGGGGCCGGCTCCACGGTCAGGCCGAGCTTGTCGCCGGCTACGACCCCGGACGCCAGCACCGGCGGGGTCCTCCCGCCCGCGGCCGCAGGCAGCAGGCCGGCGGACACGATCTTCACCGGTCCGATGAGCCAGAGCTGATACACCCGGCCGGAGGGCAGCGCCGGCAGCCCCGCCGTGGTCACGATCAGCTGGTGCCGGGATGGCGCTAGCACCACGATGGCGGCGCCGCCCGCGGTCGTCTGGGAGGTCAGTAGCTTGGCGTCCGGAGCCGTCAGCACGCCGACGATCTCCTGGTTCTGGGCCCGGGCCTGGTTGAGTTGGGTCTGGGTGTGGACCTGGGCGAAGCCGAATATGACCGCGATCACGATGGCGGCGGTCGCGACGGCCCCGGAGAGCCATGGCACCCACGGTGCCCACGTACGCGAGCGCCGCGGGCGGGTCTGGGTCCTGACCTCGGGCGGCAGCTGGCGGGTACGGGCGACGGCCGCCATCACCCGATCGCGCAATCCGGGCGGCGGCTCGGCGGCGGTGGCGAAGGCCAGCGCGGTCGCTACCTCGCGAAACCCGCGGACCTCGCCGGCGCATGACTGGCAGCGGTTCAGGTGGTGGCTGAACCGGTCGCGCTCGGCGCCCGGCTCGAGCGCGTCGAGGGCATAGACACCGGCGAGAAGGTGGAGGTCCTGGCGGAGCAGCCGCATCAGCCCACCCCCAGGCAGTCGCGCATCCGGATCAGCCCGTCGCGAATCCTGGTCTTAACGGCGGCCAGCGTGACCTTGAGCAGTTCGGCCACCTGGCGGTAGCTGTATCCGCTGTAGTAGGCCAGGGTGATGGACTCACGCTGCACCTCGGTGAGCCCGTCCAGGCAGCGCCGGACCCGCTCCCGGTCCAGGCTCGCCTCGACCGCTTCGGCGACCTCATCGTGTGGCCGTCTGATGTCGGCGGTCTTGTGTTCCCGTTCGGCCGCGGCGGTCGTGGCGCGGACACGATCGACGGCGCGGCGGTGGGCGATGGTCATCACCCACGTCGCCGCGCCGCCTATGGCCGGGTCGAACCGCGTGGCGGTCCGCCACACCTCCAGAAGGACCTCCTGGGCCACCTCCTCGGACTGTGCCGGATCGCGAAGAACTCTCCGGATCACGCCGTACACCGGGCCGGCCATCCGGTCGTACACGGCCTCGAACGCGACCTCGTCACCGCGCGCCACGTGTACGAGCAGGTCATCCAGGTCCTGCTCCCCCCTCCTATCCGGGGACGGCGATCTGAACCGGGGCGCGTCCGAGTCGCTCGGGTTCACATAACCCTTTCGGGGCCAAAGCCAGATCGGATGGGTCAGGACGGGGAATCTGAATAACGTGATTCGCCAGCGGCACATGCGCTGGCAGCGCCGCGCCAGGGTACCCCCCGAAGCATCAAAGGCGTCAGCGCGAAGCAGGCCGGCCGTAGGTTACGGCCTCGCGCACCTCCGGGGGCAAAGACCGAGCGAGTTGCGCGTCGGGCTGGGCGCCGAGGGAGTCGTTGATCGTGGAGAACGCTAGGCGAAGGGCCACGAAGGCGGTGATGGCGAAGATCTGCCCGTCGTCGAGCCCGGCGTCGCGGAGCACCTGGATGTCGGCGGGCGTCGTCGCGTTCGGGTCCCTGGCGACCTTCCGGGCCCACGCGGCCATGGCCTGCTCCTGGCCCGTCAGGCCGGCGTCGCTGCCGTTCAGGACCCCCGCCGCCAGAGCGGCGTCCGACGCCTTGCCCAGCTTCCCGCCCCACGCCAGCGAGCAGTACGAGTCACCCAGGGCCGAGGCGGCGGCGGTCACCAGGATCCCGCGCTGGCGGAAGCTCAGGCCGCTCGGCGTGAATGCCTCAGACATCAGCTCGAACAGCCGTCCCAGGGTGTCTGGCTGGTGCGCCCACAACCGGGACGCGTTCCACACGTAGCCACCGTCGGCGAGGTCTTCGTCGTAGAGCGCCTGCACCTGGGGGGACACCTGGGGTTCCTCGAGAAAGCTGCCGGTCATGCGCGCTGCGCTCCTTCGGGTTTGCGGGCCAGGTAGCCCACGACGTTGAGTTCGGCCCGCAGCGGCAAGCCGTCCCGTAGCTGTTGGTGAGCCTGCTCGACGGCTGCGCGATGGAACTCGGCCTCGCCGACGTTCTGGATGGCCTCATAGGCCGGGCCGCTAGCGGCCAGCGCACGCGCATAAAGTTCTGGGTCCGCGAACTCCCAGGCGAACGGCACGTCCAGGCGATCAACTTCGAGGAATCCGCAGGACTCAAGGAGCCGCTCGCCCGCACCTGGCCGGCCGAGCGACACCATCGCCGCCTGGTTGTCGACCTTGTCCGCCGCAGCCAGGCGCAACGGCGCCAGCGCCCAGACCCCAGGAGACACCTTCAGGTGGCCCCACACCGTGATCCCGACGCGTCCGCCGGGGCGAAGCACCCGGTGTATTTCGGCCACCGCGTCGGGTGTGGTGCCCCAGATCCCCCGGAAACTGGTGACGACGTCGAACGACGCCGGGTCCCACGGCAGGGCGTGCATATCGCCGACCCTGATGTCGCATTCCGGGTTCCGGTCCCGGGCCACGGCGACCAGCCTGGCCGAGGCGTCGACACCGGAGCAGAGGGCGCCACGGAGGCGAGCCAGCTCGATGGCCAGCCCAGACCCGCACGCCACGTCGAGCAGCCGGTCTCCGGCATCGACGCGCAGCCGGTGGTGCACAGCGACGTACTCCCGGCAGTTGCCCGGCTCGCTGAGGGTTGAGAAGTCCACCGCCTTGCGGCCCCAGCCCTCGTCGACCACCATCCACTGGGGAGAGTCTGTGCCCGGCCTCGTCATGGCTGCTCCTTTGCCTGCCCAGGCCCCTGGGCAGCGGCGGCGTACCCAATGTATAGCTGCGCGGATGGCCGGCCCGGATCCCTACCCGGACTGGGTTTTGGGCGAGCGTAGGCCCGGGATGGCCAGCCCCGCATCCGGTAGCCCACCTAGTCCCGGGGGGCGCACCTGCTACGCCCCGCACCGGGCGCCTAAGGATCCCGCCACGCCCGTTCTTCGGGAGTGGCTACCGTGAGCGCTATGACGAGATTCGGTATCCAGCTGCCGAACTTCTCGGGCTTTGACCCGGGCGACTTGTTCGATCACGCCCGCAACCTGCCCCGGCCGGTGCAGCCCGGTGGCCCGAAGATCATGATCGGCGGCGGCGGCGAGAAGCGGACGCTGCGGCTGGTGGCCCGCTACGCCGACCAATGCAACGTCACCGGCGACGTGAGCACGCTGGCCCGCAAGATCGACGTGCTGCGCCTCCACTGCGCCGAGGTGGGCGTGACGTGGATGACCCCGCTGATCTTGACCACGTCCAGCCAGAACACCGCCGAGGTACACGAGATGCTGGCGGCGGCCGGCTCGGCCGAGCAGATCGCCGGATTCACCGTCGGCCAGCCGCACGAGATTCCCGGCCTGGTCGCCGGTCACATCGAGGCCGGCGCTGACGAAGTGATCTTCAGCTTCGCCTTCGCCGACACCGCCGCCATCACCGCGGTGGGGGAGGCATTCGGACTAGGCGGGCGGTAGCGCCTTGAACAGGGCAAATGGCTGGGTCAATACCGGGACCGTGACCTACGCGAGGTGACTCGGGCCGGGCTTCCGCGAACGCACGACCGCGGCGCGAGAGACTGGGCCCCGGACCACGATTCTGCGGAGGCCCTGACTCATGACCGAACAAGCGCACCCAGAGTGGGACGCCAGCTACACGGCCGACACGTTGGCCCCGTGGGACATCGGCAGGCCGCAGCCGACTTTTGTCCGGCTCGCTGACGAGGGGCGCCTGACCGGACGCCTTCTCGACGCTGGCTGTGGTACCGGCGAGAACGCGCTGCTCGCAGCCAGTCGTGGCGCCGAGGTCACCGGCATCGACGTGGCGCCGACCGCGATCGCGCGGGCGCGCGCGAAAGCGTCCGAGCGCGGGCTGACCGCACGGTTCGAAGTCGCAGATGCACTCGACCTCGGGCGCCTCAGCCTCACTGTCGACACCGTGATCGATAGCGGGGTGTTCCACGTATTCGGCGACGACGACCGGGCCCGGTACGTCACCAGCCTCGCGGCTGTGCTGAGACCCGCCGGCGCTTGCTACCTCATGTGCTTCAGCGATCGGCAGCCAGGGACCTGGGGCCCGCGCCGTGTCCGGGCGGACGAGTTGCGCGCGGCGTTCAGGGACGGCTGGGCCGTCGAGTCGATTACCGCCGACACCTTCGAGATCCACCCGATGGACGGCACGACACAGGTCCAGGCCTGGCTGGCCGCGATCAGGCGCAACTGATCAACCGACCCCCGCACGGGCCCGGGTACCGCCATGCCAACCAGCTGTGGGGTGCCCACATCGGGATCGTGCCCTGAACGATCCAGCGGTATCGTCGCCCCGTCGGCGGCACCACCGCGACCACGCACACCGAGGAGACCGGCATGCCTGTCACGACCGAAGACCCGGCGGGCGCGGCAGCCATCCGTCCGTTCACGGTCCCTGAGGTCCCCGAGACCGAGCTTGAGGCGCTGCGTGCGCGCATCGCGGCGACGCGCTGGCCGGACCGGGAGACCGTCGCCGATGATTCGCAAGGCGTCCCCCTGGCGATGATTCAGGAACTCGCGCGCTATTGGGCGGCGGATTACGACTGGCGCAGGTGCGAGGCGAAGCTGAACGCCCTGCCGCAGTTCATGACCGAGATCGACGGGCTCGACATCCACTTCATCCACGTCCGCTCGGGCCATGATGATGCGCTGCCGCTGATCGTCACGCACGGGTGGCCCGGCTCGGTCATCGAGCAGCTCAAGATCATCGGCCCGCTGACCGACCCCACCGCGCACGGCGCGGCCGCCTCGGACGCGTTCCATCTGGTGATCCCGTCGCTGCCGGGCTACGGGTTCTCCGGCAAGCCCGCCGTCACCGGCTGGGATCTGCCCCGCATCGCCCGGGCCTGGGTCGTGCTGATGAAGCGCCTGGGCTACGCCCGGTTCGCGGCGCAAGGGGGCGACTGGGGCGGCGCGGTCTCTAACGTGATGGGGCAGCAGGCACCGCCGGAGTTGCTCGGCATTCACGTCAACTTCCCGGGCACGGTCCCGCCCGACGTGGCCCGGGCGCTGCAGGCCGGCGGCCCGCCGCCATCGGGCCTGTCAGCCGGCGAAAAACACGCTTATGAGCAGCTGACCACCTTGTATGCGAAGCGGCGCGCCTACGCGAGCATCATGGCCACGCGCCCGCAGACGCTGACCGCCATAGCGGACTCACCCGCCGGCCTGGCCGCCTGGCTGCTCGACCACGGCGATGGTTACAGCCAGCCGGCGGCGTCAGTCATCTCGGCCGTGCTCGGGCACACCGCCCACGGGCATCCCGCCGGCGCCCTGACCCGAGACGACGTCCTGGACAACATCACGCTGTACTGGCTGACGAACACCGCGATCTCCGCGGCGCGCCTGTACTGGGAAAACAAGATCAGCCTCTACAACGACGCCGGCGTCTCCATCCCGGCGGCCGTCAGCGCCTTTCCCGGCGAGAACTACCAGGCCCCGCGCACCTGGACCGAGCGCGCCTACCACAATCTGATCTACTACAACCAGCCCGCCCACGGCGGCCACTTCGCCGCCTGGGAACAGCCGCAGATCTTCTCAGAAGAGGTCCGCGCGGGCCTCAGGTCCCTACGCAAATAACTTGTTAACCCATCGATTCTCTCGCTGCGAATAAGGAGAGGCGGCGCGAGAAAGCCCGTCATCGGGGCCGCTACCCACGCACGGCGCCGAACAGCCCTCGTGCCCAACCGGGGAAGCGCTTGCCGCTGCGGCCGCTGCGGGGCCGGAATGTGCCTGCCTGGTCGCTTGATGCGCGACAATAACGTGGTTTGGACACACGGCGGAGGCCCAGCCGGAGGTGGAATGGTCAGCGACCTGCGGTGGGAGGAGAGCCACTTCCGCGCTGGCTCCCGGATCGGCAAGTACGTGCTGGAGCAGCAGATCGGCCACGGCGGTATGGCGGTGGTGTTCAGGGCGCGTGACGATCAGCTCGGCCGGATGGTGGCACTGAAGATCATGGCCCCGTCCGTCGCCTCGGACGCGGAATTCCGGCAGCGGTTCGTCCGCGAGTCGAAGGCCGCGGCGGCTGTGGACGACCCGCACATCATCCCGGTGTTCGAGGCCGGTGATTCGGCCGGCGTGCTGTTTATCGCCATGCGCTATGTCGCCGGCGGCGATGTTCGGTCGCTGCTGGCTCGCGAGGGTCCGCTGAGTGTTGATCGGGCCTCCGCGATCCTGGTATCGGTGGCGTCCGCACTCGACGCGGCGCACGCCGCTGGGCTGGTGCACCGCGATGTCAAGCCAGGGAACATGCTGATGGATGTCCGCAAGGGTCGGCCGGATCACGTCTACCTGGCGGACTTCGGGTTGACGAAGGCCACATCGGGGGCGGTCACGCTGACTGGCTCCGGGAGATTCCTGGGAACGGCCGACTATGCCGCACCAGAGCAGATCAGAGGGCGGCGTGTCGACGGGCGGGCGGATCAGTACGCGCTGGCGTGCGCCGCCGTCGAGATGCTCACCGGGCAGGCGCCCTTTCCCCGCGACGACGCCATGGCCGTCCTCACCGCGCACATGTCCGAGCCTCCGCCGGCACTGTCGGCTCGCCGTCACGGGCTGCCTGCGGAGCTGGATGCGGTCCTCGGCCGGGCGCTGGCCAAGTCGCCCAGTGATCGATACCCCAGCTGCGGCGACTTCACGGCGGCGTTCCAGCGCGCAGCCGGCGTCGGCCGGTACGAGGCTCTCGTCGCGGCCGGAGCATCGCACCGCAGAACCGGAGGGGAGGCAGCCGGCCTCCCCCAGCGGGCCCGGCGGCGTTCGCGCGGGACCTGCCGCCAGGCCCTCGGCGGTGCCGCCCTCGATGGAGCCCCCCGGCCGGATCGAATTCGGCCGCGGCCGCGGGCGCGGCGGGCGCTTGGTGATCGCCGCCGCAGCGGCTGTTGCCGTTGCCGCGGCTGTCGTCGCGTTCCTTGCGCTCGCGCAGCCTCCACGCGCACCTGGCGCACATGCGGCTGGCAACGGTCACACGGCGGCCGGACGAACGGTGTCGGCGCCCCGCTGGCACACCTACGACGACCCCAGCGGGTTTGCCATCGATCTGCCGCCTGGCTGGGCCGTCGCCTCAACGACGCCCGGCGAGGTTCAGTTCACTGGGGCGCCCGGCGGGTTTGTCCTGGTGGTCTCGTGGAGCACGCACCCGCGGGCCAATGCCCTGGCCGACTGGCAGCAGCAGGCAGCCGGGAAGGCTGCAGCCGATTCCTCCTATCGGCAGATCTCGATTCGCCGGGCGAGCTACCGCGGCTACAACGCCGCTGACTGGCAGTTCATCGACATTTACCGGGGCGTCCGCATCCGCGTCATCGACCGGACCTTCATCGTCCGGGCCGGCCAGCTTGCCTACACTATTGAGCTGTATGGCCCGGCCAGCCACTGGCTCGCGGTGTACGCGAGCATCTGGCGGCCTCTGGTGACCAGCTTCCAGCCCGCATCCTGAGCGCCCCGCCGGCCGCTGCGGCCGCCCCCGCCTGCCGCGGTTCCGCGAGCTGGTCGAGGCCCGCTACGACCGGCTCGCCAGCGATCCGACCGCGGCCCACGTACCGGCGACGAACAACCATGAGGACACGGCAGGTGCAGCGAGATTGTCATGGGGAGGGCTCCCCGCACGGGAGGGCTTCGCTAGAGTTTGCACCCCAGGCCGGCACCTGCCCGGCGGAGGTCAGCGCCAGGGGGACTTGGACCGCTCGCCGGGGCTCGCCGCCGACGGCCTGGTCATCAGCTATGAGACCCGTGACGAGCAGGTGAACCTCACTCCGGGATCGCACGTTACGTATTCACCAGCTGCGCGCCAAGGGATGACCATGACCGATAAAGACCGTGAGACCATCCGGGAGCTCGTCAGGCTCGAGCATCTCCTGATGGACCTCCCGGGCGACCCCAGGCCCCGGCTTGCCGTCGCAGGCCAGGACCGGGGTACCGGGCCTGAGATCCGGCTTGCCGAGGTGATCCCCTTCCGGGCCCGCGGCACGTAGGACCCTGCTCCGGGCGCCCCGATGGCTCCGGCCCGGCGGGGCGCCTCGTCATTGCGGTCCTTGCCGAGGGACCGGCAGGGCCGGGGTTCGGTCACCCGGGCACCGGGATGGCGCGTCTACTAACCGTGCCCCCGCGCTCATGCCCCTGACTGGCAAGGAGCCCATGGATGAGTTACTCCCGGCAGCCGCGCTCACAGCGGGATCCCTACGATGGCCAGCCTGCGTCCGATGATCAGGAGCCTGGCCGCGGGCGGCACGGTGCCCGCAGCGGGATCCTCAGCGTCATCGGGATCCGCCGCGAGCATGATCATCCCGGCCTGGGCGCCCGGCACGCTGAGCGGCGCGGCGGCAAGCACCGCAGCCGGGCCGCATAGCCCCGTTTACCGGCGCCAGGCCAGGACGTCGCGAGGCGGAACAGCTGCCGCCGACGCACACGACCAGCACGCTGCGCTGCTGCCAGTTTCCGAGCGGGTCTTTGGTGACGAGCACCCGACCATCCGGGCCGCCCGTGCCAACCTCGCCGGGTGGACCGAGGCGACGCGCCATGGCCGTTGGTGCGGCAGGAATTGGCTACAGCATTTTCCCACGAATGGGTCTTCAACGGACACGGCGGTCGAGGTTGCCGCCGCGGATACCGGGCGCTGGCTATCACGGTGACGCGGGGACGCTACCGGCGCTCCAGATCCGCACCGTCTTGTCCGCGCCGGCGCTGGCCAGCCAGGTTCCGTCCGGCGCGATCGCCACCGCGCCCACCCAGTTCCTGTGGCCGGTGAGGATGGCGCGGGGAGTGCCGTCTGCGTTCCAGATCCGCACCGTCTTGTCCGGGCCGGCGCTGGCCAGCCAGGTTCCGTCGGGCGCGATCGCCACCGCGAGCACCCAGTTCCTGTGGCCGGTGAGGATGGCGCGGGGAGTGCCGTCTGTGTTCCAGGTCCGCACCCTCTTCTCCGGGCCGGCGGTGGCCAGCCAGGTTCCGTCGGGCGCGATCGCCACCGCGACCACTCCGTGCCTGTGGCCGGCGAGGATGGCGCGGGGAGTGCCGTCTGCGTTCCAGATCCGCACTGTGCTGTCCCAGCTGGCGGTGGCCAGCCACGACCCGTCGGGCGCGATCGCCACCGCGTACACCGGGTCTACGTGGCCGGTAAGGGTGGCGCGGGGAGTGCCGTCTGCGTTCCAGATCCGCGCCGTCTTGTCCCAGCTGGCGGTGGCCAGCCAGGTTCCGTCCGGCGCGATCGCCACCGCGGCCACCCCGGCCCCGTGGCCGGTCAGGGTAGCCAGGGGAGCGCCTTCGGCACTCCAGATCCGCGCGGTCTTGTCCCAGCCGGCGGTGGCCAGCCACGACCCGTCCGGCGCGATCGCCACCGTGACCACCCCGTCCCCGTGGCCGGTCAGGGTAGCCAGGGGAGCGCCTTCGGCACTCCAGATCCGCGCCGTCTTGTCCCAGCTGGCGGTGGCCAGCCAGGTACCGTCCGGCGCGATCGCCACCGCGACCACCGGGTCCCTGTGTCCAGTGAGAGTACTCACCAGCCGGTCCGGCGGCCTTCTTGTCCACAATGGCATGACTCAGGGTAAGGGGCTGGACAGGCGCCGCTGCCAGCGGCATGCCCGCAACTGCGCCAGCGCGAACGTTAGGGGCATGGATGGCTAGCCCAACTCGAAGAGATCCAAGGCCCCGCGATGGCTGCGCCGGCGGCCATACGTGCCTTTTGACGCCGGCTGGTACAACAAACTGCGCGGCCTCCCTCTCGCCCGCCGACACGGTCTGCGCGGGCCCGTGGGAGCAGGCCACCCATAATGCGCAGCTGGTTGTATCACGCTCCTGTCAAACCGCCTCTGGACGGTAAATCGCCGTTGACGGCGGTCCGTGCTCCCGGACGGAAGCTGGCACGATCATGACTTCTGACACGACGAACCCAGCCGTTGACGCGAACGCCACACCCAGCGCGCTCCACACAGAGGCCGCTGCATCGCCGCCGGCCCCGACCGGTGCGGCCGAGACCGATACGGCCAAGACTGATATGCCCGAGGCCGATAAGGCGCAGACCGATACGGCGCAGACCGATACGGCGCAGACTGACGAGGCCAAGACCGGTAAGGGCAAGACCGCTACCCGGCAGCCGCCGGACAGCAGCAAGGTCGCTTTCGGCTGGTGGCCGCTGGCCATCGTGGCTGTTGCGGCCGCCGCGTGGCTGTCGGTCGTGGTGGCCAGGGAAACACACTTCACCACGGGACACCGGGCCGCGGCGGCCTGGACCGCGCTGCTGGTCGTGGCGGCGCTGGCCATCCTGGCCCAGGTCATCCTGCTGTCGTATCAGGCCCGGCTGCTCAGCGCGGCGGGTGACGCGCCGGACCAGCCGACGCTCGCGTTCCGCCGCCGGGGGCTGAAGGCGGCCGTCATGGGGCAGGACGGGCGGGCCTCCACCAGCAAGACCCAGGTGGTGCTCTGGACCGGGGCGCTGGTCTGGGCGCTGGTCGACCTGCTCCTGCTGGCGCGGGCGTACCCAGGCGGAAGCCTGTTCCTGAATGCGGTGAAGACCAACTGGCATCCGGAATACCTGGTCCTGCTCGGCTTGCCGGTAGCGGCAGCGACCACGGCCAAGGCCGTCGTGGCCGGCGCCAACTCCGGCCAGGGCCCGGCGGCCTCCGATTCGTCCTCTCCGTCCTCGATAGCGAAGATAGCCAGCGGCCTGGACGGTAACCGCGTCTACGTGCGTGATCCCATCTCCGCTGGAGTATGGGGGTTCCTGAGGGGCGTGGCGGAGCTGTTCACCGGCGATGATGACGCGGTTGCCTGGGCGGACCTGCAGTACGTCGTGTTCACGATGATCACGCTGGTCTACTTCGCTAGCCAGTTCCTGGCACAGCCCGCGGCCGGGCTGCCGCAAGTGCCTGCCGCACTGCTGACCCTGATGGGCGTTTCCGCCACCGGATACGCGGCAAACAAGATCGTCAGCACCAAAGTCAACACCCAGGATGCACCGGCCGACGGTCAGTAACGATCGCGATCTCGCAGCCGTGCCGGCGCGCTGCGACCGATTTTGGGAGGGTCACCACCCGGCCGGTGGCGATCCACCAGGCGCTCCAGTCCCGGCCGCCGTGTCCAGGACATCGGAGGCCGGGGCCGCTCTCTTGACGAAGGCGCCGCGACCGCCGCGGCTCGGTTGTCCGGGCTGGGCGGGTGTCGGGGGGCTACTCCGTCTTGGCAGTCCCGATGGCCACCGCAGCGCGGCGGGCTGAGGCCGCTGCCTCCCACTGGTCGTCTGCGATGCGGCGCCAAAGGACGGTAGCCTCCGGTTCGCCCGCGACGCGGGTCATGATCTCGGCGACGCGGGCGTTGAGGTCCAGCAGGTCAGCGCTGCGCTCGTACCGGCGGCTGATGTCGGAGCCATCACGCTGTGGCACGAGGTCGGGCTCGGCGGCGAGTGCCTCGATGCGGGTGCTCAGGTCTCCCAGTTCGGCGATGTCAGCGGCGAACTCGGGCGAGGCACCAGTGCGCGCCGCCTCTTCGCGCGCCTTCGCGTACCAGTGCGCGGTGAGCGACACCACGTCAGGGCCACCTGGTACCTGGTGCTCACGGGTGGTGTCATCGCTCACACATGCCAGTCTAACTGCGCAAACATTTATTATTCGGGCATTGGCCAGTAATGCCGGGACAGGCTATTGCCCGGGAGCAGGTGGCCGGCCTGCGAGGGCCGCGGGAGGCGAGCGGGGCATGACAACCGCAATCCCAGGCGCCGCGTTGATGCTGCCGCTCAGGCGATGCGGCCTGCATAGCGGCGGCGGAAGCCGTCGGAGGTGTTGGCGGTTATCACCACGTCGTAGTAGCCGTACTGATCGGTCGGCCAGCTAATGGTCGTGGAGCTGCGGGCCTTCACGGTGACCGTCTGGGTGCGGCCCTGGTAGTCGTTCGGGGTCAGGGTGTAGATGATCGCCTTTTGGCCCTCGTTGGCTAGCGTGAGCTCGACGACCGTCCCGCCTGGCCTGGACTGCAGGGTGGCGGCGACGACCGGGATCCGGCCGTTGTTCTGGCCTGCCGGCACAACCTGGCCGGCGAAGCTGGTCAGGAACCCGTCAGGACCGTAGACCGAGAAGGCGTACTTTCCGGCGCTGAGCGTCGCGTCCCAGACGTAGGAGCGCGGGGCCGACGGGAGCACCGTGAACGGCGTGCCGCCGAAGGTCAGGTAGTTATCGGGGTAGACGGCGAAGGAGGCGCCGACCGTGCCGGTGTTGGTCAGCGCGACGGTGACCTGACTGGTGGTGCGGTTCACAGTCACGTCGGCGTGCAGCTGGTAGTTGGCCGGGCGGTGCGGCCGGGTGCCGGGCTCCTGGGCCGGCATCTCCTGGGCGCCCTCGGCGGGAGGCTCCGTCGACCCGCCGGTCAGCTGGGTCAGTGCCCAGGTCTGGTCGAGCGTGGGGATGTTCTTCGGGATCGAGAAGTCCGGGTGCGCGAAGTCGAACGCAGTGGTCAGGTCGCCGGTCACGGAAGCCCGCCACGGGGTGACGTTGGCTGGCTTCACCCCGGTCCAGGCGGCCAGGAACTGGAGCATCGAGGTGTGGTCGTAGACGTTGGAGTCGACGTAGCCGCCGCGGGTCCACGGCGAGCAGATGAGCATCGGGACCCGGGTCCCGGGGCCGATCGGCAGCCCCCCGATGTACTCGTCGGTGACGGTCATCTCGGGGTCGGGCGGGAGCTGGTGATCGAAGAACCCGTCATGCTCGTCGTAGGTGATGAACAGCGCCGTGGTCTTCCACAGGTCGGGGTTGGAGAACAGCGTCTGCAGCACGGTGTTCACGTAGTGCGCCCCGTAGTCGGGGGTGTAGGACGGGTGCTCGCAGTAGCCGGCCGGGGCGACGATCCACGACACCTGGGGGAGCTTGCTGCTCTTTACGTCCTTGATGAACGTTGACAGCACGTACGCGGCGTGGGTCTTGCTCATCGGCGGCGCCCCCGCGTCGGTCTGCCACGGGGTGACCGCCCCGTGGACTGAGAGCGCGCCGGTCCCGCCGTTGCGGCTGTTGGTGGTGTTGTACTGCTGGTAGAACCAGAGCGGGTTGTCGCCGTAGTCGCCCAGGAAGTAATCGGGGTAGCTGGCGCTGTCCCCAACCTGATGGTTGGTATACACCTGCCAGCTGATCCCGGCCTTCTGCAGTAGCTCGGGATAGGTCGTGACCTCGGCCGTGCCGGCGTCCGGCCCGAAGTCGACCGTGTAGTCGTCAGGGTTGCTGGTCCAGCCGCTCGACGTCCCCGTCCAGAAGTACATCCGGTTGGGGCTGGTGGGAGCCATGATCGCCTGGTGGTAACCATCGCAGATGGTGAAGGCGTCGGCCACCGCGTACTGGAACGGGATCTCGTCCCGGGTGAAGTAGCCCATCGTCTCTTCGGTCTTGGCCGGAACCCAGTTGTTCCACAGCCCGCCGTTCCGGGCCTCGTGGTCGCCGACCCAGCTGTGGTCGAGGTCACCGTCGACCTGGTCGGTCAGTTTGTAGGGAAGCAGGTACCCGAGGTCGCTGCGGGCCTTGTCGGGCTGCTGGAAGATGTTGGTCCCGTTCGGGTAGGTGAGGATCTGCTTGTCGCCGAATCCCCGGACTCCCCGGAGCGTCCCGAAGTAGTGGTCGAAGGACCGGTTTTCCTGCATGAGGATCACGACGTGCTTAACATCGGCGATGGTTCCGCTCCAGCCCTCCGGCAGCGCCTTGGACGCCGCCGAACTGCCGCCCACAGCGGCGGGCGCTGGTCCGCGGCTGCAGCCGGCGGTCGCGGCCGCGGCGGCGCCGAGTCCCGTGTATTGCAGGAACCGGCGTCGGCTGAGACCCGGCACGGACATTGGGCCGGGCTGCCGCGGTGATCCGGCTCGGCCATGCGCATGCTCACGTGGCTCGTCCGAGTTGGTCATTCTGGTTTTGTCCCCTCGGTTCATGTTCGTGTCCCACGCTTGGCAGCGGGCCAGCCACTGACCACAAGCATCCATCCCGCGTCGGCGTACTTGCTATGGCAAGTTCTGAACGTCCCGTCGGTGTTTAGCGTGGGCGCTGCAGGCCGCGCGGGGTGAACGGGTGCGCATCAACCTAGATGAAAGCAAGCGCTGGCTCCAGGAGCAGCGAAGGGCCGCCGCCAGGCCGGTTATGCCGGGACCTCCGCCGTGCCCAGCGCTCCGGGCACTTGCGAGCATGGCCCGCCAGCGGGCAGCGGCGCTACGCTTCTCCTGGATCCGTGCTCATGGGGGAGGCGCCGGGGATGGGCGGACCGGGTAATGAGATGGCAGCAGGGGCAGGAGAGGGCGGTCACCTGCGAGCCTCGCACGCCGACCGCGAGCAGGTGATCGGCACGCTCAAGGCCGCGTTCGTGGCGGGCATGCTGGCCAAAGACGAGTTCGACCTGCGGGTCTCCCAGACGTTCGCGTCGCGGACCCACGCGGACTTGGCCGCTCTGACCGCCGATATCCCCGCCGGGCTGACCGCAGTCCAGCCGCCCCAGCCCGCCCGGGTGAGGGGCAAGCGGCGACTTCTGCGGCCCGGACCGGTGATCATGGCGGCGACCGTGCTTTATGCGGGTGTATGGGCGCCCGCATTCCTTCTCCCGCCTGGGCCTGCGAATCCCGAGGGCGATCCGCCGCGGGCACTAATTTTGCTGTTCCTCTCGAGCAACGTCATATACCCGCTCGTGTTGGTTATAGCTGTGGCATTTATGGTCGCCGGGTGGCGTGAGAAGCGTTCCGGCAGGCGGCCACCGCAGCGGCCAGCACGTGGCGCGGGTGGTCAGGCGTCCCGGCACCTGCCATCGGCCTCCCCGGACAGGCAACTCCTGCCGGGCGATCAGGGTCACCAGCAAACCGCCGAAGCTGCACCGGTCCGCCGCCGCCGTCCCCTTTTGCCCGGCTGGCGGCCGCCGGTTTCCCTGCCCTGTGCCCGGTAGCGAAGGAGACGGTGATGGCGACAGGGCCAGGGGACGAGCCGGCCGCGGCCGGCCGTGACCGGCTGCGGGCGGGCCACGCCGACCGCGAGCAGGTGATCGAGGCGCTCAAGGCCGCGTTCGTGCAGGGTCGGCTGACCAGGGACGAACTCGGCGCGCGAGTCGGCCGGGCGCTCGCCGCGCGGACCTACGCCGACCTGGCCGCGCTCACCGCCGACATCCCGCCCGGGCCGTCCGCCGCTCGGCCGGCGCGTCGGCCCGCCCGGGCCCGCCGCCGTCCGCTGGCCAGGGCGGCTGCCGGATCGGGCGGCTGCCTGGTCATCGCGTTCGCGGCCGTGTGGGTCGGCGGCCACCTCGATAATCCGTTGGGCCCCAGTCCCTATAAGTCCTTGATTCCCCTGTGCCTGGTCATGGCCCTTACCGCCGTATTCACGGCACTGTTCATCTTGGGGAACGGGGTGGCCGCCTCAATTGAACAGAGGCGCTCCCGCAGGCAGCTGCCGCCCCGTCCGGGGCCGGGCGGCCACACCCTGGACGGCGAACGGCGCAGCGGTCCCGGCCGTGACCCGGGTCCCCCGGGCCCCCGCACCGGCCAGAATCGCGCGGACCTAAGCGCTCGCTGGTCACGGCAGCACCGGCAGCACGTTCCCAGCCGGGCGGCGCGGGCACCGCGCGGCGTCAGGCCGGCGCCGGGCGGGGTCTGACGCCAGCGCCAAGGCCACCCCCTCGGGCGCCAGTGCGCAACCAGCTGGGCCGGTGACCGGCCCGGCGGCGCTACGCTTCTGGTGGATCTGCGCTCATGGGGGGAGACGCCAGTGACGATACAGCCCGGAGACGAGACAGCAGGCGAGGCGGGCCGCGGCCACCTGCGGGCGTCGCACGCCGACCGCGAGCGGGTGGTCGGCACCCTCCAGGCCGCGTTCGTGGCAGGCATGCTGGCCAAGGACGAGTTCGACCTGCGGGTGGGCCAGGCGTTTGCCTCGCGGACCTACGCGGACCTGGCTGCCCTCACCACTGACCTGCCCGCAGGGCTGGCGGTAACCCAGCCGCGCAAGCCTGCCCGGGTACAGGGCAAGGCGCGAGTTCTGCGGACCGGCGCGGTGCTCACCGCGTCAACCGCGCTTTATGCAGCCATGTGGCCGCTGGCGTTGTCCATACACAGGAACATGGAGGGCAACCCCATACCCTACGATGGCAAACTGATCTTGCTGAGCACCCTCCTCTACTTGTTCGTTTTGCTCTTCGTCGGGGTGCGGATCCTCGCCGACCGGCAGGACAAGCGTTCCGGTAGGCAGCCACCGCGGCGGCCAGCACCTGGCGCGGGTGGTCAGGCGTCCCAGCGCCTGCCATCGGCCTCCCCGGACAGGCAGCTCCCGCCGGGCGATCAGGGTCACCAGCACACCGCCGAAGCTGAACCGGTCCGTCGCCCCCGCCCGCTGTTTTCCCGCTGGCGGCCACCTGTTTCCCTGCCCGGTGCCCGGTAGAGGAGGAGACGGCGATGGCGACAGGGCCAGGGGACGAGCCGGCCGCGGCCGGCCGTGACCGGCTGCGGGCGGGCCACGCCGACCGCGAGCAGGTAATCGGCACCCTCAAGGCCGCGTTCGTGCAGGGCATGCTGGCCAAGGACGAGTTCGATGCGCGCGTCAGCCAGGCGTTCGCGTCGCGGACCTGCGCGGAGCTGGCCGCGCTCACCGCGGACCTCCCCGCCGGGCTGGCCGCAGCCGGGCAGGCGCGCCCGCCCGTCCGGGTCCGCCGACCGCTGGCCAGGGCGGCTGCCAGGTCGGGCGGCTGCCTGACCATCGCAGCCGCTGCCGTGTGGGGCGCCTTCATCCTCGATCCCGGCCCGTTCGCCCGCGGCACCGCCGGCCCCCCCGGCGTGCTCTCGCCGGGCCTGATGTTTGTCATCGCCCTTTACGCCGTGCTGGCGGCATTCGGCTTCCTGGCTTTCGGGATGAGCACCTCATTGGAGCAGCGGCGCTCCCGCGGGCAGCTGCCGCCCGGGCCGGGGCCGGGCGGCCACGCCCCCGACGCCGGCCAGAGCAGCGGCTCCGGCCATGGCCCGGTTCCCCCGCGCCCCGGCGCCGGCCAGGCCCGCGCCGGCCTGCGTCCTCACAAGCCACCGCAGCGCATTCCCGCCCGGGCGGCCCGGATACCGCGCGGAGTCAGCCCCGCGCCGCGGGCGCCCGGGATACCGGCGCCGGTTCCCAGGGCAACCTGACACGCGCCTCGCAGCCCTGGACAAACCTTGACAAGCTCCTGGCCGACCGGGCATGACCCTGACCGAGCTCTCCGAGCGGGTCGGCGTCAGCGTGGTCAACCTGTCCATCCTGAAGAACGGCCACGCTCGGGCGATCCGGTTCAGCACCCTGACCCGGCTCTGCCGGGCGCTCGACTGCCAGCCCGGCGACCTGATCACCTATGACGCCACAAACAACCGCCCGGCACCCAGCCCGTCCCCGGACTGGCCAGAAGACCAACACTGACAAAACGGACCCCCGCGCACAAGCCACACCCACAGGCACAGACAGAGGCGATAGTCGCGGTCCCGGGCCTTCCCTGACCGGTTGGGTGATAGGAGCCGTCGAGGACGGCGCCGCGACCCGAGCTCGCCGAGCAGCCCGCGAGGCGGCCAGAGACGGCTGACTTAGGTGACGACACCGCCCGGCGCCCGCGGTCGGATCTCGCCGCCGAAGGCATCCCGTCAATGTCATCTCCCCGGAAGCTCGGCCACGCCAGCAGCGCTGTAACCGCAGGCATCTCGATCGCGTCGAAGGAACCCGTTCATAGGATTGATTCAGATCGCGGGGAGCAGGTTCATTCGTTCCTGGCGACCTCGGGTCCAGTGATGCGGGCCAGCAGCGGGAAGGTGGCCGCGAC
>CAWCGJ010000012.1:0-104265 GCA_963795055.1 uncultured Actinomycetota bacterium
TGAGCCTCGCGTGCTGGAACCGTCGCGCGCCAGCGCGTCACGACGCGGTCATCCTCAGCGATCTGATCCTCGATCTTGACGTACAGGCCGGGATGGGCGCGGCGGCGGCTCGACACGAACCGCCGCACGCCTGCGGGACCGGTCACGTCCGGTTCGGCGCAGGGCAGGTGGCCAACGTAGTCAGCGGCTATCAGCTCGTCGATCAGCTCGAGCCGTCCCTCGTTGAGGACGGCCTCGATGAACAGCCGGACCCTGAGCTTGTTGAGCTCGCTGACGTTCTTCACCTGCGCCATGATCTGGGCGGCGCCATCGCTGGGACAAGGGAGGATCCCCGAGGGTTTCCCCCCAGGTTTTGCCTGGCCATGGCACCGACGTGCGGGGTAGCGTCAAGTAATGCCGTTCGCTTCAGGGGGCGCTCTGCTTGAGCGCGAACGCGAGCTGGAAACGCTGCGTGAGGGGCTTGACCGCGCAGGCGCCGGCGAGGGCATGCTGCTGCTGATCGAGGGGCCCGCCGGCGCTGGCAAGACGGTGCTGGCGCGGGAGGCGCGCGCGGCGGCCGAGCGGGCGCGGATGATGCCGCTCGAGGCGAGGGGTTCAGAGCTTGAGCAGCCGTTTGCGTTCGGCGTGGTGCGCCAGTTGCTGGAGCCGGTGATCAGCAAGGAGCCTGGGCGGACGGATCTGTTCGCGGGCGCTGCTGGTCCGGCGGCGCGGTTGTTTGAGCCAGGCGAGCAGCGGCCGCTGGATGCTGACGCCGGCTTTGAGGCGCTGCACAGTCTGTACTGGCTGGTGGTGAACATGGCCGACCAGGCCCCGGTGCTCGTGCTGGTCGACGATTGCCAGTGGGCCGACCGGGACTCATTGCGGTTCTTGGCCTACCTGGCGCAGCGGATCGAGGGGCTTCCGGTGACGATGCTGCTCACCGGACGCCCCCCGGATGCCGGCGGGGACGAGGCGGGGGCGTTGTGGGTGCAGCTGGCCTCGCGCCCCGCCGCAGCCGCGCTGTATCCGCAGCCGCTGAGCGAGTCGGCCGCGGTGACATTGGCGCGGGAGCGCCTGGGCGCCGAGGCAGCGGAGGAGTTCTGCCGCGCCTGTCACACGGCCACCGGCGGTAACCCGCTCTTCCTGCGGGAGCTGCTGAGAGCTCTGGCCGCCGCCGAGGTGGTCCCGTCGGCGGCCGCAGCGAGCGCCGTGCAGGACGTGGGACCGGCCGTGGTGAGCCGTTTCGTCCTGCACCGGCTCGCTGCGCTCGGTCCCGCGGCGACCGAGCTGGCGCGAGCGGTCGCCGTGCTCGGAGACGACAGCGAGCCACTGCTGGCCGGCCAGATGTCAGGCCTGAGCCAGGACGACGCCCGAGAGGCGGCAGATGACCTGGTGCGGGCGGACATCTTCATTCCGGCTGAGCGCCTGGGGTTCGTGCACCCCATCGTGCGCGCGGCGTTGTATGAGGATCTTGCGCCCGGTGAGCGCCAGGCCCGGCACGCGGCGGCCGCTGAGGCCCTGGCTCGCGAGGGGGCCTCGGCCGAGCGGGTCACCGCGCACCTGCTGCTGTCCCCGCCGACGGGGGATCAGCACCGGGTCAGCACGCTCAGGTCGGCTGCGACCGCCGCAGCGCACCGCGGTGCTCCGCGGGCGGCTGCCACGTACTTGCGGCGCACGCTGGCCGAGTCCCCGGCCGAGCAGGATCGGGGGGAGATCCTGGCCGAACTCGGCTGGTACGAGGTGGCCACGATGCAGTTCGAGACGGCAGAGGAACACCTGCGCGCGGCGCTGGCTTCGAGCGCCGTGCTGGCTACCCGGGCCGACGCGGCGATCTCCCTCGGGCGGTGCGCGATCGTGTCCGGCGGCCGCTCGGCCTCGGCCGCGGCCGAGGCGATGTCGTCGCTGGCCGGGGAGCTGTGGCCCGCCGATCCCGAGCGCTCGCTCGAGCTGGGCGCTGAGCTGCTGATCGTCGCGGGCTCTGTCCCGCCACTGCGGCCCGGCCTCGCCGCTCGCTTGCGGGCGTTTCGTGATCTGGCCCGGGGTCACCCGGGTTTCGAGGCCGTGGCGAGGATCGTCGGTGCCCAGGACCAGCTTTTGCACGGAGCATCAGCCGCGGTCGCCACGGACGAAGTCGAGGCGGCGCTCATGGCCGGGCTGCCGCCCAGCGCGCAGAATACCGCCGGGCTCGCGGCGCTACTTACGTTGATCGTCGGCGAACGGTATGAGCTGGCTGACCGGCTGATGGATGCCGCGCTGGAGCGTGCCCGCCAGGAGGGGCACGCAACCAGGCAAGGCATTCTCCACGCGATGCACGCCGCGAGCGCGCTCGCGCAGGGTTCGCTGCACGATGCGCAGGTCGAGGCGGAAACCGGGCTGCTGCTCGTGGAGCACCCGCATTTCATCGCGCAGCTTCTCGTCGCGGTGGCGATGACGGTGCACATCGAGCGCGGAGCGCTGGATGCCGCGGCCGGCCTGGCCCGGACGGGCGAAGCAACGGGAATCACCGAGGAACGCGCCTACGTCCTGGAGTTCCTGACCGCGCGCGGGCGGCTGCGGATAGCCCAGGGTCAGCTCGAGGAGGGGGTCGCGGACCTCCTGTGGTGCGGCCAGCGGTTCGAGGCGCGGGCGGTGCAATGGCCAAGCACCTGGAGGGCTCACGCAGCTCCCGCGCTGGCCGTTCTGGGAGACAGGCAGCAGGCTGACAAGCTGGCCCGCGAGCAGGTGGCGGCGGCCCGGCGGGTCGGCGCGCCTGGCGCGTTGGGCATGTCACTGCGCACCGCGGCCCTGGCGATCGGCGGGGACGAAGGGCTGGCGCTGCTCCGCGAGGCGGTCGCGGTCCTCGAGCGCAGTCCCGCCCGGCTCGAGCTGGCTCATGCGCTCGCCGATCTCGGGGCCGAACTGAGCCGCTCCGGCAGGCGAACGGAGGGCCGGGACGCCCAGCGCCGGGCCATCAGCCTGGCCGGCCAGTGCGGTGCCGTCGCGCTGGCGGAAAGCGCGATGGCCGGGCTGCACGCCGGGCCCGGGCGCCGCGCCCGGCTCGAGCTGACCGGGCCGACCGCACTGACCGCGGCGGAGCGGCGGGTGTGCCGTCAGGTAGCCGGGGGGCAGACCAACCGCGAGGTGGCGCAGGCGCTGTTCGTGACCGAGAAGACGGTTGAGCGCCACCTCAGCAGCGCCTACCAGAAGCTCGGCATCCGGTCTCGCTTCCAGCTGGCGTCGGCCATCGGCGGGTAGCCCTCAGGCTGCTGCGCCGTCCGGGAAAACCGTAGGGAAAAGCCACGGGGTTCCTCCCTTGTGACCGGTCACGGCCGCCAGGCACGTTGGCGTGAAGCCCGTGTTCCGGCGGATGAAGCCGCCGATGAAGAGAAGGAAGCCCGGTCATGACAGGTGTGCTCTACCGCCTGGCGCGGTTCTGCGTCCGGTATCGTTTCGCGGTTCTCGCCGCCTGGATTGTGCTGACGGTCGCGCTGGTGGGCGTCTCGCATCGCCTCGGCGACAATACCAACGACAACGTGACCCTGCCGGGAACCAACAGCCAGCAGGCCGCCGACGCGCTCAGCAAGTCGTTTCCCGACCAGGCCAACGGGACAAGCCCGATCGTGCTGCACGTCAGCAGCGGGAAACTGACCGACTCCAAGTACTCCCAGGCGGTCAACCAGGCGGCGGCCGACGTGGCCAAGGCGCCGGACGTGGCCTCGGTGATCAACCCGCTCACCTCGCAGGGCGCCGCCGCGCTGAGCAAGGACCAGAGAACGGGATACCTCTCGGTGACCCTGTCGGTCAGCCCAGGGGCGATGTCCGTCGATGACGCTCAGACGATCATCGACGCGGCGGCCAAGCCTGCCCAGGCGGCCGGGATCCAGGTGGAGACCGGCGGCCAGCTCGGCGAGAAGGTATCCAAGCCGTCTACCGAGATCAGCGAGCTGATCGGCATCCTCGCGGCGATGGTGATCCTCACGCTCACGTTCGGCACGGTGGTGGCGATGCTGCTGCCGATCGTAACGGCGATCTTGGGGCTGGCCTCGACTCTGTCGATCATCCAGATTCTCAGCCACGCGTTTACCGTGTCCACGGTGGCGCCGACGCTGGCCACGATGATCGGGCTCGGCGTCGGCATCGACTATGCGCTGTTCATCGTGACCCGGCACTTCCGCGGCCTGAAGGACGGCCTGGACCTGCGGGAGTCGATCGCGCGGGCCGTCGCGACCTCCGGGGGCGCGGTGACCTTCGCCGGCGGGACTGTGACGATCGCGCTGGTGTCGCTCGCGGTGGCCGGCATCCCGCTGGTGACGACGATGGGGCTGATGGCAGCGGTCGCGGTCGTCGTCGCGGTCCTGGCCGCGCTGACCCTGCTGCCCGCGATCCTCGCGATCGTCGGCTCGGGGATCAACGCGCTGCGGGTCCGTGGCCGCCATCCCGCGGATCACTCGAAGCAGGGCGCGTGGGCGCGGTGGGCGGCCGGCGTGGTCAGGCGGCCGGTGATCTCGGCGCTGGCGGCCCTGGCGATCCTTATCCCGCTGGCGATCCCGCTGCTGTCGCTGACCCTGGGGCAGAAGGACGTCGCCGCGCTGTCCACGTCGACCACCGCCCGCCGGGCGTACGACCTGATCTCGGACAACTTCGGGCCCGGGACCAACGGGCCGCTGCTGGTGGCGGTTTCGCTCGGCTCACCCGCGCAGGCCTCCTCCGGCGGCTCGGCCAGCTCCCAGAGCTCGTCGGGCAGCGACCCGCGTGCCAGTGACCCGCGGCTGCAGACGCTGGAGCAGGACGTCTCGCAGACCCCGGGCGTCGCCGCGGTCTCCCCGGTCCAGATCGACCAGGCCGGGACCACCGCCTACTTCAACGCGGTCGCCTCGACCGGGCCGGCCGAGCAGGCCACCGCCAATCTTGTCAGCAAGCTGCGCTCGAGCGTGATCCCCGATGCCGAGAAGGGCACGAACATGCACGCCTACGTCGGCGGCAGCACCGCCAGCAACGTGGATCTCGCCTCGGACATCTCCAGCAAGCTCCTGCTCCAGATCCTGGTCGTGATCGCGCTCAGCTTCCTGCTGCTGATGCTCGCCTTCCGCTCCGTGGTGATCCCGGCGCAGGCCGCCGTCATGAACCTGCTGTCCATCGGCGCCGCCTACGGCGTGCTCATCGCGGTGTTCCAGTTCGGCTGGCTGCACGGCCTGATCGGCCTCGACAGCGCGGTGCCGATCGTCTCCTACGTGCCGCTGTTCATGTTCGCGGTCCTGTTCGGGCTCTCGATGGACTACGAGGTGTTCCTGGTCAGCCAGATCAAGGAGCACGCCGACGCCGGCGAGGACTCCAAGCAGTCGGTCGTCTCCGGGCTGGTCACCAGCGGGCGCGTGATCACCGCCGCAGCGACGATCATGGTGTTCGTGTTCGGCAGCTTCGTCCTCAACGGCGATCCGACCGTCAAGCAGTTCGGCATCGGCCTCGCCGTCGCCGTGATCCTGGACGCCACGGTCGTCCGCTGTCTGCTCGTACCAGCGCGCATGGCCAGCCTGGGCAAGGCCAACTGGTACCTGCCCCGCTGGCTCGGCCGGATCCTGCCCCGCGTCAGCATCGAGGGCGAGGAGTATTTCAAGGCCCGCGACCAGATCCCGCCTGAAGCGCAGCTCGAAGCGCCTGAGGCCTCGACGGCGCGGTTGTAGCCGCCTGGCCGCGGCACCGGCGGGAGGACATGCCTGCTCACCAGCCACTCTCCGGGAGAGCCATGGTGAGCAGGCACGTCATCTTCGGTGACGACATGGCCCGCGTCCCAGGCAGGGAAACCAGGAGGGATTGTGATAACGGAGACGGGCACGCCAGCGGCGCCGGCCCCGGCGCAGCCCGCGACGCTGCTGCGCCGAGGCTGGCTGGGCGTCGCCCAGCTGGCGGCCGTCGTTGCGGTGGTGGTCGGCGCCGGGGTGGCGATCTACGCCGAGCGGGCTGTGCTGCGGCAGGGCCTGGGGGGCCTGACCCACATCCGGGTGAGCTGGGTGCTGGCTGGCGCCGCGGCCGAGTTCGGCTCGATGGCTGCGTTCGGCCAGCTGGAGCGGGTGCTGCTGCGGGCGGCCGGGGCGCGGCTGGCGTTGCGCTCGGTACTGGCCACCGCCTACAACGCGAACGCGATCGCGGTCTCGGTTCCGGTAGTGGGCTCGGGCATCGCGGCGACTTATGCCTTCCGTGAGTTCCGCCGGGGCGGTGCCGACGTCGGGCAGGTCAGCGTCGCCCTGGCGATCGCCGGGACATTCTCCACCGTGGCCTTCGCCATCGTCGCCGCGGTCGGCGTGGCCATGACCGGCAACCCGGGCGCCGCGGCGCTTGGCCTGGCGGGCAGCCTGGTCGGCGCCGCCATCGCTGTCGCCTTGGTGATGGGCCTGCGCCTGGCCCGGTTCCGCACCCGGCTGGTCACGCTGGCGGATCGGGTGATGAGGCTGGTCCGCCGGGGGATGCGCGGCCGGCCGCGCCGCGATGTGGCCGCGCTGCTCAGCGCCGCGCTGGAGCGCGCCGGTGACCTGCGGCTCGCCAACCGGGCGCTCGGGCAAGCGTTCGCGTGTGCGCTGGCCAACTGGGCCGCGGACGTGTGCTGCCTCATCTGCGCCATGTTTGCGCTGGGTGTCCCGGTGCCCTGGGCGAAGATCCTGGTGGTGTGGAGCGCGGGCTCCGGGGCGGCCAGTCTGAGCCCTGTGCCTGGCGGCATCGGCATCGTCGACATCGTCCTGATCGCCGCCTTCGCCAGCGTCGGCATTCACGCCCCGGCGGCTGTGACCGTAATACTGCTCTACCGGCTGTTGTCCTTCAAGATCGGCATGAGTGTGGTCTGGTGCGGCTACCACTCCTGGCTCCGCCGCCGGGCGGCAGCGTGATCAAGGCCAACGGGCCGTGGCAAGCCCCGCTGCTGGTTGCTGGCTGCGGCCCGCGGCCCTGGCACATCTGTTGAGGGTCAGACGCTTTTTGAGGATCAGACACTCAGCCAGGATTCCGCGGGCCGCCGAGAATATAGGCGAGCGGTTCAAGTCCCCGCTCTGACGCGAACCGGTCGCCTGTGGCTCCACGCGCGTGGTGCTATCGCAAGTTGTTGCCGCCCATGGGGCGTTCCAGTAACCCGCGGAGCCGGCCCGCCAGCGCAAAGTTGGCGAGCGTGTCGCAAAAGCTGGCGACGCGTATGCCGTCGCCCGCCAGGCCGGCACCGAGCATGGTCGCCGCTGGCCGCAACGCGGCCTTGCCGAGCGAGACGGTGGCCAAGGCCGGGCGCGGGTGGTCAGCCCAGCCGCCGCCGGTGAACAGGATGGTCCCGCCTCCGGCGGCCCGCATCGCCGGGGCAGCGACCTGCGTGGCCACGATGGCCCCGACGACATCGACGTCGTAGGCCTGGTAAAGGCGGGCGATGTCGCTACTCAGCAGCGAGTCCGGCGTCAGCATCGACGCGTTGTAGACCAGGACCTCGGGCGCGCCGGTGCCCGCATACAGCGAGGTGAGGGCGGCGCGGAGGCCCTCAGGATCGCTGGCATCGGCGGCCACGGTGTCGACGGCGGCGCCGGCGTCGGCTAGGTCGCTGGCCAGTTTGAATGCGCGGTAAGGGTCCCTAAGGTCCCCGACTTGGCAGTTCACGTGAATATCCCTCTACGTCCGTCGGTCACCTCCTTCGCGGACACCGAGAATCTGCGCCCGCGACATCAGCCGGGAAGAGCGGGGCCGGCCTTGGCTTGTGCCGTTGTCACTTCGGCGTGTGCCGGGGGCGGCGTGCTCGCCGGGCGCAGTGGCCCGGTGCGGAGCAGTGCGCCGGCGACGACTGCGCCGGCGGCGAAGATGCCGGCGGTCCACCAGAACGCGGTGTCGTAGCCGTGCGCCAGCGCCAGCCCGGTCAGGGCCGGGCGGCCGATGAGCCGGGCCTGCGCGAGGTGCGCGGCGAGGTAGGCGGTGACGGCGGCGGTGAAGATGGTGTTCAGCAGCGACGTGCCGACCGAGGCGCCCAGCTGCTGGCCGACGGTGACCGTGGCGGAGGCGACGCCGGCGTCCTGCGGGGCCACGCCGAACGTACCCGTGTTGATCACCGGCGCGATCACCAGGCCCACGCCGATTCCGGCCAGGATGGTCGGGCCGAGCACGCCCGCGCCATAGGCGGTGTGCGGGCCCAGCTGAGCCAGCCATGCCATCGCGCCTGCCGCGGCCAGCATCCCGGACGCGACCAGCGGCCTGGGCCCGAATCTGGGCATCAGCACGGTCGTGGACAGGTTGGCCGCGATGATGAGGCCGGCGCTGAGCGGCAGGAACGCCACGCCGGTCACCAGCGGCGAGTAGTGCAGCGTCTGCTGCAGGTAGTAGGTCAGGAACAAGAAGATCCCGAACAGCCCGGCCGAGGCGATGAGCATCGAGGCGTAGGCGCCGCCGCGGTTGCGGTCGAGCACTACGCGGGGCGGCAGCAGCGGGTGGGCTGCCCGGCCCATCCACACGGCGAACACGACGCCCAGCGCCACGCCGGCGGCCAGGAACCCCCAGGTGGACGGCGCGTGCCAGCTGTGCGCGGCCGCGTTGGAGAACCCGTAGACCAGGCAGAACACCGCGCCGGAGACCAGCAGCACGCCGGGGATGTCCAGCCTGGGCTTGCTTTGGGACGGCTGGCGTTGCAGCAGCAGCGCCCCGCCGGCGAACGCCACCGCGGCGAAGATCAGGTTCACGTACAGGCACCACCGCCAGGACAGGTACTCGGTCAGCGCGCCGCCCAGCAGCAGCCCGATCGCGCCGCCGGCCCCGGCGATCGCGCCGTAGACGGCGAATGCCCGGCCGCGGTCCTTCGGCTCGGTGAACGTGGTGGTCAGCAGCGACAGCGCCGAGGGGACCAGCAGCGCCGCGAACGCGCCCTGGCAGGCCCGCGCGGTGATCAGCATGGCGAAGTTGACCGAGGCCCCGCCGATGGCCGACACGCCGGCGAAACCGACAAGGCCGGTCAGGAACGTGACCTTGCGGCCCAGCAGGTCAGCCAGCCTGCCTCCCAGCAACAGCAGGCTGCCGAACGTCAGGGTGTAGGCGGTGACCACCCACTGCCGGTCCACCGTGGTGAAACCCAGCGCCCGCTGCGCCGACGGCAGCGCGACGTTCATCACCGTGAGGTCCAGCACCACCATGAGCTGCGCCAGGGCGATCACGCCCAGGATGAGCCACCGCCGCCGGTCCCAGGCGCTGTCGGCAGTCGTGGCACTAGACATGAGATCCACCACTAGACATGAGATTCACCACTTCTTCTCTGTCGTTACTGCATACGCGCGGAATTTTGGTATACTGACGATGTGATTACTGTATTTATAGTGCAACGAATTTGGGGGGACGTCAAGGCCCCGGGCGGGTCACGATGAGCCCCCCACCCGACGCAACGAGCCCGCCCGATGCGACGACCCAGCCGCGGGACCCGACGAGCCAGCACCGGAAGCGGTACGCGTCGCAGGTGCGCGACGAGCAGGCCCGCCGTACCCGGCGGGCGATCGTCACCGCGGCTCACGACCTCTTCCTGGCCCAGGGTTATGCGGCCACCACGATCGACGGGATCGCGGAGGCCGCGCACGTGAGCCGGCGTACCGTGTTCAACTCGGCAGGCGGCAAGGTAGCCCTGCTCAAGCTCGCCCTGGATTGGGCCATCGTCGGCGACGACGAGCCCATAGCCCTGATCGACCGCCCGGCCATCAAGGCGATCCTGGCCGAGTCCGACCCGCGGAAGGCACTCATGCTCTGGGTGCAGACCGTGACCGACACCGCCACCCGCACCACGCCGCTCGGCGAAGTTCTCATCGCCGCAGCCGATATCGACCCGGCGGCCGCACAGCTGCTCGCCGAGGCGAACCGCAACCGGATGCTGGGCGCTACCATGTTCATCCGGTATCTCGCGTCCCTGGACGGACTGGCCGCCGGCATAACCGAGCAACATGCCGCGGAACTCTGCTGGGCACTCACCGACGGCCACCTCTACCGGCTGCTGGTCGCTCAGCGCAGCTGGAGCACCGCCGACTTCAACCGATGGCTGTCCGACAGCCTCGCGGCGGCACTGCTGCCTACCTGAACAGGCCGCAACCCAGCGATACGGCGAGCCTGAAGAGACGTACCGCTCCGTATCCACCACCTCAGAAGCGGTACCGGGGGACCACCACCGCCGGCTGTGAATGCCCGCAGCCACGACCCGCGGGTGCTGGCGGCCGCGCTCAACGCCCAGGGCCTGCTGGCGCGGGCACAGGATCAGTACGCCGACTCCGCGCGCAGCCACCGGGCGGCGCTGGAGCAGGCGCGGGCAGACGCCGACCGGGCTGGTGAAGCGGTGGCGCTGCTGGGCCTGGGCTACGCGGCGATGTTCACCGGCGACGCCCCCCGGGCGGCGGCCCTGGCCGAGGAGAGCCTGGCCGCGGGGCGGGACTCGGGCGACCGGCACACCCTGGCGCAGGTGCTGTTCCTGCTGGGCTGGGCGGCGGGCAACGCGGGCCCGGGAGCGTCCGAGCGGGCGGAGGCGTTCGGCACCGAGGCGCTGGGCCTGTTCCGCGCCCTGGGTGACACCGGTGGGCAGGCCGATGTGTTGTTCATGCTGGGAACGTTCGGGGTGAACGCGGGCGACTACCAGCGGGCGGAGCGTTTCTTCGCCGACAGCCTGGCGCTGCTGCGCGAGCGGGGTGACGAGAAGAGCACGGCCCGGGGCCTGGGCGGGCTGGGGACCGCGCTGCTGAACCTGGATGAGCGGGCTGCCGCCCGGGAATTGCTCGAGGAAAGCCTGGTCGTGGCCCGGAAGTTCGACGACCGCTGGAGCACGGCCATGTCGCTGACGCTGGTGGGCCACGTCGACCTGGCCGACGGCGACCACGCCCAGGCGCAGGCACTGCTTGCCGACGCGGCATTGCTGTTCGCCGAGACCGGCAACCTGATGTATGTGCAATGGTGCCTGGAGGGCCTGGCCGGCACGGCGGCGGCCCGCGGCGACTACGAGCGCGCCGCCGAGCTCGACGGCGCACGCGACGGCCTGCGGGCCCAGATCGGCGTGCTACTGCCGCCCGTCTATCCAGCCGGGTACGCGCGGACACTGGCCACTATCCGCGCCGCACTCACCCCGGCAGCTCTCGACGCCGCCCGCGCCCGCCTCGCAGACCAGTCACCACAGCAGATCACCGCAGCCGCTACCAGCAATTGAAACCACCCGAGACCGCCCGCCGGAACTCGCCCTAGAACTGGGTGATCTACGTGCCGTCTGCGGGTAAACGAGCTGGCAGCAGTCCACGCGCATACTCGGTCGGCACGATTTTGGATTGTCTATAGGACGAATCGCTACCACCGCCTGTGACGACGGCGCCTGCAGCGATCAAGCCTGTCTAGCCGCTCGGCCGCCACAGAAGAAGCAGACCGCGGCCATCGCGTTTCAGCTGGTCGCCCGGATTACGGGCGGGGACCAAGAACCGTCGAGTACCTGTGGCGCGGGGTCGTACACGCGAAGCACGAGGCTGAAAGCACCCGTGGGCGCCGGCAGCCAGTTCACGTCTGTCCCGCCGGGACGGCTGGCCGACACGACGATGGTGAGAGAGCCGTCGTCACCTCGTAGGAGGCGGCCGGGTGTTTGGTCTCCGATTGAGTAGCGGCCGATCGGGTTGGCCACAAGGAACCCTGCGGCGTTATAGAGCGTGATCGACCAGAAGCCGTCGGATCCATGGGGCGGAAGGCCCGCGGCTGGGAACCGGATCTGGTAGCTGCGGGTTCCAGCCAGCGCAGTAGTGGTCGTCCCTGACCGGGCGTGGCTGGCGCTGAAGTAGACGGCTTGGGCCGGGACCTGCGTACCGAGCGTCTCCTCCGCCAGGCGGGCGCGCTGCAGATAGTCGGTTCCATACGATCCCACCACGGCACCCCGGGTATATCCGGTCCAGATTGTGGTGGAGCCTTCGCCGGCCGCTCCGGCCAGAAGGCTGGCCCCAAGCCCCAGAGCCTTGAGATATTCGGCCGCGTTACCCGAACTGGTGGCTCCAGGCGCTCGTCCCGGACCGATGCCGGCAGCAGCCATGGCGGCGACGACCGGGCCGTCGGCGGCAGTGGGCGGATCGGCAGCCATGTCTTTCCCGAGATCGCCCAGGAACCCAAGCGACGTCGATGACGGTAGTGCCGGTGCCGGAACCTTTCGGGATGGTGCCGTGCCAGCCGGGACCGACGAACGCATAGGTGCCACCGTGGCCGCCGTCGGTAAGCACGCCCACGTCAGCGATCGTGTTGGTGTACATGTCGAGCAGCTGGAAATCGACGTAGCGTCCGCGCATCGAGGGAACGCTGAGAAGCTGGGGTCCGGCGCGCAGGTCCAGAAATGCAGTCGAGTAGAGCGTGTCATCGTTCGGGTCGGCCACCGAGGTCGAGTTCGGACCAGCCAGCCTCGTTGCGTTGTCGAGGACGTTTACCCTGACGAGGCAGGCCAGAAGATCCCGCAGATGACTCATGATCACCAGGGGCAGGCCCCAGACCTCGGCGTCGATGGTGCCCGCGCACAACGTGATGTCGGACGCGCCTGCCCTGCGGCATGCAGCGCTCGCTTCGCCCAGCAGCGCCGGGTGGGCACTGACCGGGCCCGGCGGCTCGATCAACTTTGCCGCGGGAACCGACGTCACAGTCGTTGATGCCGGTGACTTCCCCGATTCCGGGGCCGGACTCTCGGGACTTGCCGTCTTAGGCGGTCCTGAAGTGCATCCCGCCAAGACGAGGGACACGACAACGAGGATGGCGCCGATGCGGAAAGAGCGCGACGTCCTCTGTTCCCCATCGCCCGGATGACCTGCCGGCATCGCGCGTTCGCGGGAAGTCCCAGGCCAGCGTCGCTTCACCGTCCGGGAATCGCCTCGCCGTCGCTGCGGTCGCTTCACGACCCATCGCCCCACTCAGTGCGATGCCGTCTATGGACGTAGCCCGAGTGTCGCCCACCGACTTGACGCGGTGCGACCCCGGCTCTGGCGTGCGGGCATCTTTTCTTAGGTGTCGTTGGTGTCAGGCCACAACCGGCCCCAGTGTGCTGTGTAGCGGCATGGCCTGTGGAGCACCGCGGCGGCTGTGGTGCCGTTGCGGCATCGGGGCTGTCGTTGCTGATGGTGTCCTTCGCGGGTCGCTCGCTAAGGTAGCGCGTACAAGCTGGCGGCACGGGAATACTGTGGGCGTGAGCCGACGTGCTGGTGCGCAGGGGGCTCTCGCGCTCGGTGCCCTCGGAGTTGTCTTCGGGGACATCGGGACGAGCCCGCTGTACACGGTACAGACCGTCTTCAGTCCGAGCGATCCGCACCCGGTCAGGGTGTCGCACGAGAGCATCTTCGGGGTCACCTCGCTCATCTTCTGGTCGGTGACGATCATCGTCACCGTCACGTACGTCACGCTCGTGATGCGGGCCGATAACGACGGCGAGGGCGGGATCATGGCGCTGATCGCCTTGATCCGCCGCCGGGCCCTGCCCGGCGGCGCCCGGGCCAAGGCCGTACTAGCCGCGCTCGGCATCTTCGGGGCCTCGCTGTTCTTCGGCGACAGCATGATCACGCCCGCCATCTCGGTGCTGTCGGCGGTCGAGGGCGTGGAGGTCGCGGCACCGTCGGTGTCCAGCCTGGTCATCCCCATCACGGTGGCGATCATCGTCATCCTGTTCCTGATCCAGCGGCTGGGCACGGGCGTCGTGGGACGAATGTTCGGGCCGGTCATGAGCGTGTGGTTCACCGTTATCGCCGTGCTCGGTATACGGAGCATCGTCGCTCACCCGGTGATCCTGGAGGCGCTGTCGCCCAGCTACGCGATCGGCTTCCTGGCCGGCCACTTCGGCACCGCGTTCTTCTCGCTGACCGCCGTCGTCCTGGCCGTCACCGGAGCCGAGGCGCTGTACGCGGACATGGGGCACTTCGGGCGCAGGCCGGTCAGGCGCGCCTGGCTGCTGGTCGTCTTCCCCGCCTGCATCCTGAATTACTTCGGCCAGGGCGCCCTGATCCTGGGTAACCGGGCCAGCATCAGCAACCCGTTCTTCCTGCTGGCCCCGGGGTGGGCCAGGCTCCCGATGGTGTTCCTGGCCACCGTGGCGACCGTCATCGCCTCGCAGGCGGTCATCAGCGGCGCCTTCTCGGTCGTGCACCAGGCCGGGCGGCTCGGCTACCTGCCGCGGCTGCGCATCCAGTACACCTCCGAGCAGATGATGGGCCAGATCTACGTCCCGTGGGTCAACTGGCTGCTGCTGGTGGCCGTCCTTACCCTGGTGCTCGCGTTCCGGACCGCGGCCGCGCTGGCCTACGCCTACGGCACGGCCGTGACCGGCACGATCACGATCACCACCCTGCTGTTCTTCTACTACGCCCGCCATCAGTGGCGATGGCCGCTATGGGCCGTGCTGACAGGCGGCGGCGCCCTGCTCGTCATCGACTTGCTTTTCTTCGCCGCTAACCTGACCAAGCTGTTCCACGGAGCGTGGTTCCCGCTGCTGATCGGCGTCATCACCTTCACCGTCTTCATCACCTGGCAGCGAGGCCGCGAACTCGTCACGGTGCGGCGGATCCAGGCCGAAGGGCCGCTGCCGGAGTTCATCAAGCATCTGCACGCCATGAAGCCCCCGCTGCACCGGGTGCCGGGCAGCGCCATCTTCCTCAACCGCGGCAAGGCCACCGCCCCGCTGGCGCTGCGGGCCAACGTCGAACACAACGAGATCCTCCACGACGAGGTCCTCATCCTCTCGATCGAGACGATGCCCGCACCGCACGTCCCCGAAGCGGAGCGGGTGCAGATCGACGATCTCGGGTACAAAGAGGACCGGATCATCTACGTCACCGCCCGCTTCGGCTACATGGACCAGACGAACATCCCGGACCTCCTGCCGCTGATCCGCGACGCCGACCCCGGAAACCCCCTTCCCGACGACAACCTGTCGTACTTCGTGTCGCGCATCGAACTCGTCCAGGGCCATGCGCCGGGCATGAGCCGCTGGCGCAAGCGCCTGTTCATCGCGACATCACGGATCACCGCTGACGCCGCCGAATCCTTCCATCTGCCCCGCGAGCGCACCGTCATCATGGGCTCGCGCATCGAACTCTGACCGACTGATGGCAGCCCTTGCGCCGCGCACAGCCGCGTGCGACGAGCGCGCGTGATGCCGGACGTGATCGCGAACCAGGCCGGCGGGCGCACGACTGCGTCCGGCGGCGCTCTGGGCCGACGCGATGTACCTCAACGCGGCTGATGTGCGGACGACGTCGAAGATCGCCTTATCCACCTCGGTTGCACTGTGAGCACGTGCGATCTTGCGGTCTCCTCCCGCCGGGCCGGGCGTACGCTTCACGTGTGTCTCACCCCTCGATCGCGCACGTGACTCGCGCACCTGACTACGGCGCTCCGCCGCTCCGTCAGGTAGTCACGGTCAGCCCTATCGTTGCCGTGGCTACCTGGCGGCAGCTGGCGGAGGAGGACACGCGATGCCGAAAACGATCAAGGGAAATGCAGGGCGAAAGCCGCCAGAGCCGTCAGCGGGACACTCCGGCATCGACGATTGGCTCGGGCTCCTTGTGCCGTATCTGCAGCCGATCGTCAAGGGGCTGGACGAGTCAATCCGGGCGGCAGTCCCCGGCCTTCACTACGCCGTCAAGTGGAAGAGGGCGTTCTACGGGCTACCAGGACTCGGGTGGATCATCGAGATAGCCCCCTACGACGTCTCGGTGAACGTCGTCTTCCTCGGCGGCGCGGACTTCGAACCCGCGCCGCCACTCGGAACCACCGATCGGACCCGCTACGTCAAGGTGACCACCCTGGAGGAGGGGCACCGGCCAGAGCTGCACGACTGGATAGAGCAAGCCGGCCGTACCTCAGGCTGGAAGTGACGGCGCCCGCCGCCCGACGGCATGACCGGGCGCCCGCAGGGGTGAGAGTGGCCTGATCTGCGCGTTAGCTGATGCCGGCAGGCCGTCACCGGCATCGACCGCTTCCGGCCGCTCGAGAACAACGTTGACCTCGGGGGTGCAACTGGGGTCGAACCGCCGGAACTCCGATGTATTTGCGAGGGCGGGCGGTGCCTCTGTGAGCGTAGGAAGCCGTGGCCGTTAGGAGACTGCGGCCGGTCAACAGGGGGTTGTCAGATGGCGCTTACGTGGCCGCTAGTGCAGCAAGGATCGACGGGTGAGGACGTAAGGACCGTCCAGTACCTGGTTACGGCGCAGGGCCACCCCACGGGGGTGGATGGTGACTTCGGTCTGCTGACGAAGGCCGCCGTGCAGGCCTTTCAGTCCTCGCGCGGGCTGAGCGCCGACGGGATCGTCGGGCCGCAGACCTGGCCCCAGCTGATCATCCAGGTACAGCAGGGAAGCAACGGTGACGCCGTGCGCGCCGTGCAGAGTCAGATCCACAGCCGCGGTGACGGCGCCAACCAGGTCGCTGTCGACGGCGTCTTCGGCCCGGTCACCGATGCCGCCGTACGGGCGTTCCAGACGCTGCTCGGCCTGACGGTGGACGGGATCGTAGGGCCGCAGACCTGGAACCATCTGGTCAACGGGTATCTTGCCGCGCCAGACCCGCAGACCGCCGCCAAGGACGTGTTCAGCGCCTGGCAGGCCGGCGATCGCGATCAGGCCGCCAAGAACGCAACCGCGGCGGCGGTGAACCAGATCTTCGCCGAGGCCTTCTCGGCGGCCGACGGCTGGTCGTTCGAGGGCAGCCAGGGCGCCGCCGGAACCATCTTCAGCACCTGGCAGCGTTCCAACGGCCACCTGCTGAGGATCGGTGTCATAAACGCTGTCGAGGGCCCGTACTACGCCGCCGACCAAGCTCAGTTTGCCTGATTTCTACGCGGGCGCCTGGAGCGTGGTTTACGGCGAACCCGCCGGACAGCCCTGCGGTCTGATCCTGGCCTGACCGCCTGCCAATGCCTTGGGTGCTTGCCAGCCTCGGCCGGTGCCGCGCAGCGGCGCCGCTTGATCAGTTACGGCTGAATTCGACACTGGGCGTGCGAGAAGGAGCGCATCGCTGGCGGGTCCGCGCCGCCTGGTGTTCGAGCTGGACTGCCGTGACTATCTTGGCTTGTCAAGGTCCGCGTTCACCGGGGAAACGGGAATGACTGAGCTGCCGACCACGAGCACAACCTTGGGCACCTTGCGCGGGTGTGTCGAGGATGGGCTATGCGTCTTCCGCGGCGTTCCCTACGCGGCCCCGCCGGTGGGTCTCGCTCGCTGGAGGGCTGCGCGGCCGCATCCCGGCTGGGATGGCGTGCGCGACGCGACGGAGTACGGGCCTTCGGCACCGCAGCCCTGGCTGCCGGGGGGAATGCCGCCGATCGGCTCTCACGGGGAGCCGCCCTTCGGCGAGGACTGCCTGACGCTTAACGTGTGGACGCCGGGCATCGACGACCTTCGCCGCCCGGTGCTGGTCTGGATTCACGGCGGCGGGTTCCTGACCGGCTCCGGGAACCTGCCTTTCTATGCTGGTGACACCTTCGCTCACGACGGCGATGTCGTGGCGATCTCGATCAGTTACCGGCTGGGTCCGTTGGGCTTCCTCTCCGGTGTTGGCGATGCGAACGTCTGGCTCACCGACCAGGTGGCGGCCTTGCAGTGGATCGCCGCCAATGCGACGGCGTTCGGCGGGGATCCGGGGCGCATCACCCTGGCCGGCCAGTCCGGCGGCGCCTTCTCGATCGCGGCTCTCGCCCAGCACCCCGACACGCAGGGGCTTTTCCAGCGCGGGATTCTGCAGAGCCCTCCGCTGGGCTTCGATCCTCCCGCTGCTGAGGACATGGTTGAGCGGACATGGTCGCTGGCGCGGCAGCTTGGGCACGCCGATCTGGAGTCGCTGCACCAGGAACCCTGGGAGCGCCTGATCGAGGGCACGATCGGCGTTATCGGTGAGTACGCCGAGTTTGGCGAATGGTCTTTGGCGTTCCTGCCGGTGATCGACAAGGCAACGCTGCCGCGGCACCCGATTGACGCCCTGGCGGGCGCCGACATTGACCTGGTGATCGGCTGGACTAGTGACGAGGCGTCATTCGCGTTCGGCATGAATCCCCCGTACGCCGCGACCACCCGTGAGCAGGTCATCGCGTGGGCGGGCACCCGGTACGGGGACCGCGCGGAATTCTTGTACGGCGTCTACGCCCAGGCGCACGCGGACTCTCGCCCGCTCGACGTGCTTACCCAGATCGTCACCGATGACCTGTTCCGCAGCGGCGGGCTGCACGTGGCTGACGCCCGGGCCCGATACCGCCCCGTACACGCCTACCAGTTCGAGGTGAGCTCGCGCTTGCTGGACGGGGCTCTCGGCGCGACCCACTGCATGGAGTTGCCCTTCACCTTCGCCAACATCAGCCGATGGGGGGGCGCCCCCTTCGTCCAGGGCCTTCCGCCCGCGGTCATCGAGCGCGTCACCGGCGTCCTCCACAACGCCTGGATCGGGTTCGCCCGCGACGGCGACCCCAACCGCGAGGGCGCCCCGTCCTGGCGGGCCTATACGGCCGAAGACCGCGCCGTTCTCGTGGTCGGGGACGACAACATCCGGATCGAGACCGACAAGGTCAAGGCCCTATCCGCCAGTGCGTGATCGTGGACATCAGATCAGCGATCCAGTGGCCCGGGCGTTGCCCAGGCGTGCGAGAAGAACTCACAGAGATGGCTGGTCCATGGCTCGCAAGCACCGCGACCGTGGTGAAACCGCAGGCTGCCACGGTGACTTGACCACACTCCGTGATCGGCGTAAGCCTGCTGCCTGACTCACGATCTTCGATTTATAGCTGGCTCGCTGGCTTGACCTGCGAGTTCTTGGATCGTTGCGGGCAAATCTGCGCACTAAGCTTGGGTCGCCAGTGCGCTCAGAGGCTGGCTACTCGCTCAGCCACATCAATGCGGGGCCGGTACGGCTCCCCTCAGGAACGAGATGAGGAGCTTGTTGACGAGGCCGGGCAGTTCGATGGGCAGGCCATGCGTGCCCGGAAGCACCGCGAGCCTGCCATCTCCCAGAGCGGCGGCAACCGCGGCCCCATGCTCGAGGGTGACTTCGTCCCGGTCCCCTTGCAGCACAAGTGCCGGGGCAGAGACACTGGCCAGCGCCGCCAGGTCGATCTCCGGTTCCGAGTCGATCATCGTCATCGTCTTGGCGTAGACAACCTCGAAGTGCTCAGGCCCATCCGGTGATACCGGGTCATAAGCCCGCCGGAGGAATTCCTTCGCTTCCGCACTGCGCAGCAACCGGTCAAGATCGCTGCCCGGCACCCGCCCGGACGAGTTGTAGTACTGGCCGATGAGCACCATGCGCCCGGCCAGATCCGGCCGCCGCAGCGCCACGAGCAGCGCCACGACCGCCCCGTCACTCCAGCCCACGAGATGAGCTTGCCCTCCCACCTCGGCCTCCAGGTAGGCGGCGGTGTCAGCGGCCATGACCTCATAGGTCAGCGGCCCGTCAACGTCGCGGGTGTGCGCGTGCCCGCGCCGCTCTGGCACACGCACCCGGAAACCCGCTGCAGCAAGCGCCGGTGCCTGGGCCCCCCACGCGGCCGCCCCGGAGAACCCCCCGTGCAGCAGGACGACCGCCGGTCCCTCGCCTCCCACTTCATGCCAGGTAGGCAGGCCCGCAACGGCCACGTAGCCCGCCTGAAAGCCGTCAATGGTCGCAATTGCCGCCTCGGTCACGCATCCCGTTCTACCAGCGATGCGAGCGGGCGGCCTGATCGGGTGCCACCGGCAGGTGATCAGCGAAGAGCCGCACACGCGCACTCAATCAAGGCGGCCCGGCGCGCAGTTATCAGGAGCCGTGAGTTGTGTCCTGACATAGTGGTTCCTCTGGAAGTCTGAGCGGCCAGTGCTGCTGCGCTTCCCGGACCCAGGCCTGGGCGCCCATCTGGACCGCGTCGGCCGTCCGGTGGCGGGTTGGCACGGTCGGCCGTGTCGAACAGGGCTGGCCCGGGATTCCCGTCGCCGTGGCCACCTGGGCTGGGCCTGCCGACGGAGTCGTCCTGCTTGCTTGGCTGGCGGCAACCCGCGCGGTGCAGCCCGCGCCCGCTAGAAGAGGTTGACGCCGGTGAGCGCGGCCAGCCGGTCCATCAACTGGCTAAAGGGAGGTAGGGCATGACGAATTCTTCGCTGGCCTGCGTGGCGGCCGGCGAGCGCTTCGGACGTGCTCGGAGAATGCCCGCCTGCCCGGCGGGTGGGGCTAGCACACCGCGAACCGTGACACTGGCGCTCTTGTGCCCGGCGGCGGACGGCCCGCTAATGGTTGATCATGGAGCGTGAGAATCCCCGGCGCGGGCAGCGCCGACCGGAGGAGCGGGCATGGGCATCACGCTGACCTGGCTGCGCCTGGACGCCAGGCGCCGCTGGCGGTCGCTCACCGTGTTGTCCTTGCTGATCGCCGTGGCCACCACGACAGTGCTGACCGCCGCCGCGGGAGCCAGGCGCGGCCAGACCGCCTTTGACCGGCTGTGGGCGCGTACGCTGCCCGCCACCGTCACGGTGCTGCCCAATGAGCCCGGCTTCGACTGGAGCAAGATCCGCGCCCTGCCGGGAGTCACGGCGCTCGGCTTGTTCGCCGTCTACTACGGCGACGCGGTCGACGGCCTGTCCGGCGCGAACATCGGCTTCCCGCCCGCGAACGCGGCGATGGACCAGACCGTCGAGCGCCCGGCGGTCCTGCAGGGCCGCCGGTACAACCCCGCCAGTGTCGGCGAGGTGGACGTCACCCCGAACTTCGTCGCGCGCTACGGCAAGGGGGTCGGGGACACGTTGACCCTCCAGTTGTCCTCGGCCGCGCAGGCCGATGCCGGGTTCTCGGCGTCGGCCGGCGGCCCGCCGCTGCTCGGTCCGCGGATCCGGGTCCGCATCGTCGGAGTAGTCCGCGATCCGTTCTACCTGGAGGCCCCCGGGGACAACGGCGGCGTGCTGCTGTCCAACGCCCTGTTCACCCGTTATCGCGCCGACATCATGGGGAGCACCGGGGGGACGTTCGTCAACGCGCTGATCCGGCTGCGCGGCGGGGAGGCGGCGATCCCGGCGTTCCGCGCCGCCCTGGCGCGGGTGACCGGACGATCCGACATCGACGTGTGGGACAACTACGCCACGTTCGGCGGTCCCGTCCACGAGGTGACTGGATATGAGGCCAAGTGGCTGGTGGCCTTCGGGATCGCGGCACTGCTCGCCGCCTGCATCCTCGTCGGCCAGGCGATCGCCCGGCATGTCTCTGGCACCGCGGCCGATCTGCAGGTGCTGCGGGCGGTGGGCATGACCCGGGGGGAGATGGTGGCGTCCGCCGCCGTGGCGCCCGTACTGGCGACCGCGGTGGGTGCCACGATGGGCGTGGCGGGCGCGATCGTCGCGTCGCGCTGGATGCCGATCGGTGTCGCGTCCCTCGCCGAACCGCACCCGGGCGTCGACGCCGACTGGCTGGTGCTCGGGGCTGGCTGGGCTGCTGCCCTGCTGCTCGCCACGGCCGGCACCGCCGCCGCGGCGTGGACCGCGACCTCGCCGCGCCGGGCACTCGCGCCGCCGCGGGGCTCTGCCATCGCGACGGGTGCGGCGCGGGCCGGCCTGCCCGTGCCCGTCGTGATGGGCACGCGCTTCGCCCTCGAGGCGGGCCGGGGCCGGACCGCGGTGCCGGTCCGGTCGGCCTTGGCGGGCGTGGTCGTCGGGGTTCTCGGCGTGGTGGCCGCCTTCACGTTCTACGCCGGGGTTCGTGACGCGGCGGCCAACCCGGCGCGATTCGGCCAGACCTGGCAGCTAGAAACATTCCTGGGCGATAACGGCCATGACTTCGGCCCCGCCGCGGCGGTGCTTCGCGCCGTGGCGGCCAGCCCCGATGTGACCGGAGTCATCGACACAAGGGTCGGCGGCGCCCAGTCCGGCCAGGTATCGGTCGAGAGCTTCAGCTACGACTCGGTGGACGGCAAGCAGGTCCCTGTCGTGCTGACCGCGGGACGAATGCCCGCCAGCGCGACCGGGGTCGTGCTCGCACCAACCACTGCTAAGGACCTGCGCGCGGGAGTCGGATCAGTGGTGCGGCTCACCGGTGGCGCCGTGCCGCGGGCCATGACCGTGACCGGTATCGGCTTCGTCCCCGCCGGACCGCACAACAGCTACGACCAGGGCGCCTGGCTCACCCCGGCCGGGTTCGCGCGGCTCTTCCATGACGCGCATTACCTCTTCAAGTACCACCTGGCTGCGGTGTCGCTGCGGCCGGGTGCCGATGTGATGGCGGAGGCACGCCGACTTAACGCCGCGGCCGCCGCCATCAAGGGCGGCGCAGGTGTCACGTTCACGCCTCCCGATCCCTTGCCGCAGGTGCAGATCGTCAAGGACGTGGCGGTCCTCCCGCTGGCGTTGAGCGGATTCCTGGCGCTGCTGGCGGCGGGGGCGGTCGGGCACGCGCTGGCGATCGCGGTGCGCCGCCGCCGCCGCGAGCTCGCGGTGCTGCGGGCGCTCGGGCTCACCCGGCGCCAGGCGCGCATGGTGGTGGTGACGCACGGCAGCGTGCTCGCCGGGATCGGCCTCGCGGTCGGGGTCCCGCTGGGCATCGTGCTCGGGCGCGGCCTCTGGCGGGTCGTCGCTGAATTCACCCCGCTCGCCTACCGGCCGCCGCTCGCCATGCTGGCGCTGCTGCTCATCGGGCTCGTCACCGTTCTGGCTGCCAACCTGCTCGCGGTGTGGCCCGGTCAGCGCGCGGTGGGGCTGCGCCCCGCCCAGGTCTTGCACACCGAATGACCACCCCGACTGGGCCGCGGACGTGTGCTGCCTCATCTGCGCCATCAAGGCCAACGGGCCGTGGCGGACGCTGGTGCGCATCGTTGGAAAGCGTATTGGGGGCAACCCCTCAGAGTTCGAATCTCGCCTCCTCCGCCGTCTCTGATCAGGCAATACATCAGGCCGGTCATCCGCGCCTCCTGCGGGCCGTCATTACCGCCGTGGCGTCTGCCGGCACCCGCGGCCGGGTGATGGTGTTTAATGGGCGAGGTTGGAGTCGAAGTTCGTGTACGTGTCACAGCGCCTGCGAATTCTGACAGCGGGCGCCGTTGGTACCCATAGCCAAGCCTTACGGGCAGGCGGTCCGCACCAGCCGGGTCGCGCGCACGCGTGTCCCCGAAGATCCCACCAGGAGAAGGCACATGGCTCAGGGCACTGTCAAGTGGTTCAACGCCGACAAGGGGTACGGTTTCATCGCCCCGGACGACGGCACCGATGACGTCTTCGTTCATCACTCCGCCATCCAGGCTGACGGTTACCGCAGCCTTCAGGAGAACCAGCGGGTTGAGTACACGGCCGGCCGGGGGCCCAAGGGCCCGCAGGCCGAGCAGGTCCAGCCGCTCTAGCCTGTTCAGCCGCGCTGGCTGTCCGTAGGGCTTACCAGATGCCGGGAGGGGCGGTTCCGCGGAACCGCCCCGCTCCCGCGGCAGCTGGGGATATTACAGCTTGGTGAGCTTGGCGCACGGGAGCGGGATCCGCCGTTGATCCGGGCGGAAGTCCACGAGCACGGCGTGGTCTTCCACGCCGACTATGACGCCGAGACCGTACGTGTCGTGCGTCACCTGATCGTGGACGACGAACGTCTCGGCCGGACGCGGCGGAGCTGGGGCCTTGAACGGGCTGCTGGGCAAGTAGCGCCGGGATGTACCGCGGGCGGCGTTCATGCCTACCATCATGCGCCTTCCGTGGCCAGGGCGGCGGGGCCCGGCCGCAGGCTCGCTTCGGTACGGACCATGATCTCGGCTGAGGTACTGTTGAGGCGCACTGTATTCAGTGAGGCGCAGCCATCAGGGCGCGCCGGTCGTACACCGCTCAGTGAGCGAGCTGGTTTCCACGGACGTGGCGGCCCGCGAAATGCGGCCACCTAGTCGGGAAGACGACCTTCATGACAGCTCAGCCCATCGAACTTACTCCTGCCCTGCGCCGGGAGCACCGGCGTACAAGACCCGCGGATGCGGCGCACGGCCCCACCTTTGCGTCGCTCGGCGTGCCCGTGCCGCTGACTGACGCACTGACCGCGGCAGGCATTAAAGCGCCCTTCCCTATCCAGGCTGCTGTTTTGCCTGATGCCCTGGACGGCGCCGACATCCTCGGCCGGGGCCGGACTGGCTCCGGCAAGACGCTGGCGTTCTGCATTCCGCTGGTCGCGAGGCTGGCCGACGGGCACACCAGCGCCGGCCGTCCCCGCGGGCTCGTGCTGGTACCGACCCGCGAGCTGGCCGGCCAGGTCCAGGCTGTCCTGCGGCCGCTGGCGAGGGCCGCCGACCTAAGCGTCGCCACGATCTTCGGTGGCACGCCGCAACGGCCGCAGGTGACGGCGCTGCATGACCGGGTGGACATCATCGTCGCCTGCCCTGGCCGTCTGGCCGACCTGATCGGCCAGGGTCACTGCCATCTCGGGGACGTCGAGGTCAGCGTGGTGGACGAAGCTGACCACATGGCCAACCTCGGCTTCCTGCCGATCGTGCGCAGGCTGCTGGACGCGACCCCGCCAGAGGGCCAACGGATGCTGTTCTCCGCGACCCTCGACCACGCCGTAGATGTCCTCGTCCGCCGGTTCCTCCACCACCCGGCCGAGCATGCCGTCGACCCGCCCGCGGCTCCCGCGCCAATCGTCCACCACCTGCTCACCGTCGCCCCCGCCGACCGGACAGCGGTCATCACCACCCTCGCCGCCGGCGACAACCGATCGCTGATCTTCACGCGGACCAAGCACGGCGCGCACAAGCTTGCCCGCCAGCTGACTGCCACCCACATCCCCGCCGCCGAGCTGCACGGAAACCTCACCCAGCCCGCCCGGGAACGTAACCTCGCGCGTTTCGCCTCCGGAGCCGTTCGCGTACTGGTCGCCACCGACATCGCCGCCCGCGGCATCCACGTGGACGGCATCGACCTGGTCATCCACGCCGACCCGCCCGCCGAGCACAAGGCCTACCTGCACCGTTCCGGCCGGACCGGCCGGGCGGGCGCTAGCGGCGTGGCGGTCACCCTGCAGACCCCCGTACAGGCGGACGACGTGCGTCCCCTGATGCGCAAGGCACGCGTCGTCCCACTCGCCGCCACCGTCAAGCCCGGCTCCGCGCTGCTGCGCTCGATAGCCGGGAAACCCGCCAAGCCTCCCACGCCCCAGCCCCACCCGGTGGCGGCACAGGAAGCGGCCACTACGGCCAGCCTGGCCACCGGCCGCGGCGCAGCCGCCATGTCCGCCAGCTACCGAGGCCGACGGAGGCGCTGACCCTGGCGTCACGATCCATGGCCGCGCGTTATGTCACGCGGGCCCGGCGGGCGGTTCGACATCGTGGTAGACGCGGACCGCGGCCAGCAGCCCGTCCGGGTCGCGCTCGTACACCCCGAGCCCCGCCTGGGGCGGCAGGTCATGGCTGCCCCAGCGGACGCAGTTGTATTCCAGCGCACAACGGACCCCGTCGTCGGTCACCATGCAGTGCTGCAAACCGATACCACCGCCCGCGCTGAACCCCGTCGTGAAAAACGAGCGAAGCTCGGCCGCGCCGCGGTGAGTGGCGTGCGGGCCAGTGGGCTCACGGTAGTACCCATCCGGCGTGAAGGTGCTCACGACCGCCTCGGCGTCACCAGCCTCGAGTGCGGCCTGGTAGCGGCCGACGACATCCCCAGGGCGGGCATCACCGGGCTTGAGGATGGGCGGCCGGATGTGACGCCGCCCGTCGACCGGCCACTGGCTGCAGTAGGTCCGGAATGTCACCGACAAGTTGTCGGGCGATTCGGCGACAACCGCCACCGGCCACGCCAGTTCTCCGTCATCGCCGACCAGGTGCCCCAGGAACTCCACCACGGCCCGCCCGTCCGCGTATGTGGAAGCCACGGTCTCGACCCGAGTGCGGTGCTGGGCCAGCCAGGACTTGTTATCGCTGACGAACCGCCGCAGTTGCCTGTGGCCGCGGATCTCGCCCGCGCGGGGATCGTAGACCACCACCTCACCCGGCCAGCTGGTTTCCAGAACACGGCTGTCACCGCGGTTCAGCGCGGCGAAGTACTGGCCCACCGGATCTGCCTCACCAGCGGCGCGAGTCTGCTGGCGCGCAAGCTCCACCGCACTGACGAAATCCGGAAACCACGGCATCTGGAACCCCTAGCTCCGTTCACGGCCGGACAGGCGCCGATTCTTCCCCTCCGGCAACATCCTTATCCCCCAGCGCCGCCGAGGGGAAGGTCTCCGCCCGGGCTGCCCGGTCTTTAGGGGTGTGGGCTACGCCCGCCTGAGCTCGAGCACAGGAATGGTGCGGACTCCAGCAGTCTGGCGTGCGTACTCCGCAAAGCCTGGGTAGCGCCGCGCTTGCTCGGCGTAGACGCGGTCGCGTTCAGGCCCGGTCAATTCGCGGACGGTCACCTTGTATATCTCGGTTCCGCGTTCGACGCTGGCGTCACCGGCGGCGGCCAAGTTGTGGTACCAGTCCGGGTTGGTGGGTGCTCCAGCCTTGGTTGCGAAGACGTAGACGATGTCCGGCTCGGTGTCGTTCGGGAGGTACATCATCGGATTGACGTACTCCCGCCCGCTTTTGCGGCCGCGGTGATGCATCAGGACAATCGGAGCGCCCTCGAAGTTCCCGCCAACCCTGCCCTCGTTCGCTCGGAACTCCGCGATGGTCTTCGCGTTCCAGTCGAGTATCTCGCTCATGTCGAACTCCTGTCGTTCACGATCCCGGGGTATGCGCCGGGACCGGGTGATGGAAGGCCCGCTAGGCGGTGACGCGTTCTGCGCTGGCGAGATGCGCCGAGAGGAGCTGTCCGGCTCTGTCCAGCGCCGTGGCCGCTTCGTCGAGGATCGGGTAGTAGGCCTGAAAGACGTGGGGGACCTGGGGGGTGATGTCGAGGGTGACCTGGACGTCGGCGGTGGCAGCTTGGCGGGCCAGGCGGATGGCGTCGTCGAGCAGGACCTCGTGTGTTCCGGCCTGGATGATCAGGGGCGGCAGGCCGGACAGGTCGGCGAATATTGGACTGATCAGGCCAAGGGCGGGGTCTTGGCCGGCGGTGTAGTCGGCCACCCGGGCGGGGAAGGCCTGCGGGGTGAACAGCGGGTCGGCGTCGCGCTTGGCTTGCATGGTCGCCCCGGACAAGGTGAGGTCGGCATACGGGGACATGGCGAAGGCCGCGGCGGGCAGGGGCAGCCCGTGGTCGCGGGCGTTGACCAGGGTGGCGATGGCGAGCCCGCCGCCGGCGGACTCGCCCGCGAACGCGATGTGCGAGGGGGCGGTGCCCTCGTGCAGGAGGGCCTGGTAGGCGGCCAAGGCGTCGTCGACCGCGGCCGGGTAGGGGTGCTCGGGGGCGAGCCGGTAGTCAACGGAGATGACCCTGGCGCGGGTCCGCTGGCCGATCTGCGAGGCCAGGCCGGCGGGTTGGAAGGCGTCTCCTATCACGTACACGCCGCCGTGGAAGTACAAGACGACGTGGCGCGGTTCGGTGGTGCCGATGGTGATCTCGGCGGTCGGGACGCCGCCCAGCGCGCCTGCGGTCACGGTCACGCCGGCGGGCAGCGGCTGCGCCGAGGCCAGTTCCCGCAGCAGCCGCCGCTGCTCGCTGACGTCGCTGTCGAACGGGAAGGCAGACTGCCGCAAGATGGCGTCGAGGGTCTGTCGCTGTTCGGTGCTCACGCAGGATCTCCCTTCGGTCGCAATCCGCCCGGCAGCACCCCGGCGGGCTCGCCCACGTCAATCCGCTACTGAAGACTTCCTGCCGGGAAGCGGCCATCACCAGGCTTGCCGCCAGGCAGGTGAGGAGGCGTCACCGGATCACGGTGATTCGTGCGACCGGAGCACCGCAGAACCGGCGACGGTGTCCGCCAGCTGGGCCAGCCTGATGCTGCGCGGCCTGCGGGCAGGGCGGCTCACAGGGCCAGCGCGGCCAGCAGAGTCGGCGGGTCGTAGCCACCGCGGCGCACCACGCCGTCGATGAACAGGGTGGGGATGCCGAGCACCTGGCCCGAGGCCAGGCCGCTGTCGACGTCGCGGCGGATCCGGTCGGCTACCGCGGTGCCAGCCCGGTCGTGGTCGAAGGCCGCGACGTCCGGGCCGAGCTGGGCGGCGTACCCGCGCAGGTCGCCGTCTTCGAGCGCCTTCTGCCGGTAGAACAGCAGCTCGTGCATGTCCCAGAACCGGCCCTGCGGATCGCACCGGGAACCCAGGTCCCGGCAGCTAACTGGCTGATCGAGTGCGCCCGAAGCTAGTAGCCATCAAGGTGAGCGCCGGTCATCTGGTTCCGGTGATTTGCGGTGCGGGGTGAGCTTTTGGATCTCGAGCAGGTCCAGGCCGAGCGCCTCGATCTCGGCCAGCACCCCGTACAGTGCCGACCGGTCCAGCAGGCCGGTGAGCACGGTGTGCGCGCCGTGATGCCTCGGCACCAGCGCCGGGAACGCCGACAGCACGGTGGCGCCCAGGTGCCCGTTGATCCGGATCAGGTACGGGGCGGGTGCCGGATCCATGACGCCATGATCACGGCCGGGCAGGTGACCCCGGATCACCGGAATCCGGTGACCGCCAGGGCTAGCGCGCGCGCCCGGCCGCCAGCAGCCGCAGTTCCCGGGCGCGCTGCACGGCCGAGGACCGGTCACTGACCTGGAGCTTGGCGTAGATGCTGCGCAGGTGCGTGCCGACGGTGTTCAGCGAGACCGACAGCTCGCCGGCGATCTCAGGCCGCGACAGGTTGGTCGGCAAATACCGCAGCACCCGCAGCTCACCCGGGCTGAGCTCCTCCGCCGCCGGCAACGAGGACTGCTCTTGGGCCGCCAGCGATGAGCCGTGCAGGACGTCGAGGATGTCGGCGAGCAGCGCGGCGTGCGCCGTCTGGTGCCGAGGCAGCGCCTCCAGCAGCTCGGCCGAGCCGGTCATCGCGAACGGCAGGACCAGCCGGTCAGACTCCGCCAGGGCCAGCGCCCGTTCCGCCGCCTGGCCGGCCGCGCGCTGGTCGCCAAGCTCACGGTGGGCGAGCCCGGCCAGCAGGTACGCCTCAACGACCGTGACGTACCCAAGGACCGGTGCCGCGCCATCCAGAACACCGGCCACCGCGCCCAGGGCCCCGGCCGGATCACCTTCCGCCAGACAGATCACCGCGAGCGCGTTACGGATCTCACCGGAACTGGCCCGCTCGTCACCGAGCACCGCGAGGCGCGCACGGGCCTCGCCGGTCATCCCGACGCGCGCCTGGGTGGCCAGCAGCCAGCCGGTCACCTGGCTCGCCAGCGCCTGCGATCCCTCCAGCTGCGAGGCCAGGTCTTCGGCCGCGCCGAACTCCTCGAACGCCTCGCGGTGGCATCCGCGGCCGGCGTGCAGCATCCCGGCCGTCTGGTGCAACAACAGCCTGATGTCCGGCCCGGTATCTGTTTGCAGGGCCCGTTCGGTGCGCCGCAGCCACCGCTCGGCCTCGTCGAACTCACCCAGAAACACCATCGTGCCGGCGAGCGTCATCAGTGCGGGCGCGATCACCGGTTCCGTGCCCCAGCCGTACCGTTCGGCGAGCGCGATCGCCTCACGGCAGCGCCGCTGGGTCGTGGCGAACGCATCGATCTCCGGCATGGCAGCACCATGGAAGATAGACGCGAAACCGAGCTGCGCGAGGCAGCCGACTTCCAGGTACGGCCGGCCGATCTCCCGGGCCAGGACGGCGCCCTCCCGCAGGTGGCGTTCCGCGTCTGGCAGCCCGAGCGACCACGCCTCGGCGGTCCCCAGATTCATCAGCGCCACCGCTCGCAGGTCGCTGCCCAAGGCGATGTCCTCATCGGACGGCCCGGTGACCGGCGAGGCCAGGAACCTGGCCTGCTCGATGACCCCGGCCAGGTGACCACGCCGCCGGGCCAGCGACAGCTTCAGCGACGCGATCGCCACCCGCAGGCGGCGCTGGCGACCCGGCGGCGTCGTCTGGGCGTAAGTCTCGGCGACCGCCAGGTGGGCGGCCGCCTCGTCCAGGCGCCCCTGAGCAAGGTCACCCATCGCGCGCACCAGGGACAGCTCGGGGTGGTCGGCGCCCGGCGAGAAGGCCCGCAGCAACGCCTGCATGGTCTGCGCCTGCCCGTCGAGCGTCAGGCTGAACGAATGGTCGGCCAGCAGCCGGGCCGCCTCCGGCCAGTCGCCCGCCGCCTGGATGTGCCGGATGGCCTCGGCCACCTGGCCGTGCTCGGTGAACCATCCCGCGGCGCGCCGGTGCAACGCGGATATTTCCGCGGGCAGCGTGCGGCGCAGTTCCAGCCGGAGCAGATCGGCGAACAGTTGGTGGTAGCGGAACCAGGTGCGCCCGGGGTCGAGCGATTCGACGAACGCGTTGGCGTCCTCGAGGTCCAGCAGGATCTGTTCCGAGCCCGGGCGGCCGGTCAGCAGGTCGGCCAGCTCGCCGTTGACGCGGCCGAGCAGGGAGGTGCGCAGCAGCAGATCCTGGACGTCGGGCGGCTGGCGGTCCAGCATTTCGGCGATCAGGTACTCGGCGACCGTGCGGTCGCTCCCGGAGAACTCGGCGACGAACCGCTCCGGGTCGGGGTGACCGGCCAGGGACAGGGCCGCGAGCCGCAGGCCCGCGGCCCATCCCTCGGTCCGCTGGTGCAACAGCGCCGCCCCGGCCTCCGACAGCGCGATACCCGAGGCGTCGAGCAGCTCGCGGGTCTCGCGCCCGGTAAACCGCAGGTCGGCCGCGCGGATCTCGGCGAGCTCGCCGGCCAGGCGCAGCCGGTGCAGCCGCAGCGGAACATCGTGGCGCGTGGTCACGACCGCGTGCACGCCCGGGAAGGCCGGCCAGCAGCCGGGTCACCTGAGCGGGGGCCTGTGGCGAGTGCAGCTCGTGGAGATCATCAATAACCAGCGTGACGCCGCCATGAGCGCCGGCGAGCTCCGACAGCACCCGGCCGACCATCGCCTGCCCGTCGAAGTCGGGTGTCGCCGCTGGCAGTTCCGCGCCGCTGCTGGCCCCGGTGGCGCGACGGACCGCGTCGAGCAGGGCCAGCCAGAACTGCTGGGCGTCGTGCTGGTCGCGTTGCACCTGCACGAGGGCGAGGCGACGCGGCTGCCCCGGCCGGGCGGCCCAGGCGCGGAGCAGCGACGTCTTCCCGCTGCCGGCCGGGGCCGAGATGATCGTCACCTTGCTCGCCGCCGCGCGATCCAGGGCAGCGAGAAGATCACCCCGGTCGATCAGCCCGGGAGTTGCTGGAGCCACCGTCACAGGCCTGCCTTGATATCTACGCCTGACACCCTGGCACCGGTCATCCAGTCCTGGCACCTTCTGCCTCGGTATCAGGCCAGTGCACCTACTGTCAACGGCGCGCCGCCGCGATCCCATCCCGCCCGGCGTTGTCCCGGTGCGGCGAATCACCGGGATCCGGTGATGGCCTCTCACATGGCTGGCGGCAAGCCTTGGGCCCGTCGCGAAAGCTCGCACAGCCGCCAGGGACGTGCGCCGAGATCCAAGGGAGACACCGTGACCTCGCCAGCCTCCGGCGCGGGCAGCGCCTCCGACCTGCCCGACTACGCGCCCACCACCCGGTCGGCGCAATCCCAGACCGGGCGTGCAGCCCCATCCGACGCCACGGCCAGCGCCGGCAACCGCCGCCTCGGCCTGGCTCTGGTGGTCATCGCCACCGCCCAGCTCATGGTCGTGCTCGACGCGACCATCGTGAACGTTGCCCTCCCGCACATCCAGCAGGCACTTGGCTTCTCCGGCAGCGGCCTGGAGTGGGTGGTGAACGCCTACGCGGTCACCTTCGGCGGCCTGCTCCTGCTCGGCGGCCGCGCCGGTGACATCCTGGGCCGGCGGCGGGTGTTTGTCTTCGGGCTGCTGCTATTCTCCGGAGCGTCCCTGCTCGGCGGGTTCGCTACCAGCGAGTGGTGGCTGCTTACCGCGAGGGCGGTACAGGGAGCCGGCGGCGCGGTAATCGCGCCGACCGCGCTGGCGCTGATCACCACCAACTTTCCCGAAGGCGGGGAACGCAACAGGGCTTTTGGCGTCTACGCGGCGATGGCCGGCCTCGGCAGCGCGATGGGCCTGTTGCTGGGGGGCATACTGACTACCTACGCGTCGTGGCGGTGGGTGTTTTTCGTCAACGTCCCGATCGGAATCCTGGTGGCGGTCGCGGCACCGCGTGTACTGGCCGAATCTCCCCGCCGGCCGGGCCGGATCGACGTGGCCGGCGCGGTCACCGGCACCGGCGGCATCGCGCTGCTCGTCTACGGCCTGTCCAAGGCCGCCGCGGGGCCCGACGGGGTGTCGCATTGGGGTGACGCGCAGGTACTGGCGTCGCTGGCCGCGTCCGTGGTGCTTCTCGTATCGTTCGTGCTGATCGAAAGGCGCAGCTCGCGTCCGCTGCTCCCGATGCGGGTACTGGCCGACCGTAACAGGTCAGGTGCCTACCTGATCATGCTGTGCGTCGCTACCGGGCTGTTCGGCTTGTTCTTCTTCCTCACCCTGTTCATACAGAACGTCCTCGGCTACAGCGCGATCCGGACGGGCATCGCCTACCTGCCGTTCGCCGTCGGGGTCGTGGTCGCCTCCGGGCTGGCCTCGCAGCTGGTGCCACGGATCGGCGCCCGGCCGCTGATCGTGGCCGGCGCCGCCATGGTCGCGGGCGGGATGTTCTGGTTTTCCAGGCTGACCGAGCACGCCAGCTACGGCGGCCAGCTGCTCGGCCCGCAGCTGGTGAGCTCGTTCGGGCTCGGCCTGGTGTTCGTCCCGCTGGCCCTGGTCGCCCTGCACAACGTGGCCGAGCAGGACTCCGGTGTCGCCTCCAGCCTGCTGAACACCGCCCAGCAGGTCGGTGGCGCTATCGGGCTGGCCCTGCTCGGCACCGTCGCGTGGACGACCGTCGCGGACAGCGTCAGGACTCAGGTCGCGCGCACGGCGGCGGCCGCCGCGAAGGCGGGCCAGCCATTGCCCAAGCCGGGCACCCCCCCGCCTGCGTCCATCTACCATCACGCCCTGACGGTCGGCTTTTCCCGTGCGTTCGAGGTTGCCGCGGGGGTCGGGCTGCTCGCCGTGCTCATCGCGATCGCCACCATCCGGGTCCGCCGCCAGGAACTGTCCGGTGCCGCGCCCGCGCCGCAACGGGCGGCACCGCAGCAGGCGGCACCGCAGTCCGCAGCACCGCAGCCCGCAGCACCGCAGCCCGGGACCGTGCAGCGGCTTGAGGACCGGGTCGCCTTCGCCGCGGCAACTCGTCCTTGCCGGTTCTGCTAGCCCGGCGCGTCGTCACCACGTGGGAGAAGAGCGCAGGGACGACTCCGGCCTGGCGCTGGTCGTCGGCCTGCGTGCTAGGGCTGGGGCGGGGGGAGGATCTGGATGCCGTGCGCGGCGGCGAGCTGGGTGATGAGGGCCGGGTCGGGCGGGACGGGCTCGGGCAGCCGCAGGGCCTCGGCAGGCTGGCCCGCGGCCGCGACGAACTGGTCGAATCCGCCCGGCGATACGACCACGATGATCCGGCCCGGGCCGGCGACGGAGACGGTGAAGCCGTGCGCGATCCCGTGCGGCAGGTACACCAGCGAGCCCGGCCCGGCCCGCCACTCCTGGTCACCGCAGAACCCCTCGAACTGGCCGTCCAGGACCAGGAACGCCTCGTCGCTGGCCTGGTGGATGTGGGGCGGCGGCGCGAATCCGGCCGGCACCCGGTGATCCACGATGCTCAGCCGACCCTCGGTGTCGTCGCTGCCGACCTTGTTGATGGTCAGGGTGTTCAAGAACCAGAACGCTTGCCCTTCATCGGATTCCATAACGAAGCCGCCGGTCCTGGCCTGGTTGTCGGAGTTCATTGCCTGTTCCTGGGTGCTGTACATGGCGGGTTCCCTTCGCTGGCGGCGCTGGCCGGTCGCCGCGCCGGCATTTCGTTGGTGCCGCCCGGGGATGGCCGGGCCGGTGACACGAGGGTCAGCCAGGAATGTTGGAAGCTGGTTGGAAACGTGTTGAACCGGCGGGGGCCGTACCGTAACAGGCCATGAACGCACGCGAGCTGGCGCGACGGTCCCAGGCCGCAGTGACCGCCAAGGACCGCAGCGCGTGGCTGGGCCTATTCGCCCCCGATGCCGTGGTCCAAGATCCCGTGGGCCCCTCGCCGCTGGACCCTCTCGGCGCAGGGCACCACGGCGCGGCGGCCATCGCCGCCTTCTACGACGCGGTCATCGGCCCGGCGGAGCAGATCACTTTCGAGATCGAGCGCTCCTACCTGTGTGGCGACGAGGTCGCCGACGTCGGCGCGATCCGTACCACGCTGGCGGGCGGTCGCCAGGCCGTGGTACGAGGCGTCTATACCTACCGCAGCAACGGCGAGGGAAAGCTCGCCGCCCTGCGCGCCTTCTGGGAGTACGACGCCGTCGAGCTGGCGGACGGCTGAGAAACTAGGGCGCTGCTTCCAGTCTCGGGGACCGCGCGGGCGATACCGGAGCGGTCGGTTCCCTGGCAGGATGGTGTCCTCGGGCATGACGGGATGGGCGGGGTTGCGATGGCCGTATCAGGGCCGAGCCCGCTGGCGGACTGGCGGGTGCGAGGTTCGTACTTCGAGGGATGCAACTGCGAGGCCATCTGCCCCTGTCGCAGCGTGGGCGGCCGCCCCGGCGGGCCGTCCAGCTTCGGGGAGTGCTTTGGCGGCCTGTCCTGGCATATCCAGCACGGCCACGCCGACGGTATCGACCTCTCTGACTTGCGAGTGGTGATGTCGCTGCGCTACTTCGACCGGGTGCAGCCGAGCACGCTCTGGGAGGTCGTGCTCTATGTCGACCGGGATGCCGACGATGCCCAGCGGGCCGCGGTAGCCGATATCTTCCTCGGCCGGGCCGGCGGAACGGTGGCGCAGTTGTACGGTCCCGCCATCGGCGAGGTCCACGTGGTACGGCCGGCCCGGATCACCCTGGAGCACGTCAAGCCGCGCAAGCGCATCAAGGTCGTCGGCTACCTCACGGTCGAGGCCGAAGGCGACGCCTCCGAGCCAGGTGATGTCCAGTGCGGAATCCCCGGCTTCGACCACCCCGGTACCGAGCTGCACGGCCGCGAGCTGCAATCGACCGACCCGGCGCTGCGCTGGGAGATACGAGGACGGCGTCACGCTGCCTTCGCCACTGACTTCGACTACCGGTCCGAAAGCTGATAGCGCGAGCCGTGCGCGGGTGCGTAGCGGCAGAAGCCCTCGGAAGGCGGAAAGACCCGCGGCGCCCTTGGGTCACCCGACGTTCGTCGCTGCGGCGTACCGCTCGATGAGCTGATCGGCGACCGCGTCGAGATCCTTGCCGATGTAGTCGGGCTGCGGGCCGACGTCGAGCGGGGCGTTGCCCTCACGGAGGATGAGCGCGGCCTGCCAGCCGGCGGACTGCGCACCGATCGTGTCCCAGACGTGGGCCGCGATCAGGCAGATGCCGCCCGGATCGGCCTCGAGCGCGGCGGCCACTGAGTGATAGGCCTCCTGCGCCGGCTTGTGGCGTCGCACGGTCTCATCGACGCTGAACCGGTGCTCGAACACGTCGATCACGCCCGCGTGCTCCAGTTGCCGCCCGGAGATCTCCAGCGTGTTGTCGGTGAGCGTGAACAGCCGGAAGCCGTGATCGCGGAGCCGCCGCAGGGCCGCGGGAACCTCGGGATGGGGCGCCATGGTGGCGAACCGGTCGGTGAGCTCGGCCGCGTCGGCGTCACTGATCGTGATGCCGCGGGTCGCGGCGAGCATCCCGAGCACGGCGGCGCCGATGTCGGTGAACGGGACGTAGACCCCGGCCAGCGTGAGCGCCTCGGAGTAGGTAATCAGGTTGGCGAACCACAGCCGCATGGCGGCGGGGTCGTGGAAGATCCGGTCAAAGGTGGGGTTGAGCGTATCCAGGTTCATCAGGGTCTCGTTGACGTCGAAGACGATGATCGGTCGCCCGTTCTGGTCTTTCCGGTTTCCGGTCATGACAGTGTCCTTTCGACGAAGCGGACGTAGCCCGCGGCGGTGTCGAGGTGGCTTTCGAGCAGGCAGCGGCCGCCGTCAAGGGCCCCGCGGCACGGCATTGTCGTTCAGGGAAGGCGCAGTTATCCTCCTTTGGAGGCACCGATTATGCCTTCCTGCTAATGGATAGAACGAGCCTGACACATTACTTATGCCTGTGACAAGGAACCACGGGTTTCGAATAATTCATGACGCTTATCGAAATCCCTAATGCCTGTGCTTCTGATATGGCCGTCATCAGTGCTCACTTGCCTGGTGTGTCCAGCAGCTGGGCATGGCGATCCGGGCGTGGATCGCCATGCTGGAGGGCGGGCCAGGCCCGAACCCGGGACGGGCTGACCGCCCGTGCCCAGCTGGGAAGCCGGTGGCCGCGGTCCGGAATCTCGGCGCTGGAATCTCCGGTCACGGGTTACGCTCGAGTTAGCTACTGGAGAGAAGGGGTCACCATGTGCAGGGGAGATCGCCTGGTAGCGGATTTCGTGGCCGGCACCAGCACCCAGCCTGGCCTGCCCGAAGAACTCGAGGAGCATCTGACCACGACCGTGGACGGGCTGTGGGTGGTATGGGCCCACAAGCTGGCCCGGCAAGCGGGCAATCTGTTCATTCCGCTGACGGGCCGTCCCGGCTACCCCGCTGACGCCAGGGCCGAGTGCGGGCGTCGGGGTGCTCACGATGCCCCCGATCCGGGGTGCACGTGCGGCTTCCACGCCCTGTCAAGCCCGAGGCTGCCGGGGCTGCCCATCGGTAACGTCTTCACGCAGCTGACCGTTGCGCTGTCCGGACGGGTGCTGGCCTTCGAGTGGGCCGGCGAAGGGGTGCTGTGGCGGGCAGAGCGGCAGACCGTGGTCCGCATCGAGCGCCCGGCCCCGTTCGACCGGAGAGAAGCAGTCCTGGCCCAGTTCCGCCGGCCCGGTGATCCCGACGGCCGCCTCGCCGTCGTCTCCCCGGCCACACCTCGGGATTCGGGACCGATCCGGCTGAACCTGCCCGTCTCCTCTCCGGTGCTGCCGGTGGGCCATGACGACGCCGGCTGGTGCGTGGGGTCCAGCACGTTCGAGCACTCGCCGGCCTCGCTGGTTCTGGCCTAGCGCGAGCCGTCCCGGCTGCCGGGGGTCGATGACCCGGTCAGCTCGAAGCTGGTGATCCCGTTGGTGACCAGCGGCAGGCTGCCGGCTGCCTCGGTCTTCCGCGAGACGATCCCCGTGGCCGTGACCAGCGCGAAATAACCGGGGTTGACCGCGCGGATCGCCGCCCCGGCCGCCGCCGCACTACAGCGGTGGTATGACGGCCGAACTGGCTCCCTGGTGTGATGACGCCACCGCGGAGGCCGGGCAGGCTTGGCCTCGATGGAAGCTGCTGTGCCAGCCAGGCTGGGTTGACATCAAACTCACACAGGGATCACGCGGTTGCCTGAGAAGAACCGTAGAGGATGAGGCCGATACCCAGGTTCGGCGTGTTCCGGTTCCCTTCCTGAGCCCTGGACGGCGCGCGAAGTATCGGAGGATTTCGTGACACAACTTGGCTCCCCGGCCACGGAGAGCGGCCGGGATGGCGGCGGCCGCGGGCGGGCGGTGCGCGGATCACGGCTCACCCGCCGGCGCCGTGTGCTGCTCGGGGTGGGCATCGCGGCGGCGTTGCTGGCCGTCGGCGGGCTGATCGGCGCCTCGTTCGTGAAGTCGCCGCAGCAGCTGGCCGCGGACTCCGCGGCCCCGCCCTCCACGGTGACCACGGCCACGGTCGTCTCCCAGGTCCTCACCTCGTCGGTGCAGATGCGCGGCGTGGTGTATCCGTCGACGCAGTACGACGTGTACGCGAGCGCTCCGTCGAGTTCGTCGTCATCGGCGGGCGGCTCGGCGGCGGGCGGCTCGTCGTCGGCCACGGGGTCGTCGACGACGGGGGCGGTGTACATCTCGAAGCTGAAGGTCGCCGCCGGCGACACGATCACCAACGGCGAGCAGCTCGCCGAGCTCGACGGCGAGCCGCTGTTCGCGCTGACCGGCACGGTGCCCGCGTGGCGGGACCTGACGCCGGGCGAGAGCGGGCCGGACGTGACCGAGCTGCAGAAGGCCCTCGCCTCGCTCGGCTACTACGACAATGGTGACACGCCCGGGTACTTCGGCTCGGCCACCGAGTACGCGGTGTACCTCTACTACCAGCACCTCGGCTACACCGCGCCGTCCTCGGGCGGCGTGCCCGCAGCGGACGTGGTGTTCCTGCCGTCGCTGCCCGCGACGGTGGTGGCGGTGAACGGCACCACCGGCGAGCAGCCCGGCCAGCCGTTCCTCGAGCTCGCGCCCCGCGGGTCGCTGGCGCTGACCGGCGAGCTGCCGGCGGCCTACGCCGGCCAGGTGAAGCCCGGCCTGAAGGTGACGATCTACGACGAGGTCACCGGCATCCACGCGACGGGGACCGTGACCGACCTGGGGACGGCGACCACCACGGTGCCGACCGGGACGGTGGTCGACATCGGGAGCAGCTCGGGTTCGGCGAGCTCTTCGTCGTCCTCCAGCTCCAGCTCTACCGGGTCGAACAGCTCTAGCAGCTCCAGCAGCTCCAGCAGCTCGGGGGAGACGCCGTTTATCCCGCTGACCGTGGCACCGTCCCATCACCTGGCCTCGGCGCTGAACGGCGAGAACGTGCTGGTCACGGTGGAGACCGGGCAGACCGAGGGCCCGGTGCTCACGGTCCCGGTCGCCGCGATCGTCACCACCGCGTCCGGTACGAGCTACGTCACCGTGCTGGGCGCGCACGGCAAGCAGACCGACGTGCCGGTGACGCCGGGCATATCCGAGAACGGCTACGTCCAGGTGACCCCGGTCAAGTCCGGGGCGCTCGCGGCTGGCGACCGCGTGGTGGTGAGCGGCTGATGACCACGCCGGTGATCGAACTCCGCGGCGTGGCCCGCACCTACCCAGGGCCGCCGCCAGTGCCAGCGCTGCGCCCGGCCGACCTGGTCATCGGGCAGGGTGACTACGTCGCGGTGACCGGGCCGTCCGGCTCGGGCAAGTCGACGCTGCTGCACCTGCTCGGCCTGCTCGACGCGCCCACCGCAGGCAGCTACCTGCTCGACGGCCTGGACACGTCCGCGCTGAACGACCGGGACCGCTCCGCGCTGCGCGGCCGGCGGATCGGGGTCGTATTCCAGGCGTTCCATCTGCTGCCCTACCGGACGGCGCTGGAGAACGTGCTGCTCGCCGAGCTGTACAACCGAACCCCCCGGGGGGCGCGGCTCCAGGCGGCGACCGGCGCGCTCGACGCGGTCGGGCTGGGACACCGGCTCGACGCGCTGCCCACCACGCTGTCCGGCGGGGAGAGCCAGCGGGTAGCGATCGCGCGGGCGCTGGTGAACCAGCCGAGCCTGATGCTGTGCGACGAGCCGACCGGGAACCTGGACTCGCGCAACGCGGCCGCGCTCATGGAGCTGCTCGACCAGCTTAACGCGGCCGGTTACACAATCGTGGTGATCACGCACGACCCTGGGGTGGCGGCCCACGCCAACCGGACGATCGCGATCAGCGACGGCGTACTGTCCGAACACGAGGCCGATCATGGCTAGCCCGGTCACCGGCCTGCCGTCGCCCCGGCTGACCGCGCGCGACGCGGCCGCCGAGGCGGTCGCCGGCATCGTGCAGCGGCCGGGCCGGGCCGTACTCACCATGCTCGGCACCGTCCTGGGCGTGGGCGCGTTCGTGGCCGTGCTGGGTCTGACCGCCACGAGGCCGGCCAGATCTCGCACCAGTTCACGGTCCTCGAGGACACCACGGTGACCGTGGAGGACAACGGCCCGGCCAACAACGTCGCGCCGCCCGGCACCAATCCCGCCATCGGCTTCCCGGCCGACGCGGACGCGATCGCCGACCACATCGACGGGGTGACCGCCGCGGGGGTCTGGTGGCCGGTCTCCCTCCCCGAGGACGCGAGCTTCACCGGCTCGCTCGCGCTGTCTGCCTCCGCCTCCCAGACGGTCAGCCTGCTGGCCGCCTCGCCGGGCGCGGTGAAGGCGATGGGGCTGTCGATGGTCGCGGGCTCGCCGCTGACCAGCTACGAAAACGACACTCGCCAGCACGTTGCGGTCATCGACACCACCACCGCCGCCGAACTCGGCATCTCCGCCGCGCGCCTGCCCAGCCACCCCGCGGTATTCGTCGACGGCATCGCGTACACCGTCGTCGGCGTCTACAGTTCCGCGCAGCGCGTGGTCAGCGACGAGAGCGCGATGCTGATCCCGGAGAACACGGCCCTGGCCGACTACGGCAACCCGCAGCCCGGCATCGGGAACCAGGACGAGGCCCAGATGGTCATCGCGACCAGGACCGGCGCGGCGCAGACGGTGGCACGGCAGGTCGCCGCCGCCGAACTGCCCACCGACCCCACCCGGCTGGTCGTGACCTCCCCGCCCAACCCGCAGAACCTGCAGAGCGAGGTGAGCGCCGACCTGGCCGGCCTGTTCCTCATCCTGGCGCTGATCAGCCTGCTGATCGGCGCGGTCGGCATCGCGAACACAACGCTGGTCGCGGTGCTCGAGCGCACCGAGGAAATCGGCCTGCGCCGCGCCGTGGGCGCCCGGCCGCGGCACATCGCCGCGCAGTTCCTCGCCGAGTCCACCACGCTGGGCACGCTCGGCGGGCTGATCGGCACCTGCATCGGCGTCGCGGTCGTGGTGATCTTCGCCGCGGCCAAGGACTGGACCGCGGTCCTTAACCCGGCCTACACGCTGCCCGCCCCGCTGATCGGCAGCGTCGTCGGCCTGCTGGCGGGCGCCTACCCCGCGCTGCGCGCGGCCCGGACCAGCCCGCTCGCGGCGCTGCGGCACGCATGAAAGGAACGATGATGCGCAACCGCACCGGCTCTGGCCTTCGCCTTGGCCTTGCTGCCTGCTGTTGCGCGGCCCTGGCTGCGTGCACGGCCGGCCCGCCCAAGGGACCGAACACGACCGTGACCACGCCGAGCGTCGGCCGACCCCAGCCGCCCGCCTCGGCCCAGGCGGCGCTGTCCGGCGAGGCGTTCACCCCCTACGCCGCGCTCGGCATATCCACCAACGACGGCCTGGCACCCGGCGAGTCTCAATACACCCTCGCCGGGCCGTGCATGAGCGCCGCCGGCTATCCGGGCATGACCACCAGCGATTTCATCGTCCCCTTCAGCATCTCTATCGGCGGGGGCCTGGCTTTCACGCAGCCCTGGGGCGGATGGGGTTACCTCGGCGCCGCCGACGCGCAGCAGTACGGCTTCCGGGTCCCCCCGGGCGCCGCACTCACCGCGCTCGGCCTCGGGGGAACACCGCCGGCCAGCCCGCCGAGCGTGCCCGCGGCCGAACAGGCCGCGGCCGACAAGTGCGGCACGATCATCCAGGACTTCAGCAACGCCAGCCAGGACGGCGCGCTGGCCGGCATCGCGACGCTGGGCAACGACATCGCCAACGACGTGCAGCACGACCCGGCGGTGAAGGCCGCCACCCGGGCCTGGTTGGCCTGCATGGCGAAGAACGGTTACACCTTTGACCAACCGCAGGCCGTATGGGGCCAGGAGCTGCGGGCCATGTACGGGAACGGGCCGATAAGCATCGGAGCCTCGGTCAGCGCGTCCGCCCAGCAGGCGCAGCTCGCGACGGCCGTCACCGACGCCGGCTGCACCGAGTCCAGCGACCTGGCCGGGATCTACTTCGCCGTCCAGGCCAGCTACGAGCAGCAGCTCGTCAACGCCAACCAGCAGGCGCTCGCCGCCGCGGTCAAGCAGTACCGCGCCGCCTACGCCAAGGAACTGAGCAAGCTTCCGACGCTGCTGCGGACGACGAAGGCCCAGCCGTTCCCCCGGGCGGCACCCACGCACCGCGCCTCGACCGCCGGCTGAGCCGAACGGGCAGGACCATGCGCATCCGAACCGGCCTCGGCATCCTGATCTGTTGCGCGGGTCTCGCCGCGTGCACCGCGGCCGCGCCGAAGGGACCCGACGCGACCGTGCGCACGCCGAGCGTGGGCAGGCCGCCGCCGCCCGCCTCGGTCCAGGCGGCGCTGTCCAGCGAGGCGTTCACCCCCTATGCCGCGCTCGGCCAGTCCAACAACGACGGGCTGGCACCGGGCGAGTCGGATTTCGCCCTCGCCGTGGCGTGCATGACCGCCGCCGGGTACCCGGACAGCGCGAGCAGCGGCAACGTGCCGATCGCCATCAGCCTCGGACCGCTGAACCTGTCGTTCGGGCAGCCCTGGGGCGGCTGGGGGTACCTGGGCGCCGCCGAGGCGGAGCAGTACGGTTTCCGGCTTCAACCCGGCTCCGCGCTCAGCCAGCTCGGCATCGACATCCCGCTGCCGACTACGAACGCGCCTAATCCGCCGGCGGCCGAGCAGGCCGCGATCGGCAAGTGCTTCACGATCATGCAGGACTGGGACAACACCGCGCAGAAGGGACCGCTGGCCGGCATCCAGACGCTGGCCAACGACATCGCCAACGACGTGCTGCGCGACCCGGCGGTGAAGAAGGCCACCCGGGCCTGGTCCGCCTGCATGGCGAAGAACGGCTACAGCTTCCCGCAGCCGCAGAACGTGTTCGGCCAGGAGATGCGGGCCATGCACGGCGGCGTGAAAGGGTCGATCAACGTCGGCGACCCGGTGAGCGCCTCGGCCAACCAGGCGCAGCTCGCGGCGGCTGTCACGGACGCCGACTGCACCCAGTCCAGCGACCTGGCCGGGATCTACTTCGCCGTCCAGGCCAGCTACGAGCAGCAGCTCGTCAACGCCAACCAGCAGGCGCTCACCGCCGCGGTCAAGCAGTACCGCGCCGCCTACGCCAAGGAGCTGGCCAAGCTCGCAGCGCTGCTGCGGACGGCGAAGGCCCAGCCATTCGGCAAGCCGGCCGTAAAGTCGACCGCCAAGTCGACGCCGTGTGCCTGCTAGGAGCGGCGAATGCGCATCCGTAGTGGCCTCGTTGTCCTGATCTGCTGCGCGGGCCTGGCCGCGTGCACGGCCGCGCCGAAGGGACTCGACGCGACGGTGACGAAGCCCGCCATCGGCAGGCCGCCTCCCCCGGCCTCCGAGGCGGCGGCCCTGGCCGGCGAGGCGTTCACGCCCTATGCCGACCTCGGCGCCACCCCGAACGACGGGCTGGCGCCCGATGACACCTACGCCGCCCTGCACACCGCGTGCATGAACGACGCGGGCTACGGCCAGTACGCGGCCAGCGCCGTGTTCAGCGTGCGCGCGAACCGGGGCCTGGGGTTCCCGCAGCCGTACGGGCCTTGGGGCTACATAGGGGTCTCGCTGGCCGCGCAGTACGGCTTCAACGTCCCGGACTCGGGCGGGCCCGACGAGTCCGCCGGCCCGCCCCTTCGCCGGCCAGCATGCCCGCCGGAGCGCAGGCGACCGCGGGCAAGTGCCTCAACATCGTCATGGATTTCAACAACGCCCAGTTCGCCACGTCGACCGCCGGCATCGAGGCCATGAACGACGATATCGGCAACGACGTGATCAACGACCCCGACCTCACCAGGGCGCAGAACGCCTGGACGGCCTGCATGGCCAGGAACGGGTACGACTCCGTCCAGCCGAACACGGTGTGGCAGCAGGTTCTGGCTGCCCTTGGCCTCAGGCCAGCCCCCGGCTCGGGTCCGGGCCCGACCCCGGGGACGGGCCCGACAGCCGCGCAGAACCAGGCGCAGATCGCCGAGGCCGTGACCGACGCCGACTGCACCCAGTCCACGGACCTGGGCGGCATCTACTTCGCCATCCAGGCCAGCTACGAGGAGCAGTTCGTCACCGCCAACCAGCAGGCGCTGAACGCCGCGGTCCGGGAGTTCAAGACCAACTACGCCAAGGAGCTGAGCAAGCTCCCAGCCCTGCTGCGGACGACATCGGCCACGCCTGACCTGCCCGGCGTGGGTGGCAAGCCCGGCAAGCCCGGCGCATCTGGCCGGCCGGGCAAGCCCGGCCGGCCCAGCCCCGCCCACTCCTGACCGCACGGGTACCGCCAGCGGTGGCCGTCCTCCCGGCTGTTCATGCTGGTCGCGGCGGCCGCGCTCGGTGTGCTGGCGATCGCGGGGCTGGTCACGCCCTGGGTGTTGCTCGCGCTGGTGTTCACGGTGGGGACCGGGGCGGCGCTGACCGCGCCGACGTGGCAGACCCTGCAGCCGGAGCTAGTCAGCCCGCGGGAGCGGCCGCAGGCGATCTCGCTCGGTTCGGTGAATCAGAACCTGGCCCGGGCCGTGGGCCCGGCCATCGGCGGCGCCCTGCTCGCGGCCACGAACGCCGGCACGGTCTTCCTGGTCAACGCGGTCTCGTTTGCGGCGGTGATCGGGGTGATCGCGGCGTGGCACTCCAGCCGGCCGCCGGATGCGCTGCCGCGCCGCACCTGACCACCGACCAGACGCCGGAAGGCCCGGTACTCGTCAGCGTGGAGTACTGGCCGCGTACCGAGCTGACCGCCGACCTGCTGACCGCTCTCCGTCAGGCCAGGTTCAGCCGACGCCGGACCGGGGCGAGTTGCTGGCGCGTCTGGCAGGACGCCGCCGACCCCGACCGGGTCCTCGAGCAGTTCGTCGTCGCGTCGTGGGACGAGCACCTCCGCCAGCACGCACGCGTCTCAGACCGCGACCAGGAGCGGCTGAACGAGATCCGGGCCATGACCGACCCGGCCCACCCGACCACCGTTACGCATTGGCTGACGCCCCAGCCGGACCGCGCCCGGCACACACAACGATCGAGCTAACGGCAGGTCCGCTGCCCCGGGCGGACGGTAAGAACCTGCTCACCGAGCTGTAGTAACCGCCAGGCGCAGGCCGTCGGCGGCCGGACTCAACCGCCGGGCACGGCGAGCCGGTAGCCGACCGCGGGGTCGCTTTGCCGCAGCATGCGTTCCTCGAGTTGAGCCCAGAACCGGCGTCATCCTGCCCGTCCGAGCATCGCCAGGAAACGCGTCTGGTCGGACGCGCCGGGCGGGACGGGCAGCGGTGCACCGAGCGCCCCGGCGCTACGGAAGGCCTCTACCTGGGGCTCGATGACTTCCCGGCAGGCCTGCATGAGATCCGGGTCCAGCGTGGTGTCCTGTCCGGTGGCGGCCGCCAGGTCCCAGCCGTGGATGAACACGTCGAGGAACCGGTGCCCGGCGTACACCGACCCGGGAACCGGCCCGTAGGAAACCGCGCACGGCGCGTCGAGCGCGCCGGGCCTGCGGAAGACCTCGGCCGCGGCCTTCGCCGACGTGGCGTAGGAGCCGGCCGGGTCCGCGCCGAGCACGTCGCCGTCAAGGCGATCGCCCACGCCCTCGATCGTTGCGCCGGCGCCCAGTTCGGCGGCCCATAGGTTGCCCGAGACGACGTGGTTGAGCAATGCGCGCACATCCCAGCCCTCGCAGGGGGTGTCTGCCTGCCAGCGGTCCGCCGGGATGCCCGCCACGATACGGCCGGCGGCGTCCAGTGCCTGAGCGTGCAGTTCGGTGATGTCGATTTCGGTCATGACCTCTCCCTTATTCATGCCGGTCATTGCCCGGTCGCGGCCGCCGGGGCCAGCTCGGTCGTCCGGGCGTGACTACGGGCAGGCCCACGGCGCGCCAGGCTCGGAAGCCACCGGCCAGCTCGGTGGCCTGGTGCCGCCCCAGCGCCGGCAAGACGCGGCGGAGCACGGTGTCCATCGATACCCCCTTCCGCGCCCCCGCCGCGGCGCACCCCGCCTGCCAACGAGTCAGTTATCGCTGCGGAGTCGGGCCCGGCCGTGCCGGCCAGGCGCACGGTTATCTGACTTACTGATAAGTCAGATACTTACCTACTAATAGGTCAAAGTCAATCCCCTGGACGAGGCCAATCGATGACGAAGGCCAGCACCTCTCGGGGCAGCGCATGGCCTGATCAGGCCGGGGCGAGTCGGCTAGCTCAGAATCCGGCGCTTCCGCCGCGTCCGCGGACCAACGGCAGGTAAACCTCGTCGACGATTTCGATAAGAACGTCATCGGGCACGGTGGGGTAGCCACGGACGATGAACTCGTTGCGCAGCAGGACGATGGCCACGGTGGCGACCCGAAGGTGCAGGGCCTCGGCCGGTGCCTCGCCCCTGGCTACCGCGCGGGCCAGGATCGCCAGCCAGGCCGCGCTGCCGGCGTCGGCCGAGTGTTCTTGGATCTGCGCCAGGAGTTGCGGGTCGTCGCGGGCGCCCGCCAGCAGGGCCCGCAGTATGCCGCCGGTAGGGGACGACCAACTGCGGTTGGTGCGCCGCATCAGCTCCAGAGCGTCGCCGCGTAGCTCACCGAGATCGGGACTGGGCACAGCGGTGGTGGCCAGCTGATGGTAAGCGGCGATGCCCAGCGCCTCTCGGTTGGGCCAGCGCCGGTAGATGGTGTTCTTGTTGGTGCCGGCCCGGCGTGCCACGCGGTCCATAGTGAGCCCGGCATACCCGGATTCAGTTAGCTCCTCGGCCGCGGCGCGCAAGATCGCGTTCTCCAGTTCGGCCCCGCGACGCCTGGCCCGTGCGGACCGTCCCAGTGGTTCCGCGCGGGCCGATCGCTCCTCAGCCATGCTCATCTCCTCAAGGTACGCAGCGTACCTTTAATGGCTATTCGGCAGTGGCTATTTTCAAATATTTAACGTACGGTACGTACCGGACGTTATTAAGCGTCGAAGAAAGAGGGCACACGAGTCAAGACACCGGCCGATGCTGGATTCTGGGTGTTTGCCGACTTCTTCCTTCGCTCACCCGCCACAGCCGGAAGATGAAGAATTTCGCCTACGCTTGGTTTGAAGCCGCCAATTGTGGCAAGCTAAGCCACGCCTGTCCTGACACTTCTGGGTCAACCCTGTCCCGACAGAACAGGAGCTGGTCGTGCTCCAGCCGAGATTGCGGCACATCGCTCGCCGAGCGATGCAGGCTGCGATCCTGGCTGTCGGCATCCTGGCCGCCCTGATCGGACTTTCGCGGCAGGCGCACGCCGCCAGTTTGCCCACGTCGGCCGTCACGTCGGCAACGGCGCCCGTAACCTCAGCCGTCACCTCGGCAACGGCGCCCGCCACCCAGGCCGCCACGTCAGCAGCAACCGCCGTCACCTCGGCCGCCGGGCCAGCGGCAACCGCCGTCACCTCGACCGCCGGGCCAGCGGCAACCGCCGTCACGTCAGCGGCAGCGCCCGCCACCCCGGCCGCCCCGGCAACTCCGGCACCGACCGCCATCCCCCAGCCGGCCACCACGAGCACCGCCCCCGGCACCGGCTCAACCACCTCCGCCGCCGCCCCGGCAACGGCGACCGTCACGTCGACCGCAACCGCCGCCACCCAGGCCGTCACAGCGGCAGCATCACCTGCCACGTCGGCCGCGCCGGCACCGCCAGCGCCCGCCGCCTCCGCAGCTCCACCACCTGCCACCCCGACAACTCCGGCGCCGGCCGCTACCCCCCAGCCGAGCACCGGGAGTGCCAGCTCAGCCACCTCCCCAGCCTCCCCGGCAGCCGCCGCTACGCCGGCCGTTACGTCGGCAGTGACCGCGGTTACCTCCGCGGTCACATCAGCGACGGCGCCCGCCGTCGCGGCCGTGCCGGCACCGGTCGCCCAGCCCCCCGCTGCCCAGCCAACCGACCCCGCCCAGGGCACAGGCAACCCGGCCGTGCCAGCCGCCGTACCGGCGACGGCGCCCGTCGTCTCCGCCGTGACCAGCGCTGTCGGCCCGGCGATCACCAGCGTTACCGGCGCCGTAACCCCGGCCCCGGCTAGCGCCGTGGCCCCCGTTCCCACTGGAGCACCCGCCCCGAGTGCCACCGGCGCCGTGCTCCCCGTCATCACCGCCCCGACCAGCGCCGTGGCCCCCGCCGTCACCAGCGTCACTAGCGCGGTCGCCCCCGCAGTCACCAGCGCCGTCGCTCCGGCGGTCGGCACCGCCACCAGCGCCGTGGCCCCCGCCGTCACCAGCGTCACCAGCGCGGTCGCCCCGGCGGTCTCGACGGCCACCAGCACGGTGGCTCCGGCCGTCACCACCGCCACGAGCGCCGTCGCCCCGCTCGTGACCGGCATCACCGGCACCGTTGCCCCGGTCGTCACCACCACCACCACCAGCACGGTCGCCCCGGTCGTCGGCGCAGTTACCGGCGCGGTCGCCCCGCTTATCACCACCGCCACCAGCACGGTCGCGCCCGTTGTCGGAGCGGTCACCCCGGCCATTACCGCCGTTACCGGCGCGGTCGCCCCGGTCGTCGGCACCGTGACCCCGGTCGTCACCAGCGTCACCGGCGCGGTGACCCCGATCGTCGGCGCAGTCACCACTGCCGTGACCCCGGTCGTCGGCACCGTCACCCCGCTCGTCACCGGCGTAACCGGAGCGGTGACCCCGCTCGTCACCGGCGCCGTCGCCCCGCTCGTGACTGGCGTGACCGGAGCGGTCGCCCCGCTCGTCGGCACGGTCACTCCGCTCGTCACCAGCGTCACCGGAGCGGTGACCCCGCTGGTCACCGGCGTCACCGGCGCCGTGGCCCCGCTCGTCGGCACCGTCACCCCGCTCGTCACCGGCGTCACCGGAGCGGTGACCCCGCTCGTCACCGGCGTCACCGGCGCCGTGGCCCCGCTCGTCGGCACCGTCACCCCGCTCGTCACCAGCGTCACCGGAGCGGTGACCCCGCTCGTCACCGGCGTCACCGGCGCCGTGGCCCCGCTCGTCGGCACCGTCACCCCGCTCGTCACCGGCGTCACCGGAGCGGTGACCCCGCTGGTCACCGGCGTCACCGGCGCCGTGGCCCCGCTCGTCGGCACCGTCACCCCGCTCGTCACCGGCGTCACCGGAGCGGTGACCCCGCTCGTCACCGGCGTCACCGGCGCCGTGGCCCCGCTCGTTCCCGCCGTTACCAGCACGCCGGTCCCGGCGATCGGCCCGGCCCCGGCTACCGGCCTGCCGAGCCCGTCCAGCCCTGGCGCCTCCAGCAAGCCACTGCCGCTTCAGGCCGCCGGGGGCGCTCCCGGCGCGGCAGGGCCAGGCGCCGGTCTGCCCGCGCTTTCAGCGTCGGCGTCAGCGGCCTCGTCGGCTGGAGGCGGCGCTGCGGCGTCGCCGACGTCGGAAATCCCCCAGGTTCCGTCCAGCCCTGGCGGCGGCGGCGCCGGCGGCGGTGGTTCTGACGGCGCCACCGGCGGGCACAGCGCGGGCGGTGTCCAGGGCGGCATCGCTCCTGCTTTGATCTCGCACCGGACTTTGACATTGTTGCGGCTGGTGCGCCGCGCCGCCGCGAAGCCAATCTGGCGATCCTGCCTCCCGGAGGTACCGCCAGCGTAAGTCCCTTTCCTTCCCACCGGTTCGAGCCTTCGGCGTCCGGACCAGCAGCGTTCGGCGCTGATCCCCTTGGAAGGAAAGTGACAACACTATGCGTACGTGGATCAAGTCCGCGTGCGTGGTGCTCGCCTGGATCATCCTCCCGGTCATCCTGATGGCGGCCGGTATGAAGGGATCTGCCCACCTGGCTCAGGCGAACACCCGCACGAGTAGTACCGAGAACATTCTCACCAGCACACTGAGCGTCGCCGCGGCACCTATAACGGCGACGAGCCACACCACGAGATACGTCGTGCAGGACGGCGACACGTTGTCCGGCATCGCTACCCGGTTCGCCGTGCGCGGCGGCTGGCCGGCTCTCTACGCGGCCAACCGGCAAGTCATCGGTCCCGATCCGGACGTCATCCACGCAGGCACCGTTCTGGTGCTGCCTGGCCAGATGACGCCCATCCGCTATACGGTCACGGCCGGTAACACGTTGTCGGCCATCGCGGCGGAATTCGCCGTGCACGGCGGCTGGCCGGCTCTCTACGCGGCCAACCGGCAAGTCATCGGTCCCGATCCGAACGTCGTCCACGCCGGGATCGTGCTCACGCTCCCGGCCCCGGCGGCGCCCTCACCACCCAAGCCGGGCATGACGCGGCGACAGCGGCCGCGCCCGCCGCAGCCCTCCCCCAGGGCGACCGCCCGGCCCCATCCCCGGCCGACGCCACGGCCCGCCCCGGCCGCTGGCATGCCGTCATGGCTGAAGACCGTGCTGCTGGTCGCCGGGCTGCTGATCCTGGCCGCCTTCGCGGCCGAGCCGGCGCTGCTGGTACGCCGCCGACGTCGGCAGGCCCCGGCCCAGGCTCCGCGGCTCAGCAAGGTTGAGCCGGTCCAGTTGCCCGGCCCTCAGCGGCCGTGCGCGGGAAAGCCGCACATCGTCCTCGCCGATCATGACCGGCTCGTGGTGACGCGCAGCCAGCGTGACGACACAGTCTATGTGTTCCGGCCTCCGGGTGAAGATCCGCGGGCGATCCTGCGGGTGGCCCGCCTGGTCGTGCCGGAGAGCCGTTACGGCGAGCTGGCCCAGGTGCTCGGGATGCCCGCCGGCTGGCCGATGGAGTAAGGGTGCCTCACACAGGTGGGCCGGGGGACGTCCCGGGTCGCCCTCGGCCCACCCGAGGCGGTCCGCACAGCGGATACGGCGGACCGGGACCGCGGAGATCCGCGGCCCCGGCGCTAGCCGTCTGCCGGCGCCGGCGACTCCGCCGACTCCGACGAGGCCCTGCGCCGCAAGGATTCGACGAGCGCGAGCACATGACGCCGCTCCTCGGGCGTCAGCTCGTCGATGCTGGCGATCAGCAGATCCCTCTCCGGGTCACCCGCACGCTCCCGCTCGCCCGGGGCCTCGTCGTAATAGTGCAGGCCGGTCGACTCCGCCGCCGCAGCGCGGACGGCGGAGACCGGCACGTCGAGGCCCTTGGCCAGCGCGTCGATCGTAGCCGGGCGCGGCGGCCGGGCCAGGTTCCGAGTCGTCGCGAGGGTGTAGACGGTGGAACGGGGCAACCCGCCGCGCCGGGCCACATCGCCGTAGGACAAGCCCTGCTCGCGCAGCCGCTGCTGGATCAGGCGCTGCAGCGGGTTGATGTCTTGCTCCAACGCGGCAGCGGTGCCGCGTGGCCGGGCTCGCGGAGGATCCTGCTCGCTTCCCGTCGCATTCGCCGCCATAGCCAACCCGGCCGTCTCCGCCCGATGGGTTCCGGTAGTGACCTGCTGCCTTGCTAAACCCTGGGCTCCAGAGTAGTGTACGGTGGTAACCGAACAAAGTGTATGTCATAGAACGTACAACAAGTTCGAGCTCGGCGCCACAGGGGCCGCCGAGCGGGTCCCCAAGGGCCCGGGCACCCCCGGGCCCCCAAGGGCCCGGGCACCCCGCAGACGCGGGCCAACCCGATCTGCCTGGCCGAGGCAGATCACTCCGAAGGAGGATTCATGTCCACTCGACCGGCCGTGACCATGCAAGACCTCGAACTGGAGCACGCCGAGCTGCTGCCGAGCCGGGAAACCCTGTGCCGCGGCGGCGGAGCCTTCAGCTTTACCCAGGCGGGCCAGTTCGGCCTGGTCAACATCGGCCCCATTGCGAGCGGCAACGCCGTTGGCGTGGGCGTGCTTGGCAGCGGCACCGCGATCGGCGGCGGCAACGTCGGCCTCGGCAACCTGTAGCCCTGTCCGGCTCGCAGCAAGCTTGGCCTGCTGTGCGGTAGAGGGGAATGCACAGCAGAAGGAAGGAAGGGTCGCCCGGGCACTCGGGCGGCCCTTCCGCTGCGTATCGCGCCGGGCTCCCACCGCTGGCGAGGTTCCCCTGGTGAGCACGCGAGGGAGGAGCAGACCCATGACCGCAGCCGCAGGGCAGGCCACTACCAAGCGCACCGAACCCATCCCGTCCCCGCCGGGTCCGCCCGGAGCCATGGCGACGCCGCGGCTGGCCGATGGGGTCGAACTGCTCGGCGAGTACAAGGGCTCCGGCTACGCCCAGCCGCCGTCGCTCGTGCGACGGCCCGATGGTCAAGTCATCCAGATGTCCCGGCTGCTGTACCAGGTGACCTGCCGGATCGACGGCTCGCGCGACCCGGGCGCCATCGCGGACCTGGTCGGTGAGGACCTCGGCCTGTCGCTGAGCGGCGACCAGGTACGCCATCTCATCACCTCGAAGCTGCTGCCCCTCGGCATCGTCGCCGCCGCGGGCGCCCCGGCTGCGCTGCCGAGAGCCAACCCGCTGCTCGCGCTCAGAGCGCGGGGGACCCTGCTGCCCCACGTCGCCGCGAACGCCGTCGGTGTGCTCTTGCGGCCGCTGTTCCGGCCGCCGATCGTCGTGGCCGTGGTGGGCAGCGTGCTGGCCGTGGACGCCTGGCTGTTCGCCTCCCACGGGCTGGGCCTAGGCCTGCAGCAGGTCCTGCGCGATCCGGTGGACCTGCTCATCGTGGCCGGCCTCAGCCTGGTCTCCGCCGTATTCCATGAGTGCGGGCACGCGGCGGCCTGCCGTTACGGCGGGGCGCGGCCCGGAGTGATCGGCGCCGGCATCTACCTCGTCTGGCCCTCGTTCTTCACCGACGTCACCGACTCCTACCGGCTCAGCCGGGCGGGCCGGCTACGGACCGACCTCGGCGGCCTGTACTTCAACTTGATCTTCATACTGGTCCTGGCCGGCATCTACGCGGCCACCCCCGCCGGGTTCCTGCTCCTCGTCATCGCCATAACGCACCTGGAGATGCTGGAGCAAGTGCTCCCGTTCGTCCGGTTCGACGGCTACTTCATCCTCAGCGACCTGGTCGGCGTGCCGGACCTGTTCGCCCGGGTCGCCCCGATCCTGCGCAACGTGGTATCCAGGGGGCCCAACGACCCGCGCGTTACCGGCCTCCGGCGCCGCGCCCGGATCGTGGTGACCGGGTGGGTGCTGTGTGTCATCCCCCTGCTCACTTTCAGCCTGGGATACCTGCTGCTGCACCTGCCCCAGATCAGCCGGGCGCTGTGGCGCTCCGCGCGTCGGCAGGCGCACCTGGCGTCCGCCGCCGTCGCCGGCCACGGCTACGCGCTGGCCGTGGTCGATGCCCTCGGCGTCGTCCTGCTGGCCCTGTCGCTGGCCGGTTCGCTGTACATCGTGATCGGGCTGGCTCGGCGGCTCGCCACCGCGGGCCTGCGCTGGGCCGCCGGCCACCGCGCCCGCCGCCTCCTGGTCGCTATGGCCGGCCTGGCGTGCATGACGGCGCTGGCCGCCTTCTGGAGCGCGCAAGGCCAGTTCCGCGGCTGGTAGCCCTCCTACACCGGGTGGGCGTCAGAACTGGTCGTGTAGGTGCGGCCGGCAGGCGTGGTCCAGGTGAACTCGCCGGGGCGAGCCTGTTCGAGTTTCCAGCGGGGGTGCTGCTTGAGCCGGTGATCTCGGCGGCATGCGCCGCCGAGATTGCAGGAACAGGTGCGGCCACCCTCGTCCCAGGGGCGGGTGTGGTCCAGGTCAGCGCGCCAGGCGGGCTGGCGGCAGGTGGGATTGCGGCAGGTGATGTCCCGGGCGGTGACGTGCTCGCGCAGCCGGGGCGGGGGCCGGTAGCTATCGGACTGGGCGCGATGAGCGCAGCCGCCGGCCGCGGCGTCGGCCGCCGCCTGGGCCAGTGCCTGGTCCAGGGCCCTGGTGGCGGCGCGCAGCGCGGCGGCCGCGATCGGCGGCGGATCTGGCCCGCCGGAGGCGTGCGGGGCCATTACGGTGTCCTGGCTGACGGTGAGCGTGATGCGGCCGACCAGCCCGGTGCCGGGCGGCGGGCCGGGTCCGGCCCGGGTGCGGCGGCGGAGCCGGGTCACGGTGATGGCGTGCCCGGCGGGGCTGGTGACGATGATCCGCCATTGCGCGGCCGGGTCGGCCTGGGCGGCGGTGGCGAGCTGGCGGGCCTGGGCGGCGGTGACGGGGCCGATACGGCCCAGCAGCCCGGGCGCCGTGGACAGGCCGGCCAGGGTGGTCCAGGGCAGGGTGACATCCAGCAGCCCCGGCGCCGGCCGCCCGTCCGCCGGGAGCGGGCGCCGGGCCAGCGCGGACGGTGCCGCGCCCAGGCCCGGCCAGGGCGGCACCGGCCCGGCCCCGGACCAGTAGTCGTCGTCCTGGTTTCCTTGGTCGAGGTCGTCGTTGCGATCGTCGTCATCGGGGCCGTCGCCGGACGGGGCGTCCTCGTCGCGCGGGGCGGGCAAGTCATCCCACGGCCCGCGATCTGGGCGGTCGCGGCCAGGGCCGCCACCGGGACCGCCAGGACCGTCGTCGCCGGGTGGCTGGGGTTCGGGGGCGCCGCCGGGCGGGGGGATGTAAGGCAAGGTGCCCAGCAGCAGCCCGAGCATCACCCGCACCCGGTGCAGGTCCAGTCCGCCGCCTTGGCCGGCGGCCTTGGCCGCTCTGGCGATCGCGGTGATCCGCGCCATCGCCGCGGCCGCCTCCACGGTGGGTAACCCGGCGCCGGCCAGCGTCGCGGTGCCATCGTCGTCGGCGTACAGGCTGACCTTCGCGTGCCGCTCGGCCTCTTCCCGGCGCCGCTCGGCGCCGTCGGGGTCGGCGGCGATCACCGCGCGGCGCAGCCGCGCCCGCAACTGGGCCGTGGTCTGCCGCCCTGCCTCGGGCAACACCGTGGCCTCGACGGCCCGGGCGGCGCCTTCGTCCAGCACGCTGGTGGACTCGGCGATCGCCCTCGCCCGGGCCAGGTCGATCCGGCCTGCGGCCAGCGCCGAGCCGGTGGCCGCCAGCCGCCAGCACAAGGTGACCGCCAGGTCGGCCCAGGCCGTGGCGCCATGGTCGGTCAGCATCAGCGCCAGCGAGATCTGGCCCACCGCGTCACGGCAGAGCCGGGCCGGGCGCCCGTCCTCGGCCAGCCCGATCTCGGGATCGGCGTCCGCCGTCCGCGCGGTCAACTGCGCCACGGCGTTGAGCTCGGCCGCAGTCGCCCAGGAGGCGAGCTGGCGGGCGGCGATCGCCACCCCGGCCAGCCCGTACTCATCCAGGCTGGTGGCCTCGCCCGCGGCCGCGGCCAGCCACCCGGCCTGCGCCGGGCCCGGGTCCATATGCTCCACCGCCAGCGCCCCGGCCTGCCCCGGCGGCAGCGGCGCGCTCATCCGCTCCTCCGCGGCCGCTGCTACCTCCTGGTCTTCTTCGGCACCATCCAGGAACCCGCCCGCCGCCAGCGCCTCCAGCAGCGCCTGCCAGTCCAGGCCCGCCGACGGCATCGGTCCGGTGCCGGGGCTGTCTGGCGCCCCGGCGAACTCCGGCTGGCTGGTGGCCGAGTCGGCAGCCTGCTCGTCGTCCTGGCCTTGTCCTGGTGCCTGGTCCGGCATCGGCTCACCTCCTCCAGCGGCTCAGCGGGCCTTCCGCGTTGTGGTCTTTGACTACCGTATCGACGGGTACCGACAGAATGGTCGTCTAAAGAGGCCTATGGCGGATTGCTTCGAAAGTTTTTTCAGCTCCGGCGCTTCGCCCCTGCACGGGTGAGGCGCATGACCGGCGGACGGCGAGGTCCTTAACATGGGCTGCATCCCTTTCGACGAGCGCAGGAGCGTGAGATGACGACACAGGCCGCCTTCACCCCCGAGGAATGGAAGGTTGTATTGGAAAGCCCGTCCACCGCTGGCATGATCGTGATCACCGCAGCGCACGGGGGCACCTTCCGCGAGACGATCGCGATGTCGAAGGCCTACACCGAGGCGCGCGCCCAGCACGGCGAGAGCGAACTCCTCGACGAGATCGTGTCGGCCAAGCCCAAGGTGGACCACACGCTGTACCACTCTCCCGAAGAGCTCAGGGACCAGGGGCTCGCGCATATCCGTGACGCCATGGCGCTGCTGGAAAGCAAGGCGACCGCTGAGGAACGCGACGAGTACCGGCGCTTTGTCATCAACCTGGCCAACGAGGTCGCCGCCGCCCACCGGGAGCATGGGCAAGACGTGAGCCCCGCCGAGACTGACGCCATCCAGCAGATCACCACGGCGCTGGGCACCGCCGGTCCCTGACCGGAACCCGGGGAGCCCGGGAACGGGACCCGGGAACGGAAGCCGGGCCGGCCGGAGAACCGGCGCGCGCGGCGCTCACCGTGGCCGGCCCGGAGGCACGAGGCGCGAAGCCGTGACGCATCCGGATTTTGCCGTGCCCCTTTATCGCCCACCCCGAGGCCACTACGGTCAGCAACGTGGCTGCGATCAACTTCGAAGAACGAGAGCTTGAGGCGCAAGTGCCCGACCTGGCCGCGGGCGGGGCCTGGACCCGGGTCCGGCTGCGCTGGCGGAAGGACCCGCTGACCGGGGCCAGCACCCGGATCCTCACCGGGGAGAAACTCCAGCCCCCGGGCCGGCCGGACCTGGCCGAGCTCACCGCGAAGCCCGCCTTCTGCCCGTTCGACAGCGAGCACCTGGAGAAGGCGACCTTCCCGTTTCCCGCCGAGCTCACCACCGAAGGCCGCATCCGTGTCGGCCAGGCCGTCGTGGTGCCGAACATCCTGGCGTACGCGACGCACAGCGCCGTCGGCATCTACGACCCCGGGCGCCACTTCCTGGACCTGGACGAGCTGACGCCCTCGCTCGTCGGGGACGCCTTGACGGCCATGGTCCGCCACGCTCGGGCGGTGCGGCGCCTGGACCCGACGGCGGTGTGGAGCTCGATCAACGCCAACTACCTGCCACCCTCGGGATCCTCGCTGGTGCATCCCCACCTGCAGTCCGCGCACGACGACTGCGGCCTGACCAGCCAGCGCACCCTGGCCGAGCAGTCACGAGCCTGGCGCGGAAGGCACGGACCCTACTGGGCGGCGCTGGTCGACCAGGAGGCCGGCGGGCCGCGCTGGGTGGGGCACATCGGCCGGGTGGCCTGGCTGACTCCGTTCGCGCCGGTCGGGTTCCACGAGGTGTGGGGGGTGGTCAGCGGCGCGGCGGACGTGACCGACCTGACCGATGAGGACTGCCAGGCGCTGGGCCGGGGCCTGTCCCAGGTGCTGGCCGCGTACAAGGACTGGAACCTGGCCTCGTTCAACTTCGGCCTCATCGGCGGCGGGCCGCAGGCGCGGGAGCACGGCTATCAGGTGGTGCTCAAGGTGGTGAGCCGGTCGAACCCGGAGCCCTTCTACCGCAGCGACGCGACCTACTTCGAGCGCCTGTACGGGGAGGCCATGATCGACCTGAGCCCGGAGGAAATCGCGGACGGCGCGCGGGCCAGATTCTGACCCGTGCGCCGGGCCGGTGCGGTGATGGTCAGGCCAGGGTCGTGTAGTCGCCTGCCTGCCACTTGACCCAGTCCCACTTCCCGAGAAATCCCTGCCCGGCCGCCAGCCCGTTGTCGAACAGCTTCTGCTTGTCCGCGTCGGTCAGGTGGAACTGGGTCGCGGTGTATCCCGTCGTGTCCACGAAGATTGTCCGCGATGCCACCGAGGCCTGGTCGACGTAGACCCGGTCGTGGGCGCTCTGCATGGTCCCCAGCAGCGACTTGGCCAGCTCGATGTTGTTCGCGTCCGGGTCCCAGGTGGCCTGGGCCAGCGACTGGCGGGCGGACAGCTTCACGCCGAACGTGGGCCACCGCGGCGGCTTGCCGTCGGTGCGGTCGAAGATGGCGACGGGGAAGTTGGACAGCATGCCGCCGTCGGTGCCGAGGATATCCCCGTGGCCCTGGGTAACGTCCGGGTTAGCGGCCAGGTGGAACGGGCGGAAGAAGAACGGGATGCCCGCCGAGGCCCGCACCGCATCGGCTACCGGCTGGGTGTCCGGGTCCACACCCAGCAAGGGCTCGTAGTCCCAGGGCAGCCGCAGCATCCGGCCGCGCGATATGTCCGAGACGATCACGATGAGCTTGTACCGCTGCTCCGGGGGCAGCGAACTTCCCGGGTCGTCGTCTTTCAGGTCGCCCCAGGTGTGCACGTCCTTGGCCGCGAGGATCTGGGCGATCCAGTTGTGCAGGAACTGACCCAGGAACAGTCCTTCGTGCAGCAGCAGCCCGAGACCCTCGGCCGGCAACTGGAAATGCCCTAGGATCCCGTGCTCGTCCTCGAACTGCGAGAAGTCCAGGTCCGTCATGACGGTCTTCATCCCCGCGGCGTCGTAGCCAGCGGCCAGCATCGAGGCCACGATGGCTCCCGCGGAGGCGCCGGCCACCCGGTGGAACTGGTACGGCTCCGCCGCGGAGGCGAGCGCGGTGATGGCGCCTACCAGGCCTGATCCCTTGACGCCGCCCCCTTCCAGGACCAGATCAGCATCGAGCATGCCCGTTCCCCCCTTAGAGCTGGACGTGCGGTCCCTCCGGGCCGTACACCCGAGTATGTTGCGCCGCCGCAGGCATCACAACCGCCAGATGCTGCCGGGATCCCGTACCGGCGGGAGTCGCCGTGCAGCGTCCTCAGCCGGGCGGGCGCGGCACCACCATCAGCGGCACGCTGCCCGTGCCCGGCCCCGTCCCGGCCAGTCGCTAGTCCGGTGCCTGCTCATGGCTGCGGCCAGAGCAGAATGTACTGCCATGGTCGAGGGAAACGGCACCAAGCCGATGGTGATCGTCGGCAGCGGGCTCGCCGGGGGCAACGCCGCCGCGACCCTGCGCGACGAGGGGCTGGGCGGGCCGGTCGTGATGATCAGACGGGAACCGGGGTTCCCGTTCGGCCGTCCCCCGCTGTCCAAGACGTACCTGCGCTCGGAGGAGAGCCTCGAGGACTGGTACGTCCGGCCGGCCGACTGGTACGCGGCGCACGACGTCGAGTGCCTGGACGCCACCGTCACGGCCGTCGACCCCGCCGCGCACCGGCTGAGGCTGGACTCGGGCCGGGAGCTCGAGTACCAGAAGGCCCTGATCGCAACCGGAGGCCAGAACCGGCACCTGGCGATCCCCGGGGGCGAGCTGCCGGGGATCCACTATTTGCGGACCGTGGCCGAGTGCGACGCGATCAAGCGCGAAGCCATAACGGGCCGGCGCGCGGTCCTGGTGGGCATGGGGTTCATCGGCTGCGAGGTGGCGGCCTCGCTGACCCAACTCGGGGTCCACGTGACCACGGTCTTCCCGGGTCACGACCCGCTGGAGCGGGTCCTGGGCCCGGAGGTCGGCGCGGTGATCGGCGCGATGCACCGCGCCAAGGGGGTCACGCTGATGGCGGGGGCCCAGGCGGTCGCGTTCGAGGGGGCCGGCCGGGTGGAGGCGGTGGTGACCGCGGACGGCACCCGGGTAACGTGCGACTTCGTCGTCGTCGGCGCCGGGATCACTCCCGACGTGCGGGCCGTCGCGGGCACCTCGATCGCCGGCCAGAACGGGATCGACGTGGACGAGCGGTGCCGGACCAGCGCGGAAGACGTCTACGCGGCCGGCGATGTCGCCAACCAGCTCCACCCGGTCTTCGGCCGGGTCCGCGTCGAGCACTACAACAACGGCGAGAAGATGGGTGCCGCGGCGGCGCGGTCGATGCTGGGCTCGGCGGACCCCTACGACTACATCCACACGTTCTGGTCCGACCAGTACGAGCACAAGCTCGAGTACGTCGGCCACGCCGTGACCTGGGACGATTTCGCGGTCCGGGGCAGCCTCGCCGACAGCCGGTTCATCGGCTTCTACCTGAAGGCGGGCGTGCTGCAGGCGGCCGTCGGCTTCGACCGCGGCGGTGACCCGGAACTGGACCACGACGGCGAGATGGCGGCGTGCGTGCCCCTGGTGGCCCAGCGCGCCCGGCCCGACCGCGCCGCGCTGACCGACGACCGCACGGACCTCTGGTCGCTGACGAAATGACGTACGTCACGCGTTGGAGAACAGCGGGATGTTCGCCCCGCTGGCCGGGACCAGCGGGCTGTCGAGCAGCGCGACGATGAGTTCGGCCACGTCGGCGGGGGTCAGGCCGGGGCGCAGCTCGGGGTTGGCCGCGCGCAGCATCGGCGTGTCCACGGCGCCCGGGCTGACGCAGATCGCACTGATCCCGTGCGCCTTCCCTTCCACCGCGACGGCCTCGGTCAGGCCGATGACCCCGTACTTGGAGATGTTGTACGCGGCCAGGCCCGGGAACTTCTCGGTGGCGTAAACGCCGGAGAGCGAGGCGATGTTGACGATCCGCCCCTCGCCGGCCGACCGCATGGCGGTGAACGCCGCGCGGCAGCACAGGAACGCGCCGGTCAGGTTGATCCCGAGCGTCTGCTGCCAGGTGTCCAGGCTGGTCTCGGCGAACGGCACGCTGGTCAGCACCGCGGCCGCGCAGACCAGGGCGGTGGGCCCGCCCGCTTCCCCGGCGGCGGCGAACAGCCGCTGCACGTCGCCGGCCTGGCTCACGTCGGTGGGCACGGCGGTGGCCTCGCCGCCGGCCCGGCGGATGCGCCCGGCCACCTCACCGAGCGCCTCGGCGTTGCGGGCGGCGAGGACCACGTGCGCGCCACGGGCCGCGACGGCCCCGGCGGTGGCGGCCCCGATCCCCTGGCTGGCGCCCGTGACCACCGCCACTCGCCCGGCCAGCCAGTGAGCGTGTGTCATCCGGTCACCTGCTGGTAGAGCCGTTCGTGAGCATCCAGGCTCCGTTCCAGGTCCAGGTGGGCCTCGGCATGCTCGCGGCAGGCAGGCCGCGAGATCCCGGCCGCCCGGGTGACCGCGCCGGCCGCGGCCCGGATGTCGCCCGGCGGGACCAGGAAGCCGGTCCGGCCGTCGGCGATCACCTCGCCGAGCGCGCCGCGCGCGAACGCGACCACGGGCGTCCCGCAGGCCTGCGCTTCGGCGGCGGCCATGCCGAACGGCTCGTCCCACTGGATCGGGTACAGCACGACGGCCGCGCGCGCCATGGCCGCCCACAGCGACGCGCGCGGCACCCCCGGGTGCACGGTCACGCCCGGCAGGTCCCGGCGCGGGCCGATCTGCTCCCGGGCGTAGCCGGCGTCGTAGGCGTCGCCGTAGACGTCGATCGGGACTCCGGCGACGCGGGCGATGTCGATGGCTTGCGCGGCTCCCTTCTCGGGACTCAGCCGCCCGCCGAACACGGCGCCGGACCCGGCCGAGCGCGACCAGGCGATCGAGGCCGTGGGCACCAGCGGCGGCAGGATGGCGTCCACCCGGACGGCCCGGCGCCAGGCCCGGGCCTGGGAGGCCGAAACGGTGGCCACCGCGGGCGGCGCGCCGTTCCGGCCGACCTGGTGCAGGGCCGCGGCCACCGCCTGGTCCGGGGGCAGGTGGAGCGTGTGCACGACCGGCGCGCCCAGCCCGGTCGCGAGCGTCACGGCGGGCGCGTCGAAGGCATGGTTGTGCACCACGTCGTACCGGGTCTGCCGCACGGTGGCGTACACGCCGGCGAAGGCGGCCTCGGCCGGGGCGGGGTTAGCCGGGGCGGGGTTAGCCGGGGCGAGGCCGGGGCGGGCTCGGGCGCCGTCGGCTCGGGCACTGTCCGGTCGGGCACTGTCCGGTCGGGCACCGTCGTCCCGGACGCCCGGTAGAGCGTGGCGGCCAGGGCCTCCGGGTCGATCCCGGTGTCGATCACCTCGGCCCCTGGTATGTCCGACCCGGAGGCGGCGTAGACGTGGACATCGTGTCCCCGGCGGGTCAGGCCGCGCGCCAGGTCGGACAGGAAGGCCTGCGACCCGCCCCGCTGCGGCTCGTTGATGACCGTTACCTGCGGCGCGATCAAGGCGACCTTCACCCCGGCACCTGCTTGAACGCCAGGTCGCGCGGCGGGTTGATGCCCAGGACGTCGTAGGGGACGCGCCGCTGACCGCGGCGGCGGACCTCGGCGACGGCGCGCGGGTAGAAGATCCGGGCCAGCTCGACCGCCTCGGCGTGGCTGGCGAACTCGGCCGCCATCGGCCCGCCGAAGCACACGTACTCGTAACCATGGGCGGCGAGCCAGCCGAGGTGGTTGGGCCAGATGATGGCGACGCAGCCGCCGGGCAGGCAGACCCGCTCCATCTCGGCCAGCCCGGCGTCGCCGCCGTGCCCGGCCGCCGGGGTCAGGGCCGAGCAGGCGACGACCAGGTCCGCCGAGCCGCTGGCCACGGGCAGGTCGTCGAAGAAGCCGGGGATCACCCGGGCGCGGTCCCCGTGCTCCGTTTCGGCGAGCTTCTCCTCCAGGATCTGGCGCAACGGCCGGGCCGGCTCGATCGCGACCACCTCCTGCCCGCGGCCGGCGAGTTCCAGCGTCAGCCGTCCCGCGCCCGCGCCTACCTCGACGATCCGGCCCGCGTCGGGCGGCAGCCAGTTCAGTACTTCTGGATGCAGCCGTTCCGCGCTGACCAGCCGGTCGTAGAGTTCCGGCTCGAGCCGGTACAGCAGCTCCCAGGCCAGGGTGACGTCGGCCCGGGGATCGGCGTCCCCGCCGGGCGCGAACCGGCTCAGCTCCTCGCACGTGAGCACGCCGAGGTCCGCGATGCTGTAACGGTCCGGCAGTTCCCGGCCCAATGAACCCTTTTCATCCTCCTCTGGACCGCTCACGTGCTGTGGGCCGGACAATGACGGATGAAAAGAGTTCCGGATCGGGTCCTCAGACGTGATCACCGACCTCGGCCCAGTTCTTCTCGGTCTCCCATACGCGGACCGACCGTAGCAGCCCGTCCGGGAACTCCTTCGCCAGGCGGTCCCAGAAGACCAGGGCCAGGTTCTCGGCCGTCGGGATGCGCCCGTCGAGCCACGGGACGTCGGTGTTGAGGTTGCGGTGATCCACATCCTGGATGATCTGCCGGCCGATGACGTCCGACACCACCTTCAGGTCGAGGACATAGCCGCTGGCCTGGTCGACCTGGCCGGCCACCACGACCTCGAGGACGTAGTTGTGCCCGTGCAGGTTGGCGCATTTCCCGAACAGCCGCCGGTTCTCGGCCTCCGACAGCCGCGGGTCGCGCAACTGGTGCGCGGCATTGAACGATTCGCGTCGGGCTACTCGCACAGTCGTGGGACTGGTCATGACTCCCGGCCACCTAAGTCACTTCCGACCATAGCAGCGCGGCGGCGGCCCAGCGTAAGCGCGACGATCACGATGACGGCGACCAGCAACGCGCCAGCGCGTAGCCGCCCAGCACGTCGGTCAGCCAGTGGGGGCCCAGTTAGATCCGGGAGGTCCCGACGATCAGCGCGATCACCCGTCGCGGGCGAACCGCCGCGGACCGGTCCTTGCTTCAATGGCCGCATGGTGATTTTCGGCTTCGGCCGGGACCAGTCGGACGACCAGGGCGAGGTCGCGCCGGGCGTCTGCCCGAACTGCCACAACCAGGTGTTCCTGCACCACGTCCGCTCGAAGAAGCACGTGAGCCTCTACTTCGTGCCGGTCGTGCCCTACGGCACCGAGGACTACCTGGTGTGCCCCATCTGCAGCCGGGGCCTTCAGCTCAGCAGCTCCCAGTTGCCTTACGTGCGGTCGATGTCCGGCGCGACCGCGTCCTTCCGCCGCAGGCGGCTCCCCGAAGCCCAGTACCTGGCGCAGGTCGAGCGGTTCTGGCGCCAGCTCGGGGTGGGCCTGGCCCCGGCGCGCCCCGGCGCCGCCCCGCCCGCCCCTCCGGCGCAGGCCGCTTCGCCCGCCGTCCAGCCCCGGTCTGCGTCGGCCGCCGCCCCCGCCGGGCCCGCGCCGGTCCGGCCGGCCCCGCCCGCCGATAACGAGGCATCGTGGATAGCGCAGTTGCAGAGGCTGGCGCAGCTACACGACCAGGGCGTGCTGACCGACGGGCAGTACGAGGCGGCCAAGCGGCGCGTGCTGGAGCAGAAACCACAGTGAACGGGATCGCCTTCGCGGTGGTCGTGCTGGTCACCAGCCTGGTCCTGGTGACCGTCCTGGCCTGGGTCGCGCGGCGGCTGGTCGGGCTGCCGGTGGGCACGCTGCGGGCCCTGATCGCCGCCCTGCTCGGCTTCGCCGCGGCCCTGGGCTTCGGCAAGCTGCTGCAGGCGGCCCGGCCCGGCCACCCGGCCGCGTTCATCACCGTGGCCCTGGGCGTCCCGCTGATCGTCGCGATGATCTTCATTGTGGTGGCCGAGGTGCTGGTACCGAGCGGGACCGGCCCGCAGCCGGTCGGGGTGATCCAGGGCACGCGGCGCGCGCTCGCGCGCTCGCGCCGCTACTCCCAGATCACCCGCATCGCGGTGCAGCACGGGCTCGGTCCCTACCTGCGCGGGCGGCGGCTGCGCCGCGAGGACGCGGCCGGCGGGCGGGCCGCGCTCGCGTCGTCGCTGCGCGGTGCCCTGGAGGCGGGCGGGGTGACGTTCACCAAGCTGGGCCAGCTGCTGTCCACCCGCCGCGACCTGCTCCCCGAGGAGTTCACCACCGAGCTCTCCCGGCTGCAGGACAGCGCCGAGCCCGCGCCGTGGGAGCAGGTCGAGGCGGTGCTGGCCCAGTCGCTCGGGGTGCCGGCGGACCAGGTTTTCGCTGAGCTGGAGCCAGAGCCAGCTGCGGCCGCGTCGATCGCGCAGGTGCACCGGGCCCGGCTGCGCTGCGCCGACGGCCCGGGCGCCGAGGTGGCCGTCAAGGTTCAGCGCCCGGGGATCCGGGCCACGGTGGAACAGGACCTGGACATCTTGCAGCGTCTCGCGGTCAGGCTGGAGAAGCGCGCCCAGTGGGCGCGCGCGGTCGGCGCGGTCGGCGTGGCCCGGGGATTCGCCGCCGCCATGCGCGAGGAACTCGACTTCCGGGTGGAATCCAGCAACATGGCGGTCATCGCCGCCACCTGGCCGGCCCAGCAGCGAGCCGTCGGCGGCCGGGTCCCGGTGGTGATGCCCGCCCTGCACCAGGAACTGAGCACCGAGCACGTGCTGGTCATCGAGTGGCTGGACGGGGTCAGCCTGCGCTCCGCGGGGCCGCTGATCGATGACCGCGGGCTCGACCGGGCCGAGCTGACCGGTGCGCTGATGCGCAGCATGATCTACCAGATCACCGAGGGCGGCGCCTATCACGCCGATCCGCATCCGGGCAACGTCATGGTGCTCGCCGACGGCCGGCTGGCCCTGCTGGACTTCGGGTCGGTCGGCCGCCTGGACGCCCAGCAGCGGGCCGCGCTGCAGAACCTGCTGCTCGCCGTCGGGCGCGGCGACCCGGCGGCGCTGCGCGACGCCCTGCTGGAACTGGTCACCCGGACCACCGACATCGACGAGCAGCAGCTGGAGCGGGCCCTCGGCCAGTTCATGGCCCGTCACCTCGCGGTCGGCCTGCCGCCGTCGGCCGAGATTTTCACCGACCTGTTCCGCCTGGCTTACCGGTTCCAGCTGGCCATCCCGCCCGAGATCGCCACGGTCCTGCGCGCCCTGGCCACCCTGGAAGGCACGCTCACCGTGCTGTCACCCGACTTTGACATCGTCACGCAGGCCCGCGAGTACGCGGCCACCCACGTGACCGCCCAGCTGACCCCGAAGACCGTGCAGAAGACCGCCGCCGACGAATTGCTCGCGCTGGTTCCGGTGCTGCGCCGGCTGCCGCGCCGGCTCGACCGCATCAGCGGCGCGCTGGAACAGGGCAGGCTCGGCGTCAACGTGCGGCTGTTCGCCGACGAGCGGGACCGCCGGGTGGTCACCGGCCTGACCAACCAGTTCCTGCTGACGTTCCTCGGCGCGGCCACCGGCATCATCGCCGCGCTGCTGCTCGGCGTGTCCGCGGGTCCCCAGATCGCCTCCGGCGTCAGCCTGGCCCAGCTGATCGGCTACAACCTGCTCATCGTGGCCAGCATCCTGGTCCTGCGCGTGCTCTTCGTGATCTTCAGGGACCGGTGAGGCCCGGGCGTGCCCGTTATGGCAAAGACTCCAGGGGGGCCTGGCGGCGGGCGCCGTCCTCGGTCCAGGTCACCCGCGCCGAGCCCGTGGCCAGGTCGGCCTCGAGAACCGCCTCGTGGCCGGCGCAGGCCCGGGTCAAGGCGATGCGCGAGGCATCCCCCGAGCAGGTCAGGTCCCCGTCGAACGCCGGGTGGGTGTTCCGGAAGCGGATGAGCCGGCCGAGGGCCCGGACCACCGGCCGGGCCAGGGCGGCGCTGATCTCCGCGGCGGTGTAGTGGTGGCGGTTGACGTCGCGGCCGACCCCCGTCCGGGCCAGCAGGTCCATGTCGTTGCCGCCCGCCAGCAGGCCGACGTAGTAGACCTGCGGTATCCCCGGCGTCCAGAACTGCAGGGCCCGGGCCAGCAGGTAGCGGGCATCGTCGCGGCCGAGCGCGTCGTAGAACGTGCAGTTCACCTGGTAGAGGTCGACGTTGGCCGCCGCAGCGCCGGTGGCCTGGCGCGATGTTCCGCCGCTGTTGGCGTGGATCGCCTCGACCAGCCGGTCGATGTCGCCGGGGCCGAGCAGCCCGGGCCGGGCGGGATCGGTGGCGTCCGGGCCGACGTCGATGACGCCGATCCCGTCATGGGTGTCGAGCACGGTGACCGCGTTGCCCGGCCGGCGCCGCAGCCACGCGAGCAGCGGGCCGGCGTCGGCCGCGGTCAGCGCGTGCAGGACCAGCGGCGGAAGGGCGAAGTCGTAGACGTAGTCGACCTGCCGGGCGATCTCGACCTGGCGCAGGTAGTGGGAATGCACCTCGACCAGGACCGCCAGGTCCCGGGCCCGGCACCACGCGGTGACCTCGCCGATGAACTTGAACGTTTCCGGGGTCATGAACGACGTCAGGCCGGGAGTCTTGACCGCGTAGCCGACGGCGTCGAGGCGGACGCTGGATACGCGGGCCGCGGCGAGCCGGTCGAGGACGCCGAGCAGGTAGTCGCGGGTGGCCGGGTGGCGGACGTCGATGTCGATCTGCTGCGGGGTAAACGTGGTCCACAGCAGCGTTCGCCGGCCGTCGGGCCGGCGGTAGGGGGTGAACGGGAGCCCCGGGCGCGGCCGGTACAGGCGCAGCAGCGTGTCCTCGGTGGCGCCGGCGGGGAACACGGCACCGTAGGTGAGGAACATCCCGGCGAACGGCGAGGCCTCCCCTCCGGCCAGCCAGTCCCGGAACTGCGGCGAGTCCGCCGAGACGTGGTTGACGATCACGTCGGCCATGACCCGGTACTGCGCGCCCAGCGCCGCGATGTCGTCCCAGGAGCCCAGGCGGGCGTCGACCTCGGTGTGGTCCTGCGGGTCGAATCCCGCGTCGGCCCCGTCGAAGGGCCGGTAGAAGGGCAGGACGTGCACGCCCCCGAACAGCCCGCGCAGCGGGCCGTCCAGCAGGGCGCGCAACCCGGACAGGTCTTCTCCGAAACGGTTCGCGTAGGCGATCAGCCCGACCTTGGCCCGCATGCCCCCATCATTCCCGGGCGCGAGCCGTCGTGATCCTCGCCGTTCCCGGCGAGCCCAGCCTGGCCCTGTCAGGGCGGGGCGTCGATACTAGGAGCCGGGCGTGGCCAGGAACATCCATTCCCTTTCCGGAAGGCAGTTGGCCGCATGGTGGAAGAGGCAGTCCAGAGTGCGGGCTCGGTTTCCGAGTCGCATCCGCTGCGGGGCTGGCGCTCGGTCTTTTTCGCCCCGGTCGGTGACGGGCAGCGGCGGCGGCGCGGAAGCGACGGAGCGCGCCTGGTCCTCGCCGTCCTCGCCCTCGTGGTCTGCCTGCTCGTCATCCACTTTGACTCGCGTATCGACCAGGCCATCGTGCAGGTCATCCACCCGCCGCCGTGGAGCATCACGTGGCTGGTGACCGTGGTGTACCAGGTCGGTTCGTTCGGCGTCGCCATCCTTCTGGTGGTCATCGCCTTGCTCGCCCGCCGCTGGGATATCGCGCGCGATATCGGGCTCAGCGCGGTGGCCACAGTGGCGATCAGCGGCATCCTCGTCGCCTTGCTCGGAGGCAACGGCGGACGGCCGGCCGGCATCGTGATCCACGGTTATTATCTGCGGTTCCCCGTGCTGCAGATCGCCCTGTTCATGGCCGTGGCCACGGCCGCGCTGCCGTATCTGGCCCGCGGCGTGCAGCGCCTCATCGAGATCTTCATCGCCCTGGTGTCCCTGGCCTCGGCGGTCGGCGGTCACGGGCTGCCGGTCAACGTTCTCGGGAGCCTGGCCGTCGGCTGGGCGGCGACCACGATCGTCCGGCTCATCTTCGGCTCACCGCTGGGCCTGCCCTCGGCCGGTGATGTGCAGCTGCTGCTTGAGGATCTCGGCATCCGCGCCGGCCACGTGCACCCGGCGCCGCGACAGGTCTGGGGGGTGGCGAAGTACGAGGCGGTCGAGTTGCCCCGGGCGGATTCGCTCGGCCATCGCCTCGGCATAGAGGTCTACGGACGGGACGCGGCCGACGCCAAGATCCTGACCAAGGCGGGCCGGTTCGTGCTCTACCGGGACTCCGGCCCGGCCCTGACGTTCACCCGGCTGCAGCAGGTCGAGCACGAGGCCTTCATGACCGTGCGGGCGGGCCAGGCGGGCGTGTCCGTGCCCGAGATCGCCGGCGCGGGAACCGCCGGACCGTCCAAGGACGCGCTGCTCGCCTACCGCCTGCCGGCCGGGACGACGCTGTCCGAGGCCGACCCCGACGGGATCGGCGACGCCGCCCTGGACGATCTCTACCGGCAGTTGCTGATCCTGCGCCAGGCCCGCACCGCGCACGGCGCGATCAGCGGCGACGCGCTGCTGGTCGACCCGGCCGCGCAGACCATCGTCGTGACGGACTTCCGCAACGCCGTATCGAACGCCACGCCGGACCAGCTCGACCGCGACCTGGCCGGCGGGCTGGCGGCGACCGCCGTGTCCGTGGGCGCCGAACGGGCCGCGGCCGCCGCGGCCCGGAACCTGGATCCCGAGGTGCTGGAGGGCGCCCTGCGGCACCTGGTCCGGGCCGGGCTCGACCCCGCGCTCATCCGGGACCTGCGCGGCAAGCGCAGCCTGCTGGGGGATGTCCGCCAGCGCGCCGCCGAGGCCAAGGGCATCGAGGCGCCGAAGCTGGTGGAGCCCCGCCGGGTGAGCTGGCCGACCTTGATCATGATCGTGGGCACGCTGATCGGCGGCTGGGCGCTGATCGGGGTGCTCATCGACGTGTCCCAGTCCTTCGACACCGTGATCGGGGCCGACTGGCTGTGGGTCATCGTGGCGTTCGTCCTGGCCCAGCTGGTTTTCGTGGCCTCGGCCGTGGAAAGCATCGGCAGCGTGGCCGGCCCGCTCCCGTTCGGGCGGACGCTGGCGGTCGAGGTGGCCAACACGTTCAGCTCCCTGGCCGGCGGGACCCCCGCGGTCTTCGCCACCCGGGTGCGCTACTACCAGCAGCAGGGCTACGACGCCACGATCGCCCTGAGCTCGGGCGCCATCATGTCCACCGTCAGCTGGATCGCCATCGGGGTGCTGTTCCTGGTTTCGCTGCCGTTCGCCTGGGGGTCCATCCACCTCGAGGCCACTCCCCAGTCGGGCGGGAACTCCAAGCTGGTGTGGATCATCCTGGCCGTCGTGGTGCTGGTCGCCGTGGTGGCCGGCCTGGCCCTGGCCGTGCCCCGGCTCCGCCGGCTGGCGGTCGCGAAGGCACGCCCCCGGATCAATGACATCTGGGGCAACCTCAAGCAGGTCGCCAGCTCCCCGAGCAAGCTGACGCTGCTGCTGGGCGGCTCGTTCGCCCAGAGGCTGTTCGTGGCCATGGCCCTGTCCGTCTCGCTGCGGGCCTTCGACGACCATCTGCGGCTGCCCGTCCTGATCGTGGTCATCACCCTGGCCGGGATCATCGGGGGCATCTCGCCGGCGCCCGGCGGGATGGGGGTGGTGGAAGCGGGCATGATCCTCGGCCTCACCGCGGCCGGCGTCTCCGAGGCCGACGCCACCGCCGCGGTCTTCATCCAGCGCCTGTTCACCTCGTACCTGCCGCCGATCTGGGGCTGGCTCACGCTCGTCTGGGCCCGAAAGCGGGAGTACCTCTAAGCCGCCGGGTTACGCTCTGGGACAGCCGAGGTTACGGGAACCACACCACAGGATGGCCACATGGCAACGCCGGTCGGCTCGCGGGAACAAGCCGCTCCGTTCGCATCCGCATGGCGGCGCGCGCACCTGACCGTCGATGAGCGCAAGGCCCGGGGGCTGGCGGCCCGCCAGGATGCGCCCCGGTCCAGCCACGGGCGGTGGGAACCCGCTCCGGACCGTCCTGACCCGGTGGCCCTGCTCGAGGAGCAGGCGGCGACTCGGGTGCCCATGCTGGTCCCGGTCCGCTACGGGCGGATGCTGGTCTCGCCGTTCACGTTCTACCGCGGCGCCGCGCTGATCATGGCGACCGACCTGGCGCCGACCCCCCGCTCCGGGGTGACCGTCCAGTCGTGCGGCGACGCCCACCTGTCTAACTTCGGCCTGTTCGGCTCGCCCGAGCGGCAGATGCTGTTCGACATCAACGACTTCGACGAGACCCTGCCCGGCCCGTGGGAATGGGACGTCAAGCGCCTCGCCGCCAGCTTCGAGATCATGGGACGCGACCGCGGCTTCGCCCCCGCCGACCGACGCGCGATCGTCATGGCCGGCGTCGCCGAATACCGGGACCGCATGCGCCAGGCCGCCGGGATGGGAACCCTCGACGCCTGGTATGACCACTTCGAAGCCGGGATGCTGCTCAACCTGGTCCGCAAGGAGGTCCGGGTGAAACGGGTCAGCAAGAGCGAGGCCCGGGCCACCGAGCAGATGGTGGTCAAGGCGGCCACCCGTGACAGCACCCGGGTGCTGGCCCGGCGCGCGGACAACGTCGACGGTGAGCTCCGGATCGTCGCCGACCCGCCGCTCATCATCCCGGTCGAGGACCTGATCACGCCGGGGTCGGAATGGGAGGACCCCGCTCCGCTGATCAAGAAGCTGCTCAGCTCCTACCGGCGCACGCTCGGGCAGCACCACCACCCCATCGAGGAGTTCCGCTACGTCCACGTCGCGTACAAGATGGTGGGCGTGGGCAGCGTCGGCACCCGCTGCTACATCATGCTGATGCTGGGCCGTGACCATAACGACCCGCTGTTCCTGCAGATCAAGGAGGCGCAGGCCTCCGTGCTCGAGCGCTTCCTGGGCCAGAGCACCTACCCGCACCACGGCCAGCGGGTGGTCGCGGGGCAGCGGCTGATGCAGGCGGCGACCGACATCTTCCTGGGCTGGCAGCGCATCAAGGGCCTCGACGGCGTCACCCGCGACTACTACGTCCGGCAGTTCCAGGACTGGAAGGGCAGCGCGGACACCGACACCATGCTGGTCCCCGGGGCCACCCTGTACTCGCGCATGTGCGCGGCCACCCTGGCCCGGGCCCACGCCCGCTGGGGCGACCGGATCGCGATCGCCTCGTACCTCGGCAAGGGTGACGCGTTCGACCGGGCCATCGCGGACTTCTCCGCTGCGTACGCCGACCAGAACGAGCGGGACTACGCCGCGTTCGCGGCGGCCGTCGCGTCGGGACGGCTGACCGCCCAGACCGGGGTGTAAGCCGGGCCGGGGTCGCGGCCTACAGCAGTTCGGCGATCAGGGCCGCCGCGCGCCACCCGTCGCGCTCCACAAATCCCTCCGCGGCGGGGGTAGCCGCCCGGGTCTGCTCGGGCTGGACGCGGCGGCGCCGGCGAGCACCCCCAGGCTCGCCGGCGCCGCCACTGGTGTCGAGGCGGTCAAGGACGCACCTCGTACACCAGGTTGACCGGCGTCCCGCCTACGCCGCGGAACCGGGTGAAGCCGCCGGCCCCGGTGACGTCCGCGATCCTGGCCGGGCCCGCCTGCGCGCCCAGGGCCAGCCCGACGTCCTGCGAGAGCGACGCGGGCGTGCAGAGCAGGGTGGAGAACCCGTAGTAGGCGCGGCCCACCGGGTTGAAGTTGTCCTCGGTCCGGTCGCCGGCGGCGGGCTCGACGATCATCCAGGTGCCGTCGGGCTTGAGCGTGGAGTGGACGTGCCGGGCCGCCCCGACCGGGTCGCCCATGTCGTGCAGGCAGTCGAACATGGTGACGAGATCGTATCCGGTGCCGGTGTAACCGCCCGCCGGCGCGACCTCGAAGCGGACCCGGGCGGCCACGCCCGCCTCTTCCGCCCGGCGGCGCGCGGTCTCGATCGAGCCGGCGTGGTAGTCCGAGCCGACGAACGTCGAGTTCGGGAACGCCTGCGCCATCAAGATCGTGGACGCGCCGTGGCCGCAGCCGACGTCGGCGACGAGCGCCCCGCTCTCCAGCTTGGCCACGACCCCGTCCAGCGCGGGCAGCCACTCGGCGACCAAGTTCGCGTTGTAGCCCGGCCGGAAGAACCGCTCGCAGCCCTCGAACACGTCGTCGACGTGCTCGTGCCAGCCGAACCCGACGCCGCTGCGCGCCGCCTCGGTGATCTTGGGCGAGTCGATCATTGAGCCCAGGGCGGTCTGGAAGAACCCGGGCAGGTACGCCGGGCAGTCCGGGTCGGCGAGCGCGGCGGCCTGCACGGGCGGCAGCGTGTAACGGCCGCTTTCCGGGTCGTAGGCGACGTAGCCCCCCGCCGCCTGGGCGTTCAGCCACTCGCGTACGTAACGCTCCGCGGTGCCGGTGCGCTCGGCGAGCTCGGCGGGCGACAGCGCGCCCGCTCCGGCCATCGCCTTGTACAGGCCGAGCTTGTCACCCATCACGACGAGTGCCGTGTTCAGCGTCGCGCCGACCTCCTCCACGGCCTTGAACACGAACTGCATGAGCGCATCGAGGTCGAACTCGACGGGCTGTTCGGTCGTAGTCACGATCATTCCCCCTCGGGTAGCCTTCCTGGCCGCGAAGCTATGCGCGGGGCGGTCGTCCTCGCTTCCGGGGGGGCACCTAGTCTTCGGTGCCCAGCGCCACCGGTGGTATCCGGCCTAGAATCGCCTCATGCTGCTCGGACGGGAGCGGGAGCGGCTGGCCATAGAGAATGCTCTGGCGAGCGCGCGGTCGGGGGCAAGCGCCGTGATCGCGCTCGTCGGGGAGCCCGGGATCGGCAAGACGGCGCTGCTCGACCACGCGGCGCGCGCGGCCGGCACCGGCGACGCCGCCGGGCGCACCGGGATGCGGTTGCTGCGCGCCCGGGGCATCGAGTCGGAGGCGCACGTCCCGTTCGGGTCCCTGCTCGAGCTGCTCCGGCCCGCCCTGGTCATGCTGGAGAAGGTGCCGCAACCGCAGGCGGTGGCGCTGGGCGGCGCGCTGGCGCTGCGCCCCGGGCCGGCCCAGGAGCGTTTCGCGATCGGCGCGGCCACGCTGAGCCTGCTGGCCGCCTACGCCGAGCCGGGCCCGGTGGCGGTGCTGATCGACGACGCGCACTGGCTGGACGAGTCCAGCGCTCAGGCGCTGCTGTTCGCGTTCCGCCGGCTGGTGGCCGACCCGATCGCCGTCTTCCTGGCCGTCCGCGACGACGCCCCGTCGCTGATCGACGGCGCCGACCTGCCCACGCTGCCCCTGGGCGGCCTGTCCAGCGACGAGGCGGCCACGCTGCTCCGTGGCCTGCCCGCCGAGACGGCCCAGCGGCTGCACGGCGCGACGGCCGGCAACCCGCTCGCGATGCTCGAGCTCGCGCCGGACGCGCACGATCTGGCGCTGGCCCCCGAAGGCGCCCCGGTCCTGGTCTCGACCAGGATCTCGCGGGCATTTCTGCAACGGGCCGGCTCGCTCGACGAGGCCGCCCGGCGCGCTCTCGTGCTCGCCGCGACCAGCGACAGCGGCGACCTGCCGGCGCTGGAGCGGGCCGCGGCCCGGCTCGGAATCGACCTGGAGGCGCTGGCCGTCGCGGAGAGCGCCGGCCTGGTCGCGTTGCACGCGGGCACGGTGGAGTTCCGCCACCCGCTCGCCCGGTCGGCGATCTACGCCGACGCGCCCGCGGGGCAGCGCCGCGACGCGCACCGGGCGCTGGCCGCCGCCCTGCCCGACCGGGACGTCGACCGCCGGGCCTGGCACCTGGCCGCCGCGGTGATCGGCACCGACGACTCGGCCTCGGCCGCGCTCGAGCAGGCGGGTGCCCGCGGCCGCGACCGCAGCGCCTACGCCACCGCAGCGGCGGCGTTCGAGCGGGCTGGGCAGCTCGCGGCCGATCCCGAGCGGCGCGCCCGGCTGCTGTGGGAGGCGGGCGAGGCGACATGGCTGGCCGGCCTGGCCAAGCGCGCCGTGTCCCTGCTCGACCAGGCCCGCGCGGCCACCGGCGACCCTGCCCGGTTGGCCGAGATCGACCACCTGGCCGGCCTTATCGCGGTGCGCCGCGGCCCGGTGATGCGCGGTCGCGCGATCCTGACCGCGGCCGCCGAGCGGGCCGATCCCGAGCGGGCCGTGGCCATGCTCGCCGAGGCCGCCTTCGCCTGTTTCCTGGCCGGGAACCCGGCCGAGATGTTGTCGGCCGCCGAGCGGGCGCGAGCCCTGCTGCCGCCGAACGCTTCCGTGCGCGTCCGCTTCCTGGCCGCGATCGCCGTGGGGATGGCCCGGATCCTCGGCGGTGACGGCGCGGCCGGCGCGGCCGCGGTGCACGAGGCCATCACGCTCGCCGAGAGCTCGCCCGACCTGCGCGAGGATCTTCGGCTGATCCCCTGGCTGACCCTGGGGCCGCTGTTCCTGCGGCAGACCGGGGCCGGGCGGCCGCTGCTCGACTATGCGCTGCGAACCGCCCGGGACCGTGCCGCGGTCGGCGCGCTCGCGTTCGTGCTCAACCTGATCGCCCGGGACCAGGCCGCCACCGACCGCTGGGCGGTCGCTGAGGCCAGCTACCGCGAGGCGATCGACCTGGCCCGGGAGAGTGGGCAGCAGACTGAGCTGGTCTTCGGCCTGTCCGGGCTGGCCTGGCTGCAAGGCCGCCGCGGACGGGAGCTGGACTGCCGGGCCTGTGTCGCCGAGGCGCTCCACCTCAGCCAGGAGCTCGGGACACGGCTGTGCGAGGTCTGGGCCGCGGCGGCGCTCGGCGAGCTGGAGCTGGGTCTCGGCGATGCCGCCCGCGCCGCCGAGCACCTCGAGCGGCAGCAGCAGTTGCTGCTCGACCTGGGCATCACCGACGCCGACCTCTCGCCCGCGGTCGAGCTCGTCGACGCCTACGCCCGGCTCGGGCGCGAGGATGAGGCGCGGCAGGCCGCCGACCGGTTCACGGCCGCGGCCAGAGCCAAGGGCCAGCCGTGGTCGCTCGCCCGCGCCCTGCGCGGCCAGGGGATGCTCGACCCGGGCCCCGGCTTCCCCGCGCTCTTCGAGCAGGCACTGAGCCAGCACGAGCAGACCCCGGACGCGTTCGAGACCGCGCGCACGCGGCTGGCCTACGGGGAGCGCCTGCGGCGGGCCCGGGACCGGATCCTGGCCCGCCAGCAGCTCCGCGCGGCGGCGGACGCGTTCGATGACCTCGACGCCCGTCCCTGGGCCGACCGGGCCCGCGCCGAGCTCGCCGCGACCGGCGAGACCCTCCGGCGGCGGGACTCCAGCACGCTGGAGGAGCTGACGCCGCAGGAACTGCAGATCGCGCTGCTGCTCACCGCGGGCAAGACGACCAGGGAAACCGCGGCCGCGCTGTTTCTCAGCCCGAAGACCGTCGAGTACCACCTGCGCCACGTCTACCAGAAGCTCGGCATCCACTCCCGCGACGAGCTGGCGCAGGCGCTGGCCGCGCATTCCCCCCAGGCCGCGGGCAGGCCCGCACCGCGCTTACCCGGCCGGTCGCTGGTTCCGCCCGCGCGGCCCAGCGCTGACTCCGCCGCCCGAAGCCCGGCGCTGGCGCCCGGCCCTGTGGTCAGGCCGACGGGAACAGCCGACTCATCCGAGCGCGGGTGGTGGTGACCCGGTTGCCGAACGCGAAGGAGCGGGCGTAGACGCGCTCGCCGACCGGCTCGTCGGCGAAGCCGAGCAGCGTCAGCAGGTCGCCGTCGCGGTCGTCGGCCTGGGCCACGAAGCGGCGCCCGTCGGCCTCGAGGCGGCCGACCACGATGCCGGTGCGGGCGCCGTCCCGGCCATGCTTCACGGTATAGGTCTCGATGGTGGCCCAGCCGTCGGCCTGCCGGGCCTGCGCGACCGCGGGCCAGCCGTCGATCTCGGCCTGCAGGCCCGCGCTGTCGTCCGGGCGCCAGGGGGCGGGCGCGGTGGAGTAGACGCCGGCCGAGTACTTGCTCATGATGCCGCCGTTCGCGCCGACGAATCCGTAGCCGCCGGGGTGCGCGCGGGCCCGCTGGGCGATCTCGGCGATCGCGTGCATGGAGTAGTTGTTGCCGGCCCCGCCGAAGAACGGCAGCCCGCCGGTGACGGTGAGCCCGCGGGGGTCGTCGGGCCGCAGGCCGAGGCCGTCGCAGATGTTGAACACCGGGGCGGGGAAGCAGCTGTACAGGTCGATGGCGGCCAGGTCGCCGGCGCCGATGCCGGCGACCTGCCAGGCGTGGCGGGCGGCCAGCACCGCGGCCGGGCTGGCCGACAGGTCGGCGCGGTCGAACAGGTCGCGTTCGGCCAGGTCGGCATGGCCGCGCAGGAAGACCCACCGGTCCGCCGGGATGCCCAGCCGCCGCGCGGCGGCGACCGAGGCCAGCAGGACGGCGGCGCCCTGGTTGACCTTCTCCCGGGCGACGATGTACCTGGTGTAGGGGTCGGCGACCGGCCGGTTCGCCTCGCTCGGGGTGACCAGCTCGGCGGCGCTGCGCACGACGGGCGCGGCGGCGTGCGGGTTGGCCGCCGCGACCAGGGTGAACGGGGCGAACAGCGCGCCCATCGCCGCCGCGTACCCGTCGCGGGTCAGCTTGAGCCGGGCCCGGCGCGCGTTCTCGATCAGCGCGTACTGGCTCGCCGCGCTGGTCAGGCCGTGCGCGGCCTGGTGCCGGGAGAACAGGCCGTCCAGGCCATAGCCCCGGTCCTCCAGGCTGCCGCCGACCCGCTCGCCGAAATCGGGCCGGTCGTCGGCCGCGGCGTACCGTTGCGTGGTGGAGATGGCCTCCGATCCGAAGACCAGCGCCACCTCGCAGCCGCCGGCGGCGATGGTCGCGGCCAGCTCGTTGACCAGGTGCTGCGGCGCCTGGCCGCCGGTGACCTCCAGGATCGCGCGGGCCGGCGCGGCGCCGATCCGGCGGGCGACCGACCGGGGGTAGTTGTCGGACCGGCCGAGCGGCGCCCGGGCGGCCGGGTGGGAGATCTCGAACTGGCGGACGCCCGCGACGGTGTCGATCGCCCCGGCCACGGCGGCCGGGTCCGCCCCGGCGTCGGCGAGCGCGGCCCGGGCCGCGTCGGCGGCCAGGTCGGCCGGCGAACGGCGCCGGTACCCGGGCTCGTCCAGGCGCTCGGACGCCTGCCCGACGCCGGCCAGCACCGGCGTGCGCGGGTCCAGGCCGCCAGCGTCCTCGGAAGGCACGCTGCCATCCTCCCGCCCTGCAGGCAGGGATTCCAGGACAGCTCACGCTGTCACCCCGGTGTCCCCTGTTTGCGCGGGCCCGTTCCTGGACACGACCGGGACTGTCCGCGCCCGATCAGGAGAGTGGAGGCACTGATGGCGTCGATGGCGACGAGCATGATGCGACAGACCATGGACCGCCAGGCCGCAGCCCTGGCCGCGATCCTGGACGATGCGGCGCCGGTGGCGGCCGTGGCCGGCGCTGCGCGGGCGCCGGGTCCTGGTCATCGGCACCGGAACCAGCTGGCACGCCGCTAACCAGGCGGCCGTGCTGCTGCGGGAGGCCGGGCTCGACGCGACCGCGGTCCAGTCGGTCGACGCCGCCACCGAGGGCCCGCTGCCCGCGGCCGACGGCGTGCTGCTGGCCTTCACGCATACCGGCGCCAAGCGCTACACGGCGCAGGCCGTGGCGCGCGCCCGCGCCGGGGGCGCGGACGTCGTCCAGATCTCCGGTACCGCCGTCGAGGACGCGGACCTGCGCACCGTGGAGCGGGAACGCTCGTCGGCCTACACCGCCAGCCACCTGGGCGCGCTGCTGCGCGCGGCGCAGCTGGCCCAGGCGCTCGGCGCGGACCTTCCCGGGCTCGGCGCGGTCCCGGACGTGGTCGACCGCGTCTACCGCGACCCGAACGACGGGCAGCCGCTGGCGCCGCCGCCGGGACGGCTCATCGAGTTCATCGGCGGCGGGATCAACCAGTGGACCGCGGCCGAGGGAGCGCTGAAGATCCGCGAGGCCGCGTACGTGGCCAGCGAGGGCCTGGGCGTGGAGCAGTTCCTGCACGGCCCGCAGGTGGCCCTGGGCCGCCAGGACCGCCTGGTCTCGCTCGACGGCGGCGGGGCGTGGTCGGAGCGGATCGCCGAGGTGACCGGCGCCGCGGCGGACTCGGGCCTTCCGGTGACCCGGATTACCCACCCTGAGCTGGGCGAACTACTGTCGATCTTCCCGCTGACCGTGGCCGTGCAGCGCATCGCGCTGGAGGCCGCCGAGATACTCGGGGTCAATCCCGACACCTTCGGGCGGGACGTGCCCGGACGCGACGCCTGGAAGCGCGTGGACCTGTAGAGTCAGCCGGCTTCCGGCGCGCCGAGCCGGGCCAGGAGCGCGGCGCGGGAAGCCGGGCGCAGCGCGTAGACCAGGATGAACATGGCCTCCCGGGCCAGCCGCTGGCCGTGCTCGGTGACGAGCAGCGACCGGCTGCCTTCCGTGGTCATCAGCGCGGACGCGGCCCGCAGCGCGAGCTCCCCGGCCGCCGCGCGCGCGGCCGCGGTGCCCGGGCCGAGCCGGTCAAGTTCGGCCCGCAGCGACGCGAGCTCGCCGTCCAGCGGCGTCGGCCCCAGCAGCCGGGTGCACCGGGCGGCCACGCCGAGCGCGAACGCGGCGTGCAGCCGGAGCACCTCGGGGGCCGTGCCGGGGCTGACCGGATGCCGCCTGATCAGCCGCCCGGCGGCCACGGGTAGCTGGTCGAAGGTGACCCGCACGGTCGCCGTCGCGTTCAGGGCCGCCAGCTCGAGCCGCTCGGCGCGCACCGACGGCCCCTCGGCCGCGTCGACCAGCAGCCAGACGATCTCCTCGCCGGCCCGGGCCGCCACGTGGATGACGTCGATGCGACCCCAGCCGGAGACGAACGGCGCCACCCCGTCGAGCCGCCAGCCCCCGGCGTCGGGGCTGGCCCACAGCGGCGGCCGCGGCAGCATGCCCGCCAGCGCGACGCCGGCCCGGATCTCCCCGCGGGCCAGCGGAGCCAGCCATCTCGCGGTTAGCTCCGGGTCGCCGCCCTCGGCCAGCGCGCGCACCAGCCCGTTGTGCTGCGCCCAGACAAAGGCGGTGGTGAGGCAGCCGCCGGCCAGGGCCTCCTGGACCGCGCAGAGGGCCGGGAAACCGGCACCCGCGCCGCCGGCCTGCGGCGGCGCCACCACGCCGTACAACCCGGCGCCGGCCAGGGCGTCGAGCAGCTCGCGGGGCAGGACGTCGCTGGCGTCGGTGGCCAGGGCCGCGGGAAACAGCACGTCGTCGGCGATACGCTGAGCCACCTGAACGATATCCACCGGCCCGAGCCTATAGATCACCCGGCTGGGGCCGCGCGGCACCGGCCGCCCCGGCCGTGAGGCGGAACTGATGCACTTCGAGCACTCCGGCGAGATCTGGCGTGACTTCCCCGAGCTGGTTCCCGGCGTGCTGTTCGCCGACGGCCTGTCCGGCCAGGCGGTGACCGGGGACCGCACGGCCGCGTTCACCGCCGTCGCGAGATCCCGGCTGGCGAACGGGCCAGAAGCCGAGCTGCCCGAGATCCAGGCCTGGCGGCGCGCGTTCTCGAGAATGGGCCTGAAGCCGACCCAGTACCGCTGCGCCTCGGAGTCGCTGCTGCGGCGCTTGCGGAAGGAGGGCGGCCTCCCGGAGCTGCACCCCCTGGTCGACCTGTGCAACTCGATCTCACTGGCCTTCGCCATCCCGGTGGCCGTCTTCGACGTCTCCAAGATCACCGGGGACCTGTGCGTGCGGTACGCGGACGGCGACGAGGACTACCTGACGTTCTCCGGCGAGACGGAGCACCCCGCCCCGCGCGAGGTGATCTTCGCGGACGGCGCGCGCCAGGTGCACGCCCGGCGCTGGACCAACCGGCAGAGCGGCTGGTCGGCCGTGACGGACTCGACGACGGCCGCCTTGATCGTGGCGGAGGCGATGCACGCCTGCGCGGCCTCCGACGTGCGGGAACTCATCGCGGCCGTGGCCGGCGCACTGGAGGCCGTCTGGTCCGTCACCCCGGTGCTGTCCGTGCTCAGCCCCTCCTCGCCGCGTTTCGCCTTCGGCCACCAGCCCGAGCCCGCCGCGTAACCACCGGCCACCAGCCCGAGCCGAGCGCCTGGCCACCAGCCCGAGCCGAGCGCCTGGCCACCAGCCCGAGCCCGCCGCGTAACCACCGGCCACCAGCCCGAGCCGAGCGCCTGGCCACCGTCCCGAACCGTTGCGTAAAAGCATTGATTGTTCTAGTTCAATCCATACAATGGGTTCCATGCTGATCCGAGTGGACCCGGCCTCAGCCACCCCGCTCTACCAGCAGATCGCCCAGCAGATCCGGGGTGCGCTGGCCGGCGGGGAACTCGTTCCCGGCGAGCGGTTGCCGGCCGCCCGCGGCCTGGCGGCCGCCCTCCAGGTGAACCTGCAGACCGTGTTGCGGGCCTACGCCGAGCTGCGCGACGAGCAGCTCGTGGAGGTCCGCCGCGGCCGGGGCGTGACGGTGCTCGCGCCGCCCGACCGGGCGCGGCTGACGCACCACGTCCGCAGCCTCATCGAGGCGGCCCGCAACGTGGGCCTGTCCGACCCGGAGATCCATGACCTGGTCCGGAGCCATCTATGAGCGGGACGGAGCGCGCGGCCTGGACCGGGCGGGCCCATCTGGCCTGGTGGCTGCCGCTGGTGCTGATCGCGATCGGCGCGGTCCTCGTGGTGTCGGCCCGCAGCGCGGCCGGCGCCCTCCCGGCGGCCCTGCTGCTCCTGGTCTACCTCGCGTTCGGCTGGATCCGGGTCAGCGTCGACGCGCGGGGGCTGCGGATCCGGTACGGCCTGCTGCCCCGGCCGGTCACCAGCGTTCCGCTGGACGACATCCGCCGGGCCGAGCGGATCGACCTGGCGCCGCTCCAGTGGGGCGGGTGGGGTTACCACGGCAGCCGGAAGGCCTTCGGCCGCGCCGCGGTGGTCCTGCGCAGCGGCGACGCCATCAAGCTGCAGCTCACCGACGGCAGCGAGTTCGCCGTGACCGTGGACGACGCGGCCACCGGCGCGGCCCTGCTCGCCGACCTGCTCGACCGGCACGGCGTCAGCGGCTCACCGCCTGCTTGACCAGCGTGCGCCCGAAGTCCCACATCAGGCCGCTGCCCCGGTGCGCGTCCTTCATGATGTCGTCGAACGCCTCCCGGAACAGTGCCACCTCGGCGTCCCCGATGGTCAGCGGCGGCAGCAGCTTGATCACCTCGGTGTGGTCGCCGGATACCTGGGTGAGGATGCGGTGCCGCTGGAACAGCGCGACCACCACCATCTGGGCGAACAGGCCGACCCGCGCGGCCTGCAGCATGCCCCAGCCGGGCCGCAGCTTCAGCGAGCTGGGCTTGCCGAACTCCAGGCCGATCATCAGCCCGCGGCCGCGCACCTCGGCCAGCAGCTCGTACTCCTCCACCATGTCCTGGAGCGCGGCCTGCAACGCGGCCCCGGTGCGCTCGGCGTTGCTGACCAGCTGCTCGTCCTCGATGACCGCCAGCGAGGCCAGCCCGGCGGCCATCGCGGCGGCGTTGGAGCCGAAGGTGGAGTCGTGCACCAGCACCCGGTCCATCGACGAGTACACCTTGTCGAAGATCCAGCCCTTGGCCAGCGTCGCGCCGACCGGGACGAACCCGCCGGACAGGGCCTTCGCCACCGTGACGATGTCCGGCTCGACGTCTTCGTACTGGTAGGCGAAGAACCGCCCGGTCCGGCCCAGGCCGGTCTGTACCTCGTCGCAGATCAGCAGCGCGCCGTGCTCGTGCAGCAGCTTGCCCGCGGCGGTGAGGAACCCGTCCGGCGGCATCCAGACGCCCTTGCCCTGGATCGGCTCGATAACGAGCGCCGCGACGTCGCCCCGGCGGAGCTCGGCTTCCAGCGCGTCGGTGTCGCCGAGCGGGATCGGGACGTCCGGCAGCAACGGCTCGAAGCCCTGGCGGAACTCCGCCGCGCCGTTGACCGACAGCGAGCCCGTGGTCAGGCCGTGGAAGGCATGGCTGCAGTACAGGATCCGCTTCCTGCCGGTCGCGTACCGGGCGAACTTCAGCGCGGTCTCGACCGCCTCGGTGCCGCTGTTGCCGAAGTACACCCGGTCGAACTCGGGCGCCTGGCCCAGCAGCCGCTCGGCCAGCAGGCCGGGCAGCAGCGCGCAGTCGAACTGGACCATGCTGGCCAGCTCGGCGTCGAGCATGTCGTGCAGCGCCTGACGGACCACCGGGTGGTTGTGGCCCACCCCGAACACGCCGAAGCCGGCCAGGAAGTCGGCGTAGCGGTTCCCGTCGCGGTCCCAGAGGTAGGCGCCCTCGGCCCGTTCATACACCTTGTCGAACCCGATGGCGTGCAGCATGCGGGGCAGCTGCGGGTTGAGGTAACGGGCGTGCAGGTCGTATCCCTCTCCGCGCCGGGCGGTGAGGAGAGAGGGCAGGTCGAATCCCATGGGCGTCAGGCTAGCGGGCTCAGCGCGTCGGCGAGCGGGCCGAGGATGTCCGGCGATGCCTGATGAGGCAGATTCATGATCGCCAGATCGGCGCCGGCCTCTCCGTAAGCGGCGGCCGCCTCGGCCGCGGGCCCGATGCCGTCCTCCACCCGGACGTTGACCGAGCAGGTGATCTCGGCCGGGTCACGCTCGAACCGCTCGCAGTGCGCGACCAGGGTCTCCTTGAGGCTCATCCAGTCATCGGGGCTCTGCGTTATGGCATTCCATTGCTGCGCCCAGCGCGCGGCGGTGCGCAGGGTCCGGGTCCGGCCGCGGCCGCCGATCGTGACCGGCGGGTGCGGGCGCTGCACGGGCTTGGGCTCGCAGCGGGCGTCGGTCAGGTGGAAGTACTTGCCGTCGAAGGTCGTCGTGGTGTCGCTGAGCAGCCGGACGATGACCTCGACCCCCTCGTCGAAGCGGTCGAACCGCTCCCGCAGCGGCGGCAGGTCGATGCCATAGGCGTCGCACTCCATCTGGTTCCAGCCCGCGCCGAGCCCGATCTCGAGCCGGCCGTCGGAGACGATGTCCACGGTCGCGGCCATGTTGGCCAGCACCGCCGGATGCCGGTAGACCATGCCGGTGACCTGGCAGCCGATCCTGATCCGCCGGGTGGCCTGGGCCATCGCGGCCAGCATCGTCCAGGCTTCGAGGTTGGGCCCGGTCAGGTCGCCGGACAGCGGGTAGAAGTGGTCCCAGTTCCAGGCCGATTCGAACAGGTCGATCTCGTCGGCCGCCAGCCACACGTCACGGAACTGCGCCCACGTGCCATGCTCGGGTCTCGTCTTGATCGCGAAGCGCACTGATCCTCCTCGTCGGCAGGCCGGTGCCCGTTCGGCACCTCACGCCGGAAACGTTACAGAACGCTCCGGCCGGGCGGCGGCCGTGCCCCGCGCCGGTCATCGCCGGTGGCTGGGCGCCCGTGGTTCCCGCCCCGTGGTTCCCGCCCCGTGGTTCCCGCCCCGTGGTTCCCCGCCCCGTGGTTCCCGCGACAGTGGCCCGCGCGGCCGTCGCTACGCTGGCCTGGTGGGCAGGGACGCCGACCGCCAGCACGTGCCGGCGCCGATGCGCCGGGACGTCCGCCTGCTCGGCGACCTGCTCGGCGAGGTGCTCCGCGAGTCGGGCGGCCAGGACCTGCTCGACGACGTGGAGCGGTTGCGGCGGGCCGTCATCGCCGCGCGGCACACCGAGCAGGCCGGGAAGCCCGGCGCCCTGCGCGCGATCGGCGCGATGGTGGCCGGCTGGCCGCTGGACCGGGCCGAGGCCGTCGCGCACGCGTTCACGGTCTATTTCCACCTCGCCAACCTGGCCGAGGAGCATCAGCGGATCCGCACGCTGCGCGAGCGCGACACCGTCGACCAGCCGGTCCGCGAATCGCTGGCGCAGGCGGTGGCCGGGATCCGGGCCGAGCACGGGTCCGGGCGCGTCTTGGGGCTGGTCGCCGGGCTGCGCGTGCACCCGGTCCTCACCGCCCACCCCACCGAGGCCCGCCGCCGCGCGGTCACCGAGGCGCTCCGGCGGATCGGCGCGCTGCTGACCAGCCTGGACGACGGGCGGCCGGGCGCCAGCGAGCGCGCGGAGACCCGGCGCAGGCTCCGGGAGGAGATCGACCTGCTGTGGCGGACGTCGGCGCTGCGGGCGGCGGCCATGCAGCCGCTCGACGAGGTCCGCGCCGCCATGACCGCGTTCGACGAGACGCTGTTCCGCGTGGTCCCGGCGCTGTACCGGTCGCTGGACCGCGCGCTGGCCGGCCCGGCGTCCGGCCGCGTCGCCTCGGCCGCGCCGCCGTTCCTGCGGTTCGGCAGCTGGATCGGCGCGGACCGGGACGGCAACCCGTTCGTGACCGCGGAGGTAACCAGGCAGACCGCGGCGATCCAGGCCGAGCACGTGCTGCGCGCGCTGCAGAACGCCACCGAGAGAATCGGCCGGTCGCTCACCGTGCACGCCGAGCCGCCCTCGGCGGCACCGGGCCTGGCCCGGGCGATCGCGGACGCCCAGGGCGCGCACCCGGAACTGCTGGCCGAGATCCTGGCCCGCTCGCCGGAGGAGCCGTTCCGCGCCTACCTGCTCTACGCGGCCCGCCGGCTGCGCGCGACCCGCGCGGGCCTGCCGGGCCTGGCCTACCGTGAGCCCGCGGAGTTCATCGCGGATCTCCGCCTGGTACAGCGGGAGCTCGCGGAGGCGGGCGCGGCCCGGCAGGCGTTCGGGGAACTGCAGCACCTGCTCTGGCAGGCGGAGACGTTCGGCTTCCACCTCGCCGAACTGGAGATCCGCCAGCACAGCGCGGTGCACGCCCGCGCCCTGCGCGAACTCGCCTCCGGCGGCTCACCCGAGCAGGGCCTGTCGGCCCAGACGCGCGAGGTCATCGCGACGTTCCGGGCGATGGCCTGGCTGCAGGGCCGGTTCGGCCCGGAGGCCTGCCGGCGCTACGTCGTCAGCTTCACCAGGTCCGCGGCCGACGTGTCGGCCGTGTACGAGCTGGCCCGCCGCGCCATCCCGGACGGGTGCCTGCCCCAGCTCGACGTCGTCCCGCTGTTCGAGAGCGGCGCGGACCTGGGGAACGCCACCCGGGTGCTCGACGACATGCTGCTGCTGGAGCCGGTGGCGGCGAGGCTGGCGGCCACCGGGCGGAGCCTGGAGGTCATGCTCGGCTACTCCGACTCGGCCAAGGAACTCGGCCCGGTGAGCGCGACCCTGCGGCTGTTCGACGCGCAGCAGCGGCTGACGCGGTGGGCGGAGGCCAACGACGTCCGGCTGACCCTGTTCCACGGCCGCGGCGGCGCGCTCGGCCGGGGCGGCGGGCCGGCCGGGCGGGCGGTGCTCGCGCAGCCGCCGGGCTCGGTGGCCGGGCGGTTCAAGGTCACCGAGCAGGGCGAAGTGATCTTCGCCAGGTACGGCCACCCGGTGATCGCCCAGCGGCACCTGGAGCAGGTCGCCTCGGCGGTTCTCCTCGCGTCCGCCGCACCCGGCCCCGGCCCCGCCGCTGACCCGGACCCGGCCGCGAGCCGGTTCCGGCCGGTCGCGGAGCGGATGGACGCGGGGGCGCTGCGGGCGTACCGGGCCCTGGTCGAGACCGAGGGATTCGCGGAGTGGTTCGCCCGGATCAGCCCGCTCGAGGAGATCGGCGCCATGCGGATCGGGTCGCGGCCCGCCCGCCGCGGCGTCGCCCCCGCCGCCGGGCTCGACGACCTGCGCGCGATCCCGTGGGTGTTCGCCTGGGCGCAGACGCGGGTGAACCTGCCCGGCTGGTTCGGCCTGGGCAGCGGGCTCGCGGCCGCGGCGGACGCCGCCGGCGGCCTGCCCGTCGTCCGGGAGGCCTACCGGTCCTGGCCGCTGCTGGCCGTTCTGCTGGACAACGCCGAGATGAGCCTGGCCAAGACGGACCGCAGGATCGCCGAGCGGTACCTCGCCCTGGGCGGCCGGGAGGATCTCACGTCCGCGGTCCTGGACGAGTACGACCGGACCAGGGAGCTCGTGCTGGCGGTGACCGGGCACGACCGGCTGCTGGCCAGCCGGCCGGTGCTGTCCCGGGCCGTCGCGCTGCGCGACCCGTACGTGGACGCGCTCTCGCTGCTGCAGTTGCGCGCGCTCACCGCGCTGCGCAACGGGGCCGGGGAGCGTGACCGCCTGGAACGGCTGCTGCTGCTGACCGTCAACGGCGTCGCCGCCGGCCTGCAGAACACCGGCTGATTCTCTGCCCCGGCCGTCTTCACCCGCGTGATGTCGCGGCGGGCCTGGCTGCTAGCGTCGGTAAAGACATGGCAAACCGGGTGCGGTGGCTTGGCTCCCGCGGCCGTGGCCGAGCTGGCCGGCACCGGGAATGGCTGCCCTTCCAGAGGAGTCCTGATGGCGAAGCCGTTCCGCGGAGTGATCAACGTTGACATCACGCAGTCGGTGCCGGACTGGGAGCCCTACACCCAGCCGATCGCCCCGGAGGGCACGCCGAGCGTGCTGTACATCGTGCTGGACGACGTGGGCTATTCGGCGATGGGGCCCTACGGCGGGCTGATCGAGACGCCGAACATCGACCGGATCGCGCAGCGCGGCCTGACCTACACCAACTTCCACACCACGGCGCTGTGCTCGCCGACCCGGTCATGCCTGATGACCGGGCGCAACCACACCACCAACGGGATGGCCACGATCACCGAGGCCGCGTCCGGGTTCCCGAGCTCGAACGGGCACATCCCGTTCGAATGCGGCACGATCGCCGAGGTGCTGGGCGAGCGCGGCTGGAACACCTACATGACCGGCAAGTGGCACCTGACCGCCGAGGACGAGATGAACATGGCCTCGCGGAAGGCGCAGTGGCCGGTGGGCCGGGGGTTCGAGCGGTTCTACGGGTTCCTGGGCGCGGAGACCAACCAGTGGTATCCGGACCTGGTGTATGACAACCACCCGGTCGACCAGCCGCGCTCCCCGGAGGAGGGCTACCACCTGACCGAGGACCTGACCGACAAGGCGCTGGAGTTCATCCGCGACGCCAAGGCGGCCGCCCCGGACAAGCCGTTCTTCCTGTACTACTGCCCGGGCGCGTGCCACGCCCCGCACCACGCCCCGAAGGAGTGGATCGACAAGTACCGGGGCAAGTTCGACATGGGCTACGAGGCGTACCGGGAGCTGGTGTTCGACCGGCAGAAGCGGACGGGACGCCACGTTCAACGACGCCAGCGCCACCACCGACAAGCAGACGCAGTTCTACTCGATGGGCGGCACCCGGGCGATCTGGCACCAGGGCTGGAAGGCCGCTGCGGTCTCCCCGGCCGCTCCCGACGCGTGGGCGCACTACGCCACCCAGCGGTGGGAGCTGTTCAACACCGAGGAAGACCCCACCGAGTGCCACGACCTCTCCGGTAACGAGCCGGAGAAACTGCAGGAACTCATCCAGCTGTGGTGGGCGCAGGCGGGCCAGTACGGCGCGCTGCCGCTGGAAAACCGGGACGCCATTGAGATCCTCACCACCGACCGGCCGCAGCTGACCAAGCCGCGGAACCGGTACGTCTACTACCCCGGCACCGCCGAGGTCCCCGAGTCGGTCGCGCCCAACATCCGCAACCGTTCCTTCACGATCGCGGTCGAGGTCACCATCGACACCGAGGACGCGGCCGGGGTGCTGTTCGCCCAGGGCGCCCGGTTCGGCGGGCACGCCCTCTACGTCAAGGACCGCAAGCTCAAGTACTGCTACAACTTCGTCGGCGACACCGAGCAGATCGTCGAGTCGGCCGAGCCCCTGCCCACCGGCCACGTGGTCCTGTCGGCTTCGTTCGAGCGCGAGGGCGACTCGATGCCGGCCGAGGGCACTCTCACCCTGCATGTGGGCGAACGCGAGGTCGCCCGGGCCCGGATCAAGACCCAGCCCGGCAAGTTCTCCATCGCCGGGGAAGGGCTCAACGTCGGCAAGGACACCGGCGAGCCGGTCACCGGCGACTACCCGGGCCAGGGGCCGTGGGCCTTTACCGGCGGCACCATCCGCCGCGCGGCGGTCGACGTCAGCGGCGAGCCCTTCGTCGACCTGGCCGCCGAGGCGCGCATGGCCTTCCTGCGCGACTGAGACGGGTCAGGCTGGGGGGAAAACGGTGGCCCAGTCGTCCTGGACGCTCAGCACCGTCCACGAGCGGTCCTTCGCCCGCTGCAGGGCCTCCTCGGCGGCGGCCACATAGTCGAACTCGCGCTCGGGATCATCGTGCCGGACCAGGAGCCGCAAGGCATCGCGGCCGGGCCAGCGGGCGAACCGCAGCATCGGGATGTCACCGTTGGAGTTCCCGCCCGCCACCACCGGGCGCCGTCCGGTCCGGCTCCAGATGCGCACCGGCTTCTCCGGGCCGTCGTCGAAAAAATCGATCTTCGCCTTGTAGAGCAGGTCGGCATCTTCCTCCCCCAGGCGCAGGTCCAGCCCGAAGGCGCTGCCGATAACCCGCTCGGGCGGTATCCCGTACAGCTGCTCGGCGGAGGGCCGCATGAAGTCCCGGTCGCCGCCCGACGCGATGTAGGTGCTGAACCCGTTCGCCTCCAGGTAGCGGCCGATCTTCATCCTGTCCTCGCGGCTGATGCGCGGGCAAGCGGAGCGTCGCCGCCGGCCTGCACAACCCCTGCCGACGGGGCGCGTTCCTTGATCCCGGTAGCTGGGTGGCGCTATGAGCCCTTCAGCTACCGGGATCATGAAAGGCACGACGCAGCAGCGGCGCGGCGCGGCGCGGCGGGGGCAACGGCAGCACGGGACGGCGCGGCGGGAGCGGTAGGGTCGGGGGCGTGGCTAATGACTGGCGGGTGACGGTGACGCTGCACGATCCGACCGTTGTCGGGCGGGCGGCGGAGTCGCTGCATGAGCACGAAGTCGAGGAGGACGCGCGCCGTCGGCTCGGCCACCGCGTCGCGGTGAGCGTGGACACCCCCCGGATCTTCCTCTACGCGGGGACCGAGAACGCGGCCCGCGAGGCCGACCAGGTGGCACGCGAGCTGACCAAGCAGCACGGCCTGTCCGCCGACTTCGCGCTGGAACGGTGGCATCCCATCGAGGAGGAGTGGGAGGACGCCGACGTCGCGATGCCGCAGACCGCCGAGGAACGCGAGGCGGAGCACCGGCGCCTCGAGGAAGACGAGACGCGGGAGACCGGCGAGTACGGATATCCGCAGTGGGAAGTGCGCATCGAGCTGCCGTCGCGCCACGCCGCCGTCCAGCTGGCCGAGCGGCTGCAGGCGGAGGGGCGCCCGGTGGTCCGGCGCTGGACGCTGCTGGTCCTCGGGGCCAATGACTCCGACGACGCGGCCTCCCTGGCCGAGCTGATCAAGCAGGAGGTCCCGGCGGACGCGAAGGTGGAAACCGCGGAGCTCGGCCCGCTGCTGCCGTTCACCCAGATCGGGCCGATCCCGGTCTGGTAACCAGCGGATCCCGCCGCCCGCAGCACGCCCGCCGCTTCAGTGGTACGCGCCGAGGCCGAGCCGGACGGCCAGGATCAGGCCGCCTATCCCGATGCCGATGCGCAGGGCCCGTGCGGGAAGCCGGCGGACCAGCGCGGGTCCGATCCAGCCGCCGAGCAGGAAACCCGCCGCGAGCGGCACGACGGCGTCCCACCGCACCGGCCCGAACAGCGCGAAACCTATGGCGGCGGCGGCGTTCGCCATCCCCGACACCACGTTCTTGATCGCGTTGACCCTGGGCAGTGACTGGTCCAGCATCGCGGTGAGGATGACGAGAAGCAGGATCCCCGCGGCCGCGCCGAAGTACCCGACGTAGACCGCGACCGCCGCCAGCGCCGCCTGCAGCCGCCAGCTGTGTTCGCCGCCCGGGCGCGCCGTCAGCCCGGAGATCATCGGCTGGACGATCAGCAGCAGCGAGGCGGCTCCGATGAGCAACGGGGCGACGGCCTCGAACGCGGAGGCCGGGGTGAGCAGCAGCAGCGCCGCGCCCGCCGCCCCGCCCGCCGCGGTCAGCGCGCCCAGGCGGCAGACCAGCCTGCCCTGCCCGGCCAGTTCCCGGCGCGACCCGGCCGCCGCGCCCACCCCGGTGAAGACCAGCGCCACCGTGTTGGTCACGTTCGCGCTCACCGGGGGCAGCCCGAGCGCGAGCAGGACCGGATAGGAGACGACGGAGGCGAGGCTGGCGACGGTGCTGGCCACGCCGGCCAGCGCGCCGGCTCCGAGCAGCGCCAGGATCGCGAGCGTGCTCACCATCTGACCCAAGCACATCACCGGCGTGGCTGTGCCGGACAGGAACTCCGGCCACCCGTAAGATCGCCATGATTTTCCTCAACGCCACGCCCCGTGCTGGCCCGGCCGCCCGGCCGCACGGGGCGCATAGATTTCAATCAGCGCGTCATCGCGCCGGATCGCGCCGGTCGCCTCGCTGCCGTGGCCCCCGCGACCCGGCCCCATTGGAGGTAGTACGTGGCCGTACCGATGGTTACCCCGCCCACGGGCGCCAGCCTGCAACGCCTGGCCGAGCAGTCATGGGACCGGCTCGGGGCCGGGTCCGTGCTGCACTACGAGGGCAGCCAGTGGACCGGAGAAGAGCTCGCGGAGCGGGTCCGGCGGGTGGCCGGCGGGCTGCAGGAAGCGGGCCTGGGCCCGGGCGAGCGGGTCGTGACCTGCATGGCCAACTGCCCCGAGGTCAGCATCACCTATTCCGCGATCTGGCGCACGGGCGCGGTGGCCACGCCGGTGCTGTTCCTGCTGAGCGAGGACGAACTGCGGCACGTCCTGTCCGACAGCGGGGCGGCCCTGGTGGTCACGACGCCCGAGTTCCTGCCGAAGGTGATGGCCGCGGCCGCCGACCTGACCAGCGTGCGCGGCATCGTCGTGGTCGGCGGCCCGATGCCCGAGCGGCGCCCGGCCGCGCCCGAGGGACCGCCGCTGCTGCCGTTCGCCGAGCTGGAGACCGCCCCGCCCGCCTGGCTCGTCGACTCCGATCCGTCCGGGCTGGCGGCCCTGCTCTACACCGGCGGCACGACCGGCCGCTCCAAAGGGGTGATGATCAGCCACAACGCGCTGTCGGCGGCGGCGTGGGCGGCCACGGCCACGTCTTACGACGAGGACCTCACCACGGCCCTGCTCCCGCTTCCGCTGTCCCACGTTTACGGGCTGATGGTGAGCGTGATGAGCCTGCACGCGCCAGGCCCGGGTACCTCGGTGCTGATGCGCTGGTTCGATCCCGTCACCTGGCTGGAACTCGCGCAGCAGCACCGGGTCAACATCAGCCCGCTCGTGCCGTCGATGCTGCAGATGCTGCTGCAGCAGCGGCTGGAGGATTACGACCTGTCCGCCCTGGCCCGGCTGACCAGCGGCAGCGCGCCGCTGTCGCCGCAGATCACCGAGGACTTCCGCAAGCGGCTGCCAGACGTCGAGGTCGGCGAGGGCTATGGGTGCACCGAGACCGCGGCCATCATCTCCACGTCACCGCGCGGCCAGGTACGCGTGGGCAGCGTGGGTCGGCCAGCGCCGGGGGTCGAGGTCCGCATCGAGCGGCCGGACGGCGCCGCGGCGGCGGCACCGGGCGAGGAGGGCGAGATCTGCGTGCGCGGCCCGGTGCTGATGAGCGGTTACTGGAACGCGGAGCAAGAAACGGCGCAGGTCATGCGCGGCGGCTGGCTGCACACCGGCGATGTGGGCAGGCTCGACGCCGATGGCTACCTCTACATCGTGGACCGGATCAAGGACCTGATCATCCGTGGCGGGTACAACGTGTACCCCCGCGACGTCGAGGACGTCCTGATGCAGCACCCGGACGTGATCGGAGCGGCCGTCGTCGGGCGGCCGGACGAGAAATACGGCGAGGAGGTCGTCGCCTTCGTGCAGCTGCGCGAGGGCGCCATGGTCGGGCCTGCGGACCTGGTCGAGTTCAGCCGGCGCCACCTGTCCGCGGTGAAGTACCCGCGCGAGGTCCGCCTGGTCGACGGGATCCCGCTGACCAGCGTCATGAAGACCGACCGCAAGCTGCTGCGCGCCATGCTGGCCAGCGAGCGGGCCGAGGGGACCGCGGCGGCCGAGGGGACCGGGCCGGCCCCTCCGCTGAGCCTCCCGGTCGGCCCGCCGGTGACCCGCTGCCCGAGCCGCTCGCCGAGGACCCGCCGACCTTGCCCTAGTCAGGCTGGCCGCCCCTAGTGCGGCAGGCTGGACAGCGGCGTGATCGCGGAAACCTCGCCGGTCGGCGAGCCATCGATCGCCAGGCAGGACGGCAGGTAGGATCCCGCGCCGGGCAGCCAGGCGGACACCGCCACGCTGCCGGAACCGCCCGGCGGGCTGACTCGCAGCCGCACGTACGGCGCGGGACAGTGGCCGGCGTTGCCGGCCGGGTGGTCGGAGGCCGCCACGACCGCGTAGGCGGAGCCGCCGGGCTTGAGCTTCACCACCGGCAGCGACGCGGGGGCCTGCCAGGCCCCGTACATGGTCGACCGCGCCTGCCGCAACGTCGTGGCCTTCCCCGCCGCGGTCACCGCGACCACGACCGGCCAGCCGTCCATCCGGCACGCGGTCGTGCCGTCGTTGGTGAACCGGAGGTATCCCCCGGCCTGGCCGCCCAGGGCCCCGGTGTTCGTGAGGCCGACCTTCAGCTGGGTCGTGGCGCACGCGGCCGGGTCGGCCGTCGGGTTGCCCGCTGTCGCTGAAGGCGTGCCCGTGGTGGATGGCGTATCCGCCGCGGACGCGCTGCCGTCCGCGGCTGGGGCGCTGCCCGGGGCCGACGTGCTGCCACAGGCCGCCAGCGTCAGCCCGCAGGCCACCAAGGCCACGCTCACCGCTAGTGATCTCATGACTCCCCCTTCCGGTAGCCGGCTCCCGTGATGGCAGCCTCGGGTACCCGGCTGTCCTCCCGGTATGGTGTGCGGCCGTACGCCGGGGCCGCGGCAGCGGCCCGGCGGGGGGCGAGCTTCGGGCCCCGGGCGGCGATGGCCCGGGCCGGCCGATCACCCGCGGCCGGGGCGTCCCGTACCGACGCCTGCACGGCCAGTTCCCCGCCGGGTGCCGCACGCCGGACGTGGAACACCACGACGCGGTTGCCGCCGCCACCGCCCTCGTCAGCCGGAGGGAACAGGGGGGTGAACCAGAACTCCTCGCCGCACCTAGCCCGGCGGTACCGGACCACCGGCCTGAACGGGCCGGCCGACTCGGCCACGGCCTCGAACACCGCGTTCCCGGCCAGCGCGCGCAGCGTGGCCCGCGCCGGGAACCAGAGCGGCCGACGGCAGACCGGCGTCCGCGGCAGCGTGCGCGTGCTCAGCAGGATGAGCAGGGCCCCGCCGGCCAGGATCCCGGCCCAGAACCAGGGCCGGCCGAACGCGCCGGCCTCACCGCGCAGGAAGAGCGCGCCGACCACGCCCGCGACGGCCACCAACGCGCCGCGGACTATCTCCCGCCAGGTAACCGTGCCCGCGGCCGGTACCGGTGCCGCACGCCACTCGATGCACCCGCAGCCGCCGGGCACCCGCTGCAGCCTCGCGTACCCCAGCAGCACGCAGAACCCGGCCCCAAGCCCGGCCATGGCCGCCCCGCCCAGCGCCGGGTACACCCCGGCGCACACGATCACCCCGGCCGCGCACTCCAGGATGCCGATGGCCGGCTCGGCGCGCCGCCACCGGCGCCTGGTCATGCCCAGCGCGCGCCGGACCGCGCTGTCATCGGGCATCCGGCGCGCGGCACGGTACAGCTTGCTGGCCCCCGCCACCACCAGCAGGACCCCGCAGCTGGCCACGCACCCGGCCGCCAGCAGCGACACGCCCGAACCGATCTGGGCCACCGGCCGTCCTGTTCCTTTCTTAACCCGTCTCCGCACCGCAGCCGAGCGCTCTCAACCCGTTACCGCACCGCAGCCGAGCGCTCTTACCTGTCACCACAGCGCCGCCGAGCCGGCGGCTAGGGTCTGGCCACGACCCGGAAGCAGTAGCTGGGCATTTCCACGTCGCCGAGGTCCAGGTCGACGTTGGCCGAGTACCCGCAGCCTCCCTGCTCGCCGAACTGCCACAGGTGGGACCGGACCTTCGAGCGCGACGACGAGGAGCACTGCTGTGCGTCAAAGTTGGGCCGGTTCCTGAGCCCTCCGCACGGCTCCGGCTCGCTGGACCACACCGACGCGGGAATGTTGAGCCCCCGGGCGGCGGCGATGGTCGTGCAGTTGGGATAGGGCGAGAACGGGGCGCAGTACAGCGCCGGGTACAGCGGGTAGGTGTGCAGGTGCGCGAAGTTGTAGTTCGCGATGTAGTTCGCCCACCCGTCCCAGTAGCTCAGGCTCAGCCCCGTGGAGTACTCCTGGTCCAGGAAGCACCAGAGCTGGTTGTTGGCCGGCAGCTTGAGCTGAGCGACCGCGTTCCAGGCGGCGAGCATCGACGCCGCGTAGGTCTGCGCGTCCGCCTGGCCCTCCGCGAAAGACCCGCTCAGCCGGGACTGGTACGGCGAGGACACGCAGCCGACGAAGGGCCCTTGGCTGGCCCAGGCGCCCGCGCTCTCGGCCACCGCCTCGTCGGCGAAGATATCGGCCGCCGGCGACGGCGAGAAGTACCGGATCCAGTACCTCGGAGGCTGGCCGAATTCGCGTTGCGCCGACTGGTAGGTCTGGTGTATCCGTCCTGCGGTGTCATATCCCGACATGGCTCGCATCCCTCATACGGAAACGGCTGCTGGCAACTGCTGGCACTGCTGGATCAGAACACCGCCGATATGTGCAGGTTCGTGGCGGCCGTTCCGAGCGGACTCAGGTGGGGCGAGAAGAACTCCAGGCGCGGATTCTCGGGGCTGACGGTCAGCAGGACCCCGCTGGCCAGCTGGTACAGGCCGTAGTACTTCCGGCCGTAGCTGTAGGACCGGGCCAGCTTGCCGGTGGCCACGTCGTAGGCGCTGATGCCCCCGGCCTTGGCCCCGCCCAGGACGTAGAGGGTGTCACCTTCGGGCGCCAGCACGGCCTTGCTCCACGGAGCGCCGAGCGGTACGGCGGGTACCGGGTAGCTGACCTTGGCTGTCACCCGGAAATCCTGGGCCGGGTCGGCGACCACCGCCTGGCCGACACCCGGCTTGGTCAGGAACACCGTCCCGTCCGGGCGTGACTCCATGGTCACCGCGCTCGGCTTGGCCCGGGTGATATTGAGCGGCTCGATCACCGTCTGGGTCACCTCGCCGGTCTGCGCCGAGCTGACCTGCACGGCGCGCCCGTGGACCAGGCGGCCCACCTCCCCCGTGCCCAGGGTCACGACCGGCTCGCCGGCCGGCCAGGGAGCCGGGGACGGTACCGAGGCCCGGGCCTGACCCGAGCCCAGCGGGAACACGCTGACCCAGGGCAGCGGGGGCGGCTGCGGCCGGGTCGTCGCCGGCTGCGGTTCCTTCGTGGTCCACAAGAAAAGGTCGGTAGAGTTCGCGGCCGCGGTGGTCAGCGCCAGCGACGGCGCGTTGCCCAGGTGGAAGGGCCCGGTGAACTCCCCGCTGTGCGAGTTGAAGTAGGCCAGCGCGTGATGCGACGTCCAGGTCACGGCGTGCATGGGCACGACGCGGCCGGTGTGGGCGTCCACCTTGCGGGCCTGGCGCCCGGTCGTGGGCTCGGTGACGGCCAGCACCAGGGCGACGATCGGCGTGCCCGGCGCGAAGACCGGCGTCGCCAGGATGTTCGCGCCTTTCCGGATATCGGGGACGGTCAGCGACCCCTGCTTGCTGATGACGGCCGTGGCCGCGTCGACGAGGGCCAGCGTCACCGTCGCGGCGGCCGCCGCGGTGTGCACGGTGACCAGGGCCACGGTGGTCCGGTCGGGCGACAGGACCGGCGTCGACGCGATCTTGGCCGCGACCGACTTGGCCGCGAGCCGGTGCCGTGTCCGGGACGCGGGGAACGGCCCCCGCGTGCGGGGCTCCGGGTAGGGCGCCCACGCGACCGACCCGCCCGAGGACGGCCCCGGTCCGGGCATGCCGTACAGGAGCACATACTGGGAACCGGGCGTCACGGGGCTGGGCGACCGAGCGGGCCGGTCATCCCGCCGGAGAGCCTGCAACGGGTCCGGCAGCGCGATGAGGGCGCCGGCGCCAACGCCGCCCGCCAGCATCTCGCGACGGCTGACCCCCGGAGAACCGGATGGGTCGCCCGCGCCTGCCCGGTGTAGAGACCGCACTAGATTACTTCCCTCCCGCCCGCACCACAGGAGTCATAGTCTCGTACCTGTTGCGAATTTCGGTGTATTTAAGGCCTAGATTCTCGATCGTGTCGTGGTACACGAATTCGCGTCGCGGTCGCCGGCGAGGCCGCACGGACCAGGCCCGGAGCGGCGCGGCGGACGCCCGGGAATGCCGGAAAATGCCGGGCCGGCTTGGTTTCTGCGGCCTTACCCGCCGTCCGTTGCGCGCTTACCCGCCGTCCGTTAGCGCGCTTACCCACCGCCCGTTTGGGCGGGGATTTGGATAGCGGGCTAAGCCCGCGGGCCCGGAAAAGCGGCCTTGCTGAAGGCCGGATAGCGACCTAGTGCGCGAGGCCGGACAGCGGGGTGATCGCGGAAACCTCGCCGGTCGGCGAGCCCGTGATCGACGTGCAGGACGGCAGGTAGGAGCGGGCGCCCGGCAGCCAGGCCGATACCACCACGCTGCCGGAACTGCCGGGCGGGCTGACCCGCAGGCGCACGTACGGTGCGGGGCAGCCGGTGGCGTTGCCGACCGGCTGGTCATCGGCGGCCACCACTGCGTACGCCGAGCCCCCGGGCGGCAGCATGACCACCGGCAGCGAGGCCGGGGCCTGCCAGGCCCCGTACATGGTCGACTGCGCGTGCCGCAACGTCGTGGCCTTCCCTGCCGCCGTCACCGCGACCACCGCCGGCCAGCCGTCCATCCGGCACGCCGTGGTCCCGTCGTTGGTGAACCGGAGGTATCCCCCGGCCTGGCCGCCCAGGGCCCCGGTGTTCGTGAGGCCCACCTTCAGCGCGGACGCGGTACAGGCGCTAGCCGCCGAGGTGCCGGGCGTGTTCGTCGCCGTGGCGGTCGGGGATGGGGTGCCGCCCGTGGCCGGGCCGCTGGCCGTGGCCGGGGCGCTCCCGGCGGCCGGGGCGCTCCCGGCGGCCGGGGCGCTGCCCGGGCCGGCGTGCTGCCGCAGGCGGCCAGGGTCACCGCGCAGGCCGCCGCGCAGGCCAGGATCGTGGCCACCGCGGGGCCACCCGCCATACGCGCTGCCCCGCGGCCGCGGGAATCACGCACCGCCTCGAATCTCATCGTTCTTCCTCCCGGTACCCGGCTCCCCTTCTGATAAGACGGCAAACCCGCGGGTTGGTTGGGCGCACCTCACCGGTGCGTGGCGAGCATGGCGTCCCGCGCGCCGATGACCCGGGCCGGCCAGTCGCCCGGAGCCGGGGCGTCCCGCACCGACGCCTGCACGGCCAGGCCCCCGCCGGGCGCCGCGTACCGCGCCTGGAACACCACGGCCCGCTGTCCGCCACGACCGGCCTGGCCCGGCCCGGCCGCGGGCCCCGGCAACGGGGTGAACCAGAACTCCTCGCCGCACCCGGCCCGGCGGTACCGTACCACCGGCCCGAACGGGCCGGCCGACTCGGCCATGGCCTCGAACACCCCGTGCCCGGCCAGCGCACGCAGCGTGGCCCGCGCCGGGAACCAAACCGGCCTGCGGCAGACCGGCGTCCGCGGCCGCGCCTGCGTGCTCAGCAGCATCAGCACAGTCCCCCCGGCCAGGAGGCCGGCCCAGAACCAGGGACGATCGAACGCGCCGGCCTCGCCGCGCAGGAACACCGCGCCACCCAAGCCCGCGACCGCCACCAGGGCGGCGCGGGCCATCTCCCGCCAGGACACCATCCCCGCGGCCGACGGCGATGCCGTCCGCCACTGGATGCACCCGCAGCCGCCGGGCACCCGCCTGACCCTGGCGTATCCCAGCAGCCCGCAGAACCCGGCCCCCGCCGCGGCCATGGCCGCCCCGCCCAGCGCCGGGTACACCCCGGCGCACACGATCACCCCGGCCGCGCACTCCAGGATGCCGATGGCCGGCTCGGCGCGCCGCCACCGGCGCTTGGTCATGCCCAGCGCGCGCCGGATCGCGCTGGCGCCCGGCATCCGGCGCGCGGCACGGTACAGCTTGCTGGCCCCCGCCACCGCCAGCAGGACGCCGCAACTGGCCACGCACCCGGCGAGGAACAGCGACCCACCCGAACCGGCCTGGGCCACCAACATTTCATTCGATCCAGTCATTTGATCACCCGGTTTGGCATGATTTGTGACCACCGATCCAATGAAAAGACGAAAGTGATCAAGGTTCGGCGGGCGGCTAGGGTTTGGCCACGACGCGGAAGCAGTAGCTGGGCGTGTTCACATTGCCCAGGTCCAGGTCCACGTTGGCCGAGTAGCCGCAACCGACCTGCTCGCCGAACTGCCACAGGTGGGACGGGGCCTTCGAGCGCGACACCGAGGAACACTCATCCGCGTCATAGGCGGGCGGGAATGCGAGGCTTCCGCACGGCTCCGGCTCGCTGGCCCATACCGACGCCGGAACCTTGACCCCGGTGGCGGCGGCGAAAACCGAACAGTTGGGGAACGGCGAGAACGGGTCGCAGTAGATCGCCGGGTACAGCGGGTAGGTGTGCAGGTTGGCGAAGTTGTAGTTCGCGATGTAGCCGGCCCAGGCGTCCCAGTAGCTCAGGCTGAGCCCCGTGGAGTACTCCTGGTCGAGGTAACACCAGAGCTGGTGGTTGGCCGGCAGCTTGAGCTGGCCGACCGCGTTCCACGCGGCGAGCATCGACGCCGCGTAGGTCTGCGCGTCGGCCAGGCCCTCCGCGGCGGACCCGCTCAGCCGGGACTGGTACGGCGCGCTGACGCAGCCGACGAACGGCCCCCCGCTGTCCCACGCGCCCAGGCTCTCGGACACCGGGTCGTCGGCGAAGATGTCGGCGGCCGGCGACGGCGAGAAGTACCGGATCCAGAAGTACGGGGCGCGGCCGAATTCGTTGCGCGCCGATACGTAGGTGTTCTGGATCTGTCCTGCGGTGTCAAATCCCGCCATGGCTGGCTCCCCTCCGGAAACGGCGCACTGCTCAAAACGACGTGCTGGTGTCTGCGGGCCGGCGTCCACCGGCCGCGCGGCCGGCTCAGAACACGGCCGATACGTGCAGGTTCGTGGCGGCCGTTCCGAGCAGGCTCAGGCCGGGAGAGAAGAACTCCAGGCGCGGATTGCCCGGGCTCAGGGTCAGCAGCGTCCCGCTGGACAGCTGGTAGAGGCCGAAGTACTGGCGGCCGTGACTGTAGGACCCGGCCAGCTTGCCGGTGGCCACGTCGTAGGCGGAGATGCCCCCGGTCTTGGCCCCGCCCAGGACGTAGAGCGTGTCCCCGGCGGGTGACAGCACCGCCTTGCTCGCCGGAGCCCCGCCCGGCGATGCGGGCACCGGGTAGTCCACCTGAGCCGTCACCCGGAACTCCTGCGCCGGGTCGGCGACCACCGCCCGGCCGATGCCCGGCTTGGTCAGGAACACCGTCCCGTCCGGGCGCGCCTGCATGGTCACCGCGCTCGGCTTGGCCCGCGTGATGTTGAGCGGCTCGATCACCGTCTGGGTCACCTCGCCGGTCTGCGCCGAGCTGACCTGCACGGCGCGCCCGTTGACCAGGCGCGCCGCGTCTCCGGTGCCCAGCGTGACCACCGGCTCGCTGGCCGGCCAGGGAGCCGGGGACGGCACCGAGGCCCGGGCCTGGCCCGAGCCGAGCGGGAACACGCTGACCCAGGGCAGCGGGGGCGGCTGGGGGCGGTTCCTGGCGGGCTGCGGCTCCTTCGTGGTCCACACGAACAGGTCGGACGAGTTCGCGGCCGCGGTGGTCAGCGCCAGCGACGGCGCGTTACCGAGGTGGAACGGCCCGGTGAACGTCTCGCTGGCCTGGTCGAAGTAGGCCAGCGCGTGGCGCGACCTCCAGGTCACGGCCTGCATGGGCACGGTGCCGCCGGTGGCCGGATCGGCCTTGCGGACCAGGCGATGGCCGGTGGGCTCGGTGATGGCCAGGACCACCGCGATGATCGCGGTGCCCGGGGCGAAGACCGGTGTCGGGAGAATGCTGGTGCCGTCCGCGATGCCGGTGATGGTCAGCGACCCCTGCTTGCTGACGACGGCCGTGGCCGCGTCGACGACGGTCAGCGTCACCTTCGCCGCCGACGCCGTCGCGTCCACGGTGACCAGCGCCACGCTGGCCTGGTCCGCGGAAGCCACCGGCGCGGACGTGAGCTGGGTGGCGACCGGCCTGGCCGCGGGCAGCGACTTGGCCGCGGGCGTTGGCCGCGGGGACGCCGGGGACAGGGCGGACGCGACCGACCCGCCGGGGAACGGCTCGGCCTGGGGCGTTCCGTAGAGGAGCACGTGCCGGGAGCCGGAGCCCCCGGAACTCGCCGACCGGGCGGAACGCGCGGCCGCCCGGCCCGCCAGCGAGAGGTCGGGCAGCGCGATGAGCGCTCCGGCCCCGATCCCGCCGGCCAGCATCTCGCGGCGGCTGAATCTCATGGCGGCGCCGGACGAGGCAGCCGCCCGGGCCTTCTGCAAAGCGCGCATGTAATCACTTCCTTACCCAAGTCCTGGTAAGTAGGCATAAGTCACACGTGGACGACGAGAGTAAGGAGCCGCTGAAGCGCCTGTCAAGAGGCCATCCGCCAGGAACTTCGCTCTCCGCCCCCGCCTCGGCAGCAGGTCCCGGGCATGCCAGCATCGCCGCTTGGCCTGCCCAAAAGCCCCCCTCCCTGGCGGGCCTGCTGCCGCGGCCGCGAGGGCTCCCGGCCGCGCAGCAGACATAGTCTCGCGGCCGCGCGGTTTTGGGAGCGTTATTCGGGAAGATCCTCGGAACAATCATGATGGGCGGCTTGACCGTTCTGTCCCTCCCGTCTCGCCCGTCACGCCTGTCCCGCCGATCACGCCCGGAATACCACGGGAACGAGAAGGCTTGACTACAGGCGGTACGGCGGCCGCGCGAACCGGCGGTGCCGTTCGGCGAGATCGAGAAAGCACATGCCTGACCTAGTCACGTGCCCGCACTGCGGGCGCAGGAACCGGGTGCCCGCGGCCGCCGCCGGCACCCCACGTTGCGGCCACTGCCACAAGCCGCTGCCCTGGATCGTCGACGCCGCCGACGAGACCTTCGCGGAGGTCGCCGAGCAGGCGTCCGTCCCGGTGCTGGTCGACCTGTGGGCGCCGTGGTGCGGCCCGTGCCGCATGGTGAGCCCGGCGCTGGAGCAACTGGCCGCGGAGATGGCCGCCGGCTGAAGCTCGTTAAGGTCAACGTGGACGAGGCACCGAAGCTGCAGCAGCGCTTCGGCGTGCAGGCCATACCGACCCTGATGGTGCTGCGCCACGGGCAGGTGGCGGCGCGCAAGACCGGGGCCGCGCCCGCCCCCGCGCTGCGGACCTGGCTGACCGAGGCGCTGGCGTCCTGACGCCGGCTACCCCGGCCGTCCGGCCCAGGCCACGGCCACCTCGGCGGCCAGTGCCGCGTTGTCGGCGATCAGCCGCTGGTTGACCGCCACGCTCCGGCCGCCGCTCAGCTCCTCGACCCGGGCCAGGACCGCGGGCGTCACGGCCTGCCCGGTCACGCCCTCGCGCTGCACCTGCCGCACGGCCTCGGTGATCACCGGCTCGATGTCCAGCCCGCCCGCCGGCGGCCTGGCCAGCAGCAGTCCCGATGACGGGTTCAGCCGCCACTGGGTGTCCGCGATGCGGGCCGCCTCCCCGGCCGAGGTGACCACCGCGGGCACGGCCGGGCCGCCGTCCGCGGTGTAGAACAGCGGCAGCGTGGCCGTGCGCCAGCCGAGGACCGGCACCCCGAGCGTCTCCAGCAGCTCGGCGGTCGCGCTGACGTCCAGGATCGACTTGGCCCCGGAGCACACCACGACCGCCGGGGTCCGCGCGATCTGCAGCAGGTCGCCCGATATGTCCAGGCTGTCGGCGAACCCGCGGTGCACGCCGCCGATGCCGCCGGTGGCCAGGAACCGGATCCCGAGCGCGCGGCATGCCGCCAGCGTCCCGCCGACCGTGGTCGCCCCGAGCGCGCCCTGCACCAGGCACGCGGCGATGTCGCGCGCGCCCACCTTGCGGGCCCCGGGGCCGGCCTCCGCGAAGCGCCGCAGCTCGGCGGGGCCGAGCCCGGCGCGCAGCGTGCCGTCGACGATGCCGACCGTGGCGGGCACCGCGCCCGCGGCGCGCACCCGGTCCTCGGCCGCCCGCGCCGCGGCCAGCCCTCGCCCGCCCGAGAAGCCGTGCGAGACCAGGGTGGTCTCGAGCGCCACGACCGCCCGGCCGCCCCGCAGCGCCTCGGCTACCTCATCGGCCAGCACCACGGGGGGTCCCGCGGAGGAACTCAAGGCATCGCCCCCATCGTCGCCACGGCCCGCGCCGCCGCCTGCAGGCCCAGTTCGATACCGCCGACGAGATAGCCGGCGGCGAACGCGTCGCCTGCCCCGGTCGCGTCGACCGGCTGCGTGGGCAGCGCGGGGAACACCGTCGCCGCCGCCCGGACCCCGCGCGGGCCCAGCTTAACCACCAGCTCGGTTCCGGGCAGGTCCCCGACCAGGGCGGCCTCGGCCTCGTTGCCGAAGACCACGTCCGGGCGCAGCCGCGCGATCAGCTCGCCGAACCGCCGGGCCCCGTAGGCCCGCAGCGCGGCGGTCGAGGACAGGTCGATGCTCAGCCGCGGCGCGCGCCCGGCGGCGGCCAGCGCCGCGCCCGCGACCGGCTCGGCGACCAGGCTGTAGGCGGGCAGGTGCAGCCAGTCGCACCCGTCGAGCCAGTCCGGCTGCAGCAGGCCGGCCGCCAGCTCCGGACCGACCCCGCGGTCGGTGAGCATCGACCGGGTGGCGCCGTCGGTCAGTGACACCACCACGCCGGTCCGGCCCTCGATGACCGGCCCGACCAGCTCCACCGCCCGGCGGGCCAGCTCGCCGGCGACCAGCCGGCTGGCCAGGTCGGTCCCGCGGGCCGCGATCAGCCGGGCCCGGCCGCCCAGCGCGGCCACCCAGGCGGCGACGTTCGCCGCCTGCCCGCCGACCGCCACCGACGTGCGCGCGGGGGTATCGGTTTCCTCGGCCACCGGTCCGCGGGCGGAGACGACCACGTCGAGGTGGGCGTCGCCGAGCACGCAGATCAGCGCCGGGGTGCCGCTACCCGGAACGGCGATGATCCGCCGCCCGGGCCAGTTCCGGCACGAACCGCAGCGCGTTCACCGTGCCGACGCCCGACGCGAGGTCGTAGCCGGGCCGCGCGCGGAAGCCGCGCACGGTGTGCAGCTTGCCGCCCTGGCGGAAGGAGACCGTGTTGTTGCCGGACACCACGTCGACGAGGCCGGGCGCGTGCTGTGCCAGCATCCGGTACAGGTAGCCGTTGATCACGCCGAGCGGGTGGCCGGCCATCTGGTCGGCCAGGGCCACGATCCCGGCGAACTCCGGCGTCGCCTCGCTGGTGCCGCAGGTGGGATACCAGCCCGCGGGCTGGCCGGCGAAGCTCTGGTACATGTCGGCGGCGCCGTTGCAGGCGGCGCTCATCGAGATGTCGGGCACGCCGCGGTGGTCGCCCACGATGTCCCGTACCCCGTTCTGGAAGCGGGGCCGGGCGAAGACCACCGACCTGCCGCCGCCGCCCGCCAGCGGGCTCGGCCCCGGACCGCCGCCGACGAATTCGTTGGCCGGGGCGTTGAAGGTGTCGTTCCAGACCGTGGGCGGCGTGACGTTGCCGCCCCCGGCGGCCAGGTGCAGCTGGGTTCCGCCGACCGCGGTCACCAGCGGGTCGCTGTCCGGCCACGACGTCACCCGGTGCAGGTAGTACGTCACCTCGTTGAACTTCACGTCCGCCGCGCCGCTGTCACCCGAGGCGGCCAGCACGGTCACGCCCTGGCGCGCGGCGTCGATGTAGGCGCCGCGCAGCGCCAGCAGCGACGGCCGGGACGGGAAGGTCTGCTCCGTGGCGCTGAAGCTCTGGCTGATCACGCCGCCGAGGTGGTGGTTGATCACGTACTCCTCGGCCGTGACGATCTGCGGGAAGCCGGTCGTGCCCTCGTCCTCCGAGGTCGGGGTCTCGACCAGCAGGATGCTCGCGCCGGGGGCGATCGCGTGGGCGTACTCGACGTCCAGGTCCGTCTCGCCGGCCCAGCCCTCCCGGTCGGAGTTCGGCTGGTAGGCCGGGACCGGCCCGGCGGGCTGGATGACCTTCAGCGACGGCGGCGCGGGCAGGCCGGCCGCGCGGTCGAAGCGGCGCAGGTCACGCTGGACGGTCGGGGACCCGAACGAGTCGACGATGATGATCGTCTGCCCCCGGCCGGTGATGCCCTTCCGGTACAGCCGGGGCAGGTTGTAGGCCTCCTGGAGCTGCGCGGGCAGGTAACACGCGATGCGGAACTGCCGTTCGCAGAACGCGGTGGTGGGCGGCGTGGCCAGGGCCCCGGCCAGGGCGTGGATCGCGCCGGGCCGGATCGTCACGACGTTGCCCGGCCCGCCGGGCGCGCCCGGCGGGCGGGCGGCGCGGCCCGCGACCGCGACGGCGCCGGTTCCGGCGACGGCCGCGGCCAGGAACGCTGCGGCAGCGACCGCGGCAGGCCGGGCGAGGCGCATGCAGTCTCCCTGGGGTCGGCGGGCGACCGGTGGTCGCGCCCGTACCTGCCGGTGAGCGTACCGTGGGCGGCAGCCGGCTAAACGGAGACAGCCCGATGAAGCTCACGCTCGACCTGCACGACAGCTACAACCGCGGCCGGGACATCGACCGGGCGCTGCGCGACATCATGGACGAAGCGGTCAGGCAGAAGGCGCCGCTCGTCGAGATCATCCCGGGCAAGGGCTCCGGCCAGCTCAAGAAGCACGTGCTCAGGTTCCTGCAGCAGAAGGAGATCAAGGCGCTCTATCACCGCGTCGAGAAGGACTCCAAGAACTTCGGCCGGATCTTCGTGCACTTCCGCTGGAA
>CAWCGJ010000013.1:0-151916 GCA_963795055.1 uncultured Actinomycetota bacterium
GGCACTTCACGGTTCCCGGTTCGATCGTCAACGACGTTGCCTACAAGGGGATGCTGCTGAGCGGCATCTCGGGCGCGCTCTTCAATTTGAATCCTCTGATCAAGGCTGACGGCTATTACGCACTGGCGCAATTCCTCGATACTGACAACTTGCGGGAGGATTCCTTCGCTTTCCTGCGAGCGTGTGCGCGGAAGTATCTGCTCGGCGAGGACATCGACTTGCCTTCGACGAGCCGGCGCCAACGCCGCATCTACTCGATATTCGGCGCCGCGGCCATCCTCTACAGCACCACGCTGATCGTGCTGGTGCTCCTATTCGTCAGGAACGTTCTCGTCAGCAAATTTGGGGACTGGGGATACGCGCTCACCGCTGGCGTCGTCTACTTCTTCGCTCGAAAGGGCCTGAAGAAAGCCGTGCCGGCCGTTCGCGCATGGCTGCGCGAGAAGAAGGAGGTGTATATGGCCTGGAAAATCACTCGTGCGCAGCAGATCGGCGTGCTAGGCGTGGCGCTGTTGCTGCTCGTGCCGCCGTTTCCCTCGAAAATTTCGACCGATTTTATTCTCGAACCCGGAAGAGACGCCCACGTCCGCGCCAAGGTTGCCGGGGTGGTCGGAAGGGTTTTCGTCCATGAAGGTGACCAGGTCAAGGCCGGGCAGGTTCTGATGGAGCTCGAGAACCCGGAAATCACCGCCGACGCCGAAATACTCTCGCAGCAACTCGCGTTGGCCAATGGCGAGGTTCGCACCGCGCAAGAGCGCCCGCAAGTGAGGGATGCCTCGGTGGCGGTTCGCGAAACGAGGCGCCTCGAAGCGGAACTCGCGGTCGCGCAGAAGAGAGTTGACGACCTCCAGATTCGCGCTCCCCACGACGGCATCGTCAAGACGCGCGCCCTCGAGCAGAGAGCCGGCGAGTATCTCGATGCCGGCGCTGAATTCTGCCAAATCGTCGACCGCAGCACGATGAGGGCGCGCGTCCTGGTCCGCGACTGGGAATTGAATCGCATTGGCGCCGGAGCGAACACCGAAATGAAGGTCCTGCCGTTTCCTTACCGCACGTATTCGGGCCGGATCGAGCAGATTCTTCCCGCTGCTGCCGTCGATCATCCGGTTGCCCAGCCGCAGAAGCTTGAACGGTTGGGTCAGCAGCTGACCAACTACTTCGCCGTCGTCGTCGATTTTCCCAACCCGGATGGCTCTCTGCGCGAAGGAATGACGGGGACAGCCAAAATCTCGGCGAAAAGCTCTTCGCTGGGATGGAGAATGGGCCGCGCGGGGTGGCACTGGGTGCGCTCGCAGGTCTGGTAGCGCGCGGAGCGGACGGAACCGCAATTGAAAAAGGAAAGGGCCGCCGTTCCTGGGACGGCGGCCCTTGGGTTGTGCTTTACTTCAATCCCCCCGGCCGGGCTGAGAACCCAGCCGAGGAACCTGTTAGCTCAGGGCACCTCTGCGCAACATACTGACGCGTGAGAGCGCCTGCTTCTTCTCCAGCTTCTTGCCACTCGCCAGTTTCTTCCCCGACTTGATGGGCTTCGATGCTTTCGCCACGATACCTTCTCCCTTGGTTGATTGCTCGGCCGGGGCGCAGAACCCGGTCGGACGAATCCGGAATTAGACCTGCCTGAGAGCCCTGTACACCGAGAGCGTAGTCTTCTTTTCGAGTTTCTTCCCGCTTGCAAGTTTCTTTCCTGACTTGACCGGCTTTGGTGTCTTGTTCACGATTGTACGCCCCCATAATTTGAAGTAGCCTGTTCGGCTCTGGCCTCTAATAGTGCAATCTCAACGCCAAATCGGAACCGAGGCGGGAGGAGGGGTGCGCGCTCAATCTAAAGCACTTGCGTCGGTCGATTGCTGTGGAAGACGCCTGACCTGACCTCGAAGTGTTGAGTTTTTCTGCGGGCGTTGAAAAAATCAACACATGAGAGATTCGGAACGCGAATTCACCGAAGGTTGATCGTTCCCCGGCACTTGGGCGCGCCGCAATGGCAACGCACCCTCTCGCCGTTCTTCGCAAAATGATAGTCGTACCCTAGCTCTTCGCCGGCTCGAACCCTCCGTAGGCTGACCAGCCACAGGCGCTTTCGAATCTTCCGCAGTCTTAAGTTGGGCTCGCAACTGTGATTGATCAATTCGGCCCCGTTACCGCCCACCGCGCCGTCGATGGCCCAATAAGAATCAAGCCCAGCCAGGTAGTTCAGGCGTTGGCTTCTCCCGTTGGATCCTTCAAGAAATCGCCGCCGGGTCTCCTGCCGGGAGATTCTTTCTCCCGCATATTCAACGACTTTGCATCCGGGTGGGATATTTTGGGCCGCGAACACACCCAACCGGTGAATTCCGGAATTGCGGATGCGCAGCTTGAACGGGGAGGCTTTCGAGATCTGCTCTTGAGCCACGCGAGCGAGAATTCGAGTGTTTCGGCCACTCATGGGGTGGAAGCAGGCTGCCGCCAAACCGCAGACAGCCCCTCGACTTCGAGGCGTCGAAGCTAACTCCGTCCGACACCCCACTGAAAACTTAGGGGGGCTTTCTTGGTCAGTTTCTTCGCCGTCTTAAGTTTCTTGCCTGTTTTGAGTTTCTTTGGCATTTGCTTTCTCCTTCTTTCAGTTGCTTCCCCCTCAAATCGTACGCAAGGAGGCTGCCGCTAAACCGGCGACAGCCCCTCGCTCTCAAAGCATCGAACTACGCCCACACCTTCTTCTGCAAAGTCTTGGTCTTCGTGAGTTTCTTGGCCTTTTTGAGTTTCTTTGCCATTCGTTTTCTCCTTATCGAGTTGCTTCTCGAAATCGAACGCAAGGAGGCTAGCATCGGGACCGGCGTCAGCCCCCTCGTCTCAAAGCGTTGAAGCTACTGAACCCTCAGTGCCACGGTCTTGGTGAGTTTCTTGGCCTTCTTGAGTTTCTTTGCCATTCGTTTTCTCCTTCTTGAGGTGCCTTCTCCTCAGATTGAAACGCAAGAAGGCTGCCGCCAGACCAGCGACAGCCCCTCGCTTCAAAGCGCTGAACTACCTCACAGCTTTCTTCAGGGTCGTGGTCTTGTCGAGTTTCTTGCCGCCGTTGAGTTTCTTTCAGATTGCTTTACCACCGCCAGCACCCGTCAGTGGCACGGTCTTTGCGAGTTTCTTGGCCTTTTTGAGTTTCTTTGCCATTTCTTTTTTCCTCCAAAGATCGGAACTACAACTTAGTTGGTAAGCAAATCGCTTGCCAACGTCTTGCGACTGAGGGCGAAAAGCTAACACACCCACGCTGAACAACATAGCGTTTCCGTCAGCGGCCTTACGGCCGGTTGACGCCAGCCAATGTGTTGAATTTTTCACCGATGCTGAATTTTCCAACAGTCTCGGGACGGAATTGGCGGCTACAAATCATACTTACGGCAGAGGTAGTTCAGGCGGTTCCGATCGACCCCCAGCAGCCGGGCAGCCTCGGACTTGTTTTGCTTGGCTTGCTGGAGCGACTCTTGCAGCCAGCGCTTCTCGAACGCCTCGATTTCCTTGTCCAGGCTGATCCCGCTGGCGGGTAAGCGGAACCGGTTCCGCGAATCACGTCCGCCCGCCGCGACGATCTCCGCCGGGAGGTCCTTCAGCGTGATCGCGTCGCCGTCCGTCATGATCACCAGCCGCTGTATGGCGTTCTCCAGCTCCCGGACGTTTCCTGGCCACGAATAGCGCTTCAGTGCTTGCATTGCGTCGTCGGCAATAGGCTTTGCCGCGAGGCTATTCGCCGCGCAATAGACGCTGACGAAGTACTCCGCCAGCACGGGAATGTCTTCCACCCGCTCGCGGAGCGCCGGAACAAAAATGGGCACCACGTGGATGCGATAATAGAGGTCCTCGCGGAACCGGTCTTGCCGGACCATCTCCTCGAGGTCTTCATTCGTCGCGCAGATCAGCCGGAAGTCCACCTTGATTGACTTCTTCCCGCCGAGCCGGATCAGCGCTCGCTCCTCCAGTACTCGCAGCAACTTGCTTTGCAGGGCGGGCGTCAACGTCGCGATTTCGTCCAGGAAAAGGGTCCCGCCATGCGCGAGTTCGACCCGGCCTTCCTTTGCGGCAACCGCCCCCGTGAACGCTCCCCTCTCATAGCCGAACAGCTCCGCTTCCATCAGGCCTTCAGGCAGCGCCGCGCAATTCACGCTGATGAACGCGCGGCCACGCCGCGGGCTTTGATCGTGAAGCGCCCGCGCGACCAGTTCCTTTCCAACCCCGCTCTCGCCGCGGATTACCACGTTCGTGGCGGCGCGCGCCACGCGCTTGATCGAATCGAAAAGGTGACGCATCGAATCCGTCGCGCCGATCAAATCGCCGAGCGCGTTCTTCCGGCTGATTTCCTCGCGCAAGATCCGGTTCTCGCGTTGGATGTGCAGCTTCTCGACGGCTCGCTCCAGCAGGTGCCGTAGCACGTCCGTATCGATCGGCTTGATGAAGTAGTCGTATGACCCGGCGTCGATCACTTTCAGCGCGCTGGATTTCTTGTCGTCCGAACTGAGCGCGATCACGAGCGTGTCGATTTCACTGCCATCCAGCCGCCCGAGCAATTCCGTGCATTCCTTCACTCCGCCCGATGCGATAGGGAGTCCCAGCAGCAACACGTCGAGTTCGGATTCCTGCAGGAGTTTGTACGCAGCTTCGTAATCCACGCCCTCAAGCACTTCGAAGTCAGACTTGAGCGCCGAAGCGACCTTCGCACGAAGGCTCGCATCGTCATCGATAATGCCGACTTTGGGTTTCGAAGCGCCGGGCGCGATGGGTGTTCTCCGGCTGGGGACACGCCAAATCTCAGAGTAGTGCGGGAGGTGTCCCCAGAGCCGCCGCGATTCTAGGTGTCAACCCTCCGGCTGTCAACGCTGCCAAAGGCGCAAAACCGACGCGCTCTGGCTGCGGCAAGGTCAAGAGCTGCCGATCACTATGCCAACGATGAAGACGGCCACGCCGCCCACCACCACTTGCAGCGTCGACGAAAGCAACGGCGTATCCATGTACCGGTGCCGAACGTAACTGATCACTGCCAGCTCCACCGCAACCACCACCATCGCTACGATGAACGCCACATGAAAATCTGCGATCAAGAAGGGCAGAGTGTGCCCGAGCCCGCCCGCGGCGGTCATGAGGCCAGTTATCGAACCTCGGATAATGGGTTTGCCGCGGCCCGTCAGCGAACCGTCATCGGAAAGAGCTTCGGCGAAAGCCATCGAAATTCCGGCTCCCAGAGAAGCCGCGAGGCCGACGAGGAACGCATCCCACGTTTTGTGCGTCGCGAACGCTGCCGCAAAAATTGGAGCGAGCGTCGAAACCGAACCGTCCATGAGTCCCGCCAAGCCAGGCTGGACGATTTGCAGCATGAAAAGCTGCCGCCGGGACTTTTCCTCGTCGCTCATCGACGCTGGACCCAGGTGCTTGTCCTCAAGGGTTTCGGCAAAGTCGTAATGTTGCCGCTCGATTTCAGCGAGATCGCCCAATAGCTTTCGCGTCGATGCGTCGGAGATCCGCTGAAGCGCGCGCTCGTAAAATCGCTGCGTCTCAAGTTCCATGATCTCCACTTGTTTGCGAACCGCATTGATGCGTAGGGGGCGAACCAGCCACACCGGTCGTCTCTCGACAAAACCTTTCACGTCCTGGCGTCGAATCAGCGGGATGTGGTCTCCGAATCGCTGCTTGTACATATCAATCAAACTCTGCCGGTGGCGCGATTCCTCGGCCTGCATTTCGCGAAATACTTTCGCTGTCGCCGGATACGCTTCCTGGAGGCCTTCGGCGAAATCGGCGTAGACCCGGCTGTCTTCTTCTTCGAGTTGAATCGCCAGCGCAAGGATTTCGCGCTCCGTGAGGTCCTTAAAATTCTTTTTCGCCATCAGATTCCCCCAAGGGATAAACCGGCCACGCAGCGGCAGATTATTGCCGCGCAAACAGATCGAATGAGCCCGCTCACGCTTCCGACGCGCTCGGTTCCAGGTGCGTCCGCGTGGTGACGCGAGGCATCCATATGATATGACTGAATGGCGCAAACCGAAATCGGAGGCAAATCACGAATGGCAGAGACGCTTGGATTCATCGGCCTCGGCAACATGGGAAAGCCCATCGCCACCAACCTTCTTCGCGCGGGATATGAACTGCGCGTCTACAACCGCACGCCTTCCAAAGCTGCCTCTCTTCTAGAGCAAGGCGCCGCACTCGCTGAAACACCGGCCGCCGTCGGGGCCCCTGGCGGGATCGTTCTCACGATGCTCGCCGACGATCAAGCCGTCGAAGAAGTTTGTTACACCAAGCCATCGTTCGTCGAACGGCTCGGAACAGGTGGGATTCACATTTCGCTCAGCACGATTTCGCCTGCCACGGCGCGCCTCCTCGCCAAGCACCACCGAGAATACGGAGTCGACTACGTCGCCTCGCCCGTCTTTGGCAGACCCGAAGCCGCGGCCGCCGCCAAGCTGTTCGTTTGCGTTTCGGCGCCGGCCTTGCCGAAGAAACGAGCGCAACCCATCCTCGAAAAAATCGGCCAGGGCATTTTCGATTTCGGCGAGGATCCTGGCGCCGCCAACGTTGTGAAGCTCTGCGGGAACTTTCTAGTGGCTTCGACCATCGAAGCGCTCGCGGAGATGATGGTCCTCGCGGAAAAGAACAACGTCAGTAAAAAAGCCGTCGCGGAAATGATCGGCAAGTTTTCGCCGATGCATAAAAGCTATGCTGACCTGATTGCCGAGGGCAAATTCCAGCCAGCGGGCTTCCGCCTGGCGCTCGGCCTGAAGGACATCAACCTTATCTTGCAAACCGCCGCGGCGAGCGTCACGCCGATGCCTCTCGCCAGCCTGATGCACGACCGCTGGCTTGCCAGCATGGCGAAGGGCCGCGAGAATCTCGATTGGTCCGCGATCGCTCTCGACGCGGCCGAACAGGCCGGAATCAAGACGATGGCCGCTCCATGAAAGCCTTTGCGTGAAAGTCTCCGTATGAAAGCTTGCGTGCTGCATTCGCCGGCATTGGTAGAAACCAACCCGCTCGATTTCACGGATGCGCCGGTTCCCACGCCGGGCGAGCGTGAAGTTCTGGTGCGCGTCAGCGTGTGCGGCGTGTGCCGCACCGATCTGCACGTCGTCGAAGGGGAATTGCCGCCGCGCAAATCGCCGCTGATTCCCGGACACCAAGTGGTCGGCACAGTCGAAAAGCTGGGCAATGGCGCGCACCGCCATCGTATCGGGGACCGCGTTGGCATTCCCTGGCTGCACAGCACCGACCAAACTTGCGAGTATTGCCGCGCGGAAAAGGAGAACCTCTGCGATCACCCCACATTCACTGGATACACGGTAGACGGTGGTTACGCGGAATGCGCGGTCGCGCCCGAAGATTTCGTCTACGCGCTACCCGAACCTTTATCGGACGAGCAGGCCGCGCCGCTTCTCTGCGCCGGAATCATCGGCTTTCGCTGCTTGCGTTTGTCGGGAGTGAAGTCCGGCAGCCGGCTCGCCTTTTATGGCTTTGGAGCGGCGGCGCACGTCGCGATTCAAGTGGCGCGTCATTGGGGCGTCGAGGTCTATGCCTGCTACGCGTGGCAAGAAACATCAGCAGCTTGCCTCGGAGCTCGGCGCGGTGTGGGTCGGCGAAGCTTCCGACGATCCTCCCGTGAAACTCGACGCAGCGATCATCTTTGCTCCCGCAGGCGAATCGTTCCTCCCGCATTAAAAGCGCTCAAGAAAGGCGGCATCCTCGTGCTCGGCGGGATTCACATGAGCCCGATTCCGTCTTTCGACTACGATTTGCTGTATCAGGAGCGGATGATTCGAAGCGTTGCCAACAATACACGCCAGGATGGCGAAGATTTCCTCCGAATCGCGGCGGAGATTCCCGTGCGCTCGCAGGTGCAGACCTATCCATTGCGCGACGCCAATCGTGCGCTCAACGACTTGAAAAGCGATCGCGTCAACGGTGCGGCTGTCCTCGATTGTAAATCCTGACGACCGCGCCGTCTTGCGAATCGCGGCTTCAGCTCTTGATCGTCTGCGAAGCCGGATCCCAGCGAACGCCGCTCTGCGCGAAATACGACTCATTCGCCATGTGACACGCCAGTGCCGCATGGTGCCCGAACACCACATCTTCCACGACGGGTTGGCGGTTTTCACAGCCTGGAAGAAGTTCCACAAATGCGGCTTCAGCTCGTCCCACGAGGGCCCTGTGAATCGCACGCCTTCCACGACCGTTTCTTTGCCCAACGAGTCGTGTTCCTCGCGCCATTTCTTCGTGTAATCGTCGCGCAGCGGCTTCGGAAAACTTCGAGGTAATAGCACGGCCCATCGTCTTCGCCCGATTGTGGCATGTACGTCACGCTTTCGCTGTTCACTTCGAGAATCCCCTTCGAGCCCATGAAGCTGATATCCTTCCGGTGTTTCGGTGCCCAGATTCAGGCGCAAATACACCGGAACGCTGCCCAGCTTCTCGTACTCGAACAGCGACGCATGCACGTCCGGCATGTTCCGGCCATCCTTCCAGCGTAGAATTCCGCCCATGGCCATGCAGCGCCTTGGCGCTTCGTTCGTTCCAAGCATCGCCAGCATTCCGCTCACCAGGTGCACCAGCAGGTCTCCCGCAACGCCCGTGCCATATTCCTTCCAGCAGCGCCAGCGCGCAAACAGTTTCGGATCGAACGCGCGCTTCGGCGCCGTCCCCTGCCACGTATCCCAATCCACGTGTCGGTGAAAGATCGGGCGGCGGCGGATACTCCCACGCGCCGCAGGGCGAATTTCGCCCGTTCGAGGCTTCGATCAGGCAAAGATCGCCGATGATGCCTTGCGCAAGAAGCTCCCTTCGCTTTCGCGGCAATAACTCCACTCACGCGCTGCGAACCTGCCTGCACGATACGTCCGGATTTTTGCGTCGCGTTCACCATCGCGACGCCATCCGCCGGCGAATGTGACATCGGCTTTTCGCAATACACGTCTTTGCCCGCGCTCACCGCGTCCACCACCACTTGCTTGTGCCAGTGATCCGGCACCGCAGCGATCACGCAATCGATTTCCTTGCTCGCGAGAAATTCCTGATAGCGCCGCGTTGTCGGAAGGTTCGCGCCCACGATTTCCTTCGCCAGAGCGTGGCGTCCGTCGTAGAGATCGCACGCCATCACGCACTCTACGCCGGGCAATTGAATCGAGTTGGCCAGCAGCGAATGCCCTTGCATCCCGACGCCAATGATTCCGAAGCGCACGCGGTCGCTCGCAGCCACCTGACGCGCGGCGCGCGCCCAGGCCGGTCCTTCGGGCTCGAGCAAGATGCTTCGAGCAGCAACGTAAGCGCCCGCTGCCCCTGCACTACTCTGAATGAATTCTCGCCGCGATACTCGCGTCCTCGCCAATACCCCTCCTCATCAGACAGTGTCATCAGCCAGAATTCTAATCGGGACACGAATTGATAGAAATCCGCCTAAGTCCCGCGCCATCAATGAAAAGTCGTCTTCTAATCGAAACGATATACACACCTCTGTCAAAACAAAAGCGAACCCGGCACTCTACTGCTTCATCGGCGAACAACACGGCGTTCGCACTGGTTTCGGTTCCATCAATTCCGCGCGCGTCAGATTCGGATCATAGAGATTGAGCTGCCATTTTCCGTCGCGTCCGATTTGCGGCTTCTCCTTGATGTTGGGATCACGCGGCTGAAGAATCTTGTCTGCCTGGCTTACGCTGGGAACTCCCAGCGCAAAATGATGCATGATACCCAGCAATCTCGGCGAGGGATTATCGCCGACGTTCAGCATGTACTCGAGCCAGTCCGTGCCCTCGGGAACGCGCATGTCCACCCAATCCGTCTCCGTGTCTTTCATTCCGCCGTGCCACGTTTCCTGAAATCCGAGAATATCTTTGTAGAATTTGTCCGCAGCCGCGCGATCACGCACCGTCACACCCACGTGAATGATTCGCTGCGAAATTCGCGTGTCCGGCATATGTTTACCGAAGTCGCGGCTATGAATCGACCCGGGCATCAGCTGAACGAATTCCACCGTATGCCCGTCGGGATCCTTCACTTCGAAACCGCGATTGCCGTCTAGCATAGGATCAAGTTTCGAGGGAACGTCCACGCCGCGACTGCCCAGATACGCGCGCAATTGCTCGGCGTCTGCGGTCTCAAATGCGATATGCGAGAGCCGATCCTCCTTCGCGTCTTTCAGTTCCGGGAAAACTTCGATGAACTGGTGATCGTTCACCTTGAAATAGGTGAGCAACAATTTTCCGGGAGGATCGTCGAGGCTGAAAGCTTCGCTGAACCCAAGCACGCCCGTATAGAACTTCCGCGATGCATCGAGATTGTCGGTGCGAAGCCCGATGTGCGATACCCCGATGATTGCGGGACGCGTGAGCGCCGTTTGCGCTGGCCACGATCACGCACCTGCTGGTGACCTCCGTGCGGCGGCGCCGCCGCGATCTGGCGATCTTGCGCACGCTCGGCTTCACCCGCGGCCAGATCCGCCGCACCACGGCCTGGCAGGCGGGCACGCTCACCGGCGCCGCGCTGGTGATCGGGATCCCGGCCGGCCTGGTGTGCGGGCGCGTCGCCTGGCAGATCTTCGCCTACCATCTCGGCATCGTGCCGGTTCCCGAGATCCCCGTCCGGCAGTTCGCTGTGCTGATACCCGCCGCCCTGGCCTTGGCCGTGGCCATAGCGGTGATCCCCGGCGAATCCGCCGCGCGGGCCCGGCTCACTCGCGTCCTCAGAAGCGAATAGCGTCGACGGCCAGGCCCGGCCTGGACGTTCACTGCCGCGCTGACCTGCGGCGACTCTGGTAGCGTCGACCAGGCAAGGGGCCAGTAGAGCACGGGGCGGGGTCGGCTGATGTTCATCGATGATCTGCGCGGGATCTTCTTGTTCGAAGGGCTCAGCGACTCCCAGCTCCGCGAACTGATCACGGTCGGCGACGAGGTGCGCTTCGAAAGCGGCGATGTGCTGTTCCGCGAGGGTGAGGCCGCCGAATTCTGGTGGGTCCTGCTGGCGGGGCGGGTGGAGCTGCTGCGCCGCACCCGGTGGGAGGAATCCGTGGCCGGGGTCATGGACCGGCCGGGAGTCTGGGCGGGTGGCTTCCGGGCGTGGGCCGAGCAGGCCGGATACATGGCGACCGGGCGCGGGGCCAGCTCCGGTGTCATGCTGCGAGTCCCCGCCGAGGCACTCGGGGAATGGGCGCGCGCCTGGTTTCCGTTCGGCGTGCACCTGATCGAGGGCTTCTTCCGGACGGTGCGCAACATGGAAGCCCTCTCCCGCCAGCGGGAGGCGCTCGCCGCGCTCGCGGCCGGCCTGGCGCACGAGATCAACAATCCGGCGTCGGCGGCCGTGCGCGCGGCCGGGGCGTTGCAGGACACCTGCGATGGGCTGATGTCATCGCTGGTGCGCCTGGCCGAACGGTCCCTGTCGGCCGAGCAGTTCCTCGCCATCGACGCCATGCGGCATGAACTCGGCGGTCCAGCGGCCGACGTGGGCCCGCTGGAGCTCGCTGATCGCGAAGAAGCGCTCGCCGACTGGCTCGAAGCACACGGGGCCACCGCAGCGTGGGACATCGCTCCGGTCCTCGCGGCGGCGGGAGCCGACGTGGCCTGGTGCGAACGCGCCGGCCAGATACTCGAGGGCGGCACGCTGGAACCCGGCCTGGAGTGGGTGACCAGCGCGCTGTCGGCCCCGGTGCTGCTGTCGGAGCTGAAGGAGGCGACGGAGCGGGTCTTCGGACTCGTGGCGGCGATGAAGTCCTACGCGCAGCTCGACCGGGCCTCGGTACAGTCCATCGACGTCGCCGAGGGTATCGACAGCACCCTGGTGATGCTGGGGGAAAAGCTCCGCAACGGCGTGACCGTCATCCGCGATTATGCAGCTGGCGTGCCGCCCATCGAGGCACACCCCGCCGAGCTCAACCAGGTGTGGACGAACATCATCGACAACGCCATCGACGCCATGGACGGCCACGGAACGCTCCGCATCTCGACCCGGGCGGACCCGGAGCTTGTCGTCATCGAGATCGCCGACACCGGCCCGGGAATGCCGACCGAGGTACAGGCCCGGGCGTTCGAGGCGTTCTACACCACCAAGGACGTGGGCCAAGGCACCGGTCTCGGCCTGGACATCGCCCGCCGCATCATCGTCGAGCGCCACCACGGCCAGATCACCATCGATTCGCAGCCCGGCGAGACCGTCCTGCGGGTCCAGCTCCCGCGCCACCGCCCCGCTGGTCACTGAGCCCTTACGGGGATTGCCCCGCGGGCGGACTTCACCACAATCCCGGTTGTGGATGATGAGGACCGGTTCCGGCTCAACCGCGCGTGGTGGGACGAGCGGGTTGGGGTCCATATGGGCGGCGAGCTCTACGACGTCGGCGGCTTCCTGGCCGGCCGGTCGACCTTGCGGCCGTTCGAGGTGGCGGAGATGGGCGAGGTGGCCGGCGCTCGCCAGGTCCATCTTCAGTGCCATTTCGGCCTGGACACCCTGTCGTGGGCCCGGCGGGGTGCCCTGGTCACCGGAGTGGATTTCTCGCCGAGCGCGGTGGCCGCCGCGCGGGACCTCGCGCGGCGGGCCTGGCCGCGGAGTTCGTGGAGGCGGGGGTCTACGACGCGGTCACGGCCCTCGGCGGCCGGGCCTTCGACGTGGTCTACACCAGCATCGGGGCGATCCTCTGGCCCAGTCCCTCCAGGAACACCTGAGTCATGCGCTGATTGAAGCTCGGCGGCTCGCCGGGGACCGGCTGGCAAATGAGGGCGACGGTCATGAGGACTTCCCGGGCCGTAACGTCGTCGCGCGCGTACCCGGCGTCCACCGCTCGGGCGAGGAGCGTTCGGAACGCCGGTTCGAGCCGGTCCATGAGGTGCTGCGGGAGGTCATCGTAGGCCGGGTCACCGGAGTGCAGGGCCGAGGCGAGCCCGCGCTTGGTGCCGACGAAGTCCGTGAAGCGCTGGATCCAGGCCACGAGCGCTTCCCACGGACCGAGCGTGGTCTCGAGCTCTTCCGCAGCTTCCACGCACTCGTCGATCTCGTGTTGCAGCACGGCGACGATGAGGTCGGACCGGCGAGGGAAATGCCGGTAGAGCGTGCCAACGCCCACGCCCGCAAGATCCGTGATCTGCTTCGCGGGCGCGTCCACACCACTGCCCGCGAACACGGTCTTTGCGGCCTCCAGCAGCGCGACGACATTCCGCTTGGCGTCAGAGCGCTGACGGCGAGACGGGTCGATACTGCGCTGCGCCGACGGAGCCGTCGTCCCGACCGACCCGGGTGCCATGGCCCTCCCGTTGTTAACCGGAAAGCGATTCCGTATAGTTCCGGAAAGAGCTTCCGCTTGGTGGCAGTGTACGTCGGCGGAGGCGCCTGCACACGTCACGCTCACGTCCGGAGGACCCTCATGCGGTACCGAAACCTTGGCCGAACAGGCATCAAGGTCAGCCCTTACGCGCTCGGCGCGCTCATGTTCGCCACTCAGATCGGCAACCCCGACCCCGAGGACTCGATCCGGATCATTCACAAGGCGCTCGACGCAGGCATCAACCTCGTCGACACCGCTGACGCGTACGGAGACTCGGAGGAGGTTGTCGGCCGGGCCCTTAAGGGCCGCCGTGACCACGTGGTCCTCACCACGAAGGTCAGCCGCCCCATGGGCAGCGACCCGAACGAGCAGGGCGCCTCCCGGCGGTGGATCATCACGGCCGTCGAGAACTCCCTGCGCCGCCTCCAGACCGACCACATCGACGTGTACCAGATCCAGCGCCCCGATCCCGACACGGATATCGAGGAGACGCTTTCCGCGCTGACCGACCTCGTCCGCAGCGGCAAGGTCCGCGCGTTCGGAACCTCGACGATGCCGGCGTCGAACCTCGTGGAGGCGCACTGGGTGGCGGAACGGCGCGGCCTGGAGCGGTTCCGTACCGAGCAGCCGCCGTACTCGATCCTGAACCGCGGCATCGAGCGTGAGGTCCTTCCGGTCGCGCGGCAGTACGGCATGGGCATTCTGGCCTGGGGACCGCTCGGTCAGGGCATGCTCACCGGCCGGGTCCGCCGCGGGCAGGACAACGACGTCATTCGCGCGAAGTTCTTCACGGCGTTCAGTGATGAGCGGCGCCTGGACGCGGTGGAGCGGCTGATCCCGCTCGCCGAAGAAGCGGGACTGTCGATGCCCCACCTCGCGATGGCGTTCGCGATCTCGCACCCGGGTGTCACGTGCGCGCTGCTCGGTGCCCGCACCATGGAGCAACTCGATGACCTTCTCGCGGGGGTGGACATCGCCCTTTCCGACGATGTCCTCGACCGGATCGATGAGATCGTCCCGCCCGGAACCGACATCGGCACCCTCGACCAGGCCTACGTGCCGCCGGCGATCCAGCAGACGGAACTGCGCCGCCGCCCGCTCAGCGAGCGCTCCGCCGCGGCGGTGATCGACAGCTCCCACGTAAGGGCGCTCAAGGGTGGCCCAAAACCGGGCTGAGCCCGGTTGACCGTGCCCGGCCTGGCTCGAAGCACCACCTGATCACCGAAGCGCACGGCATCCCGCTGGCGGTGTCGCTGACCGGCGGCCACCGCAACGACGTCACCCAGCTCATGCCCCTGATCGAGGCCATCCCGCCGGTGCGGGGCCGCCGCGGCCGTCCCCGCCAGCGGCCAGAGCGCATCTACGCCGACCGCGGCTACGACCACGACAAGTACCGCGCGCAGGTGCGGGAGAAGGGCATCACCCCCGTCATCGCCCGCCGCAGCACCGAACACGGCTCCGGGCTGGGCACCTACCGCTGGGTCGTGGAACAGTCCCTGGCCTTGCTGCACTGGTTCCGCCGGCTGCGCATCCGCTGGGAGATCCGCGACGACATCCACGAAGCCTTCCTCAGCCTCGCCTGCGCCATCATCTGCTGGCGCCGCCTGCGAAACCTCTCATTCGAAGTACTCATGCGGGGCCGGGCCGATCTCGGCCAGCCACGCCTGCGCCACCGTGTCGCCGAACCCGTCGACCGACTTCAGCAGGTCCAGCTCCCGCTGGTAGGGGGCGGCCTTAGCGGCGATCCTGGCCTCCAGGTCGTCGACCGCCGCGTTGAACAGCGTGATCCGGTCGCGGTGCAGCTGGCACAGCGCCGCGTGGTGATCGGTGAACCGCCCGGTCAGCGCCGCCGACAGGTCGGCCAGCTTGCCCGCGGTGCGCATCCGGCCGATCGCCAGGTCCGCCAGCACCTGCCCGCGCCGCTCCCCGTCGATCAGTCCCTCGATCATCAGCGTCGCGGACTTGCCGGTCAGGTCCGACACCACCGAGTCGAGCTTGATCCCGGCCGATTCCAGCGCCTTGGCCAGCCGCTGGATCTCCGAGGTCCGGGCCTGCACGGTCTTGGCGCGATACCGGGTCAGGTCCCGCAGGTCCTTCAGCTCCTGCGGCGGGATATAGCTGCCGCGCAGCAACCCGCACTCGAACAACTCCGCCAGCCGCAGGCAGTCCTTCGCGTCCGTCTGTGCCCCTTCAGCGCCTGGGCGTGCGCCGGGTTGATCACCGCGACCTGCTCGAACCCCTGCTCCATCAGCGCGTAGTACACCGGCTCGGTGTACACGCCGCTGCCCCATGACCACATGGGTGACGCCCCGCTTGCGCAGGCCGGCGGCCATCGTCTGCAGCACCCCGAAGAAGGTCCGGTACTCCAGCACCTCCGAGGTACGCGTCCACGCCCGGTGCCCCGGCCCGCGGATCCCGACCTTGATCATGTCCTTGTGCACGTCGATCCCGGCGACCCGCTCAAACATCACTCTCATACGCCTGCCCGCCTCCTGCAACGGCTTGCTTCGACACAACCAGGGAAGCGAGCCGCCCGCGGAGCCCCAAGATCAGTACAGGAGACTGACACACGCGCACGCAGCGGCAACGGGGGGTACCCGACACGGGACTCCAGACTAATCCTAAGACCAGCAGCAGACCCTAGGGCTCGCGCGGGGCGACCTGTGACGGCTCGGCCGGTTGGTAGGCGGCGGAGAACAGGTAGCTGGTGGCCAGGCTGCGGTAGGGCCGCCATTTCTCGGCGATGTCGAGAACCTCCTGCTGGGTGGGGCGGTGATCGAGCCGGTAGGCGGCCTGGACGGCCTTGCGCAGCGCCAGGTCTCCGGGCAGGACGACGTCCTCGCGGCCGAGCGCGATGAGCAGGGCGCCCTGCACGGTCCACGGGCCGATCCCGGGAATCGCGGTGAGCTCGGCCATGATCTCGTCGTCGGGCAGGCTGCTCAAGACATCCGGGTCCAGCCGACCGTCGGTCAGCCGCCCGGCGAGGTCCCGCAGCGTGGCGATCTTCCGCCACGACAGCCCGGCCTCGCGGAGCCTGGCGGGGTCAACGGCCAGCAGTTCGGCGGGTGCGGGGAGGCGGCCGCCGAACAGGTCCTGGATGCGGGCCAGGATCCGGCGGGTCGCCGCGACCGACAACTGCTGGCCGACGACCTGGAACAGCAGGGCACCGTACAGGTCCATCGCCGGCAGCTGGGCCATCCACGCCCGGGGATCGAAGTCCGGCCGTTCGTCGATGAGCCGCGTCAGCACGGGGTCGGCGTCGCGCAAGTAGGAGCGTGCTTGCCGCAGCCACTCGGCGTGGCCGGAATCCTCGGTCACCGAGCCCGCTCCCCTCCCCAGGGTTCATGCCAGCCAACCTCACCCTGCGAGGGGTGAGGAATAGGCGGTGTAACTGCAGCAGGATGAGCGCATATTCCGCGCTGCGAGCATCGGGGGAATCTGCGTTGACGGCCGAGCCTGGGACCAGCGCTCCTGAGCTGGCCAAACCAGACCGCCGGCTGGCCATCTTGCTGGCGATGGCGATGTTCGTCCTGGTGGTCGACACATCGGTGATGAACGTGTCCATCTCCGCGGTAGTTCACGATCTGCACACGACCGTCAGCGGGGTCCAGTCCGCGATCGCGCTGGAGGCGCTGGTATCGGCGGCTTTCATCCTGATCGGCAGCAAGGTGGGCGACCTGATCGGGCGCAAGCGCGCGTATGTGCTGGGCCTGCTCGGCTACGGGATCGGCGCCCTGGCCATGACTCTGGCGCAGGGCCTGACCACGATCATCGTGTTCTGGGCCATCGTGGGCGGGATCGGCGCATCGCTGCTGCTGCCGTCGATGCAGTCCCTCATCCACGGCAACTTCCAGGGCGCGGCCCAGCGGCAGGCTTATGCGCTGGTCGGGGCCGCGGCCGCGATCGCTGCGGCCGTCGGCCCGCTGATCGGGGGGTTCATCACGACCTACCTGTCGTGGCGCCTGGCGTTCCTGCTCGAGGACGTGATCATCATCTTCGTGCTGTCCGGCATCAGGCTGGTCCACGATGTGCCCTACACCGGATCCCGGCAAGTAGACGTCGTAGGAGCGCTCCTGTCCATTGTGGGCATGGGCGGCATCGTGCTGAGCATCCTGGTCTGGCAGGAAGGCGGCGAGGCGGTAGGCCTGCTGCTGGCGCTCGGGGCGGCCTCTCTCGGGACCCTGGCGTGGTGGCTGGTGCGGCGCAAGCGCGCGGGCCAGGCGACGCTGCTGGACCCGGACCTGTTCAAGGCCAAGCTGTTCAAGTTCGGGGTCTCCGGGCAGCTGCTGCAGCAGATCGCGCTGGGCGGCACGATGATCGCGCTGCCGATCTACCTGCAGATCGTGCTCGAGTACAGCGCGATGGGGGCGGGCCTGTCCATCGCCCCGCTGTCGCTCAGCATGTTCGCGGTCGCCCTGATCGCCGGAAGAAAAGGGGGAAAGCGCCGCCCGGCGAGCCTGATCCGGGCGGGGTTCTTGCTGCTCACGATCGGGCTGCTCGCCGTGGAGCCGATCGTGCCCCGGGCCACGTCGGGCTGGTACCTGGTGGTGCCGTTGATCATCGCTGGGTCGGGTCTGGGTCTGATGGTCTCTCAGCTCAACAACTACACGCTGGCCCCGATCACCGAGGAACGCGTCAGCGAGGCGGCCGGGGTGAACTCGGCGGGAGGGTCGTTCGGCCTGTCGTTCGGGCTGGCGTTCGCCGGCGCCATCCTGCTGGCCACGCTGTCCTTCGCCTTCACCAGCATGGCCCACTCCAGCACCGTGCTGTCCTCGGCCGAGCAGCAGCAGGTAGCCAAGACCCTGGAACACGACGCCCAGGTGGTCAGCAACACCCAGCTTGAGAAGCAGCTCGCCGGCCAGCCGCCGAAGACCCAGGACGAGATCATCAGGATCAACACCGAGGCCAGGCACATTGCGCTGCAGATCGCGCTGCTGATTCCCATCCTCGCGGGCCTGGGCGGGTTGCTTATCTCGCGGCGCATGATGCGCCTGCCCGATCCGGAGCAATCGGGCTCCGGCGAACAGATGGCTCTGGGCTGACCGGAGCCACCGTCAGCAGATGCTGGCCCAGACCACCTTGCCGTGGCCCCTGGCGTACGATCCCCAGTCCCGGCTCAGCGTTTCCACCAGCAGCAGGCCCCGGCCGCTCTCGGGTTCGGCGTCCGCATCCTGGCGCACCGGCATGGCGGAACTGCCGTCCCACACGTGAATCACCACGCACCGGCCATCAGAAAATAGCCACAACGTGACGGCAGGCGACCATGGGCCCGACGCGCGGATCGCGTTCGTCATTAATTCCGATACGAGCAACTCGGTGGTGTCGGCCAGGCCCGGTAGCCCCCATTCCCTGACCACCTGGCGGGCGTGCAGCCGGGCACAAGGCACCGCCGAGTCGAGCGCGCCCAGCTCCAGGTGGCTCGAAAAGGACCAGGCGGCGGGGTCGGACCGGGAGACAGGGCCGCCAGGGTCAGGCCAGCAGATGGGGCCGACGGCCTCGGACCGAGCCGATACCGGCACTGGCCCTGGCACTGCGACCATGGGGAATCCCCCCGAGTTTCACGTCATGAATATCGGTACGGTCATCTTCCCCGGGCCGAACTACGATCACTAGGAAAGCCGGGCCGCCGTCAGGATGTGTATGGACGGCGATCCGCCGTGTATGGACGGGTCAGGAAGGATGAGCCTGATGCCTTTGACGCGGGAACTCGATCCGGGCGCGAGCCCGCTGGCCTTCTTCGGCGCCGAACTGCGACGGGCCAGGGCCGCAGCCGGGCTCAGCCAGGAGCAGTTAGGCCAGTGCATCGGCTACTCGGCCGCGCTGGTCGGCAAGGTCGAGACCGGCGAGCGCGCCCCGTCCCGGGACTTCGCGAAGCGAAGCGACCAGGCCCTGCCGGGCGCGGACGGCCTGTTCGCGAGGCTGCACGCGCTGACCCAGCGCTGGGACGGCGGCTATCCCTCGTGGTTCGCCGAGTGGGTCGAGGCCGAGCACCGGGCGGAGTCCGTGTGCTGGTGGGAGCCGCTGCTGGTGCCCGGCCTAGCGCAGACCGCGGACTACGCACGGGCGCTGTTCGAGGCCTGGCGACAGGCCGATGGCGAAGAACTGGAGCAGCTTGTCACCGGGCGGATGGAGCGGCAGTCGATCTTCGACCGCCCGGACCCGCCGTCGCTGTGGGTGATCGTGGACGAGAGCGTGCTGCGCCGCCGCATCGGCAGCGCGAAGATCATGCACGATCAGCTCACGCACCTGGTCGACGTCGCCGACCGGCCGAAAGTCACCGTCCAGGTCGTTCCCGCCGAGGCCGGCGCGCACGTCGGCCTGCTGGGCGGCTTCGCTGTCGCCAGCGTCGACGGCGCCGGTATCGTATACATGGAGTCACCCGATCAGGGGCAGACCACCCAGACGCCATCCGTGGTCGCGAAGCTGACCGCGACCTTCGACACGCTGCGAGCCGAGGCTCTCCCTCGCGTAACGTCGCGGGACTTGATCAAGAGAGTGGCTGAGGAGCAATGGGCCAGCTAGACCGCGCCGTGTGGCGCAAGAGCAGCCACAGCGGCGGCAACGGCGGAGGCTGCGTCGAGGTGGCTCAGCGCCGGCCGGGCGCGGTGGCCGTGCGCGACTCCAAGGACCGCGGCGGACCCCAGCTCGCCGTCAGCGACCGGGCCTGGTCGCAGTTCGTCAGGGGGATCAAGGACGGCGAGCTCGACCTGGCCTGAGCCTTCATGAGGCTCAGCCGAGCTGGGCGCTGACCAGCATGAGGCTCAGCCGAGCTGGGCGCTGACCAGGCGAAGCTGCCGCGGGTCGCCGATGACGTGCACGGCCTGGACCTTGTCGCCGCGCATGGTCAGGACCAGCACGCCCGCCAGTTCCCGGCCGGTGAACCCGAGCAGCGCGGGCTGCCCGGCCACCGGGTGGCTCACCAGGGTCGCGCCCGGCCCCCAGTAGCGCAGCAGGTTCCTGGCCACCCGGGCCGCGCCCCGGATCACGCCAAAGGTCCGCGGGTCGCCCGGACCCGCGTCGAAGTCGCCCCAGGCGTCGGGGGCCAGCACTTCGAGCAGGCCGTCCAGGTCGCCCCCGGCGCAGGCGGCGATGAATTTCTCGGTGACCTCCCGGTGCTCGGCCGCGCCGCGGCTACCTGCCGCTGGCGCTGCGGATCGCCGCCGACCGCCCGCACGTGACCCTGGCCGACCTGGCGGGCCAGCTCACCGCCGCCCACGATCTCCTCGACGTGCTGGCCAGCGAGGACGAGGCCACCGCGGTCCGGGCGGTTTTCTCCTGGTCGTACCGGGCCCTGGCGCCCGGCGCGGCTCGCATGTTCCGGCTGCTCGGGCTGCACGCGGGACCCGACGTCAGCGTCCCCGCCGCGGCCGCCCTGGCCGCGGTCGGCGCGACCGAGGCCGGGCTGCTCGACCTGCTGGCCGGGGTGCACCTGGTCGAGGAGGCCCAGCCCGGGCGGTACCGCCTGCACGACCTGCTGCGGGTCTACGCCACCGAGCAAGTCCGGATCGTCGAGGATCCCGCGGGCCGCCAGGCGGCGCTCCGGCGGATGCTCACCTGGTACCTGCATACCGTCGTCCACGCCGACCTGGTGTTCGTGCCGGGCCGCCGGCACCCTGCGCTGGGATCCCCGCCGCCGGGCTGTGAGCCGCTGTCGTTCACCGATTACGAGCAGGCCCTGGGCTGGTGCGACACCGAGCACGCAAACCTGACCGCCGCCATCCGGCTGGCCGCCGATACCGGCCACGACGATGTCGCGTGGAGGTTCCCCGTCGCCCTCCGGGGGTTCTTCGACCTGCGCAGGCCGTCGGCCGAATGGCTCGCCTGCGCCAGCACGGGACTGGCCGCCGCCCGCCGGGCCGGCGACCGCGACGGGCAGGCCTGGACGCTGGATTGCCTGGGCCACGCCCACTCCGGCCTCGGCATGTTCACCGATGCCCTCGGCTGCTACACCGAAGCGCGCGACATCCGCCGCGAGACCGGCGACCGATGGGGCGAGAACGCCAACTCCATGAACAACCTCGGCCGCACCTACCTGGAGCTGAGCCAGTTCGATCTCGGCCTCGACTGCTTCCAGCGGGTCCTGGCCGCCGCCCAGGAGGCGGGCAACAAGTACGTGCAGAGCCTCGCCCTGGTCAACCTGGCCTACACCTACACCACGCTGGCCCGCCCGCAGGACGTCCTGGTCTGCGCGCGGCAGGCGGTGGAGGTCACCCGGGAGATCGGTTACCGGCAGGCCGAAGGCACGGCTCTCGGCTCGGTCGCCGCGGCCTACCGCGCGATGGGGCAGTCCGGCAAGGCCCGGGACTGGTACCAGCAGGCCCTCGTCGTCCGCCGACAGAGCGGTGACCGTCACGGGGAGGCCGAGATACTGCGCGACCTCGGTGATCTTTCCGCCGAGGCCGGCCAGGCGCAGGCGGCCAGCTGGTTCTGGCGCCAGGCTCTGGCCATCCTCGATGGTCCGGTGACGCCCGGGCCCGCGCCGAGATCTGCGGCCGACTCGATCCCCGGGCCTGACCCGGCGGTATGTTGCCCGGATGCGGAGAGTGCCATGAGGGTGGTGGTGGCCCTGGGCGGTAACGCGCTGCTGCGCCGGGGCCAGCCGATGACCGCCGAGAACCAGCGGGAGAACGTCAAGCTGGCCTGTGACCGCCTGGCCCCGATCGCCGAGAAACACGAGCTGATCATCTCGCACGGGAACGGGCCGCAGATCGGGCTGCTGGCCCTGGAGGAGGCGGCCTACGGGGAGGTGCCCGCGTCCCCGCTCGACGTGCTAGGCGCCGAGACCCAGGGGATGATCGGCTACCTGATCGAGCAGGAACTCGGCAACCGGCTCCCGTTCTCCAAGCCGCTGGCGTCGTTGCTGACGATGATCGAGGTCGACCCCGACGATCCGGCGTTCGCCGACCCCAGCAAGCCGATCGGCCCGCTGTACGGCCAGGCCGAGGCGGACAAGCTGGCCGCCGAGCGCGGCTGGGCGTTCAAGCCGGACGGGGACAGCCTGCGCCGGGTGGTGCCCTCCCCGGTGCCGAAGCGGATCTTCGAGCACCGGCCCATCCGCTGGCTGCTGGAGCAGGGCTGCGTGGTGATCTGCGCCGGGGGCGGCGGGATCCCGGTCGCCTACCGGCCCGGCCGGCAGCTCACCGGGGTCGAGGCAGTGATCGACAAGGACCGGGCCAGCGCGCTGCTGGCCCGCGAGATCGCCGCTGACATCCTCATCATGGCCACCGACGCCCCGGCGGCTTGCGTGGCGTTCGGGACTCCCCGGCAGCGGGCCATCGTGGCCGCGGGCCCTGACGTCCTGCTCGCCGAGCACGGGGCGGAGTTCGCGGCCGGGTCGATGCTGCCCAAGGTGATCGCGGCGGGCGATTTCGCGAAGGGTACCGGGAAGCCCGCCGTGATCGGCGCGCTGGCCGACATCGACGCGATGCTGGCCGGCACGGCGGGCACGCGCGTCACGACCGCCGTCGCGGGCGTGGAGTTCGCGGCCGGGGCCTGATCCGGCCAGCGCCGGCGCTGACGGCGTCAGGGCTTGCGGGCTACGCCGCCGTGCGCGGACACCCCGTCGGCGGGAGGAACATCCCCCGGATCGGGCCGCCACACGTGGACGTAGACGACGCCGGGCGGCACCAGGTCCAGCCCGTCGAAGAACCGCATCACCTCGGCGCGGTTGCGCAGGGTCTGCGGGGTGGACACGCGCTCGTTGTAGCGCCGCTGGGCCTCGGCCTGCGCGGTCGCGTGGATATCGCTGGCCGGGTGCGAGATGGCCAGGAAGCTCCCCGAGGGGAGCGCGTCCATCAGCCCGGCCACGATCCGGTACGGGTCCTCGGAGTCACCGATCAGGTGCAGGACGCCCAGCAGCATCACGGCGGCCGGCCGGGTGAAGTCCAGGGTGCGGGCCGCCGCCTCCAGGATGGCGGCCGGGTCCCTGAGGTCACCCTCGACGTACTGGGTGGCCCCCTCCGGGGCGCTGGCCAGCAGTTCCCGGGCGTGGGCGAGCACGATAGGGTCGTTGTCCACGTACACGACGCGCGAGTCCGGCGCGGCCGCCTGCGCGACCTCGTGCGTGTTGTCCGCCGACGGTATGCCGGTGCCGATGTCGAGGAACTGCCGGATCCCGGCCTCGGCGGCCAGGTACCGCACCACCCGGGCCAGGAAGGCTCGGTTCGCCCGGACCCGGGCCCGCAGGCCGGGGGTGGCCGCGAGCACGCGCTCGGCCGCCTCGCGGTCGGCCGCGAAGTTGTTCGTGCCGCCCAGCCAGTAGTCGTAGACGCGGGCCGGATGCGCGACCGTGGTGTCGATCCCGGGGTCCGTCCCGGCGGCGCGCCCGCCGTCCGCCTGTTCCTCGGCCACGACACGCCTCTTCTCCGTTGCTGCCCGGTTCCCCGCCTGGCTTCACGGTAATCCCGGGATGCTGCCCGGGTTCCCCGCCTGGCTTCACAGTAATCCCGGGATCCGGCGTCGCCGCGGGTAGGTTCGCAGGATGAGCTTCAACGTCAGCGCGGACGCCTACCTGCGCTTCATGGGAAGGTACTCCGAGCCGCTCGCGGCGCAATTCGCTGACCTCGCTGGAGTGCGCCCGGGCAGCGGGCGCTGGACGTCGGGTGCGGGCCCGGAGCGCTCGCGGCCGAGCTGGTGAGCCGGCTAGGAGCCAGCGCGGTCTGCGCGAGCGGTGCCGGCGGCGGCTGACCACGGAGCCGATCGAGATCACCGCCACCGTCTGGGCCGTGACCTGCCGCACCTGAGCGGCCGGCCGGGCAGCAGGTATGGTCCGGGCATGGGACATCAGGTTCACTGGCCGGACGAGGCCGACGACGTGATCAAGGGCGACATCACCGCGGCCCTGGGCTACACCACCCCCGCGGGCGGGGCGGTGGTCACCGCCGTCGCGCCGTGCGGGATCGGCGACCGGGACCTGGGCACGCTCGGGTTCACCACCTCACTGGGCTTCGGCCGGAAGCTGGAGCGGATCGTCGCTGACCCGCGGATCGCGCTGGCCTACCACGCGCGCGAGCACGGGTACTCGGCCAGTCCCGCGTTCGTGCTGGCCCAGGGCACCGCCTCGGTGGACCTCACGCCGTCTCGCGCGCAACTGGAGGCGCTGACCCCGCAAGTAGAGCATTACCTCGGGAAGGTCATGCGCGGCCCGGTCTGGGACCGGCTGCTCCGGGAGTACTACGACGAGCGGGTGCTCGTGGACATCGCCGTGGAGCGCATCGCCACCTGGCCCGACCCCAGTGCCTCCGGCGAGATGTCGGTCACCGGGGCCGCCTGGCCCGGCCTGGCCGACCCGCAGCCGCCGCCGGAGAACGGGACCTGGCCGCGGCTCGACGTATCCCGGGCCGCCCGGCAGATCGCCGCGCTGCCGCACCGGGTCCTGGCCTACCGGGGCGCCGACGGCTTCCCCGTTATGGTCCCTGTGCACCTGGCCGGACAGGACCAGGCGGGCCTGCGGCTGGCCGTGCCCGGCGGGCTGCTGCCTCCCGGCGGCCGCCGCGCGGGGCTGCTCGCGCATTCCTACCGGCCGCAGCTGGTGGGGCTGAGCACCCGGATCTTCACCGGCTGGCTGGACGTCGGCCCGCGCGGCGCGGTCTACGCACCGCACACCACCAGGGGCTTCGTGGCGCCCCCCAGCAAGCGCCTGCTGCTGACGTCGAACGGGCTGCTCGCGAAGTACGGGCTGTGGCAGGCGCGGCGCCAGGGAACGGCCGCACGGCTGGCGCAACTGGCCAGCGAGCGGGCCGCCGCCGAGGCCGCCCGGAACTAGGCCGCGACTAACCGCGGCCGGGATGCTCGGCCGCCTTCACGCCACGCCGGATCAGACCAGCTCTCCCTCGGTCACCGGGACGGACTGGATGATGGCGAGCAACTCGGTCCAGAAGAAGGCGGCGGTGAAGAACTGCAGGGTGTCGCCCTTCTCGAGCATCAGCTTGCGGTACATTACCATCTTGCCGACGTCGTACCCGGCGAGCATCGCCTCCCAGTCGGCGTAGCTGCCGGCCAGCACGAAGACCGCGCCAGCCTCGGCGTCAGCCCGGCCGAGGACCGAGGCGGCGGTAATCGTGCCGCCGTCGAGGTCGAGGACCAGGGTGTCACCATCGGCGCCCGGCGGCATGTCCCGCACGCTGAGGGCCAGGCGGCCGGTCACGAACGGGCGGATCATGTTGATCCAGTCCCAGAAATCCTGCAGCTTGCTGGCCTTGCGCTCCTCGCTGGGCCACGCGTTGAAGGCGCTGCGGCAGTCCTGCGCCCACGCCTTCGTCATGAACCGGGCCATGTCATCCCCCGGCCAGCGTCGGCTTGGCCATCGACAGCATGTCCTCCATGTCCGCCGGGAGCGACACGCCGACCATGGCCAGCTTCCGGTGCAGTTGGTTCATGAACAGCTCCTGGACCCGGTCCTCGGACCAGCCGAGCGGCTCATAGTAGACGTAGCTCGACCGGGCGGCGCTCATGGTGAGCAGGGTCCGCAGCGTGTCGTGCAGGTCCTTCACGTACGCCGGGTCCTCGGCGAGCAGGTCCCGCACGAACCGCATGCCGGCCTGCACGTGGCGAGCCTCGTCCCGGCAGGTGGCGGTGAACCCGGTGTAGAAGGCCGGCAGGACCCGGAAGTCGCGCGCGAAGTTCAGGGTGATCTTCATCACCGACAGCGCGAGAACCCCCTCGATCCAGATGAAGTACGTGGTGGCGTACTTCATCTGCAGGTGCTTATCGTAGGGATCCCGGCGCAGGTCGTCGGTCAGGTAGGCGAGCAGGCCGAACGGCCCGACGAACGTCTCCTGGATGTAGGGCCACGACCCGTCGAGGATGTCCATGATGCCGTCGCCGTCCAGCCCGACCACGTCGCGGTAGAAGCGGTCGAAGAACACGGTGTGCCGGGCTTCGTCCTCGAGCTGGCTGGTCAGGAAGATCTTGTAGTCCTCGCTGACGCCGAACAGCAGCGGGGCCAGCTCGACCTCGACCTGCCGCTCCCCGTGATGGAAGCCCGAGGCGATCGACAGGAACGAGCTGCGCGAGTCGTCGGTCATGCGCTCGGTCCAGTTCACCCGGTCCTCGGTGAAGTCGAGCTCGTTGACGTTCCAGCGCTGGCGCAGGTACCGGTCGTAGAGCTTGCGATAATCGGGCAGGCGCGCCGTGGGGACGTGAACGTACTCGATCACGTCGTCGATGTCGGCCCGGCCGAGCCCGCTGAGGTCCTCGCCTTCGATGCGATCCAGGGTGTCATCGGCGATCGCCACGTGGTTCCCCCTTCCGGCCCTGGCATCCGAGGACGCGGCACGGATGCCTGAGGCCAGGCCAGATCCCTCCCGGCAATGTTAACCGCGTTAACCCCGGTCCGGTAGGCGCCGGATCCCTCGGCCCGGTCCAGTGCCGCGGGAGTGAGCCGGTCTGCGCCGGCCGCCGCCCGCCACGGCGGGCACGCTATATTCACGTCGTTGAATATCTAGCTGAAAGGAACACGATGTCCGGCGAGGCAGAACCGGCGGCGGGCATCGAAGAGACTGGCGGCTCCGCCAGCGACCGGCCCACCTTCGACACCACCGTGGCCCACAGTGCCCGGGTGCATGACTACTGGCTGGGCGGCAAGGACAACTTCGCCGCCGACCGGGCGGCCGGCGACGCGGTGATCGCCGCCTATCCCGGGATCGTCATGTCGGTGCGGGCCAACCGGGCATTCCTCGCCCGCGCGGTGCAGTTCCTCGCCGCCGAGGCCGGGATCCGGCAGTTCCTCGACATCGGCACCGGCATCCCGACCGCGAACAACACCCACGAGGCGGCGCAGTCCGTCGCGCCCGACTCCCGGGTCGTCTACGTGGACTACGATCCGGTCGTGCTCGCGCACGCCCGGGTGCTGCTGGTGGGGTCCGCGGAGGGTGCTACTGACTACATCGACGCGGACCTGCGCGACCCGGAGACGATCCTGGAGAACGCGACGCGAACCTTGGACTTCTCCCGCCCGGTGGCGGTCATGCTGATCGCCATCATGCACCTGATCGGTGACGACGCCGACCCGTACGGGATCGTGCGCCGGCTGATGGCCGCGGTACCGTCCGGGAGCTACCTGGCGCTGTCCCAGGTAGCCTCCGACATCGAGCCCGAGCAGATGGCCGAGGCGGCGCGGCGCTACAACCGGCTCGCGCACGAGCAGCAGCGCCATCGCAACCACGCTGAGGTCGCGCGGTTCTTCGACGGCCTGGACCTGGTCGACCCGGGCCTGGTCCCGGTCCAGGAATGGCGGCCCGGGTCCGAGTTCGAGGCCCGGGCCCGGTCGGCCATGTGGGGCGGCGTGGCCCGCAAGCCATAGAGTCGGTTGCGCAGCACCGGATCGCCAGGAAAGGGCGGGCCACGAATGGGAGAGCCGGAGCAAGACGACCACAGCACCGCGCTCGACACCAGCGTGCCGCATATCGCGCGGGTGTATGACTACTGGCTGGGCGGCAAGGACAACTACGCCGCCGACCGCAAGGCGGCCGAGCAGGTCATGGCCACGTTCCCGGACGTCACGGTCAGCGTGCGCGCCCAGCGGGCGTTCCTCGGCCGCGCGGTGCACTACCTGGCCGCCGAGGCGGGCATCCGGCAGTTCCTCGACATCGGGACCGGCCTGCCCTCGTCCAACAACACGCACGAGGTGGCCCAGCGGGTCGCGCCGCCGGCCCGGATCGTGTACGCGGACAGCGACCCGATCGTGCTGCTGCACGCGCGCGCCCTGCTCACCAGCAGCCCCGAGGGCGAGACCATTTACGTCGAGGCCGACCTGCGCGACACGGGCAAGATCTTGGACGAGGCCGCCCGGATCCTGGATTTCAGCCAGCCGGTCGCGATCATGCTGCTGGGGGTGCTGCACTGCATCCCCGATGAAGACGACCCAGCCGCGATCGTGGCCCGCCTGCTGGCCGCCGTGCCGCCGGGCAGCTACCTCGTCATCGCGCACCCGGCCAGTGACGTCGCCGTCGACGAGATGGCCACGTCCATGCGCAACTACAACGAGCAGGCTCGCGACCCGCTCACCGCTCGGAGCCATGCCCAGGTCAGCAGATTCTTCGAGGGCCTGGACCTGGTGGGGCCCGGGGTGGTCCAGTTGCACCGGTGGCGGGCCGGCGTGGGAGATCTCGCCACCGACCGCGAGCTGGCCAACTACGGCGCGGTGGGCCGCAAGCCGTGACGCGGGCGTTTCAGGGCCGCTCGACCGGAGTGTCGGCCAGGCGGCCCCACTCGGCCCACGACCCGTCGTAGACGCGGACGTGATCGCGGCCGAGCAGGTAGGTGAGCACGAACCAGGCGGTGCTGGCGCGCCCGCCGATCGTGCAGTACGTGATCAGTTCATCCTCGCCGTCGAGGTCGACGGCGGAGAAGACGCCGCGGAGCTCGGCGGCGCCGCGGAATGACCCGCGCTGGTCGTAGAGATCTTCGACGGGCTGGTGGACCGCGGAGGGGACATGCCCGGCGCGGCCTCCCGGCTCGAGGCCGCCGGAGGGCCAGAACCGCTCCCCCCGGTACTCGGCCTCCGAGCGCACGTCGACGATGGTGATGCCCGGCGCGCCGATCGCGCGGCGCACGGCGGCGTGGTCCGCGCGCACGTGCCCGTCTTCCGCGGGCAGGGTGCAGCGGGCGGCGGGCGGCTCGGCCGGCGCACTGCTCCGGGGACGGCCGTCATCCCGCCACGTGTCGCGGGAGCAGTCGAGGATGCGCACGTCGGCGTGGCCGTACAGCTTCATCAGCCAGAAACCCATGGCGGGCCCGTACCCGTAGCACACCACCGTCGAGTCCGGGCCGATCCCGGAACGGGCCAGGAGCCGCTGCACCGCCGCGGCGTCGACGAGCCGGTAGTCGGCGTCCTTGAGGTCGGCGTAGATGTTCCACAGCACGGCCCCGTCGATGTGCCACTCGTCGTAGGCAAGCCTGCTCACGTCGACCTCGACCACCCGCACCCTGGGGTCGTGCCGGTGCGCTTCCAGCCAGTCGGCCGATACCAGAACGTCCGCGGCGGCGTCCGGGTCGCGGGTGGTCAGGTGGCGGGATGTTGCGGTCTTCATCTAGGCCTCCGTGGGTTCGTAGGTTCTTGCGGCCAGGTTCGTGGCGATGTTGTTGGCCGGGGCACCGCTGGTCTCCATGACCGCGGGCCGATCGTCGCGTCGCGGTCCAGCAGGATGGGCGTGGCCTGGACGGCGGCCACCACCACGGGGGGCACGGTCACCGGTTCCAAGGCTCATCTCCCTCGCGCGCGGGCCCGGCCGACTCCCCCGGGACGGATGGCGGCAGCCCGGCCAGGAACCGGGTCAGCAGGTCGTTGACGGCCGCGGACTGCTCCAGGTTGGCCATATGGCCGGCCCCGGTGATCACGCGGTACTGCGCGCCGGGGATGCGCCGGGCGAGCACAACGGACATCTCGCGGAAGCCCGGCACGTCCTGGTCGCCGACCGCCACCAGCGTCGGCACGGTGATCTGTTCCAGCACGTCGATCGGCTCGGGCCGGGTCCGCTGGTGCGGGTCCTGGCCGAGCCAGTGCTGGCCGGGGTATTCCGCGACCATGGCCGCGAGGCGGCTGGCCAGGCCGGGCCGCTGGCGCGCGGCGGCGAACAGCGGATGGGCCAGCCAGGCCTCCCGGCCGGCCGGGATCCCGCCCGCCCGGACCTGCCGGGCGACCTCGTCAAGGCCGGCCGCCGACTCGGGGTCCCAGGGGACGCCGTCGAGCACCGCGTCGAGCAGCACCAGGCCCCGGACCCGGTCCGGGGCGGCCAGCGCGGCCTGCAGCACCACCCGGCCGCCGAACGACAGGCCGGCCAGCGCCGCGTCGCCGATGGCGAGGTGGTCGAGCAGCGCCGGGAGGTCGCCGGCGTGGGTGTAGGGGACGGCGGGGTCAAACGGCCCGGACGCGCCGAACCCGCGGCAGTCGTAGCGCACTACCCGGGACCGGGTCGCCAGGTGCTCCGCCTGCGGGTCCCACATCCGCCGGTCCAGCCCGAAGCCGTGAACGAGCGCCACGGCTGGCCCGTCCCCCGTCACTTCGTACGCCAGCCGGGCGCCGGGGCGCTCCAGCACGGCGGTTGCTCGTTGCGTCAGCATGCGCCCATCGTGACGCCTGGCCGCCGGCCGTCACATCGGTACGACTACCCAGTCCGCGGGGCGGCGGCTACCCGCCTAGCGCGGCGGAATACCCGGCTACCTGGGCGCGGCGCAGCCCGGTCTTGGCCAGCAGACTCGCCACGTGCTTCTCGACGGTGCGCGGCGACAGGAACATCCGCTCCGCGATTTCCCGGTTGCTCAGCCCCGCCGCGAGCAGCCGGAGCACGTCGGCTTCCCGCTCGGTCACGCCCAGCGCCCGCAATGGGCCGGGCAGTTCCTCCGGTCCGGAGCGCCGCCTGGGCACCGGCGACCCGGCCCGGCGCAGCAGCCCGCGGCAGGCGGCCGCCACCCGCTCGTCGCCGCGCGCCGCGAAGTAGGCCGCGGCCTCGCGCAGCCACCCGACCGGGTCACCCCAGCCGTCGGCGAGCGCCGCCTCGGCGGCGATCCGGCGGGCGTACTGCCGGTACCAGGCCACCAGCGGTCCCATCTGGGCGTCCGCGGCGGTGAACGCCGCGTCAGCTGCCGCCCGCTCGCCGCGCCGGCCCGCCCGGACCGCGTCGGCGTAACCGAGCAGGGCCGCGACGACGAGGTGCCGGGTGCCGTGCGCGGCCCGGACCCTGGCCGCGGCATCATCGGCGTCACGACCCAGCGCGGCGCCCAGCAGCGGCCACAGTCCCAGGAACGGCGGCGCGATCGTCGCCGGGGAGCTCAGGATCAGCGCGGCCCCGGTCGCCATCTGCGTGTGCGCCTCGCCGGGATCCTCAGCCAGCAGCGAAAACGTCGCCCGGCAGTGCCCCCAGGCGCAGCCGAGCACGTCCTGGTCCTCGGGGGCGAGCGCGACCGCCTCAGCGATCATGGCTTCCATCGGTCCGTGTTCGCCGCGGATCGCGTACGCGGTGGCCTGGAAGATCAGGGCCATCGGCAGCACGGCCAGGCGGAACCGGCGCGCCGCGTCCGCCGAGCGCCGGGCCGCTTCCAGAGCCTCATCGGCGCGGAACTGCTTGTTCAGCCCGGCGGCGATCTGCAGGTCGAGGGTGGCCGTGAGCGCCAGCGCGCCCTGGGCCACGGCCAGCTCGCGCGCTTCCAGCAGCCGGTCCACGCTCTCGGTGCGCAACTGGTCGATCGTGCCCAGCTCGTGCAGCGCCCGCAGCCGCCACAGCCGCAGCCCGTGCGCGCTGGCCAGGTCCGCGGCCCGGGCGAACGCCCGTTCCGCCGCTTCCAGGTCCCGCTGCCGGGCGACCCGGCCGATCACCTCCAGGGCCTCGCACGCCACGTCCGGCCGCCCGCCGCCCTCGGCCGCGCGCAAGGCGGCCCGGGCCAGCTCGTCGGCCTCGGTCAGGCGTCCGCGGCCGACGGCGACCTGCGCCGCGCAGGCGTCGGCCTGCGCGGCGTCGGCCCCGGACTCGCGGGCGACCTCGATGCTCGCGGCGGCCTCCGCCCACCGGGCGCCGGCGATCGCCGCCCGCGCGATGCCCAGGTGCAGCGCCGCGACCCGGGCCGACGGAACCTGGCGGTCCAGCCGGGCGAGCAGCGTCTGGCCCATCTCGATGGCCCGGTCGACCTGTCCGGACATCGCGAACACCTCGGTCAGCGCCTCGTCAACCCGAGTCAGCAGCGCGGCACGCGCCCCTGCGTCACCGGGGGCGATCAGGTGACGCGCCCGGGTCAGCGCATGCTCGGCGCTGGCCAGCGCGCCCACGCCCAGGTCGCGCCGGCCGGCGTCGAGCAGCAGCGCGCCGGCCCGCTGCCGGTCACCCGCCCGCTCGGCCAGGTCGGCGGCCAGCAGGCACGCCTCGCCGGGGAGGCCGGGATGCGCCGCCTCCACCGCCGCCAGCGCCTGGCCGGCCAGCAGGGCGCGTTCCGGCGGCAGCAGCCCGGCCAGCACCGCGTCGTGGGTCAGCGCGTGCCGGAACCGGAAGCTGTCGTCGTCCGCGACCACGAGCTGCAGGCCGACGCCGCGCCGCAGCGCCGCCACCACCGTGGCGTCGGCCAGGCCGGTGAGCGGGCCCAGCAGCGACCAGTCGAACCGGCGGCCGAGGACCGCGGCCGCGCCCAGCACCCGGCGGGAATCCGCGTCGACGGCGTCGAGCCGCCGCCGCACCGCGTCCGCGAACGTGCCCGGGATCCCGGCCGCGGCCAGGTCACCGGCCTGCCAGGTGCCATCCCGCTCGGCCAGCGCCCCTTCCGCGATCAGGCCCGCGAGGACCTCCTCGACCAGGAACGGGATGCCCTCGGCCCGTTCGGCGACGAACGCCTGGACCGGGCGCGGCAGGTCGGCGGCGCCCACGCAGGCCAGGGTCATCCGGGCCGTCGCCGCCGGGTCCAGCCGGCGCAGCGGCAGCACGGCCGCGGACCCGCGGGCTTCCAGCACGCTGGCCAGGCCGGCCGGGCCGCCGCCTTCCTCGTCGCGCAGGGTGCCGAGGCAGAACACCCGCTCGGCCGAGAGGTTGTCGGCCAGGTACTCAAGCAGGGCCAGTGTCTCCAGGTCGGCCCAGTGCAGGTCCTCCAGCACGAGCAGGCACCCGGCCTCGGGGGACAGCACGCGCAGCAGCCGCAGCACCGCCTCGCCGAGGACGACCAGGGATTCATCGCCGGACGGGCCCGGCGGCGGCCGCCACTGCGGTATCAGCCGGCCGAGCGCAGGCCGGAACGGATCCAGGTCGGCGCTGTCCGGCAGGCGGCCTGCCCGCCCGGCCGACACCAGCGCCTCGGCGAAGGGCCGGAACGGCGTGGGCACGCCGCCGGCCACCGCCCGCCCGGTCAGCACGACCAGGCCGCGCGCCTCCGCCGCGCGCGCGGTCTCGCGCACCAGCCGCGACTTCCCGATCCCGGCTTCGCCGGTCAGGAACACGACGCCGCCGCGGCCTGCCTCCGCCCTGACCAGGGCGGCCTGCAGGTGGCTGGTCTCGTCATCCCGCGCCACCAGCACGGGGCACAACACCTGCCGCACAGGATCAGTATCCCTGAAACGACCCGTCTGCCCAGCTAGGCGTCGTCAAGCTGCTCCCGGAGCCGGCGCAGCCGGTCGGGCCGGTCGGCCGCGAAGCGTTCCAGCGCGGCCAGGATGTGGGCGTCGTCGAGGTGTGCCTCCTCGATCACCTCGGCGACCGAGCCGCCGGTGCGCCACCGGTCGTCCCAGTCGGACGACAGCGAGTACTCGCGGACCAGCGGGCCGTCCGCCCAGTCCCGCATCAGCTTGAAGCCGCCGTTGGTGATCACCATGGCGTCCAGCCGGTCCGCCGGGCCGATGACCGACCGCTGGTAGTCCTCCGGCTGGCGCGCGAACAGCTGCGGGCTGATCGCCGCGACGATCTTGACGTTGACGCCCTTCGCGTCCAGCTGCGGCAGCACGTTGACCAGGTTCCGGGTGGTCATGGTGCCCCGGACGTACACGGTGCCGCCCCTGGGCTCGTCCGGCCGGTACTCGCGCAGCACGTAGGCGCCGCGCGCGGCGGCGAAGTGGGACGGGATGCCCAGCGCCTCCCGGTCCGGTATCTCCACCGGCGGGCGGGTCAGGTGCAGCGCGACGATCGGGACGTCGAGCCCGAACGCCGTGCCCAGCAGTACCGGCACCTCGTTGTACTCCCACGGGTGCAGGTCGATCACGTGCCCGTCGGGGAACAGCTGGGTGACGCCGATCGCGAAGATGCCGAAGTGGGTGCGGGAGTCCTCGGCGGTCTCCGGCCCCGAGTGGCCCGCGATCCAGAGCAGCTTGCCGACCTTCAGCTCGTTGTCCTGGGCCAGCTGGCTGAACAGCCGCATCTCCCCGTACTTGAGGTAGGAGAACGAGCCGTACGTGGAGCACGCGCCCCAGAACCCGTCGAACTCCTCGAACGGGTCTTCGGCCAGGTTGACCGTGGCCAGCCCGGCGACCAGCCCGGCGTTGGAGAACTCGGTGATCTCGGTGGGCAGCAGCGCCCCGGTGGGGTTCTGATCCCGCTCGTACCACCCGGTGCCGGGCCGGCCGTCGAAGTCCTGCCCGAAGCCGGCGATGTTGGTGGACTCGGCCAGGTCGGCGGAGGCCGCGATGAACAGCGGGCGGCCGTGCTCGGCCAGCGCCAGCGAGTTCACGTACGACCCCCAGGCGGCCAGGCCGGCCCGGTTCGCGGCCTTCTCCCCCGGCTTTTTCCACATGCTGTCCGGGTAGCTCGTCACGTCGAAGACGCGGCGGTCGGTGAACACCCCGGGCGACGGGCCGCCGAGCCGGAAGCCCTTGATGTCGTCGGGCACCGTGTCGGCGATCGCGGCCAGCCGGTCCGACAGCCAGGTCACGAGGTCGTCGTCGCGGTCCAGGACGCTCATCGCGATGCGCAGGTTCGCCTCGGCCTGCGCCGCGACCGCCTCAGGACCGGCCGGCGCGGGCGAGTCGACGCCGACGTACTCGACCCCGTACTTGCTCATGAACCCCTTGCGCACGGCCCAGAACTGCTCGGCGTTCATCGGCCACGCGGTGCCGTGGCTGGCCGCGTCGACCTTGCCGTAGCCGCGGCCCTTCTGCGTGACGAACCAGGCCATGGTCGGCACGTGGCCGGGGTTGGCGCCGCACGCCGCCTCCAACACCGTGTCGGTGACCGGTCCCCACTCCATGCCGTGCTGGGTGCCGGTGACCCGCCAGCCGTACGGCTCGAACCAGTCCACCGGCGTGCCGTGGACCACGCTGGAGGCCGGCCGGGGGTCGATGCCGAAGTCGTTCCAGTCGACCATGAAGACCAGGTTGTCCAGGCCGAGCCCCCACGCCATGTTCTTGACCTCGTGCGCCGAGCCCGGGGTGAGCCCGCCCTCCCCCTCGAACACGAACACCTTGACCTCGCTCGCCCCGGCCAGCTTCAGGGCCAGGGCCTCGCCGGCGGCCGGCGGCATGCCGTGCCCGGAGGGGCCGGTGTTGAACTTCAGGAACAGCGTCCGGCCTTCCATCTCCGCGTGCCCGGGCAGCCCGCCGCGCCGGCGCAGCTTGAGCAGCCACTCCCAGGTCAGCGCCCAGCGGCCGTCGTCGGGGAACGCGAACTCGGCCTCCCCGGTGCGCTGGTACCGGGCCCGCATCGCCTCGTTGAGCACGGCGAGCGTCGCGTAGACGAGCGGCACCGTGTGCCCCGCGGACAGCACGAACCGGTCGCCGAAGCGGCGCCATGGCCGCAGCACGTCCCAGCGCATCGCGCCGGACAGCAGCAGCGCCAGCATCATGTGCACCTTGGACCGCGACCCGCCCGGGTGCCCGCTCTGGCGGTAGTTGAGCGACAGGTCGATGCACTCGTCGACGAGGTCCTTGACCACCTCGTAGCGGGCGAAGTCGGGCTCGGCCGCCGCGAACAGCCGCCCCACGTCGAACTCGCTGCCCGAGCGCGCGATCGGCGCTGACCGCGACTGCGTCCCGTCGGATGCCAAGTCCATCCCCCTTCTCCAGTGACCAGCGACTTCCAGGCTGACGTGTCACCCGGCCGGGGGCAAGAGGCCTGAGAACGCTCACACCGTGGAACACCCGGCCCTTACTGCCGGGCCCGCGCGGATCTATCATCCGATCATGACAGCATTCTCCCTGGCAGATCGCATGGGCAGGCTCGGCACCGAATCCGCATTCGAGGTATTGGCCCGGGCCAGGGCCATGGAGGCCGCCGGGAGCAAGGTCATCCATCTGGAGATCGGCGAGCCGGACTTCCCGACCGCCCCGCACATCATCGAGGCCGCGGTCGAGGCCCTGCGGGCCGGGCAGACCCATTACGTGCCCGCGCCGGGCATCCCGCCGCTGCGCGAGGCCGTGGCCGAGTTCCTGGAACGCACCGGCCGGATGCGGATCACGCCGGACCGGGTGATCGTGACGCCGGGCGCCAAGCCGATCATGTTCTACACGATCATGGCCCTGTGCGGCGAGGGCGACGAGGTGCTCTACCCGGACCCCAGCTTCCCGATGTACGAGTCGATCACCTCGTTCGCGGGCGCGGTTCCGGTCCCGATCCCGCTGCGCGAGGGCAACGAGTTCCGGATCGACACCGGCGAGCTGGCCCGGCTGGTCACCGACCGGTCGAAGCTGCTCATCATCAACTCGCCGCACAACCCGTGCGGGTCGTCGCTGACCCGCGAGGACTGCGAGGCGATCGCGGAGATCGCGATGCGCCGTGACCTGATCGTGCTGTCCGACGAGGTGTACTGGGCCATCCGGTACGGCCAGGGACCGCACGCGAGCGTGCTCGAGGTCGACGGCATGGCCGACCGCACGATCCTGCTCGACGGCTGGTCCAAGACCTTCGCGATGACCGGCTGGCGGCTCGGCTTCGGCGTGTTCCCGCCCGCCCTGGTCGAGCCGGTGACCCGGCTGGTGATCAACACGGTGTCCTGCACGTCGGCGTTCAGCCAGTTCGCCGCCATCGCGGCGCTGCAGGGCCCCTGGGAGCCGGTTGAGCTGATGGTCGACGAGTTCCGCCGCCGCCGGGGCGTCATCGTCGCGGGGCTGAACGACATTCCCGGCATCACCTGCCTGGAGCCGCAGGGCGCGTTCTACGTGTTCCCGAACATCACCGGTACCGGCCTGACGTCGGGGCAGCTCGCGGGCCGGCTGCTGTCCGACGCCGGCGTGGCGGCCCTGTCGGGCACCGCGTTCGGCGGCTACGGCGAGGGGTTCCTGCGGTTCTCCTACGCGAACTCGGTCGAGAACATCCAGGCGGCGCTGGAGGCGGTCCGGGCGAACCTGGCCTAGGCGCCAGCCGCGCCCAGCCGCGCCCAGCCGTGGCTATCCGGGCTCGCCGAACCACGCGCGCAGCGCCTCGGGCAGCCCGCGGGCCAGGCCGGCCGGGTCCGGCCCGGCCGCCCAGGCGACGTACCCGTCCGGCCGGATCAGCAGCGCGGCCGCGGGCGGGGGCTGCGCCAGCGGCCGCGCGGCGGTGACGCTGACCCGGCCGGCCCAGCCCGCGGCGAAGTCGGCGGCTTCACCGCAGCCGCCGAGGTCGAGCAGCACGCCCCGCGCGGGCCGGACCAGCTCGGCGACCCGCGTGACGCCGCCGCCGGTGTCCAGCCGCAGGTCCGGCGCGAACCGCCCGGCCAGCGGGTGTGGCCGCGCCGACCCGCCGGGCATCTCGTAGCGGACGTCGGAGCCCTCCATGATCGTGCCGACGTGCCGGAGCGGCTCGGAGAACTGCATCAGCTCACCGAACAGCTCGCGCAGCGCCGTCGCGTACTCGCCACGGGCGGACAGCGCCTTCTGCGCCCTGGACTGCAGGAGCGCCCGCTCCCCGGCCAGGTGCCGCTCGGCGTGATAGGAGTCCAGCAGGCCGTCCGGGGCCCAGCCGGCGACCTGCGCGGCGAGCTTCCAGCCGAGGTTGACCGCGTCGAGCAGGCCGACGTTGAGCGACCCTCCGTATCCGAAGACGTGCGCGGCGTCGCCCGCCAGCAGCACCGGGCCCGCCCGGTACCTGTCCGCCTGCCGGCTGTTACCCACGGTCCTGGTCAGCCACTGCGGGTCGCGCATCGGCAGGTCGGCGCCGAGCACCCGGCGGGCGCTTTCGCGCAGCTCGTCGAGGGTCATCGGAGCGTCGGGGCCGTCCGGCGCGGACGAATCGTCCTCCCTCGTATGGACGATGAACACGCCCGGCTCGGCGGTCTTGTCCAGCGACGTCAGCGGGGCGAAGGCGTAGGCACCGCGCGGGGTCTGGGTCGTCATCATCAGCGGCACCCGGCCGACACCGGGCACGTCCGCGTGACCGCCGTCGGGGGTGACCTGCACGGTCGGCAGGAACACCCGGCCGATCCGGGCGATGTCCGACGAGGTGACCCCCGGGAAGCCGATGCCGGCCTGCTTGCGTACCAGGCTGTGGGCGCCGTCGCAGCCCACCAGGTAGCGCGTGCGCACCCGGTAGTCGCCGTCCGGTCCGCGCACGTCCACCGTGACCGGCGCGTCGTCTCCCGGCAGCGACAGCGCCAGCACCTCGTGCCCGCGCCGGACGCTGCCGCCGAGGTCCCGCAGCCATTCATCCAGCACCTGTTCGAGCTTTCGCTGCGGTATGGCCATGATGTGCAGCGGGCCCGGGCCCAGCCGGGAGAAGTCCAGCCGCAGCGGGCCGAACGGGAAGCTCGGGGACGCCCCGGTGTAGGTGGCCTGCGCCCGGAACCGGTTCGCCAGGCCCCGGTAATCCAGCGTCGGCACGATCTGGCCGACCAGGCCGTTGCCCTTCGGGATCTGGCTGATCTCCGGCAACCGCTCGAGCACCACCGGGTCGGCGCCGCCCAGCCGGAGCTCGGCCGCCAGCATCAGCCCGGTGGGGCCGCCGCCGACGATCACGACATCGGCGGTGGCCGCCGCGTCTGGCGTCGTCATGCTCGCCACTCTGGCAGATTCTTGCCTAAAGAGCAAATTTGCCTTGTAGGCAAGATTCACCTAGGGTAGGCGGATGGCCGGCCTGCGAGAGCGCAAGAAGCTCGCCACGCGCCAGGCGCTGAGCTCGGCCGCGCTCCGGCTGGCCATCGATCAGGGCCTGGACAACGTCACGATCGAGGACATCACCGCCGAGGCGGACGTGGCGCTGCGGACCTTCCGCAACTACTTCGCCAGCAAGTACGAGGCGGTCGCCGCGATCGGGGCGGACCGGGCCAGGCGGATCGGCATGTCGCTGCTCGAACGGCCGGCCGCGGAGCCGCTGTGGGAGGCGCTGACCCGCGCGGTGCTTGAGCACTACGAGGGCACCGAGCAGGCGCCCAGCCGGGAGACGATGGCCGCGCTCGGGCGGGTCCTGCAGACGCCGGCCATGCGTGGCGAGTACCTGAAGGTCAACTTCGAGATGCAGAACGCGCTCGCCGCCGCGATCGCCGAGCGAATGGGAACCGACCTCGGGGCCGACATGTTCCCGCAGGTCCTGGCGGGCGCGGTGACCGCGGCCTCGCAGGTGGCCATCAGGCGCTGGTACGCCGCCGACCCGCCGGAGCCGCTGCGGCCGATCCTGGAGCGCGCGCTGCGCCAGCTCGCCAGCGCCTGCTCGGCGCCCGCGCCGCCTGGAAACTAGCCGGGCCGCGGGTGGCCTGATCATCGGCCCTGCTCACGGGTGTAGCAGGATGAGCGCATGCTGGTCGTTCATGTTCATGCACGGGTCCGGCCCGGCCGGGCCGAGGCTTTCCTGGACGCCACGCTGGCCAACGCGCGGGCGTCGCTGGCCGAGCCGGGCGTGCTGCGCTTCGACGTCATCCAGGACCGGGATGACCCCGAGCACGTGGTCCTGGTGGAGGTCTACCGGGACGGCGACGCCGCGGCCGCGCACAAGCAGACGGCGCACTACGCGGCCTGGCGGGACCGCGTGGCGGAGATGATGGCCAGGCCCCGGGAGTCGGTCAGGTACTCGGCGGTGTTCCCTGCGGGCGGCGAGGCGTGGGAGACCGGGGCGAGCGGCCCGCCGTGATCGCCGCGGGTTTCGAGTTCGCCACCGCCGGGCGCATCATGGCCGGCCCCGGCCGGGCGGCCGGGCTGCCGGGCGTGCTGGCCGGGCTCGGGTCCCGGGTGCTGGTGTGCACGGGAGCGAACCCGGAACGCCACGCCGAGCTGCTGGCCGGGCTGGGGTTGCCGGCCGCGGTGTTCCCGGTCGCCGGCGAGCCCACCGTCGAGCTGGCCCGGGCGGGCGTGGCCGCGGCGCGCGAGCACGGCGCCGACGTGGTCGCGGCGGTTGGCGGCGGCAGCGTCATCGACACCGGCAAGGCCGTGGCCATGCTGCTGGGCAACGGCGGCGACCCGCTGGACTACCTGGAGGTCGTCGGGGCCGGGCAGAAGATCACCCGGCCATCGGCGCCCTGCGTCGCGGTGCCCACCACCGCGGGCACCGGGGCGGAGGTGACCGCCAACGCCGTGCTCGCCGTGCCCGAGCACCAGGTCAAGGCCAGCCTGCGCAGTACCCGGATGCTCCCCCGGGTTGCGCTGGTCGATCCCGAGCTCACCGCCTCCTGCCCGCCGCCGGTCACCGCGGCCAGCGGCATGGACGCGCTGACCCAGTGCCTGGAGCCGTTCGTCTCGGTCCGGGCCAACCCGGTGACCGACGGCCTGGCTCGCGAGGGGCTGCGCCGCGCCGCGGCGGGCCTGCGCGCCGCCTACGCCGACGGCGCGGACGCCGCGGCCCGGGCCGACATGGCCGTGTGCAGCCTGCTGGGCGGGATGGCGCTGGCCAACGCGAAACTGGGAGCCGTGCACGGGCTGGCCGGCGTGGTCGGCGGGACCGCGCCGGTGCCGCACGGCGCGGCGTGTGCCGCCCTGCTGGTTCCGGTCATCGACGCGAACGTGCGCGCGCTGCGGTCCGGGGCGCCGGGCCAGCCGGCCCTGGACCGGTACGCCGAGGCGGCCCGGCTGCTGACCGGTGAGCCCGGCGCGACCCTCGACCAGGGCCTGGCCTGGATCCGCGAGACCATTGCCCTGCTCGCGATACCCGGCCTGGCCGCGTTCGGTGTCCGCGCGCAGCACGCCGATGCCATGGCCGCCCAGGCCGCCAGGTCGAGCAGCATGCAGGGCAATCCGGTCGTGCTGAGCCACGACGACCTGCGGGCTGTCCTGCTGAGCGCGCTGTGAGCGGACGCGCACCACGGCACGATCGCGGTGGACAGCGCCGCGGCAGCACGTTCCGGATCCGCATCCCGCGGCAGGCGCAGCCCGGCACGGCCGCGACCTCGGAGGCAACGTAAACCAACCGATAGGCAACTTTACAGATCACCTTCAGTTTTCCTCCAGTGAATGGTCAGGCTGATCGGTGATAGTCGTATGGCGCTTCCCGGCCTCCACTCCTGCCGGGTCGCGCCCGAGAGGGCGCCCCGCCGGCCCGTAGGCGGGGCGCTCTCGGCCATCTCTGAGCCTTTCCTCCGCGCCATCTCACCCTCGGCGGACGCGGGCCGCCGTGGGAGGATGACCAGGGAGGTAGCGACGCCGTGGGTGATGCGATCGTCGGGATCGTGGCGAACCCGCTGTCCGGGCGCGACATCCGGCGCCTGGTGACGCAGGCCTCGGTGTTCCCGACGGCCGAGAAAGCCAACATGATCCAGCGCATGCTGACGGCCCTCGAGGCGGTCGGCGTGCACCGGGTGCTGCTCAGCACGGACCTCGGTGGCATCTCCGCGGCGGTGTTCCGCGCGGCCGCGCGGCGCCGCGGCCAGTCCGGGTCCGGGCCGGACACCAGGTGGCCGGAGGTTGAGTTCCTCGACGGCCAGCCGATCCGGCAGACCGCGCAGGACACGGTGGACGCGGTCCGGCGCATGGTGACGGCGGGTGCGCGGGTGATCGTCTGCCTCGGCGGCGACGGCACCGCCCGGGTCGCCGCGTCCGCGGCCGGCGACGTGGCCCTGCTGCCGCTGTCGACCGGAACCAACAACGTGTTTCCCGCGGTCCGGGAGGCGACGATCGCGGGCCTGGCCGCGGGCCTGGCCGCGACCGGGGCGGTGCCGGCCGACGTCGCGGTCACGCGCGCCAAGCTGCTCGAGGCGCGGGTGGCCGACCGGGTCGAGACCGCGCTGGTCGACGTGGCCGTGTCCACCGAGCGCCACGTGGGGGCCCGGGCGGTCTGGGACCCGGCCACGGTGACCCAGGTCTTCTGCGCGTTCGCGGAACCCGACGCCGTCGGCCTGTCCAGCATCCTGGGCCAGCTGTCCCCCGTGGCCCGCGGCGACCCGTACGGGGTCACCGCGCGCATCGCCGCCGACGCGCCGGACCAGGTTCTCGCGCCCATCGCGCCGGGTCTGGTCGTGCCGGTCGGGGTACGAGAGATAGAGCAGATGCGCCCAGGAGCCGTGTACCCGGTCGACGCGCGGGCCGGGGTCATCGCCGTCGACGGCGAGCGGGAGCTCACCTTCGAGCCCGGCGATCACCCCACCGTCCGGCTGCGCGCCGACGGGCCGTGGTGCGTGGACGTCCCAGCGGTCCTGGCGGCCAGCGCCCGCCTCGGGCTGCTCAGGCACCAACTCAGGAGGGTAGGGAGCACATGACCGACACGATGGAGCGGCGGGCCTTGACCCGGGAGCAGCTGCTGGCCGCCTACCGGCAGATGCGGACCATCCGCGAGTTCGAGGAGCGCGTGCACCGGGAGTTCGCCACCGGCGAGATCCCCGGGTTCGTGCACCTGTACGCGGGTGAGGAGGCCTCGGCGGCCGGTGTCTGCGGCAACCTCGACGGCCGCGACACCATCGCCAGCACGCACCGCGGCCATGGCCACTGCATCGCCAAGGGCGTGGACGTCGGGGAGATGATGGCCGAGATCTACGGCCGCAGGACCGGCAGCTGCCACGGCAAGGGCGGCTCGATGCACATCGCCGACCTGTCCAAGGGCATGCTCGGCGCCAACGGCATCGTCGGCGGCGGGCCGCCGCTGATCTGCGGGACCGCGCTGGCGGCCAAGCTCAAGGGCACCGGCGGGGTGAGCGTCGCGTTCTTCGGCGACGGCGGCAGCAACCAGGGCACCACGCTGGAGTCCATGAACCTGGCCTGCGTGTGGAACCTGCCGGCCATCTTCGTCGCCGAGAACAACGGTTACGCCGAGTCCACGGCCAGTTCCTGGTCGGTGGCCAGCGACAACATCGCCGACCGCGCGGCGGGGTTCGGCATGCCGGGCGTGATCGTCGACGGCTTCGACTTCTTCGCCGTGCACGAGGCGGCGAGCGAGGCGGTCGCCCGCGCCCGCGCCGGCGCCGGGCCGACGCTCGTCGAGATGAAGTTCACCCGCTACTTCGGCCACTTCGAGGGCGACCAGCAGACCTACCGGGCCGACGAGGTCGCCCGCGCGCGGGCCGAGCTGGACTGCCTGAAGCGCTTCGCCGCCCGGGTAACCGAGACCGGCGACCTCGCCCAGGCCGATCTCGACGCCGTGGACGCCGAGGTCGCGGCCCTGATCGACCAGGCTGTCGACGACGCGAAGGCGGCCCCGCCGCCGACCGAGGCAGACCTGCTCACCGACGTCTACGTCCGTTACTGATCGGAGGCTGGCCATGGCACGCAGCATCACCTACCGCGAGGCGATCAACGAGGCGCTGGCCCAGGAGATGGAGCGCGACGAGAGCGTGATCGTCATGGGCGAGGACAACGCGGGCGGCGAGGGGGCGCCCGGCGACGAGGACGCCTGGGGCGGGGTGCTCGGGGTCACCAAGGGGCTGTACCACAAGTTCCCGGGCCGGGTGCTGGACACGCCGATCTCCGAGTCGGCGTTCATCGGCGCCGCGATCGGCGCGGCCACGGCCGGCCTGCGCCCCGTGGCCGAGCTCATGTTCGTCGACTTCATGGGCGTCTGCTTCGACCAGATCTACAACCAGGCCGCGAAGTTCCGGTACATGTTCGGCGGCAAGGCGGTCACCCCGGTCGTGATCCGCACCATGTACGGGGCCGGGCTGCGGGCCGCCGCGCAGCACTCCCAGTGCCTGTACCCGCTGTTCACGCACATCCCGGGGCTGAAGGTGGTGCTCCCGGCCACGCCCTACGACGCGAAGGGCATGATGATCCAGGCGATCAGGGACGACGACCCGGTGATGTTCTTCGAGCACAAGGCGCTGTACGACCTGGCCGGGCCGGTGCCGGAGGAGAGCTACACGCTGCCGTTCGGCGAGGCCAACGTGGTACGCGAGGGCGGCGACGTCACGATCGTGACCCTGGGCCGGATGGTGCACACCTCGCTCGAGGCGGCCGGGCAGCTCGCGGCGGACGGGGTCCAGTGCGAGGTGATCGACCTGCGCACCACCAGCCCGCTGGACGAGGACACCGTGCTGGAGAGCGTCGAGGGCACCGGCCGGGTCGTGGTGGTGGACGAGGCGCACCCGCGGTGCTCGATGGCCACCGACATCTCGGCGCTGGTGGCGCGGAAGGCGTTCGGCTCGCTGCAGGCCCCGATCGAGATGGTGACCGCGCCGCATACGCCGGTCCCGTTCTCGAACACGCTCGAGGACATCTACATCCCGGACGCGCAGCGGATCGCCAACGCCGTGAAGACCGTGACGGGGTGGTCCCGTTGATGACGGGCTTGCGTAAGGCTGCCGTGGCGATTTTTCTGCAACGGTCTGCCGCGGGGTGGGCGCGGTGACCGACGACCGGATCGTCGCCGTGACCATGCCGAAGTGGGGCCTGTCGATGCAGCTCGGCAAGATCACCGGCTGGATCGTGGCCGAGGGTGACGAGGTGAGCGCCGGCGACGAGCTCGCGGACATCGAGACCGACAAGATCGCCGGAACGCTGGAGGCCGCCGACGCCGGCACCGTGCGGCGCCTGGTCGCCCGGGTGGGCGAGGACGTGCCGGTCAGCGGCACGATCGCGCTGATCGCTCCGGCCGGCGTCAGCGACGCCGAAGTCGACGCGGCGGCCGAGCACGCCCGGGCGGTGATCGACGCCGGGGTGCCCGACGAGGCCGCTGCCGGGCCGCAGGTCCAGACGGCCGAGGTCGGCGGGCGGCAAATCCGCTACGCGGGAGCCGGCCAGGACGGCGACGTGGTCCTGCTCGTGCACGGCTACGGCGGGGACCGCAACTCGTGGCTGTTCCTGCACGAGCCGCTGGCCGCGCGGTACCGGGTGTACGCCCTCGACCTGCCCGGGCACGGCACGTCGTCCAAGGACGTCGGCGACGGCTCGGTCGGCCTGCTGGCCGGCGCCGTGCTCGGCGTGCTCGACGCGATCGGCGTGGAGCGGGCCCACCTGGTCGGCCACTCGCTGGGCGGCGCGGTCGTGGCCGCGGCCGCGGCCGGCCATCCGGAGCGGGTCCGCTCACTCACCCTGATCGCCCCGGCCGGTTTCGGGCCCGAGATCAACGCCGGGTACCTGCGGGGCTTCGCCGACGCGCAGACCCGGCGCGAGCTCAAGCCGGTGGTCGGCCAGTTGTTCGCCGACGAGAGCCTGGTGACCCGGCAGGTGGTCGACGACCTGCTCGCCTACAAGCGGCTCGACGGGGTCGACGCGGCACTGCACACCCTGCTGGGCACGCTCCTGGGCGAGGGCGGCGACACGCAGCGCATCGACTCGGCCGCGGCCCTGGCGGCGCTCGGCGGCGCGGTCCCGGTCACGGTGGTCTGGGGCCGCGCGGACCGGATCATCCCGGCCGAGCAGGCCGGGTCCGTGGCCGGCGCGGCCAGCCGCGTGATCGACGGCGCCGGGCACATGGCCCACATGGAACGCCCGGCCGAGGTGCAGGCCGCCATCGAGGAGACGATCACCAGGGGGTGACACCCGTCCGGCCGACAAGGAGCCCGCGCTCGTCTTTGTGTCCGCTGGTGGCTGTTCCCACCGCCACCAGCGGACACGAAGAATCCCCGGTGCCGCAGAAAGCTGCCCCTTTCCCCGGAAAGCGTCTCAGGAGCATATTCGCGGTAAACATTTCCTGAACTTGTTGCCCTGCTAATGACTCCGGCGGCGTCGGCGTGATTCGCCGACGAGGGTCATCCGTCACGGGCCAAGACCGCTGTTCACCCGGTCGGGGTGATGTGCAGTGCGGCATGGTCGGCCGAAAATGACAGGGCGGAGCGGAAGAGCGGGACAGCCCGGCGCAAGGCCTTTCACGCCCGTACCGCCGCGGCTGATCCCAGGCAATGAACCTTTTTCATCCGTGAATTCCGGGCCCAGAGTACGAGGGCAGCCATGGGGAGGATGAAAAGGGTTCACTGAGAAGTTGCTCAAGGGAAAACAGAACGGCGAAGCGACGGGAATGGCGATGAGTGCTGAAAGTGACCGGGTAGCAAGCTTCGGACGCCTGGAGGACGGCCTGCGGCAGGCCGGCGACTGGTATCTGTGGGGGCCTTACGTCAGCGAGCGCCAGTGGGGGACCGTGCGCGAGGACTACAGCGCGGACGGCGAGGCCTGGGACTACCTGCCGCACGACCACGCCCGGTCCCGGGCCTACCGCTGGGGCGAGGACGGGATGGCCGGCTTCTGCGACGTCGAGCAGCGGCTGTGCCTCGGGCTGGCGCTCTGGAACGGCCGTGACCCGATCCTCAAGGAGCGCATGTTCGGGCTGACCGGCGCGCAGGCGAACCACGGCGAGGACGTCAAGGAGTACTGGTGGTACCTGGACGCGCTGCCCAGCCACGCCTGGAACCGCTGGCGCTATCACTACCCGCAGGCACCGTTCCCCTACGATGACCTGCTGGCGGAGAACGGCCGGCGGGGCAAGTTCGACCCCGAGTACGAGCTCATGGACACCGGGGTCTTCGACGGCGACCGGTACTGGATCACCGAGGTCCACTACGCCAAGGCCGACCCGACCGACCTGCTGATGGAGATCAGCGTCACCAACGCGGGGCCGGAGGCCGACACCCTGCACGTGCTGCCGACCGCGTGGTTCCGCAACACCTGGTCCTGGGATACCGGCGCCCCCAAGCCGGTCATGGAGGCCACCGGCGACACCGCGGTCAGCGTGGAGCACCCGTTCCTCGGCGCCCTGGAACTGGTGGCGGACACCCGGCCGGGCGGTGCCGAGCCGACCGTGCTGTTCTGCGAGAACGAGACCAACATGGCGCGGCTGTACGGCGCCGAGCCGGAGACCCCGTACCCCAAGGACGGGATCGGTGACCACGTGATCCACGGCGCGGCGACCGTCAACCCGGCTCGCCGCGGCACCAAGTGCGCCTTCTGGTACAACCTGCAGGTGCCGGCCGGGGGCACGGTGGAACTGCGGCTGCGGCTGCGCCCGCGCAAGTCCCGGGCGGCCGCGCCGTTCGGCAAGAACTTCCAGGCGGTCATGGACTCCAGGCGCGGGGAGGCCGACGAGTTCTACGCCGAGCTGACCCCGGAGGGCGCCAGCGCGGACGAGGCCCTGGTCATGCGCCAGGCGTTCGCCGGGATGCTGTGGAGCAAGCAGCTCTACTACTACGACGTGGCCCGCTGGCTGGACGGGGACCCGGCCCAGCCGCCGCCGCCCGCGTCCCGCCAGTACGGACGGAACTCCAAGTGGCGCAACTTCAACGCGTTCGACATCATGTCGATGCCGGACAAGTGGGAGTATCCGTGGTTCGCCGCGTGGGACATGGCGTTCCACTGCGTGGCCCTGGCCCACGTGGACCCGGCGTTCGCCAAGTACCAGCTGGTCTTGCTGTGCCGGGAGTGGTTCCAGCACCCGAACGGGGCGCTGCCGGCCTATGAGTGGGACTTTGGCGACGTGAACCCGCCGGTGCAGGCCTGGGCCGCGCTGGAGGTGTTCGCCATCGACGGCGGCCGCGATCTCGCCTTCCTGTCCCGGGTCTTCGACAAGCTCCTGATCAACTTCACCTGGTGGGTGAACATGGAGGACGCCGGCGGCAACAACGTGTTCGAGGGCGGGTTCCTCGGGCTGGACAACATCGGCCCGATCGACCGGTCCCACCTGCCGGTCGGCGGCATCCTGGAGCAGTCCGACGCGACCGGCTGGATGGCGTACTTCTCCTTGATCATGGGGTCCATCGCGATCGCGCTCTACTGGAGCAGGCAGCGGGAGGAACCCGACCTGATCCTCAAGTTCCTGGAGCACTTCGCCGCCATCACCGCGGCCATCGACAGCCAGGGGCTGTGGGACGACGAGGACGGGCTTTACTACGACCGGCTGCTCACCCCGGACGGCACCGCGGTCCCGGTCCAGGTCCGGTCGATGGTCGGGATCATCCCGATGCTGGCGGCGGCGGTGGTCGACGAGGAAATGCTGGACCGGGCGCTCACGGTCAGCAAGCAGTTCGCGGATTACGTTGACCGCCGTAGCCTGGGCGACCAGCAAAAGCTCCTGGAGACCGGCCTGATGCGGGGAGACCCGGGCCAGCGGCGGCTGCTGCTGAGCGTGGTCGGCGTCGAGCACCTGGAGAAGCTGTTCGCCAAGCTGTTCGACGAGCGCGAGTTCCTGTCCCCGTACGGGCTGCGCGCGGTCTCGGCCTACCACCATCAACATCCCTACCGGCTGGACGTGGAAGGGTTCAGCGCCGCCATCGACTACGAGCCGGCCGAGTCGACCACGGACATGTTCGGCGGGAACTCCAACTGGCGGGGGCCGCTCTGGTTCCCGCTCAACTACCTCATCGGCAGCGCCCTGCTGCGCTACCACCGGTTCTTCGGCGACGACTTCACCGTCGAGTACCCGACCGGATCGGGGCAGCGGCTGCCGCTCGACGTCATCGTGCAGAACCTGCAGGACCGGCTCATCTCGATCTTCACGGTGGGCCCGGACGGCCGGCGGCCCTGCTTCGGGTGGGTCGAGCGGCTGCAGCACGACCCGGCCTGGAAGGACAACCTGGTCTTCAACGAGTACTTCCACGGCGACAACGGCGCCGGGCTCGGCGCCTCGCACCAGACCGGGTGGACGGGCGTGATCGCGGACGTCATCCGGCGCCGGCACGGGGCGGTCCGCGACATCGGCTCCGTGATCCGGGATCTGCGGCCGAAGGAGTTGTCATGACCGCCGTCGCCGAAGCCGGGGCGCGGCGCGCGCGGCCGGGCAGCCAGTTCCCGCTCGGCGCGACGCCGTCGGCCGGCGGCACCAACTTCGCGGTGTTCTCCGGCGCGGCCGACGCGGTGACGCTATGCCTGTTCGACGCCGCGGGCGCCGAGACCCGGGTGCCGCTGGAGGACTATGACGCCGGCGTCTGGCACGGCTTCGTCCCCGGCGTCGGGCCCGGGCAGGCGTACGGTTACCGCGTTACCGGCCCTTATGATCCGGCGCGGGGCCTGCGCTGCAACCCGGCGAAGCTGCTCCTCGACCCGTACGCCCGGGCGATCAGCGGCGAGGTCGCGTTCGGGCCGGAGGTGCTGGACTACGCGGAAGGCAACCCGGGCGCGCCGAGCGGGCTGGACTCCGCCGGGCACGTGCCGCGCAGCCTGGTCCTGGCCGGGGAGTTCCAGTGGACCGATGCCAGCCCGGTCCGGCGCCGCTACTCCGACACGGTCATCTACGAGGTGCACGTCAAGGGGTACACCATGCGCCACCCGGGGGTGCCGGCGCAGTTGCGCGGCACCTACGCCGGGCTCGGGCATGAGGCGGCCGTCGCCCACCTGGTGGACCTCGGCGTGACCGCGGTGGAACTGCTGCCGGTGCACCAGAACGTGCCGGAGTCCTTCCTCCCGGCCGAAGGGCTGACCAACTACTGGGGCTACAACACGGTCGGCTACTTCGCGCCGCACCACGGGTACTCCGCCGCGGTGCGGGCCGGGCGGCCCGGCGGCCAGGTGGCCGAGTTCAAGGCCATGGTCGACGCGCTGCACGCGGCGGGCCTCGAGGTGCTGCTCGACGTGGTGTTCAACCACACCTGCGAGGCCGGCCCCGAAGGTCCCACGCTGTGCTTCCGCGGCCTGGACAACGCCGCGTACTACCGGCTCGAGCCCGGCGACCCGAGCCGGTACGTCGACACCACCGGCTGCGGTAACTCGCTCAACGCCGGAGACCCGGCGGTCCTCCAGCTGATCATGGACTCGCTGCGGTACTGGATCACCGAGATGCATGTCGACGGGTACCGCTTTGACCTCGCGCCCACGCTGGCCCGCCAGGACGGCGGGTTCGACCAGGTGTCGGCGTTCTTCGACCTGGTGGCGCAGGACCCGGTGGTGTCCCAGGCCAAGCTCATCGCCGAGCCGTGGGACGTGGGCCAGATGGACTCCTACGACCTGGGGCGCTTCCCGCCGCTGTGGCGGGAGTGGAACGGGAAGTACCGCGACAGCATGCGCGACTTCTGGCGCAGCCACCCGGTCGGGATCGGCGAGTTCGCCACCCGGTTCACCGGGTCGTCGGACCTCTACGGCGGCGGGGGACGGCGGCCGACCGCGTCGGTGAACCTGATCACCGTGCACGACGGGTTCAGCCTCCGCGACCTGGTCTCCTACGACTCCAAGCACAACGAGGCCAACGGCGAGAACAACCGCGACGGGACCGACGACAACCGCTCCTGGAACTGCGGCGCCGAGGGTCCCACCGACGACCCGGCCATCCTGGCCCTGCGCGAGCGGCAGTCCCGGGCCATGCTCGCCACCCTGCTGCTGTCGTTCGGCGTGCCGATGCTGCTCGGCGGGGACGAGTTCGGCCGCACCCAGCAGGGCAACAACAACGCCTACTGCCAGGACAACGAGATCACCTGGTTCGACTGGTCGGGCGTGGACACCGGCCTGCTGGCCTTCACCCGGCGGCTGGTTGCGTTCCGCAGGCAGCACCCGGTGTTCCGGCGCCGCCGGTTCCTGGCCGGGAAACAGGCCAGGGAGCTCGAATGGTTCACGTTCGCGGGCACGCCGATGACCGGGGCGGACTGGGCCAACCCCGGCGCCTTGGCCGTGGCCATCTACCTCGACGGGTCCGACGACCCCGACCTGGCCGATGATGGCACCCCGATGCTCGACGACGACTTCCTGGTCCTGGTCAACGCCTGGTGGGAGCCGCTGGACTTCATCATCCCGCCCGTCCGGGACGGGCTGACGTGGCAGGCCGAGATCGACAGCTACGACCCGGCCGCGACCGCCACCGCGCCGCCGCAGAAGCCGGGCGACCGCGTCAGCGTCGGCCCCCGCTCCGTCACCGTGCTGCGCGGTTACGCGGGGACGTCGGCGTCGGGTTCCTCGACCAGGAACTGACGTCCCATCTCGTCGGCCACCAGCGTCAGGACCCAGCCGGCCACGTTGCCGCCGCTGTCGGCCACCGGCTCCAGGAGCGATACGAGCCGGGCCAGCTCGTCGGCGCTGGCCCCGGCCAGCGCCTGGCGCAGGCCCTCGACGATCCACTTCCGCTCGCGGTCGTCATCGTCGGGAGGAGGCGGCGGCAGCCGGCTGTTCATGCGCCGACCCTGCGGAGGACAGCCCTAAGCGGCGCCCGGCGAGCGGGCGCAGGAGGGGTATAGATCATCGGTGGGGGGGTTCCTGCCTGCGGGGCTGGAGTGCGCCTTTATGTCATGCCAGACGCGCGGAGCGTGCCCGCGGTTCACCCTGAGCCCGAGATCGGCGGACGGAAGGCTCAGTCGTCCGCGGCGAACGGCTCGAGTTCCCCCGCCACCCGGCCGGCGGGCAGGCCCAGATCCCGGGAGAGGCCCGCGCCGACCCGGCGGGCCAGCTGGGGCGACAGCAGGATGACGGCCGCGCCGATGATCAGCCAGGCCAGCAGGATGTACGGGAAGTAGTTGTAGGGCGACGCGGGCGCCGGGTAGATGTTGGCGTACAGCACGTAGCCGCAGATGATCACCGCGATGGCGGGCAGGATCCCGCGCCACTTCGGCACGCCGAGGCTGCTGTCGAAGACCGCCCGGCTCGCGCCGATGTTGACCAGCCCGTACCCGACCAGGATGGCCAGCGTACCGAGCGTGCCCAGGTACTGCCAGACCTGCAGGCCGGTGGCGCCGAGCGCGCGCAGGATGACCAGGCAGATCAGGTTGACGATGATGACCAGCAGGACCGCCATGCGCGGCGCCCCGGACGGCTGCGACACCTTGGCGAGCGGGAGGTTCGGCGCGCCGTCGCGCGAGACCGCGTAGATCAGCCGGGACCCGGCCACCGCGGCGCCCAGGCCGGCGCCGAAGGCACTGAACGCCGCGCCGAGCTCGATCAGGTTCTGCATCGCCGAGCCGACGTAGACGTTGGCCAGCTGGAACAGCGGGCCTGGCGAGCTGGCGAACGCGGCCGAGCCCTTGGGGTTGGCGCCGAACCCGATGGTCTGCACGGCAATGCAGGCGATGTAGAAGATGGCCAGCACGACCACCGACGAGCCGATCGCGCGGGGGATGGCCTTCCGAGGGTTCTGGGTCTCCTCGCCCAGGGCCCCCGCGCCCTCGAACCCGGCAAAGGCCAGGAAGCCGAAAACCGAGCCGAGGACGAGGGCGTGCAGGTTGACCCCGGCCGGCAGGCTGAAGACGCTGCCGGTGACCGCGCCGCTGTTGATCCCGTGGCCGTTCCCGACCTTCACCAGGATGATCACCATGAGCACGAGGATGAGGGTGACCGTGACGGCCTCGATGTAGAACAGGGCACGGGTCGACCGCTTGATCACCCCGGCGCAGAACGCCCAGATGATCACGGTGATCGGCAGGGCCAGGATGATCCAGTCGGCCCCCTTCCACCAGCCCAGGTTCTGCAGCACGCCGGCCAGGAAGTAGCCGGACGACGCGGCCGAGGCCGGCACGAACACGAAGTACATCAGGCACATGGTCCAGCTCGAGAACACCCCGGTGCGGGGCCCGAGCGAGGCGCCGACGAAGCCGTAGACCGACCCGGCGTGGTTGTACTTCCGGGTCAGCAGCATGTACCCGTAGCCGATGAGGCAGCAGGCCACGCCGGCGAACACGAACGACAGCGCGGCCCCGCGGCCGACCAGCGCGGCCACCCCCGGCCCCGAGAACGACATGGCCAGCGCCGGGGACATCGCGCCGACGGACAGGCCGACCGCCTCCCACACGTGCAGGTTGCGCTTCAGCCCGTGGTTGCTGGCCTGGCCGGATGCGGCCTGGTCGCTACGGGTCTCGCTCATCCGGGCCTCCTGCCCGCGGCTGCTGCGCTCAGCCGCAGAAGGTCGGTCGACGCTCCGCGGGGTTCCCGGGAGTCCTCGCCCCTGATCTTGCGAGATACGATACGTATAGACAGTTAATTCATCAATAGCCTGTCATCCGATAGCTACAGGCCCCGGCAACCTTACGACAACCGCGGCAATAGCGCCACTTACTTGTCAGGCGCCAATAACGGGCCGCCCCGGTTTGCCCGGGAGCGGTCCCGCGTGGCGAGGGGCAGCGGCTCCGGGCGGTCAGGGCTGTCGGCCGGGACGACCCGCCGGGGACATCAGCCCCGCCGCTCGCGGACCTGCCGCTTGATCCGGGCCAGCATCGCGGCCAGGCCGCGCAGCCGCAGCGGGCTCACCAGGTCCTGCAACCCGAGCTGGCTGGAGAACTCGCCGGGCGTGTCCAGGACCTCGTCCGCGTCCAGCCCGTCCAGGCCGGCGTGCAGGATGCCGGCGAAGCCCCGGGTGGTGGGCGCCTCGCGCGGCGCGTCGAAGAAGAGGTGCACGACGGCGTCGTCGTCGACCTCGACGGCCAGGAACAGCGGTGACTGGCACTCCGGCACCGGCTCCATCCGGTCGCGGTGCTCGGCGTACCGGGCGGGCAGCGGCGGCAGGTCCTCGGAGAACTCCAGCAGGAGCTGCAGGCGGTCCCGGTCGCCGACCGCGCCGAATTCCTCGGCGATCTCCTGCAGCCGCGGGTTGAGCGTCCCGGCGCCGGCCGTCACGGCTCGGCTCCCCGGCGGACGGGCACCCGGACCGCGTTCCCCCACTCGGTCCACGACCCGTCGTAGTTGCGCACCCGCGGGTAGCCCAGCAGGTGGTGCAGCACGAACCAGGTGTGGCTGGACCGCTCGCCGATCCGGCAGTACACGATCACGTCGTCGTCCGGGCGCAGCCCGGCCTCATCCTGGTAGATCGCCTCGAGCTCCTTGCGGGTCCGGAACGTGGCGTCGTCCGCGGCCGCGCGCGCCCAGGGAACGCTCTTCGCGCCGGGGATGTGCCCGCCGCGCAGCGCGCCCTCCTGCGGGTAGTCCGGCATGTGCAGCAGCTCGCCGCTGTACTCGCCGGGCGAGCGCACGTCGATCATCGGCTGGTCCAGGTGCGCCAGGACCTGGTCCTTGAACGCCCGGAACTCGCTGTCGTCGCGCTCGATCACCGGGTACTCGGTGCGGGGCCGCTGCGGCACCTCGGTACTCAGCGGCCGGCCCTCGGCGATCCACTTGGCCCGGCCTCCGTCGAGCAGGCGCAGGTCCGGGTGGCCGAACAGAGTGCACACCCACAGCGCGTAGGCCGCCCACCAGTTGTTCCGGTCACCGTAAAGGACCAGCGTGGTGTCCCGGCTGATGCCCTTCTCCGACATCAGCCGGGCGAAGCCCGCGCCGTCCACGTAGTCGCGGGTCACCGGGTCGTTGAGCTCGGTGTGCCAGTCGAGCTTCACCGCTCCGGGGATATGACCGGTCTCATACAGCAGCACGTCCTCGTCAGACTCGGCCACGACCAGGCCCGGGTCATCCAGGTGCTCGGCCAGCCATTCGGTCGACACGAGCATTTCGGGGCGCGCGTAATCCTGAAACTTCGGCGCGGAATCGTACGGCAGCACCACGATCAACCTCACCTTGGTCCCTGCCCGCGCCGCAGCCGCGCCGCGGGGATGTCTGGAAGCTGAGCCTTCTCCATCCTCCTCTTCGCTGTCCACATGCTCTGAGCCGAGGTCGGCGGATGAAGAAGGTTCATACATCAGCAAGTAACGCGGCGACCGCGCCGCACCTTCCCCCGCGCCGCTATTCGCTGCGCAGGACCGTGCCCGGGCTGATCCGGGCGGCCGCCCACCCGGGCCCCGCGGCCAGCAGGTTGGCCAGCAGCAGCGCGGCGGGGATGGTCGCCAGGACCAGCGCCACCGGGATGTCGGCCTGGTCCGACACCCCGGCCGACCCGGCGAACAGGGCCCAGGCCCACCGGCCGGCCAGCACGCCGAGCGGCAGGCCGACCAGCAGCGCGGCCGCGGCCAGCGCGCTGGCCTGCCAGGACACCACTCGGATGACCTGGGACCGGCGCAGGCCGAGGGTCTTAAGCACCGCGAGGTCGCGGCGGCGGCGGCGCACGCCGGTGAGGAGTGCGTGGGCGAGCGTGGCCACGGCGAGCAGGGCCAGCACGGCGCCCAGGATCAGCGGGGTGTCCCGGATGCTGGCGTAGTTCTTGATGTCGCTGGGCCGCTGGTCGCTGGCTACCGAGCAGCTTCCGGGTCCGGGCAGGCAGCCGAGCTTGATCACCGCCGCGGTCAGCCGGTTCGCGGCGGCGGCCAGGTCGGTGCCGGACCGGTAGCGCAGCAGGAAGAAGTTGTAGCACGTGGCCCTGGCGCCGCAGCCGGTCGGCAGGAAGGGCTCGGACAGCATCGGGGCGCTGACGGCCGCGCCGGTGCCCAGATCGGTGGCGGCGAAGGTGCCCCGGCCGAACTCCGGGAACACCGCCACGCCGACGATGCGCATGGTTTGCCGCCGGGCCGGGCCGAACGCGGCCACCGGATTGGCCACCACAGGCACGGTCTGCCCGATCCGCCGGTGGATGGCCCGCAGGGTCTGCGCGCCGAGCACGATCTGGCCGGGCCCGGAGGGATAATGCCCGGTGAGTAGGGTGAAGTAGCCCTGGCCGCGGACGGGACTGATCCCGATGGCCGCCACGAGCTGCCCGTCGATGGAGAGCTGGCCGTAGTCGCCGGCCGCGTACCCGCTGATGGCCGGCTCGGCGGACAGGAGCTTCGCGCCGCGCCCGGCCGTGACGCCCCCGAAGTTTAGGTCCAGTTCCTGGGCCCAGTTCTGCCCGTACCGGTGCGGCGTGCCGACCAGGGCGATCAGGCTGGTGGCGAAGGTCACCGCGGCGGCCACGGCCGCGATCGCCACCGTGGTGCCGGCCAGGGCGCTGCGCACCGGGACCGCGGTCCGGCCGCGGCCCGGCTCGAACGCCATTCGTACCCCGACGCTGCCGGTCACCGAGCCGAGCCTTGTCAGTACCGGGCCCAGCCGGGAGGCCTGTGCGGGCGCGGCGGGCTCGGCCACCCCCAGCGGTCCCTGCACCCGGGCCGCCGCCCGCCAGGCGGCCGGCACCAGCACGGCCAGCGGCAGCAACGCGATGGCGGCGAAGCCGACGCCCAGGATGGCCAGGTTGACCTCCACCCCGGGCTGCGGCTCGGCCAGGCGCGCGGGCCCGATCGGCATGAGCGGGGAGGCCGCCACGGCCATCGCCACCGCGACCGCGGCCCCAGCCAGCGTCACTACGGCCACCCGGGCCAGGGACAGGCCGACCAGCCGGGCGCGGGTCATGCCGAGCGCGCGCAGGATCGGGAATTCGGTCGCGTCCAGGATCAGCTGGCGGCCGAGCAGCTGGCCGATGATGGCCAGCGCGAAGAGTCCGGCCAGCGCGGCGAACACAGCCAGGGCGATGGCGTCCGGGCGGATGGCCTGCTGCGTGGCGGCGACCTCGTCGGACAGGTTGATGACGTCGGTACCTACGCGTTGGCCCAGATAATGCCTGCCGAGCGAGTCGGCGGCCGCCAGGAACGCGGCCATGCTGGCGGCCGGCCGCAGGCGCACCGCGGCTTCGGTACCGTAGCTGGACGACTCGGCCAGGCCCAAGCCGGTGAACCGCGGGCTCAGCAGGGCGATGGGCTGGGTGTTCATCGCGATGGCGGGCACGATCTGGGTGTCGAAGACGCCGACCGCCGACACCCGGAAGGCCGCCGGTATCGCCCGCCCCAGCTCGGGGCTGCCCGTCCGGGGAGCGTTCGGGACCACGAGCAGGTGCAGCGTGCTGCCCGGTCTCAGGTGCTCCAGGGCGGCCAGCTGCGGGTCGACGACCGCCTGGCCGACGGCTTGCGGACCGAACATCCGGCCTTGCAGGATCTTGACCTGGTCCGTTGGGTCGCGCATGACCCGGTCGGTGCTGGAGTAGCTCGTCACCGCGGTCGGCAGCGGACCGTGGCGCGCCGGCAGCGCCGTCTGGTACAGGGAATATACCGACATCGCGGACACCTGGGGCAGCCGGGCCAGCGCGGCGAAGTAGCCCGGCGGCACGGGCCCGTTCGCGCCCGGAAGGACGTCAACCTGAGCGGCGCGGGCCCACTGCAGCAGTCGGGGGTAGGCGGTGTCGGTGCGCCGCGCGCCCGCGGCGGCGGTGAGCACCACCCCGCCGATCAGGCCCAGCAGCAGCGCCAGGGCCGCGAGCGGCCGCCACCGCAGGCGGAAGTCCGCGCGCAGGCTCAGCCACACCGATCCCATGGGATGATTCAGCCCCGAACCCGGTCCGGGTGCAAGGATGCAGCCATCCCCGGCCCTGGTGGTGCCTCCCGCACCCGGCCCAGGGTGTTACCGATCCTCCGCCAGGACCCGGCGGGGATGGACACCGTCCACGTAGCCCAGGAACGGCGGGTAGATGTTGTAGCCGAGCAGTTCCTGCAGCCGCTCGGGCAGTTGCCGGACCACGTCGCGGGGCACCGCGAGGCAGTGGTTCTCCTGCGGCCGCAGCCAGGCGGCGGCGTACTCCAGGATCACGCCCAGGCGCGGCCGGCCGGTGCGGTTGGCCCCGCCGCCGTGCCAGAGGCTGCCCAGGTAGAACATGACCGATCCGGGCGACAGGATGGCCGTCTCGACCGGGTCGGAGGCGGCGGGCCGGCGCCCGGGTTCCCAGACGTGGCTGCCCGGGATGAACCGGGTGGCGCCGTTGTCGCTGGTGAATTCGTCCAGGGGCCACATCGTGTTGACGACCACCGGCGGGTGCGGCTGCGGCAGCGGGTAGACCGCGTCGTCGCGGTGCAGCACCTGGGCGCGCTCCCCCGGCCCGATGCGGATGCCCACCGGGGCGCTGAGCTGGTAGTGGCCCAGGACCTGGTCGAGGACCTCCAGCACCAGCGGGTGCACGACCGCCCCGTCGAACGTCCGGGTCTTGGCGAACAGGGCGTACACCCGCTGGGTGGACAGCCCCTCGAACGTGTTGCGCCCCGCCGGCACCGCTTCCAGCACCCGGCTCAGGTCCGCCGCGGCGGCCCGGACGTCGGCGGCGGTCATCAGGCCGGACACGACCGCGTAGCCGTCGTCGGTCAGCCGCCGCGCCACGTCCTGGCCGGTGGACGTCGCGCCAGGCATCGGGGCCCTCACCGGCATGAGCCTATCCCGGCCGCCGCGGCCGGGCTGGTAGCGTCGGCCTGGGGGTTGGCTGGGCCCGGGGCTCCCCGCTCGCACCAGGCGGCAGGAGGGAAGACCATGGCCTCTCGGCTGAATCCGTATCTCAACTTCAACGGCAACGCCCGCCCGGCGCTGGAGTTCTACGCCAGCGTGTTCGGCGGCAAGCCCGTCTTCAGCACGTTCGCCGATTTCGGCGCCAAGGACTCGCCGGACGCCGACCGGATCATGCACGGCATGCTGGAGACCGACGCCGGCTACACGATCATGGCGGCCGACGTCACCAGCGACATGGGATACCACGCCCCGGCCGGGTTCTCGGTGAGCGTGTCCGGCGACGACGCCGACGCCCTGCGCGCCTACTTCGAGAAGCTGTCCGCCGGCGGGACCGCCACGATGCCGATGCAAAAGCAGGTCTGGGGCGACGAGTTCGGCATGTGCGTCGACCGGTACGGCGTCTCCTGGCTGGTCGACATCACCCAGCCCTAGCCCTCACCCCAGCCGCAACCCTCACCCAGCGGCCCGCCCGCCAGCCATTATCATCGCGACTTTTCATCCGATCCAGTCGTTGGGTAACCCAATTTCGACCGGTTTGTGCCCACGGAATCCATGAAAAGATAGAAAATGATCATGGCGACCGGCTGACGATCGGCCGCGACGAGGAGGCGCCGTGCTGTTCGCCGCGAACCTGTCGATCCTGTGGCCGGAACTGCCGCTGGCGGACCGATTCGAGCGCGCGGCCCGGGCCGGGTTCGCCGCCGTCGAGCTGTGGTGGCCGGGCCTCGCGGCCGCGCGGTCGCTGCCCGCGCTGACCGGCCGCTGGGGATTGCGGCTGGTGCTGCTGAACTTCGACGCGGGAGACATGGCGGCCGGCGAGCGCGGCCTGGCCGGCGATCCCGGCCGCCGCGAGCGGCTGCGCGCCAGCGTGCCGGACGCGCTGGCGATCGCCCGGGCGTGCGGCTGCCCCCGGCTCAACCTGCTGCTCGGGCTGCGGCAGGAACGGTACCCGCTCGGCCAGCAGCTGGCCTGCGCCCGGGACAACGTGGCCTGGGCGGCCGACCTGGCGGCGGAGGCCGGCTGTGAGGTGATGCTCGAGGCCATCAACCCGATGGACAACGGGCCGTGCCTGCTCACCACCACCGCGGCCGCGGCCAGCTTCGCCGCGCGCGTGGCCCGCGACAACGTGCGGCTGCAGTACGACGTGTACCACATGCAGCGGATGGAGGGTGACCTCGTCTCCACCCTGGACGCGTACTGGCCGCTGATCGGGCATATCCAGATCGCCGACGTGCCCGGCCGGCACGAGCCGGGCACCGGCGAGATCAACTACCCGTTCGTGCTCGACCACATCGACGCTAAGGGCTACCAGGGCGCGGTCGGGCTGGAATACCACCCGTCCACCGGGCGGGCCGAGGATTGTCTCGGCTGGCTGGCGGAATACCGCGGCGCCCGCGATCACCGGTGGTGACCCAGGTGCGGGCGGCTGGCCCGTTACGGAAAAGCATTTACAGTGGACCGCCGTTCCGGGTCTACTAGCACTATGGAACAGCAGTCCAACACGGCCGCGGCGGCGTCGCAGCTGGACCGGGCGCTGGACATCCTGGAGCTGCTCGCCGGGTCACCGGGCCCGCAGGGCCTGACCGACATCGCGGAGCGGGTGCACGGCCCGAAGGCCACTGTGCACCGGCTGCTGGCCACGCTGGCGGCCCGCGGTTATGCCACCCAGGACCCCCGGACCGGCCGGTACGCCGCCGGGATCCGCTGCTTCGAGCTGGGCAGCCTGTGGGCCAGCCGGCTCGACCTGCGCGCGGTCGCGGCGCCGCACGCGGCGAGGCTGAACGAGCTCAGCGGCGAGACGGTCCACCTGGCGGTCTACGACCACGGGGACGTCGTCTACGTCGACAAGATCGAGAGCCGTCACCCGGTGGTGGCGAAGTCGCAGGTGGGAGGGCGATGCCCGGCCTCGTGCGTGGCGACCGGCCGGGCACTGCTCGCCTACCAGCCGCGGGCGGAGATCGAGGAAGTCCTGCGCGGCCCGCTGCCCGGGCACAGCCCGCAGTCCATCACGCGGCCCGCCGAGCTCGGCGCGCTGCTGGACCAGGTCCGGCGCGACGGCTACGCCGTCAACCACGGCGGCTACCGGGAGGGGGTGGGCGGCGTGGCGGCCCCGGTCCGGGACTACACCGGCGCCGTCGTGGCGTCGGTGGGGCTGTGCATGCCCGAACCGCGCTTCGGGCCGGACCGGCTCGGCGCGCTGCGCGACTGGACCGTCGAGGCGGCCGCCGCGATCTCGGCCGCGCTGGGCGGCCCGGCCGCCCCGGTGCGGGCCGGATAGGACCCCGATGGGCACCAGGCACCGCATCGGACTGACCGTCAACGGCGAGCCGCGCGCCTGCGAGACCGCCGGGCGCACCAGCCTCGCCGACCTGTTACGCGACGAGCTGCACCTGACCGGCACTCATCTCGGCTGCGAGCACGGGGTCTGCGGCTGCTGCACCGTCCTGCTCGACGGCGAGCCGGTCCGGTCCTGCCTGATCCTCGCCGCGCAGGCCGACGGCCACAGCATCACCACGATCGAGGGGGCCGGCCAGCCAGACGGCGGCCTCAGCGCGGTGCAGGAGGCGTTCTGCCAGGCTCACGCCTTGCAGTGCGGGTACTGCACGCCGGGCATGGTGCTAGCCGCCCAGGCCCTGCTCGACGCGAACCCCGCGCCCGGCCGCGCGGACATCGACCAGGCCCTGGGCGGCAACATCTGCCGCTGCACCGGGTACGTGCAGGTCCGCGAGGCGGTGGGGCTGGCCGCCCGGGGGCGTTCCGGTCCCCGGGACCGGATGTCCCGGCCGCACCCGGTCCGCGAGGACCGCCGCTTCGTCACCGGGCGCGGCCGGTACGTCGCGGATATCACGCCGCCGGGAACGCTGCACGCCGGGCTGGTCACCAGCCCGCACGCGCACGCGAGGATCGTCTCGGTCGACGTGGCGGACGCCCTCAAGCTCGCCGGCGTGGCCGCCGTGGTGACCGGCGCGGCGCTCGCGGAAGCCACCGAGCCGCTGCGCCAGTACCTCAGGCTGCCCGCCGTGCAGTGGCGGCCGCTGGCGGTGGATGAGGCCCGCTACGCCGGCGAGTGGGTGGTGGTGGTCGTGGCCGCCTCGCGCGCCCTGGCCGAGGACGCGGCGGAACTGGTCCGCGTGGACTACGACCCGCTCCCGGCCGTGCTGGACCCGGAGGCCGCGATCCGCGACGACGCCCCGCTCGTGCACGCCGCCCTGGGCAGCAACGTGCTGGCCCGCCGGGAGTTCGCCTGGGGGGACGTGGCCGCGGACTTCGCGCGGGCGGAGGAGGTCAGCCGGGTGCGGGTGCGCTGGAACCGCAGCTCCACGGTCCCGCTGGAGACGTTCGGCGTGGTCGCCAGCTGGGACGCCGACCGCGGGCTGCTCGACATCTGGGCCTCGGTGCAGATGCCGCAGTTTCCCGACCAGGTCGCGCACGCCCTGCGGCTGCCCACCAACCGGGTGCGGGTGCACTTCGACGTCGACGTGGGCGGGAGCTACGGCGTCAAGCGCGGGATCAAGCACGCCGTGCTCGCCGGGTATCTCTCCACCCGGCTGCGCGCGCCGGTGAAGCTCATCGAGGACCGGGCGGAGAACATGCACGGCGGGGACTTCCACGGCCCCGACCGGATCTTCGACGTCGAGCTGGCCTGCACCCACGAGGGCGACTTCACCAGCATCCGGATCGAGGTCATCGACGATGAAGGCGCGTTCCCCGGGCGCTCGCCGCTGCAGCTGGCCAAGCCCATCGGGGCCATCGTGGGGCCGTACCGCATCGGCTCGGCCGCGTACACCGCCACCGCGGTCGCCACCAACAAGACCGGGCAGGTCGCGGTGCGCGGGTTCGGCCAGGCGCCGACCAACTACGCGATCGAGTCCGCCGTGGACGCGGCCGCGCGGCAGCTCGGCCTGGACCGGCTGGCCATCCGCCGGCGCAACTTCATCCGGCCCGACGAGTTCCCCTACCGCATCCCCAGCGGCACCGAGTACGACTCCGGTGACTACCCGGCGGTGCTGGACCAGGCCGTCGCCCTGGCCTCCGCGCCCGGCCGGCCGGGGCTGGCCGGGCTGGAACGCCGGCGCGACGAGCTGCGCGCGGCCGGGAAGCTGGCCGGGATCGGCGTGGCCGCCTGCCTGGAGCCCAGCGGCGGCAACGCGATCTTCGAGAACATCATGAACCCGGCCAACGACAAGACCACCTTCCCCGAGGGCTGCCGCCTGCGGGTGGACGCCGACGGCGAGGTCACCGTGATCATCTCGATCTCCTCGGCCGGGCAGGGCCACGAGACCATGGTCGCCGCGCTGGCCGCCAGAGAGCTGGGGCGCGACCCGGATTCGGTCATGGTGGTCCGGGCCGACTCGCTGACCGGGATGCCCTCGCAGAGCCCGGTGGGCAGCCGGATGGCGATCGTGCTGGGCGAGGCGGTGCACGGTGCGGCCGCCGAGCTGAAGCGCAAGCTGTGCCGGATCGGCGCGCACCGCCTCGGCGTAGCGGCCGGCGACGTGGAGTTCGCCGACGGCGCCGTGCGGGACCGCGCGGGCCGATCCGTGGGCTGGGCGGAGCTGGCCGCGATCGCGCTGCGCCGGCAGCACCTGATGCCCCCGGGCGAGCAGCCCGGGCTCGAGGTCGTGCACGTGGCGCACACGCCGCGCTCGGGCGCGCTGGCCGGGCCGGACGCCGTCGTGCAGGTCTACCCGTGCTATTCCTTCGAGGCGCACCTGGTGCTGGCCGGGGTCGACCCGGAGACCGGCCTGGTGGACCTCGACCGCTACTACCTGGCCCACGACTGCGGGACGGTGATCAACCCGGACATCGTCCGGGGGATGGTCTTCGGCGGTATCGCGCACGGCATCGGCGTCGCCCTGTACGAGCAGTTCGCCTACTCCGACGACGGCCAGCCGCTGACCCAGTCCTTCCTGGACTACCTGCTGCCCAGCGCGCACGAGGTGCCGGAGATCATCGACGGCGAGCGCTGCACCCCCTCGCCGTTCACCACGCTGGGCCAGAAGGGGGCCGGCGAGGCGGGGTACATGGGCGCCCCGGCCGCGGTGGCCAGCGCGGTCAACGACGCCCTGGCCGGGTGCGGCGCCGGCCCCGTCCTCTCGCTCCCCATCAAGCCCGCCGACGTGTTGCTGGCCCTCCAACGAGCGGCGAGCCAAAGGGGCGCGGTGCCGCCTGGACTGAGGAGCGAGGGAGCTTGCGACCGAGCGACGAGGGAAGGCGGCCAGTGAAGGGTGAACGGGGAGGTGGGCGGGGCCCCGGAGGCGAGCCGTGAGCATAGTAGATATCCATGCCCACGTGGCCCCCGCCGGCCTGATCACGGACCTGGCCGCGGGCCGGGTCCGCTTCCTGCACATCGACGTCCGGCGGCGCGACGGCGGCCATACGGTGGCGTTCCGGGGCGGCCCGCCGACCCGCCCGCTGGCGGCCGGGCTCACCGATCCCGGCCTGCGGGCGGCCTGGCTGACCGAGCAGGGCATCACCCGCCAGGTGGTGAGCGGGTGGCTGGACATCTTCGGGTACGAGCTGCCGGCCGGGGAGGGCGCGGACTGGTCGGCCGCGCTCACCGAGGCCATCGCCGAACTCGCCGCGGCCGACGGCCGGCTGATCCCGCTCGGTACCGTGCCGCTGCAGGACCCGGAGCGCGCCGCGGCCGCCCTGCACCAGCGGCCGGTGGCGCAGCACGCGGGTGTCATGATCGGCACGCGCGCGGGCGGCCGCGAGCTGGACGACCCGGCCTTCACCCCGTTCTGGGAGGCGGCCGACGCGGCCGGCGCCGTCGTCTACCTGCATCCGGGGTCGGCCGGGGCCACTCCGCGCTACGCCGACTTCGGGCTGGTCAACGGGCTGGCCCGGCTCGAGGACAGCACCGTGACCGTGGCCCGGCTGCTGTATGCCGGGGTGCCCGCGCGTTATCCGGGCGCCAAGCTCGTCGTCGCGCACGGCGGCGGCGCGCTGCCGTACGTGCTCGGGCGGCTGGTCCGCAACCACCTGATCGATCCCGGCGGGACGGCGGACCCGGTCGAGTCCTTCGGCCGCCTGTACTTCGACAGCGTCGTGTTCGACCCCGGCGTGCTGGAGTTCCTGGTCGCCAAGGCCGGCCCGGACCGGGTCATGCTGGGCTCCGACTACCCGTTCCCGATCGGCGATCTGGCCCCGCGGGCGGTGGTCGACCGCGCCGCCCTGCCGGACGAGCACCGCGACCAGATCCTCGGCGGCAACGCGGCGCGCCTGTTCGGGTCCGCGGCTCTGGCTCCCACCTCGCCCGGGCCTGGTCCCCCGCCGTCCGGCGAGGCGCCACGGTGAAGCCGGTCGACTTCGACCTGCACCGGCCGGCCACCCTGGATGCGGCGCTGGCGCTGCTGGCCAGCCACGGCGACGACGCCCGGGTGCTGGCCGGGGGGCAGAGCCTGGTGCCGCTGCTGAACTTCCGGCTCGCCCGCCCGGGTCATGTCGTGGACATCGGGCGCGTGGCCGGGCTCGGCGCACTGCGCGACACGCCGGACGGGCTCGTGATCGGCGCCATGGTCCGCCAGTCCGACGCGGAACGGGCCCCGGAGGTCGCCGCGCGCTGCCCGCTGCTGGCCGCGGCCCTGCCGTGGATCGCCCACCCGCCCGTCCGCGCCCGGGGCACGATCTGCGGCAGCCTGGCGCACGCGGACCCCGCGGCCGAGCTGCCGTCGGTGGCGGTCGCGCTGGACGCCACGCTCGTGGCCGTGAGTGCCAGCGGCCGCCGGGAGATCCCGGCCGCCGGCTTCTACCAGGCGTACCTGACCACCGCGCTGCGGCCCGACGAGCTGCTGGCCGCCGTCCGCCTCCCGGCCGCCGCGCCTGGCACGGGAGCCGCGTTCCACGAAGTGAGCCGGCGCCGCGGCGACTTCGCCATGGCCGGCGTCGCCGCCCAGGTGACGCTGCAGGACGGCGCGATCGCCGACGCCCGGATCTGCCTCAGCGGGGTGGCCGGCGTCCCGCTGCGGTGCACCGGGTCCGAGCGGGCCCTGCTGGGCTCGGCCGCGGACCCGGGTGACCTGCGCCGGGCCGCGGACGCCGCGCTCGACATCCTGGACCCCGCCGGCGACCTGCACGCCACCGCGGGCTACCGCAAGCACGTGGCGGGCGTTCTGCTGCGCCGGGCCGTGGCCGAGGCGGCCGGCCGGGCGGCGCGGCCCGGCTGACCGGGGCTGGGCGGCGGCTACGGGGAAGCCAGGCCGGGGATGAGCCGCTTCGCGTTGTCCGCGTAGACCTGTTGCCGGACGTCGCCGGGAAGGTCAAGGGCCGAGATCGGCCAGCGGCCGGAGCCCGGCGGGTTGTCGGGAGAGTAGGGGAAGCACTCGTCCGCCGTTTCCATGAACCGGAAGTAGATCTCGTACACGGCTCGCTTGGGCGGGATCTCGTCGGTGCCGAACAACACCCGCTCGGGATGGCCCTGGATCAGGGCCCGGGTGGCCCGGGGCTGCCGGCCGAGTTCCGCGATGCGGGCCGCGATGTCGATGTGGAAGTTCGGGTACTTGTCCATCATCCGGCCCACCCAGGCGAGATCTTCCGCGTAACAGCCGGCGTGCACGGCGATGAACGTGGTCGCGGGGTGCGCGGCCACGATGGCCTCGAGCGCCGCCATCAGGCGGTCGAACCGCGGGTACTCGGGGTCACAGAACGACCAGTCGGGGCGGGCCAGCAGTTCTTCGAGGCGCTCGTTGCGCTGGTCAACCGGGTCGAAGAAGGCCACCGGGTCGGCGGTGTGGATGGCGATGGGGACGCCGAGCCGACCCGCGGTGTCCCACAGCGCGCCCAGCCTCGCGTCGTCGGGCAGGACCAGACGGCCGCCGGCGTCGCGGACATGCAGGCCGAGGTCCTTCCACACCTTCAGGCCGCGGGCGCCCGCCGCCACCGACCGTTGCAGGCTCTCGGCCAGCCTCGTCTCAGCGCCCGGTTCCCGCAGCAGGTCCCAGTCGACGTGGCAGAAGGTGGCGAACCGCCCGGGGTGGCTCCGGTCGTAGCGGTCGAGGTTTTCCTCCAGTTCGTCACCCCACCGGCCGTCGAGGTTGACCACGGCGCTGACGTGGCACGAGTCCATCAGCCCCACGAACGCCGCCACATCCGGAACGGCCCAGCGCTCGCCGGTGAGCCAGCGTCCCAGATGGGCGTGGGCATCGACCGCCGGGACGCTGGCGTGGGTAACGGTCGTCTGCGGCAGCCGCAGGCGGGAATAAGGGCGGTACTCCGCCAGCGGTAGCGCGGACAGCGGGCCGTGGTCGGCAACCGGCATCGACGTCTCCTGCACTGGCGGGAACGCGCCCGCTCATCCCGGACTGGCTTCCTGCAATATCCCAGCCCCGGGCCCGGGCCGCTAGCTCCGGCCCCTTCCCGGACCGACCGAGCTTGGCATACTGACGGCGGGTGAAGCCGATGCGCGTGCTGCTCTTCGATGTCTTCGGAACGGTGGTGGACTGGCGATCCAGCCTTATCGGCATCGCCGAGTCGGCCGCGGCCCAGGGCGGCCTGCAAGCTGACTGGGCGGGTGTCGTCGACGACTGGCGCCGCGCCTATCAGCCCGCGCTGGACCGGACCCGGCAGGATACCGCCTGGCGCGACCTCGATTCCCTGCAGCGCGAGACGCTGAGCGACGTCCTCACCCGTCACGGCGTCGCGCTGCCCGCAGCCGGCACCGAAACACTGGTCGGGGGCTGGCGGCAACTGCAGCCCTGGCCCGACAGCCGGGAAGGGCTCGACCGGCTGCGCCGCAAGCACGTCACCGCCACGCTGTCGAACGGCCATCTCGCGCTGCTCGCCGACCTGCTCAAGTTTGGTGACCTCCGGGTGGACGCCCTGTTGTCGGCGCAACTGGCCGGCAGCTACAAGCCCGACCCCGCGGTGTACCTGACCGCGCTGGCCCTGCTCGACTGCCCGCCCGAGGACACCGGGATGGTCGCCGCGCACGCGGCGGACCTGCGGGCCGCCGCGGGGCTGGGCCTGCGCCCGGTGTTCGTCCGCCGGCCCCTCGAATGGGGGCCTGGGGCGCCCGCGGAAGACCCGCCCGCGCTGGACGGCCTGATCGACGCCGACAGCCTCACCGACCTTGCGGACCTGCTGGGCTGCTGACCCCGGCGCTGGCCGTGGCCGTGGCGGCCGCGGCGGCCGCGGTGATGGCCGCCGGCTGGCGGGCGTCGTGGGGCACCGTGGCTGGCGCCGGGGCTGCGCCGTGCAGCTCGTGGACGTACCGGCTGCCGCGCAGCAGGGACGCCACGGCCGCGATCAGGCAGGCCGCGATGGCGAAGTCGAAAGCGATGGCCAGGCCGTGCTGGAACGGCGCGGAGATCAGCGACGGGAAGAAGGTGTGGCCGGTGAGGTAGGCGGCGTGGCTCGCGGGCAGCTTGCTGAGGGCCGGCCCGAGCAGGGTCTGGATGGGGTTGTAGCCGAGCAGCGCGGCGAACATGATCGAGACCGGCGGCAGCGCGGCGATCCGGGCCGCGTCGGCCGCGGGCACGCCTTGCGCGATCAGGCCGTGGCTGAGCGCGCCCGGGAGCGAGGCGGCCAGGCCGAGGATGATCAGCGTGAAGAACACGCCGATCGAGAGCACCATGGCCGAGTTCTGGAACGTCGCGCTCATGCCCGCGCCGACGCCGCGGCGCTCGGGCGGCAGGCTGTTCATGATCCCGGCGCGGTTGGGCGAGGCGAACAGGCCCATGCCGATGCCGTTGAGCAGCAGGATGACCGCGAACTGCCAGTAGGCGAAGTCGACCGGCAGCAGCTCGAGCAGGCCGAACGAGGCGGCGGCCAGCAGCATGCCGCCGGTGGCGAACGGCCGGGCGCCGTAGCGATCGGACAGCCAGCCGGAAACCGGGCCGGCGATCAGGAAGCCGATGGTGAGCGGGAGCATGGCGATGCCGGCCCACAGCGGGGTCTGGCTGAAGCCGTAGCCGTGGATGGGCAGGTAGATGCCCTGCAGCCAGATGATCAGGGTGAACATCAGGCCGCCGCGGCCCAGGCCCGCCAGCAGGCTGGCCATGTTGCCCGCGGTGAACGGGCGGATCCGGAACAGGGCGAGGCGGAACATCGGCTCGGCGACCCGGGTCTCGATCACGCAGAACAGCGCGAGCACCGCCAGCCCGCCGCCGATCAGGCCGAGCACCAGCGGGCTGGTCCAGCCCATCGTGTGCCCGCCGTAGGGCTGGATGCCGTAGGTGATGCCGACCAGGACGGCGATCAGTCCGGCCGCGAAGGTCAGGTTGCCCGGCCAGTCCAGCCGGGCCGGCCTGCGGATGCCCCGCTCCTCGAGCTTCAGGTACGACCAGATCGTGCCCAGGATCCCGAACGGAACGGAGACCAGGAAGACGTAGCGCCAGTTGAGCGGGCCGAGCACGCCGCCGAGCACCAGGCCGATGAACGAGCCGGCGATGCCGGCCACCTGGTTCAGCCCGAGCGCGAGACCGCGCTCGTTGGGCGGGAAGGCATCGGTGAGGATCGCGCTGGAGTTGGCCATCAGCATGGCCCCGCCGACCCCCTGGCCAATCCGCATCCCGATCAGCCACCAGGCCGCGGCGGTGCCGTGCATCCAGGTCAGCGACAGCAGGACGGAGAACGCGGCGAACAGCGCGAACCCGAGGTTGAACATCCGGACCCGGCCGAACATGTCGCCCAGCCGCCCGAAGCTGACCACCAGCACCGCGGTGACCACCAGGTATCCCATGATCAGCCACAACAGCAGGCTGGTGTTGCCCGGCTGCAGCGGGTTGACGCCGATGCCGCGGAAGATGTCCGGCAGCGCGATCAGCATGATGGAAGCGTTGATGGTGGCCATCAGCATGCCGAGCGTGGTGTTCGACAGCGCGACCCACTTGTAGTGGACTCCGGTGGGAGCGGGCGGCATGAGCATCCCTCCATAACCCGGGCCCGCCGACGCGGGTCGTCCCGCGGCCAGGCCCTCAGCGAACAAGCTAGTTGCTTAATGCGAACTAACTAGCCTGGCTAACTATTCCGGGAGGGCGCGCCCGGATACCGGCGGAAACTCGCCCGAGCAGGCCGCCGACCGGTAGAACGGGTGCGTGCCAGAGCTTCCCGAGGTGGAGACCGCCCGCCGCCTGATCGCCGATCAGGCCCTGCACCGGCGCGTCACGGACGTCGATGACGCCGACGCGTTCGTTACCCGGCCGCATTCTCCCGGCCAGTTGCGCGACGCGCTGGTCGGGCGCACGCTCACGGCGGCCTGCCGGCGCGGGAAGACGATATGGTGCCCGACCTCCGGGGTCGGCCCGTCGGCCGCGCCCGGCCCCGACCTGGGCATTCACCTGGGCATGGGGGGCCGCATCGTCGTGACGTCCTCGGACGGCCAGGTCTTCCAGGGCGGCGAGCCGCGTCGGCGCGACGCCCAGCCGCGGAAGGCGGAATGGACGCGCTTCGCGCTCGAGTTCGCCGACGGCGGCAGCCTGGCCCTGTTCGACAAGCGCCGGCTGGGGCGCGTCAGGCTCGACCCCGACCTCGACGCGCTCGGGCCGGATGCGCAGCAGGTCACGCCCGCGGAGTTCCGGAACCTGATCATGAAGGGGACGGTCGCCGTCAAGGCCCGGCTGCTCGACCAGTCCAAGATCGCCGGAGTCGGGAACCTGCTGGCCGACGAGGCTCTCTGGCGGGCCAAGGTGTCGCCCGCGGCGCGCGTGAGCAGCCTGCGGCGCCAGGACGTGGACCGGCTCTACCGCGCGCTGCGGTCCGCGCTGCAGGACGCCATCGCCCATGGCGGCGTGCACACCGGTGACGTCATCGCGGCCCGGCACCCCGGCGGCACGTGCCCGCGCTGCGGCGCCGAGATGAGGCACGGGACGGTCGGCGGGCGGTCGACCTGGTGGTGCTCGCGTGAGCAGGCCCTCGGGGAGGGATGAGGCAAGCCCGGCCGCGGGTATCTAACCCGAGCTGGCTCAGATTGTCCGTAGTTAGTGGGGATCTCGAAAAGCCGGTGGGACCAGATGTTGCCGCGAAGGCGCTCGCTGGATGCGCATGCTGGTGCTAGGCATTGGCCCGGCGGAGGCGTTCGGCTGCCTGTGCGCGGAGCGCATCGCGGCCCGCCGGCGCGTCGCCGTGCAGTGCCTCCTCTCGGGCGTTGTACGCCGCCATCCACAAGCTGGCCGCCCACGCGATCTCCTGCTCCACGGCCGTGAACAAGCGCCCCTGAATGTCCTGGTAAGTCACTAGGAACGCCTCGGAGCTTTCGATCGGCGCCAGCATGGGCGGACCGGCACTGGCGAACGACCCACTCGCCGCTCCCGCCAGCGCCGCCTCCGGCTGCCACGCCAGGCTGTCCCAGTCGTGCACCGCCCACACCTCCCGGCCGTGCCACCGGAGGTTCTGCGCCTCGAAGTCGGCATGGCCCAGCACGCACGGCAGGCCGACGGCCAGTAGCCGCCCGCGAGCCCGCACGGCCGTGTCAACGACGTACGCGGGCACCACGCCCTGGTCCCGGTTATCGAGGCAGTCGATCGCCGGCCACCCCCCGGGGTCGGCGTGGTCCCAGCGCACCCAGGGCGGGTTCGGCAGCGGCGGTGCGACGGTCACGTCGGCCAGCTCGGTCATCAGCCGGGCGAATACCTCCGCGTAGCGCGCGGCCACATCCGGCGAGTCCCCGGGCAGCACCTCGCCGCCGGGCCGGAACTCCTCGGCGTGCACAGCCAGCGAACCGACGCCGACCACCGGCGTGAGCGGGCGGGCGCACGGAAACCCGCGCCCGGCCAGCCGAGCCTGCGCCGCGACACACGACACGGCCCGGCCGTCATCGGCGCGCGCCTTGACCACGACGTCCGTACCACCAGCGAGCCGCAGACCGAACACCATCGAGACCTGTTGCAGCTGGAACAGCACGTCGGCGGGTTCGCCACCCAGATGGTCCAGACACCAGGCCGGCAACCAGTCCGGCAGATCGCCCAACGGCACAGTCAGGACTGTGCCATAGGCGCCGAACGCGCCCCCGGCCGCGTGTATCTAACGGGCCGCTCGCGTGTCCTATTAAGTGTGCGCTGCCAAAGGAGACCGCCATGATCACATCCGCGCGGGCCGACCGGTCACCGGGAGCCCGCTCCGCTAGCGCCCCGCCCAGGGCGTGCCATCACTTCCCACGGTGCCCCGCCGCGACCGCTCCCGGCCGTGACGCCGCCCGCACCGTGGCCGCTCACCCGGAGCAGGGCTGGAGCCTTCTGTGCAACGGGGTCATCCTGTTCGACGACACCGGCGAGCTCCTCCCCGGCGGCCGCGCGCTTCCTCCCCGGCCTTGCCGTGTCAGCCGCTGGTCCCTCCCGGAGGCACCGGCCCGCTATCGGCCGGCTTGCTAGCGCGCTTAGGCCGAGTGGCCACCAACGGAGGCGTGGCGCTCAACGTAGAGCGTGGGTGAGGCTTGAATGCTGCCTATCGCCTGATCGGTCTCCACTCCAAACGATCATGCGGTGCTGAACGACTCCGGGACCTGCGGCTGGCGTGTCCCGCGGTGTTTGCGCCTGTTACCGCCCGCTGAAGGTGACGTGAGTGACCCCGCTGGGGCTGGTCACGGCCTCAATCCGGAAGCGGTCTTCGAGCGCCTCCAGCCCGTCCCAGAGCCGCTCCCCGCGGCCCAGCACGATGGGCACCACGACGATGTGCAGGTAGTCGATCAGGCCGGCGGCCAGGAACTCGCGGACAGTGGACGGGCCGCCGCCGATGCGGATGTCGCGGCCGGCGGCGGCCTGGCGCGCCTGCGCCAGCGCCTCGGCGGGGCTCGCGTCGAGGAAGACAAACGTGGTGCCGCCGTTCATCTGAACCGGGGGCCGCAGATGGTGGGTGAGAACAAAGACCGGGGTGTGGAACGGCGGGTCGTCTCCCCACCAGCCGTTCCACTCCTGGTCCGGCCAGGGTCCATGGTGGGGGCCGAACTTGCCCCGGCCCATGATCTCGGCGCCGATGCCCGGGCCCCAGGCACTGGCAAAGGCGTCGTCGACGCCGGTGCTGCCACCGGGCTGGCCTTGCATGGCGCGGAACGTGCGGGTCGGGAAAAACCATTCGTGCAGCCGGGTTCCCGCGTGCCCGAACGGGGCGTCCAGGCTTTGCCCCTCGCCGGTGCCGAACCCATCCAGCGACACTGAGAAATTGTGCACCCGCACTTGCGACACAGTGACCTCCTGATACGTTGCTTCACCGCGAGCGAGACCCTTGCCGCCTGCCCGCCCCCAGAAAGGACGATCCACCAGGCCCCAAGTCATCGCCAGTGCCCGGCCGCTAAGCATCGGAAGCCGACAGGACGGGTGGCGGTCCGGGCTAACAGGGCCCTGGCCGTAAGCTGACCTTGAGGTATTCCCCCACCGGCTAACCGGCGCGTTCCGCAGGGCCGCAGGCTGCGCGGTCCATCGCCGGACACCACACCTTTGAGGCGTTGTGAGGCATATTCTCACGCTGTCGCGTTCTGCGGTCATCGTGCGGCATTGGTTCGAGATCGACCTGACCGACTGCTCCATGGAGCACGGCGCCCGGATCGAGCTCCGGGAGCTTCCGGCCCAGGCGCACCGGGGCAGCGAGTCGGCCGCGCAGGTCATCACGCTGGACCGCCCGCTGTGGCGGGCCGACCTGTTCGACCGCTGGCGGGACGAGGCCGGCACCTTCGGCGTGGCCCATTACCATCCGTGGTTCAGCGGCGACGAGCCCTGCGACCGGGCCTGGGACCCGGCCCTGACGGCCGACCCCTGGCGGTGGCTGGGTGATCAGTTCGCCAGCCTGGGCACGGCGGCGGGCCGGGATCCGTGGCCGCTCGACCCCGAGGATGCCCGGGAGCTGCCCGGCCTGGCGGACCAGGTGGTGACTCTGGCCCGGCAGTTCGCCCCGCAACGCTGCGGGTCGGCCGCGGAGTGCTTCCGGCTGACCCGGGACGTCCGGGAGTCGGTTCAGCTCATGATCGACGGCCTGGAGCAGCCGGAGCTGCTCGACGTGGCCTGGATATCACCGTGGATGGCTAGCCCTAACCGCCCGGCCTGAGGATGAGCCTTTTCATCCGTCGACCTCGCACTCAGAGCAGGTGGGCAGTCATGAGGAGGATGAAAAGGGTTCAGCGGCTAACCCGGCTCAGGGAGTCTCGGGCCAGGTGTGGACCGGCTCGTTGGTGTGCATGTGCTCGATGTAGCGCTCGGTCATCAGCCGCAGCGCCTCCGGGCGATCGGCTCCGTCGTGCTCGCTGAGCGCCGCGACCGTGGCTATCTGCCAGGCGGCGCCGGTCCGGCCGGTCAGGCAGCGCTGCTCGATGATGCCCAGCATGCGGTCGGCTTGCGCCGGGTCGACGCCCCAGCGGCTCAGGCCCTCCTGGGCCAGCGGCAGCAGGCGGCGCAGCACGAGCTCGGCCACCGGCGCCTCGCCAAACCCCGGCCAGTACAGATGCGCGCCCAGCCCGTGGCGCGCGGCCTCGTAGAGGTTATCGGCCGCGGTCGTGAACGACATCTGCGTCCAGATGGGGCGCTCCGACTCGGCCAGGGCCCGCACCAGCCCGTAGTAGAACGCCGCGTTCGCGACCACGTCCGCCACTGACGGGCCGCGGCAGCACCCGGTTCTCCACCCGCAGATGCGGCTGGCCGTTGACGACCGCGTAGACGGGGCGGTTCCAGCGGTAGATCGTCCCGTTGTGCAGGCTCATCTCGGCCAGCTGCGGGGACCCGCCGCCTTCCAGGACCGCCAGCGGGTCCTCCGCCTCGCAGATCGGCAGCAGCGCCGGAAAGTACCGGATGTTCTCCTCGAACAAGTCGAACACCGAGGTGATCCAGCGCTCGCCGAACCACACCCGGGGCCGCACGCCCTGCTCCTTCAGCTCGGCCGGCCGGGTGTCGGTGGCCTGCTCGAACAGCGTGATCCGGGTCTCGTGCCACAGCTGCCTGCCGAACAGGAACGGGGAGTTGGCGGCCAGCGCGACCTGCACGCCCGCGATCGCCTGGGCCGCGTTCCAGTAGCTTGCGAACGCATCCGGGCTGACCTGCACGTGAAGCTGCGTGCTCGTGCACGCGGCTTCGGGGGTGATGCTGTCTGCGTATGTGAGCAGGTGCTCGGCGCCGTCGATCGCGATGCGCATATCTTCCCCGCGCGCCGCGAAGATCTGCTCGTTCAGCACCTTGTAGCGCTCGTTGGCCGACAGGGTCTCCTCGCTCAGGTCCTTCTTCTGCAACGTCGGCAGGATGCCGATCATGACGAGGCGGCTGCCGATGCCGCGGGCGTTGCTGTCCGCGGCGTTGAGGCTGGCCCGGACCTCCCGCTCCAGGTCCGCCACGGCGTCGCCGGTCAGCTGGTGCGGCGGCACGTTGATCTCGAGATTGAACTGCCCGAGCTCGGTCGCCCAGGCCGGATCGGCGATCGCGTCGAGGACATCGACGTTGCGCATGGACGGCATCCCGCGCTCGTCGACGAGGTTCAGCTCGATCTCCAGGCCCACCTGCGCCGGGTTGGCCTCGAACATGCGCTCCTGCAGCATCTTGGCGAACACCTCGAGCGAGCGCCAGACCCTGTCACGGTAGATGCGCCGGTCCTCACCGCTGATCTTGATCGGCTGGATGTCACGACCCATGAGGCCTCGCTCAACGAGGTAGAAAGACCAGGCACCTGGATACATACCTTGGCACGCCACCGGGGGGTGACGCCAGCACGGCCCCGCCGGGCCTGGCCGGCATCATGCGGTCCGCAGGCGGGCGGTCTCGTCGCCCACCCACAAGCCGAGCAGGCCCCGCAGGTGCGCGATGAACTGGTCGTGCTCGTGCGCCGGGTAGACCGAGCGCACCGTCTCGACCAGCAGCTGGTCGAAGTCAGGGCCGGCCACCCAGTCCAGCACGACCTCGTCGACGTGCGGGATGCTGCTCGCGCAGAAGTCGCGGTAACGCTCGACCTCGAAGTAGGCGTCGGCGAAGGTCCGGTAGGCGTCCAGCTTGTCGGCGTAGGACGCGCCAGGGTCGTCGGCGACCTCGAAATACCGGTCCGTCGCCAGGTCGAGCGGGGGCTTGCGGCCGACGACGAGCGCGAACACGCACCACTTGGCCAGGGCCCTGATCGCCCAGGGAAAGTAGTAGTGCAGGCTGGTCAGCGACAGGTCCGGGCAGGCGTTGGCGTAGTCGATCGGGTAGACCTCGCCGCCCTTCACCAGGGTCTCGCAGGAGTTGAGCTCCCACCGGAAGAACGCGTTGACCAGCCGCCCGATCGTCACCACCTCATCGCCGGCCTGCGGCGACAGGAAGTCATGATCGACCGCGTAGCGCAGGTGCATGGGCTGGTCCGGCTGGAACCGCATGACCATCGTCTCGGCGCCTATCGACAGCGACCGGGCGAAGGCGTCGTAGTCGTCGATGGCCTTCTGCAGGTGCATGAGCATCTCGCCGCTCTGGTCGTAGGCGGCGTGCAACTCGGCCGGGCTGTTGATGCGCGAGACCCCCCGCCACGCACCGCCGTCGTAGGGCTTCATGTACAGCGGGTAGCCGATCCGCTGGGCGATGGCATCGAGGTCGAACGGCTGGTTGTACCGGGTCGCGGTATACGCGTACCGGGAATTGTCCACCGGGTTCTTGTACGGCACGAGCACCGTGTCCGGCACGTTGAGGCCCAGCCGTATCATCGCGCAGTAGGCCGCGTGCTTCTCCATGGACTGGAACGTGAACGGGCTGTTCAGCAGGTACACGCCGTCCATCAGCGCGATCTTCTTCAGCCATTCCCGCGGGTGGTAGTACCAGTAGGCGAGCCGGTCGATGACCAGGTCGTAGCGGGGGCGGTCCCGCAGGTCGAAGGGCTCGATGGTGATCCGCTCGCAGTCGAAGGAGTGCCGGGTGCCGCCGGGGCCCGGCACCGGGCCCAGCCGGCGCAAGACCTCCTCGAACGCCCGGGGCCAGTCGTCCTCGGTACCGAGCAGCAGCCCGATCAGGTGCCGTGAAGAGGTCAACGCACGCTCCCGTCGTCAGCAGAACCGCGGCATGTAGTGGGCCACCTGGGCGCGCCAGGAGGGCCAGTCGTGGGGCACGTCGTGGCCCCACAGGTCAAGTTCATGCCGGATGCCTTTACCGGCGAGCACCCCGGCAAACTGCTCGGTGCTCAGCAACGCTCCCGTCGTGTCCTCCCACTGGCCCTGGCCGCACACCAGCAGCAGGTCGACCCGGCGGCGCAGCCAGTCGAGGTAGTCGCCCTCCAGGTGCCCGACGTAGTCCATGGGGTTGTTGAAGTACGCGGCCATGCCCCGCTCGCCCCAGCCGTGCCAGGACGCGGGATCGTAGCTGCCGGAAAAGCACATCGCCAGCGGGAACTTCTCGGCCCGCTTGAGCGCGAAGTTGGCGGCGTGGAAGGCGCCCATGCTGCATCCGAGCGTGGCCACCTCGGTCGGACCGCCGCAGTCCTGGTAGATCCACGGCACGACGTCGTCGAGGATCCACGACTCGTAGCGGGCGTGCCCGCGCGCGCGCTCTTCGAGCGGGATGTCCCGGTTGGACCAGGAACCCGCGTCGTAGCTGTCGACGCAGTAGACCTTCAGCCGCCCCGCTTCGACCAGGCCGCCCACGGCCCCGAGCATGCCGTTGTTCTCGAAGTCGGAGGCCCGGCCGCGCTCGGTCGGGAACACCAGGACCGCGCGCCCCCAGTGGCCGTAGCGGATCACCGTGCCCGCAGCGCCGATGGCGTCCGACCATAGCTCGGCGACCTCGCGGCTCATGCGCGCGTCTGCCGCAGCAACCCGGGTGCGCCGATCACGTGCCCATGGTGCCCACTCCGCGCCGCGATGACAACGGACGATCGCACGCCATCTCCCGCTCGCGGTCGTGAGCGTTCTAACCCCGCCCCGAACGGCGGGCCTGCGCCCGGCCCGCGGTCAGCCGTCCCGGGCCCCCGCGCCCAGGCCGGCCGGTCCGCCTAGATCTCGCCTCGCTCGCGCAGGTAATCCCGGAAATCGCCGAGGGCCTGCTCCTGGTCTGGCCCGAGATCGCCGACCACCACGAGTTCGGTGCCGGCCCAGTAAGCCCCGGCGTACTGGCCGCCGGAGTCGGGGCCGACCAGCAGCGGGCTGTGGACAATCTTGATGTGGTCCTGCACCTCATCCATGGAGACGCCGGGCGGCACCAGGCCGATGGTCGGCGGCTCGCTGTCGTCATAGACCAGGTCGTCCAGCATCCCTGCTCCCGTCCTCCACGCGCGGCTGCGCCCGCCCCGGCGCCACGCGGCACGCCGACGGCCCGGCGCGGGACATATGTTCAGCGCCGCTCAATACCGTTACCATGCGGGCAATCACGCCTAAGCAGAGGGGCGGGCCGCAGGTGACCGAAACCAAGCGCACGACCACCTCCGTCATCGAGGCCGAGGTACGTGAGGGCACCTACGGTGACAAGGTCGCCGCGGTCGAGCCCGGCGGGGCGGAGTTCATCCCGCTCCATGACCGGCACGGCCAGCCGTATCAGCAGTTCTGGACGTGGGTGTCGCCGAACATGGAGTTCGCGACCATCTTCGTCGGCATCATCGGCGTCTGGTTCTTCGGCCAGTCGTTCTGGATGGCCACGCTCGCGATCGTGATCGGCACCACGCTCGGCTCGCTGTCGATGGGCGCGCTGGCGGCCCGCGGGCCGTTGTTCGGCGTGCCCCAGATGGTGCTGTCCCGGATCGGGTTCGGCTTCCTCGGCAACATCCTGCCCGCCGGCATCAACGCGGTCGTCGCGGGCATCGGCTGGTTCGCAGTCAACAGCGTGAGCGGCGCGTTCGCGCTGAACGCGCTGCTGGGCTGGAACACGAAGATCTGCCTGCTGATCATCGTGGTGGCGCAGATTGCGGTCGCGTTCTTCGGCCACAACCTGGTGCACATGTTCGAGCGCTGGGCGTTCCCGTTCCTGGTGGTGGTGTTCATCATCGCCTCGGCCGTGATCACGTCGAAGGCGCACCCGGGCGCGCACGTGGCCGGGGTCCCCGGCGGGTTCCTGATCACGATGGGGGCGGCCTTCGGCTACGCGGCGGGCTGGAACCCGTACGCCAGCGACTACACGCGCTACCTGCCGCCGGACACCAACCGCAGGGCCACGGGCTTCTGGGCCGGCCTCGGGGTGTTGATCTCCTGCGTCTGGCTCGAGATCATCGGCGCGGCGGCCGCCACGATCACCAACGTCGGCAAGTACGCCGACAACCCGACGGCCGGGTTCACCAGCCACCTGCCCACGGCGCTCGCCGACCTCACGCTGCTGGCCATCGCGCTCGGCGCGGTCTGCGCCAACGCGCTGAACGTGTACTCCGGCTCGATGTCGTTCCTGGCGCTGGGGATCAGGCTGCCGCTGTCGCTGCGGCGGGCGATCGTGGCGCTCGTGTTCGGGGTCGTGGGCTTCTTCCTCGCGCTGTCCGGGCTGCACGACGCGGGCGAGAAGTACAACAACTTCCTGCTGGTCATCTCGTACTGGATCGGGCCCTGGCTCGGCGTCTTCTTCACCGACCAGCTCCTGCGCCGGGGCCGGCGGGTCGGCGGGTTCCTGTTCGACCGCCGGCACAACCCGTGGGCCGGCTTCGCCGCCATGGCCATCGCGATGGCGGTGTCGATCCTCTTCTTCGCTAACCAGACCGACTATGTCGGCATCGTGCCCAAGCACGCCGCGGGTTTCGGTGACCTCACGTTCGAGGTCGGCTTCGTGCTGGCCGCGGTGCTCTACGCGCTGTTCTTCCGGCTGGAGGGGGCGAAGGAGAACCGCGACGAGATCCTCGACATCCCGGACGAGCCGGTGGCCGAGCCGACGTCCTGACCGGCCGCGGTCGCCTACGTTCGCAAGAACGTGACCTGCTCCTCGACGCCGTCCCAGACCACCGTGTGCTGCGCGGGGGTGGCCCGCGCCACGATCTTCCCGCCGCGCAGCACCAGCGTGCGCGGTGCGACCAGCCGCAGCGCGTCCGCCTCCGACGGCGCGTCGAAGACGACCAGGTCCGCGGGCCCGCCGGGGTGTAGCCCGTAGCCGGGGACGCCCAGGGCCCGGGCCGGGTTCGTCGTGATCATCTGAATGAGCTGGCGTAGCTCGCCGTCGCCGGACATCTGCCCGAGGTGCACCAGCACGAACGCGGCCTGCAGCGGATCGCCGTACCCGAGCGGGTACCACGGGTCCATCACCGAGTCATGCCCGATGCAGACGTTGACGCCGGCCGCCGTGAGCTGCTTCACGCGGGTGTGGCCGCGCCGGATCGGGCCGGTGTCGAAGCGTCCCTGCAGCACGGAGGTGTCCAGCGGGTTGGTCACCATGTGCAGGCCCGCCCGGGCAATGTTGTTGATCAGCCGGTAGGCGTACGCGTTGTTGTACGAGTGCATGGCCGTCGTGTGGCTGGCCGTGACCCGGCCGGACATGCCCCGCCGGATCGTCTCGGCCGCCATCACCTCGACGAAGCGCGAGTGATCGTCGTCGGTCTCGTCGCAGTGGATGTCCACGGGCAGGCCGTGCTCTTCGGCGAGCGCCATCGCGAACCTGACCGACTCCACGCCGTCCTCGCGGGTCAGCTCGTAGTGCGGAATCCCGCCGACCACGTCCGCGCCCAGCTCCACGGCCTTGTGCATCAGCTCCCGGCCGCCGTCGAAGCCGAGGATGCCCTGCTGCGGGAACGCGACCAGCTGCAGGTCGATCAGGCCGCGCACCTCCTCGCGCAGGTCGACGAGCGCGCGCAGGGCCCGCAGCTGCGGGTCGCATACGTCGACATGGCTGCGGACATGCTGGACACCGCAGGCCAGCTGCCAGCGCAGGACCTGGCGGACCCGCGCCTGCACGTCCTCGTAGGTCAGGTCGGCCACCCGCTCGGCCCAGACCGCGATGCCCTCGAACAGCGAGCCGGAGACGTTCGGCCGCGGCTGACCGACGGTGAGGACCGCATCGAGGTGGATGTGCGGTTCGACCAGCGGCGGCGTGACCAGGCGCCCGGCCAGGTCGATGACCTCGGCCGCGGTCGTGCCCGCGTCGACGGCGACGACCTCGCCGCGCTCGACGCCGAGATCGGCGAGCTCGTCCTGGCCCGCCACGCGGGCGTTACGAAGAATCAGGTCGATCATCTGGCTATCATGGCGCGCCCGGCCGCGCCGCGCTCGGGCGACTCAGGCCACGCCCTGCGCGTCGAGCAACGCCGCCGCGGCGCTCCGCGCGGCGTCGGCGTCCCGGCCCGTGTCCATGACCGCCTGCACGATGGCCCCGTCGAAGACCACGATCAGCTGGTCGGCCAGGCGCTGGGGATCGGTGGCGTGGCCGCGGTCGGCCTGGCGGGCGAAGTAGTCGCGCAGCCGCAGCTTGTAGTCGCGGGCGACCCGCCGCGCCGGGTGGCCGGGGTTGGCCAGCTCGGTGGCGGTGTTGACGAACGGGCAGCCACGGAACTCATCCGACGCCGTCCAGCGGCCGAGCGCTTCGAAGATGGCCAGGATCTGCTGGCGAGGGGGCACGCCGTCATCGCCGCCGGCCGGCAGGCACAGGCCGAGGATGGCCATGCCGTGCGCGTCGAGGCTCTGGGCGACGACCTGGTCCTTGCTGCCGAACTGCTGGTACAGCGTGCGCTTGGAGACCCCCGCCGCGCGCGCTCGGCGCCTCCTGACGGTCACCCGCCGCGGCCCGGCTCGAGACCACCTGTATCAGCGGCGCCCCGGAGTGCTCTTACCGGTGACAGGGGTTCCAGGTCACCGGGGGGAAATACGATGAGCGGCCCTTCAAGTATCACCGCGCTCTTTGCCGCGGATCGGCACCGTGAACTGGTTGAGCGGGCCGAGGCCTCCCGGCTGGCCCGTGCGGCCCGCCGGCCGCGCCGGCCCTGGGCGTGGCTGCGACGCGGCCGCCGCCTGGCGCCGCAGCCGGCCCTCGCTCCCGCGCTGCCAGAGCCGGACCTCGCCGCCGCGCCGCCGCAGCGGGATCTCGCCGCCGCGCGGCCGCTTCCGGCGGTCGCGTCCGTGCCGCCACAGCCGGACCCAGCTCCCACGCTGCCGCTTCCGGCGCTCGCAGGCGCCGCCGCCGGTCATCAGGCCACCCCCGGCGCCTGACGCCGCAGCCCGGGCCCTCCAATGATCACGGGGGATCTGGTCCTGGCCCGGCCGCGCTGAGGCCTTCCGAGCCTTGAGGCCACGGCGCTTAAGCCGAGTTGCCAATGAGTGTCGCGCAAGGTTCCTTGACCGACGTACGTCGGCCGACTAATGTTGACCCATGACCGACTCGACGGCCGAGCCGAACCCACTAGATCCGCTGGCGCTTCGCGCACTGGCCCACCCGATCCGGTGGAAGCTGATCGACGTGCTGACCAGCGAGGACACGGTGACGGCCACGCGCTGCGCCGAACTGATCGGCGAGAGCACCGCGACGTGCTCATATCACCTGGGTGTTCTGGCTAAGTACGGCTACATCACGCGCGTCGCTGGGGCGCAATGGCGGGAGAAGCCGTGGCGGCTGGTGAGCCCGGACCTGGACCTGTCCTCATCAGGGCTCGACAGCGAGCAAGCGGCTGCATCACGCGCCGCAGCCGCCGCGTTTGTGGACTACGAGATGACGCGGCTGAAGGACAGCCTTCGCCGTAGCGCGCAAGAGCCAGGTGAATGGCAGGACGCCGTTAAGATCATGGCGACGACGGCGTGGCTGACCGCCGCTGAGCTGCGCCAGGCGATCACCGAGATCGGCCGGGTGCTGGATAAGTACGGCGACCGGGGCAGGGTGCCAGCCGAGCGCACGAGCGACGCCCGCCCGGCTCGCCTGTTCGCCGCGGCCGCACTGATGTCTTCCTCTAGCCTGCGATGATTAGCTCGGCCGCGCCGGTAACTGAGGTACGGCGTGGCCTGCGGGGCAACCCGAACTGGCATCGGCTGTGGCTGGCGCAGGCGGTGTCGCTGACCGGTGACGGCGTTTTCGACATCACGGTCATGCTGTGGGTTGCCGTGGTGCTGGCCAAAGGCCAGCCGTGGGCCCCGGCCGCAGCCAGCGGCGTGCTTATCGCCGCGGCTGTGCCTGTGCTGACCGTCGGCCCGCTCGCCGGGGTCTGGATCGACCGGTGGGACAAGCGCCGGATCATGATGACGGCCGACGCATCCCGGGCGGTCGTGATCGCCTCGCTGCTGCTGGTGGCAGGCTCCGGTCACAGGCTGCCGCTGGCGGCTGAACTGGCCGCCGTCTACGCGGTGGTCGCCGCGGAAAGCGCGCTGGCGCAGTTCTTCAACCCATCGCGCCTGGCGCTGGTCGGCCTGGTCGTCGCGCCCGGCGACCGGCCGCTCGCCAGCGGGCGGCTGCAGGCCACCGCCAGCGCCGCCTCGATCATCGGGCCCCCGATCGCGGCGCCGCTGCTTTTCGCGGCCGGCCTCCAGTGGGCCATCGTGATCGATGCCGCCTCGTTTGTGCTGTCCTTTGCGGCCATCCGGGCCATTCGCCTGCCCGTTAAGGGCAATCGGCCCGGCGCGCGGGCAGGCTTTCGCGCTGAGTTCCGCGCGGGCCTGCGATTCTTCGTCACCTGCCCGACCCTGGTCGCCATGATTACCGGGGTGATCGTCTGCACGCTCGGCACCGGGGCGCTCAATGCGCTGGAAGTCTTCTACCTCCGCGACAACCTGCACGCCGCGGCAGGCTGGCTCGGGACATTTTCCGCCGCCATCGGGACCGGCGCGGTGGCCGGGGCGCTGCTCGGCGGCTGGGCAGGCAGCCGGACTGGCCCGGCCCGGGTCTTCTGGCTCGGAATGGTCGCCGGAGGGCTGCTGCTCCTCATCTATTCGCGCCTGACCCAGCTCGGACCGGCGCTGATCGTCGTGGCTGCTGTCGGCGGCACGTTTGGGGCGATCAATGCAGCCGCCCCGCCGATATTCCTGGCCGTCATCCCGCCAGACATGATGGGCAGGGTGATGTCAGTGTTCAACCCCCTGCAACAGGTAGCTAACATCGGCTCGCTCGCCGCCGCCGGATTTCTGGCAGGCACCGTCCTGCACCGCTTCCATGCGAACGTGGGTGGCATCACGTTTGGCCCGATCGACACGATCTTTGCGGCCAGCGCACTGCTGATCACCGCGGCTGGCCTAATCATGATCAGACCGCTTTCCAAGGTCGCCATATCCGCGCAGGAACATCCCGGCCCCTCGCGGCGCCGCCGCTTGGTACCTGGCCTGGTCCACCGGCGGCCAGGATAGTGCGCTGATCTTCGGCGCAGCGGTCACGTGGCCATGGCGGCCGCCAGCTGCGCGCGCTCGGCCTCGCTGAACGGGACCGGCTGGCCGAGGCCGCCATCCCAGCGGACCGAGACCACGCGCGCCTGCGCCGCCTCTTCCCCGGCGGGCGTGAGGATCGTCTCGCGGGTGGTGAGGCTGGTCGTCCCCACGCGCTCTACCTCGATGCGCACCGTCACCCTCCGGTCCGGGTAGCGGACCTCCGCCCGCAGGTCAATCTCGATCCGGACGACCACGTAGATGGGGTCGCCGAGGACCTGCGCGTAGAAGGCGTCCCGGCCTTCCTCGAGGTAGGTCAGGAACACCGCGTGGTTGACGTGACCGAGCGCGTCTACGTCACGCCACCGGACATTGACCGGGTGCTCGAACATCGTGCTCCTTAACCGGCACTCAGCAACGTTGCCGGCCACGTTACTGAGCGGCTGACGCCGAAGCCGCGCCGAGGGCGGCGGCCGTGAGCGACCGCGCGGTCTGCGCCGCGCTGGCGATGGCCGCCTCGGGCGTCAGCCCGCACAGGTCGGTGAGGGTGAACAGTGTCTCGGCGCTGACCACCACGGCGAGGCCGAGCTTGAGCTGCTCGAACTGCCCTGGCTGCCGCACGGCCATCGTGCCGTCCAGCGGGCGGAGCGCCTCGTCGATCAAGCCGAACCGGCGGCCCGGCCGCCGGGCCGCGGTCGACGGCTTGGTTATGGACGCCGAGATCATCGCCCGCACGGCGCCCTGATAGGCCAGCACCTCCCGGAGCAGGACCTCGGTGGCGAAGCCGATGCGCTCGACCGGGTCGTCGGACCCGGCCACCGGTTCCATGGCCCGTTGCGGGCTGTCCCAGACTCCGGCCAGCGCCTCGCGCAGCAGCGAGGCCAGGTCCGGGAAGTACCGGTAAGCGGTCGCCTCCGAGACCAGGGCCCGCCGGGCGACATCCGGCATCGTGACCTCGCCACCGGAGGCGATGGCCTCGCGCGCCGCCGCCACGATCGCCGCGCGGGTGCGCTCTTTCTGGTTGGACCGTCCGGTGTGCAGGGGCATGGTCATCGGGCCCGCTCCGCGCCGCGCCTGACTGAGCCGATTCTCATCATGAGAGCATACTTGCATGAATGTTGATGAGAGGCTACTCTCTTCATGAGAGCGACTTTCATAACGAGGAGACGGATATGACCGAGGTTTCGATCGTCGGACCGGGCGGCGGCGAGGTCGCGCTGTCCGGGCCCACCCGGATGCGCATCCTGGAGGACGGCCGCACGACGTCGCACCGCCTGGGCATCGGCGAGATCACCATCGCCCCGCACACCAGCGGCCCCCCGCAGCACCGGCACGCCCAGCACGACGAGGGCTTCTACGTCGTCTCGGGCACGGCGCGCTTCACGGTCGGCGAGACCAGCTACGACGCTCCCGCCGGAACGCTGGTGATGGTCCCGCCGGGCGCGCCGCACACGTTCGCCAACGTCACCGACGAGCCGGCCGTGCTGCTCAACACGTTCACCCCGGACCTGTACGTCCAGTACTTCCGCGACCTGCACGACATGATCGCGTCGGGACGGCCGGTAACCCCCGGCGACGCCGTGGGCGTGATGGCCCGCTACGCCACCGTCCCGGCCACCGATTACGCGTCATAGCCGACCAGGAGGACGATCATGAGCACCACAGCCACCCGGACCGTCACCGTCGACGGCATCGGCGCGGTGCCGGTCAGCTACGGCGACCGCGGCACCGGGCACCCCTTCCTGCTGCTGCACGGCGGCGCCGGGCCGCAGTCCGTGACCGGTTTCGCCGACCGGCTGGCCGAGGCCGGGCCCGCCCGGGTCGTCACCCCCGTCCACCCGGGCTTCGCCGGCACCCCGCGGCCCGGCGGGCTGAACTCCATCGCCGGCCTGGCCCGGCTCTACGTGTCCTTGCTCGACGGGCTTGGCCTCGACGGCGTCACCGTGGTCGGCAACTCGATCGGCGGCTGGATCGCCGCCGAGATGGCACTGGCCGGATCCGCGCGGATCACCGGCGTGGTCCTGGTCGACGCCTGCGGGATCGAGGTCTCCGGCCACCCCGTCGCCGACTTCTTCTCGCTGACCCTGGACCAGGTGGCCGAGCTCAGCTACCACAATCCGGGCCCGTTCCGGATCGACCCTGCGGCGATGAGCGCCGAGCAGCGTGCGGCCATGGCCGGCAACCGCGAGGCGCTGGCGGTCTACGGCGGGACGGCCATGACCGACCCCGGCCTTCGGGCCCGGCTCGGACAGGTCACCGTGCCGACGCTCGTGGTCTGGGGCGACAGCGACCGGATCGTCGACCCCGACTACGGACGGGCCTACGCCGCCGCCATCCCCGGCGCCCGGTTCCGCCTCCTGCCGGCCACGGGCCACGTACCGCAGATCGAGACCCCAGCCCAGTTGCTGAGCGCCATTCGCGACTTCGCGCCTGCCCGATCCGTACATCGCTGACGAGCCCCAGAACGGACCGTCGCCGGCCCGCCAGCCCGTTATGGGAATCAGGCCGTCGCGGTCAGGTAGTCGAGGGCAGCGCGGACGCCGTCGCGGGTCACGGGCACCCCGGCCAGCGTCAGCCCCATCTCGACCCCGCACAGCGTGCCGGCCAGCGACAGGTCGCCGAGGTCGCCCAGGTGCCCGATGCGGAAGACGCGCCCGGCGAGGCGCCCGAGACCATTCCCGAGCGACATGTTGAAGCGGTCGAGGATGATCGCGCGGACCTGATCGGCATCGTGGCCGTCGGGCACGATGACCGCGGTGAGGGTGTCCGAGTACTCGCCCGGGTCCTGGCAGACGATCTCCAGGCCCCAGCCGCGCACGGCGCGGCGGGTGGCCTCCGCATACCGGGCGTGCCGCGTGAACACCGCGGGCAGGCCCTCCTCGCCCAGCATGGCCAGCGCCTCGCGCAGCCCGTAGAGCAAGTTGGTCGGCGGCGTGTAGGGGAAGACCCCGGTCTCGGCGGCCGCGAGCATCGGCGGCCACTCCCAGTAACTGCGCGGCAGGCGGGCGTGCCGGGACGCCTCGAGAGCCTTCGCGCTGACCGCGTTGAGCCCGAGCCCGGGGGGCAGCATCATCCCCTTCTGGGAGCACCAGACCGTGACGTCCACGCCCCATTCGTCGTGACGGTAGTCCACGCAGCCCAGCGAGGACACGGTGTCGACGATCAGCAGCGCCGGGTGGCCGGCGCTGTCGATCGCCGCCCGGATCGGCGGGATCTGGCTGGTGACCCCGGTCGAGGTCTCGTTGTGCACGACGGTGACCGCCTTGATGCGGTGCCCCGGATCCGCGGCCAGCCTGGCTAAGACCTGGTCAGCGCGAACGCCGTGCCGCCAGTCGCCAGGCACGAAGTCGACATCGAGGCCGAGCCGGCGGGCCATCTGGCACCACAGCGTGGCGAAGTGACCGGTCTCGAAGGCCAGGATCTTGTCGCCCGGCGAGAGCGTGTTGACCAGCGCCGCTTCCCAGGCGCCGGTACCCGACGACGGGTACATGGCCACCGGCCTGGTCGTCCCGCACGGCCGCCGCACGTCGGCGAGCAACTGCCGGGCCAGCGCCCGGAATTCGGGGCCGCGGTGATCGATGGTGGGGGCCGCCATCGCGCGCAGCACCCGGTCAGGGACATTCGTCGGGCCGGGAATCTGCAGGAAATGGCGGCCGCTTCGGTGGCTCATGGCCCCATCATGCCGGCGGGCTGACCGGGCCCGGCTAGCCCGGGTTCACCTGCAGCGTGATGTCGGTGCCCGCCAGGGCCTTGCTGACCGGGCAGCCGTTCTTGGCCTCCTGCGCGATCTTGGCGAAGTCCTCGGCCGTGACGCCCTGGGCCTCGCCGCGCACCGTCAGCGCGATGCCGGTGATCCGGAAGCCGCCCGCCGGGTCCGGGCCGAGGGTGACGTCCGCGGTGACGTCGAGGGACGGATTACTGCCGCCCGCCGCGCCCAGCAGCGCGGAAAACTGCATGGCGAAGCAGGCCGAGTGGGCGGCGGCGATGAGCTCCTCCGGGCTGGTGGTCCCGTCGGCGTTGTCGGCCGCCCGCTTGGGGAAGTTGACCTCGTAGGTGCCGATACCGGAACTGACCAGCGTGACCACGCCGGTTCCGTCTTGCAGGCCGCCCGTCCATGTCGTATGAGCGCTGCGGGTGGGCATTGGCTCCTCCTTGATGTTCCGGGGCCGGCGGGCCGGGCAGAATCGTGATTGTGAGCGTGCAGTTGAACCACACTATTGTGTCGTGCCGCGACCAGCAGCGGTCAGCGGCGTTCCTCACCGGGATCCTCGGCCTGCCCGCGGCGACCCGCTTCGGGCATTTCCTCGTGGTCGAGGCGGACAACGGCGTCTCGCTGGACTTCGCCGAGACCGACCGGCAGATCGCGCCCCAGCATTACGCGTTCCTCGTGGGCGAGGAAGAGTTCGACGCCGCGTTCGGCCGCATCCGCGAGCAGGACCTGCCGTACTGGGCGGATCCGGGCAAGACCCAGCGGGGGAAGATCAGCGACCGTGACGGCGGCCGCGGCCTGTACTTCGACGATCCCGACGGCCACGTGCTCGAGATCATTACCCGGCCCTACGGCAGCGGGCGCTAGGCCGCCACGCGACCGGGCCCAGGTCGAGGAGCTGGACACCGGCGACCTGCCCGCCGGCCCGCTGTACCTGCACGTCGACCTGGACGTGGTCGATCCGGCCGAGCTGCCGGGATTGCGGTACCCGGCACCGGGCGGCCCCGGCCCGGCCCAGGTCGCCGGCGCGCTGCGGGCCGCGCTCGGCACCGGCCGGGTCGCGGCCGTGGGCCTCGCCTGCACCTGGTACCCGGGACACTCGGCGGCCGCGCGCATCCGGCCCTACCTGGAAGCCGCATTGGCCTGAGGCGCCACGGGCCGACCCTTGACCCGCTGGCCGACAGCCGGGTAAACCGCTCGACTCGCGCAGGCGCGGCCAGCAGACTCAGCACGTGGGCCGACGGCCCCTGCCGCCCGTGGAAGGCCCGGGATCATGGACATCGACCTGGCCAGCGCCGCCGAAACGCGCTCGGTCGTGCTGGTCGAGGGGATGAGCGACCAGGCCGCGCTCGAGACGCTCGCCAGGCGGCGCGGCCTGCCGCTCGGCCGCGGGGGCATCGCCGTCGTGCCGATGGGCGGCGCGACCAATATCGGCCGCTTCCTGACTCTGCTCGGCCCGGCCGGAATCGGCGTCAGGGTAGCCGGCCTGTGTGACGCCGACGAGGAAGGCCATTTCCGGCGCGCTCTCGAGCGCGCCGGGTTCGGTTTGGACCTGTCCCGTGCCGATATGGAGGCGCTCGGATTCTACGTGTGCACCGCCGACCTGGAAGACGAACTGATCCGCGCTCTCGGTCATGCCGTAGTCGAGCAAATCATCCACGCTCAAGGCGAGCTCCGGCCATTCCGCACTTTCCAGAAGCAGCCCGCGCAGCAACGGCAAGACCTCGGCGGCCAGCTGCACCGGTTCATGGGAACTCGGTCCGGCCGGAAGAGCCAATACGCGCGCCTTCTCGCGGGCGCTCTTGATCTCACCCGGGTTCCCCGGCCTCTTGACCTCGTGCTTGCCCAGGCCTGATCCGCGTGCGCGCCTGCATGATTTTGCGGCGCGTCGCATTTGACAGCCGCTTATGCCGCACCGAGTATTTGTGTCATGTCTAAAAACGTGTCGGTTATCGTCACCGACGATCTCGACGGATCAGACAGCGCGGAGACGGTCTCGTTCGGCTTCGACGGCGTGACCTACGAAATCGATCTCGCCAAGAAGAACCGGGCCAAGCTGGAAAAGGCCCTTGCCCCGTACATCGAGGCTGGACGGCGGGTACCGCGCGGCGGACGCCGGGCCGGCGGACGCTCGGGCGGCTCATCGGCCGACCGCAGTGAGGTGCGGGCCTGGGCCAAGGCAGCAGGCTTGGAGGTCTCTGATCGCGGCCGGGTCAGCGCCGAGGTCATGCGCCAATATGCGGCAGCTCATTAGCCTGCCTATGAGGCGACCCGCCAGCCCCAATGAGGCGGCTCACTAGTCGGCCGCCACGGCCTCCCGCCGTGCCCATGGCCGCGGGAGCCGGGGTTCATTTCCCGTGCCGCGGCCGCCATCCGCTGGAATACCGGGCCAGCGCCTAGGCCGCCCGCGCGTGGCATTCTTCCGGGCAGCCGGCCGCCGATCCGGCGCGCATCGGCTGAGCCGATGGCTTTACCGCGCGCTCGTCCCGCCACGCAATAGCCGGTGACCGCGGACCCGTTTTCCCGCGGCACCGCGGGCTGCTTCCCGGGTGCCGGCCGTCCTTCAGGAGCCGCGCCACCCGGCGCGGCCCGGGTCCGCTCCAAGCTCCCGCCCGGGACCGGCCACCGTTGACATTCGGGCAAGTTCGAGTCAACATCGGTCAACAACGGGCGTAATCGGTTCGTGGCCCGGATGGGTGATCGGAGCGGCGAATGCTGCCGACGCAACGCCGGCAGGCGATCCTGGCGCAGGTCCGCGAGCAGGCGGCTGTCTCGGCCGAGGACCTGTCCCGGCAGTTCGGGGTGTCGGTCGAGACCATCCGACGGGACCTGCGCAGGCTGGGCGAGCGAGGGTTGCTGGAGCGCGTTTACGGCGGCGCCACGCGCCCTTCCGGCCGGTCCAGCGAGGGCAGCTTCGCGGTCCGGAGCACCCGCCACATCGACCGCAAGCGGGCGATCGCGGCCCTGGCCGCGTCGCTGGTCGGGTCCGAGGAGACCATCGTCATCGACGTCGGCACGACCGCGCTGGAGGTGGCCAGGGCCCTGCCGGCCAGCTTCCGGGGCCGGGTGCTGACCAACTCGGTGCCCGCGGCGATGGAGCTGTCCGCCCGCACGGACACCGAACTGATGCTGTGCGGCGGGCAGGTCCGGGCCGGCGACGGCGCCTGCGCCGGCGCCCACGCCGAGGCGTTCTTCGCCGAGTTCTACGCGGACCGGGCGTTCCTGGGCTCGGGCGGCGTGCACCCGCAGGCCGGGCTCACCGACTACTACCCCGCCGAGGTCGTGGTCCGGCGCACGATCATCGACCACACCGCGACGACCTACGTGCTCGCCGACTCCAGCAAGCTCGGCGAGATCGCCGTGCACCGGGTCTGCACGCTCGACCGCCTCACCGCGGTCATCACCGACGACGCGGAAAACTCCGCGGCGTTCGCGGCGCTGGCCGCCGCCGACGTCACCCTGCTCCGGGCCCCGGCCGCGGAGCAGGCACCGTTGACCGCGGCCGGCGGGCGGCCGCGGCTGACCGCCGCCCCGTAGCGGCCCGAGCACGGCTCACCGCGAGCGAGCCGCCGAGGAAGTGATGCACCGGTGTCCTCCACCCTCACCGAGCACGACGACGATGCCGTACTGCCCCGGTACGGCTACGCGCAGCAGTTCGTGCGCTCGCTGCGGCACTTCGAGTCGTTCGCCGTGGCGTTCTCGTTCATCTCGATCACCACGGGGATCTTCACCACGTTCAGCTTCGCGCTGCTCACGGGCGGGCCGCGATCGATCTGGACCTGGCCGATCGTGACCGTCGGCCAGACGCTGGTGGCCCTGGTCTACGGCGCGCTCGCCGCGCGCGTGCCGCTGTCCGGCTACTCCTACCAGTGGGCGTCCCGGCTCGCCAACGTGCACGTCGGCTGGTGGCTGGGCTGGATGTCGTTCGCGTTCCTGACCATCGTCACCGTGTCGGTGGACTACGGGCTGATCCAGGTGGCGTTCCAGCCCCTGATCGGCGAGACGTACACGCCGACCAGCGCGGCCCTGGAGACGCTGGTCGTGCTGGCCCTCCAGGCCGCGCTGATCATCTGGTCGACCCGGATCACCACGCGGGTCAACAACACCGCGGTCGCGACCGAGCTGATCGGGATCCTCGGCCTGACCGTGCTGCTGATCGTGGTGGCCGCGATCCGCGGCCTGGGCCACTGGTCGAACCTGGCCTCGACCGGGATCGTCCCGACCGCCGGGTACTGGAACTGGCTCGGCCCGTTCATGCTGGCCACGCTGCTCGGCGCGTACACGATCGTGGGCTTCGAGTCGGCCAGCAACCTGGCCGAGGAGACGCAGCAGCCGCACCGGGTCATCCCCCGGGCGATGGTCCGCGCGGTGCTGGCCTCCGGGGCGGTCGGCATGGCGTTCCTCATCGCGCTCGACTACGCGATCAGCAACATCCCCGCGGCCAGCAAGAGCAGCGCGCCGGTGGCCTTCATCGTCAACGACGTGCTCGGCGGCGTCGTGCAGAAGATCTTCCTCATTTTCGTCTGCGTGTCGATCTTCGCCTGCGGGCTGATCATCATGGTGACCAACAGCCGGATGATCTGGTCGATGTCCCGGGACCGGCGGCTTCCCGGCTACCAGCTGTGGCGCCAGGTGCCGAGGGCCACGGGCGGCCCGTCGTGGGCCACGATCCTGGCCGCGGTGCTGGGCGCGGCGATCACGGTGGTGCTGCGGACCGATACGTCGGCGCTGACCACCCTGTTCAGCGCGTCGACGATCATGCCGGCGCTGCTGTACGCGAGCACGGTGCTGCTGTACGTCTTTGCCGGCCGCCGCCGCAGCGGCGAGGCCGGCTACTTCTCACTCGGGCGCTGGGAGATCCCGGTTCTCGCGGGCGCGCTGCTCTGGCTCGCCTATGAGCTGATCATCCTCATCGCCCCCAGCGAGTTCCGCGACGCCCAGTACTACGTGCTCGGCGCGCTGGGCGTGGGCCTGGTCTTCTACATCGTGCAGTGGCTGCTCGAGCCCGCCGCGATGCGGACCGAGACGGGCGCGCACGGTGCCGACGCGCTCGACGCCGCGGCGCAGCCCGCCCCGGCGCCTGCGCCGGGCACCGGCCCGGAGGACGGCGGCACGTCCTGACGAGCCGGTGAACATTCTCGCCATCGACCAGGGCACCTCGGCCACGAAGGCCCTGCTGGTCGGGCCCGGGCAGGAGGTGCTCGGGACCGGCGAGGTGCCGGTCAGCGTGCGCGCCGTCGGCCCCGACGGCGTGGAGGCCGACCCGGAAGAGCTGTACCAGTCGGTGCTCGGCGCCGGGACGCAGGCCCTGGCCGCGGCCCGCGCCCCGGCGCACGCGGTCGCGCTGGCCAACCAGGGTGAGACCGTGCTGGCCTGGGACCGGAAGACCGGGCGGCCGCTCACCCCGGCCATCGTGTGGCAGGACCGGCGGTCGGCGGGCGTGTGCGAGCGGCTGAAGGACCGGGCCCCCGCGCTGGCCCAGATCACCGGGCTGCCGCTGGACCCGTACTTCGCGGCGCCGAAGATGACCTGGCTGCGGGAGAACCTCACGGCCGACGGCGTGGTCACCACGACCGACACCTGGCTGCTGGCCCGGCTGGGCGGCGGCTACGTCACCGACGCGGCCACCGCGTCGCGCACGATGCTGCTCGACCTGGACGCGGCGGACTGGTCGGAGCGGGCCTGCGCGGCCTTCGGCGTGGACCCCGGCCGGCTGCCGCAGGTGGCCGACTGCGCGGCGGTCACCGGCGAGACGTCGGCGTTCGGCCCGGCGGTGCCGGTGGCCGGGCTCGCCGTCGACCAGCAGGCCGCGCTGCTGGCCGAGCGCTGCTTCGCCGCGGGCCAGGCCAAGTGCACCTACGGGACCGGGGCGTTCCTGCTGGCCACCACCGGGCCCGCGGCCGTGCGCTCGGCCCGCGGCCTGTCCGCGTCGGTGGCCTGGCGGCTGGCCGGGACGCCGACCTACTGCCTCGACGGGCAGGTCTACACCGCCGGCGCCGCCGTCCGCTGGCTCACCGAGGTCGGCCTGCTGGCGGACCCGAGCGAGATCGACGCGATCGGCGGGTCGGTCCCGGACAGCGGCGGCGTGGCGTTCCTGCCCGCGCTGGCCGGGCTCGGCGCGCCACACTGGCGCCCGTCGGCCCGGGGCGCGTTCCTCGGGCTCGGCCTGGGTACCACCCGGGCCCACCTAGTCCGCGCCGCGATCGACGGCCTCGCCGCCTCGGTCACGCTGCTGGCCGGCGCGGTGGCCAGCGATCTCGGCGGCCCGCTGACCGTGCTGCGGGCCGACGGCGGGCTGACCCGGTCCCGGCTGCTGATGCAGGCCCAGGCGGACCTGCTGCAGGCGCCGGTCGAGATCTACCGCATCCCCGACGCGACCGCGCTCGGCGTGGCCGCGCTGGCCAGGATCGGGACGGGACAGGCGGCCGGGCCGGAGCAGGCCGTGGGCCCGGCCGACGTGGAGGCGGTCATCGAGCCGCGGATCGGCGCCGAGGAGGCCGCGGACCGGATGGCGCGTTTCGAGGCGGCGCTGGCGGCGATCCTGGCGGCGGTGTAGCGGCCGTGACGCCCGCAGAGATCTGTGACGTTGCCATCATCGGAGCCGGGGTGGTCGGCACCGCGATCGCCCGCGCGCTGTCCCGTTATGACCTCGCCGTCGTCCTGCTCGACGCCGCCAACGACGTCGGCACCGGCACGACGAAGGCGAACACGGCCATCCTGCACACCGGGTTCGACGCGGTGCCCGGCACCCTGGAGAGCCGGCTGCTGCGCCGCGGCCACGCGCTGCTGGCCGGCTACGCCGCCCAGGCCGGCATCCCCGTCGAGCGCACCGGCGCGCTGCTGATCGCCTGGACCCCCGAGCAACTGCGGGCCCTCCCGGAGATCACTGAAAAGGCCATGCACAACGGTTACGCCCGCATCCGGGCGGTGCCCGCGGCCGAGCTCTACCGGCGGGAACCGCGCCTGGGACCGGGTGCCCTGGCCGCGCTGGAGATCCCGGACGAGAGCATCATCTGCCCGTGGACCACGCCGCTGGCCTACGCCACCGAGGCGGTGCGGGCCGGCGTCCGGCTGCGGCTAGACTGCCGGGTCACCGGCGTGCAGCCCGATGCCGCGCAGGCCGGCGCCCACCTCATCCACACGACCCACGGCGCCCTGCGCGGCCGCTGGCTGGTCAACGCGGCCGGGCTCGGCGCCGACCGCATCGACGCCATGCTGGGCGGCGGCGGGTTCACGGTCCGGCCCCGCCGCGGCGAGCTGATCGTCTTCGACAAGCTGGCCCGGCCGCTGGTGGGCTCGATCCTGCTGCCGGTGCCGACCGCGCAGACCAAGGGTGTGCTGGTCGCTCCCACCGTGTACGGCAACGTCCTGCTCGGGCCCACCGCCGAGGACGTCGAGGACCGCTCGGACACCGCGACCACCGCGACGGGCCTGGCCGCGCTGCTCAAGGCCGGCCGCACGATCGTCCCTGACCTGGTCCGCGAGGAGGTCACCGCGACGTACGCCGGGCTCCGCGCCGCGACCGAGCACCGCGACTACCAGATCCGCGTCGACCCGGGCCTGCGCTACGCCTGCGCCGCGGGCATCAGGTCGACCGGGCTGTCCGCCTCGCTCGGGATCGCCGAGTACGTGGTCGACCAGATGGCCGGGGCCGGGCTGCCGCTGAAGGAACGCGACGACACCGCCGGGCCGCCCGCGATGCCGTACATCGGCCAGGCGGGGCTGCGGCCTTACCAGGACGCCCGGCGGATCGCGGCCGACGCCGACTACGGGCGGATCGTGTGCCACTGCGAACGGGTCACCCGCGGCGAGATCCGCGACGTGCTGGCGAGCACGGTGCCGCCCGCCGACACCGACGGGCTGCGCCGCCGGACCAGGGCGATGAACGGCCGGTGCCAGGGCTTCTACTGCGCCGCCACGGTGTCGGCGATGGTGACAGAGTCGGCCCGGGGCGGGCCGGCATGAACGTCGACGTGCTCATCGCCGGGGCAGGCCCGGCCGGCCTCGCGGCCGCGATCGAACTGCGGCGGCTCGGCGCGGGCCAGGTCCTCGTCGTGGACCGGGAGGCCGAAGCGGGCGGCATCCCCCGGCACAGCGCGCATACCGGCTACGGGCTGCGTGACCTGCGCCGGGTCATGACCGGGCCGGGCTACGCGCGGCACTACGCGCAGGCCGCAGCCCGGGCCGGCGTGCTGGTCCGGACGCAGACCACGGTCACCGGCTGGTCCGGGCCCCGGACCGCCACCCTGACCAGTGCCGGGGGCATCGAGACCGTCACCGCGGCGGCGGTGCTGCTCACCACCGGCTGCCGGGAACGGCCGCGAGCCGCCCGGCTGGTCCCCGGCGACCGGCCGCACGGCGTGATGACCACCGGGGAGCTGCAGCAGCGGGTCTACCTGCACGGCCAGCGGCTGCCCGGCCGCGCCCTGATCATCGGCGCCGAGCACGTCAGCTTCTCGGCGATGGTCACGCTGGCGCACGCGGGCGCGGACGTCGTCGCGCTGGTCACCGACCAGCCCCGGCAGCAGAGCTACGCCGCGTTCGCGCTCGCCGCCGCGGCCCGCTGGCGGGTCCCGGTGTGGACGTCGACGGCGCTGCGCCGGGTCTCCGGACGCGGCCGGCTCGACGGGGTGGAGCTGGCCGACCTACGAGCCGGGGCGGTCCGGTTCGTGGCGTGCGACACGCTGGTCTTCACCGGGGACTGGATCCCCGACGACGAGCTGGCGCGGCTGGCCGGGGTGGAGATCGACCCGGGCACCCGCGGGCCCGCCGTGGACACCGCGCTGGAAACGTCCGTGCCCGGCGTCTTCGCCGCGGGCAACCTGGTGCACGCGGCAGAGACCGCGGACGTGGCCGCCCTCGGCGGGCGGCACGCCGCCCGGCACCTCGCGGCCGCGCTGCGCGCCGGGCCGCCGCCGCGGGCGCGGCGGATCCCGGTCACCGTGACCGCCCCGCTCCGCTGGATCTCGCCCAACGCGATCCGGGTCCCGGGCCCGCCGCCGCCGCGCGGGCGCTTCCTGCTGCGCAGCGACGCCTTCCGGCGGCTGGCCCGGCTCGAGGTACGCCAGGGCGACCGGGTCCTGGGCACGGCGCGGGCCCGGCTGGTCCCGGAGCGGCCCGTGCACCTTGACGCGGGCTGGATAGCCCGGGCCGACCCGTCCGCAGGCCCGATCCGCGTCACGCTCCGGTAGGCGCCGACGCGGCCGTGGTAGCTTGCCACCCTGCACGTGCGGTTCAGCGTGCGCCAGGGCGAGGCGGCGCAGAAGAACATCCGCGATCTGCGGTTCACCCGGGAGGACTACTACCTGCCGCCCGAGTACGCGGCGCCGCGCCGGCTGTTCGCCACCACCGGCATCTCGGTCACCAAGGACGGCGTGAACCACTCCGAGGACATCACGCTGGCCGCCCGCAACGCGCTGCTCAACATGATCGACCACCTCACCGAGCGGGGCTGGACCCGGCAGCAGGCCTACGCGATCTGCAGCGTCGCCGTCGACCTCAAGATCAGCCAGCTGGTCGACGCGCCCAACATGCTCGTGTCGGCCTTCCTGCCCGAGGACATCTTCACCGGCTAGATCGCGCCGCCCGACGCGGCGCCGACGCCGGCGGCCGACCTCGTTACCATCGGCTGCATGGCGGCGGCGGCCGGGTCACAGCGCCTGCTGGAGCGGGACGCTGAGCTGGCGCGCCTGTCCGCGCTGCTGGCCGGGGCGCGGGCCGGCCGGGGCGCCGTGGCGGCGATCGAGGGCCCGGCCGGGATCGGGAAGACGACGCTGCTGGACGCACTGCACGGCCAGGCCGCGGAGCGCGGGGTGCGGTCGCTACGGGCCCGCGGCCACGTGCTCGAAGCCGGGATGGCGTTCGCCGTCATGCGCCAGCTCATGGAACCCATCGTGTTGTCGGCGCCGGCGGCGGAGCGCCGGCGGCTGCTGGACGGTCAGGCCCGGTTCGGCGCCGGTGCGCTCGGGCTGCCCGGCGGGGCCGCGCCCGACTCGGAATTCGCCGCGATCCACGGCCTGTACTGGCTGCTGGCCAACCTGGCCGAGCGTACGCCGCTGCTGCTGACGATCGACGACGTGCAGTGGGTCGACGGCCCGTCGCTGTCCTGGCTGGCCTACATCGGCCCGCGCAGCGCCGACCTGCCCGTTCTCGTGGTGATAACGGCGCGCGAGGGAGACCCGCGGCTGCGGCTGCCCGCCGTGGACGCCGTCCTCGGTGACCGTGCCGCGCACCGGTTCGGGTTGCCGGCCCTGGGCCGGCCAGCGCCGAGACGCTGGTGCGACGCGACCTCGGCCGGGCGGCCAGCCCCGGGTTCTGCACCGCCTGCTGGGAGCTCACCGGCGGGAACCCGCTGTTCCTGCGTGAGCTGCTGGCGGCGGCGCGCAACGAGGGGCTGACCGGAAGTGATGAGAGCATCGCGGCGCTGCGCGGGCTGGCCTCGTCCGCGGTTGGCGCGTCGGTGCTCGCGCGGCTGACGCGGCTGGGACCCGATGCGGTCGAGTTGGCCCGGGCGGTGGCCGTTCTCGGCTCCCGGCCCGAGGTGGCGGTGGCCGCCGAGCTGGCCGGCCTGGACCCGGCCGACGCGGAACTGGTCGCCGACGAGCTGGCGGCCGCGCTGATCCTGGCGCCGGCGCGGCCGCTCGATTATTTCCACCCGCTGATTGGCGAGGCCGTGTACGCGAGCATCGCGATCGGGGCCAGGCGGCTGGCGCACCGTCGCGCCGCGACGATCCTGGACCGGGCCGGCGCGACCGACAGCGTTGCCGCCCACCTGCTGATGACCGGGCCGGCCGGCGATCCGTGGGTGGCGCAGCGGCTCAGCGACGCGGCTCGCCACGCCCGCGAACGCGGTGCGCCCGAGGTGGCCGCGGCCTACCTACAGCGCGCGCTGGCCGAGCCGCCCGGCGAGAGCGAGCGGCCGGAGCTGCTGCGGCGGCTCGGCGAGGCCGAGTGGTACACGGGCCGGCCGGGAGCGATCGCCCATCTGGAGGCGGCGATGGCGCAGGCGCGCGACGTGGCCACGCTCGCAGCCGCCGCCGGGGCCCTGGCCAACGCGTACGTGCTGTCGGACCAGACCGACCTGGGCGTCGGTGTCCTGCGGCGGGTCATCGCGACGGCGGGACCGGCCGATCCGGTCCTCGCCCTGCGCCTGGAGGGCGCGGCGGCGCTGGCCGGCATCGTGGACGACCGCACCGCCCCGGCGGCGAACCAGGCCGCGGACGTGCTGCGAGCCAGGCTGGCCGAGCTGCCGGACCCGCCGGTCCGGCTGCTGGTGGCCGTGGCCGAGGTCGCGATGCGCCGGGCCGAGCCGGGGACGGCCGCCGAGGCGATGATCGAGCGGGCCCTGGCCCGCATGCGCGATCCGCTGCCGCTCAACGTGTGCACGTCCATCATCGTGACGCTGATCGGGCTGGAGGTATTCGGCACGCTGCAGCGGCGGTGCGAGAACATGATGACCGCCGCCCGGCGGCGTTCCGCCGTACAGGAGATGGCCGGCATCGCCAGCTTCTCCTCCTGGGCGCTGCTGCGGCTGGGCGAGCTGGCCGATGCCGAGGCGCAGGCACGCTGGGCGGTGGACCGCGCTACCGGCATCTACGCCGTCGATTCGCTCGCGCACCTGGTCGAGACGCTGGTTGACCGGGGCGCCTTGGACGACGCCGAGGCCGAGCTGGCCCGGATGGCGCCGCCGACCGCCTCGCACTCGATCATGGCGGTGACCTACCTGATGGCACGCGGGCAGCTGCGGGCCGCCCAGGAACGGCACGAGGAGGCGCTGGCCGACTTCGCGTGCTGCGGCGAGCGGTGCGAGCTGCTCGGGATCGCGCTGGCCGTCTATCCCTGGCGGTCGCACGCCGCCGTCGAGCATGCCCGGCTCGGCCAGTCCGCCCAGGCGCGGCGGCTCGCCGTTGAGGAGGTGGACATCGCCCGCGCGTTCGGCCGGCCCCGCGCGCTCGGCGTCGCACTTCGCTGCGCGGGCCTGGTCGAGAGCCTGGCCGAGGCGGGAACCGGCGGCCGCCTGGCCGGGCTCGCGCTGCTGGCCGAGGCGGTGGCCGTGCTCGGTACCTCGCAGGCCCCGGTAGAGCTGGCCCGGGCCCTGACGGACTACGGCGCCGCGCTGCGCCGGGCCGGCCAGCGCGCCGAAGCGCGCACCATGCTCGAGCGGGGCCTCGATCTCGCTCACCGCTGCGGGGCTCGAAGCATCACCAGCCAGGCCAGGTCCGAGCTGGTCGCGGCGGGGGCCAAGCCGCGGCGGGACGCGATGACCGGGCGTGACGCCCTGACCGCGAGCGAGCTGCGGGTGGCCAGGCTGGCCGCGGCCGGGCGGACCAACCGCGAGATCGCCCAGGCGCTGTTCATCACGACCAAGACGGCCTCGGCGCACCTCAGCCGCGTATACCGGAAGCTGGACGTCACCCGGCGGGACCAGCTGGCGCACGCCCTGGCCGGCGCCGCGCCCGGCCACGCCGGCGCCGCACCTGGCCACGCCGGCGCCGCACCTGGCCACGCCGGCGCGGGCGCCCTCGCGGCCGCGGCTGACCCCGCGGGGACGCTCCGGCCCGGGGGCGGGCGAATTTCCTAAGGCATTCGCGGGAAAAGACAGGGATAGCTGCCCGACGCGGCCGCGGCCGGCCTGCTTCCAGACTGAAGGCATCCCGGACCGCGACATGACCGCAGACCGGCGCAACGAGGGCGAAGAAACCATGGACACCGAAACACCCCGCGATGACGCCGATGCCGGGTCGGCCGCGACCGCTGCGGACCGCACGAACCTGACGCTGCCGGACTACCTGCTCGCGGGCGCACTCCAGCGCGGGCGCAAGCCGGCCCTGGTCGACGCCGCCACTGGCGCGGAACTGGCCTATGCCGATCTCGCCGCCGCGGTCGGCGAGATCGGCGCCGGGCTGACCGCCCGCGGCCTGGTCCCCGGCGACGTCCTCGCGCTCTGCGCCCCGAACGGCATCGCGTTCGTCACCACCTACCTGGCCGCCCTCTCCGCGGGCGCGGTCGTGACCACGGTGAACCCGCTGTGGACACCGGCCGAGATCGGCCGCCAGCTCGGTCAGGCCAGTGCGCGCTGGGTGGCCGGCCCCCCCGCCCTGCTGGCCGGCAAGATGCCCGGTCTGGCCGGGGGAAACGGCCGGGCCGAGGCGTTCGCCACCGGCGGGCCGGACGCCGGGCAGGCCGCGCCCTTCGTCGTCTTCCGCACCGGGCCAGCCGCGCCGGCGGTAGCCGAGGCCGGGCGCGTAGGCCCGTCCGCCGCGCTGCTGCTGAGTTCCAGCGGCACCACGGGACTGCCGAAGCTCGTCGAGGTGACGCACCGGAACCTGGTGGCGAACCTGCGCCAGACCCGGCCCGTGCACCAGGTCGGCGAGGACGACGTCGTGATCGCGGCGCTGCCGCTGTTCCATATCTTCGGCCTGCAGGTCTCGCTGAACCTGGCCCTGCGTGCGGGCGCGACCGTCGTCATCCTGCCGCGCTTCGACCTCGCCGGGTTCCTCGGCGCCGCCGAGGTCTACCGGGCGACCAGATCGGAGCTCGTGCCCCCGATGGTCCTCGGTCTCGCGGCCAGCGACCTCGCCGACCACTACGACCTCTCCAGCCTGCGCGTCCTGACCTCCGGGGCCGCACCGCTCAGCGCGGATCTCGCTCGTGCCTGTGCGCAACGGGCCGGCTGCCGGGTGAAGCAGGCCTACGGGCTGACCGAGACCGCCGGCGCGTCGCACATGGCGCCCGACGACGGGCCGGAGCACCAGGACTCGATCGGCCCGGCGCTGCCCGGCGTCGAGTGCCGGGTGGCCGACCCGGAGTCCGGCGCCGACCTCGGCGCCGACCTCGGCGCCGGCGTTCCCGGCGAGCTTCTGATCCGGTCGGCCGGCGTCATGCGCGGTTACCTCGGCAATCCCGAAGCCACCGCGGCCACCGTCGATCCCGGCGGGTGGCTGCACACCGGCGATATCGTCACCGTCGACGACGACGGCTGGTACCGCGTCGCCGACCGGGTCAAGGAGCTGATCAAGTACAAGGGACTGTCGGTCGCGCCCGCCGAGCTGGAGGGCCTTCTGCTCACCCATCCCGCGGTGGCGGACGTCGCGGTGGTTCGGTTCGCCGACCCTGCGGCCGGTGAGGTACCCAAGGCCTACGTCGTCCTCGCCGGGCCGGCCACTGAGCAGGACCTGATCGACTGGGTCGCCGAGCGCGTCGCGCCGTACAAGCGCGTCCGCCTGATCGAGTTCACCGACAGCATCCCGAAGTCTGCGTCCGGCAAGATCCTCCGGCGGCTCCTCGTCGGGGCGGAGAGCAGCGGTGGCCGGCCCGCCGCGGCCCGGCGGCCATGACGGCCGACATGCCGCCCGGGGACACCGACGGAGCGGGCCACGCCGACCCGGAATTTGATCTCCGCCGGACGGTGGCGATCGTCAGCGGCGGCGGCCGCGGGTTCGGCCGCCTCCTGGCTGCCCGGCTCGCCGGAGCCGGGGCGTCGGTGGGCGTGATCGCCCGCTCCGCCGCCGAACTGGCGCTGACGGTGCGCGAGATCGAGCAGTCCGGCGGCACCGCGGCGTCGGCCGTGTGCGACGTCGCCGACCGGCGGGCCGCAGCCGCCGCGGTCGTGGAGCTGTCCGGGCGGCTCGGGGCGGCGAACCTCCTGGTCAACAACGCCGGAGTCGCCGGGCCCGTCGGGCGGCTGTGGGACGTGACCGCGGCCGAGTGGTGGCGGACTTTCGAGATCAACGTGGGCGGCGCGGTGACGCTCAGCCAGCTGGTGCTGCCCGCGATGGTCGCGGCCGGCCGGGGCCGCATCGTCAACATCACCAGCCACGCCGGCGTCTACCGGTGGCCGCTGATGTCGGCGTACGCAGCCTCCAAGGCCGCGCTCGTGAAGCTGACCGAGACGCTGGCCGCCGAGACGCGCCCGTACGGGGTCGCGGTGTTCAGCGCGGACCCGGGCTTGCTGCCCATAGGACTCGGGGAAACCGCCACGGCCAGCAGAGCCGGGGCGCAGACACCCGAAGGCCTGGTCTACGGCTGGATCCGGGACCAGCTGCGCTCCGGCCGCGGCGCCGACCCGGCCCGCGCCGCGCGGCTGGTGCTGGCGCTCGCCAGCGGCCGCGGCGACCGCCTGTCCGGGCGGCACCTCACGGTTACGGACGATCTTGATGCGCTGCTGGCGCGCATCGACCGCATCGAGCGCGACGACCTGCACACGCTCAGGCTGCGCACCGTCGCGCGCTAGCCCAGGACGTCGCGCTGCAGCTGCGGGAAGACCTTCGATACCTTGCCCAGCAGGTAGTCGCCGTAGCTGCCGGTGAACGCGCGCAGGTCCTGGCCGTCCCACCGCCGCCGGCCGTCGCTCCCGGCCGCGGCGCGGTCCGGCAGCGGCGGCACCTCGGCGGAAAACCCCGGGTCCAGGAAGAACGGGAACGAGAGCCGGCCGTGGCCGCTGAGGTTGCGGACCCGGTGCGGGGTCGACCGGTACCAGCCCCCGGTCATGCGGTCGAGCATGTCGCCGATGTTGCAGACCAGCGTGCCGGGGATGGGCGGGGCGTCGATCCAGCCCTCCGGCGCGGCGATCTGCAGGCCGCCGCTGTCATCCTGGGCCAGCAGGGTCAGCAGCCCGTAGTCGGTGTGCTCGCCCACTCCCCAGCCGGGGTCCTGCGCCGGCGACGGCGGGTAGTGGAAGATCCGGAACAGGATGGTCGGGTCCGCGGTGCAGCCGCCGGCGAAGTACCTGGCGTCCAGGCCGAGGCTTAGCGCCACGCCGGCCAGCACGGCCTGGCCCGCGCTGGTCAGCGCGTCGAGGTAGGCCAGCACCAGCGGCCGCAGCCGCGGGACCTGCCGCGGGAACAGGTTGCGGCCGTGCAGCGGGAGCCCGGCCCGCACCCGCGGGTCATCGTCGGCCAGTTCGGTGCCGAAGTACAGCCCCTCCTTCAGGTCCGGCTGCCCGGAGGTGAGCTCGGCGCCCACGGGAAAATAGCCCCGCCAGGCCCGGCCGCCGCGCTCCATGGCGATCTCCAGCTTGTCCGCCGGGGGCAGGGCGAAGAACTCGGCGCTCGCGTCGGCCAGCTGATCCAGCAGGTCCGCGGGCACGCCGTGGCCGGTCACGTAGAAGAAGCCGCGCTCGCGGCAGGCCGCCTGGATCTCCTCCGCCACCGCCCCGCGCCCCGCAGCCGCCCCGCTACCCCTCAGCCCTCCCACGTCAATAACCGGCAACGCCGCGCGACCGCTGCCGCCTCGCCCGGGCGCCTGCGGCCTCTTTTCATTGGATCCAGTCATTTGATCACCCAATTTGGGGGGTTTTGTGACCACCGATCGAATGAAGAGATGAAAATGATCACGGCGATGGCGGGCGGGCGCCGCGCGGAGGGTCAGCGGGCGTCTGGGCGAGGCGGGTGTGGAGCTGGTCCCTGACCTCGTCCGGGGTGTAGGCACGGCGCCGCCGCTCGTTGCGGGCGATCACCACGCCGGTGGCGGCCACGCCCGCGAAGGCCCCCAGTCCCAGCACTTTCCACAGGCGCATCTGCTTAGGTTAGACCGTGCCCGACGCGAGCATTCCCCTGGATGAGGCAGTTGACCTGGCCCGCACCGGCGATGTGTGGCTGTTCCGCGGGCACAGCATGGCCGACCGCGCGATCCAGGTGGCTACCAACAGCCCGGTCAACCACGTGGGCATGTCCGTGGTTATCGACGACCTGCCACCGCTGATGTGGCACGCCGAGCTGGGCCGCTCCCTGCCCGACGCATGGTCCGGGACCCGGCACCGCGGGGTTCAGTTGCACGACCTGCGCGCCGCGGTCGTGGTCTGGGCGGCGAAATACGGCCAGCGGGCGTGGCTGCGCCAGCTGGACCCGGCGGTGACCAGCGAGATGGAGGATGCCGTCCTGCGAACGATCGCGCGGCTGGACGGCACGCCCTTCCCCTCCACCACCCGGCTCGCGTCGCAGTGGCTGATCGGCCGCGTGCCGGGCGCGCTCAAGAACCAGGCCAGTGAGGCCAGCCTGGAGACCGCCTACTGCGCGGAGGTGCTGGCCGTGACCTACCAGGCCATGGGGCTGCTCTCCGGCACCCGCGACCCGAACTGGTATGACGCCGGTCGTTTCTGGAGCGGTGACCGGCTCAGCCTGGCGAACGGGTTCCGGCTCGGCGGCGAGATCGCCGTGCACCTCCCGCCCGGCGAGCCGGGCGGGTCGGCCGGGCCAGGCGGCCCGCAAACGTTAGCCGCTCCCCGCGGAGACGCCGCCGAACCCGGCTGACCCGCGCCGATTGCCGTTACAGGCGGTGTCAGCCTGATTGCACCGGGAAACCCCTGTTGCCCCGGCTGCCCGGTTAGGTGCACGATTGTGGGGCGGAGCACCCTATGGCGCAATCCTTGGCCAATTGTGGGTTAGCGGGGGCCACGCTGCTGCACGCCTACGGAGGGATGCAGACGTGAGCCACGTAGACGGGGTCGCGTTCATCATCGTCATCGAATCGTTCGTGATCGTAACCCTGATCGGCTTGGCCGCAGCCCGGTGGCGCCCGGCCGAGGACCCGATGCACCTGAACGAGTGGGGCTTGGGCGGCCGCGGATTCGGCGCCTTCATCAGCTGGTTCTTACTCGGCGGCGACCTGTACACCGCCTACACGTTCATCGCGGTGCCCGCGCTGGTGTACGCCGTCGGCGCCGCGGGATTTTACGCCCTGTCGTACGTGGTGATGGTCTTCCCGATCGTGTTCATCTTCGGGCCGCGGCTCTGGTCGGTCGCCCGCGCGCGCGGCTACGTCACCCCCGCCGAATTTGCCCGGGGCCGCTACGGCTCGCAGGGCCTCATGCTCGCGGTGACGGTGACCGGGATCCTGGCCACGATGCCCTACATCGCCCTGCAGCTCGTCGGCATCGAGGCGGTGCTGACCGTGCTCGGGATCGGCGGTACCTCGCACAACACGCTCATCAATGACCTGCCGTTGCTCATCGCGTTCCTCGTGCTGGCCGTGTACACCTACCTGGCCGGGCTGCGCGCGCCCGCCCTGATCGCGTTCGTCAAGGACGCCCTGGTCTACGTCACGGTCATCGTCGCGATCATCTACATCCCGGGCAAGCTGGGCGGCTGGGGGCACATCTTCGGCGCCTCGGCGGCGCACCTGAAGGCGGTCAACCCGGCGACCGGCAGGCCCAAGGGCAGCCTGATCGTGGCGCCGGCCGGGGAGTGGGCCTACGCCAGCCTGGCCCTGGGCTCCGCGCTGGCCCTGTTCATGTACCCGCACGCGGTCACCGGGGTGCTCGCCAGCAAGCGGCGCGACGTGATCCGGCGCAGCGCGGCCGCCCTGCCCGCCTACTCGCTCATCCTCGGCCTGATCGCGCTGTTCGGGTACATGGCCCTGGCCAGCCCCGCGGTGAACGCGGGCGTCAAGGCGGGCGGCGGCAATGCGCAGCTGTCGGTGCCGTTGCTGTTCGAGCACATGTTCCCCAGCTGGTTCGCGGGGGTCGGCTACTCGGCCATCGTCATCGGCGCGCTGGTGCCCGCGGCCATCATGTCGATCGCGGCGGCCAACCTGTTCACCCGCAACGTCTACAAGGAGTTCCTGCGGCCCAACGCCACCCCGGCTCAGGAGACGCGGGTGGCCCGGGTGGCCTCCCTCCTGGTGAAGGTCGGCGCGCTGGGCTTCGTGCTGGAGCTGAACAAGACGTTCTCGATCAACCTGCAGCTGCTCGGCGGGGTCTGGATCCTGCAGATCTTCCCGTCGATCGTGGTCGGCCTGTACACGCGCTGGTTCCACCGCTTCGCGCTGATCATCGGCTGGGCGGCGGGCATGGCGTACGGCACGGTCGAGGCGTACCGGACGCCCGGGGGCGGCCAGCTGCATTTCGGCGCCTCCACGGCCCTGGTCTTCGGGCACGTCACCTACATCGCGGTCACCGCCCTCGCCGTCAACCTGGCCCTCTCGGTCGCGTTCACCCTGATCTTCCGCGCGGTCCAGCTGCCGGACGGGTACGACGAGACGCGGCGGGCGGACTACCTCGCCGACCCCGCGGACGCGCCGAACCCGCCGCCCGTGCCCCCGCAGCGGGCCCGCGGGGCCCACCGGCTGCGCCCGTCGGTGAACCAGCGGATGTGACGCACGCGCCTTCCTCCTCCGGCTAGCCGACCCGGCGGTACCGGCCTACCGCCAGTGGCGCGAACACGACGGTGATCGCGATGCTCCAGGCGACGGAATGCCAGACGGCGGTCGCGAACGGGCCGCCCAGCATCAGCCCGCGGCCGGCGCTGGTCAGCGCGGTCACCGGGTTGACCTTGACCCAGGCCTGGAGCCAGCCGGGCAGGGTGGCGGTCGGGATGAAGACGCTGCTCCCGAACGTGAGCGGGAACATCACGATGAACCCGAAGCCCTGCAGGCTCTGCGGGGACTTCACGTACAGGCCGAGGAGCACCCAGATCCAGCCGACGGCAAAGCCGAAGACGAACATCAGCCCGACCGCGGCGAGCGCGGACAGCGGGTTGGTAGTGATCCGGAAGCCCAGCAGCGACCCGTAGGCGAAGACGATCGCGACCGAGACGAGATAGCGGACGAAATCCCCCATGATCGTCCCGGTCAGCGGGGCCGACCGGGAGATGGGCAGGCTCCGGAACCGGTCGAAGATGCCCTTGGTGACGTCGGTGTTCAGCCCGATGCCGGTGCCCATGCTCGCGAACACCACTGTCAGCACCATGATGCCGGGCAGCACGTACTGCAGGTAGGTGTGCCTGCTCTCGCCCCTGATCGCGCCGCCGAACAGGAACACGAACAGCGTCACGAACACGATCGGCTGCAGCGTGACGTCGAGCAGCTGCTCGGGGTTGCGCCTGATCCGCACCAGCGACCGCCAGGCCAGCGTGAGCGAGTGCCGCAGCGCCCGGGCCGGCGTCATGCTCCGGGCCCGTCCCGGCCCGCTCAGGGTGGTGGTGGTCATGGGGTGCCTTCCTCCGCGGTGTGCCCGGTGAGCGCCATGAAGACCTCATCGAGGCTGGCCAGCCGCAGCGCCAGCTCGGTGACCTCGATCTGGCCGGCCGCCAGCTGGCCGACCACGGCCGGCAGGACCTGGGCGTCGTCGACCGGGACCGACAGCAGGCCCGGATCCTCCGCCGCCTGGGTCGGGGCGCGGCCCACCGCGGCCGTGACGATCCCGGCGACCGCCGCCAGGTCCGCCGGATCGGCCGGGCGCACGTCGAGGGTCTGGCGGCCGACCTTGGCCTTGAGCTCGGCGGCGGTACCGGTCGCGATCACCCGGCCGTGGTCGATGACCGCGATCTCGCTGGCCAGCCGGTCGGCCTCGTCCAGGTACTGGGTAGTCAGCAGCACGGTCGTGCCCTCGGCCACCAGCGTCCTGATCATCGCCCAGACCTCGCCCCGGCTGCGCGGGTCCAGGCCGGTGGTCGGCTCATCCAGGAACAGCACCTGGGGCCGCTGGACCAGGCTCGCCGCCAGGTCTAGCCGGCGCCGCATGCCGCCGGAATAGGTCTTGACCGACCGGCCGCCCGCGTCGGCCAGGTCGAACCGCTCGAGCAGCTCAGCGGAGCGCCGTTTCGCCTCCGCCCGGGGAATCTCGAGCAGCCGACCGATCAGCAGCAGGTTCTCGAAACCCGTCAGGTCCTCGTCGACCGCCGCGTACTGCCCGGTGAGCCCGATCAGCTCGCGCACCCGGTCCGCCTGGCGGACGATGTCCGCGCCGCAGACCCGGGCGTGGCCGGCGTCCGGCCGCAGCAGCGTGGCCAGCATGCGGACCACGGTGGTCTTTCCCGCCCCGTTCGGCCCCAGCAGGCCCAGCACCATGCCCGGCTGGACGGCCAGGTCGACGCCGTCCACGGCCAGCGTCTTGCCGAACCGCTTGACCAGGCCCTCCGCCTGAATCGCCAGCGTCATGACACGCGTCCCTCGCTGCTGGGGGCCAGTTCACTGCCGAACCTACTTGCTGGCCGGGGCCCGGTGATCCGGACCCGCTCGGACGGGCGGCCGCGCCCTCGTGCCCTCGGGCTGGCTTGACGACGGCATCGGTAAGTAGTAACTTACGGTAAGTCATGACTAACCATGGGGCCGCGCTCACGGCACTCGCGGATCCGACCCGGCGAGCGATCTTCGAGCGGCTGGCCCGGTCGCCGAGCGCGGTCGGTGAACTGGCCCGCGAGCTGCCGGTGAGCCGGCCCGCGGTCTCGCAGCACCTCAAGGTCCTCAAATCGGCCGGACTGGTCACCGACCAGGCGGTGGGCACGCGCCGTGTCTACTCGGTCGACTCCGCGGGCCTCACCGCGATCCGCGATTACTTCGAGCAGTTCTGGCAGCAGTCCCTGATCAGGTTTCGCGCCGCTGCCAGCCAGCCGATCCAGGAGGAGAAATGACCACACAACTCGAAGCCACCTCGGTCACCACGTCGGTCGAGGTCAACGCGCCGGCTGAGCACGCGTTCCGCATGTTCACCGAGGGCATCGGCTCCTGGTGGGATCCCGACCACCACATCCTCGAGGCCGAACTGGCCGAGATGGTGTTCGAGCCGCGCGTCGGCGGCCACATCATCGATCGCGGCACCGACGGCAGCGAGTGCCGCTGGGCCCGGGTGCTCGCCTACGACCCGCCGCACCGGGTCTGCTTCAGCTGGGACATAAACCTGCGCTGGCAGCTGGAGACCGACCCCGCGAAGGCCAGCGAGATCGAGGTCACCTTCACCCCCGACGGTCCCGCGCGCACCCGGGTCGTGCTCACCCACCGCCACCTCGACCATCACGGCGACGGCTGGGAGAGCATGCGCGATGCAGTCGGCTCGGGCTGGGACCTCACCCGCTACGCCGAGGTCGCCGGACAGCGCTGACCAGTGCGGGCGGGCTCAGATGCGCTGGTCGGTGGCCGGGTCGGGGCGGCCGTCGAAATACTCGGCGAGCACCTGGCCGAAGACCGGCTGGCCGGGATCGGCGCGCAGGAACAGCGTGACGCACGAACGCAGCTTCTGCGCGTCGATGCCGCCGAAGATCTGCTCTGCGGTGCGGCCCTGTGTCTGCGCCACGATGGTCGCGCACTCGACCAGCCGCGGGCCGAGCACGAGGTGAGCCAGGTAGGCTCGGGCCTCCTCCAGGGACGAGATCGCGAACATTCGCGACGTCGCGCTGTATCCCAGGCCAGCGATCTGCGGGAACACGAACCACATCCAGTGGCTCGTCTTGCGGCCCCGGCGCAGCTCGGCGACGGCCTGCTGGTACCTCCCGCCCGCATCCTGGGCGGCGACGAACCGCTTCAGGTTGTAAGGGTCATCCATCGCCGCCCACCTGCTGGGTCTCGGCCAGGCCGCCGGCGTAGAAGTGGCGGGCCGCGTCAAGCAGCTCGTCCAGCGGCGGCCACCACGGCCCGTGCGGCAGCGACCTGAGCGTGTCCAGCAGGACCGATGCCTGGCCGGCGCGGCCGGCGATGCCGGCCACGGCCACCCGGCGCGGGCGCACGGCACGCAACGGCCCCAGGTACAGGTCTCGCCCGGCTGCGTCGGGCTGCGCCGGGGCCACGACCAGGTAGTAGTCGGGCAGCTCGAACCGCTTATCCCGCCAGGCCGCCAGCACGTCCGCGGCGCGCTCCTCGAATCCGGCCGCTCCGCCTGTCCCGGCCGGCACCTCCCACATCGCCCGCCATCCCGCGGCCACGTCGGCCAACGGGTCGTCGGGCACGATCACGTACATGGACCGGCGCCGCGCCGCCTCCCGCAGGGCCAGGGCTCCCGCCTCCCAGCCGGGCCGGGCCGCCGCGGGCTGGCCGGCGGGCGATCCACCGGTCCCGGCCGCGGGAGCGCGGACGACGGAGATGCCAGGCGACTTGGCCAGCGTGGCCAGCAGCCCGTCGCCGACCTCGCCGACCAGGACCACCACCGTGGAAGACTCGCGCCGCATCGACCCGATCCTAGTAACCGCTAGCGCCGATCCCGTGGACGGCTCAGGAGCACCTGGGGAGCCCCTGCCCGCCGCGGTAGGCCGGGGCCACGTAGACCTCCGGCAGGTAGCCCGCGGCGCCGTTGGGAAGGACGCACCGGTACCAGCGCGAGGAGGTGACCCCGTATTCGTTGCGGGAAGATCCCGGGACTGCCAGGTCTTCGTTGGTCATCTGGGCGCCCCAGGTCTGGCACGTGGCCCGCAGGATGGTCCCGCTCAGTACCTGAGTGCGGGGGACTTCACAATCCTCGGCTGAGCAGGAGGGAACTAGCCTGCGGGACAGGTAGGCCGGGGCCGGGTTATCGGCCAGCCGCACCCGGCCGATGGCGGTCTTGTTCTGGACGACGACGATCACGGGCGGGGAGGCCGCCACTTTCCCGGCTTTGCCGAAGCCGTACAGCGTGCTGATGACGGCCATGACCAGCACGGCGGCAACAACGCCGGCGGTCAGCCAGCGGTGCAGCCTGGAGGCCCGGGGCGGCCTCGGCACGGGCGCCTGGGCCGGGCGCTGGGGCGCTGCGTCACCGCGCTGGCACCGGGCCGCATCATGGGCCTGGTCCCAGCGCGCGCGCCACCGCGCCGGATCTTCGCCGCAGGCCCGGACGTAGGCCTCAACGGTCTCCCAGGTGGGAAGGTGATCTCCCCCGGCGGCTTCGGCCAGTGCGGTTCGCGACCGGCCGGTCCGTCGCTGCATCTGCAGATATTTAGGGCTGCCGACCCGCTGCCTCAGCTCACGCAGCTCACCGGCGAACGCCTGGATCGGTCCTGCCGCGGGGTCCAGCGGCCGCTCAGGCCTTCCCATGGCTTCCCCCAGTAAAACGTCGACGGGCGGGAGTAAACCGCCGGGCCGCCCGGACAACCCCGATAGATCCTTCAATGGAGTATGACTGGAGCTACCGGGGCGTTCCGGCGCATTGCCCGCCATCGTCTTATCACTATCTGGGAAGGGATCGCATGAGAACCGCCAAGCACCTGCGGCATACGACCGACCTATGGGCCAAGACGCCGACAGCGCAGTAGCCGCTCTTTACCGCCTGCATTACCGATTCCTGGTCGGGCTGGCCGTGCTGCTCGTACGAGACAACGCCACCGCAGAAGGACTCGTGCAGGATTCCTTCGTGGCCATGCACTCGGCCTGGCGAAGGCTGGAAGACAGCGACCGGGCGCTGTCCTACCTGCATCAGGCGGTCGTGAGCCGTTCCCGCTCGGTTCTGCGTCACCGCATGGCCGGGGGCCAGATCCTGCCCGGGCTTGCGCCGAGCAGGCCGGCAGGCGCCTGCGTCACGACCCAGGAACCCGAGAACTCCACCCTGGTCCCGGCATGGTGGAGCCTGGCCCCGCGCCAGCGCGAGGTGCTGGTCCTGCGGTATTACGCCGACCTGTCCGAGGCCCAGATCGCCTCGGTCATGGGAATCAGCCAAGGCGCCGTTAAAAGCCATGCCGTGCGGGCGATGTCCTCGCTGCGCGCCGAACTGCACGGGGGCGGCAAATGAGTCACCCGGCGGAAATTATGACGTGCTGGATGACCGTAGCGAGCGAAGCGCCGCCTCGGTGCGCACGAGTTCGTCGAGCATTGCGTCGGCCGCCTGCTCCAGAACCTCATTGGGCTGGAACACGCCGTCGGAGTCCAGGAACTGGTTGTAAAACGGGATGTTGACGCTGTCGGTCACCGGCAGCATCCGGAGCGTGGTCACGACCTGCTTGAGCTGCTGCACCGCGCGGGTGCCCGCGGCAACGCCGCCGTAGGAGACGAAGCCGACGGGCTTGTGCTGCCATTCGCGGTGCAGGTAGTCGATCGCGTTCTTCACCGATGCCGGGTAGCCGTAGTTGTACTCGGGGGTGACGATCACGAACGCGTCGGCGGCGTCGGCGATCGCGCTCCAGTCCTTGGTGTGCTGCTGGGTGTACTGCCCCAGCCGCGGGTGATTCGGCTCATCGAGCAGCGGCAGGGCGAGCTCGGCCAGGTCCACGACGGTGACGTCGAACCCGCCATGATCCTTCGCGCGCGCGGCGAACCACTGCGCGATCGGGGCTCCGGCGCGCCCTGGCCGGGTCGAGCCGACGATGATGGTCAGGTTCGGCATCGGTTCACCTTTCGTGGTGCAGGTCCGGCGCCGCGGCCGGCCGGATCGGCGCCACGGGCCGCGGCGAGAAGTAGTTGAGCAATCAACATAACGCGGCCGGGCCGGGAATCGTTCCCGGGTGCGGGCGGCGGTCCGGGTCCCTCATTCCGCCCGGTGGCAGACGGCCTCCACGTTGTTGCCGTCGGGATCGCGAACGAACGCCCCGTAGTAGTCGGCGTGGTACTCCGGCCACAGTCGCGGCTCGTGCAGGACCTCGGCTCCCTGCGCCACGGCAGCGTCGAAGAAGGCCCGCACCGACGGCCGGTCCGGCGCGGTGAACGCGATATGCGACTCGCGGAATCCCTCGCCGGTGGCCTGGCGGCCGATCCAGAAGTCCGGCCCGGGCGGCACGCCGTAGCCGATCGCGTCGCCGAAGTCCATGATCCGCTGGCCTCCCAGCGGGGTGAGCACGGCGTCGTAGAAGGCTGCGCTGGAGGCCAGGTCAGCGCACTGGATCGAAAGATGATCGAGCATGAGGCTCATTCTCCCGGTTACGTGCCTTACGTGAACGACAGGGCGTCGCCGCCGACCTCAGGCGAACTTGGCCAGGCCCTGGCCTGCGCTGCGGCGCCGGCCAGGGCCATGCGCCGGGCATCAATGGGTTATCCCCGGCACCGGGCGGGCGAGGACCCGGGCGGGCGCGCCGTCAGCGCCTTCGATGTTGACCGCGCCGATGATGATCTCGACCCGCTGTCCGGCCAGGGGGGCCAGCCCGGTCAGGTGCTCGGCGATCAGTACCCCGCGGGAGAGCAGGATCTTGTGCACCGGCCAGCCGAACCCCTCCCCGGGCCGCCGCGGGACCGGCAGGTCCGGGGTGGGCAGGTCGATCCCGAGCAGGCCGACCTGCCGGTCCGCCAGCCAGGTGGCCGCGGCCGCCGACAGCCACGGATGATCGTCGTAGGCTGGCGTGCCGAACCAGCGCGACCAGCCGGTGTCCAGCAGCACCATGTCCCCCGGCCGCGCCGGCGGCGCCGCGCCGTCCAGGTCGTCCGGCTCGATCGTCTCCCCGGCCCGGCGCCGGACGCGCCAGACGACGCCCGGCCCGTGCAGCCGGCCGAGCGGGATCTGGTCGATCGACGGGCCGTCGGGGATGAAATGGCTCGGCGCGTCCAGATGCGTGCCGACGTGAGCGACCATGCGGATCTCGGTGACGTTGAGCGGGTCACCGGGGAGGGACTTGAACTTGCCGAAGCTGGGCGCGGGAAACATGGCGACCCGCGACACGCCCGCGTTCAGCACGTGCGACAGGTCCGTCCACGCCGGACCGCCTGGTGCAGGAGAGGCCCAGCCCCGCCACCGGTTCGGATCAGAGTCCACGCGCCGCTCTCGTCCCTTCCTCCTGCCCAGGGCCCGCCGCGGTCCACCGGGTGCCGGGTCAGAACCAACGTAGGCCAGGCCGGCGGCCGTCCGGTCAGGCGGGAGGCGGCGGAGGCGGCGGGAAACGCAGGTACGCCGCTACCGCGCGGTCCGCGAGCTTGGTGCCGGCCTCGACGTGCTTGACGGAGCCGTCCTCGTCGATCACGGCCTGCACCAGTTCATCGATGACGTCGGGGGTGCGCCGGGTGGCCTTGCCGCAGAGCGGGCAGACGTCTCCGGACCGCGCCAGCCATCCCGACTCGTCGCACACCACCCCCGGGGTGGTCGCCCCCTCCTGCGCCAGCAGGGTCCGGATCGCGGCGACCGTGCCGGCCCAGAGGCAGTCGTCCAGGCCCAGCGCGGCCAGCCCGCCGGTCCCGGCCTCCTCGAAGACGTCGCTGACCAGGCCCTGCTCCTGGCCGCGTTCGTAACGGTCCGCGATGGCGCCGGCCCGGGCACCTATCTCGGCGACCCGGGCGGTGGCCGGGTCGATGCCGAACGTCCCGGCCACCCGGGTGCGCAGGTCACGGGTGAGGAACTCCAGGAACTGAGGCAGCTCGTGGTCGTGCCCTCCCACGATCAGCAGGTCGTACCGCCCGGCCCGGAACAGCTCGTCCAGCGCTTCGGCCACCCGCCGGTAATGCCGCCTGCTCAGCTCGTCCGCCTGGTTGCGGGCCCGGTCCTCGGCCAGGCCAGCGGCGTAGCTGGGCTTGCGGAGCATCCGCCCGGCGAACTTGCCCACCTCGCGCAGCCCGAAGTACATCTCCCAGACCCGGGCCGACCTCTTAGTCGGTGCGCAGGGACATGCGGGCCTCGCCCCCGAGCTCACTGTCCTTCGCCAGCGGCCTGATCCGGTGCAGCAGGCCCAACACCCGCGCACGCCGGTCCCGGCGCCGGGTCCCGGGGTCGACGGGCGAGTAGAGCGAGACTACGGGCAGGCCGTCGCCTTGGAAGCGGATGATGTGATCGATCGTCTCTGCGGTGACCATCGTTCTCGCCTTCCGGGCCGAGTCACGCATACGAACGTATCCCTCGGCCGTCCGGCTCGCGCAGCCGGCCTGCTAGGCCCGTGACGCCGCGGTGACCGCCGTCCGTGAGCCGACGCGAGGGGCGCGCGGCCGGGCCTGCGTCAGCGCGGCACCGGCCACGATGATCGCCGCGCCGACCGGCTCATTCCAGGTCAGCCGCTCGCCCAGGACGACGATCCCGGCCAGCACGGAAACCAGCGGGAGCACGTACGCCACGGTGGTCGCGATCGTCGCGCCGGCGGCGGAGATGATGCCGTAGTTCAGCAGGTAGGCCAGGCCGGTGCCCAGGGCGCCCAGCAGCACCACGCAGCACACGGCGGTGGCCGGCCACCGCGTTGGCGCGCTGGTCAGCACCGGGGTTATGACCGCCAGGACCACGGTGCCGCACAGCAGCTGCCCGGCGGCCAGGGACAGGCTGGAGAATCCGGTGCCGGTGAGGAACCGGCGGGTGTAAGGGAAGCCGATGCCGTAGCAGAGCCCGCCGCCCAGCGCCATCAGCGTCCCGGTCAGGTCGTGCCCGTTCAGGCCGGCCCAGGCGCCGAGCACGACGAACACGCCGACGAACCCGGTCGCCAGCCCGGCGGCCCGGCGGGGGCTCAGCCGCTCGTCGGGCAGCATCGCCAGCGCCACGACCGCGGCGAACAGCGGCGCGCTGGCGTTGCAGATGCCCGCCAGCCCCGACGGGATCCGCTGCTCGGCGTAGCCGAACAGGCTGAACGGGATCACGTTGTTGAGCACGGCCGCCACGCTCAGGTGCGCCCACGTCCGGCGGCCGCGAGGCAGCCGCTCGCGCCGGGCGAGCAGCACCGCCGCCAGGACGGCCGCGCCGATCGCGACCCGGCCCAGGGTGATCTGCATCGGCGCGAAGGCGCGCAGCCCTTCCTTGATGAACAAGAAGCTCAGGCCCCAGATCAGCGCCAGCGTCAGGTACTGCAGCCGCCAGCCGGGCCGGGTCGCGGTGCGCGGCGGCGGGAGCTCTGCGGGTGTCACGACATCAACCTGCCCCGGAGCTTCGTCGTAGCACAAGTTAATTAATCTGCCTAGAACGTCGTAGGATTACTAAACATGTTGAGCCTGGAGCGGCTGCGCGTCCTGCAGGCCGTGGCCCGGCACGGGTCGGTGACGGCGGCCGCCACGGAGTTGCGCGTGACCACTTCGGCGGTGTCCCAGCAGCTGACCAAGCTGGAGCGCGAATCGGGCACCACGCTGGTGGAGCGCAGCGGGCGCGGGATCCGGCTGACCGATGCGGCCCTGCTGCTCGCGGAGCACGCCAGCGCGATCTTGTCGATGGCCGAGCAGGCCCAGGCCGACGTGGACGCGCGGGCGGGGGCGGTGGCCGGGCGGCTGATGCTGGCCAGCCTGCCCACCGCGACCCGCGGGCTGGCCGCTCCGGCGCTGCGCCATCTGGCCGCCGCGCACCCGGCGCTGCACGTCGAGCTGACCGAGGCCGACTCCAGCGAGTCCATCCCGGCGCTCGCCTCGGGAGCCGCGGACCTGGTCATCGCGCACGACTGGTCGAACGCGCCGCTGGCCGCGCCGGACGGCCTGGCCAAGACCCTGCTGCTGGAGGATCCCGCCGACATCGCCGTGCCGGCCACCCATCCGCTCGCCCGGCAGGCCGCCGCCACCCGGGACGGCGCGGTGCCGCTGGCGGAGCTCGGCGCCGGGCCGTGGATCTGCGGCGCGCCCGGCACGTCCTGCCATGACTGGCTGACGTTCACGTTGCGCTCGGCGCGGCTGGAGCCGCGGTTCGCCCACACGGCCAACGAGCACGCCACCCAGCTTTCCCTGGTCGCCGCGGGCCTGGGCATCGCGGTCATGCCGCGGCTGGGCCGCGGCCAGGTGCCCGCGGGAGTCCAGATGATCGCGGTCCGGCCGGCCCTGCGCCGCAACATCTACGCGCTCTGGCGCACCACCGCGGCCCGCCGGCCCGCCATCGGCGCCGCCGTATCGGCGCTGCGCGAGGCCGCGGCGCCAGAACGCGAACTTGCCGGCTAGAACGCGGTGACTGTCGGCGGGCCGGCTGGTCTATATACACACAGCCTCCGTCAGCGCGCGCTTGGGGGATCACGTGACAGCCACCGACGACTTCACCGCCCTGGCCGGCCGGTACCGGGGCGAGCTGCTGGCGCACTGCTACCGGATGCTCGGCTCGGCCGAGGAAGCCGAAGACCTGGTGCAGGAGACCTACCTGCGCGCGTGGCGCTCCTACGGCGCGTTCGAGGGCCGCTCGTCGGTCCGGACCTGGCTGTACCGGATCGCCACCAACGCGTGCCTGACCGCGATCGAGCGCCGCGGCCGACGGCCGCTGCCCTCGGGCCTGGGCGCGCCGTCGGACGACCCCGATGCGCCCCTGGTCACGTCGCCGGACCTGCCGTGGCTGCAGCCGCTGCCGGACGCGCTGCTGGCCGCCAGTGCGCACGACCCGGCCGCGGTGACCGCGTCCCGGGCCGGCATCCGGCTGGCCATGGTCGCGGCGCTGCAGTACCTGCCGGCCCGACAGCGCGCCCTGCTGATCCTGCGCGACGTGCTGGAATGGCCGGCCGCGCAGGTCGCCGACCTGCTGGGCGTCACCACCACGGCGGTCAACAGCGGCCTGCGGCGGGCCCGGGCCCAGCTGGCCCGGGCGCTCCCGGCCGAGGACGAGGTCGCCGAGCCGGCCGAGCCAGGCCGCCGGGCGCTGCTCGACCAGTTCGCTGCGGCGTTCGAGAACGGTGACGTGAGCGCGCTGGCCGAACTGCTGCGGGAGGATGCCGCGGCGGAGATGCCGCCGATGGCGACCTGGTTCGCCGGAGCGAAGACCGTGGTGAGCTTCTTCGGCTCGCACGTGTTCACCGGGCCGGGGCAGTACCGCCTGGTGCCGACCGGAGCCAACGGGCAGCCGGCGTTCGCGGCCTACGAGCGCGGCCCCGGCGGCACCTACCAGGCGCACGCGGTGTTCGTGCTGACCCTCACCGGGCCTGCGATCGCGCGGATCGTCGTCTTCCTCGACCCCAGCCTGCTCGCCCTGTTCGGGATGCCCGCTGAGCTCGGGGTGCCGGCGCCTGGCCCGGCCCGGCCGTAAGGCGAGGCGGTCCGGCTGTGGCCGCGCTGACCCGGGGACTATGGCTGCTCCGATCCGCCGTCTGTTACGCCCTGGCCGCAGCCGGCCCGGCTAACCCCGCGCGGCTGGCCGTCCCCACGCCGTGCGCCGGCTGGGACCTGGGGATGCTGCTGGCCCACGTCGCGGAGTCCATGGGCGTGCTCTCCGAGGCGATCGCCGCCGGGACGGACGCACCCGGCCGGCCGCCCGGGGATGACCCGGCGATAACGCTGCGCTGCCGCGCCGCCGGGCTGCTGGCGGCCTGCGCGGGCGCCGGGCCGGATGAGCACCTCGTGGTGATCGGCGACCGCTGGCTGCCCGCGAGCATGACCGCGGTGGCCGGCGCGCTGGAGATCACCGTCCACGGATGGGACATCGCGGCGTCGTGCGGAAAACCGCGGCCCGTCCCGCCCGGCCTGGCGGCGGTCCTGCTGCCTGTCGCTCCGCTGCTGGTCACCCCGGCCACCCGGCGAGGCCTGTTCGCCGACCCGGTGCGGCTACCCGGCCGGCCCGTTCCCGGCGACCAGCTCGTCGCCTTCCTCGGCCGGCAGCCCCGCCCGCCGGGAACGCCCGGCCCGGCCTGAGCCGGGCACCCGTCGTCGGTCCGCAGATCACTGCCTCGCGGCGACTCCGGCGAGCCTGGCTGGTCTACCCCTGTAGGGCCGCGCGGCAGCGCCGATCCGGAGCGGGTCGCGGTCCGCGCGGGCAACGGAAGGGAAGTGACCATGTCCAGTACTGATCTCACGGGAGCTACCGCGATCGTCACCGGCGCCAGCCGGGGATTCGGCCGCGGCATCGCCGCGGCGCTGGCCCGGGCCGGGGCGCAGGTCACCGGGGTGGCCCGGGACCGGGAGGAGCTCGTCCGCCTGCGCGGCGAACTCGGCGATGCGTTCACCCCGGTGACGGCGGACGCCGCTGACCCGGTCACCGCTGGGCAGCTCATCGACGCCTGCCGTCCCGGCATCCTGGTGCTCAACGCGGGCGTATCCCCGCTGGCCCGGCCGATCCAGCGGCAGTCCTGGCAGAGCTTCAGCCGGAACTGGGAGATCGACGTGCAGCACGTCTTTCACTGGACCCGCGAGGCTCTGCTCGCGCCGCTGGCCCCGGGCAGCATCGTCGTCACGGTCTCCAGCGGCGCCGCGCTGCGCGGCTCGCCGCTGTCCGGCGGCTACGCCGGCGCCAAGGCGACCGTCAGGTTCATCAGCGCCTACGCCGGGGCCGAGTCCCAGCGAGACGGCCTGGGCATCAGGTTTGCCTGCGTGCTTCCGCAGCTGACCCCCGCCACCGCGCTCGGCGCCACTGCGGTCGCCGCCTACGCCGCCCGGGAGGGCACCGACGTAACCACGTTCCTGCGGAACGCGGGCCCGGCCCTCACCCCCGAGCAGGCCGGCGACGCGATCACCGGGCTCATCACCAACCGCACCGAAGGCCATGACGACTACCTGCTCACCGCGGCGGGCCTGCGCCCGGTGGCCTGACAGGCACGGCCAAGGAAGGAAGCCATGAATACCCAGCCGATACCCCAGATCCACCGCTGGCGCGCGTTCGCGGTCCTGGCCGTGTCGTTCTTCATGACGGTCGTCGATCTCACGATCGTCAACGTCGCGTTGCCGACGATCGGCCGCGACCTGCACTTCTCCGAATCAACCTTGCAGTGGGTCGTGACCGCCTACGGGATCACCTTCGGCGGCTTCCTGCTCCTCGGCGGGCGCGCGGCCGACCTGCTCGGGCGGCGGCGGATCCTGATGCTGGGCCTGGCCGTGTTCACGGCCGCTTCGCTGGGCGCCGGGCTCGCGAGGAACGACGCCCTGCTGGTCGCGCTGCGCGGAGTGCAGGGGTTCGGCGCGGCGGTGGTCTTGCCGGCGGCGCTGTCGATCGTGATGAACATGTTCCCCGAGGGCGCCGAGCGGAACCAGGCGCTCGGCCTGTGGGGCGCCATCGGGGCCGCGGGAGCGACGTTCGGCGTGCTCACCGGCGGGCTGCTGACCCGTTACGCCGGCTGGGAGTACATCTTCTTCCTCAACGTCCCGGCCGGGGCCGCGGCGCTGCTGCTCGCCCCGCGCGTCGTCCCGGAGAGCCGGCTCGCCGGCGCGCGCCGCCGGTTCGACCCGCTCGGCGCGGTCACCGTGACCGGGGCGCTGCTGCTGCTGGTCTATGCGATCTCCCAGGCGCCGCAGGCCTGGGGGTCGGCCCGCACGGTGACGCTGCTGGCCGTCTCGGCCGCGTTGCTGCTCGCCTTCGTGGTGATCGAGGCACGCGCCGCGGCGCCGCTGGTGCCGCTGCGGATCTTCCGGCTGCGGACGGTGGCGGTCGCGAACGCCGTGGGGCTCCTGCTCGGCGGCAGCTTCTTCGGCTTCATCTTCATCGGCACGCTCTACATGCAGCAGGTGCTGGGCTACTCGGCCCTGCGCACCGGGACCGCCTGGCTGGCCGCCACGATCACCTCCGTCGCCCTGGCCGGACTCTCGCAATGGCTGGTCACCCGCATCTCGGCCGGGCCGGTGCTGGCGCTCGGGATGGCCTTGATCGCCGGCGGCATCTTGTGGGCGACGCAGGTGCCGGCGGCTGGGCCGTTCTGGAGCATCCTGGCCGGGCCGTTCTTCATGGCCGGGGCCGGCACCGCCTTCGCGTTCATCCCCATTTCGATCGCCGGCCTGACCGGCGTCGCCGGGCGGGAGGCCGGACTCGCCTCGGGGCTGCTCAACACCTCCCAGCAGCTCGGCGGGGCGATCGGCGTCGCGCTGGCCTCGACGGTCGCCGCCACCCGCCTCACCACCCTGCTCGGCCAGGGCAAGGCGATGAATGTCGCGCTGACCGGCGGCTTCCGGTGGGGCTTCTGGGTTTGCGGGATGATCGCCCTGCTCGCCCTGCCGGCGACGGCCGTCCTGCTCCGCCGCGCGGCCGCCCCGGCCGGCCTCTACGGCGCCGCCCCGGCGCCCGGGGCGGAGGAGGACACTCAGGTCAAGGAGATCACGGGATGAGGAGGGGACGGCGGGTGGTCGCTGGATGACGAGGAACGCAAGGACGGCCGCGGTGATCGGCGGGGGCATCGTGGGGCTGGCGGTGGCCAGGGAACTGGCCATCCGCTACCCCGGCCTGCAGGTGACCGTCTTCGACAAGGAAGATCACGTCGCCGCCCACCAGAGCGGGCACAACAGCGGCGTCGTTCACGCGGGCATTTACTACGCCCCCGGGAGCCTCAAGGCGCGGCTTTGCGTGCGCGGCGGGAGCCTGCTGCGCGAGTTCTGCCAGAAGCACGACGTCCGCCTGCGCGAGCTCGGCAAGCTGGTCGTCGCGAGTTCCGCCGCGGAACTGAGCGGGCTGGCCGAGATCGAGCGCCGCGCGCTGGCGAACGGGGTTCCCGGCATCCGGCGCGTCGCCCGGACCGAGATCGCCGAGATCGAGCCCTACGTGCGAGGCGTCGCGGCGCTGTACTCGCCGCACACCGCGTCGGTCGACTTTACCGGCATGTGCCAGGCCCTGGTCCGGGAGATCACGTCGGCCGGCGGCACGCTGCGGCTCGGCACGCACGTCCGCTCGCTCTCCGAAGGCGCCTTCGGAGCCACGGTCCGGTCGGACACCGGCGCGTGGACCTTCGATCAGCTGGTCGTCTGCGCGGGCCTCACCGGCGACAACCTGGCCGCGCAGGTGGGCGGGCTGGCGGACATGCGGATCATCCCGTTCCGCGGGGAGTACTACGAGCTCCGCCCGGCGGCCCGGCACCGGGTCAGGGGCATGGTGTACCCGGTTCCCGACCCCCGCTACCCGTTCCTCGGCGTCCACCTCACCCGCGATGTCGACGACGGCGTGCACGTGGGCCCCAACGCGGTTCTCGCCCTGGCGCTGGAAGGCTACCGCTGGCGCGATGTCCGGCTTCACGACCTGCGGGACATCGGAAGCTGGCCCGGCACCTGGCGGCTCATCCGCCGGCACTGGCGCAGCGGGGTCAGGGAGATGACCGACTCGCTGGTCAAGCGGCGGTACCTGGCCAACGTGCGGACGTACCTGCCGCAGATGCAGCCCGGTGATCTCGTCCGGTCCACGGCGGGGGTCCGGGCCCAGGCGGTCCGCCGCGACGGCGGCCTGGTCGACGATTTCGTCCTGCAGCCGGCGGGCCGGGTCATGCTCGTCCGCAACGCACCGTCGCCCGCGGCGACCTCCAGCCTGGCCATCGCCGAGCACATCGTGTCCGCGCTGAACGGCGCGCCCGCGGCCTGAGGTCAGGGCCCAGCGGCGCGGGCGGCGTGCCGCCCGGCGCGCCGCCCGAAGAAGGACCCCTCGCCCAGCTGCGTCCCGCTGCTGTAACCCTTGGCGTCCTGCGCGATGTTGGACGCGCAGGCGCCCGCCGCGTACAGGCCCGCCACGACCGACCCGTCGGCGCGCTGCACCTGCCCGTCGACCGTGCACCGCAGCCCGCCCAGGGTGAAGCCCGCGTACATGGCCTTGCCGAGCGTGAGGTCGAACGCGGCCCAGGGCCCGGTGTCCTGCGGTTCGAGCCAGTCCGGGCGCTTATGGAACTCCGGGTCCTCGCCCCGGGCCGCGCCGGCGTTGTACGCCGCCAGCGTCGCGGCCAGGTTCCCCGGCGGGATGCCGAGCCCTCGCTCCATCTCCGCGACGCTCTCCCACCCGTCGATGAACGGCACCAGCGGCATCTGCGGGTACGCCATGTGCGCGCTGTCGACGATCAGGAAGGCCACGCTCCCCGGCTGATCCAGGACGAACCCCGACGTCCGGGCGTGGTAGCTGTCCTCGGCCACGAACCGCCGGCCGTCGCGGTTGACCACGATGCCGGTCAGCAGCTTCGCCGGCGGGTAGAACGGGGCGGTGATGAACGCCTGGTCCATGTGCCGCGCCTGGCCGCCCGCGGACAGGCCCAGCCTGATGCCGAGCCCGTCGTCATAGGTGGTGCCGAGGACGAACGGTTTCTCCGCGAGCTGCGGGACGTGCTCGGCGACCATCTCGGTATTCATCACGAAGCCGCCGGCCGCCAGGATGGTGCTGCGGGCCAGGACGGCGCCGGACTTCTCGTAGGAACGCCACCGCACCCCGCGGACACCGCCGGCGTCGGTGACCAGCTCGGTGGCGCCGGTGGAGTACCAGACCTCGACGCCGAGCTGCTCGGCCCGGCACACCAGCAGGTCGATGACCAGCTTCGCGCCCTGGGTGTCGCCGGGGACCGGCACCTTGTGACCGCGGGGCGCGGGCACCGCGAGGTCGCGGAACGGCCAGACCTTCTCGTTGCCGGTGTACATCAGGCCCTGGGTCTGCGGCTGGATGACCGCCTTCTCCGGGTAGTAGCTGCGCTCGAACTCGAACCCCAGGCTCTCCAGCCAGTCGCAGTGCTCGGCGCTGCCGTCGGCGTAGGCACGGATCTTGTCGGCTTCCGGCTCGGGGGTCACCGCCATCAGGTAGGCGTACATCTCGTCGGGGGTGTCCCGGTGGCCGGTGGCGCGCTGCACCACCGTCCCGCCGCCCAGGTAGAAGTGCCCGCCGGCCATGGCGCTGGTGCCGCCCGCCACCGCGGCCCGCTCCAGGACCAGTACCGACGCCCCGGCCGCGGCGGCCTCGACCGCCGCGCAGCCGCCCGCGATGCCGAAGCCGACGACGACCACGTCCGCTTCGGCCCGGCCGTCATCCCCTTCTGACTCGGCTTGGCTCGCCTCCGGCCCCCGCCCCCCGCCCACCTCCCCGTCCCTCTCCACTGCCCCCTTCACCGCGCCGCCTTCCCTCGTCGCTCGGTCGCAGGCTCCCTCCCCACCCCCGCCCACCTCCCCGTCCCTCTCCACTGGCGGCACCGCGGCCTTTGGCTCGCTCGCCTTGTCCCCGGTCATGCGCATCCGCCTCGGTGTCCGCCTGCTGCGGGCTAGCCTATACCGGACCATTGTCTGGACATATGTCTGGAATCAGCCCTCCGCGGGAGTCCCGGGACCGATGGCTATGCTCACGGAGCATGGCGAACAGCGCTTCGACGGCGTCCCCCCGGGACGGCGCCGGGGGAGATCAGGCGGCCGAGCAGGCGGCGAGCTGAGCAGGCGGCTGAGCAGGCGGCCGCGGCCGCGGTGGCCGCAGCCGCGGTGGCCGCAGCCGGGCGGGCGGCGCAGGCCGCGGCCGGGGGGCTGCGGCGGATGCCCGCCGACGGCCTGGACGAGACGCTGCGCGCGATCGCGGCCCGGCTCGCCGAGCGCGCGGCCGCGGTGGCGCAGGCCAACTCCGCCGACGTCGACGCGGCCCGGGCCGAGGGACTGGCCAGCGCCTTCGTGGATCGGCTCACGCTCGATGAGGGCCGGATAGCGAGCATGGCGGATCAGCTCCGGACGCTGGCCGAGGTCGCGGCCGAGCCCGACCGCAGCCGGGTCCGTGACCTGCCGGACGGCCTTGAGTTGCAGGAATGGCGCCGTCCCGTCGGCGTGGTCGGGGCCAACTTCGAGGCCCGCCCCAACGTCGTGGTGGACATCGCCTCGCAGCTGATCAAGTCGCGCAACGCCGGCGTGCTGCGCACCGGTTCCAGCGCCATCCGGTCGGCCGGCGTGCTGGTCGACGAGGTCGTCGGCCCGGCGATGGCCGGCGCCGGGCTGGACCCGGCCGCGATCCAGCTGCTCCGCGAGCCCGGCCGCCAGACCGCGTTCGCGCTGGTGCGCGAGCCCGCCCTGATACCGCTGGTCATCCTGCGCGGCAGCGGCGAGAGTACCCGGGCGCTGGCCCGTGAGGCGGCTCTGCACGGGGTGCGGACGCTGGCGCACGCCGACGGCGGCGCGGTGATCTACCTCGACTCATCGGCCGACCGGGAGCTGGCCATGCGGCTGATCGAGAACAGCCTGGACCGCCTCGGCGTCTGCAACCGGCTGAACCTGCTGCTCGTCCAGCAGGAGAGCTGGGACGCCATGGTCCCGCTGGTGACAAGGCTGGCGGAACGGCTCGGTATCGCCGTCTCGCTGCCGCCGCAGCAGCACCCGCTCGGCCGGGAATGGGCCCTGGAGGCGGGCTCCGAGGCCACGATCACGGTGGCCCCGGCCGCCGGAGCGCAGGACGCGGCCGCGATCGCGAACCGGGAGACGTCCGGGCTGGCCGCCTGCATCGTGGCCGAGGATGCCGCCGCGGCAGGCCGGTTCCTCGACGCCTACGCGGGCACCGGCGCGTTCTGGAACGCCTCCCCGCGCCTGCTCGACGGGTTCAAGCTGCTCTCGGTGCCGGAGACCGGGATCAACATCGATGCGGTGCCGGGGCCGCGCGGGCCGGTGACGTTCCGGGACCTGTACCTGCGCCAGTACGCGGTCGTCCCGAGCACCTATCCGGGGTAGACGACCAGCGACTCGCGGTGCACGGCGTGCACGCTGCGGACCACCCGGCGCGCCGCCGGGCCCTCGGGCACCTGCCCGTGCAGGAAGCCCCGGTCCAGCAGGAACGCCGTACACAGGCCCGGCTGGACCAGCAGTAGCTCGTCGGCGAGGTCGGTCGCCCGGTCCGCGGAAAACGACGCGAGCTGTGCGAACGCCTCTTGACTGGCCCGTGAGGTTCCGCCGGCCAGTTCCCGGCAGTCCTTGAAGGCGTCCGGGTCGAGCGGAGAGCCGTCCGGCTCTCCGGCCGCCGCCGCGCCGTATCTCAGCCGCAACAGGATCGAGATCGCGCAGGCCACCTGGTGCGGGGACAGTGCCCGCAGCAGTCGCAGCAGGCTGGCCGACATGGCCACCGAGCCGCGGCCGATCAGCCGCTGCGGATGACGGACGTCGACCAGTTCAACGACCGAGCCGGCGGCGAACTCGCCGTCGACCCGCTTGACCCCGGACAGGAACAGCGTGCTGCCGGTGCGCAGGCTCACTTCGGCCTCGCGGTTGACGTGCACCGACCCCTCGGAGTACGCGATGCCGCCGATCCACCGCCGGGACGGCTCGAGCGGGGCGCCAGGGCCGCGGATCACCGTGCCGACCCGGGCGCGCGGGTTGAGGCTCCGGGCCACGACGTCGGGTTCGGTGGCCGAGCCGATGACGCACTCCACGCCGCAGCACGCGGCCCGCGCGGCCGCGCCGAGCTTCGAGCCCATGCCGCCCCGGCCGGTCCCGCCCGCAGTCACCCGCACCGCGCGGGCCTCGTCCGGGGTGAGCCGGACGATCCGCTCGCTGAGCGAGGAGTCGCGGTAGGCGGCCCGGACGTCGGTCAGGAACAGCAGCCGGGCCGCCTCGGCGGCCACCGCGACCGCCACCGCCACCTGATCGTTGTCCAGCGCGGACAGCGGGTCGGCCGCGTCGTTGCCGTTCACGATCGGCAGCAGGCCGCGCCCGGCTGATTCCCGCAGCAGGTGGCCGAGGTCGGCCATGGCCCGCGCGGAGCCCAGATCGCTGCGGGAGACCAGGATCTGGCAGACCTCGACCCCGACCGCCGCGGCCAGCTGCCGGTACAGCGCCATCAGCGCGGGCTGGCCCACCGCGGCGGGCAGGGCGGTCGCCACCGCCTGCGGCCCGGCCTCGGGGCCGTCGTACCGGCGCAGGGTCTCCCGCAGCGATGCGACCAGCCGGTCATGGCCGAACTCGGAGGTCCCCGGAGCCGGGCCGGCGCGCCCGGCCGACGCTGCGTCCAGCGCGGAACGGACCGAGCCAACCAGTGCCTGCAGCGCCGGAGCCGCCCCGGCGGTCGGCCCCTCGAAGGCGAGCAGCCGCCGCCCGAGCCGGGCCGCGCCGGACGTGACCAGGATGATCTCGTGACCGGCGCGCTGCGCCACCGCGATCTGGCTGACCAGGCCGGCGATGATGTCGAGGGCGAGGCCGTCGCGGCTGGCGATGGAACTCGACCCGAGCTTGATGACCTGTCTCGTCACAGCACTCCAGGCAGGCAGGGAGCGTCCCACTCTAGCTGCGCGCCCGTCTAGCTGCGCGCCCGCCGATGGTGGTTGCGCGCCGGTGTAGGCCGGACTAGTGTCTGGACACATGTCCGGTATTCTCGCCACCGAAGCGACGCGCAGGCGGCTCACCGCCCGGCAGGCCGACACCGTGCGCCGGCTCACCGAGGCGGGCGTCGAGGAAGTGCGGGAGTCAGGCTACGAGAACCTCAGCATCCGCGATGTGGCCCGCCGGGCGGGCGTGGCGCCGGCCACCGCGTACACCTACTTCGGGTCCAAGGATCACCTGCTGACCGAGATCTTCTGGCGGCGGCTGAACGCGCTGTCTCCGGTCGCAGAGCGCGGCGGGAAGGGCCGGGCCGCGGGGAAGAACGCGAACGCCTCCCGGAGGGCGGCCGCGGCCGCGGTGCTGCGCGAGCTGGCCCTGCTGGTGTCCGAGGAGCCCGAGCTCGCGGCGGGCTGCACCGCCGCCATGTTCGGCAGTGAACCGGACGTACGCCAGCTCCGCTCGTACATCGGCCGGCAGATCCACCAGCGCATCGAGGCCGTGGCCGGGCCCGGCCCGGAGGGCGGGCTGCTGGAGCTGGCCTACTTCGGGGCCATGGTCGAGGCCGGCCTGGGTTACACCACCTACGAGCACGTGGCCGACCGGCTGGCCGAGGCCGTCGAACTGATCATGGACTGAGCCCTGGATCCGCCGCGGCATACCCTGAGGCAGCAAGGAGCGGCCATGAGGCACGGCGTCGTGTTGTTCAGCAGCGACCGCGGCATCACGCCAGCCCGCGCGGCCGCGGCGGCCGAGGCGGCCGGCTTCGGCTGCTTCTACGTGCCCGAGCACACCCACATCCCGGTCCGGCGTGATTCGCCGCACCCGCGGACCGGGACCGCGGAGCTGCCCGACGACCGGTACCTCCGCACCCTGGACCCGTGGGTGGCGCTGAGCACGGCCGCCGCGGTGACCAGGACGATCAGGCTCGGCACCGCAGTCGCGCTGCCCGCCGAGCACGACCCGATCGCCCTGGCCAAGACCATCGCCTCGCTCGACCACCTGTCCGGCGGCCGGGTCGAGCTCGGCGTGGGCTTCGGCTGGAACGCCGACGAGCTCGCCGACCACGGCGTGCCGTCCGGGAAGCGGCGCGCGGTGCTGCGCGAGTACCTGGCCGCCATGCAAGCTCTGTGGTCGCAGGAGGAGGCCAGTTACCACGGCGAGTTCATCAGCTTCGGCGCCTGCTGGGCCTGGCCCAAGCCGGTTCAGCAGCCGCGGGTCCCGATCCTGGTTGGGGCGGCCGGGAGCGAGAAGACCTTCGGCTGGATCGCCCGCTGCGCCGACGGCTGGCTGACCACGCCGGGCGAGACCGAGCTCGACGACAAGGTCGCGCTGCTGCACCGGGCCTGGCACGCGGCCGGGCGCGATGGCCGTCCGCGGGTCACGGCGCTGGCCGGCCCGATCCGGATCTGCTGGCGCACTGGGCCGAGATCGGGGTGACCGACGTGGCGTACGGCATGCCGGACCGCTCGCCCGATGAGGTCGCCGGTTACCTCGGCCGTCTGGCCGACCGGCTGGGCCTGGCCCGTCCGGCGTCCGGCCCGGTCCCGACCGGCTGACGAGACGACCCGGCACGTGCTGTCCGGCGGCATGCTGGCGCCGTTCGAGCGCCCGCCGCAGCTCGAGCGCCCGTGCCCGATCTCGCCCTCGCCGGGCGGCCGTCGGCGTAACCGACCAGGCCCGGGACGACTCCGCGGTCGACCAGGTCGCAGAGGGCCCGCTGGTTGTCGGCGCCGGTCAGCCCGCTGGCCGGTGCTCCGGTCTTGCGGTAGTGCATGCACCAGCAGCCGCGCACGATCGAGCCGCCGGGCAACCCGAACAGCTCCTCGAGGTCGGGCCAGGTGGCGGCGGTCAGCGGCCGCGTCTGGAAGGCCCCCGGCCGTGCTGGCCTTCGGGGCGTGGCATAGGCCCCAGTCAACCACCCGCACCCGCAGCCCGGCTCCAGCCGCCGGCCCCGGCAGGCCCACCATCAGGAACAAGGTCGCCACCCTGCCGATCTTCCCGCTTGGCGGCCGGCTTCGCCGAGCGCTCCCGCCAGCCGGCCGGCAGGGCCGCGAGCATCAGCAGGCTGGTCAGGGCGAAGGCCACCGGGTACCCGGTGCGCCCGGCGAACAGGCCGAAGACCGCGGGACCTGCCCCGTACCCGGCGTCGTAGGCCAGGTTCCACAGCGCGCTGGCGGTGCCGACCCCGGAGGCTGGCATGCGGTCGATCATCAGCGTCAGGGTGGCGTTCTGGACGATCCCGAACCCGGTGCCGAACAGGCTCATGCCCGCGATCACGGCGACCGGGGAGGCCAGCCAGATCATGGCGATCATTCCGAGGGACGCGATCGCCAGCCCGGGCACCAGCAGGCCCGCGTGACCGTGCCGGTCGCCGCGGCGTCCCGCCCACCAGCGGCTGGCCGTCGCGGCCAGGGCCTGGGCGAGCAGGCCGGCGGCGGCGATGGTGCCGGACGCCCCGGCCGCCAGCGGAAGGAAGGCGACGACCACGCCGGCGGCCACCGTGGTGGTCGCGAAGATGACGGCCAGCCGCAGCTGTCCGTCATGCCGGAGGCCGGTCAACAGCCCGGGACCTGGCTCAGCCTCGGCGCGCTCTCTCGCTGCGCGGGGGTCGGCCGTCCCCGGCAGCCACCGGAACAGGGCCAGCGGAACGAGCGCGGTCGCGGCCGTCATGATGATGACCACGGCGTATCCGCAGTGACCGGCGAGCCACACCCCCGACGGCAGGGCGGCCACGCCCGGCACGGAGTCCACCACTCCGTCCAGGCCGAGCCCTTCGCCCCGCCGCTCCGGTGGCAGCAGCATGACCGTGAGCGCGGTCAGGACCACGCCGCTGAGGCCGAAGCCGAACCCCCGCACGACGCTGACCGCCGCGATCATGACCAGCGGGCCGCCCGGCAGCAGCGCCAGGGCCGGCAGCCCCATCAGCACCGCCCCGGCCACCAGCAGCGTCCGGCACCGGTACCGCTTCATCAGCGCGGACGCGGCCAGCTCGGCCGCCACGGTGCCCAGCAGGAGCACGCCGGTCACCAGCCCGGCCCCGGCGCTCCCGGCGCCAGCGCGGGCGGCGTACAGCGGCGTCACCGAGAGCAGCAGGTAGAAGCTGGTGAGTACGGCAAAGGACGACACGAACAGCAACACCAGCGGGCCGCTGACGATACGCCGGCGTGGCGCGGCGATGCCGGTGGCCGGGCCGGGCTTCGGGTCTGCTGAGGTGCTCATAATGGCGACCGTAGGCGCGAAGTGGAACACTGGTAAGGTCCAGTTTCATGGTGATTCAGTGGTCCGGTTTGGGTCCGGAGCTGCTGCTGCAGCTGGACCGCGGCAGCGGTCAGCCGCTGCGCTCCCAGCTGGAGACGGGCCTGCGCGAGGCCATCCGGAGCGGCAGGCTGCACGGTGGCGAGCGGCTGCCGTCATCCCGTGAGCTGGCCCGCGAGCTGGGCGTGTCCCGGGGACTGGTGCAGGAGTGCTACAGCCAGCTGCTGTCCGAGGGCTACCTGACCAGCCAGGCCGGCTCGGCCACGCGGGTCGCAGCGGGGACGTACCTGGCCCCGCCGGAGCCGGCGCCGCGTCCGGAGCCGCCGCGGCGGCTGATCGCCGATTTTCGCATCGGGGTTCCCGACCTGGCCAGCTTCCCGCGCGGTGACTGGGTCTGGGCGACCCGCGAGGCCTGCGGCAGCGTGGCCACCGCCGACCTCGACTACGGGGATCCCCGCGGCAGCGCCGAGCTGCGCCGGGTGATCGCGGGATACCTGCGGCGGGTGCGAGCGGCGGCCGCCGCCCCGGAGCAGGTGATCGTGAGCACCGGATTCGCGCAGGGGGTCAGCCTGGTGCTGCGGGCGCTGGCGCAGGCGGGCGTCCGGTGCGCCGCGTTCGAGGATCCCGGCTACGGAAACGCCGAGACCGACGAGACCGTCAGGGCCGCCGCCGCGGCGGGCTTGCGCGTCGTCCACGTGCCCGTCGACGACCTGGGATTGGACGTCGCGGCCCTCGAGGCGAGCAGCGCCCAGGCCGTCGTGGTCACCCCGGCGCACCAGTCACCCACCGGCGTCGTCCTGGCGGCCAGCCGGCGCCAGGCCCTGGTGGACTGGGCCGGCCGCCGCGGCGCGTTCGTCGTCGAGGACGATTACGACTCCGAGTTCCGCTACGACCGGGAGCCGGTCGGCGTGCTGCAGGGTCTGGCCCCGGACCGCGTCTTCACCATCGGCACGGCCAGCAAGGCGCTGGCGCCGGCCGTGCGGCTCGGCTGGGTGCTCGCCCCGCCGGCGCTGGCCGACGCCGTGGCGGCCGAGAAGTTGATCAGCGACCGCGGGTCGTCCACCCTGGACCAGCTGGCGCTGGCCGCCCTGATCCGGTCCGGCCGCTACGACCGGCACCTGCGCCGGATGCGGGTGATCTACGCCCGGCGCCGCGCCCGGCTCATCGACGCGCTCGCCCGGCACGCGCCCGGGACCCGGCTGACCGGCCTGGCGGCCGGGTTCCACGCGGTCGCGCACCTGCGGCCCGTGGCCGACGAGCGGGCCGTGGTGGCGGCCGCGCGCGAGCGGCGGGTCGGCCTGTACGGGATCAGCGACTACCGGGCGGACGGCACCGCCGGCTCCCCGCAGCTCGTGATCGGATTCGGCGACGTCAGCGAGCGCGCCGTCGAACCGGGCATCGCGGCCGTCGCCGACCTGCTGCGCTAGGCTGCGTGGTCAGCGCACGCGCGGATAGCGGGCCGGCACGTCGGGGTACTCGGCCCTGATCGCGGACTTGGAGATCTTGCCGCCGGGCAGCCGCGGGAGCGGCTCGCGGCGCAGCACCACGTAGCGGGGGACCTTGTAGTCCGCCAGCTGCTCGGCGCAGACCGCGACGATCTTGGCGGCGTCGATGTCCTCGGTCACGTACAGGATCGCGGCCGGGGTCTCGCCGAATTTCTCGTCCGCGGCGGAGATCACCGCGGCCGTGCGCGCGTTCCTTGAGGGCGCGACCGCGGGACCGACGTGACCGAGGTGGCCGCCTGGGCAGGCGGCCACCTCGTCGGGTTGGGCGTTATCGTGCGCCGGTCAGGACCGGCTCAGCCGCGGCGTCGTGTGCCGCCGGGAGCGGCACGGGCCGTCCGGGCGCGGCCGCGGGCACTGCTCAGCTCGAAGCCCTCATCACCGGGGCCCGCCGGGCCGGCCTGGAGACCACGCTGTCGGTGACCGGCACGCCGGTCCCGTTGCCGACCCCCGTCGACCTGGCCGCGTACCGGATCGTCCAGGAATCGCTGACCAACACCATCCGGCACGCGGGCCCGGCCACGGCCGCGGTCTTGCTGAGCTACGGCGACGACGAGCTGCGGATCGACGTGGCCGACACCGGGCTCGGTCAGCCGGCCGGGGCGGTATCTGACGGCACGGGGACCGAAGGGGCGGGACACGGGCTGGCCGGGATGCGGGAGCGGGCCGCCGCCGTCGGCGGCTCGCTGGAGACCGGCCCCTCCCCCGGCGGCGGTTACCGGGTCGCGGCCCGGCTCCCCCTGCACGAGGAGGCGCGGCCGTGATCCGGGTCCTGCTGGCCGACGACCAGGCGCTGATCCGCGCGGGGTTCCGGGTCCTGGTCGACGCCGCCGACGACCTCGAGGTGGTCGGCGAGGCCACCGAAGGGCCGGCAAGCGGTGGACCTGGCCCGTCGCGCGCGCGCCGACGTGGTGCTGATGGACATCCGGATGCCCGGGGTGGATGGCCTGGAGGCGACCAGGCTCATCTCCGCCGATGAGGATCTCGCCGGCGTCAAGGTCATCATCCTGACCACCTTCGAGTCCGACGAGTACGTCTACCAGGCGCTGCGGGCCGGGGCCAGCGGCTTCCTGGTCAAGGACACCGAGCCCGCCGAGCTGCTCCAGGCGATCCGCGTCGTGGCCAGGGGCGATGCGCTGCTCTCGCCGAGCGTGACCCGGCGGCTCATCACCGACCTGGCCCGCCGCCCCGAGCCGCCGCCGGCCAGCGGCCAGGTCCTGTCCGCGCTGACCGACCGGGAACGCGAGGTGATGGCGCTGGTCGCCGAGGGCATGTCCAACGACGAGATCGCGGCCCGGCTGTTCCTCAGCCCCCTGACGTCCAAGACCCACGTCAGCCGCATCATGACCAAGCTGAACGCACGCGACCGCGCCCAGCTCGTCGTCATCGCGTACGAAAGCGGGCTGGTGACGCCGGGCAGCCGCGGCGCATGACGTCCCTTATGGCGGCCCGGGCCGATCGCCCTAACGGTCAGGCCGCGACCCGGGCCGGCTGCGGCCGGCGGTAGGCCGCGGCAAAGCCCTGGCGCCAGCTCGGGTAGCGCAGCGTCCACCCCAGCTCGCGCTTGGCCTTGGCGTTCGAGGCTCCCCGGGACTGGGTGGCGCCCATCACCGCGTCCTCGCCCGCGATGAGCCGGACGAGCCAGGCGGGCACGTGGCGGGGCGGCTTGGCGCCCAGCACGTCGGCGAGCACCGGCAGCCACTCGCGCGCCGGGGCGGGCTCATCGTCGACGATGTTGTAGAGGCCGGCACCGCCGTGCTCGAGCGCAAGGACGGTCGCCGCGGCCGCGTCGTCCAGGTGGATCCACGAGGTGACGCCCTCGCCGTCGCCGATGATCGGGAACCGCCGCTTGCGCACCGCCGTGGCGAGCTGGTCGCCGGCCGCGCCGTAAAAGCCGCCGTAGCGCAGCGCGATCCCGCCGGCGTCGGTGACGGCCCGGTCGAGGTGGGCCATCGCCGCATTCGTCTCGTGCGCTCCCGCGGGCGGCGCCCGGTCGAGCGGGTCGTCCTCGGTCTTGACCATCCCCCCGTGCCTGGCGTAACGGTAGGGGGCAAAGCTCTGGGCGATGAAGCGGCGCGTGCCCGCCTCGCGTGCCGCGGCGAGGAGGGCGTCGGTCCCCTCGGTCCGCAGCCGGTTGGTCTCGGCGAAAGTCCGGTCCAGTTTCCTGGAGAAGCCGCGGCCGGCCAGCGCCGTCGCCTGGTGGATGATCGCCTCGGGCCGGATGTCGAGTACCGTCCGGCGAACCGCGCTCGGGTCGAGCAGGTCGAGCGCCACCGGCCGCGCGCCGAGCGCCCGCACTCGCTCACCGTTTCCCGGCGACCTGAACGTGCCGATCACTTCGTGCCCCCGGCCGGCCAGCTCGGGCACCAGCCGGGTGCCGATCGCACCGCTTGCTCCGACGACCATGACTCGCATGACCTGACTCCTTTCGTCCGCACCGTGTCCCGCGCCTTCGCGGGTCACTGAGATGACACCCGGCAACTCGGGGATGTGACCGGCCCCGGGCACGCTCGCGCGATCACGGCGGCCGTCTGGAACGGTTAGGCGGCGGTGCGTTCGCGCAGCCAGCGGCCGATGCGCTCGATGGCCTGGTCGGCCTCGGGGAGCAGCCCGGCGAAGGTGTGCCAGCAATGAGGCATGTCGTCCCACACCTCGAGCGTGACCTCGACGTCGGCCGCGCGAGCCCGGGCGGCAAACCGGACCGAGTCGTCCAGCAGGATCTCGGCGTCGCCGACATGGATGAGGATCGGCGGAAGGTCCCGCAGGTCGGCGTGGACCGGCGAGGCATAGGGGTGCCGGGGATCCTGCCCGGCCAGGTACCAGCCGGCGGCCCAGGTGGTAGGCGCCGCCGTGAAGGAACAACAAGGCACGCTCGCCGGTGACACCGGCGGCGGTGACCACTCGGCGGGCGCGCCGCCGAGGTCAACCGGGTCGATCGTGGTGCCCTCCGGTGGCGGCGCGCCCGCCGCCTCCATGAACGCGCGGCGCTCCCGGAGCGTCAGGCCGCCCAGGTCGATGCTGTCCAGCAGGCCGAGCACGGCCTGGAGCTGCTCGCTCGCCATGGTGGCGCCCCTTCTGGCGGTACCCGGGATGCGCTGGGATTGTTTCCCGGCCGGCGGCCCGCGGCAACGGGCTAACGGGCCGGGTCAGGTGCTGAGCAGGTAGCCGGCCAGCCTGGCCGGCTGGGCCAGCGCGATCAGGTGGCCGCCGGGCAGCACGTCCGCCTCGATGCCGAGCCGGTCCCTGGCCAGCGCCTGCTGGAAGTCGAGGGGGAAGAACCGGTCGCCGGCTCCGGCCACGGCCCGGATCGGCACGGACGGCCACACGGCGAAGGCGCATTCCGAGCCGAACACGACGTCAGCCTCGGGCCGCTGGTACGGCTCGCCGGCCGCGGCGACCTCCGTTGGGACGTCGTGGAGGAAGTAGACGGCCAGGTCGAATTCCGTGGGGTAGCCATCCCGCTGCGCCGCGGCGGTCCGGGCCTGCGCCCACCCGGTGTTGTCCCACCATGCGCCCGGCGTCTCACCGGGGCTCGGGATCATCGCGTTCACGAAGATCATCGAGCCTACCGGGACCTGGGCGGCGACCAGCGGCGCGGTGAACCCGCCGAGCGACTGGGCGACCAGGATCACGTCGCGGCGGCTCCCGATCGCGCTGGTGACCAGGCCGGCGTACTCGGGCAGGCCCGCGGCCGGATCGTCACCGGGCAGGTCGACCGCGATCGCCTCGTGACCCGCATCTTGCAGCAACGGGACCACGCGGTGCCAGTACCAGGCCGTACCGCCGGCCCCGGGGATCAGGACGAAGGTACGGCCCTTCCCGTCCCGGCCTTCTCCGGTCTGCGTGTCCTCAGGAGAACTCTTCATAGTCCTAAATTAGGACTATGAAGTCCTCAAAAGCAACCACCTCGGCTAGAGTAGGTGCTCATGACCACCGCTCGCCGCTATGACGACCCGTGCGGGATCGCCCGCGCGCTGGACGTCGTGGGCGACCGGTGGGCGCTACTGGTCGTCCGTGAGCTGATCTTCGGGCCGAAGCGGTTCGTCCAGCTGCGCCACGGACTGCGCGGGGTCAGCCCGAACGTGCTGTCCCAGCGGCTGCGCGACCTTGAGGACGCCGGCGTTGTGCGCCGCGATGTGCTCGGCCCGCCCGCCGACGTGCCGGTCTACGAGCTCACCGCGCGCGGCCGGGCCCTCGAGCCGGTCCTGCTCGAGCTGGCGCGCTGGGGCAGCCGGCAGCCATGGCAGCACCGGGCGAGCTGAGCGCCAGCGCGCTGCTCCTGGCCCTCAAGGCGGTCTTCGACCCCGCCGCCGGCGTCGACGCCACATTCGCGCTGCGCATCGACGGTGACTGGTTCCGCCTGACGGCCGGCGGCGGCTCGATCGCGATCGCCCGCGGCCGCGCCGGGCATCCCGCGGTCACCTTCGAGACCGACGTGGCGACGCTGCGTTCGGTCGCGTTCGGGCGAGAGCCGGTCGCCGCCGCCGAGCGCGACGGCCGCCTGGCCGTCACCGGGGACCGCCGCGTGGCCGAGCGCTTCGCGCGGATGTTCCCGGTCCCGCACGGCCAGCCGCCCGGGTGATCCGCGGCGACCGCGGCCGGGCCAGCGCGCCGGGCCGAGGTCGCCGCCGGTCATCGCCACGTCAGCGACAGCTCGCTGAGCAGCTCTTTCAGGGCCCGGGCGGCCCGGCGGAAATCCTCGGCGCCGCTGTACCCGCCGTAGCGCCCGGCCTCGGCCAGGTGCGGCTCAAGCGAGAGATAGCCCTCAAAGCCCTCATTCCCCAGCGCCCTCAGTGTCTCGCGCACCTGGCCGTCTCCCTGGCCGGCCGGCACGACCTCACCCGTCGCGGCCAGCGCGTCCTTGACCTGCACGTAGACCAGGTACGGCCGGAGCAGGCCGTAAGCCTCGCTGTGCGGCCGGACCCCGCACTGGACGAAGTTCGCCGCGTCGAAGGTCGCCCGCAAGGCCGGCGAGCTCACGGCGGTGATCAAGTCGGCGCACCGCTCAGGGCGGTCGCCGTAGATCTCCTTCTCGTTCTCGTGCGCGAGGACCAGCTCCCGGTCTTCGGCGATCGATGCCAGGGCACGCATGCGGTCGATGACCTGCTGGCGATGGCGCTGCGGCGGCTCTCCCGCAGGCATGAAGAACGAGAAGACGCGCACGATCGGGGTACCGAGCTCGCACGCGATGTCGGCGACGCGGCGCAGGCGCTCCAGCTCCGGCCCGAGCGGCGCATCGATCCCGATCTTGCCGATCGGCGAGCCGATGGCCGATACGCGCACCCCTGCACCATCGACGGCCCGGCGGAACCTGGCCAGCTCAGCGTCGCCGAGGTCGGCGACGTTCGTGGACCATACGCTGCGCAGCTCCAGATGCGAGATGCGCTCCGCGGCGAGCACCGCGAGCTGCTCATCGAGGCGGGGGGAGATCTCGTCCGCGAACCCGCTCAGTATGAAGGTCATCCCGGGACCGCCGCGCCGGGATCCCCCGCGGCGGCCGCGGGGATCACCACGCTGCGGCCCTCGCGGGCCGACTCGTAGACCGCGCAGACCACTTCGAGGGCCGCGCGCCCGCTCTCGGCGCTGACCGCCGGCGGGCGGCCCGCGTCGATGGCCGCGAGCAGGTCGGCGATCTGCGCGGCGTGGCTGGCGGGGTCCAGGGCCGCATTGGCGGCCGAAGTCGACGGGACGGCGCCGTCATCGTTATGACCGTCCTCGCCGGGTTCCGGAAGCTCGGCGCTGAGCGCGCGCCGGACGATCTGGCCGTCCTCGACGACCACCGTGCCGGCCGTACCGGTGATCTCCAGCCGCTGGGCGAAGCCCGGGAAGACAGCCGTGCTGGCCACGATCGTGCCCACCGCGCCGGACGAGAATCGCACCGCAGCGAGCGCGGTGTCCTCGACCTCGACCTGGTGGGTCTGGGTCGCGCACAGCGCCGTCACCTCGGTGACCGGGCCCAGGCACCACAGCAGCAGGTCCACATAGTGGATGCCCTGGTTCATCAGCGACCCGCCGTCGAGGCCCCGGGTGCCGCGCCACGCCGCGCTGTCGTAGTAGCCCTGGCTGCGGTACCACTTCGTGCTGGCCTCGCCCAGCACCAGACGGCCGAGGGCGCCGTCGCCGAGCAGCCGTCGCAGCTCGACCAGGCCGCGATCGAAACGGTGCTGCGAGATCACCGTCATGACCACGCCCGCCGCGCGCGCCGCGCCGATGAGCCGGTCAGCCGCGGCCAGGCTGACGTCGATGGGCTTCTCCACGACCAGGTGCTTGCCGGCCTCGGCCGCGCGCGCGCCCACCTCCGCGTGCAGGCCGCTGGGCACGCACACCGACACCACGTCGACGTCGTCGCGGGCGAGCAGCGCGTCCAGATCCGGCTCCGCCGCACAGCTGAACTCCCCGGCCAGCGACGTGGCGCGTTCGGGTACCTCGTCGGTGATCGCGGCCAGCCGTGCGGCGGGGAGCGCGGCGATCGCCTTGGCGTGGATCGACGCGATCACGCCGGAACCGACGATCCCGAACCCATGGGACCGGGGAGGTGAGGGGGACCGGGTCACAGGTGAACGCTACGTTGGCGGAGGCGACCGGCGAAACTGGCGGCGCTGTGCCGTGTGGTGCCCAGCCCCGGCCCCCCCGGACGGGGCGGGCACCACACGGACGCTTGCGGACCCGACTAGGAAGGAAGCAAGTCCTTCCCATGCTTACCGCCTTGAGGGCTCGACGATGACCCAGCAGGCTAACGTGTAGGGAGACAACTAAGTCCCCTATCAGGAATTGCCGCCGGCGGGGTGACAGACGGTGATCGTGAGGTATCAATGAGCCCGCGCCCGGCCGCGTCGCGCCACGATGCGACCGCCCAGCGATTCCTCCGGGCCGCCACGCAACTGATCGATGCCTACCTGGACGACCAGCCGAGCGAGGCGCGGCCGGCCCGGCTGCGGTCGATCCGCTTCCCGGCGGCCCTCGAGTGGCTCAGGACCGAGGATGTCATCCGCACGGCCGCCGTCGAGGGCCGTACCGGAGCAAGCCGGAAGGCCTTCTTCAACCGCTGGCCCACGCGCGAGGAGTTCCTGCCCGACGCGGTGGTCTACGCCCTGGTGTATGACCAGGTGCCAGAGCCTCCCAACGAGCAGGCCATGCAGGTTCCCGGCACCGCGGCCGCTCCCGTGCCGTTCTCCCAGGAGGTCATCCGCATCGCCGACGGCCTGCTCGCTTCGCTCCAGCGGCACCCGCGCAGCTACCTGACGCTCCACATCGGCCCGCTGCTCGCCCAGCACCCGGCCCTGTGGGAGGCACTGCAGCCGGCCATGCACGACGGGATCCAGGCCTGGGCCGACGGTTACGCCGCCCTGCTCGCCGACCTCGGCCTGGTCTTGCGGCCGGGGTGGACGCCCTACCGGCTGTCCCTCGCGCTGCAGGCCGCCCTGGACGGATTCCTGCTGCGCTACCGGATCATGCCGGAGGACTATCCCACCTCACGCTGGGAAGGCGCCGGCGTCTTCGCCGACACCGTGGTCGCCATCATCCTCGGGGTGGTCGACACCGACCGCAGCGGCATCAGCGGCCGGGAAGCCCTGGACAAGCTCATCGCGCCGTGAGCGCCGGCCGCGCTTCGCCGCGAGGTCAGGCCTGGGCGCGCCGGACCGTCGCGGACCGGCCGAGCCGCCGCCCGCTGCCGTCCTGCGCGGTCACCGCGAAGTACGGGCCCTCGCTGTTCACGGAGATCATCGTCTCGAAGCCGGCCCGCGGCTGCGATCCGGCCACGGCCAGGGCGGACGGGCTGCGACCTGCGAGGACCGTCCACGTTTCCACGTCGGTCGCCCCGTTCCAGCTCACGTACACCGCCGAGCCGCGGGCCGGGTTGGGGCGGACGACGACGGCCGGCTGGCCTGAAGGATGCCCGGACCAGCCGAAGGTGAAGGCGCGGTACGACTGGTCGTTGGCCGGAAGCTCGCCGTCCAGGAGCAGCTCGCCGCCGCCGGCGAACTCGGAGAAGTACGGCTGGGCGCCCCAGCCGACAAACACCCGTCCGTCGGGCAGGAGCTGCACGCTTCCCTGGTTATCGGCGAGCAGGCCCGCCGGGTGGGTGTAGGCGTGCTTCAGCGTGACGCGCATGGCTGCGGTGTCAACATCCAGGAGGAGAGCTCGTGACTGCGCTTCCTCCGGGGGCGAAGAAGCGTTGTCGAAGACGGTGAGCAGGCCCGGCCCGGGCATGCGGACGTCGTGCTGCCAGGAAAAGGCGGCGCCTGGCCCGGTGTCGAAATCGGACTTCTTCCCGCCGAGCCGCCACTGTATCGCGCCACCCGAGCGGGCCACCTTGTAGATGGTCCAGGTGTTGCGGGACGAGATCAGCAGGTCCCCATCGGGCGCCAGCGCGATGGCGTTGATGTGGAAGTAGTCGTACGGCGCCTTGGTTGTTCCCCCGACCAGGCCCTGGTGCGACTCGGTCAGCTCCACATGGTCGAGGCTGTTCCATTCGAAGAGCACCTTGCCCGTGGCGACGTCGACCTCCTGCGCCACGCTGGCCATGACCGACCCTTTGGCCGGCCCGCCCAGCGCCGTAAGGTCGGCAGGCACCTGGCGGTGCGCGGTGATCAGGGCGGTGCCCTGCGGGGTGAGATTGAACTCGTGCAGGTCGGTCTCGGCCCCGTTGCCCGCCTTGACGGTGGCGATGACCCGATAGGAACTGTCGGCGATGTACGACGTCCCGTACGTGATGCCGACCGCGTTCACGTAGCCCGCCGACCAGGTGAGCACCGGCTGGCCACGGTATTCCTGCACGGCGAAGTTCAGCGGCGTGCCCCCGATGGGCGACCCGAACCAGACCAGGCGGCCCTCCCGGTCCACGATCATCAGGCCGGGCTGGCCTACCGATGAGGCCAGGTAGCCCCGGGGCCCTATGAAGATGTACGGAGGCTGGGTGGCCGGGCTCGGGCCAGCATTCTGCGTGACCGTTATGGCGGGGGGATGAAGATCAGGCCTGGTCACGAAGTAGTCGACGTCACCGGGACCGGGCCCGTCCGCGGGCGGCTGGTCCGCGACCGGCCGCGTGCCCCCGGAGGGCTTCGAATGCGGCCACGCATACCCCGCGTAACCAGCGACTCCCAGCCCGGCGACCGCGGCAGCGGCAACTCCGCCGCCTAGGAGGACCTGCCTGCGCGTCCAGGTTTCCGGCATGTGTGCTTTTGCCTCCTCACCCACGCGCAACGGCCGGGTTGCCTGCAGCAGCGCTCAGCCGACTCTCCCGCGAGGCTCATTGGAGCATGACTATCTCTTTGCCTAGCTAAGGGTATTCCTATACCGTCGGCTCCGGTCAGTCAGACATGGACCACTGGGGGCTGCCCGCGCCGCGCCGCAGCAGCGGCCGCCGGTCGGGCCCACCTGTTTTGCTCCCCGTTCAATCGTCTTACAGTGGGCGCGTGGGCACCGAGGAGTCCCTTTCGGGGGGGTCCGCACCACCGCTAGTGGTCCGGACCGGGGGATCCGAGCGAAGCCTGCCGGCTGGCCCCGCCTACCTGATCGGCCGCGACCCGAAGTGCGACATCGTGATCACCGATGCCCGCGTGTCCTGGCGGCACGCCGTGCTCCGGCTGGAAGAAGGCCGCTGGGTGCTGGCGGACAGGGCCAGCACCAACGGCACCTACGCCGGAGGCCAGCGGGTGGACCGGATCGAGATCGACGGGGAATGCCAGGTCCGGCTCGGCCATCCTGCCGACGGGCCGACCCTGAGCTGCTCCGTTACCGGGGCCGCCCCGCCGGGGGAGCCCGGCTACGGCCGTGGGCGATCTCGCGGGCTGGCGGGCCGGACTCGGGACGATCGCCGCCCACCACGACGCTGCGCATCGGCCGCGCGCCGGACAACGACATCGTGGTCTCCGATCCCGGCGTCTCCCACTACCACGCCGAACTGCGCTCCGAGGCGGGCACGTATCGCCTGGTGGACCTGGACAGCCGTAACGGCACCTTCGTCAACGAGCAGCGCGTCACGGCGGCGCTGCTGTCCGAGGGGGACCTGGTCGGCGTCGGCTCCTCCACGTTCCGGCTGGCCGGCGGGGAGCTGACGGAGATCGCCCAGCCCAGCGTGCACGGCGAACGGGCACCGCCGCCGGCCGCCGCCGATGACGGCTACGGCGACGGCGCGCTCGAGATCCCGTACGCGGTTCGCTGGCTGGTGCCGAGGGGCGAGCGGTTCGCGAACTTCGACATCCTGAACGACAACGACACGCAACTCGACTACTACCGCCGGTTCGGGCACATTTACGCGGTCGGAATCCCGACGAAAAAGTGGCGGCTCGTCGTCGTCTCCGACCCCGCGTTGCTGGACGAGGTGGCGGGGGACGAGGAACAGTTCGGCAAGCGCGTCGAGGAGATCAACTTCTTCACGCAGCTGGCCAACACCCGCGGCGGCGGCATCTCGGTCATCGGCGACGGCGAGCACTACGACCAGGTCCGCCGCGTGATGCTGCCGTGGTACGCGCCGTTGAACCAGCGGACGCAGCTCGCGCAGATGAAGGATCAGGCGCGCAAGCTCGTGGCCGCATGGTCCGCGATCCCGGACGACGAGCCGCTCGACGCGCGCGCCTGGATGGAGCGCTACGCGCTCGAGGTCTCCGGACGCGGCGCGTGCAATTACGACTTCGGCCTGCTCGAAGGCGGTGGCGAAGCGCACCCGTTCGCGGTGGCCGTCCCGGAGAGCACGAAGGAGAGCATCCGGCGCGTCGCCGATCCTCGCCCCGACTCCGCGGTTTTCGCCAGCCGCGCGGCCCGCGCGCGCAGGAAGTGCTACCGCCGTCACAACGAGGAGCTGTTCCGGACGGCCGACGCGCTCGTGCGTGGCCGCGTGCACACGAGCCCCCTCGGGCAGCCGACGGACCTGCTCACCCGCATGGTGACCACGCCGGATCCGGAGACGGGCGAGCTCCTCGACGCCGTGACCATGCGCGACCAGGTCCTCATGCACCTCTCGAACGGCTTCAACGGGCCGTCGATCACGGGCGGCTGGCTCGCTTACGTGCTCAGCACGCACCCGGAGGTCGAGGAGAAGCTGATCGCGGAGATCGACGGGATCACCGGCGGCGACCCGGACTACGACCTGCAGTACGACGACCTGATGGCGCTGACGTACACGACGCAGGTGATCAAGGAGACGATGCGGATCTACCCGCCGATGCCGGTCACGATCCGCCGCAGCCTCAAGGACGGAATGCTCGGCCGCTACCGCATCCGGAAGGACGACATCATCCTCGTCGGGACGCTCGCCGCGCAGCGCGACCCGCGCTACTGGGGACCAGACCCCGGCCGGCTCGATCCGGAACAGTTCGCGATGGAGAAGGTCGTCGACCGGCCGCGCCACGCTTTCATCCCGTTCTCGGTCGGCAAGCGGCAGTGCATGGCGCAAGAGGTCACGTTCATGATGCTCCGCGTGGTCTTGTTCGAGATCTACCGGAACTACCGGCTGCGGCTCGCGCCGGGCGCGACGGTGACGAAGAACACGGTCGTGACGACGAAGCCGGCCGGGGTTTCGATCATCCGCCTGCCGCGCGAGGCACAGGCGCGCCCGCGGGCGGCGGTTGCGGAGCGCGGCCGCCCGGCGCCGGCCGGGCCGCCGGACCGGCCGGGCGCTCCCGCTCCTGCGCTGGCCCGCGGGTGGGGCGAACCGACAGAGATTCCCGAGGCGAGCGCCTACCGCCATCTCGTGATCGCGTACGGCAGCAACTTCGGCGCAAACAAGGATCTGGCCGAGCGTTTCGCCGAGCGGAGCGACTTCCACGGCTATACGAGCGACGTGATCACGCTGAACGAGCTCGCGGAAGCGCCGCCGCGCTCGCAGCCCTGGCTGCTGGTGGTCATGACCTCCACCTATACCTCCAACCCGCCCTCGAACGCGGCCGCGTTCAAGTCGTGGCTGGAGCGCACGGAAGCCGGCACGCCGACCTGGCGGAACTGCCGGTACCTGGTCTGGGGGCTCGGCAACAGCCAGTGGAACGCATTCCTCGCGTTCCCCCGCTATGTACACAAGAAGCTGTCCGAACTCGGCGCGACGCCGCTCGCGGAGTTTGCCTACGGTGACGTGGGCTCGCCCGTGTGGGAGCGCCGGCACGGGGACTGGAACACCCGCGTCTGGCCGGTCCTCCTTGAGTTGTCCGGGGCGCGGCCGACGGAGGCGGCCGCCGCGCGCGTCGCCGCCGAGAAGGCCGCGGCGGGCGCGCTGACGGGCCCCGACTCGGGCACCGCGATGCACCGGTCGCTCCTCGGTGCCGGGGTCGCGCCGCAGCCTGTCGAGCGGGCGACGAGCTTCTCTTCGGTCATGCGCCTCATGTCGCCGGGATCACGCAGGCGGGTCACGTCGGTACGTGGCGACTCGGGGGGATCGGCCGGGCGGAGCCGGAGCCAGCCGCGGGTGCTGCTCGCTCCGACGATCCTCCCCAACGCGGTCGGGATGAACACGGTCGAGGCACGCGCCCTCGTGTGCCGGGAGCTCCTGCCGGCCGAATCGCCGAAGCGTACCCGGCATGTTGAGCTCAGCCTGCCGCCCGGTGTCGCCTATCGGGTCGGCGACCACCTCGGTGTGTGCCCGAAGAACGACGAGGAGCGGGTCGAGCGCCTAGCCCGGCATCTCGGCGCTGAGCTCGACGGCCTGCTGATGGTGCCGAACACGCTGAACGTCCGCGCCGTACCGAAGGGCACCGTGCTGCAGGTCCGCAACATACTCACCAGCCTGGCCGACATCAACGGCCGGCCGACGCTGCCGCTGCTCGATTTCCTGCTCGGGAAGGTGTCCGATCCTGCCGAGCGGGCCAGGCTGGCGGAGATCAGGGAGGTGCTGCAGGCGCCCGACGGCCCGGATTCGCCCCTGCGCACGGAGGTCAACGCAGGCGGCTACGACGTGCTCCGGCTGCTCGACGAGTTCCCGTCCTGCTCGCTGAACGTCTTCGAGTTCCTGCAGGTGGCGCAGCCGCTCCGGCCGCGCTACTACTCGACGAGCTCGAGCCCGCGGATGCACGGCGACGGCGTGGCCCACTTGACCGTCGGCCTCGAGGCCACGCCCGTGCCGGGCCTGCCCGGCCATGACTTCCGCGGGATGAGCTCGCACTATATGCAGACGCTTCGGGAGGGCGACCGCCTGAACATCTTCCTCGACAGCGCCGACGGGTTCCACCTGCAGGATGACCTGGCCAAGCCGATGATATTCGTCTCCATCGGCACCGGCTTCGCCGCGATGCGGGCGTTCCTCTGGGAACGGCTGGCGATGAAGCGCGCGGGCGTCCCGCTGGCGGAAGCGGCGCTGTTCAACGGCATCCGCTCGCGCCGCCTCGACTACATCTACCGCGACGAGATCGAGCGGTTCACCGCCGAGGGAGTGCTCGATCACGTTCAGATCGCGACGTCGCGCGAGCAGCCGGGCCGCCGCGAATACGTCCAGGACCGGATCCGAGAGCAGGGCGCACTCGTGTGGCGCCTGCTAACTGCTGACGGCTACGTTTACGTCTGCGGCTCGCAGCCAATGCGGGACGCCGTTCGCGCCGCCTTCGTCGATGTCGTCGCGGAACACGGGTCGCTGCCGCATGGGCAGGCCGGCGCCTACATCGACGAACTGGAGATGACCACTCACTACCGCCCAGACCTCTGGGGCTAACCCTGGGAGCCGCATGGACGCCCTCGCCCTCATCCTGACCATCGCGGCGATGCTCATGTTCCTGTTCGCCGCCAGCGGCCGCGAACTGCGGCGTTTCAACGAAATCGCGCTCGGGCTCGTCTTTCTCAGCGCCGCCCTGATCTGCCAGTTCACCTCGATCACGAACACGCACATCGGCCGGTTAGCGCGCGCTGGCCGGGCCGCCCGGCGACAGGTGGCCTAGGGCGTGTCGCGTAGATCTTGGGTCGGGTAGCCGGGCGGCTCCTACGCCTGGCCGTTGGGCGGGAGATCAAACGCCGCGGCCACCTGCTCACCGGCCGCGCGGAACGTCAGCATCAGGCGGCGGGCACGCGGGTCCAGAGGAGGCAGGAAATTCAGGGCGAGTTCCTCATGGCCGGGATGCCCGGTGCTGCCGCCGAACGAGCTGATGTACCCGCCGCCGAGGTCGTCTTCGGCGTGCACGGAGGCCGAGTCCCACTTCTGCATCTGATCCTCGCTGTAGATGAACCACCCCGGCCTCGCGCGAAGGTACAGCCTCCAGCCGCCGGGCCGGGAGACCAGGCTGTCGACCTGCACCACGACGCCGTGGATCGGGGGAAGCGCGGCCGCGATGCCGAGGTGACATGCGGGTCCGTCGCTCCGGTCCGCCGCGCTGAGCATGCCTGACCAGCCGGGCGGAAGGTCATCGACCGGACGCTCGCCGGCGAGGGAGGCGCACAGGCGGGCCAGCTGGCCAGGCAGCTCGCTCGCGGCGTCGAGTTCCCCGGACTCCCGGATCGCCGCGGCCCTGGCGAGCGCAATCGAGCGCTGCCTGAGCCCGACGGGCGAACCCGCCAGCCTGGTGCCGATCAGCCCGCGGGCCAGATCCTCCAGGTCCTTCTCGGCCGCTGATACCGGCGTGACGTCGCCGACGTGCACGGCGGCCCGGGGCGAGGTCACCAGGCGGGTCGTCGGCCCGTCATGAGCGCGCAGCTCGACCCAGGCCGCCTCGCGCGCGGGAGCGGGCTCGAGCCGGAAGATCACTCTGATGGGTTCGGGCTCCTCGTCCGGCTGGCCGCTGCGGCCTTCCGTTTCCCTGACCTTGAGGGCGTATGTCGTGCCCCGGTCGTCGGTCACGGTCACGTCGTCGAATGCCGGCACCCTCCGCCAGACCTGCCGGCCAAGCTCCGCGAGGCGTTCCTTCTGGGACAACGGCCGTTGGCGCGGCACGGCGGGCGGGGGCGGCGCAGCGGGCGCCGGTGGCACCAGTGAGGCATCCAGCACGGCGTGACCCGGGCCGACGACCAGCAACCCGGGGAGCAGGACTCCCCCGGCGGTCTCGATAGCGGCGGCGCCGCCGAACGACCGGCGTTCTTCGGGCGGTTCCAGAAGATCAGGGCTGAGCGCAGCGGGAGCCGGCGGTTTCGCACCCAGGTCGATGGAGCGGTCACGCTCCACCTCGGCCTTCAGCGCGGGCCAGCTCCAGAAGCCGTACTCGCGGGCCACGGCTAGCTGAGCGGCCGACAGCGCCACGCGGTCCGAGACCGCATGAAGGCGGGCGAGGGCATCGGATTCGCCCTGGGCCGCGGCACGCAGCAGTTCTCGCGCCTGGCGGCGAAGCTGATCGAGGTCAGGTGGGAAGGGAAGCTCGGGCATGACGTCTCCATCGCCGCCCGCGGTCCGCGTCCGGGCGCGAAAGAAGACAGTCGTGCCGCATGCACAACCTGATCAGCGCCGTGGAGGTGGACTCGGTCCTACCCGCGAACCCGGCGGCGCCCTCCGGCGCCGTTGCGGACAGATTACCGCCGCGTGGCCGGCGATGCCACAGCACGCCTGGCCCACACGCCGCCCGGCGCGCGGTAGGCCTGTCTTATAGGTCATGGTGGTTCGCGGAGCCACATCCTGATCGATGCGACGTCGAGGGTGCTATGCGACGCGCCCTAGCAGCGCCCGTTTCAGCATGGTGCCGACCTCAGCCGCGTCCGATGGGCCGCCGCGCGAGCCGCCCTAGCAAGACGATACGGTAGCGTAGCGAAACGGTCCCGTAGCGGAAGCGCGGCGCAGCGAGGAGGACCAGCATGAGCCCGGCTCACGCCGGCGACGTGCAGAAGACCCACCACCGTGGCGGTCGTTACCTGGACAGCTCACGCGACCTGATCTTGCGGGACGCAGCGCTCGCCCTGCTCGCCGAGGTCGGCTATGACCGCCTGACCATGGACGCCGTGGCCGCACGGGCCCGGGCCGGCAAGACCACGATCTACCGGCGATGGCCGGGCAAGGCCGAGCTTGTCGTTGACTCGCTGAACTGCCTGAAGGGCGTCCCCGAGATCCCGGACACCGGGTCGCTGCGGCAGGACCTGCGCGCCCTGGCGGGCTCCATCGCCAGCGCCGAGAGCCAGTTCGGCGCCCAGGTGACAATCGGCATGGTCAACGCCCTGGCCCATGACGCCGAGCTGCGGCGAGTGTTCCGGGAGAGGTTCATCGCGCCGCGGATGGCAGGCTTCCGGAAGGTGTTCGAGCGAGCCGTGGCCCGGGGCGAAATGCCTGACGGCCACGACCTGGACCTGCTGGCCAGGCTGTTCCCCGCGCTCGCCCTCCATCAGCTCGTGATGTCCGGCGAGCTCCCGGATACCCCGTTCGCCGACCAGATCATGGACGAGGTCGTCTACCCCCTGGCCACGGCACCAGCCGTCCGCACCGGCCCGGCCCGGATGCCACCGCGGAAGGGAAGCCGCATGGATGACGGTAAGGAAGCCCGCGTCAGGAAGGCCACGTCATGACCCAGCCCGCAGATGCCCGGCCCGGCGGAACCCCTTCCCAGGCCAGGCCGGCCGCGCCGGATCACCGGTGGCTGATCCTGGGGGTGATCGCCCTCGCACAGCTCATGATCGTGCTCGACGCGACGATCATGAACATCGCGCTGCCGACGGCGCAGCGCGATCTGGGGTTCTCCATCGTGGACCGGCAGTGGGTGGTCACCGCGTACGCGCTGGCGTTCGGCAGCCTGCTGCTGCTGGGCGGCAAGCTGGCTGACCTGCTCGGCCGGAAGGTGACGTTCCTGGCCGGCCTGATCGGGTTCGCTACCGCGTCCGCGGTCGGCGGGGCTTCGGTGAACTTCGCCATGCTGGTGGTGGCGCGGGCCTGCCAGGGAGCGTTCGGGGCCTTGCTCGCGCCGTCGGCACTGTCGCTGCTCGCCGTGACGTTCACCGACCCGCGAGAGCGCGGCCGGGCCTTCGGCGTGTACGGCGCGGTCGCCGGGGCCGGCGGCGCGATCGGGCTACTGCTGGGCGGGATACTCACCGAGTACCTGTCCTGGCGCTGGTGCCTGTACGTGAACCTGATCTTCGCCAGCATCGCCGCCGTCGGCGCCGCGACACTGCTGCGCCGTCAGCCTGCGCCCGGAAAGCCCCGGCTGGACCTGCCCGGCGCGGCGCTGGTCTCCGGCGGCATGTTCTGTATCGTCTACGGCTTCTCCAACGCCGCGCTGCACAGCTGGCACGCCCCCTCGACCTGGGGCTTCCTCGCCGCCGGGGTGGTGTTGCTGGCCGGGTTCGCCTGGCGACAGGTCCGCGCGCCCGAACCGCTGCTGCCGCCACGGATCGTGGCCGACCGCAACCGCGGCGGCGCCTACCTGACCATGCTGATCGCCGCTACGGGCATGTTCGGGGTCTTCTTGTTCCTCACCTACTACATGCAGCAGACCCTGGGCTTCACGCCAGTGATCTCCGGGGTGGCGTTCCTGCCGATGATCGCCTGCCTCATGGCGTCCTCGGTCACCTCCAACGTCGTGCTGATGCCCCGGACCGGGCCCCGGCCGCTGGCCCCGACCGGGCTGCTGTTCGCCGCCATCGGCCTGGCCTTGCTGACCAGGATCGGCGTGCACTCCAGCTACGCCACCACCGTCCTGCCCTCACTGCTGATCATGGGCGTGGGCTTTGGCCTGGTGTTCGCGCCGGTGTTCAACACCGGTACCTTCGGCGTCGCCCCGCACGACGCCGGCGTGGCCTCGGCCACCATCAACACCGGGCAGCAGCTCGGCGGCTCGATCGGCACCTCCCTGCTCAACACCATCTTCGCCAGCACCGTCGCCAGCTACATCGCCGCCCACCTCAACCCGGCCACCGTGGTCCACGGGCGTCCGAGCCTGCAACTGACCGGGCTCGCCCTGATCCACGGCTACACGACCGCATTCTGGTGGTCCGCCGCCATCCTCACCTTCGGCGCGATCGTCGCCCTGACATTGTTCCGTAACGGGCCGCTGACCCAGCCGGGCCAGCCGCAGCCCGCCGACCCGGTACACGCGACCGAGACATCCGCTGCTGTCGACCAAGATCCTGCTCGCGGGACCGCCCTTTCCTGAACGGCGTATCGGCTAACCCCGTCGCCCAGTGTTCAAAGCCGACCCCGCATGGGAATCTGGGCTGGCGGATCTAACCGATGGGGGGGTAATGGACTGGCCGGTTCTCGCGTCAGTGCCTGAGGCCGACCAGCGCAGGCTGATCGCCGGGTTGCGGCGCCGCGCCTACCGCCGGGATGAGGTGATCTTTCATCAGGGCGACCCGGCGGACACGGTCCACCTGATCGCCGCGGGTCATGTCACCGTGCGGGTAACGCTGGCCGGGGGCGAGTTCGTCACTGTCGCCGTCTTCGGCCCGGGGGACGCCTTCGGCGAACGCGCTCTCGTCGGCGGTTCCCGGCCCCGCGGGGCCACGGCGATCGCGCTGGACCAATGCGAGACATTGTCACTGGGCGCTGGCGAGTTCGAGCGCCTCCGGACGTCGTATCCCGGCGTCGACCGCTTCCTCGTGGACCTCCTTTCCGCGCGAGTCGATCGGCTCAACCGCCAGTGGCTCGAGGCGCTGTACGTACCCGCCGAAAGGCGCGTGCTGCGCCGGCTGCTCGACTTGTGCCAGCTTTACGCCGGAGACGAGCAACGCCTGGTTATCCCCGTGACCCAGGAAATGCTCGCCAGCCTCGCCGGGACGACGCGTCCGACCGCGAACCAGGTCCTCGGGCGGCTGGCCGCCAGCCAGGTGGTTGAGGTGAGCCGCGGCCAGATCGTCGTCTTGAGCCGCAACGAACTGGACCGGCGGGCAGGAGAATCAGGGCCGGCCTGAGTCAGCGGGACGTCGGCACCAGCCGCCCGGCGGGCGCCGTGGTCGTGTGTCAGCAGGCCGACATTGGCTGTGTCGTCCCCCGAACAGACGGGACCGGGGGCCGGACGTAGCGTCCGAATATCGGTGCGTCCCCGAGGGGAGGCCGCGATGATGCGCGATGACTCGCCGACGGCAGACCTCGTCATGCGCGCGAGAAAGGGCGACTCCGATGCCTGGGACGCGCTCGTGGAGCGGTTCGCCCCGCTGATCTGGGCAATCTGCCGCAGATACCGGCTGGAGCAGGCCGACGCCCACGATGTCGGCCAGTACGTCTGGCTGCAACTGGTGGACCAGTTCGGGGCAGTTCACGACCCGGCGGCGCTCGCTGGCTGGCTCGCCACCACGACACGGCGGGAATGTTTCCGGGTCCTGCGGGCCGCGCGCAGGCAACAAGATCTCGGGCATGTGCTGGACGTGGAGACCATCCCCGACGACCAGACCGGGATGGCGGAACATGAGCTACTCCTGGCGGAGCGCCATGCAGCGGTGCGCGAAGCCTTCAACCGCCTGCCAGCACCATGCCGACGGCTGGTCGCCATGCTCATGGAAGACCCGCCCGTGCCCTACGCCGAGATCAGCGCCAGGCTGGGCATCCCGGTCGGGAGCATAGGACCCACCCGTCGGCGCTGCCTAGACAAACTGCGCCGCGACCCGGCGATCGCCGCCCTGATGAGCACCGAAGCAGCCCGGCCGCCCAGATGTGGAGCCGACCGGTGACCGCGCCGCCCTTCTTCATCCGCTCCCCTCCCGTGCCCCGCTGACCGGCAGGGTTACGGCGCGTGCGCGTCCGTGATTACCTGGTCATGCAGGCGTTCGCAAGGAACGCGGCCCGGACTGCCGTAATCAGGGAGCGGGAGAAACGATGGCGCGAAAGCAGCGGATCAGTTACGTCCTGCCCGACTCGATGGACCCGCAGATGCGGGAGGAAATGGAGCGATGCCAGCGTGAGGGCACTCCGCGGCCGGAAAGCTCCGCCGTGCGCGCCCACGTTCCAGCGTGCTTCTGGGCTTTCGCCAGGTCATGGCAGGCAATCTTCCGCGATGGGATTTGCGACCATGCCATCAAGGAGCTTTGCCGCGTCTATGTGTCACGGACAGTTAAGTGCGACTACTGCGGCAATCAGCGGTCAGAGCAGGCCAAGGCGCAGGGCTTGACGGAGCCCCGGTATGACGATCTGCTCAACTTCGAAGATTCGCAGCGGCTCAGCGACCGCGAGAAAGCCGCCCTGGCCTACGCGGAAGCGATTACCTGGCGGCTGGACTCCAGCGACGCCCTCTGGGAGCGGCTCGACAAGCACTTCTCTGAACCAGAGCTCGTCGAGCTCGGCTGCTTCATTGCCCTGACGATGGGCCAGCAGAGCTGGCTGCGGCTGCTCGATATCGAGCACCACGAGGTCATGGCGGGAACGGCCGCATCCCTGGCGCCCGGCTTCGAATCACCCGACGCGCTGGCCGCGTCCAAGGCATCAAAGGATTACTGGGCCAGCACGACGGCAACGTGACACCACGGCCGCATACCCCAGCCGTGAGGCCCTAGCCGATCGCTATCCACTCGGTGGCGGCGGCGGGCATGCCGTCGCGGATGCAGACCAGGCTCAGTGGTCCGCCTGGGATGTGGTCAACGGTGAAGCGGCCCCGGTCATCAGCCTCCACCCAGACAGGCTCAGCCTGCTGCTGGAGAACCTGGATGCGCGCCGGCGCGGCCGGGGTCAGCCGGTGCCATCCGCCGCGAAGCTGCTGCAACTGTCACTCATAGGCCGCAGGCACCGATCCAGGGAAGGCCGCCGCCCCTCGTCCTCGGTAGGTTCGGCTCATGGCTGAGGTGATGGTTGACGAGTACGGGCGCCCCGAACCGCCCCGTGAAGGTGGCGAGGTCGCGACGCTGCTTGGTTTTCTCGACTACCAGCGGGCGACGCTGGAGTGGAAGTGCCGGGGGTTGAGCGATGAGCAGTTGCGGGTGGCGCTGCCGCCTTCGCCGATGACGCTAGGCGGGCTACTCAAGCACCTGGCCTGTGTCGAGGACTCCTGGTTCACCGAGGTCGTAGCCGGTGAACCGGCTCCCGAGCCATGGGCCAGCGCGGACTTCGTGGCGGACCCGGAGTGGACCTGGCGTAGCGCGGCGGTCGACTCGGGCAAGTACCTGCGGGCCCTGTGGGCGGAGGGGGCGAACCGGTCCCGCGCCGTCGTGCAGGCGCAGCTCAGCCGGGGTGAAGAGGCGGCGCTGGGCGAGACGCACGCTGACTGGCAACTCCCGCATCCTGTGTCACTACGGTGGGTCCTGGTGCACAT
>CAWCGJ010000014.1:0-385988 GCA_963795055.1 uncultured Actinomycetota bacterium
GCCAGGGCCGCTGCCGCCTGGTCGGCCAGTTTTGCAGCCTGGCGCAGCCGGCCGCGCACGACTTCCACCAGCGCGAGGCGCCCCAGGCAGGCGGCCCGTTCGTGCTCCCCGCCCCGGGCCGCGGCCGCCACGCCCGACTCGAGAATCCGGGCCGCCTCGTCGAGATGGCCCGACCACAGCTCGACGGCTCCGCGATCGGATAGCACTTGCGCCCGGATGTGCCTGTTCCGGCCGGTCAGCTCCTCCGGCACCGTGGCAACCAGCGCCTCTGCCTGGGAAACGGCCGCCGCCGCCGCAGGCAGGTCTCCGGTGCGGCGGGTAATGGCCAGGCGGATCACCGCGGCGGCCAGCCGGGCCGCAGCGTCCCGGCCGGAAGGAAGGCGGTCAACCATGCCTTCCGCGGTATTCAGCGCGGCGGCGCAGGATTCACCCCGGTCGGCGGACAACTCGGCCGCGGCGGCGACCAGGTACGGCTCCGGCCCGGTCCAGGCTTGGTCACGGGGCATGCCCCGGAACGGGTCGGCTAGGGGCCGGCCGCCCCGCGGCTCAATGATCTCGCTGATCGCCAGAGCGTCGACGACCATGCCAGCGGCCAGCTGCCAGTCACCAGCCTGCGTGGCGTGCCGCACCGCATCGGCGAGCTGGCCGGTGCGCTCATACCATCGGGCGGCCCGCCGGTGCAGGGCGGGCAGCCGGTCCGGATACTCGCGCCTCAGCTTGAGCCGCAGGACCTCAGCGAACAGCGTGTGGTAGCGGTACCACCCGGACCCGATCGGCTGGACAAACGCGTTCGCGTGCGCCATGGCCGTCAGGACCGCACCGGCGTGTTCGTCGTCGGCCAGTTCGCTGGCGGCTTCGGGGCTGACATGCTCCAGGATGGATGTGCTGAGCAGGACTTCCCGGACCTGGGGCGGCGCGGTCCCGAGGACCTCCGCCACCAGGTAGCCGGTGAGGGCGCTGTCCTCGGTGATCAGCTCCTTGACGAACTGGTCGGGGTCGGGATGAGCGTCCAGGGACATCGCGGCCAGGCGGAGGCCGGCCGCCCAGCCCTCCGTCCGCCGCGTCAGGCACCTGAGCGAGTCCGCCGACAGCGGACTCCCGTACTGGGCCAGCAGCAGGCCGGCTTCGGCCGTGCTGAAAGCCAGGTCGCTGGCCCGGATCTCGGCCAGCTCACCGACCAGCCGGAAACGGTGCAGCGGCAGCATCGGATCGGTCCGTGAGGAGACCACCAGGCGCAGCCCGGGCCTCGCGTTCCGCAGCACGAAGTCAAGCTCGCCCAGCACCGCCGACCCGGTCAGCAGATGGAGGTCATCGACCACCAGCATCACCGGCGAGTCCTGGACAGCCAACGCCGACGCAAGCCGCAGCAAGAACATGTGACCGACCGGCCACTCCCGCGCGACGGCCGGCAATGTCCCCGGAAGGGCAACGCCGGACCGGCGCAGCGCCGCGACGACATAGGACCAGAAGACCCACGGCTGGTTGTGGTAGTCATCCAGCGAAACCCAGGCGATCACCCCCCGTTCCGCCGCGGACCACTGCGCCAGGGCCGTCGTTTTTCCCGCGCCGGGAGGTCCGGTGACAACGGTCATTGGACACCGCCGCACACTCTCGGCGATCAGCTTGGTGACCCGCGGCCGCCGCACTGCCCATCCCGGCACACCCGGCGCCGTGATCTTCGATGCCAGGATCGGGACGTCAGGGGACGGCATAGCCGGCCGTCCGACGGGGGCCGCCAGGCCGGAAGGGGCACCGGCCCGGCAACATTGACCGCCATCGGGACCTGCCTCCCTCCCCGCCAGCGGCCTGATGGCCGCTCGGCGTCTGAGACCACACGTCGCGATACCGGCAGGGCGCCAAGCACGGCGGCCGTGCAGGGTGTCTCGCCTCACCCACTATCCAATGCCGGCAGTCAGGGCTGGGCATCATGCCATTGGCATGAAATCTGGGCTCTCGGCTGCTAGCCCCGTGCGAGCCGGGCACGTCCCGGCCAGGCGTCCTAGGTAGGCAGGAGGGCCGGGCTCGTGCGGATTGGCGACCGCCTCGCCGCGCGCCAGGCCCGCTTCTAGCGTCGGGGCCTGGCGGGTTGATGCCGCGCTTGACCTGATCTGAGGCCTAGGAAGACCATGGGCCAGTAGGTTTTCTAGGGGCACCGCCGGGGCATGGCGAGGGCGATATGCGTCAGCGGAACGGCCAATCGCGCCAGTTGAACGGGCCTGCGTTCGATCTCTTCGCGTCGAAGCTCCGTCGTCCGTCGATACGGCCCGGGGCCGTGCGTCGTGCGCTGCTGATCGAACGGCTGGCGCGGGGCGACCCTCGTCCGATCGTTTCGGTGGTCGCGCCGCCGGGTTACGGCAAGACCACGCTTTTGTCGCAGTGGGCCGAGCGCAACGGCCAGGCGTTTGCGTGGGTCTCGGTCGAGGAGCCGGACAACGATCCAAAGGTCCTGCTCAGCTACGTCGCCGAAGCCCTGGACCAGGTGGAGCCGATCGACGGCCGGGTGTTCGACGCGCTCGCCTCCCCGGGAAGCTCGGTACCCGGCTCGGTCGTTCCCAGGCTCAGCTCGGCCTTCTCGTCGATGACCTCACCGGTCGCGCTCGTCTTGGACGACGTGCACGCGCTGCACAACTCCGAATGCCGGGCCGCGCTGTCGGTACTGGCCGATCACGTGCCGGGCGGTTCCCGGCTGGCGTTCGCCGGCCGGGCCGAGCCGCCGCTCCGGGTCGCGCGGCTGCGGGCCGAGGGAAAGATCCTGGAGATCGGCCCCGCCGACCTGTCGCTCACCCGCGAGGAGGCGTCATTGCTGCTGCGCAATGTGGACCTCACGCTGGCCGAGGACGACGTGGCCGAGCTGCACCGGCGCACCGAGGGGTGGGCGGCCGGGCTGTACCTGGCGGCGCTGTATCTGCGGGAGGGCGGCCGGGTCGCGAGCGCGGCGGTCCCTTTCGGGGGTGATGACCGGTTCGTAAGCGAGTACGTGGAGTCCGAATTCCTGGCGCGGATCTCCCGGCAGCAGCGCGCGTTCCTGACCCGGACCGCGGTGCTGGAACGCATGTGCGGGCCGCTGTGCGACGCGGTGCTCGAGGTGAGCGGGTCCGCGGCGGTCCTAGCGGACCTGGAGCACTCCAACCTGCTACTGGTGCCGCTGGACCGGCGGGGACAGTGGTACCGCTACCATCACCTGTTCCGCGACATGCTGCTGGGCGACCTGCGCCGGATCGAGCCCGCCCTGATAGCGGTGCTTCAACGGCGGGCCGCGCAATGGTATGAGAGCAACGGCGCACCTGATGAGGCGCTGGAGTACTGGATGCAGGCGGGCGAGGCGGATTCAGCGGCTCGCCTCGCTGGCACGCTGGGGTTTCCGGCCTACCAGCGGGGCAGGGCGGCGACGGTCGAGCGGTGGTTCGGCTGGCTCGCAGACCACGGGGCCATGGAGAACTACCCGCCGCTCGCCGTCCTGGCGGCGATGCTCTACGCTACGGCCGGAAAGCCGGCCGGGGCCGAACGGTGGGCTGATGTCGCTGAGCGGGCCGCCGCCACGAGTCGGCCCGACGGCAGCCCCGCGATCGGGCCATGGCTCGCGCTGCTGCGGGCGCTGATCTGCCGGCATGGGGTGGACCAGATGCGGGCCGACGCGGAATTCGCGGCCGCGACCCTGGCCCCCGGCAGCTTCTTGCGGACCATGGCGCTCCTGCTCCTGGCCGCGGCGCGCCTGATGGCCGGTGATCCGGACCGGGCCGACGTGCTGTTCGAGGACGCGGCCGCCGAGGGCCGGGCCGGCGGGGTAATGTTCGGTGGCTGCATCGCGCTGGCCGAGCGGTCGCTGCTGGCGATCGCCAAGGGCGAATGGGCCCTGGCCGAACGGCACCTGTCCGAGGCCCGCGCGGTGGCCCGGGGGGCCAACCTGGAGGACTATCCCGCGGTCACGATCATGTATGCCGTGGCCGCGCGGATGGCGCTGCACCAGGACGACCGGCCGCGCGCCACCGCCGAGCTGACCCGGGCACAGCGTCTCCGGCCGGGCTTGACGTATGCCATGCCGCACCTGGCTGTGCAGGCGCGGATCGAGCTCGCGCGGTGCTACCTCGCGCTGTCCGACGCCGCCGCGGCGCGCACGCTGCTGCGGGAGATCGACGAGATCCTCCTGCGGCGCGCCGCCCTGGGCACCTTCGTCGGGCAGGCCGAGGACCTCCGGACGGACCTTTCCCAAGCCCGCGGCTCGTTCGCGCTGGGAGCGTCAGCTCTGACCGGCGCAGAACTCCGCCTGCTGCCGATGCTCGCCACCCACCTGTCGCTCCCCGAAATCGCCGCGCAGATGTTCCTGTCCCGCCACACCGTGAAGTCGGAGGCGATCTCGATCTACCGGAAGCTGGGGATCTCCTCCCGCAGCCAGGCGGTCGCCCGCTCCCGTGCGCTGGGGTTGCTGGAGGGATAAGGACCGGTGTTTTACCCCATCGGGGTGATGGAACGCGCCCCGGCCCGCGGTGGAATGGCAGCTTCGGCGCCGAGCGGAGACGTGTGAACCAGATGGCCAGATTCCAGGAGACCTTGCGCAGGCTGGCGATGATCGACGAAGACTTCGTCCGAGCCGAAGCCGGGCTCGGGCTCGGCCCGGTCGACTCATCGACCCTGGATCCCAAGACCGCGGCGTTGCTTCAGCTAGGGGCGTCGGTGGCCATCGGATCGCCGGCGGTGTGCCTGGAATGGAGTGCCGCCCGGGCGCTGGCGGCGGGCGCGACCGAAGACGAGATCGCCGACGTGCTGCTGGCGATCGCCCCGGTGACCGGGCTCGGCCGGGTCGTCTCCGCCGCTCCCGAGGTGGCGACCGCGCTTGGGTATGACATCGCGGCCGCGCTGGAGGAACCGGACGGTTAGGTGCGATCACCCCCGGCTGAGGCCACGCCGGTCAGCGACAGGGGCACCGCCAGCCTCTCAGACGCCCTCGACCGCCTCCAGCCGCCCGGAGCGGACCGCGTTGACGAACTCGGTGTAGTCGCGCTCGTTCTGGTCGGCGTACGCTTGCGAGAAGCCGGTGATCGATTTGTCGAAGGTGTCGCTGTCGCCCAGGCAGGCGGCGATGGCGACCGGGTCCCCGGAACGGGCGTGGGCCCGGGCCAGCGTCCACCCGCAGATGCCTGCGTAGAACGTGAGCCCGACCGGCCTCATCTGTTCGACCAGCGCCGAGCCCTTCATATCGCGCAGCTGGCGCCAGTAGAAGTGGCGGCGCACGTCCACCCCCTTGGTCCAGCCCAGGTAGATGTCGCTGGCCGCCTGCATCATCCGCTGTCCCTGCACCACCCGCTCACCGTGCTGCCGGTACCGGCTCTTGCCCACGTAGGGCTCAAGAACCGACGCGGTCGCCTCCTTGACCTGAAGGAACAGCGGATCGTGCGCGTCGCTCCCCTGGAGCAAGACGATGAACGCCCGGGTGCCGACGCTGCCGACGCCGACGACCTTGCGGGCCGCGTCCACCACCTCGAAACGCTCCAGCAGCTTGCGCCGGTCGTCTTGCAGGGTGGCGCGGTAGGCGCGGAACTGGTCGCGGATCACCTTGTCGACCTCATCGGCGGGCAGCCCGTAGGTGGCGGTCCAGTCGCGGAACGGGACGACGACCGGCGGCTGGCTGACGATCCGGTAGGCACCGTCGACCACCTCGCTGAGCTTGGACAGCGCCTGCAGGCTGTCGCGGGTGTGAGCCTTCTCGGCCGTCTTCACCGCCCGCTTCTGCTCCGCCTTCGCCAGCTTCGCCTCCTGCTTTGCCGCCTTATCCTCTTTCCCAGCCCGCCTGTCCTGCTTCTTCGCCTTCGCCTGCTTGACCGTCCCGGCCACGACGTTGCGGATCGCGGCCATCAGCTCGTCCTCGTCCAGGTAGGCGTACCAGACATCCATCGTCGGCATCTGCGCGAACTCGGCCATCGCCTCCCGGTAGGCCCGCACCGACGTCATCGTCGCCTCACGCGTGTCCGCCGCGGAGAACCCGTTGTTGCGGGCCGCGATGGTGAAGCTCGCCGCCATCCGCTTCACGTCATACTCAAACGGGCCCGGCAGCGTCTCGTCGAAGTCGTTCAGGTCGAACAGCAGCCGCCGCTCGGGTGAGGCGAACGCGCCGAAGTTCGACAGGTGCGCATCCCCGCACAGCTGGGCCTCCAGCCCGGCCACCGGCGTGTCCGCCAGGTCCCCCGCCATGATCTTCGCGGCGCCACGGTAGAACGTGAACGGCGAGACCATCATCCGGCCGTGGCGCACCGGCACCAGGTCCGGCTCCCGGGTGGTGTCCTGCTCCGCCAGCAGCGCAACCGGGTCCGGGCGGTCACCGGCCGGGCGCCACTTGGCATGGCTTGACAGCGACGCCCTGTCCCGGGCCTGCACGCCCATCGCCTTTCGCTCGTCGATGCTCGGATGCGCGATCTTCCGCACGGCCATCCGGCCCACCTCCCGTTGTCGAACATGACGCCGTCCGGCGCCGGGCTGCGAGCGCATTCCCGTGCGCGGCCATAGCTGCGGCGACGGGGACGCCCGGCGCGGTCAGTCCTTTCCTTGCGCCCCACTCGCCATCTTGCGGCGCCCGCGGCGAGGGGACATCACCCGATAGGGATTAACTGGGCGCGACGTAAAGATGAACCCAAGATTGACAGCCGGCCGACCGGGCCCATCACGGATTGAGCGTCTCCGGGAGCCAGGCGGCCGGGTGCAACCCGGGCTCACCGCGGGCAAGGCCCAGCCTCTCCGATTTACCCGGTTGGGAGGATGCTTCCCCGGGCGGGCTGCGCTGGAATCGATGCTGTAGGTGTAATCCAGCTCCCTACGTGGTCATGGTGGCGGTGGCCGGGAGGAGTGATGGCGACGCACGCAGGCAGCGGTGCCCGGGCGGTCCCGGAGCGGCAGGCCTCGGCCGCGACCGGGGCCGGGCCTGTGGCGGCTCCGCTCCAGACGGGAGGAACGGCGTGCTGCTGCTTGAGCTTGTCCTGATCGGCCTGGCGATAGCGCTCGACCCGCTGCCGCTGACGGCCTTCATCGTCGTGCTGCCCTCCGAGCGCGGCGTGCGGAAGGGCGCGGCCTTCGTGTTCGGGTGGCTGGTGTCCCTGGCCATCGTGGTCACGGTCACCGTGCTCGCCACCGGCGATAACCCTCCCAAGCCGAGCACCGCGCCCTCGCTGGCCTCGCTAGCGGTGAAGACCGCTATCGGAGCTGTCCTGGTGGTGATCGCGGTCCGGCACCGCCGGCGGATGGGGCAGCCGAAGCCGCCGAAGAAGCCGCCGAAGTGGCAGGCGAGCGTGGACAGCATGTCGCCGTGGTTCGCCATGGGCCTGGCGCCCGCGCTCCAGCCCTGGGGCCTGATCGCCGCGGGCGCGGCCACGGTGATTGAGGCCAAGCTGTCCAGCTGGGAGAGCTATCTCGCGCTGTTCGGATTCTGCGTCCTGGCCTCGTCGTCCTATCTGGCCATGGAGGTCTACGCCGCGGTCAGGCCGGACCAGAGCCACGCGTTCCTGGCCAGGTTCAGGAAGTGGATAGACGGCCACACGGACCAGGTGATCATCTGGGGGAGCTTGATCCTCGGCTTCTGGCTCATCGCCAACAGCCTCTACCTGATCGTCAGCGCCAGCTGAGAGTGCCGTGGATCTCCGTAATACTCGGAGACTCGCGGGGAAGCGCTGCCAGGCGGCGCTTGACGACCTGCGTATGATCTTTTCTGTCGTGTTGCCGGTCGAGGCGAGGATGGGGATGCGCCTTCGACGAATTGACTCTGGTTCTGACGGGAGCGCTCCGCCGGACGGGGCTGACTCACCGCCGGTTTCTGCGTCCCTGGCCGAGGGTGCGGCGCGGGGAGAGCAGCCGCGCGGGCCTGCGCGCAGGCGCAGGCGCCAGGCGCCGGCGGTGGCGCCGGCGCCTGCTGATCGCGGCGCCCATCCTGATCGTGCTGTTGTGGGCGGTTTTTTCGTATACGGCCTGGATGCTACGGCCCACGAGCCTGGCGTGGCAGATCAACAGCGTCGAGTGGGCCAGGCATGACCTGCCTCTGGGCAACTGGGTGGCCGACCATGTCGAGCAGATCTACTACACCCAGAATGCGCCCAAGCCGGGCGGGCCGCAGCTGAAGAGCCTGCCGGCGGTCGGGCTGAACGCGCCGCCGGTCAGCCACCCGAAGCCGAGGAAGCACGCACATGCCGCGGCCTGGCCGCCGCCGATCACGCCGGTGTTCCCGCACCCGCTGCCGGGCGAAGGGGCCTGGAAGGCGACCGGCCCGCCGGTGGACGGCGGCCCGCCGGTGCTGGTGACGACCTACCGCCCGGAGCTCGACTATCCGCAGATCGTCGCGTACGTCGCCTGGTTCGACCACACGCGCACCGACATCGGGTACTACCCGGGCCGTTACGAGCCGCCGAACGCCGCCGTGCGCGGGCCGATGATGGTCCCCTACGGTCAGCGCTCGCGGCTGCTGGCCACCTTCAACGGCGGCTTCACCTACACCGACGGCAATAACGGCTCGGCCGACAACGGCCGCACGAACGAGCCGCTGACCGACGGCAACGCCACGCTCATCGGCTACCGCGACGGCCGCATCGCGATCGTGAAGTGGGCCGGCGGCCCGAACGCAGGGCCGGACGTCGCGTGGGCCCGCCAGAGCCTGGCTCCCATCGTCTGGAACGGGAAACTAAACCCGCAGCTGAACGACGACCCCAACAGCCCGCAGTGGGGGTACACGCTCGGCGGCCTGACCCGGGTCTGGCGCACCGGAGTCGGCGTCGACGCCCGCGGCAACCTCATCTACGTCGCCGCCGACTTCCAGACGGTGATCACCCTGGCGGAGATCCTCCAGCACGCCGGCGCGGTGGCGGCGATGGAGTTCGACATCAACCCCGAATGGCACACCCTGATCACCTACACCCACGGCGCCCACGGCCTGGTCCCGACGATGGTCGGGGCCAACCCGATGCAATCACCCGACCGTTACCTGGTCCCCGACGACCGTGACTTCTTCGCCGTCTACCAACCCCGGCCCGGCCCGGTCACCGTCCCGGGCCTGTAAAGGCCAAAATTCCCAGAATCCATAACGGGATGTCCCGGGGTTAGCGCGGCCGCGCTCAGCTGGTCACGTCGGCCGTAGTGAACTTCGCCCAGGCCACCGAGCAGAAGATGATCGTGTAGACGGCGAACGACAGCAGCCCGTGCCCCAGGTCCGTCCACGCGACCGGCGTGCGGAGCAGCCCGTCGAACGACAGCCACCAGTGGGTGGGCAGGTACGGGTGTATCGCGCCGAGCTGCGACACGGTGTCGGCGACGTCGCTGGCTATGGTGATCACCAGGATCGCGGCGACCGCGCCGAGCGGATGCTCGGTGAAGGTCGAGATCGCCAGCCCGATCGAGCCGAGCGCGGCCATCGCTGCGGCCAGGTAGAGGGCCACGAGCAGCAGCCGGAGCAACCCCATGGCCAACGGGACCGCGGTGCCGGACAACAGGGTCACCGGCCCGACCGGGAACAAGATCGCGCCGAGCGCCACCGCCACCGCCGACACCAGCAGGCACGCGGCCACGCAGAACACCACGGTCGCGGTGAACTTGATCCCGAGCAGCCTGGTCCGCCCGGCGGGCACCGTGAGCAGGTAGCGCAGCGTCCCGCGGTTGGCCTCGCCCGCGATCGCGTCCCCGGACACCACCGCGACGGCCAGCGGCAGCGCCAGCGCCGACTCCACGACCAGGGTCAGGAAGGCCAGGAACACGCCGTTGCCGGTGACCTGGTTGAGGAACGCGGGCTCCCCGTTCCCGCCGCCGTTGCCCGGCTGCAGCGGGGATACCTTGAGCACGATGCCGAGCAGCACCGGGACCGCGGCCAGCACGGCCAGCAGCGCGAGGTTGCGCTTGCGGCCGAAGACCAGGCCGAGCTCGGACCGCAGCAGCCGCAGCCAGTGCCGCACCGGGGCGAGCTGCCCGCCCGCCCGGGCCGCGGGGCCCGCCCGGCTGGCGACGTCAGCCGTTGACATCGAAGCCCTCGCCGGTGAGCTCCACGAAAAGGTCCTCCAGGCTGGCCCGCGGCGTGTCGAGCCCGGCCACCGGAACTCCCGCGTGCACCAGCTCTGCGCACACGGTTTCCGGGGCCTGCTCACCGAGCTGGGCGGTCACCTCCCGGCCGGCCACCGTGACGTCGGCGAGCCCGAGCCCGGCCAGCACCTGCGCGGCCCGCTCGGGCTCGCCGGTGCGGACCAGGATCCGGGGCGTGCCTCGCCCGCGCATCTGTTCAAGCGTCCCCTGGAACACCAGCTCGCCGGCCCGCATCACGCCCACGTGCGAGCAGATCTGCTCCACCTCGGCCAGCAGGTGCGAGGAGACGAAGACCGTGGTGCCGTCCGCGGCGATCTCCCGGATCAGGGCGCGAACCTCGCGGGTGCCCTGCGGGTCGAGGCCGTTGGTCGGCTCGTCGAGGATCAACAGCTCGCGTGGTCGCAGCAGGCCCGCGGCGATGGCCAGCCGCTGCTTCATGCCGAGCGAGTAGGCGCGGTAGCGCTTGCCCGCCGCGGCGAGCAGGCCGACCCGGTCCAGGGCCGCCTCGATCCGGGCCGCCGCGGTCCGCCGGCTGGCGGTCCGGTCCGCGGCGTCCAGGCGGGCCAGGTTGGCCCGGCCGGACAGCTGCGGGTAGAAGGCGGGGCCCTCGACCAGCGAACCGACCCGGGGCAGCACGGCGTTCGCTCCGGCGGGCATGCCCACGCCGAGCAGCTGCTGGCTGCCGCCGGTCGGCTGGATCAGGCCGAGCAGCATCCGGATCGTGGTGGTCTTGCCCGACCCGTTCGGCCCGAGGAAGCCGTAGACCGAGCCCCGCGGTACCGCCAGGTTGATCCCGGAGACCGCCAGCTGGCGGCCGAACCGCTTGGTCAGGCCGACGGTCGCGACCGCGGCCGCGTCAGCGGCCGGGCTGGGCGGCACGCCGCCGCGCTCGGCCCGGTCTTCCGCGTCTTCCGTGGTACCGGCCGCGCGGCCGAAGCTGATCTCATCCTCCCCCGCGCCTGATCGCGCGGCAGGGCTCCGCATCAGTGATTCACTTGCTGAGCTGCGCGGCGTCCGCGTACAGGACGGTCGGCTGGACGGCGCCGATCAGGATGTGGCCGTTGGTCTGCAGCACCGAGACCAGGCTGGTGCGCAGCAGGCGGCCACTGCCCCAGGACCCGTGCACCGGGGTGGCCGCGGCCTGCAGCGCGATCATGGCCTGCGTCAGGCCGCCCGGCCCCGCCGACGCGGCCGACCCGGACGGTGCGGCCGGCATCTGGGCGGGCAGCACCGCGACCGACAGCCAGCCCTGGCCCATCACGGTGGGCGCGGACGACCCCGATACCGCATACGCCTGGGAGAACGCGACCGACCCCCCGGGCAGGGGGGCGGACCCGCTCCATACGCCCGGAGGGTGGTTCTTGCCCTGCTGGGCCGCCAGGGCGATCTCGAGTTGCTTGATCGCCGCCGCGCGCTCGGCCTTGGTCATCGACGCGGGCAACTGCCGCGCGAAGGCCGCCGCGATCCGCTTGATCATCGTCGCCGACAGGACCCGGCCCTGGCCCGCGAACGTGATCTTGGGCTCCTTGACCGCGATGACCTGGGACGTCGAGGATCCGCCGGCCGAGACGCCTGCGGGCACATTGGGCAGGTTGATCGGGCCTCCGGGCCCGGCCGGCCCGGCGGGGATCGTGACCGTCTTGACCGTGGCCCCGGGCGGCGGCGCGAACGCGAAGTTGGACGCGGCGGGCGTGGCGAACGACAGCGAGGTATAGCCGAGGCTGAACGCGGGGCTGGTCGCGCCGCGGGCGAAGACCTGGACCTGCAGCGGCAGCGAGTATTCCGCGTCGATGGCGATCGTGACCTGGCCGATCAGCGAGCGGCTGTCCTTGGGGGCCAGCGAGAGCTGGTAAGCGGGCTGGCCGGCGACGGTCACGTTCTGCTTCAGCCCGACGGTGGTGGTCTTGCCGACCGCGGCCAGGATCTGCTGTGCGAGCTGCTGCGGGGTGGGCAGGGCCTGCGCGGGGGCCGTGGGCGCGTGGCTGGCGGCGGCGGGCAGCAGGTAGTGGGTGGCCTGGTTGGTCCGGCTGTTCCAGAGCCAGACGCTGTTGCCGTCCCGGCGCAGGTCGGCCTCGCCTAGCTGCACCGGGACCGCGATCCTGACCCGGGTCGGGCCGTCGTACCAGACCTTGAGCGTGTGCGTGCCGGACAGCAGCGACAGCCCGGACAGCGGGTCGTCTGCGCCGGGCAGGTCGGGCAGGCCCAGCGACGAGGTCTCCTGGGCCACCCCGGTCAGGGCGGGCGGCCAGGCCGCCGTGCTGTCCACGGCGGCGATCAGCTGGGCGGTGGTGCGGGCGGGCAGCCTGGGCGTGGCCTGGGCGCCGCCGATCGCGGTGGCGGCGATGACGAGGCCGACCGCGGCCAGCGCGCCGACCGGGACGGCCCACCGTGCCCGGCGCCGGCGCACCAGGTCCGCTGGTGATGGCATGTTCACTGGGACCTCCGGGAGTTACCGCTCCCTCCGAGCATACGGCGCGCCGCTACCACCGGCCCCAGGGCAGCAGCGCGGTCACCGCGACCGCAGTGAACAGCAAGGTCAGGTACGCAATCGACCGGTGGAACAGCCGCATCGGGGCGGGCGCGTCGCCCGCGGCCACCCGCGCGCGCAGGGCGTGAGCCTCGACCAGGAACCAGGCCCCGAGGCCGAGCGCGCACGCCCCGTACAGCCAGCCCGCGTACGGGACCAGGGCGAGCGTGACCGCGACCATGACGTAGGAGTAGCCGAGCATCTTCCGCGTGACCTCGGCGATCGGCGCGACGACCGGCAGCATCGGCACGTTGGCGGCCGCGTAGTCGTCGCGGAACTTGATGGCCAGCGCCCAGAAATGCGGCGGGGTCCAGAAGAAGATGACGCCGAAGAGCACGATCGCGGGCCAGGCGACCCGCCCGGTGACCGCCGCCCAGCCGACCAGCACGGGAAAGCAGCCCGCCGCTCCGCCGATGACGATGTTGGAGGCCGTGCGCCGCTTCAGCCCGAGCGTGTAGACGAAGACGTAGAACAGGATCGCCGCGTCGGCCAGCGCCGCGGCCAGCCAGTTGACCAGCGTACCCAGCAGCACCGTGGACGCGGCCCCCAGCAGGATCCCGAACACCAGGGCCTCGGTCGGCTTGATGACGGCCCGGTTCCCCTTGGCGACGAGCGGCCGGCGCGAGGTGCGCCGCATGACCGCGTCGATGTCGCGGTCGATGTAGCAGTTGATCGTGTTGGCGCTGCCCGCGGCCAGCGTACCGCCGAGCAGGGTGACGGCGATCAGCTCCGCCGCGGGCAGCCCGCGCCGGGCGAGCAGCATCGTCGGCACCGTCGTGATCAGCAGCTCGACGATGATCCGCGGCTTGGTCAGGGCCAGCAGCGACTTGGCCATCATGCGCGCCGAGCGCCGGCCGCCGGGCGGCGCGTACGCCGACCCGGTCCCCTGGCCGGGCAGCGCGCCCGTGGCCTGTGTCACTCGCTGCCCTCCGTGCCGTCGGTCGTTTCGTCACCTGATCCGCCCGTTACCCTACCGGGCCCGCCCGCGGCGTCTTCCCCGGCACCGGGCACGATGTCCCGATGCGCCGGCCGGCTCGGTGGCGGACTCCGCGGACCCGCCGCCGGACGCGGTCGGCATCCCGGTCGCGGTGGCGGCGGCACGCGCCGCGCCGGGGCTCGGGGCACCGCCCGACGCGGTGGCGTACACCACGTGCCGGGCCGGAACCCTCGGGTGCGGCCTGCTGAACAGCAGGACATAGAGCACCGTAGCCACGATGGCGAACAGGATGATCAGGAACGCGAACGTCAGCACGGCACCGCCCATGGAGTTGTCCGACGTCGTGTACGCGAGATTAGTTATAGCCACGTGCGCCTCCTGCGGCTGCGAGCGAAGTCGCTGTCATCTGAAACACGGTCACCTGAACCTTGGGCGGGACGGCCAGGTCGGATGACGCCCGCCCCGATCTGGCTGGGCCAGCAAACGATCGAAGCCGGCCGAGAGCGCGGCCGAATCCTCGTCGTTGAGCCACTGGTTAAGCACGGCGACCGCGGCGGCGACCGCGGAGGGCAGGATGCCCATCCACAGGATCGCTCCGGACAGCTGCTGGTCGTCGAGCACGGTCATCACGTGATGCCATTGGTTGGTGTAGCCCGGGTAGACCACGCTCGAGCCGAAGGTCAGCACCATGCCGAGCACGGTGTCCGCCGCCACGGTGCCGGCCAGCAGTGCCGCCCGGCGCAGCGGCGAGGCGGCCGGGCTCCACGGCCGCGAGCCGATCAGCTGCAGCCAGAACAAGATCCCCCCGCCGAGGTACAGCACGTACTCGGCGGCGCCCGCGGCGCGGCTGACCGGCACCCGGTCGAACGCCACGGTCAGGTGTCCGCCCAGCCAGATCACGTTGAACGCCACCACCGTGGCCACCGGCCACCGCAGCCACCACGGCCGCGGGCCGGTCGCATCGCTCGCGCCCGGAACCGGCCGGCCCAGGCAACGGGCCAGGGCCGACCACGGCGCGCCGAGCACGATCAGCCCTGGCGCCACGAAGGCCAGCGTGAGGTCGTCCAGCGCCCGCACCCACATGTAGATCCCGGACCAGTAGCCCAGCGGCGACAGGACGGCCAGCAGCGCGAGCAGCAGCCCGCCCTGGAAGACGGCCGCCTCCCTGATCGTCGCGCTCCGGCCGGCCGGATCACCGTCGGACAGCAGTCGCCGCAGCCCGACCAGGTGCGCGCCGGCCACCGCCGCGTAGAGGACCAGGACCGGCCAGCTAGCCGACCAGTGCCCCAGGACAAACCTCATCGGGATCTCGGGATCAATGGACCAGGTAGAACAGTACCCAGGCGATGATCGCGACCACCGCCAGGTAGTTCCAGACCACGGTGAACGCGCTCAGCGACGCCTGGAACCGCTGCACGGCAAAGGCTTCCGCGTAGGTCGGCGGCTGCTCCACGAAGGCCAGCTCCGGGATCGACCGCACCCGCATGATCAGGGTCTCCAGCCAGACCATCGCGCCGAACACGAAGACCATGAAGACCGGCCAGAACCCCACGAAGCAGCTGGCGAACCCCGACGAGCCCGGCCAGAACGGCAGGTCGGTCAGCTGCCAGATCTGGATCGCGATGGCCGCGAGGCCGAGCACCAGGGCGACCAGGGCACCGCCCTGCCAGGCGCCCTTGTGGCCGGCCTTGATCCGCTGCAGCACGAGGGTCTGCACCGCCGCGCTGACCACGATCAGCAGCAGCACCACGATGCCCACCCAGGCCTGCGGCCCCTTGAAGCCCGTCGGGTACCACTCGTCGTGCGAGTTCAGCGAGCGCAGGTAGAAGAACGCGAACACGAATGACCCGAACAAGAACGTCAGGCCGCCCAGGGCCAGCCGGGCACCGGTCCACGCGGCGTTCAGCGCCGACTCGTGGTAGAAGCCGGCCTCCTCGGCTTCCCTGGTCAGCCCGGCCGGGGGCTGCTGTGCGGTCTCGGCCATGGCTATGCCTCCGCTCGTGCGGTCTGGTCTCCGGCAAAGGCCGCGCTGATCACGCCGGTGGGCGGGTTCAGGTCGGCGACAGGCGGGGCGCCGGGGGTGCCGTACTCATACGGCCCGGACAGCACCACCGGGACGTGAGCGAAGTTGCCGGGCGGCGGCGGCGAGGACACCTGCCATTCCAGGCCGCGGGACTGCCACGGGTTGCCCTCCTCGCGCACCCGGGCGATCACCGTGGACCAGACGAAGTTGATCACGAAGATCAGGATCGACCCGCCCAGGAAGAAGGCGGAGATCGACACCCAGTCGTTCGCGGTCTCCAGGTTCCGGGCGTACTCGAACACCCGTCTCGGCTGGCCGGCCATGCCGATGCCGAACAGCGGCAGGAAGGTGGAGTTGAAGAAGATGAACATGGTCCAGAAGTGCCACTTGCCGAGCGTCTGGTTGAGCCTGATCCCCATCATCTTCGGCAGCCAGTAGTAGCAGGCGCCGAAGAACGCGAAGATCAGGCCGCCCATGATCGTGTAGTGGAAGTGCGCCATCACGAAGAAGGACCCGTGCGCGGTGGTGTCGACCGGCACGTCGGACAGGAACACCCCGGTGATCCCGCCGATCAGGAAATTGAAGAAGAACGCGAGCGCGAACAGCATCGGCACCGTGAACCTGATCTTCGCCTTCCACAGCGTGCCCATCCCGACCAGGAAGATGAACCCGGTCGGGATCGAGATCAGCTCGGTGGTGAGCATGAACACCGGGCGCATGTCCGGGTTGATGCCGGACATGAACAGGTGGTGCTGCCAGACGAAGAAGCTCAGCAGCGTCACCCCGATCATCCCGGCCGCCGCCACCTTGTAGCCGAACAGCGGCTTGCGGGTGAACACCGGCAGGATCTCCAGGACGACGCCGAACCCGGGCAAGGCCAGGATGTACACCTCGGGGTGGCCGAAGAACCAGAATACGTTCTGGTACAGGTAGCTGCTGCCCCCGAGCGTGTCGACGAAGAACGCGGTCTGCGCGGTCCGGTCGGTGATCATCATGTACATGCCGGCGACCAGCACCGGCGCGGCCAGCACCATGAGGAATCCGGTGGACATCACCGCCCAGACGAAGATCGGGAGCCGGCTCCACCGCATGCCCGGGGCCCGGTAGCAGATCACGGTGACGATCAGGTTGAACCCGAGCAGGATCAGCGAGATCCCCATCAGCCCGAACGCCATCGCGTACGAGTCCGCACCGAGCGTGGACTGGATGGACAGCGGGGCGTACCCGGTCCAGCCGAACGGGAACCCGCCGAGCATGAGGCCGGACAGCAGGATCAGGAACGCAACCGGGGTCAGCCAGAACGACAGCGCCTCGAGCCGGGGGAAGGCCACCCGCTTGGAACCGATCATGAGCGGGACGAGGTAGTTGCCGAACGGCCCGAGGATGACCGAGCTCATCAGCATCATCATCATCGTGCCGTGCTCGCCGACGATCTGGATGTACACGCTGGAGTTGAACAGGTGATACGTCGGTGACAGCAGTTCCGCGCGGATCGCCATCGCGAACAGGCCCGCCGTGCAGAAGTAGATGATCATGCCGACCAGGTACTGGATCCCGACCACCTTGTGGTCGAGGGTGAACCTGAAGTACTTGGACACGCCGGTTTCGGCCGCCTCTTCTTCCTCGGCCTCCACCGGGACCGGCCGGCCGACCATCTGGCGCAGCAGGTCGTTGAATATGCCGAGCCCGGCCACCCAGCCGACGATGGCGAGCGCGTAGCCGAGCACGATCGGCCAGTCGCTGGAGTCGGACAGGGCGAGGTTGGGGTACTCGGTGGCGACGTTGCTTGACTCCAGGACGTTACCGAGCAGGTGCCCGATCAGGTAGCCGATTACCGCCCCGACGATCGCCGTGTGGATCGCCGGACGCATCCACCAGGGGCGCGCTCTCCGCGAGGCGCGTCCGCTGTCGCCGGCGCCGTGCGCCCTCTCCGGCTGTGTCTCGATGGCCATCCGGTCACCTCTTCATCGCTGTGTCGGCCCGGGGGGATTCTGGTCGGCGCTCGCTCATGGCTGGTACACGTCCTGCGGCGGGTAGTACAAGCCGGGCGCTCCGGTAAGACCCGCCGCGACCATGGCCTTGCTCATCTGCGCGATCGTGGTCGGGTCGTAGGTCAGGGCGAACGGCGGCAACTGCGCGGTCACCGAGGCCAGCCTGGTCTCGGTGCCTCTGGCCCAGGTCTGGAAGGCGCCCGGGGACATCGCCTGGCCGTAGTCGAACATGGCGCCGTGCCAGAGCCCGCACAGCTCGGAGCAGCGCACGGTGATCGTCCCGGTATGGCTGATCTTGGTGAAGGCCACGTTGTTCACGCCGGGGTTGGCGTCGGCCTTGACCCCGAGCTGGTAGGCCCAGAAGCTGTGGATCACGTCGATCGAGGTCACGTTGAACTGGATCCACGTGTTGGTCGGCAGCACCAGGTCGGAGGTCTCGAACCCGCCGTACTGCGGGTACCGGTAGGTGAACTTCCACTGCTGCCCGATGACCTGGACCTGCAGCTTCGGCCCGCCGGGTACCTGGATCGGACTCTGGCCCTGGCCCGAGCCCGCGCCGTTGCTCGAGTACAGCTCCACGGTGCCGAAGACGAACGCCGCCAGGACGATCACCGAACTGACGGTGATCCAGGTGGCCTGGATCCGGGTGTTCCCGTGCAGCGCCGGCCCGTCCTCCTCGTCGTCTGGCCGCGCCCGCCAGACGACGAACGAGTAGGCGAAGTAGACCAGCACGAGCGCCATGACCGGGGCCGCCGCCAGGGCCAGCACGGCGATGTCGAACTGCTGGTTGGCCGCGGTCACGGACATGTCGCCCGGCGGCATGTGCGGTTTCCACACCAGCCAGATGATCAGGTCGGCGGCGATCGCCACCGGCAGCCAGATCAGGAAGATCCGCAGGCCGTGGTTGGGCCCGGACGGTCCCGCGGCGTGCTGCGGGGTGGATGTGGGCGGCGCCTCGGCGGCCATCAGGACACCACCGTCATGTTTCCGGTCATGAAACCGAACGTCTGCATGGGACCACCGAATCCGGTGAGGAAACCACCGCCGCAGGGCACCCGGCACTGCCAGAAGTACACGCCGGCCGCGTGCGGCGTCATGAAGCTGAACGTCATGGTCCGGTACGGGGAGGTCTTCGGGGACCCCGGCTCGCACGGCGACGTCCCGCACAGGCCCGGCTTCACGCTCTGGATCAGCCCCGGAGAGGCCATCGGCACGTTCAGCCCGATGGTGGGGATCGAGAACGTGTGCCCGACGTTGCAGCCCGACCACGAGTTGATGAAGCTGTACGGCTTGCCGTCGACGTCCACGACGTTGCCGATGACGCCGGTGACTTTGCCCCAGTAGTTGTTGCGCAGCGGGGTGCAGCCGTCGAACCCGTAGATGGTCATGTCGATCCGGGAGCCCGCAGGCACCGAGAACAGCGTGGTGTGCACCCAGGCCTTGGTCTGCGGATCCTGGATGAAGTAGGAGACCCAGTCGGGATGGGTGCTGACCGTGTTCTGCGGGTCTTCCTGCATGACGACGTGGACCGTCGCGCCGGTGTTAGCGGTCACTCCGCTGGAGTAGTCGATCACCGCCGGGTTGTACAGCAAGTAGTGGATCACGACGAAGGCCCCGACCGCGACGACTCCGAGGAACGCCACGACGAGCAGGGAAATCCGGGCCGGCAGGGACACCAGCCACCACCTCGCTTCTGTGCGCGAGCATCGCTGACCGGGCACGCAATAGGGCGCGTCCGGTCACGGAAGCTGTCTGTGTTTCCGATCTTGGCGCTGCCGTGGTCGGCACGGCAAGGACGACCGCCCTGAATGACGAAATTGTCATGATCACGCCCCGCCCGGTGGGTCCTGACTTCCTCTGCTAATGCCCGGCACCGCCGCACGCAACGCGCTACTTTGTCACGGTCTGCTGGTCCGATATCGCCCAGAGTCACCACTCTTGCCGGTGCGGGCCCAGGAACGATGCAAAGGTTTGCGGTCAGGTCATACCGCTTGACCGGGACTACCCGAATGGAGTAGATCCTGTCCTAAGCACTAACAACGTGCCGAGGGGCGGGTCGGTCGCCACACCCGCTGATGTGGCCCAGTGCGGAGTGAAGTGCGTCAATGATCACAGACCGGTTGACTCACAATCCGGTAGTACCGCGCATATTGCTGGTCGATGATGAGCCGAAGATCCGGGGATTCATCGCCCGCGCGCTGACGGCCGCCGGGTATGAGATCGATTGTGCCTCGGGCGGCACCGAAGCGCTCCAGCGGGCCGGCCTCGGCGAGTATGGCCTGGTCATCCTCGATCTGATCATGCCGGACATGGACGGAAGATCGGTGCTGACCGCGCTGCTCCGCGATCGCCCCGAGCAGCCGGTGCTGGTGCTCTCCTGCCTGGACGACGTGACGACCAAGGTCTGTTGCCTGGACCTGGGCGCGCACGACTACCTGACCAAGCCGTTCTCGCTGGAGGAGCTGCTGGCCCGGGTGCGGGTCCAGTTGCGCGGCGAACCGCACCAGGCCAACGAGGTGCTCCGGGCGGGCGACCTCGTCCTCGACGTCGGCCGTCTCCAGGCCGACAACGGAGCGGGCCCGGTGGCCCTGACCCGGCTGGAGTTCCTGCTGCTGCGGGAGCTCATAGAGCACACGGGCCAGTCGGTGCGCAAGGACCAGCTGCTGGCGTCCATCTGGGGCTACGATTTCGACCCCGGTTCCAACGTCGTCGATGTCTGCGTCCGGCGGCTCCGGTCGAAGCTCGGCTTCGACCTGATCAAGACGGTGCGTGGTGCCGGATATCAGCTCGCCTCCTAGCGAGACCGCCACCAGCCGGCCGGTTGCCGAGCCCGCCAGGGAGCTGGTCGGCCCCTCCGGCCCGGTGCTGCGGCGGCTCAGCCCGGCCGGCGGCTGGCGGCCCGACGTGCTCGACCTCACCTGGCTGCTGCTCTGGCTGATCGGGCTGGTCTGCATCGTGATCTACGCCCGGTGGAACGCCGTCCCCTTCCACTACGTCTGGATCACGCTGGCGCTGCTGACGTTCGGGGTGCTGATGCGGCAGGCCCACCGCCGCCAGGCCGCCGACACCGAGCGCGCCCGGGTCAGCGAGGAGAACGCCCGGCTGCTCGCGGCCCAGCGCCGGTTCCTCCAGGACGCCTCGCATCAGCTCCGGACCCCGATCACGATCGCCCTCGGCCACGCCGAGCTGCTGGCCCGCGACCTCACCGACCCCGGGCAGAGCCACGACATCAACCTGGTGGTCGGCGAGCTGACCCGGCTCAAGAGCCTGGCCGAGCGACTGCTCCTCATCGCCACGTCGGAGAACCCGGATTTCCTCCGCCCCGAGCCGGTCCCGCTTGACTTGTTCGCGATGGAGGTGCTGCGGCGCTGGCGGCCCGCCGCGCAGCGGCGCTGGCAGCTCGGGCGGCTTGACGCGGCGACGGTCAGCGCCGACCGCGAGCGCCTCGGGCTCGCAGTGGACGCGCTGCTGGAGAACGCCGTCCAGCACACCCTCGCCGACGACGTGATCCGGCTGTCGGTCTGGGGGGACAGCGCGCTCGCCCGCGTGGTCGTGGAGGACGCCGGGTCCGGGATCGCGCGCGCCGAGCTCGCCTATATCTTCGACCGGTTCCGGAGCGGATCGAGCCCCGACGGGACCAGGGGTACCGGCCTGGGCCTGGCGCTGGCCCGCGCGATCGCGCACGGCCACGGCGGGGAGGTGCTGGTGCGCAGCGTGCCCGGCGCGGGCAGTACATTCGAGCTCGTGCTCCCCGCAACCACCCTGTCCGCCGACGTCCCGGCTCAGGTCACCGCTCCCTTCCCGGCCGGCAACCCGTGCGGCGAGCTGGGATTGTTATGAGCAGCGGCCCCGAACGTCCTGCTCCTGCCGAGCCCGACTTCGCGCAGGCCGGCCAGCCGCGCGCCGGGAAGCCGCGCGGCCTGCCGCTGCCCGGCGGAAAGCGCGCCGCCACGGGACTGATCGTTACGGTCGCCGTTTGCGCGGTCCTGGTCGGGGCGGTCATCGCGATCGACGCGACCTCGCACCGGACCCCGAAGCCGGCCGCCCCCAAGCCCGCCCCGGCGTTCACGCTGCCGTCCCTGCGCGATCCGGCGCAGCAGGTCTCGCTCAGCGCCTACCGCGGGCACCCGGTCATCGTGAACTTCTTCGCATCATGGTGCGTTCCGTGCAAGAAGGAAACCCCGTTGCTGGCCGGCTTCTACCGCGCGTCCCGCGGCAAGGTCGTGATCATCGGTGTGGACGCGGACGACAGCGCGTCAAACGCCCGCAGCTTCGTGACGGCCAGCGGGGTCGGCTACCCGGTCGGGTTCGAGACCACGCCCGCGATCGCCAACGCCTACGGCGTCAGCGGGATCGGGATCCCGGAGACCTTCTTCCTGGATGCCCGGCACCGCATCGTCAAGCGAGTCCTCGGGGGCGTGACCATGAAGGAGCTGACCGCCGGGGTGGCCCTGATGGACGGAACCCAGTGAGCCCGCCCGTCCGCACGGATCCGCCGTACGTCCCGATCCGGCACACCCGGTGGGCCACCCGCCGCACCCCCCGCTGGGTGCTGCTCGCGATCGCCGTCGTGCTGGTGGGCACGGTACTGGTCGCGCTGGTGCACCGACCCTCGCCGACCGAGCGCGCGTCCGATTTCCGGGGGTTCCTGGGTGACATGGAGTACGACATCGGGTCCTGCGCGGCCGGGGTTCCCCAGTCGCTGAATGCGCTGCGCCAGATCGAGTCCGGCGCCAGCCACGACGTGAAGACCGCGATCTACATCGCCAACACCGGCGCGAGCAACTGCTCGCCCGCGAACAACGAATTGCTCGATGACCTGGACGGCTACCAGGTGACCGAATCGCTGGCCAGCTTCCGCCTGGACCGCGTCGTCAGCGGCCTGGTGGCCTGGGCCGCCCCCGATGCCCTGGACGCGCAGACGGACGTCGCCCGGGTGCTGGCGGCTCGCCAGCAGGGTGACCCGCAGGCCGAGGCCAGCGCCACGACGGCGTTGCAGCAGGCGCTGCGCGAGCTGAACGCCCAGCGCTCCGCGGTGGACAAGATCATGGAATCCGCCAACAAGTCCCTGTCCGCCCACGGGACGCTACCCAACCTGCCGGGGTAATCCGATGCCAGGTATGAATTCCGGACTCAACGACGACAACCCGGTGCTGGTCGCCGCGTTCCGGGCCGCGCTGCTGCACCAGGGCCTCATCGTGCTACTGATCTTCGCGGTGCTGGCCATCGCCTGGGTCAGCGCCCGGGAGTGGCTCCGGCCCGGCCAGGCCGCCCGGCCCGCCGCGCCCGAGCCTGCCTGGCGGCAGCTGCTGCGGATCGGCTTCGGCGCCCTGTGGATCATCGACGGGCTGCTGCAGGCCCAGCCGGCCATGGCCGCCGGGCTTCCCTCGCAGGTCATCGAGCCCACCGCGGCGAGCTCGCCCGGATGGGTGCAGCACATCGTGAACTGGGCCGGCACCGCGTGGTCGTACCATCCGATCCAGGCGGGCGCCGCGGTGGTCTGGATCCAGATCGGGATCGGCGTGTGGCTGATCACCGCCGCGCGGGGCTCGTGGTCCAGGCTCGCCGGGCTGGCCAGCGTGGCCTGGGGCCTGGTGGTCTGGGTCTTCGGCGAGTCCTTCGGCGGGATCTTCGCCCCCGGCCTGACCTGGCTATTCGGCGCGCCCGGCGCGGTGCTGTTCTACTGCGCGGCCGGCGTCCTGATCGCCCTGCCCGAGCGCAGCTGGGCGACCGCGCGGATCGGCCGGACGATCCTGGCCGTGGCGGGCGCGTTCTTCATCGGCATGGCCGCGCTGCAGGCCTGGCCGGGACGGGGCTTCTGGCAGGGCACGGGGCACGGGGGGCCGGGCACGCTGACCGGCATGGTCAGGGCCATGGCCAGCACCCCGCAGCCAACCCTCATCGCCGGGTGGGTACGCGGCTTCGCGTCCTTCACCGCGACGAACGGGTTCGCGGTCAACCTGTTCGCCGTGATCGCGCTGGCGGCCACCGGGGCGGGCCTGGTCACGGTGGCCGCGGGCCGCGGGCCGGCCTGGCTGGGCCGGGTCACGCTCATCGCCACGATCGCACTCTGCCTGGCGGACTGGATGCTGATCGAGGACTTCGGTTTCTTCGGCGGGCTCGGCACCGACCCCAACAGCATGATCCCGATCATCCTGCTGGTCGGGGCCGGCTACCTGGCGCTGGCCCCGGCCCCCGCCCCGGTGGCGGAGCCCGCGACCGCGGAACCGGCCGCCCCGGCCACCGCATCAGCCGCCGCGGCCGCGGAGCCGGCCTGGCGGCCGGCCCGGGTGGCGCGGGCGTTCGGCGCGGCGAGCACCCGGGCGGTCCTGGCCGCCTGGGCGGTCGCGATGATCATCCTTGGCGCGGCCCCGATAGCCTTCGCCCAGGCCAGCCCGAACGCCTCCCCGATCCTCGCCCAGGCGATCGACGGCGATTCCGCCCCGCTGAACTACACCGCTCCCGCCTTCGCCCTGACCAATCAGGACGGCAGGCAGGTCAGCCTGGCCAGCCTGCGCGGCAAGGTGGTGCTGCTCACCTTCCTCGACCCGGTCTGCACCAGCGACTGCCCGCTGATCGCCCAGGAGTTCCGTCAGGCCGACCAGGTGCTCGGCGCGAAGTCGCACGGCGTCGAGCTGGTCGCGATCGTGGCCAACCCGCTGTACCACTCGGTCGCCTACACCCGGGCCTTTGACACCCAGGAGCGGCTCACCGGCCTGCCGAACTGGCTCTACCTGACCGGCAGCCTGGCCCAGCTCCAGCAGACCTGGAAGAACTACGCGGTCGCCGCCGAGATCACCCCGGGCGGCGGGATGATCCTGCACAACGACGTGGCCTACGTCATCGACGCGAGCGGGCACACCAGGACCGAGCTCAACCTCGACCCGGGCCCGGGCACGGCCAGCACCAAGTCCTCGTTCGCCGTCGAGCTCGCCACCGCCGCCGAGCACGTCATGAGGCCGTCATGAGCCCGGGGCGCCTGCCGGCCGCCCTGGCCGCCGGGATCCTGCTGACCGCCGGAGCCCTGGCGGGCTGCGGCAGCACGCCCGCGGCCGGCCCGTCGGTACCGGCCGTCCCCGCCGCGGCGCCGCCGTTGCAGACGTCGTTCGCAGACGGCACCGGCACCGGCTGGGCGGTCGTGGAGATGGGCGGCTCGGCCGCCCAGGAGGAGAACTTCTGGGAGATGTTCACGCGGCCGGCGGGCTCGGCGGCCTGGCGGCTGGTGACCCCCGCGGGCGTGGCCGACAACGGCGGCCTCGTGGCCGCGTCGACCGGCGGCGCATCGCTGCTGACCGGGTTCCTGCCCAGCCAGGACCTCACGTTCTCCCCGCTCGCCGCCACCAGTGACAGCGGTGCGAGCTGGTCGACCGCGGGCCCGGTGAACCCCGGCCTGGCCGACGTGCCGGACGCGCTCGCGGCCGGGTCGGCTGGCCACCTCATCGCGCTGACCAACGGCGGGGCCGAGCTCGGGCAGCCCGGCGGGGCCGCGTGGACGCGCCTGACCACCGCCCGGGCGCTGGCCGCGACCCCGGCGGCCCAGCCCTGCCAGGTGACCGGCCTGACCGCGGTGGCGTTCGGCCGCGCCGGCGCTCCGGTGCTGGGTACCGGCTGCGGCCGCCCGGCCTTCGCGGGCATCTTCACCGAGAGCGGCGGCCGTTGGCACGCCGCGGGCCCGGCCGTGCCGAACGTCCGCGAGGACGTCGAGGTGCTCCGGCTGGCCTCGGTCGGCACCGGCCTGGTGGCCCTGCTGCGGGCCGGCCGCGGCCCGGACGCGAGCGCCGTCGCGGCCTGGTACGACGGCAGCGGGTGGACCCTCTCGGCCCCGCTGCGCACCGGGATCGTGCGATCGACGGCGATCGGCCCGGGCGGCTCGGTCGGCATCATCCTGAACGCCACGCACGCCGCCACCCTGGCCGGCCCGGGCGCGTCGTGGCGCGCGCTGCCCGCGCTGCCCAGGTGGACCGCCACGCTCGCGCTGGGACCGGGCGGGCAGGTCGACGCGATCGCGGCCCACGTCAGCACGTTCACGGACTGGCGGCTCGCGCCCGCCGGGTGGACCCAGCAGCAGACCATCCACGTCACGATCCCGTACGGGTCATCGAGCTGAGGCGCCATGAGCTACCTGACCGAGCACTGGTCGTTCGACCCGTTCCTGATCATCGCGATCATCGTGGCCGTGTGGCACGAGATCGGCCTGGCCCGGCTGGCCCGCCGCTCCCGCCCGGAGCGCACCCGCCAGCGCCGACTGCGCTCGCTCTGGTTCTACGCCGGGCTCGTCGTTCTGCTGCTCGCGGTCGAGTCACCGATCGACTACTGGGCGGACGACTACTTCTTCGTGCACATGATCCAGCACCTGCTGCTGATGTTCGCGGCGCCGGTGCTGATCGTCGCCGGGGCGCCCTGGCAGCCGCTGCTGGACGGCCTGCCCTGGCGGACCGGCCGCAGCGTCACCGCCGGGGTCATGCGCGGCGGCTGGTCACGGCCGCTGCGCGCGGTCGGCGGCTGGCTGCTACGGCCGTGGGTGGCCGTGGTGCTGTTCAACGCCGTGATGCTGTTCTGGCACGTCCCGGGACCCTTCGACCTGGCCGAGAACAACCCGTACGTGCACATCTGGCTGATGCATGCCAGCTTCTTCATCGCGGGCGTGCTGTTCTGGCTGCAGTTCATCCACTCCCCGCCGTTCCGGATGCGGATGCCGCCCGAGGCGCAGGCGGTGGCGCTGATAGGGACGAACGTCATCATGTGGATCCTGGCCATGTCGATGAGCTTCCTCACCCAGGTGTCGTGGTACCCGGTCTACAACCACATCCCCGGGGTCACCCTCGCGCCGTTCGCCGACCAGCAGATCGGGGCCGGGATCCTCTGGGTCTGCGGCGACTTCTGGGCCATCCCGATGCTGATCGTGGTGGTCCGCCGCATCATCGACGCCGACGGCAGCCTGGGCGCGGCGCTGGACCGGATACTCGGCCGGGACAAGGCCGCCGGCACCGGTCCCCGGTGGGCCAGCCGGGCCGGCCGCTAAGCCGGGCGGGCGACCGCTCCCCGGGTCAGCGCGGTTTGCGGGCCTTCCAGACTTCCTCGCACGGCCACTGCTGGGCCCACTCGAGGGTGGCGAGCGGGTGCCGGGTCGTGGCCCCGGCCGGGGGCCGGATCTCGATCAGGTCCTCGACCTCGAAGCCGCAGCGGCGCAGCAGCCGGATCATGTCTCCGTGGCCGAGGTGGAACTCGACCGACTCGTCGTCCGGCCATTCGAAGCGGTGCATGCCGAAGTAGGGCCGCAGCAGCCGCTCGGTGGCGGGCAGGTCATCCTCGTCGGGGATCGAGAGCATCAGCTGAACCGAGTTGACCAGGAAGATCAGCCGCCCGCCGGGGCGCAGCAGCCGCGCCGCCTCGGGGATCCACAGGTACGGGTCGCACCAGATGCTGGCGCCGTACTCCGAGATCGCCAGGTCGAAGGCGGCGTCGGCCAGCGGGGCCTGCTCGGCGCTGGCGTGCAGGAGCGGGAACCGCAGCCCGAAGCGCTGCTGCAGCTCGCGAGCCGTGGCCAGCTGTCCCGGGGAGATATCCAGGCCGACCGGGCGCGCTCCGCGCCGGCCTAGCCAGGCCGAGACGTAGCCGGTCCCGCAGCCAAGCTCGATGGTGTCCAGCCCGGCCAGGCCCGACGGCAGGACGCCGACCTGTGCCTCGGGGACCCCCCAGATGCCCCAGGTTGGCTCGGCCGCCGCCCAGTTACGCTGACCCGCGGCCGCGTAATCGGGGGCCCAGCGATCCCAGGCCGATCGGTTGCGGTGTACATGATCAGGCATCCCGGCCACAACGGCCAGGGTCCTCGCTGTCGACGCCCGCGTCAACGCGGCCGCGCCCGCTGGGCCACCCTGGAGGGATGCAGACCGGTGACATCCGCGCTGACGGGCTCTTCGCGGCCGCGGACGTCCACTACCAAAGTCCCGCCCGCGCGGCCGTGGTGGCCGCCGCCGATCCGCGGTTCGCCCGGACCGTGGCCGAGCGGACGGTGGCGGTACCCGAAGCCGCACCGTACCGTCCTGGCCAGTTTTACCTGCGGGAACTCCCGCCGTTGCGCGCTGTCCTGGTCGGCTTCGGCCGGCTGGGCCTGCTCGTGATCGACGGCTACGTGGATCTCGACCCGGGCGGCCGCCCGGGCCTGGGCGCTCACCTGCACGCGGAACTCGGTGTGCCGGTCGTGGGCGTGGCCAAGACTGCCTTCGCAGCGGCCACGCACGCTGTCCCCGTGCGGCGGGGCGCGTCCGCACGGCCGCTGTTCGTGACCGCCGCCGGGATCGGCATCCAGCAGGCCGCCCGGCTGGTCCGGGACATGGCCGGGCCCTTCAGGCTCCCCGACGCGCTGCGCCGGGCTGATGCCCTCGCCCGGGGCGCGTCGCCGACCTGACCGTCGGTCAGATTTGCGCCATCATGGCCATGGCCAAAGCGAGGACCACCGCGGCGAGGACCACTCTCGCGACCACCACCATGGTGCCGGCCCGGCGGCGGTCCGGCGGCCGGTAAACCCGATAGGCGCGCGGCCCCTGGTCCTTCGGCCGCGGCTTCCGCGGCCGGGAAAGATCTTTCATCGCGTTCAGGTTATCGCGGTGCGGCGCGGCCTCGCCGCCGCAAGATGCACGTGGCATGTTGCACGATTTTGACCCTTTTGCTCACCGGCGGCGGGGAGCACGACTTCTACGTCAAGGTCGCGACCTACCGCCCGGGTGTGATCACGGACTGGGGCGAATTCGGGCCGTCTTCCGTCATCTCCTGACCGGGTCCAGAGCAGGGTCTCGGCCACGGCTGAGGTAGCCCGAGCCGGTAGGTTGAGATCATGAGCCGAGGCGCAGGGGACTCCAGGTTGCTCCAGGTGGGCGCGATGTCAGCGACGTGGCCCGCGCACGGCGGGGCGGCCAGCGGCCTGACGGCCCGGGCGGAATGAGGACCGCGGGTCGAGCCGGCCTTACGGAAGACAGGATTCAGCTAGGCCGCGCCGACGCTCCCCCGCGGCGCGAGCCTTCCTCGTTGCAGCCGTTCCGGCACCGCAGCTTTGCGGTGCTGTGGGTCGCGGGGTTCATCTCCTGCATCGGGTCCTGGATGCAGACCGTCGCCGTCGGCGCTCTGGTCATCTCGAACACCGGCAGCGCGACGTGGGCGGTCCTGGTGGCCGCCGGGGCGTTCCTGCCCATCGGAGTGCTCTCCCCGATCGGCGGCGCGCTGGCGGACCGCCTGCCGCGCCGCCCGGTGCTCGCCATCGGGAACCTGGCCGCGGCGGGGACCGCCGTCCTGCTCGCGGCCGGAGTGGCGGCGGGCCACGACAGCCCCGGCGCGCTGGTGGCGCTGGTCACGGTACAGGGCTCGGCCTCCGCCCTGATCGGCCCGTTCCAGCAGGCCATCCTGCCTGACCTGGTGCCGCACTCGGAGTTCCTCGCGGCCACCTCGCTCAACTCGGCCCAGTTCAACCTGGGCCGCATCGCCGGGCCCGCCCTGGCGGGCGCCACGGTGGCCGCCTTCGGGTACCCGGTGGCCTTCGTGGCGAACGCGGCATCGTTCCTCGCCGTCGTCGTGGCGCTCGCGTTCGTGCGCCTCGGCCCTCCCGCGGGCCAGCCGTCCGGCCTGCTCCCCGCGCTACGGTCGGGCTTCGCGGCGGCCAGGCGCGAGCCGTCCTGCCGGGCCGCCATCGGCACGATCGCGGTGGTGGCCTTTCTCGCCTCCCCGTTCATCGCGCTGGTCCCGGTGATGGCGCATCACCTGACCCCCGGCGGCGCTCCCCGGGCGGTGGCGCAGACCACGGCGCTGCTCACGACCGCCCAGGGCGCCGGGGCCGTGGCCGGCGCGCTCTGCCTTGCTCCGCTGGCGGCCCGGCTGGGCCGCGGCCGACTGCTCGCCGGGAACCTGGCCCTGCTGCCGGTGGTGCTGATCGCCTACGGCGCCTCGCAGACCCCCTGGCAGGGCGCGGCGCTGCTGTTTCTGGTCGGGCTGGTGTACATCGGGGTCCTGTCCGGGCTCACGACCCTGGTCCAGCTTCGGGCGCCGCAGGCCTACCGGGGCCGGATCCTCAGCTTCTTCCTGGTGGCGCTCGGGGTCGCCTACCCGATCGGCTCGCTGGCCCAGGGGCCGGTCATCGACTGGATCGGACTGGGCTGGACCACCGCGGGAACGGCGCTCGCGCTGTCGCTGATCATGGCCGGCGTGGCGTTCGGCAAACCGGGCATCGTCCGGGCGATCACGCGCGATTGACCACGCCGCGGGCCGCACGCCGGCCTTCCCGGGCGGCGCCGTTTTCCCGGGCCGCACGGGCGAGGTCGGGCAGCCGGGCGAGGATCTGCTGCGCCTCGGCCACGTCGCGCTCGGCGATGCTGGCGGTCACCCGGCGCCCCGCGACGTCGAGCCGGACCGAGGCGAGCCCCAGCCGGCGCTGGACCGGGCCCTGCACCCAGCGGATGCTCTGCACCTTCTCCAGCGGGACCCAGGTGGTCTTCCGGCACACCCGGCCGCCCGAGGCCACCACGTAGCGGTCGTCGCCGTCCCACCCTAGGAAGTGGTAGGCCAGCGGCGCCTTCCAGCGCGCGTTGGCCGGCGGCCGCCGCACCGGCCTCGGCGCCGCCGTCAGCAGTTCGCCGAGCATCTGCTCCGCGTCCGCGCGCGATCCGACCGGGACGAGCGCGCGCAGGCGCTGCCCCTCCGAGCGGTTCTCCCGGCGCTGGCGGGGCCCGGCGACGTCCACCTCGAGCCGGCACCAGCCGAACGCCCGCCAGGCCAGCGGCTCGACCAAGCGCACCGCCTGGACGCGCCCCGGGCGGATGGTCTCGGCGGTGGTCTGCACCAGCCCGGACCGCAGCCGCAACCCCTCGGGCGCGGCCGAGACGACGGTCCCGAACTCGCCGTTGAACTGGCGCCAGACCGCGAGCGCGACCCCGATCACCACCGGCAGCAACGCGGCGGTCACGCCTGGCCGCCCGGTGGCGACGATGACCACGACCAGCGCGGCGATCACGACGCCGGCGTAGGCCCCGGTCCTGCTCAGCGCGATGGCGCCGGCCAGCCGCTCGGAACGGACCCGGAACAGCGGCCGCTCGGGCCCGGCCACCGACGGCCCGGGCTGGCCGGCGGCGTCGCGCGGGGCCGCAGGCGCGCCCGCGGTACCGGGCGCATGGGCCATCGACAGCAGCCGCTGGCGAAGCTGTTCCGCGTCGGCGAGCCGCAGGCAGGCCAGGCGGCCGCCGGAGGAGTCGGCACCCGCCATCCGCAGCCGGAGCTCGGCCAGCCCGAGCACTCGCGCCAGCCCGGTCTGCACCACGTCGATCGCCTGGACCTGGGACAGCGGGAAGCGCCGCGACTGGCGCCGTACCAGGCCGGTCTCGATGCGGAGCACCCCGTCGGCGACCTGCCAGCGGGTGACGAGCCAGGAGATGACGCCGGCGCCCAGCACCAGCGCGATGACGACCAGGTCGTAGATGAGGTCGTTGCCGGTCTGCCGTTGCCGGGCGACCAGCAGGAGCAGCAGGACGATGGTGATCCCCACCAGGTGACGGCCGGCGCGGACCAGCGGTGACAGGGGGTGCAGCCGGTGCCAGCCCGCGATGTCGTCCGCGGCCGCGGGCGGGCCTGGCGGTCGCGGCGCCGCGGGCCGGCCTGGCGGGCCCGGAGCCCCGGACGGCGGGCCGGTCACAGCCCCGCGGCCTGGGCTTCGCCCAGCGCGGCCAGCTGGTCGCGCAGCTTGGCCGCCTGGGCCCGGTCCAGGCCCGGGATGCGCGCGTCGCTGGCCGCAGCCGCGGTGTGCATCCGCAGCGTCGCCAGCCCCAGGCTGCGCTCCACCGGCCCGGCGGTGACGTCGATGAACTGCATCCGCCCGTACGGGATGACCGACTGGCGGCGGATCAGGACCCCGCGCCGGACCATCAGGTCGTCACGCCGCTCGGCGTACCCCCAGGCGGCGACCCGGCGGGCGAGGAACCGCTCGCCCAGCAGCCCGGCCACCAGCAGCGCGAGCCCGACGGCCAGGCCGAGCACGGACGATCCGGCCGCTCCCGCGATGAGGCCGCCGACCAGCGCGACCGGCACGGTCACCAGGGCGACCTGAATGCGCCGGGCCCGCAGCAGCAGCCGTGACGGGCGCTGCCAGCGGATGCCGACGTCACCGGGTTCTGCCGACGCGTCGGGTTCGACTACCGACATGGACCCAGGCTACCGAGAACGCCACGTCGCCGTAGCTTCCCAAAATTGGGTGAGACCTCGTACCGAGGAATTAATCAGGAAATGAGGAGTTTCCGGGTCGGCCAGCACGCTCCGGAGGCTGGCCAGCGGGTGGGATCCGGCCAGCAGGGCGCGCGGTCCGGCCACAGAACGGGACCCGGCCAGCCCGAGCCCGGGGCGGCCCGGGCCTCCGGCCCGCTCGAGCCGGACGCGGTCCGGGCTCCTGGCCGGCGCGGCCAGGAACCAGGCCCGGGCGCCGCGCCGCGGGCCCGCCTGCCCTGAGAACGGGTCACCCGTCGCGCCGCCTGCGGCTGCCCCCGACCGTCCCGGCCAGCCCGGTCAGCCCGTAGGCCACCGCCCCGTGCCATACCGCGGTGAAGCCCCCGCCGATCAGGCCACTGCTGCCGATCAGCACCGACAGCACGAAGACGACGATCGCGGCCGCCGCGCCGGGCAGCAGCGCGAAGCGCCACGGGTGGCTGCGGGCCCAGCGCATCGCCCGGCCTGACTGGGAGCGCACCAGCGTGCCGCCCCCGGCCACGGCGAACAGGGCCACGGTGCCGGCCGACAGGGCCGTGGGCACGTCCAGGTGGCCGCCCATAAGGTGCAGGACCAGGTCGCCGCCCGCGACGACGGCGCCCGCAGCGCCGGCCGTCTTCCACGGCGCGCCCGACATGGCCGCGCTGGAGACCGCTAGCTCATCTCGCCGGGTCAGTTCCGGGTCCTCGTTGCGAGTTGGTGCCGACATCTTCACTCCCTGAGTTGCGGGCACGTGCACACTTAAGATATATCGCTTCTTGGCGGTACGCTAGCCGACGCCCCGGCCGATCGGCGGCGGCGCGGCGAGTGACCCTCATCACACAGGTGAATCCTCAGTGGGTATTCAGGCAACATCCAGATCGATAGGGCTTACTGAAAGATGAGCCGGAACGCGTTCGTAGCCGTGTCAACCGGTGGCGATGTCAGCTGCCCGCGGTTCGGGCGGCGGACAAGTGGGAAGTACGCTGGCTTCGGGCAGAGGTGATGGAGACATGCGGGAAGACCAGAGCGGCAGCGAGAACCAGCAGCCCGAGTACGTGGGCCCCTGGTCGCCGCCGCCCGTCGACGATGCCGGATCGCCGCCCGAAGCCGGCGATGCGGGGTCGTCGCCGTCTGACGCCGGGCCAGGCCGGCCGAACGACACCGCCCCGCTGACCGGGTCTCCCGGTGCATCTGACCAGCCCAGCCCGCCCGCAGGCCAGCCCGGCGGTTACCCCCAGGGGGGATTCGGCGCGCCCCAGGGCTATCCCGGGTACGGCCAGCCCGGCGCCAACGTCCCGCCGGGAGGCTACCCCGGCCACGGCCAGCCCGGCGGCTACAGCCAGGGCGGCTACAGCCCGCCCGGAACGGGCCAGCCCGGCAGCTACGGCCCCCCGGGTAGCTATGGCGCGCCCGGAGGCTACCCCGGATACGGCCAGCCCGGGTACGGCCAGGGCGGATACGGCCATCCCGCTGACTACATCGAGCAGCGGCCGCGCGGAGGCGGCAAGGCCCGCGGTTTCCTGGTCTACCTCGTCGTGGCGGCACTGGCCGCCGGGGTCGGCGCCGGGGCGGTGGCGGTCCTGGACCACTCGACCAACGCCGCGCAGAACACGCCGAACGCAGGCGCCCCGGCGAACCCGGGGTCGGGCAACGGCTTCAACCCGAACAGCGGCAACCCGAACAGCGGCTTCGGTCAGGGCAACGGCTCGAACCCGGGCTCCGGGGTCAGCTCCTCCCAGGAGCAGGCCATCGCCAACGCCGTCGAGCCGGGAGTGGTCGACATCCAGAGCAACCTCCAGTACGTCGGCGGGACCGCCGAGGCGACCGGCATGGTGATCAGCAGCAACGGCCTGGTCCTCACCAACAACCACGTCATCGTCGACACCACCGGGCTGACCGCGACCCTGGTCAGCACCGGCCAGAAGTTCACCGCCAAGTGGCTCGGCTACGACAAGACCGACGACGTGTCCGTGATCCAGCTCGAGGGCGCGTCCGGCCTGCGCACGGTCCCGCTCGGTAACTCGTCAACGGTGAAGCAGGGCAATCCCGTGGTCGCGATCGGCAATGCCGAGGGCGCCGGCGGCACGCCCACGGTGGTGACCGGCTCGATCACCCAGCTGAACCAGACCATCACCGCCAGCGATGACCTGGGCGGTTCCGAGACGCTGCACGGCATGCTGCAGACGGATGCCAACATCCAGGAGGGCGATTCCGGCGGCCCGCTGGTCAGCGCGTCCGGCAAGGTCATCGGCATGGACACGGCGGCTTCCTCGGGGAGCTTCGGCAACCAGGGCGGCTCGACCATCGGCTTCGCGATCCCGATCAACAAGGCGCTGTCGATCGCTCACCAGATCATCAACGGCCAGGGCAGCGCGACCGTCAAGATCGGCCCCTCCGGGTTCATCGGCGTGCTGGTGCCCTCGCAGAAGGCCAGCGCGCTCAGCAGCCCGGCGCAGCAGCAACAGCAGCAGGCGAGCCAGCAGTCGGGCAGCGGCGGGATCCCGTCGTCGGGCGGGCAGTGCCTGGCCAACGACCAGAACGCCGGAGTGCCGCAGACCATCGCCCCGGTCGGCAGCGGCACGCTGATCCTCGGATCCCTCTGCGGTACCCCCGCCGCCTCGGTCGGCATCACCGCCGGAGACGTCATCACGGCGGTGGGCGGGCACGCGGTGACCTCGCCGAACTCGCTGAGCGCCATCCTGCAGGGCTACCGCCCGGGGGCGACGGTCTCCGTCACCTGGGTGGACACCTCCGGGGGCCATCACACCAGCCCTCTGGATCTACTGCAGGACCCGCCCGCCTAGGCGGTCAGCCAGGCCCGCATCCGCTCCTCGCACTCCGTCACGGCGGCCAGCGCGACGTGCTCGTCCGCGCGGTGCGCGAGCTGCGGATCGCCGGGCCCGTAGTTGACGGCCGGTATCCCGAGCGAGGCGAACCTGGCCACGTCGGTCCAGCCGAGCTTGGCCCGCGGCGTGCCGCCGATCGCGGTCAGGAACGACTGCGCCACGGGCTCGGTGAGCCCGGGCCGGGCGCCGCCAACCACGTCGGTGACCGTCACCTCCCAGCCGTCGAAGACCTCCCGCACGTGATCGGCCGCCTGCGCGGCCGACCGGTCGGGCGCGAACCGGTAGTTGACCGTGATCACGCACTCGTCGGGGATCACGTTCCCGGCGACCCCGCCCCTGATCAGGACGGCGTTCAGCCCCTCGTGGTAGGCGAGCCCGTCGACGTCGGGTTCGCGCGCCCGATAGCCCCGCAGCACGTCGAGGATCCGGCCCGCCTCGTGGATCGCGTTGACCCCCAGCCAGGACCGGCCGCTGTGGGCGCGCTTCCCCCGGGCCAGGACCTCGGCCCGCAACGTGCCCTGGCAGCCGCCCTCGACCACTCCCCCGGTCGGCTCCATCAGCACGGCCAGGTCGCCCGCGAGCAGTTCCGGGCGGTGGCGGCTGAGCCTCAGCAGGCCGTTACGCTCCGACTCGACCTCCTCGTTGTCGTAGAAGACGAACGTGACATCCCGGCTGGGCTGGGGGACCAACGCTGCGAGGCGAAGCTGGACCGCCACGCCGGACTTCATGTCGCTGGTACCACAGCCGTAGAGGACGTCCCGTTGCGTATGCGAAGGAAGATTGTCCGCAACGGGCACGGTGTCGATGTGCCCGGCCAGCACCACCCGCTGGTCCCGGCCGAGGCTGGTGCGCGCCACCAGCGCGTTGCCGTCGCGGTGCATCGACAGGTGCGGCAGCGGGCGGACCGCGGCCTCGATCGCGTCAGCCAGCGGCTGCTCGTGACCGCTGACGGACTCGATATCGACCAGCCGGGCGGTCAGGTCGGGCGCGGCGAGGGAAAGATCCAGATCCATGCCGGAAGAGCCTAGTCTTGAGCCATGTTTCACGTTGATTCCGAGGTCGGCCGGCTGCGCCAGGTCATCCTGCACCGGCCCGACCTGGAACTGAAGCGGCTGACCCCGGACAACGCCGCCAGCCTGCTGTTCGACGACGTGCTCTGGGTGGCCGAGGCGCAAGCCGAGCACGACGCGTTCGCCGCCGCACTGCGCGACCACGGCGTCCGCGTGCACTACTACGGGGAGCTGTTCGCGCAGACGCTGGAGATCGCCGAGGCCCGGGCCTACGTCCTGGACCGCGTCTTCGACCCGCGGCTGCACGGGCCGCTGGCCGTCGACGCGCTCCGCGGCGCGATGGACGGGCTCGGCGCGGCGGACCTGGCGCGGTTCCTGATCGGCGGCATCACCAAGCGCGAGATCCTCGAGCTCGGCCCCGAGCCGAAGAGCATCGCCTTCCACTCGCTGGACCCGGACGGCTTCGTCCTGGCCCCGCTGCCCAACCTGCTCTACCAGCGCGACACGTCCAGCTGGATCTACGGCGGCGTGTCGGTCAACGCCATGCGCCGGCGGGCCCGGATGCGGGAGACGGTCAGCGACGAGGCGATGTACCGGTGGCATCCGATGTTCGCGCCGGGCGGGTTCGAGATCTGGCTGCACGGGGCCGACGCCGAGCCCGCCACCATCGAGGGCGGTGACATCCTGGTGCTCGGCGGCGGCGCCGTCCTGGTCGGGATGAGCGAGCGGACCCAGCCCCAGGCCATCGAGATGCTCGCGCACCGGCTGTTCTCCGCGTCGGTGGCGGACCGCGTGGTGGCGATCGACATGCCGAAGACGCGCGCGTTCATGCACCTGGACACCGTGCTGACCATGGCCGACTACGGGGTGTTCGTGAAGTACGCGGGGCTCGGGATGCTGCCGTCCTACACCATCGAGCCCGGCAGCGGGCCGTGGGAGCTCAAGGTCACCGACCACCCGCCGGAGGACATGCACGCCGCGATCGCGGCCGCGCTCGACCGCGGGAGCATCCGGGTGCTGACCGCCACCCAGGACGTGCACTCGGCGCAGCGCGAGCAGTGGGACGACGGCTGCAACGTGCTCGCGATCGCTCCCGGCGTGGTGATCGCCTACGAGCGGAACGTCACCACGAACTCCTGGCTGCGCGACAACGGCATCGAGGTGATCACCATCCGGGGCAGCGAACTCGGCCGCGGGCGGGGCGGCCCGCGGTGCATGACCTGCCCCATCGAGCGGGAGGCCTGACCGGGGGGCTAGCGGTTGAGCCGTTCGACGGCCGCGTTGAGCGCCGCGAGGATCACGGCCACCGACGGCCTGCGCACGCTGGACGCCCGGGCGACCGCGTAGACGTCGCGGGCCTGGGTGGGGCCGGGGAGCTCGCGCACGGCGACCCGCCGGTCCCCAACGGCCAGCGTGAGCCGGGGCAGCGCGGCGATCCCGATGCCGCGCGCGACCAGGCTCAAGATCGTCGACAGGCCCTCGAACTCCCACGGCGCCTGGGGCATCCCGCCGGTGCCGGCCAGCAACCGGTCCACCGCCTGCCGGGACGGCTCCCCGGCGGGCGCGGCCAGCCACGGCTCGTCGCGCAGCTTGTCCAGGTCGACCGGGCGGGCCGGGTCGGCGGCCGCGTGGCCGCGCGGGAGCACGAGGACCACCGGATCGCGGATCAGCGGGTAGTACCGCAGCGCTCCGGTGCCCCCGCCGCTTGCGGTGCCCCCGCCGCTTGCGGTGCCCCCGCTGCTTGCGGTGCCCCCGCCGCCCCGGCTGCCCCCGCCGCTTCCGGCGCTGCGCTGGCCGGGCCGACGGCGGCGGGCGGTATCTGCGCTGGCCAGCCGTCCCGACCAGTCAGCGACCAGGGCCACGTCCGCCTCGCCGGTGCGGACCAGCCGCAGGCCTTCCTCCCGTTGCGTCTCCCGCAGCAGCAGGGTCAGGCCCGGGTGCGCGCGCACCCGCCGGACCAGTGCGGGGCCGAACGCCACCGCGGCCGTGGGGAAGGCGGTGACCGTCACCCGCCCGGCCGGCCCGGTCAGGGAAAGATCGGCTTCGGCGGCTTCGATCATGGCCAGGATCCGCTCGGCGTGCTCGACCAGCCGCCGCCCGGCGTCGGTCAGCTCGGCCGCCCGCGCGGTCCGGTCCAGCAGGATCGTCCCGGCCTCCCGCTCCAGCGCGGCCAGCTGCTGCGAGACCGCGGACGGCGTGTAACCGAGCGCGGCCGCCGTAGCTGCGATCGTGCCGCGCTCGGCGAACTCCCTCAGCAGCCGCAGCCGGTGCGGGTCCAGCATAAGAGAAGCTTAACCTTTGCCACAGATATGCCACCCTTAGCCTGATGCTGAAGGGGATACATCCTGGTAGTCGGATGGTTGTATTTGAGGATGCCAGAGCCTGAGAGCCTGGCTTCGTTCTCCCACCCCGCAGCTTGGAGTATCCCCATGCCTTTCGCCGGGACCGCGACGGCGGCCTCGATCACCATGCCCCTGCCCACCATCCCCGCCGCGGCCTCTCCCCCGCCCGCGCTTTTCCCCCCGCCCGCCGCGCAGCAACGGCCGGTCTCGGCCACCCTCGCGGCGAACGAGGCGCTGGCCGCCCGGCGCCGCGAGGGGCAGCCGGTGCTGCCGCTGGCGTTCGGGGAGGCCGGGCTGCCCGCCCATCCGGCGATGCGCGACGCGCTGGCCGCGGCCAGCGCCAGCAACGGCTACGGCCCCGTGGCCGGGGTCGCGGTGCTTCGGTCGGCGGCCGCCGGGTACTGGCTGCGGCGCGGGCTGCCGACCAGCCCGGGCTCGATCGTCTGCGGCCCGGGCAGCAAGCCGCTGCTGTTCGGCCTGATGCTGGCGGCCGGCGCGGACGTGGCGGTGCCCCGGCCCAGCTGGGTCAGTTACGCCGCCCAGGCCAGCCTGATCGGAGCCCGCCCGTTCTTCGTGCCCGCCGCGCCGGGCGAGGGCGGCGTCTGTGACCCGGCCGCGCTCAGCTCGGCCGTTACCGCGGCCCGGGCCGCCGGGCGCAGGATCCGGTCGGTGATCGTCACGCTGCCCGACAACCCGACCGGCAGGCTGCCGCAGCCGGCCACGGTCCGGGCCCTCTGCGACGTGGCCGCCGAGCATGACCTGATCATCATCTCCGACGAGATCTACCGCGACCTGGTGCACGATCCCGCGGCCCCGTTGCTCAGCCCCGCGGCCGTGGCGCCGGAGCGGACCGTCGTCACCACGGCCCTCAGCAAGAGCCTGGCCCTGGGCGGCTGGCGGATCGGCGTGGCGCGGCTGCCCGAGAGCCCGCTCGGCGACTGGCTGCAGGGCCAGCTGCTCGGCATCGGCAGCGAGATCTGGTCGGCCCCCGCCGTCCCGATCCAGCAGGCAGCGGCCCTGGCCTTCAGCGAGCCGGCCGAGCTTTCCGAGCGGATAGCCGCCAGCCGCCGCCTGCACGCCACGGTCTGCCGCGCCGTGGCCGGCCTTTGCGCCGCCGCCGGACTCGACGTCCCCCCGCCGCAGGCCGCGTTCTACGTCTACCCGGACTTCGAGCCGTGGCGCGTGCACCTGGCCCGCCGACACGGCGTGACCACGAGCGAGGGCCTGGCCGGGCTGCTACTGGAGCGCTACGGCGCCGGGACCCTGCCGGGCAGCGCGTTCGGCGAGCGGCCGACGGCGCTGCGGCTCAGGCTGGCCACCGGGCTCCTCTACGGCGAGACCGACGAACAGCAGGAGGCCGCGCTGGCCGCGCCGGACCCGTTGGGACTGCCGTGGATCGCGGCGGAACTGGACCGGCTCAGGGAGATCCTCGTCGACATGGCTCCCTGATCGGGACGGCGGGCGGTAGGCGTTTGCCTACCTCGCGAGTGGACGCCACCCCATTGGCGGCGGACCGCGGCATGGGCCACGCTGGACACATGGTTAACGACGGCGGCCACGCGAGGAGCCCGTCATGTACATAGTCCTGGCGGCGGGGGCCGTCATCTACTGCTGCCTGATGCTGGCCTGGCGCAGGCCGCCCCTGCGGAGCTGGATCCCGAGGGTGTCCCGTAAGCGGCTCCGCGAGGCCGGGCTGGTCATCGCCCTGGTCACGCTGGCGCTGTGCGCGGTGGCGCTGGCGACAAACGCCAACCCCTGGCCGGCCATGGCGGTCGTGCCAGCCACCGGCCTGCTCATCGCCTGCGCGCCGCCGTCCGCCCGCAAGCTGATGCCGGTCGCCCTGGTGGCCCTCGGGCTACTCGGCCTGCTGCTGGCGTGGTCGTATTCCGCGTGGGCGACCGGGCCCGGGCCGGAGTCCGGGACCTTGAATCCCCGGGGCGAAGCGTGGCGCTACGCGCTGGTGCTGCAATCCTGCGCGTTCCTGGGCGCCGGTCTCTGGCTGAGCTGGCGCCGGGCCCGCGGCCCCGCCCCGTCCGCAGGTGGGTCGGCTCTGGCTGACCGCGCGCGGGCCCTAGCCAGCCGCGAGCCCGGGCGGCCGCCGCGGTGGGGCCTCCTGTTGCCGCTGGTGGCCGCTGTGCTGTGCCTGCTCATCGACCAGCAGACGGCGACCCACGGGGGGTGGGTCGCCGCGGTGATGGTCACGGCCTTGGGGCTGCTCATCCTCGTCCTGGTCCCCGCGGTAGCGGCGGACCTGGCGGCGACCGGGCTGATCGTCCTCGGGCTGCTCTCGTTTCTCGATGTGATCACGCCGCCGCGCGCCCCGACGGGCACCCTGGCGGTCGCGCCCGGCCTGCCGACCGGGCCGGTCTTCGGGACCGCCGACCGGCCGCTGGTCCTGGTGGCCGCGGTCCAGTGCGCCGCCGTGCTGGCGCTCGGGGCCTGGCTGGTGCCGCGCACGATCGGCGCGCACGCGAAGGTGCTGCTGGGCCGGGAGGACGCCGAGCTGGCCGGGCGGGTGGAGCAGCTCACCCAGACCCGGGCCGACGCGGTGGACAGCGCCGCCGCCGAGCTGCGCCGGGTCGAGCGGGACCTGCACGACGGCGCGCAGGCCCGCCTGGTCGCGCTGGGCATGAACCTGCGCGCTGCCGAGCGGCTGATTCCGACCAGCCCGCAGGCCGCGATAGCCCTGGTCGCCGAGGCCCGGGAAGCTTCGGCCAAGGCCCTGACCGAGCTGCGCGACCTGGTCCGCGGCGTTCACCCTCCGGTGCTGGCCGATCGCGGCCTGGCCGACGCGGTCCGGGCCCTGGCCCTGGACACCCCGGTCAGGACCGAGACCGACATCGACCTGCCGGGCCGCCTCGACCCGCCGGTCGAGTCCGCTTGCTACTTCGCGGTGGCCGAGGCGCTCGCCAACGCGGTCAAGCACTCCGGCGCCCGCCTGGTGCAGATCCGCATCCGGTACTCCCCTGCCCCGCGCTCCGCGCGTATCGCCGGCGCGAGCCTCGCGGCCGGCGTGCTGCAGATTGAGGTCACCGATGACGGAGTCGGCGGCGCGGACCCGGCCCGCGGCACGGGGCTGCAAGGCGTGGAGCGGCGGCTGGGCACCTTCGACGGCATACTGGCCGTGAACAGCCCGCCCGGCGGGCCAACCATGATCATCATGGAGGTACCGTGCGCGCTGTGGTCGCCGAGGACCTCTTCCTGCTGAGGGACGGGCTGGTCCGGCTGCTCGAGGCCCACGGCTTCGAGATCGCGGCCGCGGTCGACGGCGCGCCCGCGCTGCTGCGGGCGCTGGTCGAGCACCAGCCCGATATCGCGGTGGTGGACGTCCGGCTGCCGCCGTCGTTCACCGATGACGGCCTGCGCGCCGCGCTGGAGGCCCGACGCCAGATTCCCGGCCTGCCGGTGCTGGTCCTGTCCCAGTACGTCGAGCAGCTCTACGCCCGCGAGCTGCTGGCCGACCAGGCGGGCGGGGTCGGCTATCTGCTCAAGGACCGGGTGTTCAACGACGACCAGTTCATCGACGCGATCCGCGCCGTCGCGGGCGGCGGGACAGTGATGGATCCCGAGGTGGTATCCAAGCTGCTCGGACGCCGCGCCCGCGACGAGCCGATCACCCGGCTGACCGCGCGGGAGCGCGAGGTGCTCGAGCTGATGGCCGCGGGCCGCTCCAACAGCGCGATCGCGCAGCGGCTGTTCATCTCGGAGAAGGCGGTGGGCAAGCACAGTACGAGCATCTTCGCCAAGCTGGACCTGGCCCCGTCGACCGACGACAACCGCCGGGTGCTGGCCGTCCTGGCCTTCCTGAACACCTGATCCCGCGGACCTGGCCGGGGCCAGTGACTCCGGGTCCAGGTCGGCGTAGCGTAATACCAGGACCCGGGCGATGTCGTACAAAGCGCCGGCGGCCGAGGGTGTGAGCCGGCCACCCTGGGTGGGCATGTAGGCCCAGCGTTGAGGTTCCCTCCGTGACACCCCGGGTCCGCCACGCTATAGCGGCAGCATGCTGGACCGCTTGGGTGCCAGGCTGTCCCCGGTGGAGACGCCGCGCAGCCGCCTGCCGACCCAGGGCACGGCATACTCCCTGGTCCAGCGCGCGTCAAGCCTGCGCGCCGCGAGCCAGGCGATGGCCTGCAGCCGGACCGCCTCCGGGCCCAGTCGTGGCGGCAGCGGCTCGCGCCAGTCGGCGTCGGTGGTCAAGCCCATGACCTCGCAGGTCCGCAGGGCCACCCGCCGGTGACCGTCCGGGCCCAGGTGCAGCCGGTCCGCGCTCCACTCACGCGGATCGCCGAGAACCCGCATCGACCAGAGGTCCACCAGGCGGCAATCGCGGCGGTCAGCGATCACGCGCAGGTGCATGTTGTAGACGGCCACCTTGCCGCGGATCAGCCGGATCAGCGGGAACGCGCGCGGGTCGAACCCGGTAAACACCAGTACCTCGCGGCTGGCCGCGCGCAGTTGCGCGACTGCCGCGTCGAACGTCTGCGCGAGCGCATCGGGATCCGCCCGGGGCCGGAGCAGATCGTTGCCGCCGGCCGCGATGCTGACCAGGTCGGGCGCCATGGCCACGGCCCGGGGCACCTGCTCCGCGGCGACCTGTCCCAGCAGCCTGCCCCGCACCGCGAGGTTGGCGTAGCGCAGACCCGTGTAGTCAGCGGCGAGACGTTCGGCGAACCTGTCCGCCCAGCCGCGGTAGCCCGAGTCGGTGTGGGCGGCCTCGTCCGGGTACGGATCCCCGACGCCCTCGGTAAAGCTGTCCCCCAGCGCGACAAAAGTTCCGATATCCGGCAGCGTGTCCCGCATCAACCCACCTGTTCCGCTGTCTTTCCTGCCTCGTGGCGACCACTATCTTGCCTGCCGGTGCAGCAGCCCTTGTCTTGCTCGCCCGTGTGGCGGCCCTTCGTCTCTCCCGTCCCGCGGCAGCCTTACCGGTGAAGGCTAACCGGGGCGCGTTTGCCCCGGCTCTAGGCGCTGCCTGCTCAGGACGCTGCTTCGGGCTTCGGGCGTAAGGCCAGTTCGGGCTCTAGGCGCAGGGCCAGGCAGTCGTCCCCGTTGCCGTGCTCGCACACCTGGACCAGCCGACGCAGCCGACATCGCAGCAGTACGAGTTCTCCGAGTTGCCGGTTAACCGCCTCGAGCCTGGCTTCGGCCGCCTGCACGATGTCGCCGGTGGAGCGAGCCTCGGCGGGTCCCAGCAGGTCACCGATCTCCCCGAGCGAGAAACCCAGCTGACGAGCCCGGCGGATGAAGGCCAGCCGCCACCGGTCTGCCTCGGAGTATTCGCGGAAGCCACCCGGGCCCCGGTGATCGGGCAGCGCCAGCAGGCCCCGGCGCTGATAGAAGCGCACGGTCTCGACGCCGACTCCCTCGGCGGCGGCAAACTTGCCGATCGTCAGTCCAGCCATAACTACAAGTTAGTGCCCGTACCCAGGTACGGAGTCAAGCGCGAGGCCAAGTGATCGCCGGAGGCGCATCGAAAAGCAGGTGACTCAATAATTTTTTCGATAAATATTGCGAGCACTGCCTAGATACGGCAGTTTTGTCGGCACCCACCGATAGCGTGGTGGTTACGACAAAGCATGACGGACCGCCCACGCTGGGAGGTGAGCCGATGCCGGACCCGACGCCAGGAGCAGGCCAGGATCACGAGCAGGCCGCCTCGGCTAGCGGTACGCCGGGGTTCGCCGCCGCCGCCGTCGACGGCGCTGCGCGGCCTGAGAACCTGGATTGGCAGGTGTTGCTGGAGGCGCTGGCGGCGGGCGGGTTGCTGGAGGGGGACCCGGACGATCAGGACGCCGTGGCGGCCGCTGAGCGGGACGTGGTGGCGGACGGGTGGATGGGCGGGCCGTTGCCGGCGGGGCAGGCGGGGGCGCTGGCGGTGGAGCACATGGACCCGGGGCCGGCGCAGGCGGGGTGGCTGGCCTCGGCCGCGGGCGAGGCGGCGAGTCTGGATGAGTTTCAGCTGGCCGGGGTGGCGATCGCTGCCCGCCGGTTAGCGTCCTGGGCGTGACCGGAGCATGGCGATGGCCCATTCATGATCAGCCCTGCAAAAAGCCACCACGAGCCAATCGGGTGTATCGGTAGCGCGTTTGGGCGCTCTTATCGGTAAGGGCATCGCAGCCTGATGCAATCTGACGCGGCCCGGCGCACGGCCCGGGGGGCGGCCGACGGGCTCGGCTTGAAGGGGGCTAGTTATGCGAACCGAGGTGATGTTCCTGGACTGCCCGGCGTACATGGACCGGCATGGCGCGGTGCGGTGCGGGCTCCCGGCTGAGGTGGAGCAGTGGTACGCGATCGGGTCGACCGACGGGCCGCTGGAGAGTGCGAAGATCCGATGCCCACGCGGCCATGTGTTCAACGGCCCGGTGGAGTCGCTCACCTGGCATAAGCACCACGGTACGGCCGCGGCGGGGGCGCGCGGGATACGCGAGGTCCGCGGCTGAGACCCGGGGCACCCGTAATACGGGCGCACGGTCATGATCTTCCTCGGCTGGCTCTAGCTGCCCGGTCCCAGTGCAGGCGATTCAGTGCAGGTGGAGCAGGACCAGGTCCTTGAGGAGGATCATCACCAGCCCCAGCGCCGCGGCCGCCGACGTAACGAACAGCAGCCGCCGGCCGCGCAACTGGGCGGCCCGGCCGGCCAACCAACCGTGGATGGTCATCGCCACGACCGCCACGGCCAGCCCCACGTTGGCGGCCGTGAGGGGTGAGGCACCGACCAGCCGCGCCAGGACCAGTGCCAGCAGCGGCAGGAAGGACGCGCTGACCATCGGCCAGGTAGCGGCCAGCGCTTCCCGGACATAGGCCCACGTCGGCAGGACACCCTTTTCCGTCTGCTCGCCGAGAAGTTCGGCGTACTCCTCGGCGAGCCAGTACACCAGCAGCGTGACCACTACCGAGACCACCAGCGCTGCGGTGGGCACCTTCCCCCCGGCGGCGGCCAGGATGGCCGCGGTGATGATGGCGCCATATACGCCCGCTGCCCGGCGCTCCCCCGGGCTCCCCGCCGGCGTGCCGCGCCGGGTTCCGCGACCTTGCGCGATGCCAGCCATGTTCGCCCCTAGATGCCGCTGCGTCTCGGGCCCGCCCTCCGCGAGGCGCGGGGTTCCGGCCGGGCACTAGGTCATCGTAGAAGCCGCTACCGGTAGCCGGGGCCCTCCGGTCCGGACCCCCGGTCATCGGCGCCCGCCAGGTCGGGCGAGCGGCTGGCGTCGGCGTCCGGCCCGGCCGCGGCCACCTCCTGCTGGAGCCCGGAGCGCAGGCCCACCAGCGCCACGACCGCCGCCACCGCCATGATCGCGGCCATGATATACAGCACGACCTGCGTGGACTGCGCGAAGTCGACCCGGAAGAAATGCGGAATCGACGCGACGGACCCGGACCCGCCGTGCGACTGGGCCAGGGTCGCCGCCTCGGCGCTCGCCCGGGCCCGGGGCAGGCCGAGGGCGATCAGCGACGTGGTGAGGTGATTGCGCATCTGGGTGACCAGGACGGTGCCCAGGATGGCCAGGCCCATGCTGGCCGCGTAGTTGCGGACCGTCTGGGTGATGCCGGTGGCCTCGCCGTAGGTGAGCCGACTAGCCCGGTTGACGGCGTCCGTGCTGGCCGGTCCGAGCATGAATCCCATGCCGGCCCCGGCCAGGGTGACATACCACTGCTCCGCGTTGAAGTTGAGCCCGGTGACCTTGCTGGCCCACAGCCAGAACCCGACCGCGCCCAGCACGCAGCCGAAGAAGACCGGGCGCTTGGCCCCCACGCGGTCCAGCATCCGCCCGCCGATCTGCGCGGCGATGACGAAGCCGAGGAAGAAGAACAGCAAGATCACGCCGGCCTGGGAGGACGTCTTCGCCAGCGAAATCTGGGCGTACTCGCTGGCGAAGAAGAACACCGGGATGAACGCCAGGTTGGTGACGAACAGCACCATATTCTCGACCAGGAACGGCCGGATGCCGAAGATGCTCACCTTCATCAGCGGCTCGGGGGTGCGCGTCTCGACGAAGTAGAACACGACCAGGAGCGCCAGTCCCGCGATGATGGACAGCCAGATGAGGGGGTTGTTCCAGCCCCAGATGTTCGACTGCTGGAACCCGAACACGCTCAGCGCCACGCCCGCGGCGATCAGGACCAGGCCCCGGTAGTCCATCCGGGCCAGCTTGTGCTCCGTGACCGGCTTAGAGATGAGGATCAGCACCAGGGCGATCAGCGCGACCGGGATGTTCACCCAGAAGATGGCCCGCCAGGTCCACTGAGTGAGAAAACCGCCCAGCACCGGGCCGATCGCGGTCAGGCCGCCGGCGATGCCGAAGAACAGCGCCAGGGCACGCCCGCGCTGGCGCAGCGGGAAGGTCTGCACCACGATGGCCAGCGCCGCCGGGAACATGATCGCCCCGCCGAGGCCCTGGACGGCCCGGAAGGTCACGATCCACGCTTCGGCGAAGCTTCCCTTCGGGGTCAGCCCGCACAGCGCCGAGGCGCAGGCGAACACGATGATGCCGAGCGTCACCATCTTCGTGTGGCCAACCGTGTCGGCCAGCCGACCGCCGAAGGCGAAGAACGCGCTGAGCGACAGCAGGTAGGCGTTGACCATCCACTGCACGCCGGTGCTGGACAGGCCGAGTTCCCGCTGAATGTTGGGCACGGCGATGGATACGATCGTCTGGTCGATGAAGATCATCGCGACCGCGAAGATCATCGCTGCCAGAACCAGGCCTCTCGACCGACCGCCGGTGGCGCTGCTGACTGTCATGGCCTCCCCCGTATCGCCTGGAGCCAGCGGCCCGCGGCCAGGTAAACGGTGACGCTTCGTTACCCTACGCCAGCACGCCCTCGGGCCGGGAGATCGGGATTATCCGGTTGACTCCGGGCAAGACCGGCCCCAGGGTGACCGTCCCGGTCCTCGCCCCTGCGGGTGGCCCGCGGGCGCCGCCTGGGAGGCCGACCCTAAGGCCGATGCCAGGCCGACCAGCAGAACCACCGTGGGCGCCGCGATCACCCAGCGCCGTTGCCTGAGTCGCATGAGTCCCTCCGTTCCTACCGTATTCGGCCATAACGGTCCTCATTCTGATATGGCGGGCTTCGGGAGAAAAGAGCGACTGCGACGCCGTCCAAGCGGGACGAGCAGATCCCGATTTCCTGGGTAGGACTCCGCAGGACGGGAACCCGCTGTCGACCTGTGCGCGGAGGAGACCATGAAACTTCTCAAATGGGTAGTTATCTTCGGCATCGTTGGTGTATGCGTGGTTTTGCTGGTCAGCAAGGACGACATACGCCGCATGCGCGAGATGCGGCAGATGTGAAGGCTGGCCGCGCCGGGCGCCCGGAGCCGCCGTCTGCTACAGCCACACCACCGCGGACTGATCCTCGAGGTACTCGCTGTATACCGCCTCCTGGCTCCGCCACTCCCCGCTGAGGGCCCGCCACTCCTCCCTGAGAGTAGAAAGGCGCCCCGCGGGAGAGAAGAAACGGCGGACCAACGGGAGGTGGCCGCTAGGTGAGTCGGCGGGCAAGGCCGGGGAAGAGCGCGGCCGACCGGTCGTTCAGGTAGTCGATGGCTTCCTGGCTGGTCGCGGTCTTGGGGTCGATGCCGGCGATGTGCTCGTGGCGCAGGGCATCCAGGGCGATAGTGGCACCGAGCAGGTGCTGTCCCAGCCGCGCGAGCGGCTTGTCCGGCGGTACCGCCGGGCCAGCCTGCTGGGGCACCGGCCGCGGCGTCACCTCGGGCCAGTCCTCCGGCGGCCGGGGGGTGGGGCGGGTCAGCACGGGTGCGATGTCGGGCGCGGTGGCGTCGCGGTCGGTCAGCGGAAGGCCGAGGTCCCACCGGGCGCGCAGCGTCGCGATCAGCGAGGTGTTGCGGTAAGGGCGGGCGATGACGGTCCGCGGGTCGATGTAGGCGGACACGGCCAGGGTCGGGATGCGGACCCCGGCCCGGTCGAACCCGAACCCCATCTCGCCCGGCCCTGACTGGTCAGGCGGGGCGACCCGCGGCGGCGGGACGTGGTCGTAGGTCCCGCCGTGCTCGTCGAACGCCACCAGGAACAGCGTGTTGGCGAAGTTGGAGCCGTTTGCGGTGTCCGACGCGCGGACCGCCGAGTAGATGCGGGCCAGCAGGTCCTCTCCGCTCAGGACCGGCGACGGCGGGTTGGATGAGTCGTCCATCAGCAACGAGGTCACCGGCGGGTGGTAGTCGTTGTGGTCGCGGATCAGGCACGGCTCGATGAACGAGTAGGCGGGCAGGCGCCCATGCTCGGCGTCGTCGAAGAAGTCGTCCAGCCCGGAGAAGTGCGTGGCGAAGTGCTCCCACAGCCGGCAGGCGTGGATCAGCCCGGTGATCGATATGAGCATGGCCCGGTCCACGTACACCCGCCAGGGCAGCTGCGCGGCTTCGAGCCGCTCGAAGATGGTCGGGGCGTGGTTGTGCAGCGGGAACTTCTCGTACGGGGTGTTGATCACGAATCCCGACGAGCTGGCGGCGTGGTAGAAGGAGCGGTTGGCGAACGTCTGCGAGGGCACCTCGCAGTGCCAGTGGTCGAAGGTGGCAAACCCGCGGGCGATCGCCGAGATGACCGGCACCTGCTCGGGGGCGTACCCGGTCATGATCTGCGCATACTCCTCGTAGGCCGGCGGGCGGCCCTTCTCCGCGGTGAACGCGCTGATGTAATCGGCCACGAACCCGTCCATCGTCGGCACCGCGTCCGGGTCGGCGGGCGCGTTGTAGGGGGCGGTCATGTGCTCGCACAGCACGCCCCGGTTGCCGGGCGGATCGATGACCCCGAACAGCTGGGTGTTGACGTGCGGGTACTCCTCCCCGGGATCTGGATTCGGGGTATCCAGGTTCAGCGCCAGCCCGTAGGGCACGACGCCGCCGGCCGCGCCCGGCCCGGCCCAGTCCGGGACCGGGTTGCTCAGATCTTGGCCCGCCGCCCCCTCGAACGAGGCCACCTCGCCCGGCTGGTACAGCCGGCCCAGCAGGTTGTCGAACGAGCGATTCTCGAACATAACGGACACGACGTGATCGAACTTCGCCCCGTCCCCGGCTCCGGCCACGGCCCCTCCTCGTCCGCATGACCCCGCTGGCTCCGGTCAGGGTACGCCCAGCGGGCTGCATTAGGGTGCGGGCATGGGCGACCCGGCCAGCTATACCGAGCCTCCGGCTCCTTCGTTCCTGTTCGACCTGGACGGCACGCTCATCGACAGCGTGTACCAGCACGTGATCGCCTGGCGGGCGGCGCTGTCGCGGCTGGGCATTGACCTGTCGGTGTGGCGGATCCACCGGCGGATCGGGATGAGCGGCGGGCTGTTCGTGTCCGCGCTGCTGCGGGAGACCGGGCGGACGCTGTCCGAGGAGGACATAGCCCTGCTGCAGCGGGTGCACAGCGAGGAGTACCTGGCCCACGCGGACTCCGTCCGGCCGCTGCCCGGCGCGGCGGACCTGCTGGCGGCGCTCACCGAGACGGGCGCGCCGTGGGCGATCGCGACCAGCGGGTACCGGGCCACCGCCTCCCACGCCCTGGGCCTGCTGGGCCTGCCCGCGGACGCCCCGATGATCACCCGCGACCTGGTCCGGCGGGCCAAGCCGGACCCGGACCTGTTCCTGGCCGCCGCCGCCCGGCTCGGGGTGGAGCCCCGGCACGCGTGGGTGGTCGGGGACAGCGTGTGGGACCTGCTGGCCGCCCGCCGGGCCGGCTCGCTCGGCATCGGCGTGCTGTCGGGCGGGTACGGCCGCGAGGAACTGGAACGGGCCGGCGCGTACCGGGTCTACGCCGACGCCGCGGACCTGCTCGCCCGCGCCGACGAGGTCGGCGTACGCGGCCTGGCGCCCGCCCCGCCGGCCCTGTAGCCGGGAGTCGGCCGGGCCGCTGGCCGCCCGGCCCGCATGGATTCCGTTAGGGATTATCTCCGCGCCGCATGGGTCCCGCCTGGATGGGACGTTTTGCCTGTTACAGGCGATTAGCTGGAGCCGTTATCTCGCGGAAGCCTTGGAGGGCTCCATGCTGGACCTGCTCTTTATCGGCCTGACGATCGTCGCCTTCGGCGTGCTGTGGCTGCTGGTCAAGGGGGTCGAGCGCTTTGAGCGTTGAGAACTGGATCGGCCTGATCGGCGGCGTCCTGCTGACGATCTACCTGTTCGTGGCCCTCGTCCTGCCTGAGAGGTTCTGATGAGTAGTACCGCCGCGGGCTGGCTTCAGTTCGCGCTGCTCGTCGCCGCGCTGGCCGCCTGCTACATCCCGCTCGGCAACTACATCGCGCGCATCTTCACCAGCGACAAGGACTGGGCGATCGAGCGCGGGTTCTACAAGCTGATCGGAATCGACCGCTCCGCGGACCAGAAGTGGTCCGTCTACCTTCGTAGCATCCTGGCGTTCTCCTTCGTCAGCGTGCTGTTCCTGTACGGATTGCAGCGCTTGCAGGAGTACCTCCCGTACACCCAGGGCCTCCCGCCCGTCACGCCCGACACGGCCTGGAACACCGCCGCCTCGTTCGTGACCAACACGAACTGGCAGAACTATGCGGGCGAGGCGACCATGGGCTACGTCACGCAGATGAGCGGGCTCGTGGTGCAGCAGTTCCTGTCGGCCGCGGTCGGCCTGTGCGTGGCGATCGCGATGATCCGCGGCTTCGTCCGGTCCCGGACCGACAAGCTCGGCAACTTCTGGGTGGACGTCACCCGGTGCGTGGTCCGGCTACTGATCCCGCTGGCCGTCGTCGGCGGGCTGATCCTCATCGCGGGCGGCGCGATCGAGAACTTCAACGCCTTCCACACGGTGACCACCCTGGCCGGTGGCCATCAGACCATCCCCGGCGGCCCGGTGGGCTCCTCGGAGATCATCAAGAACATGGGGAACAACGGCGGGGGCTGGTTCAACACGAACTCCGCACACCCGTTCGAGAACCCCAACCCGTTCACGAACTGGTTCGAGATCTTCACCCTGCTGCTGATCCCGTTCGCCACGCCGCGGGCGTTCGGCAAGATGGTCGGTGACAACCGGCAGGGCTACGCGCTGGTCGCGGTCATGGCCATCATCTGGGCGCTCGCGGTCGGCGGGATCAGCTTCTTCGAGGCGCACACCGGCAGCGGCGGCACCGCTACCATCCTCGCGGGCCACGCGGCAGAGGGCACAGAGACGAGGTTCGGCACGCCCGGCTGCTCGTTGTTCGCCGCCTCAACCACGGTGACCTCCACCGGCGCGGTCAACTGCTTCCATGATTCGCTGACCCCGTTCGGCGGCGGTATCGCGCTGTTCGACATCGCGCTCGGCGAGATCGCGCCCGGCGGCATCGGCGCCGGCATGTACGGCATCCTGATCCTGGCCGTCGTGACCGTGTTCGTGGCCGGGCTGATGGTCGGCCGGACCCCGGAGTACATCGGCAAGAAGATCCGGCCGACCGAGATGAAGTACGCGGCGCTGTACTTCCTGACCCTGCCGGTAATCATCCTGACCGCGGCCGGCTTGTCGATCGGCACGCACATCGGGCAGGATGCGATCTTCAATCCGGGGCCGCACGGCCTGACCGAGATCGTGTACGCGTTCGCCTCGGAGGCCAACAACAACGGCTCGGCGTTCGCCGGCCTGGGCACGGCCGCGCCCTGGTACCAGGTCATGGGCGGGTTCGTGATGCTGTTCGGCCGGTTCATGCCGGAGATCTTCGCGCTCGGCCTGGCCGGGTCGCTCGCTAGACAGCAGCCGGTGCCGGCCAGTGCGGGCACGCTCGATACCCGGACGCCCCTGTTCGTGGGCATGGTCATCGGCGTGGTCCTGGTCCTGGTCGGCCTGACCTACTTCCCCGCCCTCGCGCTGGGCCCGTTCGCAGAAGGACTGCACTGAGATGGCTGTCACCACTACTTCCAGCGGTTCGGCGGCCCCGGAGGCCGGGGGCCGCAAGGCGGCGGAGGAGCGAAGCCGGATCGGGGGCGGCCTGCTCGACCCCAAGATCCTCTGGAAGTCGCTGCCATCCGCGTTCAAGAAGCTGGACCCGCGGGTCCAGATCCACAACCCGGTCATGTTCGTGGTCGAGATCGGCGCGGTGGTGACGCTGTACACAGCGATCTTCAAGGACACCCAGCCGGCCTTCAACTGGACGATCGTGGTCTTCCTGTGGCTGACCGTGGTGTTCGCCAACCTGGCCGAGGCCGTGGCCGAGGGCCGCGGCAAGGCGCAGGCCGAGACGCTGCGGAAGACCAAGCGGGAGACCGTGGCGCGGCGGCTGACCGGCTGGCAGCCCGGGCAGAAGGACCTGCACGAGGAGCAGGTGCCCGGCACCAGCCTCAGGGTCGGCGACCACGTGGTCGTGGAGGCCGGGGAGATCATTCCCGGCGACGGCGACGTGGTCGAGGGCATCGCCTCGGTCGACGAGTCGGCGATCACCGGCGAGTCCGCCCCGGTCATCCGCGAGTCCGGCGGCGACCGGTCCGCGGTCACCGGCGGCACCAAGGTGCTGTCCGACCGGATCGTGGTGCATATCACCTCCAACCCGGGCGAGACGTTCATCGACCGCATGATCGCCCTGGTCGAGGGCGCGGAGCGGCAGAAGACGCCGAACGAGATCGCGCTGAACATCCTGCTGGCCTCGCTGACCATCATCTTCATGCTGGCCGTGATCAGCCTGCAGCCGATGGCCTTCTACTCGCACGCGCCGCAGAGCCTGGTCATCCTGGTCGCGCTGCTGGTCGCGCTGATCCCGACCACGATCGGCGCGCTGCTGTCCGCGATCGGCATCGCCGGCATCGACCGGCTGGTGCAGCGCAACGTGCTCGCGATCTCCGGCCGCGCCGTCGAGGCGGCCGGCGACGTGAACACGCTGCTGCTGGACAAGACCGGCACGATCACCATCGGCAACCGCCAGGCCACCGAGTTCCTGCCGGTCGACGGGGTGTCGGCGGAGGAACTGGCGAGCGCGGCGCAGCTGTCGTCCATGGCCGACTACACGCCGGAGGGCCGGTCGATCACCGTGCTGGCCAAGGAGAAGTACGGCCTGCGCGAGCGGCCCGAGGGCGAGCTGCAGGGCGCCGAGTTCGTCGAGTTCACCGCGCAGACCCGGATGAGCGGGGTGAACCTGGCCGACGGGCGGCAGGTGCGCAAGGGCGCTGCCTCCTCGGTGGCCCAGTGGGTCCGCGACAACGGCGGCACCCCGCCGCCCGAGCTCGGCGGCATGGTCGATGGCATCTCGGCCGTCGGCGGCACCCCGCTGGTGGTGGCCGAGAAGCCGGCTAACGGGCAGGCCCGGGCCCTTGGGGTCATCTACCTCAAGGACATCGTCAAGGAGGGCATCTCCGAGCGGTTCGACGAGATGCGCCGGATGGGCATCCGTACCGTAATGATCACCGGCGACAACCCGCTGACCGCCAAGGCCATCGCGGACGAGTCGGGCGTGGACGATTTCCTCGCCGAGGCGACGCCGGAAGACAAGATGGCGCTGATCAAGAAGGAGCAGGAGGGCGGCAAGCTGGTCGCGATGACCGGGGACGGCACCAACGACGCCCCCGCGCTCGCGCAGGCCGACGTCGGCGTGGCCATGAACACCGGGACCTCGGCCGCCAAGGAGGCCGGGAACATGGTGGACCTGGACTCCAACCCGACCAAGCTCATCCAGATCGTGGAGATCGGCAAGCAGTTGCTGATCACCCGCGGCGCGCTGACCACGTTCTCCATCGCGAACGACGTCGCGAAATACTTCGCGATGCTGCCGGCCATGTTCTCGGTCGCCTTCCCCGGCCTGGCCAAGCTCAACATCCTGCACCTGCACAGCCCGGAGTCGGCAATCACCTCGGCGATCATCTTCAACGCGCTGATCATCGTCGCGCTGATCCCGCTGGCGCTGCGCGGGGTACGGTACCGGCCGGCCTCGGCCCAGTCCATGCTCCGCAGGAACTTGCTGATCTACGGCGTCGGCGGGCTGATCATCCCGTTCATCGGGATCAAGGCCATCGACCTCATCATCCAGTTCATCCCAGGATTCCGGTGATTTGCACATGAACCGTCTCCCCGGCATCGTCCGGCAGCACATCGCGGGACTGCGCCTGCTCCTGGTCTTCACCGTGCTCACCGGGATCATCTACCCGGTGTTCATGTGGGGGATCGCGCAGGTGGCGTTCAACCACCAGGCCAACGGCTCGCCGGTCATCTACCACGGGCGCGTGGTCGGTTCCAGCCTGCTGTGCCAGGAGTTCGTCGACGCCAAGGGCAACCCGCTGCCGCAGTACTTCCAGCCCCGGCCGTCGGACGCGATCCCGTCCCCCGCGCCCAAGGGCGACTACGGCTGCGACCCGACGTACTCGTCGGCGTCGAACCTCGGGCCGAACAACCCCACACTGGTGCAGCTGATCAAGCAGCGGCAGGCGCAGATCTCGGCGTTCGACCACGTGCCGGTCTCCGAGATCCCGGCCGACGCGGTCACCGCATCGGGCTCCGGTCTGGACCCGGATATCTCGCCGGCCAACGCCGCCATCCAGGTGGACCGGGTCGCGGCGGCCCGGCACGTCAGCCCGGCCGCGATCGAGGCGCTGGTCAACCAGTACACCCAGGGCCGCGTCCTAGGATTCCTCGGCGAGCCGCGGGTGGACGTGCTCAACCTGAACATCGCCTTGGACCAGAAGTACCCGGTGCCGTCCGGAGCTGGGTCTTAGGTACGGAAGGCGATGCGGCCGATGGCAGTGGCGCACGGACCCGGCACGGACCAGTCCGCGCGCCCTGCCGCGGCCCGCGTCCTGATCGTGGAGGACGAGCCCGCTTTGCTCCGCGCGCTGCGGATCAACCTGCGCGCCCGGGGCTACGCGGTCGCGACCGCCGCGGCGGGCCGTGAGGCGCTCGCCGAAGCGAGACGGCACCCGCCCGACGCGGTCCTGCTCGACCTCGGGCTCCCCGACCTCGACGGCGGCGAGGTAATCCGCGAGCTGCGCGGCTGGTCCCGGGCCCCGGTGATCGTCCTGTCCGGGCGGGCCGGCTCCGGTGACAAGATCGGCGCACTGGACGCGGGCGCCGACGACTACGTCACCAAGCCGTTCGACATGGAGGAATTGCTGGCCCGGCTGCGGGCCGCGCTGCGCCGCGGCGATCGGGCCCCAGGCGACACCAGGTTCGGCATCGGCCGCCATGTGATCGACATCGGCGCCCACACGATCGAGGGGGACGGGGCGGCCGCTCCGGAGCCGCTGCACCTCACGCCCACCGAGTGGCGGCTGCTGGAGATCCTGCTCGGCGCCCCCGGGCAGCTGGTCGGCTCCGATCGGCTGCTCAGCGAGGTGTGGGGACCGGGGTTCGAGCGCAGCACCCACTACCTCCGGTTCCACATGGCCGGGCTGCGGCGCAAGCTGGAGGACGACCCGCACCGCCCGCGCCACCTGCTCACCGAGCCCGGCATGGGCTACCGCTACCAGCCCTGAGCGGCACCGCTTATTGTCGGCAGAGAGGCTGGCATCCCAGGTGAAACAGGGACCGGACAGAAGAGCGATGAGCGAAACAGACCCCGCAAGGTACCCCGACCGGCCGGGCCCCCAGGGCCGCGGTCAGCTCCGGATCTACCTCGGCTCGGCCGCCGGGGTGGGCAAGACCTACGCGATGCTCTGCGAGGGCCACCGGCGCGCCGAGCGCGGTACCGACGTCGTGGTGGCGTTCGTGGAGACGCACGGCCGGCCGCACACCGCGGCCCTGATCGAGGGCCTGGAGGTGATTCCGCGCCACCGTCTGGCCTACCGGGGGACGTCGTTCGACGAGATGGACGTCGACGCGGTGCTGGCCCGGCATCCCGAGGTCGCGCTGGTCGATGAGTACGCCCATACCAACGTCCCGGGATCCCGGAACGAGAAGCGCTGGCAGGACGTGGAGAAGCTGCTCGAGGCCGGGATCGACGTCATCTCGAACGTCAACATCCAGCACCTGGAGTCGCTGAACGACGTGGTCGAGAAGATCACCGGCGTTCCGCAGCGGGAGACCGTGCCCGACGCGATCGTCCGCGCGGCTGACCAGGTCGAGCTGGTCGACATGACCCCCGAGGCGCTGCGCCGCCGGATGGCCCACGGCAACATCTACCCGGCCGAGAAGATCGACGCGGCGCTGACGCACTACTTCCGGGCCGGGAACCTGTCCGCGCTGCGCGAGCTCGCCCTGCTCTGGCTGGCCGACAAGGTCGACGAGGGCCTGCAGCGCTACCGCGCCGCGCACGACATCCACGGCACCTGGGAGGCCCGGGAGCGAGTGGTGGTCGCGCTTACCGGGGGCCCCGAGGGAGACACCCTGATCCGGCGGGCCGCCCGGATCGCCGCGCGTTCCTCCGGCGGCGACCTGCTGGCGGTCCACGTCGCCAAGTCGGACGGCCTGACCGGCGCGAACCCGGCCGCGCTGGCCGCGCAGCGCCGTCTGACCGAGTCCCTGGGCGGCAGCTACCACCAGGTCGTCGGCGACAACGTGCCCGAGGCCCTGCTCACCTTCGCCCGGGCCGAGAACGCGACCCAGCTCGTGCTCGGTGTGAGCCGCCGCAACTGGCTGTCGGCGCTGCTCACGGGGCCCGGGGTCAGCAACCGCACGATCCGCGGCTCCGGCGACATCGACGTGCACATCGTGACGCACGGGCAGATGGGCCGCGGCCGGGGGCTGCCGCGGGCGCGCGGCGGGCTTCCGCTGCGGCGCAAGCTGGCGGGCTACGCCCTGGCCGTCGTCCTGCTGCCGCTGCTCACGGTGTGCCTGGCCCCGTTCCGCCACGCGATCAACCTGACCAGTGACGTCTTGTTCTTCCTCGCCGCGGTGATCGCGGTCGCGCTGGTCGGCGGGTTCGTCCCGGCGGTCCTGGTCGCGATCGTCGGCTCGCTGCTGCTCAACTACTACTTCACCCCTCCGATCCACCAGTGGACGATCGCCGAGGCCAACAACGCGCTGGCGCTCGGCATCTTCGTGGCGGTGGGGCTCGCGGTCAGCTCGGTCGTGGACGGCGCGGCGCGGCGCAGCAAACAGGCGGCCCGCGCCAGCGCCGAATCCGAGCTGCTGGTCACCGCCGCGGGCAGCGTGCTGCGCGGCCAGCAGGCGCTGACCGCCGTGCTGGACCGGGTGCGGGAGGCGTTCGGCATGGAGTCGGTGACGCTGCTGGAGCGTGCGCCCGGCCCGGCCGGCCCGCGCGGCCCGGTCACCGGCTGGGTGCCGGTTGCAACCTCGGGCGGGCCGGGGCTGACCCGGCCCGAGGACGCCGACGTGGACGTTCCCGTCACCGACAGCCTCACCCTCGGGCTGCGCGGCCGGGCCCTGCCCGCCAGCGACCGCCGGGTCCTCGGCGCGTTCGCCGCCTACGCCGCCGCCGCGCTGGAGCAGCAGCGGCTCGCCGCGGAAGCCGAGGCGGCCCGGCCCATCGCGGAGGCCGACCGGATGCGGACCGCGCTGCTCGCGGCGGTCAGCCACGACCTGCGCACGCCGCTCGCGTCGGCCAAGGCGGCCGTGACCAGCCTGCGCTCGCGCGACGTGCAGTGGAACCGGGAGGACCGCGACGAGCTGCTCGCCACCGCCGACGAGTCCCTGGACCGGCTCGCGCGCCTGGTCGACAACCTGCTGGACATGAGCAGGCTGCAGGCCGGCGCGCTGTCAGTGTTCCCCCGGCCGGCCGACCTGGAGGAGGTCGTCTCCCGGTCGCTGGACGACCTCGGCCCCGCAGCCCGGGAGGTCATCGTGGACATGCCCGCCACGCTGCCCGAGGTCCGGGTCGATCCGGCCATCCTGGAAGGGGTCATCGCCAACGTGACGGCCAACGCGCTGCGGTACTCCCCGCCCGGGTCGCCGCCGCTGCTGACCGCGAGCGCCCTGGCGGACCGGGTGGAACTGCGCATCGTGGACCGCGGGCCCGGGATCCCCGAGGCCGACCGGGACCGGATCTTCGTGCCGTTTCAGCGGCTCGGCGACACCGACAACACCACGGGCGTGGGGCTGGGGCTCGCGCTGTCCCGCGGCCTGACCGAGGCGATGGGCGGCACCCTGGAGCCGGAGGACACTCCCGGCGGCGGGCTGACCATGGCGATCTCGCTGCCCGCGGCGCCGGTACCAGCCGCGACGGTCGGCTCGGCGGCCCGAGCGGATGGCATCACAGGGGAGCCAGCCGCGACGGTCGGCTCGGCGGCCCGAGCGGATGGCACGCGGGGGGGTCCTGCGGGGTCGTCCCCCCCGGGAAGCACGGCACGGTAGTCGGGTGAAGACCATCCTCGTCGTGGATGACGAGCCCCAGATACTGCGTGCGCTGCAGATCAACCTGCGGGTGCGCGAGTACGACGTCTACACCGCCGCCACCGGCGCCGAGGCCCTGCAGCAGGCCGCGCGGCACCCTCCCGACCTGGTCATCCTGGACCTCGGCCTGCCCGACCTGGATGGCGTGCAGGTGATCGAGGGGCTGCGCGGGTGGACGTCCGCGCCCATCATCGTGCTGTCCGGCCGGGCCGACAGCACCGACAAGGTGGCCGCCCTGGACGCCGGCGCCGACGACTACGTCACCAAGCCGTTCGGGATGGACGAACTGCTGGCCCGGATGCGGGCGGTCGGGCGGCGCGCGATCGGCGACGGCGACGAGCCGCAGTTCCGGCTCGGGGACCTGGTCGTGGACCTCGCCGCCCGGCGGGTCATCCGGCAAGACGGGACCGACATCCGGCTGACGCCCACCGAGTGGCACCTGCTCGAGGTGCTGCTGCGCCATCCCGGCAAGCTGCTCGGCCGGCAGTACCTGCTCCGGGAGGTATGGGGCCCGGGATACGCCGACGCGGCCGGCAACCTGCGGCTCTACATGGCCCAGCTGCGGCGCAAGCTGGAGCCTGACCCGTCCCGGCCGCGCTGGCTGATCACCGAGCCCGGCATGGGCTACCGCTTCCAGCCCGACCCCGGCCCCGCCGTCGCCGGGGGGGTCGGCGGCGGCGGCGGGGCCGGGGACGGCGACCTGGGGATGTGACCACGGCTCACCTCGCCGCACCCTGATCCAGTACTCGCTTCCGGGCGGGCGGCACCTCCGTCAGGTGACCTCGAAGACGAAGACCTTCAGGCCCATGCGCAGGCTCCAGCCGGGCAGCAGGACGTGCGGCTCGGCGCCTAGCCGCGTCCATTCGTCGGATTCGGGCGACCTGACATAGGTACCGTGCGCCGAGGAGGCGTCACGCACCACGACGGTCCCGTTGTCCACCGACAGGTACAGGTGAACCCGCGAGACCATCTGTTCGTGGTCCAGTATCGCGACCGCCGTGGCGGCGCCGCTTTGCACCAGGGGATCGTGGTGCGGGTCACGGCCGAGGACGTAGTTCCGGTCCAGCGGGATGGGCGGCCCGCTCTCCGACACCAGCGCGCCCAGCAGCGGTGCGGAGGCGCGGGCCGCCGTGGCCCGGCCGGACGGCTTCGGGCGGGCGATGACCGTGGCCTGGGGCTGCAGGCCGGCCCGGACCGGTCCGTCGTGGGCCGCTCGGCTGGTCCGGAGGGCGGGGCCGGCGCCGCGGAGCCGGACGCGGCCGTAGCCTGCCGGCTGGCGGCCGTGGCCTGACGACCGGGCGCCGGCTCTGGCTGGCCCGACCCCGGCTCCTCCTGGCTGGGCTCTGGCTCTTCCTGGCTGGGCGCCGGCTCCTGCTGGCTGGGCGCCGGCTCTTCCTGGCTGGGCGCCGGCTCCTGCTGGCTGGGCTCTGGCTCTTCCTGGCGGGGCGCCAGCTCCTTCAGGGTCAGCACGAAACCCTGCCCGGGCACCACCCCGGCCCGGAGGTCGGATCGCGGGTACGCCTGCACGGGGCGGTCGGCGGCGCTGCCGATCGCCAGCCGCTCGAACGGGGCCGGGACGATCTGGTCAACCCAGCTCAGGGCCTGCGCTCCGGTCATCTGGCGGGTCGAGCCGTCCTGGGTGACCTCGCACCACACCGCGCCGCGCAGGAACATGACGACGCCGCCGGGCACCGGGGTCACGATCCCGAACGCGGTGACGTCGTCGGCCATGCGGCCGATGACCCAGGTAGCCAGGCGGGCCGCGATCACGTTGGCCGGCCGCTCGGGGTCTGCGGCGAACTCGGCGGCCAGGCCGAGGAGCTCGCGGGCGATTTGGTCCGCGCCGTCGGCGGGCGCGGCGGCGCGACGGATCAGGATGACGGTGTCGCCGAAACGCCCGATCAGGCCGTCACCCGGCTCGATTCCTACGTGCGTGCTCATGTGAACTCCCCCCGTTCGGGCGGCTCAGGATCTTGCAGGCCCCGGAGCTGGTAGCGCAGCCGGCAGACCACCACGTTGACCGTGCCGTGCTGGATGGCCTGTTGCAGCACGAAGCCGCGCTGGTTGTGCAGGATCCACTGCCACCAGTGCAGCGGCTGAAGCTCGGGAATCAGCACCACCAGCCGGTGGTACCGGTCCTCCTGCTCGACCTGGCGCAGGTACTTGACCACCGGCATAGCGAGCGAGCGGTGCTCCGTGCGCAGCGAGACCAGCGGCACGTTCGGGTGCCAAGCCTCCCACTCCTCGCGGAAATGCGCGTCCACCTCCTCGTCCTCGGGGTCGGCGAAGCAGACCGTGACCGCGACGACCTCGTCGCCGATCGACAGCGCGGCCGAGATCGCCTCCGCAGTCAGCCGGGACATCCCGCCGACCGGGACCACGACCAGCGAACTCAGCCGCCGCGGCGGCGGGGGCTGCTGCCCGAGCTGGAGTACTTCCCCGATCCGGTCGTAGGTCCGGTGGATCCGGTCGAACATCAATACCAGCAGGGGAATGACGATGAGGATCAGCCACGCGCCCTCGGTGAACTTGCTGACCAGCTCGATGGCCAGGGCGGCGGTGGTCAGCACGGCGCCCAGGCCGTTGATGACTGCGCGGACGGCCCAGCCGTCCCCGCGCTGCTCGCGCCAGTGCCGGACCATGCCCGCCTGGGACAGCGTGAACCCCACGAAGACGCCGATTGCGAACACCGGGATGAGGGCCTGAGTGTCCCCCTTGGCCACCACGAGCAAGATCGCGGCCAGGACCGCCAGCACGACCACGCCGTACCGGTGCACCTGCCGGTCCGCGCGCAGCCGGAACAGGTGCGGCAGGTTGTTGTCCCTGGCCAGCAGGGAGGCCAGGACCGGCAGGCCGCCGAACGAGGTGTTCGCGGCCAGCGCTAGCAGGACCGTGGTGATCAGCTGGATCGCGTAGAAGAGGAAGTTCTTCCCGACCGCTGCGGCGGCCAGCTGGGCCAGCGTGGTCTCGGTCGACGACGGGGCCACGTGGAACTTACGGATCAGCAACGCGATGCCGATGAGCATGACGCCCAGCAGGATCCCCAGCCACATCTCGGTGTGCTGGGCGCGCCGGATCCGGGGCTTCTTGAACTCGGGCACGGCGTTGGCGATCGCCTCCACGCCGGTCAGCGCCGAGCAGCCGGAGGCGAACGCCTTCAGCAGCAGCAGGATGCCGACCGACTCGGTGACCGCCGGCAGCTGGCCGGCCATCGTGACGACCGGATGGGATCGCACCGCGCCGCCGATGATCACGATCGCGATCGCGATGATGAACAGCACCGTGGGCACGATGAAGACCCGCGCGGACTCGGCCACCCCCCACAGGTTGACCCCGGTGATCAGGGCGAGCACGGCCAGGCACAGCCAGACCCGGGCCCCGTACAGGGAGGGGAACGCCGACCAGAGGGCCGCGACGCCGGCGGACACCCCGACGGCCGCGTTGAGGACATAGTCAACGATCAGGGAGGCGGCGGCGAGCAGGCTCGCCTGCCGGCCGAGGTGCCGGCTGGAGACCGCGTACGCGCCGCCGCCGGACGGAAAGGCCTCGATCACCTGGCGGTACGAGACGACCAGGACGGCCAGCAGGACGACGATCGCGAGCGTCACCGGCAGCGTGTATTCCAGGGCCGCGGCGCCGGCCGCGGCCAGGACGATCACGATGGCCTGGGGGCCGTAGGCCACGGAGGACAGCGCGTCGAGCGAGAGGGCGGCTATGCCCTCGAACGCGGTCAGCCGATGCCGCTCTTCCCGGTCCTCGGCCGTGCGGATGGTCATGACCGTTCATATAGCATGCGCGGCGACCTGGCCTCGGCCCGGCCCGGGGCGGGGCGGGGCGGCTACGCGTTCAGGACCGTGACGGCCACGATGGCCAGCACGATCGCCGCCGCGACCACGATCGCGGCGAGCAGGGCAACCTTGCGGGCTGGTGCTCGCATGTTCCACGGCTGCTCTGCCTCACTGCTGGACGCGAACGCACGGAACTCGGCCGTGCTGCGGGAGGAATCCGTGATCGCGGAACTCTCGGTGCCGGCGGAGAAATCAGTGTCACGCTCAGACATGGCCATGACCCTAGCCGATGACGGGCCGGAGAATGGGCTGGTCAGGCCAGAAGGCGCGAAACCGGCATCGGGCGCAAGCCTCGCTCCGGGACCAGGCTCATTCGGGTGGCGTCGTGAAGGGCGGCAAGGAGGTGGGCGGGGGCAGCGTGTCGGGACGGTGCACTAGCCGTGACAGCACGATCACGCTGCGGGTGCGCACCACCAGGGGCTCCGCGCTGATCCGCTCGACCACCTGCTCGAAGTGGCGCATGTCGGCCGCCCGGATGTGCAGCAGCGCGTCGGCCTCGCCGGTCACCGTGCAGGCCGCGATGACCTCCGGGTGCTTGCCGACCGCCGCGGCGATCTGGCTGGGCGACGTCCGGCCGCGGCAGAACAGCTCCACGTAGGCCTCGGTCGTCCAGCCCAGGGCGGACGGATCGACCCGGGCGGAGAATCCGGTGATGGCGCCGGAGGCGCGCAGCCGGTCGACCCGCCGCTTGACCGCCGGCGCGGACAGTCCAACCTGCGCGCCGACCTCCGCGTACGTGGCCCGGGCGTCATTGACCAGGGCGGCGACGATCAGCCTGTCCAGCTCGTCCACGGCCACGACACGATACTGCCGGAGCCCGTCAGGACAGGCGGCGGCGGACCCACCAGATGCAGAACCCGGCCAGGGCCGCCGCGAGCGCCAGGTAGATCGCGGTCTCGTACCACTGGAAGGCCCAGAACCGGCTGCCGGGCTGGTAGATCACCACCTGCCGCAGGTGCATCCGGGTAATCGCGGCGACGCACGCGTTGTAGCCCGAGTTCGGGCCGCAGGCCTGAGGCATCGGTCCGAGCGACGTGCGGCCGGCCGCGGTGGTGACCTGGCTCGAGTAGATCCAGGCGCCGGGCAGGTTCGGGGTGATGCCGACGTACAGGGAACCGGGGCCGGCCGGGCCGCCGCTGCCGGTTTGCGTCATCCAGTTCATGTTGAGCGCGGACTCCAGGCGCAGCGGCGCGATCAGGTGGGACCGCAGGCGCAACTCGAACGCGGCCTGCACCGCGGCGAAGACCGCCAGCGTGACGGCCATGGCGGGCACGGTGCGGCGGATCAGCATGCCGGCCGTGACCCCGAGCGCGAACGCGAACGCCGCGTAGCCGACCGGGGCGATGCCCCGCTGGCCGAACATCGAGGGATCCAGGCGGCCCGTGCCGATCCGGTCGAACGGGCTGGACCACCAGGTCACCATCAGGCTGAGCAGTCCCGCGGTGGCCATGCTGGCCAGGCCGGCCAGGCCCAGCTTGACCGCCAGCCAGCGGCCGCGGGTCACGCTCTGGGTCCAGGCCAGCCGCTGTGTTCCGGCCTCGAGCTCGCGGGCGATCAGCGGCGCGCCCCAGAAGATCCCGATGAGCGCCGGCGTGACGAGCATGACCAGCCGGACGAGGTCCTGCAGGGCATTGTCCTGGGACCCGAACGCATTGATCGCGATCTGGCAGTCGTGCTGCGCCTGGCAGGTGGCCACCGTGGTGTCGTACAGGTGCGCGAGCTGCGGGCCGGTGACCGCGAACGCGACGGCGAGGGCGGCCAGGGCTCCGGCGGCCGCGACGGCCGGGGCGCGGAACTGGCGCCAGGTCAGCCAGATCATCGCTGCACCTCCAGCGCGGGCCGGCGCCGGGATCGGCGGTGCGGCTCAGGTAAGCGAGGACCAGATCCTCCAGGCCGACCGGCGACACGGTCCAGGCCGGGTCGTGAACCGGGACGTCGGCGCGCACGAGCAGGGTGGTCTGCCGGTCGGTGTGGCTGACCGAGATGGCATGCTGGCCCGCCGGGAGGGTGCCGGGGTCGCGGCGGGGCCCGGTGAGCAGGTGGTGCGCGGCCAGCAACTGGTCCACATCGCCGGCCAGCTGGACCCGGGAGCCGACGAGCACGATCAGGTAGTCGCAGACCCGTTCCAGGTCGGTGACCAGGTGTGAGGACAGCACCACGCTGAGCCCCTGGTCCACGACCGTCTCCATCAGGCCCCGCAGGAACTCGCGCCGGGCCAGCGGGTCCAGGCTGGCCACCGGCTCGTCGAGAATCAGCAGCTCGGGGCGCTTGGCGATGGCCAGCGTCAGGGCGAGCTGGGCGCGCTGGCCGCCGGACAGCTTCCCGGCCCGCTGGCCCGGGTCCAGGCCCAGGCGGTCGATCCGGTCGCGGGCCGTCGCGGCGTCCCAGCCGGGGTTGAGGTGGGCGCCCAGGCGCAAGTGGTCGGCGACGGTCAGGTGGGCGTAGGTGGGCGTGTCCTGGGCCACGAACCCGATCCGGGCCAGCTCCGCGGGGCTGGCGGGCGGCGGGCCGCCGAGCACCTCGAGCGTCCCTGTCGTGGGCCGCAGCAGGCCGGTGGCCAGGTGCAGCAGCGTGGTCTTCCCGGCCCCGTTGGGGCCGACCAGCCCGGCGATCCGGCCGGCCGGGATGTCCAGGGTGCAGTCGGACAGCGCCCAGCTCCGGCGGTACCGCTTGCCCAGCCCCCGGGTCTGCAGGACGGCGGTCATGCTATGTCCTCCCCCTGCTCGGCGGCGGACCGAAACGTGTTGAGGAACAAGGCCTCGATGCTCTCGTCGTCCAGCCCGACCCGCCGGGCCTTGGCCAGCCAGCGCTGCAGCTCCTGGCGCAGCGGCCGGAACGCGGCCAGCGAGCCATCGCCGAGCGTCCGGGTCACGAACGTCCCGATCCCCGGCCGGGCCGCCACCAGGCCGTCGTGTTCGAGCTCGCGGTAGGCCTTGAGGACCGTGTTGGGATTGATCGCCAGCCGCCCGACCACGTCCTTGACCGTCGGCAACTGGTCGCCCTCGGCGAGCAGGCCCAGCCGCAGGGCCTGCCGTACCTGATGGACCAGCTGCAGGTACGGCGCGACGCCCGAGCGGGCGTCCAGGTGGAACTCGATCACCGCAACCTCTCGATCGCCACGACCTTCATACATTCATCTAGGTAACTAGCATTATAGTCGCCCGACTGCCCCGGTCAAGCGGGTGGCTCTGATAGCGTGGCCGTCTCCCATGTCAGCCGCATCGCCCCCACCTGCCCTTTCCGCTGTCGTCACCCGGCTGCGGGCCGCGGGCTGCGTGTTTGCCGAGGACGAGGCGCGGCTGCTGATCTCGGCGGCGCGGACGCCCGCCGAGCTCGCCGACATGGTGGACCGGCGGGCGGCCGGCCTGCCGCTCGAGCAGGTGGTCGGCTGGGCGGAGTTCTGCGGCCTGCGGATAGCGGTGACTCCCGGGGTTTTCGTGCCCCGCCGCCGCACCGAGTTCCTGGTGCGCCAGGCCATCACTGTGGCCCGTCCCGCGGCCGGCCCCGCCGGCCCGCTGGTCGTGGTGGACCTGTGCTGCGGCTCCGGGGCCCTGGGCGCCGCGCTGGCCGCGGCCCTGGACCCGGTCGAGCTGCACGCGGCCGACATCGACCCGGCCGCCGTGGCCTGCGCCCGCCGCAACCTCGCCGCCGCCGGCGGCCGGGTGTACCAGGGCGACCTCTACGGGCCGCTGCCCGCCGCGCTGCGCGGCCGCGTCGACATCCTGGCCGCCAACGTGCCCTACATACCGACCGGGGAGATCGAGTTGCTGCCCGCCGAGGCCCGGGACCATGAGCCGCGGACGGCGCTTGACGGCGGCGGGGACGGGCTCGACGTGCTGCGCCGGGTGGCGGCCGCGGCCCCGCGCTGGCTAGCGCCCGGCGGGCACCTGCTGTCCGAGACCAGCGAGCGCCAGGCGTCCGGGGCCGTCGCGGCCCTGGCCGGGTCCGGGCTGGTCCCGTGGGTGGCGCGGTCGGAGAAACTCAGCGCCACGGTCGTCATCGGGACCAGGCCCGCCTGATCGTGATCCGGTCCGGCCAGTCGCGGGACCGGTCACGGGCGCCGCGCACCGTGATGACCGCGACCCCGGCGGCGAAGACCAGGGCGGCGCAGATGACCGCGCCGCGGTCGTGCGGCGGCCGGGCCGGCCAGATCCACGGCGTGGCCCACTTGTCGGTCAGCGCGGGCAGCGTGACCGCCAGGTAGGCCATCGGGCCGATCCAGGCCAGGGCGCCGCCCAACGCCGCCGCGGTCAGCAGGGCGATGCCGGTCAGGCCGGCCGTGTCGCGCGCCAGGCCGGCGGCGCCGCCGGCCAGGTGGGCGGCCGCGGCCCCGGCCGCCAGTGCCCCGACGGCGATCCCGGTCAGGGCCACGCTGGCGGCCAGCCGCAGCCACGGCAGCCAGCGGCCGGTGGCGCGTTCCGGCTCGCCGAACGGGCTGCGGGTGGTGACGCCGATCACCGCGGCGGCCCCGGCCTCGATGGTCAGCGGGATCTGCCGGGCGTACACCCCGCTGTGGGGCAGCCAGTGCAGCGCGGTCCGCAGGGCGACCGCGCAGGCCGCCAGCACCACCAGGCAGGTCAGCACCTGGCGGCTGGCCGCGTGCAGGCGCGCCAGGCGCAGCCCCGCCAGGCTCGGCCCGGCCGCGCGGCTCCGGGCCGGCGCCCGGCCAGCTGGCCGGCCGACCTTGGCCGCGGTCACGGGATCTCGCTGAGGGTGATCCGGTCGGCTCGCAGCGCGGTCAGGTGAGTGAGCAGCCAGGCGTGCCGCACGGCGGCCGGCAGCACCGAGAACCGGTGGGCCGCGGCCGCCTCCTGGCGCTCCAGAGGAGGCGCGCCGCTCCCGGCCGTCCCGCCCGTGCCGCTCCTGGTCGGCGACCCGCCGCCGGCCGGCGTCGCCCGGCTCCCGGGCGGGTTCTGGGCGCCGGGCTGGATCAGGTTCATGACCTGGTCCAGCGCCTTGGCCACGGCGACCTGCGCCGCGTGACCCGGGCCCGGCACGGCGGTGATGGCGGACACGCCCGTGCCGGCGCCCCCGCCGGGCGAGAAACCGACGAGGTCGTTCACGATCGATGGCCCGTACTGCTGGCGCAGGGTCGAAGTGAACTCGGCGGCGGACGCGTTCCCCTCGCCCGGCAGGGTCAGCCCGGACAGCGGCAGGTACAGCACCGGCGGGCGGCCGCTGATGACCGGGCCGCCGAAGCCGATGCCGTTATCCTGCTCCGACTGCACGCTGGTGACGGCCACCTGGGTGACCCGTACCGGCGCCCCGGGCAGGCCGGCCAGCTGGCCGAGGACCGGGCCGAGCGCGGCGGTCACCTCGGGCAGGTACGCCCGGTAGGCGGGCTGCAGGCAGACCGGTATCGCGCCCTGGCGGCACACCGGGGTATACGGGACCGGTCGGTCGCTGGCCGCGTCGTGCAGTGCGGGGATGACGACCCCGTGCGCCTCCACCCGGGCGGTGCCGGCCAGGCTGACCGCGGTTCCCGCGGCCACGAGCCCGGCCACGGTGACCGCCGCCGCGGCGCCGCGCAGCCAGCGGCCGCCCGCGGCGGCCGGCAGGCCGATCGCGCCCAGCGCCGCGGCCGCGAGCCCGGCCAGGAACATCACCTGGGCGATGGCCAGGTCGGGCAGGTACGGGTAGAAGATTCCGTAGGAGTCGGTCGGGAACGGGCCCTGCACGCTCAGTGGCCAGATCCGCGCGTAGCTCACGTTGTCCTGGATCGCGAACGCCCCGCCGGCCAGGGCCAGGAACACCACCAGCGCCGCCAGCGGCGCGGTGAACCGGCTGGCCAGCAGCAGCCCGGCGGCGAACCCGAGGGCGCAGCAGGCTGCGATCATCACGACGCCGACCACCACCGGCCACCACAGCGGGCCGCCCCACGCGCCCTGGTGCGCGGTTACCCCGTACAGGACCGCCACCCCGGCCAGGTAGAGCGCCTCCGCCCAGATCGTGGCGGCCGCCCACGTGGCGGACTGGGCCGCCCACCGCGGCACCGCGGTCACGCCCACCAGGTCGACCAGGCCGCGGCGCCCGTCCCGCGACCCGGCCCAGGCGCACACGCCCGCCAGCAGCGGAGCGAACACGAGCATGGCGTTCGCCTGGAGCGTCGCGCCGCGGATGTTCCAGAACGGCGGGTTGTTCATGGCCGTGCGGTAAGCGCTGAGCCAGAACAGCGCGGCAAGCAACGGCAGCATCCACAGCACCGGGGTGCGGCGCAGTTCGATGCGCAGCAACCGGGCCGGCCGGCCGCGGAACACGCCAGGCTCTCGGGGTCGCGGCCGGGGCGGTGGCGGCGGTCATGACCGGGCTCCGGCGCCGGCGCGGGCGTCGGCCAGCACCGCGCTGTAGCCGCGTTCCAGCGGGGCGTCGCCCGCCGCGTCGGTGCCGTCGGCCCGGGCGGCCAGCTCGGCCGGGGTGCCGTGAAACACGATCCGCCCGGCGTCCATGAGCGCGACCTGGGCGCAGGCGGCGCCGACGTCCTCCACCAGGTGGGTGGACACGATCACGGTGGCCCGCTCGCCGAGGTTGCGCAGCAGGGCGCGGAACGCGACCCGCTGCTCGGGGTCCAGCCCCGCGGTCGGCTCGTCCAGCAGCAGCAGGTCCGGGTCGTTGACGATGGCCTGGGCGATCCCGGCCCGGCGCAGCATCCCGCCGGACAGCGTCCGCAACTTGGCCCGGGCCTGGTCCCCCAGCCCGGTGCGCCCTATCGCGGCAGCCACGGCGGCCGGGACCTGGCCCGGGGGCATCTCCTTGAGCAGGGCGAAGTACTCCACGAACTCGGCGACCGTGAATCCGGGGTAGTAACCGAGGTTCTGGGGCAGGTACCCCAGCCGGCGCCGGATCTCCTTGCGCCGGGGGTAGCCGCGCGGATCGCGCCCCAGCAGCCGCAGGCGGCCGGAACTGGGCGGGATCACCGTGGCCAGCATCCGCAGCAGCGAAGTCTTGCCGGCCCCGTTCGGCCCCAGCAGCCCGAGCACCCCCGGCCCAGCCTCTAGGTCCACCCCGGCCACCGCCTGGGTCCGGCCGAACCGCCGGGTCACCCCGGCGACCTCAACATTCATGGTGTTCCCCTCACCGTGCGCGTGGCGTACAGGGCGACCGCGACGCAGATGACCGCGACCGCCAGGTAGGGCAGCATCAGGGCAGAGTCGCTCACCGCGGCGGCGAACTGCCCGGTCGCCGCCTTTTCGGACAAGATCACGAGCGCCCAGCCGGCCAGGCCCGCGGACACACCCGCGTTCGCCGACCGGGACACGGTCGCGACCGCCAGGGCAAGCGCGCACACGGCGGTCATCGGGATCAGCCAGCCGAACGTGATCCCGACCGCGGCGCCGGAGGCGGCCGACGCGGCCAGCCCCAGCGCGGCGTCCAGCGCGAACACCGCCAGCGCCCGGACCAGCAGCACCAGCCGGTCGCTCACCGCCATGCTGCGCGACAGCTCCCAGGCCGGGTCGATGCCCGGACCGTAGGCGTAGGCGATGCCGGCCGCCGCCACGACCGGCGCGAGCAGCCCGACCCATGGCTGCCGGGTACCCAGCGTCGCGGCGGCCCCCGCGGCGAGCACCACGACGCTGGAGATCAGCCACGGCAGCAGCAGCGACGGGGTGGTCACCAGCGCCCGGGCCAGCCCGGGCGACCGCAGCAGGCCGGCGGCTCGTTCCACCTGGCCCGGCTGCCGCCGCCACGTCACGGTGGCCAGCCCGGGCCGGGCCGCGGCGCGCTCGGTGACCACTCTGACCAGCTCGGCCTCGAGCCGGGTCTCGAACCCGCCCAGCGGGCGGCCTGCCTCACCTGCGTTCATGAGAGGACCTCGGTTTCGATGACCATCTGAAACGGCTCCGGGCGCAGGGCCCGGCGGGCCCGGTGCAGCCGCACCCGGGCCGTCACCGGGCGGATGCCGAGCGCGGCGGCCGCCTCGGCCACGGTGAGCCCGTCCACCGCCACCAGCTCCAGGACGGCCCGCTCGCCCTCCGGCAGGGCCTGCAGCTCCCGGTGCAGCTCCCGTACCCGCCGGGACGCGTCGATCTTCTCCGCCAGGCGCTCGACGTCGTCGGCCTCCAGCAGCCGGCGGCCCGCGATCAGGCCCTCGGCCCGCCGTTCGCGCGCCGTGCGCCGGGCGCGGGCTCCGAGACCCCCGCCGGGCTTCCCGGTCGGGCCCGGGTCGGCGGGAACTTCCGCTGAACCACGGTTTGACCGAGCGTGAGCCTGCCCGGGCTTGATCACCTGGTGCTGACGGTGACTGACATCGGCCGGGCCTGACCCGGGCCGCCTCCCGCAGGCCAGGCTGCCTCACGCGGTCCGGGCCGTGCCGCCGTCCGGCTCGATGCCGTGCTGCCGGAGCAGGTCCCGCAGCCGGTCAAGCTCGCGGCGCAGTCGCTGGTTGTCCGCGATGATGGCCTGCACGTCCAGGCCGGCGGTCCACCGGTGCTCCAGCCGGAGCTTGTCCGCGAGCAGCTTCCGTTCCCGGTCGCGCAGGGCCGCGGCGGCGGCGAGGTCTCCCGCGTCCAGCGCGGCGTGCTTTTGCTGTCGCAGCCGGGCGAGCTGCTCGGTGGCCCTCGCCAGGTCAGCGGGGACGGCCGGGGCCTCGGGGGCCGCCGCGGGGGCCTCCGCGTCGGCCGACCCGGCGGCCTCCGGCCGCGGACCTGCCTGCCCGCGCCGGCCGGCCAGCAGGTCCAGCGTCCGGTCGCGAACCCGGGCCTGGTCGGCGCCGAGCCGGTTCAGCACCTGGGCCGCGGTGCCTTCGGCCTCGCCGAGCAGGCCCAGCAGAAGGTGCTCGGTGCCGATGTAGCGGTGTCCGAGCTGCAGCGACTCCTGCAGCGACAGCCTCAGTACCCTCCTGGCCGCCGGCGTGAACGGGATGTCGCCTCGCGGCGGGCTCTGGCCGGGCCCGACAATCTCGTCGACCTGGCCTCGCACGTCCTGCGGGGAGATGCCCAGCGACTCCAGCACGTGGGCGGCGACCCCCTCCCCCTCGTAGAGCAGGCCGAGCAGGAGGTGCTCGGTGCCGACCTGGTCGTGACGCAGCAGCAGGGCTTCCTCCCGGGCGAAGTGGACGGCCCGCCGGGCCCGGTCGGTCAGCCGGTGGAACATGCCCCGGGGCGGTGTGCGCATCGTGGCCATCTTGATCTTCTCGGCCAGCGGCCGCCGTTGTCGCATGGGTGCCTCCTTCACGCGGGCCACGAAGCGGAGCCGTGGCTCCAGCCAGGCCGCGGCCGCCTGGGTGTCGAGCGTGCCGGCCGCCAGCCCGGTGACCAGGGCCACGATCTGCGGGTCGGGGTCGGTGTCCCAGCCGTTGAGGGCGAGGAACTGCAGGGTGGCGGCCAGCGCCACCTGCTGGTTGCCGCGCCGCAGCGGCCGCTCCCGCACGAGGGCCTCCAGCAGGGCCGCGGCCCGCCCGGCCGGATCACCGGGTTCGCCGCCGGGCCGCGCCCGGGCCAGCGCGCGCTCGGCGGCGGCGGGGTCGAGCAGGTCCAGCACCAGGCCGGTGTCCAGCCCGAGCGTGCGGCTCGCTATGACCACCAGATCGGCGACCTCGAGCGCGATCACGGCTGGTCATCCCGGAGCATCTGGAGCGCCCGCTGGTGCCGGGTGAGGTTGTCGTCCAGCAGCCGCAGGAAGCGCTGGTCGCCACGGCGTTGCTCCACCAGCGCGGCGATGGCCTCGCGCACGACATCGGAGACCGAGCGACCCTCGACGTCGGCCACGGTCTGCAGCCGCTCGGCCAGGTCGGTGTCGAGGCGCAGCAGCAGGTTCTTGGTGCTTCCCGGCTTCATCGGCATGGTGATATCACGATATCACCATGGATGGCCGGACCGGTAGGTGACAAACCGGGCCAGGGCGCCCGATCATGTCAGGGCCCGGCGAGTCCGTTACGGAAGGTGGTCCCGTGTCCCGCACGCACAGCTATGACGTCTCGGTGACCTGGACGGGCAACCGCGGCACCGGCACCAGCGGCTACCGGGCCTACGGGCGGGACCACGACGTCACCTCCGGCGGCCTCCCGCCGATCGCCGCGAGTTCCGACCCGGCGTTCCGCGGCGATCCGGGCCGCTGGAACCCGGAACTCGAGCTCACCGCGGCCCTGGCCCAGTGCCACATGCTGTGGTATCTGCACCTGTGCGCCACCGCCGGGGTTGTCGTCACCGCCTATGCCGACCAGGCGCACGGCGCCATGGCGGAGACCGCGGACGGGGGCGGCCATTTCACCGAGGTCGTGCTGCGGCCGCGGGTCACCGTGGCGTCCGCGGACATGATCGAGACCGCCGCGAGCCTGCACCAGGCGGCCCACGGTAAGTGCTTCATCGCGAACTCGGTGAACTTCCCGGTCCGCCACGAGCCCACCGTCACGTCCGGCGGCTAGCCGCGCCCGGGGGGCGACACCAGGGCGGTGCGCAGGCGGTCCAGGTCGGACCGGGTCAGGCCGTGGCGCACCAGGTAGCCGGCCGCGCTGCCGGCCTGGGCGCGGACGCGGGCCAGGGCCATGACGATCACCTGGGGCGAGGCGCCGAGCGCTCCGAGATCGAGCCACCGGCCGACGCCGCTCACGGCGCGGATGCGGCGGATGGCCCGGGCCGCCTGGGGATCGAGGTAGGACGCGCTCATCGCGTAATCGGCCGCGATCACCTCGTCGGGCACGCCGATGACGTCCAGGACCAGCGCCGCGACCAGGCCGGTCCGGTCCTTGCCCGCGGTGCAGTGGATCAGCCCGGGCAGCGCGCCGTCGGCGCACAGCCGCCCGACCGCCTCGGCGATGGCCGCGCCGCAGTCGTCGATCATGTACCGGTAGATCGCGGCCAGTTCGGGCGGCAGGCGGCCGATGGCCTCGTCGCTGAACATCGGGACGTGGAAGGTTCGGGCACCGGTGCTGTCCAGCGCGCTGGGCGCGGCCGTGACCTCCTCGTTGGTGCGCAGGTCGATCACGGTGCGCAGGCCGAGCCCGGCCAGCGCGGCCCGGCCGGCGTCGTCCAGCCGGTGCAGCGCATCCGAGCGCAGCAGGGTCCGCCACCGCACGGTCCGGCCGCCGGCGGCCGGATACCCGCCGAGGTCACGCAGGTTCAGGGTGCCGGGCAGGGCGATCCGCCGGTCATCCTCGCCGATCAGGCCGCTGGTATCCAATCGGGGTGCGCTCCGGGTGTCGGGGATCGTCCACCGCAGGATGCCACGGCCGGCGCGACCGGGATCCGCCCGGTGACGGTGGTGCCGGAACCGGGGTAGGCGTCGACCTGGAGCGACCCGCCGAGCGCGGCCAGCCGGTCGGCCATGTGCTGCAGCCCGGCCCCCCCGCCGCCCCCGGCACCGGACCGGTCGAAGCCGGGCCCGTCGTCCTCGACCGCGAACGAGATTTCCCCGGCGGACCCGCGCAGCCGGATGCGGACCGTCGATTCCGGCGCGTGCCGGGCCGCGTTCTGCACGGCTTCGGCGCAGCAGAAGTACACGGCGGTCTCGATGTCCGCCGGGTAGCGGCCGACCCCGTCAGCGTCGACGATGACCGGCAGCGGCGCCTTCCCGGCGTGGGCGCTGACGGCCCGCGCGAGTCCCTGGTCGGCGAGTACCGGCGGGTAGATGCCGCGGGCGAGGTCGCGCAGGGTCTGCAGGGCATCGTGGGTGTCGGCCTTGAGCTGCGCGACGAGGGCCCGTTCCTGCTCCTCGTCCCGCCCGGCCAGGGACTCGGCCACGGCCAGCCCGGAGGCGATGGACAGCAGCTGCTGCTGGGCGCCGTCGTGGATGTCGCGTTCGATCCGCCGCCGCTGGTCGTCCTGCGCGGTCACGATCCGCAGCCGCGAGGCCCGCAGGTCGGCCAGCCGCTCGCTGAGCTGCTCAGCGAGGCCCACGTTGCGCAGGATCAGGCCGACCTGCGCGGCGAGGTCGCCGATGAGCTTGTCCTCGGCGGGCGTGAGCTGCTCCCCGGGGCGCTTGGACACCGACAGCGCGCCCAGTACCTCGCCCTGATGCCGCACCAGGGTGAGGCGATCGGCGCCGGCGGCCCGCGGCGTGCCGCCGCCATCGCGGCCCCGGTCGCCGCTGGCCAGCGCGACCGGCCCGGGACGCGGGGCATCCGGGGGCCAGGACGCGCCGACCCCGAGCTGCGGGCCGGCCCGCAGCCACACGTCGGCCCGGCCGGCGCCGGTCGCCTCGGCCAGGATCTTGGCCATGCGGGGCAGGACATTGTCGGTCGCGTAGGTCCCGCCGATCTGCCCGGCGAAGTCGCTCAGCGCCTCATACGGCGTGGCCCGCTTGCCGTACACGACCCGGTTCGCCACCCGCCGCATCCGCTCCCGCAGCGGCTGGAACGCGACCGCCACCACCGCGGTGGCCAGGATGGACAGCCCAGGATTAGGCCGCGACCCCGATCCGGCCAGCGAGCCGATCCCGGCCACGATGACGACGTAGGCGACCGTGATGAACGCCGCCAGCGAGCCGTAGACGATGGTCTTGCTGATGACCACGTCGATGCCGTAGAGGTGGTATTTCAGAATCGCGATGCCCGCGGCGATCGGGATCAGCGGGAAGAACACGCCGAAGGCGGTCAGCGGCTGCGGCAGGAAGAAGGCGGCGAGGGTAATGGCCAGCCCCGCCACGGCGGCCGCGTACGTGAACCACTTGAGCTGCAGCCGCTCCTCCCCCGCGGACCGCACCAGCCTGGAGATGACCGCGGCCGCGCCGACCGCGAACAGCAGGCCCTGGAGCGTCTGCTGCCCGTTGTAAGCCGCGGCCAGCGCCGACGCGGGTACCACGGTGACCGGATCGTGCAGGTGCGGAAAGTTGTTCGGGAAGTTCACCGGCGAGAGTGCCACGCAGGCCATGCCGAGCAGGCCGACGGCGATCAGCAGCCAGACCACCGGCCGCCACCGCGGCGAGGGCGGCCGGCCGTCCGGGAACAGCAGTGGTATCAGCAGGAACAACGCGGTCCCCGCCTCGAGCAACACCGTGAACACCCATGCGGCCCAGCCGGCTCCCGGGCGTGCGGCGGCGCGCGGTCCGCTGGCGTAGGCCGTCAGGGCCAGGCAAAGCCCGATGGCGGTGCCGCTGGCGACGAACAGCCAGCCGATCAGGTTCCCGGTCCGGGCCGAGATCACCGCGCCGACCACGCTGAGCGAGAGCGTGGCCGGCAAGAGCAAGATGGTGCGGCTCACCAAGCCCAGCAGCAGGGCGGTCACCAGTAGCGCCGCGGTCAGGCCGGCCAGACCCCAGGCCAGCCAGGACCGCGTCCGCGGCGTCACCGGCGCCCCACGGCCGGGGGGCAGCCCTGGAGGCGGTTCACCGCGCCGCCTCGGGCACCCGGACCCGGAGCCGGCCGACCACTACCGTGCCCGTTCCCGGCGCCGTCCGGACGTCCAGGGCGCCGTCGTGCGCGCTCAGCCGGTCCGCCATGCCCTGCAGGCCGGTGCCGAGGGCCTTCGTGCCCGGGTCGAAGCCCGCCCCGTCGTCGGCCACCTCGAACCGCAGCTCGTCCCCTGACGCGGCCAGCCGGACGCTGGCCTGGCTGGCTCCCGCGTACTTGGCCATGTTCTGCAGTGCCTCGAGGACGCAGAAGTAGACCGCGGCCTCCACGTCCTGCGGGTATCTGCCGATGCCGACGGCGTCCACGGACGTCGGGACCGGCGACTTGGCTGCCTGCGCCCGGAGCGCGGCGGCCAGGCCCTCGCCGGCCAGCAGCGGCGGGTAGATGCCCCGGGCGAGGTCCCGCAGGTCCTCCACGGCGGCGGCGGCTTCCCCGCGCAGCTCGGCCAGCAGCTCCCGCTCGCCTTCCGGGTCGGTGCCGATCAGGTCTTCGGTGAGGTTCAGTTTGATGGTCAGCGCCACGAGCTGCTGCTGGGCGCCGTCGTGGATGTTGCGCTCGATCCGGCGCCGCTCCTCGTCCTGGGCCGCCACGAGGCGTTGCCGGGAGGCCCTGATCTCCTCCAGCCTGGCCGTCAGCTGCTCCCAGAGGCCGACGTTCCTGAGCACCAGGCCGGCCTGGGCCGCGAGGTCGGCCAGGAGCTTGCCCTCGGCCGGGGTGAGGGATTCTCCCGGGCGCTTGCACACCGACAGCGCGCCGAGCACCTCGTCCTGGTACCGCACCGGCAGAACCCGGTCGGCTCCCGGGACCGCGAGCTCGCCGGCCGGGTCCGCGCTGGCCTCGCCGAACGGCGGCTCGCCGGGCGGCCACATGGCATCGTCCCGGAACACCCCGCCGGCCTGGAGCCATACGTCCGCCCGGGAGGCGCCGGTGCCCTCGGCCAGGATCCGCGCCATGCGGGGCAGCAGTTCCTCGGTGGCGTAGGTTCCGGCCGTGCGCTCAGCGAACTGCGCGAGGACCTCATACGGAGTGGCCCGCTTGCCGTACACCAGCCGGTTGGCCAGATGCTGGATCCGCGCCCGCACCGGCTGGAACGCCACCGCCACCACGGCCGTGGCGGCGATCGACAGCCAGAAGCCGACCCGCGCGCCGTGCTGGGCGACCAGGGCGCCGAGGCCCACCACGATCGCCACGTACACGGCGGTGATGAACGCGGCCAGCGACCCGTAGACCAGGGTCTTGTTGATCACGACATCGATGTCGTAGAGGCGGTAGCGGAAGATGGCGATGCCGATGGCGCAGGGAACCAGCGAGACCGTGCCGCTGGTCACCACGTTCTGGAGGTTAGTGGCGGCGTCGCTGCCCGGGCCGACGATCTTCTCGATCGGTATTTCGGCCAGCACTGCTGCCACGATCAGCCCGCCGGCGTAGACGAGCCATTTCAGCTGCTCGCGCTCGACGGTGCCAGCCCGGCGGTAACGGAAGACCAACGACACGATGGCGGCGAGGCCGATCGCCACGAGCAGCGGCCCCCCGACTCCGCCCAGGACGCTGAAGACGCGGCCGGCCCGGCCACGCCGGCGAAGGGGTTGGGGGAGCCGCTGGAGGCGGGTAGGGGAGCGAAGGCGTTACCGAGAGCCCAGGCCGCCATGGCGGCCCCGGCCGCCCACGCCACCGGCCGCCAGCGGCGCGAGGGCAGCGAACCGGTCGGGAACAGCAGCAGGACGAATATCACGAACCCGATGCCGAAGAAATATATCCAGCCCAGCCAGTTGCCCAGGGCCCGGGTCCGGGGGAATTGCAGCAGCAGCTCCCCCACGGCGCCGACCGCGTACGACAGGCCGGTGACGGACAGAAGCCAGCCGATCGGGTTCGCCGGGCGTTTCCACACCAGCAGCGCGCCGACGGTGGCGAAGCTCCCGATGAACGCCACCGCGACCGTGCCAATCAGCGCGCTTCCCGTGCCTGCGCTCAGTTTCGGAGGCAGCGGGTGAACGCGGTTGTAGATCAGCGACGCGCCGGCCGCCGCCAGCGTCAGCGCCCAGATGCTGCACGCGCACCGGAAGGCGGTCCGGGGAGATATGGCCCGGCCAACGTGGGGTCGCGGCCAGGGGGCACGCTTCATGTATCACCTCTTGATGGTGATTATTCGCTCATCACCGCGGCGGTAGAAGGATGCGAGCCGGTACCGGGCCGAAGGCCAGCACGAGACCGGCGGGGAAGCCAGCACCACCCGCCGGCGGGACCGGGCCGGGCTCAGCTGCTGCAGTGTGGCGGCGGGGCCAGCGACGGCATCCGCCAGGCCGCCGCCGCGGCCGCGATGACCTCGGCGGTGTCCCGCATGCCCTGCGGGCCGGCCACCTGCTCGTTGCTGAGGAAGCGGTGTGCCATCCGGTCGATCGCGGGGTCGCCGAGCAGGCTGCCGTGCAGGGCGGGCACCACGATGACGTTGCCCGGCAGGTCGCACACGGGCAGGGTGACCGCGTCGGCGAGCGGGATTACCGCGAGCCAGCGGATCCGCTGCCCGTCGCGGGCGGCGGCCGCGGCGAAGGCGGCGCCGTCGCTGCGGACCGAGTCGATCAGCTCCTGGGCTCCCGACTCGCCGAACGGTGTCAGCGCGCCGGCCATGCTGGCCAGCGCGTTCAGCGCGTCGCCGGACACCGGGTCGGCGTCGGCGGCCATGGCCCGGCTCGCCTGCTCGTCCTGGCCAGGGTCGACGATCGGGCTGAGCAGCACGACCGACCTGACCGGCAGGCCCGGGTGCCGGGCCAGCATCGCGTAGACGCCGAGCGTGCCCTCGCTCTCGGCGACGATGTCGACGGGCCGCCCGGTCTCCTGGTGCAGCCGCGCAACCTGCTGGGCGATCATGTCACCCAGTGCGGGGAGCGGCAGGTCCGTGGCGTCGAGCCCGTACGGGAGCGGCCTGCCCCGGGCGTCGAGCCCGGCGTAGGAGAACGGCCGCACCAGCGCCGGCGGCCCGATCAGCGCCCGGCCGGCCGACGGATAGCAGCAGGATGACCCGAACCCCGGGATGACGAGCACCGCGCTGGTGAGCCCGGCGGGCGCGTAGCTGCCCGGTCGGCCGGTGATCGCGGCCAGGGCCTCCCTGGTCGGGACGGCGGCCGGGCCGCCGGGCAGCGGGATGCTGCCGGACAGCGCGAAGAGCAGCCGGGTCATGCCGATGATGAGCGCGAGCGCGGTGGCGGCGGCCAGCGGCGACACCGGCGCGGGCCACCGCGGAAGGTGCTGCCACGCGAGCGCCCAGGCGCGGGCCCAGGGCAGGTGGCTTGCGGCCCCCTCCCGGGTCGCGGCGGCGGCCAGCCCGTACCACGCGCGCGCGTTGGCCAGGCCGGCCACCCCGGCCACCGCCACCCCGGCGGCCGCGGGCAGGCTGCCGATCGCGGCGGCCGCAGCCGACAGCACGATGAAGCTGGCCAGCAGCCAGCCCACGGCCCGGGGCGACGGCAGCGTCCGCCACCAGGAGCCGAGCAGGCCGCCGTGTGACAGCGGGATCGCGATCAGCAGCATGGCCGGGAGCGCGGCCAGGTACGGCCAGGAGAACGGGAGCAGCGATACGCCGAACAGCAGCGTGACGACCGGCGACAACAGCACGCTGGCCGTCAGGGTGAAGATGAGGCAATAGCCGAACGTGGGCCCCCAGGCGGGCGCGGGCAGCCGCCGCGGCCAGGCGAGCCGGATCAGCGCCGTGCTCACCACGGCCCGCGCCAGCACGAGCCCGGCGTACGTCAGCGCGAAGCCGGCCCACGACCGGTTGTAGCCGAACAGCCAGCGCAGATCGTGGAAGATGGCCAGCGGCGGGACCGCGGTGACCTGCGGGGCCAGCGGCCGGGCCGCGGGCGCCAGGACGGTGAGCAAGCAGGCCTGCCCGACGGCGCCGCCGACCGCCAGCGCGATGAGCCCGCGATGCCGCAGGAATCCCTCCGCCGGCATGCCGCGCCCGGCGGGTATGGTCCGCTCCCGTTGCGCTTCCACTCCGCCCCGTGCAACCGATCTTCGGGGCCCGGCATTCCGGGACTCGCTAGGCTCCGCCGGCCCGGGGCCGGCCCGGCGGCGGGCTCGGCGTGCGGGCGCCGGGTGTGCGCGATCACGTAGGCGATGTCCCTCGGGTAGTACCGGGCCGCGCCCAGCATGATCAGGCCGCCGAGCGCGTAGAACGGGCAGGCCACGACGATGGCCCAGCGCAGGCCGAGCGCGGTGTTCGGCGCGATCTGGTCGGAGATCACGCCGATCAGGTACGGCCCCGCCCAGGACGCGGTCCGCACCACCTGCCGCAGCATGGCTCCCCTCCCCCGCAGTTCCGGGATCACCACGTCGGTGCACAGCGCCTCGGCCGGGGCGATGGGTATGGTCAGCAGGACGCCGCCGACGAACAGCAGCGGCGCGCTGACCGCCAGGTTGGTGCTCGCGAAGGCGGGCACGAGCACGAGAGTGGCGCCGATCGCGCCGAACGCGGCCACGTACACGCGGGCGTTGACGTGACCGTGGCGCAGCAGCCGGTCGGCCAGCATGCCGCCCGCCAGGATGCCCACCGCCGAGCCCGCGCCGAGCACGGTGGCGAACCCGCCCGCCGCCGCAGGGCCGAGGTGGTGCACCCGCTTGAAGTACTCCACGCCCCAGAACGACAGGCCGTTCAGCAGCAGTTGCGACACCGTGAAGAACAGGGTGCCGATCCACATCGTCGGTATCCGCAGCAGGGCGCGCAGCGCCCCGAGCTGGCCCGCGGACGCGCCCGACGGCGCCTCCTGGTGGCGCGGCTCTGGTAGCGAGATGAGTCCCTCGGCCGCCAGCTCGGCGGCCGCCGGCCCCTCGATCCCGACCGCGGCGCCGGCGTCTGGGCCGGCCGCGGTGTGGGTGGCGGTCCCGACCGTCGCCTCGAACGCCGCGTCCTGGTGGCCGCGGGCCGGTTCGGGCAGGAACAGGTACCAGGCCGCGACGCCGACGCCGACCGGCACCCAGATCCAGAACGCCCACGGCCAGCCGCCCAGCTGCACGGCGATCCCGCCGCCCACCAGGCCGATGAAGGCCCCGGCGATCGCGCCCGCCTGATAGATGCCCATGGCCTCCGAGCGCCGGCGCACGGGGAAGTAGTCGGACAGCAGGGAGATCGCCGCCGGCGGCGTGCCCTCGGCCGCGCCGGCCAGCATCCGGGTGGCGAACAGCACGCCGAACCCGATCGCGAGCCCTCCCGCGCCCATGGCGGCGGCCCAGATGGCGCACACCGCGGCGAGCAGCCAGGTCCGCCGGTGCCGGTCGGCGATCACGCCGATCGGAATCGCGCCGATCGCGCCGCAGATCGCCATGCAGAACGGGATCAGCCCCAGGACCTGGTCCGACGCGCCGAACTGACGCTGGATACCGCTGACCGCCTGGGCCAGCGAGGACTGGTCCCCCTGGGCGAGCATCGTGGTCGCGGCCAGCGCGGCCAGGGGTACCAGCAGCCCCCCGGCGCCAAGCCCCCGCCCGGGAGGCTTGGGCGATCGCGCTGTCGGCGACGTGGCCGCCCTGCGTCGCATGAGCAGACGCTACCCTCGACGGCATGGCGCGACTAGGCGGAATGTACGGACCGGATGCTACGTTCCTGGGCGTGCCCCGGGCCGACCTGGCGGACCCGGCCGGCTGGGCCGGTACCGAGATCATGATCATCGGTGCGCCGTTCGACGGGGGAACGTCCCACCGGCCCGGGGCCAGGTTCGGCCCGCAGGCGATCAGGTTCACCGACTACCTGCCGCACGATGGCTCGCGCCCCCACCTGGCTCTGCGCGTCGACCCGCTGGCCGAGCTGCGGGTGGCCGACGCGGGCGACGTGGAGATGCCGTCGGGCGACACCGACCTGTCCCTGCGCCGCCTGGAGGAGGCGGTATACGAGGCCTGCCGCGGCGGCGCGATCCCGGTGATCCTCGGCGGTGATCACACGGTCGCGCTGCCCGACGCGACCGGCGTGGCGCGGCACGTCGGCTGGGGCCGCGTCTCGATGATCCACTTCGACGCGCACGCCGATACCGGTGACACGCAGTTCGGCTCGCTGTACGGCCACGGCACGCCGATGCGCCGGCTGATCGAGTCGGGCGCGGTCCGCGGTGACCGGTTCCTGCAGGTCGGGCTGCGCGGCTACTGGCCGGAGCCGGAGACCCTCGACTGGATGGCCCAGCAGCGGATGCGCAGCTTCGAGATGACCGAGGTGGTATCCCGCGGGCTGGATGACTGCCTGTCCGAGGCGATGCGCATCGCCACCGACGACTGTGACGGCGTGTTCCTGTCCGTGGACGTCGACGTGGTCGATCCCGGCCTGGCGCCAGGCACCGGGACGCCCGAGCCCGGCGGCCTGAGCAGCCGCCAGCTGCTCGATGCGGTCCGCAGGATCGCGATGGAAGTGCCGCTGGCCGGCATCGACGTGGTGGAGGTCGCGCCGCCCTACGACCACGCGGAGGTCACCGCGTTCCTGGCCAACCGGGTCGTCCTCGAGGCCCTGTCCGGCATCGCGTGGCGCCGCCGGCAGTCCGCCCACGACCCGCAGTCCCCGCTGCTCGGGGGCCGCGGCGGCCCGGACGCCGGCTAACCGCGCCCCTTGCTAGCTGGTCAGATAAGTCTGGCCCGGGGCTACTAGCCGAATAATCGAGGCGATCTATACTCTCGGCGCATGCTGGACGTAACCAGGCTCCGCGTGCTCGTGGCGGTGGCCAGGCACGGTTCGGTGACCGCCGCGGCGCGCGCCCTGAACTACGCCCAGCCCTCGATCAGCCACCACATCGCCCGCCTGGAGGCGGAGACCGGCGCACGGCTGCTGCAGCGGGCGGGCCGCGGGGTGCGGCTCACCGACGCGGGCCGGCTGCTGGCCGAGCGGGCCGAGGAGATCATCGGCCGGCTGGACGCGGCCGAGAACGAGCTCGCGGCCCACGTCGGGCTGAGCCAGGGCCGGGTGCGGCTGGCGTCCTTCCCCTCCGCGCTCGGGACCATCGTGCCGGCCGCCGCGGCGCGGCTGGAGGCCGAGAGCCCGGGCCTGGATCTCATGCTGGCCGAGGCCGAGCCGGCGGACGCGCTGCGTATGCTCCGGGCGGGTCAGGTCGACGTGGCGCTGGTGTTCCGGCACCACCAGCGGGGCGCCGACCCGGAGCCGCAGGACGCCGGCGAGGAGGGCGTGCGCGGCAGGCTGCTGCTCGACGAGCCGGTGCACCTGGTCACCCCGGCGTTCCCCGCGTCTCCGGCGTCCCCCGCGCCTGGCGACGGCGCGGCGCAGACGCCGCCGGACCTGGCCGCGTACGCGCAGCGGCGGTGGATCGCGGGCTGTGAGCGCTGCCGCGACCACCTGCTGCGGCAGTGCGCGCTGGCCGGGTTCACCCCGAAGATCGCGTTCACCACCGACGACTACGTGGCGGTCCAGGCCCTGGTGGCGGCGGGCCTCGGCGTCACCACCCTGCCCGGCCTGTGCCTGCGTGCGGCGTGTCACCCCGGCATCCGCACCGCGCCGCTGCCCGGCGCCCGCCGGCACGTGTTCGCGATGACCTACGGCGACCCGCCGGACCCGCCGGCCACCGCCCGCCTGATCGACGCGCTCGCCCTGGCCGCCGGCGAGCAGGCTCCCGCGGCCTGACCGCGCCTGCCCGGCCGCGCGGCCCGCGGCCGGACCGTTACGGGTGTCAGATCGCGCTGCCGCGCCCTTCCCAGTACGGGGCGCGCAGCCGCCTCTTGAGCAGCTTGCCGCTGGGATCGCGGGGCAGCTCGTCGGTGAAGTCGATGCTCCTGGGCCACTTCATCCGGGCCAGCCTGCCGTCCAGCGAGGCCAGGATCTCGGCCGCGAGCCGCTCATCGCCCGGCACCCCCGCGGCGGGCTGCACCACGGCCTTGACCTGCTCGCCCCAGTCGTCGTCCGGGATCCCGAACACCGCCACGTCGGCGACCTTGGGATGCATGATGATCTCGGCCTCGACCTCGGCCGGATAGATGTTCGCGCCGCCCGAGATGATCATGTCGGACTTGCGGTCGCACAGGAACAGGTAGCCGCCGTCGTCGAGGTAGCCGATGTCGCCGACCGTGAAGAAGTCGCGCAGCCGGCTGGCCGCGGTCTTCTCCGGGTCATCCTTGTAGGCGAACTCGGATATCCCCATCTTCATGTAGATGGTGCCGGGCGTGCCGGGCGGGCAGGGGCTGCCGTCCTCGCCGGCGATCATGATCTCGCTGATCGGCCAGGGAGTGCCCACGGTGCCCGGGCGGGTTGCCCAGTCGTCCGGGGAGGCGATCGTCCCGCCGCCCTCGGTGGCCGCGTAGTACTCCCACACGCACGGCCCCCACCAGTCCAGCATCTCCTGCTTGATCCCGATCGGGCACGGCGCCGCCGCGTGGATCAGCCATTTCATCGAGGACAGGTCGTACTTGCGCTTGGTCTCCTCGGGCAGCGACAGCATCCGCTTGAAGTGCGTCGGGACCATGTGCGTGTTGGTCACCCGGTACCGCTCGACGAGCGCCAGCGCCTGCTCGGAGTCCCAGGAGTCCATGCAGACCAGGGTGTGCCCCATGTGCAGCGCGCCGCCGCCGAACACGGTGACCGCCGTGTGGTAGTTCGGCGAGGAGACCAGGTGCGCGTTGGGCGGCCCGGCGGTGATCCCGAAGAACATCAGCAGCCCGGTGCCCAGTTCCGCCGCCTCGTCCGGGTCCAGGCCGATCAGCGCGCGGCGCACTCCCTTGGGCCGGCCCGTGGTGCCCGAGGTGTAGTGCATGGTGGCTCCGGCCGTACGGTCCGCGGGCATGGTCTGCGGCTGCCCGTCGCGGAGCGCGGCGACCGGGGTGAACCCAGCCACGTCGCCGTAGCTGAACCGCGCGCCGGCGCGGATGCCCGCCTCGTCGGCGGCGGCCGCGCCGACGGCGGCGAACCGCTCGTCCACGAACACCGCCTTCGCCTCGCAGTCCCGGATGAGGTAGGCGGCCTCCGGCGCGGTGAAGTGCCAGTTGATCGGTGTGAGGTACCAGCCGGCCTGCAGGGCCGCCAGGTACATCTCGATCGGCGCCACGCCGTTGGGCAGCAGCGAGGCGATGCCGTCACCGGGCTGCAGGCCGAGTGCCCGCAGCCCGTGGGTGATCTGGTTCACCCGGGCCAGCAGGTCACCGGCCCGGTGCTCGGTGCCGTCCGGCTCGACCACCGCGACCCACTCCGGGCTCTGCCGGGCCCGCTCCCAGAATGCTCCCGACCCCACCGCTCAACGACCTCCCAGGTCCGGACCGGTACTCCCACAAAACTGTAACGTGTTCTTATCTCCGCAACGGAACGGTCACCCGGCCAGCTCGGCCGCGACCGTGGCGCCGAGTTCCCAGCAGGCCTCCAGGGCGGCCGGGTCCGGCGGGCCGGTCACGCACACCGGCGGGCGGGCGCGGCGCCACGCCAGGCCGGTGGCGATGGCCTCGACGGCGCGGACCGCGCCGCCGGTGTCGCTGGCGCCGTGCACGTACAGCGCGTACGGCCGGCGCTGCGTCGCCTCCAGGCACGGGTAGTAGATGCCGTCGAAGAAGTGCTTCAGCGCGCCGGACATGTAGCCGATGTTGGCGGGCGTGCCCAGCAGGTAGCCGTCGGCGGCCAGCACGTCGGCCGCGGCCGCGGTCAGCGCGGGCCTGATCACGACCTCGACGCCCTCGATGTCCTCGTGGCCCGCCCCGGCCGTAACGGCCTCGAACATCGCCTGCATCGCCGGGGACGCGGTGTGGTGCACGATCAGCAGGCGGGGCATGGGCCCGCAGCATACGCTGACCGCATGCGCCCCGGCCCGGCCCCGTACCGCGCGCCGGCCTCCCGCGCCCGTCCGGCGCCGCGCGTGCGCCCGGCGGCCGCGGCGGGCCTCGACGCCGCCTGCGTGCTGGCGTTCGTCGCGATCGGCCGGGCCAGCCATCACGACGGCGAATCCCTGGCCGGCCTGGCCAGCACCGCGTGGCCGTTCCTGGCCGGGCTCGCGCTCGGCCTGCTGGCCACCCGCGCCTGGCGGCGGCCGGCCGCCATCGTCCCGGCCGGCCTGGGCGCGTGGCTGGGCGCCGCCGGGCTCGGCATGCTGCTGCGGGTGCTGGCGGGCCAGGGGACCGCCCCGGCGTTCATCGCCGTTGCGCTGGCCTTCCTCGGGCTGTTCCTGCTCGGCTGGCGGGCCGTGGCGGCCGCCCTGTTCAGGTCCTGACCGCCCCCCTCCGCCCCGGTGTGCCCTTGCCCGCCCGAACGGCGCCGTCCTAGACTGAACATTCAGTCAATCGCGTGAGGAGCACGCAATGGCCGAGCCGGCCGCCCCGATGCCATCGTCAAGCACCCCCAACACCGAAGTACCCGCCCGGCCCGCCGCCGTCCCGGCGGCCCGGCCCCCGGCCGACACAGCCCCGGCCGACACAGCCCCGGCCGACCTCGGCGGGCTCATCGCCGCGCAGGAGGAGATCTTCTGCGAGCGCCAGCGGGAGTCACGCCGGCTGGCGCAGCGGGCCGGCCTCGCGCTCGCCGGAGGCGTCACCTCCAGCTGGCAGATCACCCGGCCGCAGCCGGTCTGGCTCAGCCACGGCAAGGGCTCCAAGATCTACGACGTGGACGGCAACGAGTACGTCGACCTGCACGGCGGGTACGGCGCGGCGCTGGCCGGGCACGGTCACCCCGCGATCGTGGAGGCGGTGCGCGGCCAGGTCACGCTCGGCACGCACTTCGCGCAGCCGACGCCGGCCGCGATCCTGGTCGCCGAGGAGCTGACCCGCAGGTTCGGGCTGCCGCTGTGGCGGTTCGCCAACTCGGGCACCGAGGCCACGATGGAGGCCGTCCACCTGATGCGCGCCATCACCGGCCGTGACCTGATCATCAAGGTCGAGGGCTGCTACCACGGCCACCATGACTCGGTCCAGGTATCGGTCTGCCCGGAGACGGACGATATCGGGCCGGCGGACAAGCCGGCCCAGGTCCCGTCCAGCACCGGGATCCCGCGGGCGATCATCGATCTCACCCTGGTGGCCAGCTTCAACGACCTCGACGGCGTGGCCCGGCTGCTGGACGAGAACCCGGGCCAGGTCGCCGGGATGATCATCGAGCCGATCATGATGAACGCCGGGATCATCCGGCCCGAGCCCGGGTACCTGGCCGGCCTGAAGGAACTGCTGCACTCCCGCGGCGCGCTGCTGACCTTCGACGAGGTCAAGACCGGCCTCACCGCGGGCCCGAGCGGGGCGACCGGGGTGACCGGGGTCACCCCGGACATCATCTGCCTGGCCAAGGCGATCGGGGGCGGCGTCTCCGTCGCCGCCATCGGCGGCACCGAGGAGACGATGGGGCACGTCGCGGACGGCGACTATGAGATGGTCGGGACCTTCAACGGCAACCCGCTGGCCATGGCGGCCTGCCGGGCCATGCTCTGCGAGGTCGCCACGCCGGCCGCCTACCAGCGGATCGAGGCGCTCCGCGAGCGGGCCGTGACCGGCCTGCAGCGGGAGATCGACCGCAACGGCCTGGCCGCGCAGGTGGTCGCGGTCGGCGCCAAGGGGTGCGTGGTGTTCACCGCCGAGCCGGTCCGCGATTTCCGCGGCTTCCTCGGCATCGACGACTCCTACAGCCACGCGCACTGGCTGTACCAGCACAACGGCGGGGTCTTCCTGCCGCCCTGGGGCAAGATCGAGCAGTGGCTGATCTCGGTCCAGCACGACCAGGCGGACATCGACCGCCTGGTCGCGAACTTCGCCGCGTTCGCGGCGGACCTGCGGTCGGTAGGGTAGCCACGGGACCCGGCCGGGCCGGCGCAGCCGCCCAGCCGCGGCTCAGCAAAGGCTCAGCCGGGGTTCAGCAAGGGCTCATGACAGATCTGTAACCTCCAAACCCTTGCAGACTCCGCCGAGGCGGACAATTATTTGACGGAACGTTCAGTCAGGATTCCGTCTGGCAGAAGAGAGGTGCGTCACAGTGCACCCACGAGAAGGCTGGAAGGACGGCAGAAGGCCGCCCATCTTCGGCCCGTCCGGCTCCGGGCCATCGCGGCGGGACTTCTTGCGCGGGGGCGCGGCCTCCGCCGTGCTGCTCGGCGGCGCGGGCTCGCTGCTCGCCGCGTGCGGCTCAAGCTCGGGCTCGGGCTCATCCTCCTCCGGGCTCACCAGCGGCGGGATACCCCTGCCCCGGCCGAACCACCCCGTCACGTGGCCGATCTTCAGCGACAACAAGCCGATCAAGAGCGGGCTCGCCCCCGAGAAGGGCGCCACGCTGAAGATCTACAACTGGGTGGCGTACGTCAACCAGCAGTGCCTGAACGACTTCGCCAAGAAGTACAACTGCAGCGTCCAGGTGACCACGTTCAACACGATGAGCGAGGCCCTGGCCAAGCTGAGCAGCGGGCAGGTCAACTTCGACGTGTTCATGGGCGTCACGGTCGACGTGCTCGGGCAGGTGATCGAGCAGAAGACCATCCAGCCGCTCAACCACAGCTACATCCCGAACATCACCCAGGCCTGGACGGACTTCACCAACCCGTTCTACGACCAGCACTGGCAGTACACGGTCCCGTACACCATCTACACGACCGGCATCGCCTGGCGCAAGGACCACGTGCCCGAGGATCCCTACACGATGAAGAACCCCTGGGCCATGCCGTGGCAGTCGAAGTACAAGGGCAAGGTGGCGATCCTCGACGACTACCGGGAGTCCATCAGCCTCGGGCTGATGAAGAACGGCATCTTCGACCTGAACACCACCGACCCCACGCAGATCCAGGCCTCGCAGCAGCAGCTGCAGAACCTCATCCAGCTCACGAACGCGCACATCGACAACAACGACTACACCGAGGTTCCCGGCGGCCAGATCTGGATCCACCACGCCTGGTCCGGCGACATGGCCGCGGCCGCGTCCTACATGCAGAAGGGCGTCCCGGTCGACGTGGTCGGCTACTGGTTCCCGACCGACGGCAAGGGCCCGGTGGCCAACGACACCAACACCATCCTGCGTAACGCGCAGAACCCGGTGCTGGCCCACCAGTTCCTCAACTACATGGAGGACCTGCCGAACGCGCTGACCAACATCAGCTTCAACGGCTACATGCAGCCGATCGAGGGCGTGACCCCGCAGAAGCTGGTCAGCGAGGGCATCCTGCCCAAGAGCCTGATGTCCACCGTGGTCCTGCCGTCCTACTTCCGGCGCGGGGTCGCCGAACTGCAGCTGCCCGTCGCGGCCAACCAGCAGTGGGAGCAGGCCTGGCAAACCGTCAGCCACGGAATATAGGCGGGTGCGGTGACAGCGCGCAGCGGACGACTATCACGGCGAAAGGACGCGGCACGCGGGCCCAACCGGCTGTTCTGGGCGGCCCTGGCCGCACCCGGGATCATCTGGCTGGCCGTGCTGTTCATCGTGCCGTTCTACGTCGTGCTCGCGATCGCGGCCGGGCGGCTGAACCAGCTGTTCGGCACGCCGATCGCGGTATGGAACCCGCTGCAGTGGAGCGCGGCGAACCTGGCCGCGGTGTGGCACACGATCTTCGGCAAGGGCGCGTACGTCGGGCCGGACATCGTCAGGACCATCGTCTACACGGCGATCGCCTCGCTGCTGTGCCTGCTGATCGGGTACCCCGCCGCGTACTTCGTGGCCAGGTTCGCGGGCCGGCGCAAGGCCTTCTTCCTCATCCTGCTGATCGCCCCGTTCTGGATCAGCTACATGATGCGCATGCTGGCCTGGATCGACCTGCTGCAGACCGACGGCTACGTGAACCAGGTGCTGACCAAGCTGCACCTGATCTCGTCGCCGGTCGACTGGCTCGGCGGCATGCACGTCACGGTCATCCTCGGCCTGGTCTACGGCTACATCCCGTACATGATCCTGGTTCTGTACGCCGGTCTGGACCGGATCGACGGATCGCTGCTCGAGGCGGGACGCGACCTCGGCCTGGGCCGGATACGTACCTTCCTGCGGGTGACGCTGCCGCTGTCCAGGCAGACGATCCTGACCGGGATGCTGATCACGGTGTTGCCGATGCTCGGTGACTACTTCACCAACCAGCTGCTGTCCGGCACGACCGGAACCGCGATGCTCGGGAACGACATCGACGGGGACCTGTCCACGCCCGCGTTCCTGGGCCAGGGCGCGGTCCTGTCCCTGCTGCTGCTGCTGGTCCTGATCGTTCCGATGGTCTACTACGTGATCGCGACGAACCGGTCCTCGCGGGAGGCAGCATGACCGCCACGGCGGCCCCGTCCGCGCAAACCGGCTCCCCCGAGGTCGGCGGCCGAGCGGGCCGGCAGCCGCGGCTGTGGCGCAATCCCTGGCGGCACCCGGTGTTCCTCGAGGGGTTCACCTGGCTCTACCTGATCTGGTCGATCGTGCCGATCGGGCTGGCGGTGCTGTTCTCCTTCAACAACGGCAAGTCGCAGAGCACCTGGCAGGGGTTCTCCTGGCGGTGGTATTTCTCCGACCCGGTCAACTCCGTGCTGCACGACCCGCAACTGCACGCGGCCGTCATCCAGACCGTCAGGCTGTCGATCTTCACCACCGCGATCGCGGTGCCGATCGGCGTGGCCTTCGCGCTGGGCATCAACCGGTGGCGCGGCATCACCTCCGCGTCGTTCAACTTCGTGATGATCCTCTCCTTCGTCATCCCGGAGCTGATCTTCGGCGTGGCCATGTTCTTGCTGTTCACCGTCTTGTTCAAGACGGTGGGCCTGGGCACCCTGGCGGAAACCCTCGGCCTGGTCACCTGGAACGTCAGCTGGCCGGCCATCATCGTCCAGGCCCGGCTGGTCACGCTCGGCCGGCAGTACGAGGAGGCGTCCGCGGACCTCGGCGCGACCCAGATGCGGACCATGCGCAAGGTGATGCTGCCGCTGCTGGCCCCGGCCATCTTCGCGAGCGCGGTGCTGGTGTTCTCCAGCGTGATCGACGACTTCGTCATCGTGGACCTGCTGAATTCCAACGCCAGCAACACCCCGATGTCGGTGTACATCTACTCGCAGCAGCACGGCGGGAACGGCGGGCCGGCGCTGAACGCGCTCGGCACGATCATGCTGGTGATGTCGTTCGTGATCGCGATCATCGGCTACATCGGCTACCGGTGGATGACCCGCGGCGAGCGGGGCGACCGCAACGCCGCGCTCACCACGATCGCCGGGGCCTAACCTGGGGTCAGCCGGCCTTCAGCGCGTCCCGTTCGGCCGCCACGTCGGCGGGGTCCTCGCCGAGGTCCGCCACCTGCCCGCCGCCGGCCAGCACCCGCAGCGCGTCGGGGGCCAGGAACGCGTACACCGGCGTTCCCTGGGTGAGCTGGCCGTGGTCGCCGTCGTTCTGCATCAGCATCTGCAGCTCGACCCCGGGCGCGAGGCGCAGGATGACCTGGGTCGAGGAACCCAGGTAGACCAGGCGCTCGACCATGGCCGGAATCCGGTTGGGACCCGGGGAGCCGAAGTCCTCGACCCGGACCCGCTCCGGCCTGATCACGGCGTGCGCCCGGTCCGGCACGGCCGCGCCGCCGTGCTCCACCAGCAGCATGGACTCGCCCAGCTTGACCTGGCAGCTGGACCCTGGGCCGCGCGAGATGACGTCCACCGGCATCAGGTTGGAGACGCCCAGGAAGTCGGCCACGTAGGTGTCCGCGGGCTCCTCGTAGACCTCGTGCGGGACGCCCAGCTGGACGATCTTGCCGTCGCGCATCACCGCCAGCCGGTCGGACATGGTGAGCGCTTCCTCCTGGTCGTGCGTGACGTACAGGAAGGTGATGCCGACCTGCTCCTGCAGCGCCTTCAGCTCGACCTTGAGCGAGCGGCGCAGCTTGGCGTCGAGCGCGCCGAGGGGCTCGTCGAGCAGCAGCACCGCGGGCTGCAGTACCAGGGCCCGGGCCAGGGCCACCCGCTGCTGCTGGCCGCCGGAGAGCTGGCCGGGCCGGCGCTTCGTGAACGGGCGCAGGTGCACCAGCTCCAGCGCCTCGTTGACCCGGCGCCCGATCTCCTTCTTGTCCACACGCCGGTTGCGGAGCCCGAACGCGACGTTGTCGAACACGGTGAGGAACGGGAACAGCGCGTAGCTCTGGAAGACCGTGTTGACGTTGCGCTTGTGCGGCGGAATGCTCGACACGTCCACGCCGTCGAGCAGGATCCGGCCGGCGGTGGGCTGCTCGAAGCCGGCGATCAGCCGCAGCGTGGTGGTCTTCCCGCAGCCGGACGGGCCGAGCAGCGAGAAGAACTCCCCGCTGGCGATGGTCAGGTCGATCGAGTCGACGGCGATCTCCGTGAACCGCTTGGTCAGCGAAATCAGCTCAACCCGGCCACCGGCCATCTCGGCTACCTGCCCTCCTGATGGGCTCCGTTACGCGGGCGGACACGGCGGTTCTCGGCGAGCCTGCTCGGGCTGCCATTCCATGTGAAACCCAGCTGATCGGCGATAAACAGCATGCATAGCTCGAAAGCCCGCGCCGGGTCAACCACGGGGTCCCTGAGGCCGATCTGGATGGCCACCCCGTCGAGCAGCGAGCACAGCAGGACCGCGAAATTATCCGGGTCGAGATCGCGGAACTCGCCCGCCTCCTGGCCGGCGCGCACCAGTGAGCAGATTATGTCCCGCCAGCGCTCATCGTCGCGCTGCCGCAGGCGGGCCACCTCGGGATTGTGCGCGGCCAGCGCCCAGAAGTCCAGCCAGAGCGCCCACGAGCTCTTCGGCTCGGTATCGGCCTCGGGGAGGCAGCTCATGGCCACGATCTCCTCGATCCGCGCGGCGGCGGTGGGCAGCTCGGCCATCCGCCGCTGCCCATCGGCGTACCAGGCGTTATCCAGGTACTTGATGGCCTCGGTGAGCAGCTGGTCCTTGGTCTTGAAGTAGTAGATCACCAGGGCCGGGCTGATCCCGGTCCGCTCCGCCACGTCGGCGATCCTGGTGTCGGCGTAGCCGCGGTCTGCGATGACCTCGAGCGCGGCGCGCAGCATCTGCTCGCGCCGCTGGTCGGCCGTCCCCACCGCCCCCGCCGCGTCGGCCGCCTTCGTCATCGCGGCATCCCTCGACATCCCGCTCGATCCTCCTGGCCTCTTGTGAACACGGTAGCAGGTTTCTAGACTGAACATTCAGTCAAACTTGGTGTGGGCGGCCGTGGGCGCGCCGCAGGGCGGACGCCGGAGTGCCGCGGCCCACCGAACTCGCGGAAGGCGGAATCATGACCGCAACATACGACGCGATCGTAGTGGGCGGAGGGCACAACGGACTTGTCGCCGCGGCGTACCTGGCCCGGTCCGGCGCCAGGACGGTCGTGCTCGAGGGCAGGCACAAGACCGGGGGTGCGGCGACCACGGAGGCTCCGTGGCCGGACGCGCCCGAGTTCAGCGTCACCCGGCTCTCCTACGTGATGAGCCTGATGCCGCCGACCATCATCAACGACCTCGAGCTGGTCCGGCATGGCTACAAGATCTACCCGATGGGCCCCTACTACCAGGCCTTCCCCGAAGGCGGGTCGATCAAGCTGTACGCGGACGACGCGCAGCGCAACCACGACGAGGTGTCGAAGTGGTCCAAGAAGGACGCCGACGCCATGCCGCAGTGGGACGCCTGGCTGGAGGGCCTGGCCGAGGTGCTCGGCCCGCTGTTGCTCACCGTGCCGCCCGCGATCGGGTCCCGCAAGCCGCGCGACCTCACCGACACGCTGCGGCTGGCCTGGCGGCACCGGGGTCTTGACGTGCGCACGATCGCCGACGTCACCCGGCTGATGACGATGAGCATCGCCGACCTGCTCGACGACTGGTTCGAGTCGCCCCAGGTGAAGGGCGCTCTCGCGGTCAACGGCGTGATCGGCACCTGGGCCGGCCCCTACGCGCCGGGGACCGCCTACGTGATGGCGCACCACTCGATCGGCGACGTCGGCGACGGGCACCTGGGCAACTGGGGGTTCCAGGAGGGCGGCATGGGCGCCGTCTCGACGGCGATCGAGCGCGCGGCGCGCAGCCACGGCGCCGAGATCCGCACCGGCGCCCGGGTGGCCCGGCTGATCGTCGAGGACGGCCGGGCCCGCGGCGTGGTGCTGGAGAACGGCGACGAGATCCGCGCTCAGGTCGTGGTGACCACGCTGCACCCCCGCACGGCCTTCCTCGAGCACGTGGGCGAGGACAACCTGCCGGACGACTTCGTCCGCGATATCCAGCACTGGAAGACCCGCAGCGGCGTCGTGAAGATCAACCTGGCCCTGGCCGAGCTGCCCGATTTCACCGCCGACCCGGGCTCGGACCTGCAGGAGCACCACACCGGCTCGGTCGAGATGGCGCCCACCATGGAGTACATCGAGCGGGCGTTCCAGGACGCCCGCGAGGGGCGCCCGGCCGCGCGCCCGTTCAGCGACGGGGTGATCCCCACCGCGTTCGACAAGACGCTGACGCCCGAGGGCACCCACATCATGTCGCTGTTCACCCAGTGGGTGCCGGACGACTGGAACACCGAGCCGCACACCGAGGAGCTCGAGGCCTACGCGGACCGGATGATCGACTGCTACAACGAGCTCGCGCCCAACTTCAAGGCCTCGATCCTGCACCGCGACATCGTGGGCCCCTACCAGATGGAGCACGAGTACGGCCTGGTCGGCGGCAACATCTTCCACGGCGAGCTGTCCCTGGAGCAGCTGTTCCACATGCGCCCGGCGCCCGGCTACGCCGACTACCGCACCCCGGTCGCCGGGCTGTACTACGGCAGCTCGGCCACGCACGCGGGCGGCGGCGTCTGCGGCATCCCCGGCTGGCAGGCGGCCAGCGCCGCGATCGCGGACAAGAAGGCGGCGCGCCGGGCCGGGCAGCTCCGCAGGCTCACCCGGCGGTCATGACCACCGATCAAGATTCGCAACGGGAAGTCTCGCCTCCTCCCGCCCCGTCGCCCGCCCTGGTGCCGATGCTGGAGGCGCGCAGCATCGCGCTGGTCGGCGCGTCGCCGCGGCCGGGCACGTTCGGGCAGCGGATGGTCGCCGAGGTGATCAGGAGCCCGTCCCGGCCCCAGGTCCACATGGTCAATCCCAGGTACGCCGAGATCGCCGGGCGGCGGTGCGTTCCGTCGCTGGCCGACCTGGACGACCCGGTGGACCTGGTCCTGCTCGGCGTGCCCGACGCCGCGCTCGAGCAGCAGCTGACGCTGGCCGCCCGGCGCGGCGACCGGTCGGCGGTGATCTTCGGCAACGCGCACGAGGACCAGCCGCCGCCCGGCCAGCCGGGGCTGCGGGAGCGGCTGGCCGCCGTGGCCCGGTCGGCCGGCCTGCAGCTGTGCGGCGCCGGGTGCATGGGCTTCGTGAACGTGACCCGCGGGCTGCGCGCGATCGGCTACGCCGAGCCCGAGGCCCCGCCCGCGGGCCCTGTCGCCCTGGTCACCCACTCCGGCTCGGTGTTCTCCACGATGCTGCGGGCCCGCCGCGGCGTCGGCTACACGGTCGCGGTCTCCTCCGGCCAGGAGCTGGTCACCGCGGCGGCGTCCTACCTGGACTACGCGCTCGGGCTGCCGGAGACGCGGGTCCTCGCGCTGGTCCTCGAGGCCATCAGGGAGCCTGGCCAGCTGCGCCGGGTCCTCGCCCTCGCCGCCTCCCGTGACCTGCCGGTCGTCCTGCTCGCCGCGGGGCGCTCGGCCGGCGGCCGGGCGATGGTGGCGGCGCACTCCGGCGCGCTGGCCGCGGGGGACGGGAGCTGGGAGGCGCTGGCCCGCGCTTACGGCGTGCACCGGGTCGGCGACCTCGCGGAGCTCACCGACACCCTGGAGCTGTTCGCGATCGGCCGCCGGGTCGTCTCCCGGCCCGGCGCCGGCCACGGCCGGGGCCTGGCGAGCGTGCATGACTCCGGGCTGGAGCGCGCGCACGCGGCCGACCTGGCGCAGGACGTCGGCGTGCCGTTCGCCGCCATCGGCGAGACGACCAGGGCCCGGCTGGCGGAGATCCTGGACCCGGGCCTGACGCCCGCCAACCCGCTCGACGTGTGGGGCACCGGGGCGAACACTCAGCGGCTGTTCGCCAGCTCGCTGATCACCCTGGCTGGCGACCCGTCGGTGGACGCGGTCGCGCTCGCCGTGGACCTGGTCCGCGAGTTCGACGAGGACGAGTCCTACCCGCTGGCCGCGCTGGACGCGGCCGCCCAGACCACCAAGCCCCTGGTCGTGCTGGGCAACCTGGCCGGCGCCGTGGACCCGGACCAGGCCACCCGGCTGCGGCAGCACGGGATACCGGTGCTCGAGGGGCTGCGCACCGGCCTGCTCGCCCTGCGCCATCTGCTCGACCACGCCGAGCGCGCCCCCGCGGCTGTTTCTCCCGGCACTGCCTCCCCCGGCACTGCCTCTCCCGGCACCGCCTCTCCTGGCACCGCCTCTCCCGGCACTGCCTCTCCGGGCGCCGCCTGCGCCCGCTCTGCCTCTCCGGGCGCCGCCTGCGCCCGCCGTGACCGCGGCACCGCACTGCTCGCGGCCGGCGTCACGGGCGGCGCGCCGTGGCTGGAGCTGCTCCGCGAGTACGGGATCGTCACGGCCGCCGCGCGGGAGGCCAGCGACGCCGACGGCGTGCTGGCGGCGGCCGAACAGATCGGCTACCCGGTCGTACTCAAGACCGCCGACCCGGTCCTCACGCACAAGTCCGACGCCCGCGGCGTGCTGCTGGGCCTGCGCGACCGCGCCGAGCTCGCCCGCGCGTACGCCGACCTGTCGGCCCGGCTCGGCCCGCGGGTGCTGGTCTGCGAGAGCGTGCCGGCCGGGACCGAGCTGGCGGTGGGCATCGCCCGCGACCCGGACCTCGGCCCGCTGATCGTGGTCGGGGCGGGCGGGGTGCTGGTGGAACTGCTCGCCGACCGCGCGGTCGCCCTGCCCCCGGTGGACGAGCGCACGGCCCGGCAGATGCTCGCCGGGCTGCGCGTCGGCCGCCTGCTCGCCGGGGTACGGGGCGCGCCGCCCGCCGACCTCGCAGCCGTCGTCCGCGCGATCGTGAGCGTCTCCGCGGTCGCGGCCGAACTGGGCGGCCAGCTCGCGGCGCTCGACGTGAACCCGCTGATCTGCGGCCCGGACGGGGCGGTCGCCGTGGACGTGCTCGCGCTGGGCCGTTGAACCCCGCGCTCGCCTCCGGGCGCTTTAACCCACCGTCTTCCTTCCTCGCTCGGGCGCTCGTTCCTCGCGCCTCGCTCGTCAGTCCAGACGGCGGCGCGCCCTTTGGCTCGCTCGGCCGCTGAACCCCGCGGGCGCCGTTTCCGTTGTTGCTGTGACCGAGGTTGTCGGAGAGGCGGGCGTAGCGCTGTGCGCGGGACAACGACAGTCGGCCACGGGATCACGGGCGTTCGCGCTCACCGGGGCGGTATGCGGATCACGCCCGCCTGCTCTCCTGCGCGGCGCCTCGCCGCAGGCGCCCGCCCGGGTCCCGGTCGCTGCCGTCTGCAGCGGCCCGTGCCTGTTCCCCGCGCAGGCGGCGGCCCTCCTGGGCTCTGCGGCCAGGCCGCCGTCACCTCCCGCGAGGCCGCGCACCACAACCGGGCCGACGGGCGTCCTGCTGGCGGTCTCCCCGCGGTCGCCGTGGCCCGGCGAGATGGCGGTGATGATCTCGGATCCGGCTCCAGCGGCCGGACCCGGCCGCTACGCCAGGCGCGGTCCGGCCCCCGTTGGGTCTGGCCTTTCCGCCTTCGCCGGCGCGACCGGCCCTTATTACCACCCGGGTCCCGGGCCGGAGCGCCGGTCAGAAGATGACGTACAGCTTGCGGATCTTCTCGTGGATCTGCCAGGTGCCCGCCCAGCCGCGCGGGAACACCGCGGTGTTGCCGGAGCCGATCTCCTGCGCAGGGCCGCCGTCCGGAGTCACCGTCATCCGGCCGGACACGATGTGCACGAACTCGTTGGTCTCCAGCTTCCAGTAGGACGGGCCCGGGGTGCACTCCCAGACCCCGATCTCCTGCTCGCCGTCCTGCCACAGGGTGCGGCCGGAGGTCTGCATGGGCTCGCCGGTCGCCTCCTCCAGCGGGCCCCAGTCCTCAAGCTCGGCGGTCACGGCATCGGCCAGGAACGGTGTCTGCGGCGCGGGGTCGGTCATCTGCGCTGTCCTCTCAGGAAACGGTGAGCTCGTCTTGTACCTGGGGCGCGTGCGCGGGGAACGGCAGCGCGATCGGGTCGCTCGCCAGGCGGCTGTGACCCTCGTCATCGAACCGGTCCAGGCCCAGCGGCTCGGTGTCCACCACGTCGGAGCGGCCGGTCAGGGCGACGTCCGCCGCGGCCCGCGCGACGGCCGGTCCCCACATCATCCCGGCGCCGCCGGCGCTGGCCACCGTCAGCCCGTTACGGGCCCCATCCTGGGCCGGCGCGGGCCCGATGATCGGCAGGTGGTCGGGGGTGTAGTCGATGGTGGCCGCCCAGACCCGGCGCAGGCCGAGCCCGCGGGTGACCGGGACCAGCTCGGCCAGGCGCTCGCGCATGCGGGCCAGGTACTCCTCGTCCACCCGGGTCGCGGGGCCGGGCCGCTCGTCCGGGTTGCTCATCCCGAACAGCAGGCCCTTCTCCTCGGGACGCCAGTACAGTCCGGCGGCCAGGTCGAAGACCATCGGCAGCCGGGCCGGGTCCAGGTCCGGGTGCGGCTCGGTGACCGCCACCTGGTGCCGCACGCCGCCGGCCGGGACCCTGACCCCGGCCACGCGGCCGACCTCGGCCAGCTCGGGGCCGCCGGTGAGCACCACGAGCGGGCTGGAGATCCGGCCCTGGCTGGTCTCCACCCCGGTGACCTGGTCCCCGTGCGTGATCAGGCCGGTGAAGGCCGTGTGCTCGCGGACGGCGACCCCGGTGACGGCCAGCGCCACCGCGTAGGCGGTCACGTTGCGGGGCGGGGTGAGGTACCCGTCCTCGGCGCAGAATGTGCCGCCTTGGGTCAGGCCCGGCGCCAGGGTGGGGTTGAGCCGGTCCACCTCGTCCGGCTCGAGCCAGCGGATCGACAGGCCCAGCGAGTTCTGCATCGCCATCCGGTCCCGCGCGGCCGCGACGTCGTCCTCGGTGAAGCACGGCAGCAGGTAGCCCTGCGGGGTGAACCCGGAGTCGACACCGAGCTCCTCGCGCTGGCCCAGGTAGAACCGGCGGGACCACTCGCCGAGCCGGACGGCCCAGCTGGTGCCGCCCTGGGTGCGGACGATCCCGGCGGCGCGGCTGCTCGCGCCCTGGCCGAGCGTCCGCTTCTCCAGCAGGATCACCCGGTCAAGACCGCTGCGGCGCAGGAAGTAGGCGCACCACGCGCCGACGGTCCCGCCGCCGACGACGACAGCGTCGGCGACGGTATCGCCGGCGTCGGAAAGCATTGGCACGCCGTCGATTCTGGCCTAGACTGAACGTTCAGTCAAGACTTGTCCGAGCCGAGCTTGTCCGAGCCGAAGGGGCGTGCCGCCGTCTGGACTGACGAGCGAGCGCGCAGCCGAGCGAGCCAAAGGGCGCGGTGCCGCCATGGACTGAGGAGCGCGGGAGCGAGGAACGAGCGACCAAGCGACGAGGGAATGCGGCGCGTCAAAGCGCCCGGAGGCGAGCGAGGCAGGGAAACGGAAGGGAAGACGGTGGGTACAAGCGCCCCGGCGGCGAGCAGAAAATACAATTTGTCCGACGAGGACCTGCGGATCCAGGCGAACGCTCGGACCTTCGCCGACGAGCTGATCCCGTTCGAGGTGGAAGCGGAGCTCAACGACGGCGAGCTGCCCAAGGAGGTCACCTCCGCCCACGCGGAGCGGGCCAGGGAGCTCGGGCTCGCCGCCGCGAACATGCCGCGCGAGCTCGGCGGCGGGGGGTGCAGCTCGCTGCAGCAGGTTCTCATCCAGGAGCAGGTGGGCCGGGTCACCAACGCACTCGCCTGGGCGTGTTCCACTCCCCCGTCCTGGCTGCCCGCCGTGGCCACGCCGTACCAGATCGAGCACTTCGTGCGGCCGGCGACCCGGGGCGAGCGGGAAGAGTGCTACGCGATCACCGAGGAGGGCGCGGGCTCGGACGTAGACGCGATCGAGGCGACCGCGCACCGTGACGGTGACGGCTACCTGCTGAACGGCGAGAAGTGGCACGTGACGTCCTACAACTCGGCCGACTTCGCCTTCTTCCAGGGCAAGCTGGTCGGCGGCGCCCACGACGGCGAGCACGCCATGTTCCTGGTCGACCTGCCCAGCCCGGGCGTCCGGGTGGTGCGCACGCCCGCGTACTCGCACACGATCAGCCATCACCACCCGATCGTCGCGTTCACCGACGTCCGGGTGCCGGCCTCGCACCTGGTGGGGGCGGAGGGCGACGGGATGAGCTTCGCGTACGAGTGGTTCCGGTTCGAGCGGCTCATGGTGGCGGCGCGCTGCCTCGGCGCGGCCGACCGGCTGACCGCCGAGATGACCGGATTCGCGGTCTCGCGGCGGGTGCAGGGCAGGCCGATCAGCGAGCTCGGCCAGATCCAGGCGATGCTCGCCGACAGCCTGACCGAGCTGTTCGCGGCCCGGTCGCTGACCTACGAGACCGCCCGGGCCATCGACGCCGGGGCCGACCTCAAGGTGCAGCACGCCCAGTGCTCGATGGCCAAGCTCTACGCCTCGGAGATGGCCGGCCGGTTGGCCGACCGGGCCGTGCAAGTGTTCGGCGGCCGCGGCTACATGCGCGAGAACGTGGCCGAGCGGTTCTTCCGCGAGCTGCGGGTGGAGCGGATCTGGGAAGGCACCAGCGAGATCCAGCGCGCGATCATCGCCGGCCAGATGGTCAAGCGCGGCCCGGGAGCCCTGGCCTGACCCCCGGGCTCCGGCCGGGGCTTACCCGGGCAGGGCGGCCTCGATCGCGGCGACCAGCTCGGGGTCCTCGGGATCCGTGCGCGGCCGGAACCGCCCGAGGATCGCCCCGTCGGGGCCGACCAGGAACTTCTCGAAGTTCCACTGGATGTCGCCGGCCTGGCCGTCGGCGTCCGGCACCGCGGTCAGCTCGGCGTAGATGGGGTGCCGGCCCGGGCCGTTGACCTCGATCTTCTCGAACATCGGGAACGTCACGCCGTAGCTGACCGAGCAGAACGTGCCGATCTCCTCGGCCGTGCCCGGCTCCTGGCCACCGAACTGGTTGCACGGGAAGCCGACCACCGAGAACCCGCGGTCGCGCAGTCGCTCGTGCAGCCGCTCCAGCCCCTCGTACTGCGGCGTCAGGCCGCACCGGGAGGCGACGTTGACCACGAGCAGGGTATTGCCGGACAGGTCGGCCAGCGACCCGGGCTGCCCGCCCAGGGTGTTCACGGGAAAGTCGTACACGCTCACGTGAGGAGTTCCTTCGCTGTCGGGAGGCACATGTGCCTGCCTCAACAGCGCCGTCCCCTGGTCTCTTCCGTGATGTGCCGGGCCCGCGGCCTAACCGACGGCGGGCGCCTTCGCCGCAGGGTTCCAGACCGACTGGCCGAGGTAGCTGCGGGCCACCATGGTCACGAACTGGTACACCGCGTCCTCATCCGTTGACAGCGGCCCGGGCCGCGCGTACGGCGAGCTGAGCCCGCGCTGCACGGACTCGCAGGCGGCCCAGTCCTGCCGGTTGGTGAGGTCCCACAACTCGACCGCGTAACCGGGATCGAAGCCGGGCCGGTCCACCGCCTCGGGGGCAAAGGCCCAGGTGCACTCGATCATGGTCCGGTCCACGGCCAGCGGCACCAGGCGGTGCGTCATCACGTAGTCGGGATGCAGGCTCAGCAGCACGTTCGGGAAGATGCTCACGTAGATCACGGTGCGCAGGCCCTGGGCGTCCAGCCCGCGCAGCGGGGTCCCGAGGCTGATGCCGTCCAGGGACATGGTGTCCATGCCGTCCCGCAGGTCCATCCAGCCGCCGACCCAGGCGTTCTGCGCCGGGTAGTTCTCGCCGCTCTTGGGCGGGCTGACCCGGCAGAACTCGGGGTGGATCGCCGGGCAGTGGTAGCACTCCTGGTAGTTCTCGGTGAGGATCTTCCAGTTGGCCGCGGCGTCGTAGGTATGCCGCCCGGCGATGACCAGCCGCTCGGGCTCGTAGGGCGTCACGACCTCTTCGAGCGTGGCCAGCACGTCGGCCACCGGCCCGGCCTGGCCGGAGCCGTCGACAAAGATCAGCCCGTGCCATTCGGTCACCGGCAGCTCGGCCAGCCCCCAGGCCAACGAGTCAAAGCCGGCCCGGCCCTTGAACCCCTGGGCGAAGCGCAGCCCGCCGGACAGCTCGTAGGTCCAGGAGTGGTACGGGCAGATGATCGAGTTGCGCTGCTCCGCCGTGCCGCACGGCAGTAGCTCGTGGCCGCGGTGGCGGCAGGTGTTGGCGAAGGCGTGCAGCGTTCCGTCCTCATCCCGGGTGAGCAGCACGCTGCCGTCGCCGGCGCTCGGCCCGCTGGTCACCCGGCTGGGCCAGCTGCGAGCTGAACCCGACGCAGGTCCAGCCCGAGCCGAAGAGGTGCTTCTGCTCCCAGGCGAAGACCGCCGGGTCCACGTAGGCGGCCCGGGGCAGCATCACGGACTCGCCGAAGGGCTGCAGCGACCGCGCCAGGGCGCCCGGATCGACGGGGGCGGGAAGGAAACCGGTTTGACTGACCATACAGTCAAGGGTAGGTGCAGGCGGGGCGGGTGTCCAGACCGGGTCGGGCCCGCGGCCGCTCGCCGGGCCCGCGCCGCTCGCCCGGCCCGCGGCCGCTCGCCCGGGCCCGGTCAGCCGGCGGGCCGCGGGGTGATGACCGCCTGGGTCTGCGTGGTCTGCCCGACCTGCCGGTCCTGGTCGTCGGTCAGGTCGGTCCGCACCACGATGAACGAGCGGCCCACGTGCAGCGGCCGGGCGGTGGCGTGCAGCGCGCCCTCCCGGACGCCGCGGAAGAAGTTCGTCGCGGAGTCCACGGTGGCGGTGCCCGCGCCGGCCGGCAGGTTGAGGAACGCGCAGAGGGCGCCGATGTTGTCGGCCAGCGATATGATTGCTCCTCCGTTCATCACCCCGCCGGTGGTGCAGAGCCCTGGCGACCAGCGCAGGCGGCCGCGGGTCCGCTGCGGCGTGGCCTCATCCACGGTGATGCCGAGGGTGGCCGCGTAAGGAATCATGGCCAGCAGGTCGGCCGCGGACGGGAGAGCGGATTCGGGCATGGTCATGCCCACATCATGCCGGGCCGGCTGGAGCCGGTTTCACGGCAGGGGATCCTGGAACAAGATCCGATAAATCTGGCATGGCCCTAGATACTGCCTAAAATCCGCAAACGGAGAAAAGTGAGCGCCATTCCCACGGCGGTCGCGCCGCCGCCGGTCGCCGAGCGCCCGCCGCCGCGTTCCTGGCCGGGAGCGCAGTGGCTGGTCCTGGGCTGTTACCTGCTCGGCGCGGTCGCGGTGACCTGGCGGCTGTGGGCCGACCCGGCGGGGCGCATGCAGGCCGGCGACCTGCAGGACGTCAACCTGTTCGCCTGGTTCCTGCGCTACTCGGCGACGGCGGTCGCGCACGGGCACCTGCCGGCCCTGGTCACCACCGCCTTGAACGCGCCACACGGCGTCAACATGATGTGGCAGACGTCCTTCCTGCTGCCGGGGATGCTGCTGACCCCGGTGACGCTGCTGGCCGGCCCGCAGGTCAGCCTCACGATCGTGCTGACGCTGAGCATCGCAGGCTCGGCGGCCAGCCTGTTCTGGGTGCTGCGACGCTGGGGGGCCAGCGTCACCGGCGCCGCGCTGGGCGGCGCGCTCTACGGGTTCTCCCCGGCGATGATCAACTCGGGCACCGGTCATTACCAGCTGATCGTCGCGGTGCTGCCGCCGCTGATGATCCACGCGCTGCTGCGGATCGTCACCGGCCGGGGCCACGCCGTGCGCAACGGCGCCTGGCTCGGCCTGCTGACCGCCGCGCAGATCTTCACCGGGGAGGAATTGCTGGTCTACACGGCCGTGGCGGCCGTGGCGCTGGTGGCCGTGCTCGCGCTCGGCCATCCGCGCGCGGTGCCCGGCCGGATCCGGGGCACCGCGCTCGGCCTGCTCACCGGAGCCGCCGTCACGCTGCTGATCAGCGGCTACGCGCTGTGGGTGCAGTTCCGCGGCCCGCTGCACGAGCACGGCACCCTGTACGGCTCCTGGTCGAACAACCTCGCCTATTTCGTGGACCCGTCCGGCAACCTGCTCTTCCACACGAAATCCAGCGCGGCCTTCGTCGCCAGCTTCATCCTCGGCCCCCCGGAAGTCCTCGCCTACCTGGGCTGGCCGCTGATCGTCGTCCTGGTGGCCGCCGCCGTCTGGTTCTGGCGGGATCCGAAGGTCCGTGCCGCGGCGGTGACCTGTGCCGTGCTGGAGCTGTGCAGCCTCGGCGGCGGCCCCCAGCTGATCCACGGATTCCGCGTGTCGGGGTCGTTCCTGCCGTACCACTGGATTCAGGGCCTGCCCGGCCTGACCCAGGTGATACCGGGCCGGTTCTGCCTGCTCGGCGCCGGCGCGGCCGGGGCCGTGCTCGCCTTCTCGCTGGACCGCGCGCGCTCGGCCGTACCGGCCAGCCGGGCCTGGCGGGGCCTCCCGGTCGCGGCCGCGGCGCTGGCGATGGTGCCGCTCATCCCGCTGCCGTACCAGGCCGCACCGGTCCCGCCGGTCCCGGCCGGCTGGCAGGCGGCCTTCGCCCGGCTCCAGCTCGCGCCGGGCGCGCCTGTGCTCGTGATCCCGGTCACGCTGCTCGGGCATACCCAGGTCATGCGGTGGCAGGCGGACACCGGCGAGCCCGGCTCGATGATCGGCGGCTACTTCCTCGCGCCGAGCCCGACCGGGGAGGCGATCTTCAGTCCCATCGGGCCGCCCGAGCCCACCGCCGAGTACCTGAATCATCTGTGGTCAGGAACGGCGCGCGTTCGTCCCTCATCCGCCGCGCTGGTCCGCTCGGCGCTGGCCTACTGGCGGCCCGCCGCGGTCATCGCGGTCACCGCCGTGGGCTCGCGGCTCGGGCGGTTCCTGATCGGGGTCTTGGGCCGACCCGGCTTCCAGGGTGGCGGAGTGCTCGCCTGGCGGCTCAGGGCAGGTGGGTAGCCACGGGGAGGATGAAAAAGTTCACTCTGGGCCAGGCAACCTGACCTGGCCTTCGACCATGAGGGTCTAACGTACGGTAACCGCTGTATTTCGCTCGATGTCCCCGCGGCGAACGGAGGCGAGCCGGTGAGCGCCGTGCCCTCGACGGTCGAGCTTCCGGCCGTCGAAGATCAGGCTGATCGCGCGCGGCCCGGAGCACAGTGGCTGGTCCTGGGCTGTTACCTGCTGGCCGCGATGGCACTGACCTGGCGGCTGTGGATTGACCCGGCCGGACGCATCCAGGCCGGCGACCCCCACGACGTCGACCTGTTCGCCTGGTACATGCGCTACGCCGCGACAGCGATCGCGCACGGTCACCTGCCGGCCTTGGTCACGACCGCGATGGGTGCCCCCCACGGCGTCAACCTGATGTGGCAGACGTCCTTCCTGCTCCCCGGGATAGTGCTGACCCCGGTCACGCTGCTGGCCGGCCCCCAGGTCAGCCTCACCGTGGTGCTCACGCTGGGCTTCGCCGGCTCGGCGGCCAGCCTGTTCTGGGTGCTGCGCCGGTGGGGGGCCAGCGTCACCGCGGCGGCCCTGGGGGGCGCGGTCTACGGGTTCTCCCCCGCCCTGGTCAACTCCGGCATCGGCCATTACCACCTGGTGTTCGCCGTGCTGCCGCCGCTGATGATCGACGCGCTGCTGCGGATCCTCACCGGCCGCGGGCACCCGGTCGTGGCCGGCGCCTGGCTCGGCCTGCTGGCGGGGGCGCAGGTGTTCATCGGGGAAGAGCTGCTGGCCGACACGGCCCTGGCCTGCCTGGTGCTGGGGGCCGTGCTCGCGGTCCAGCGACCGCGGACCGCGCTGCGCCGGGTTCCCGTGGTCGCGCTCGGCCTGGTGACGTCGGCCGCGGTCGCGCTGGTGATCTGCGGGCACGCCCTGATCGTGCAGTTCCACGGGCCGTTCCGGGAGCACAGCGGGCCGCTGGGCTGGTCAACCAACATCGGGTACTTCGTGGAACCGCCCGGCACGTTGCTGTTTCACACGTCGGCCAGCGCGGCCGCCACCGGCGGCTTCGTCCTGGGGGTACCGGAGGTCCTGGCCTATCTGGGCTGGCCGCTGCTGGCCGTGCTCGCCTTCTGCACGATCCGCTTCTGGCGGGATCTGCGGGTCCGCACCGCGGCGCTGACCTTCGTGGTGCTGGAACTGTGCAGCCTCGGCGGCGGCAGCCAGCCGTTCTTGTCCGGGACGTTCCTGCCGTGGCACTGGCTGCAGCCCCTGCCGGCCCTCGCCAACGTGCTGCCGAACCGGTTCGCCATCCTCGCGGACGGAGCGGCCGCTGCCGTGCTCGCCTTCTCGCTGGACCTGGCGCGCTCACGGGCGCAGGCCCGGGGCGGCGGGTGGAGAAGCGGGATTCCGCTCGCGGTCGCGGCGGCGGCCGTGTTGCCGCTGATCCCGCTGCCGTACCAGACCGCCCGGCTCCCGGCGGTCCCGGCCGGCTGGCAGGCGGCCTTCGGCCGCCTGCACCTCGCGCCGGGCGCCCGCGTGCTGGTCCTGCCGATCGCGAACGTGGGGCACACCCAGACGATGCGCTGGCAGGCAGACACCGGGGAGCCCGGCTCGATGATCGGCGGCTACTTCCTCGGGCCCACGCCGGGCACCGGGCAGCCCATGTTCGATCCCGAGCCGGCCCGGTCGATCGCCAAGTACCTGGACCATATCTGGGACGGAAGCCGGCTTGTCTACGGCACCACCCCGACGCGGCTCCGCGCCGGCCTGGCCGCCTGGCGGCCGGCCGCCGTCGTCGCGGTCATCAGCCCGCGCTCGCCGCTCGGGCGGGTCCTGATCGACGTCCTGGGCCCGCCCGGCTTCCGGAGCGGCCAGGTGCTCGCCTGGCGGCTGGGGCCGACGGCCCGCTAGCCTAATGCCGCGGGTCGAGCAGTTCGGCGAGGTGCAGCGCGGGCCAGCCGGCGAGCTGGCTGGCCTGGACGCGGCAGGAGAACCCGTCGGCCAGCAGCAGCGTCCCTTCCGGGGCCGCCCGCAGCGCCGGCAGCAGCGCCTGCTCCGCGACGGCCGCCGACACCTCGTAGTGGCCGCGCTCCATGCCGAAGTTGCCCGCCAGGCCGCAGCATCCGGCCAGGACCTGGGCGTCGGCGCCCGCCGCGCGCAGCACGGCCAGGTCGGCGTGGTAGCCCAGGACGGCGTGATGGTGGCAGTGCGGCTGGGCGATGATCCGCTTCCCCGCGAGCCGTCCGCGCAGCCAGGGCAGGTCCTCGGGCCCCGGGCGGGCCGCGGCCGGCGCCGGGCCGGGCGCCACGGCCCGCGCTCAGCAGCGTCTCGGCCAGCGTCCTGGTGGCCGCGGCGACGGCCCGCGCCCGGGGGTCACCGTCGAGGAGGTCGGTGAGGTCGCCGCGCAGGACCGCCGTGCACGACGGTTCCAGCCCGACGATCGTCGCGCCCTGCTCGGCGTAGGGGGCCAGGCCGGCGGCCGCCGCCCGCAGCCGCGCCCGCGCCCCCCGCAGCTGGCCGGTGGAGATCCAGGTCAGGCCGCAGCACCAGGAGCGGTCGGGCACGATCACCTCGAACCCCGCCTCGGCGAGCACGGCGACGGCCGCCTCGGCGACCTGAGGCGAGAACGTCCGGGTGAAGGTGTCGGCCCAGAGGACCGCCCGGTCGCGCGCCGGGGTGGCCCCCGTGGTGGCCAACACAGCGGCCGGGAGCTGGCGGCGCAGGCGCGAGGGCGTCGCCGGGTGCCGGGCGAGCCCGGGCAGCGGCCGCCGGGGATCGATCCCGGCCAGGCGCCGCACGATCCCGGTGACCGGCCTCAGCCGCAGGGCCGCCGTGGCCAGGCCGGGCGTAGCCGCGGCCAGCCGGGTCCACCGGGGCAGCCAGCCCAGCGCGTAGTGGCTCCGGGGCCGCAGCCGGCCGCGATAGGCCTGGTGCAAGACCTCAGACTTATAGGTCGCCATGTCCACCGACACCGGGCAGTCCCGAGAGCAGGCCTTGCACGACAGGCACAGGTCGAGCGCCTCGTGAACCTCGGGCGCCCGCCAGCCGCCGGTGACCAGCGTGCCGTTGGCCAGCTCCTGCAGCACCCGGGCCCGGCCCCGGGTGCTGTCCTTCTCGTCCCGGGTGGCCAGGTACGACGGGCACATGAACCCGCCGGCCGGACCGTTATCGGCCCGGCACTTGCCCATCCCGACGCACCGGTGCACGGCCCGGGACAGGTCCCCGTCGTCCGCGGCGAGCGCGAACCCGCCGACGGCCCGCAACGGGCGGGCGGCGGGCAGCCGCAGGTCGGCGGCGACCGGCCGGGCGTCGACAATGACCCCGGGGTTGAGCAGGCCGTCCGGGTCGAACAGGCCCTTGAACGCGGCGAACGCGTCGATCGCCGCCGGCGAGTACATGATCGGCAGCAGCTCGCTGCGGGCCCGCCCGTCGCCGTGCTCCCCGGAGATCGAGCCGCCGTACCCCGCGACGAGCTGGGCCGCCTCGGTCAGGAACGGCCGCAGCCGCTCCGGGTGATCGGCGAGCGGGAAATCGATCCGCACGTGCACGCAACCGTCGCCGAAATGGCCGTAGAGCAGCCCGTCGAGGCGGTGGCCGTCCAGCAGGGCCAGAAACTCGCGCAGGTACGGGCCGAGCTGCCCGGGCGGGACGGCGGCGTCCTCCCAGCCCGGCCAGGCCGGGGCGCCCGCCGCGGTCCGGCTGCCCAGCCCGGCGCCGTCCTCGCGGATCCGCCACAGCGCCGCCGCCTGCGGGCCGGCCGGGACCACGAGCGAACTGGCGGCCCCGGCCGACGCGGCCAGCGACCGCGCCGCCGCCACCGCCTCGGCCTCGCTGGCCCCGCCGACCTCGGCGAGCAGCCAGGCCGCGCCCGCGGGCAGCTCCGGGACCGCGGCGTTCGCGCGGTGCGCCCGGACCACGTCGACCAGGCGGGCGTCGATGCCCTCCAGGGCCAGGACGGGCTGCCCGTCCAGGCCCGGGGCGTCGTCGGCGGCGGCCGGCATGTCCGGGTAGCCGAGGACACACAGCGCGGTCGCGGCCGGCACGGGCACCAGCGACACGGTCGCGCCCAGAACGATGCAGCAGGTGCCCTCGGTCCCGGCCAGCGCCCGCGCCAGGTTCCCGTTACCCGACGGCAACAGGTGCTCGAGCGAGTAACCGGAGACCTGGCGCCGGAACCGGCCGAACTCGTGGCTGATCGGCGCGACCCGCTCGGCGACGAACGCGGCGAGCCCCGGTACCGCCTCGTGGCCGGTCCCGATCTGCAGGCGCCGGCCCGCACCGTCGAGCGCGTCCAGGGCCACGACGTTGGCCGCGGTGGTCCCGTACGCCATCGCGTGCGCGCCGCAGGAGTTGTTGCCGATCATCCCGCCCAGGGTGCACCGGGAGTGCGTGGAGGGATCGGGGCCGAAGCGGAGCCCGTGCCGTCCCGCGGCCCGCTGCAGCTGGTCCAGGACCACTCCCGGCTGGACGACGGCGGTCCGGGCGTCCGGGTCGATGCCGACCACCTGGTTCAGGTGACGGCTCAGGTCGAGCACGACGCCCGGGCCGACGGAGTTGCCGGCGATCGAGGTGCCCCCGCCCCGGACGGTCAGCGGCACGGCCAGCTCGCGGCAGACGGCCGCGGCGGCCAGCACGTCGTCGGCGGACCGCGGGAACACCACGGCCCGCGGGACGACCCGGTAGTTGGAGGCGTCGGACGAGTACTCGGCCCGGCGCCGCGCCGAGGCGTCCACGACGGGGGGCTCCGGGGCGTCGTCCCCCCGGGTCAGCGCTGCGGGCCCGAGCGCGGCCCGCAGCCGCTCCACGAGCTCCCGGGTCGACGTGTCCGTGGTCACTCCGGGGCATTTTATGCCAGCCACGGGGAAAAGCCATCGAACCCCTAGTAGGTTGAACTGCGGATCCGGACCCCGCCCTCACATGGATCCAGCGCCGACCGGCGCCGCCGCGGGATGCGGCGAGCCGGGGGCCAGCTGGAGGTTCTTGTCGAGGAGGGGATCTGCGATGACGCTTGCCGCCCTCATTACGTGGTTTGCCGCGGTCGTGGCCGGCCTTTGCCTGCTGGCCATCTGGCTCATCGAGTACGACAAGTCGGACGTGGACAGCCACCTGCCCCGGACGATGGTCAGCGCGCACGGCATGCTCGCGGTGGTCGGCCTGGTGGTGTGGTCGGCATACGTGGACGGCGGCAGCCCCAGGCTGGCCTGGACCGCGGTCCTGATCCTGGCCGTGGTGGCCGTGCTCGGCCTCACCATGGCGGGCCGCTGGATCGGGGTGTACCGGATGTACAAGACCCCGTCGGCCGCGGTAGTGCCGATCGGTGCCCGCGGTGCGACCGGCGCGGACGCCGTCCCGCCGGAGCGGAAATTCCCGGTGCCGGTCGTCATCGCGCACGGTGTCCTCGCCGTCGCCACGATCGTCATCGTGCTGCTCACGGCGTTCACCCCCGGTAGCTGACGGCGCCAAAGTTTCCCGCGTGCCCCCGGGCTGAACTGGCGGGCCGTCTGATCCGTGTCACGGATGGATCCGGGTCCCCGCCTCGCATGGGTCCAGCGCCGCCCGGCGCGCTGCCGCGGAACGCGGCAGGAACGTACGGCTGCAGTTTCCTGCTGAGGATGGGGATCCGCCCGATGACGTTTGCTGCACTCATCACCTGGTTCGCCACTGCCGCGGGCGGCATCTGCCTGCTGGCCATCTGGCTCGTCGAGTACGACCACGAGGATGCCGCCACCCGCCTGCCCCGGACGGTGGTCAGCGCGCACGCCCTGCTCGCCCTCGGCGGCCTGGTGGTGTGGTCGGCGTACCTGACCAGCGACGCGTCCCGGCTGGCCTGGATCGCGGTCGTGATCCTGGCCGTCGTCACCCTGCTCGGCCTCACCATGGCCGTGCGCTGGATCGGGGTGTACCGGGCAAACCAGGCCCCGTCCGCCGTCCTGGTGCCGGCCGGGGCCCGCGGCGCGGGTCCCGAGCCTCCCGCGCCCGTCCCGCCGGAACGGAACCTCCCGGTCCCCGTCGTCATCGCGCACGGCGTCCTCGCGGCTACCACCGTGGTCCTGGTCATTCTGACCGCGCTCGACGTCGGCGGAAGCTGACAAAGCGGCCCCCCTCGGGGGGCCGCTCACTTCGCAAAACGGGACAAACGTGGAGGTGGCGGGAATTGAACCCGCGTCCTTCAGTACCTCACCAGGGCTTCTCCGGGCGCAGCCTGCTTGCTTATTTCTCAGCCCCGGCGGTCATGCAGGCCAGCCGCCGAACGGGCTCAGCCGCTGTTGGGTGTCCCGCCTAGTCCCGCGGCCGGGCTAGACGGTGAATCCTCCTAGCTGATGCCAGGCACCGGGCCGGAGGCTCTCCCGGGCTGACAGCCCCTAACTCGCGGGTTAGGCCGCGAGGGCGAGGCGAGTGCGCGTTGACTTGGCACTTATAAAGTTGCGGCCACAGGATTTACGAGGTCGTAGTCGCAACCCTCGGCCCGCTTCCCCTGGATCAACCACCGAAGTCGAAACCAGTCACCCCCTCTTGAGTTGTACTGCCACGGTACCCCAGGCAGCAGACGGGTGAACAACGATCCCGGCCTCGGTATGCCCGGCCGGGCGCGGTTACGACTGCGCGCGCAGGTCGCGGAGGAATTCGCCGGCCACCGGCGCGGCGGAGACCCGGGAAGACGGGGTCAGCTCGAGCACGGCGAAGGCCACGTTTCCCTGGAATCCGACGAACCAGGCCGCCCGCAGGCCGCCCGATCCGAGCGGGGCGCTGCCCACCTGCCCGTACACCGGGGCGCCGTCGACGTCCGCGCCACGCCCGAGGCCGTCGGTCACCGTCGAGCGCATCAGGGACCGCAGGCTGGACACGACCTGCGTCCCGAACGGAACGGTCGGGGTCAGCCCAGGGTCGGGCGGGCTGGTCACGAGCATGGGCGGCCGCCAGGTCCCGGACTGCACCACCGCGGCGGCGATGGCCATGGCCAGCGGGCTGACCTGGACGCTGCCCTCCCCAATGGAGTCCTCGGCCAGCTCGGCCTGGCCGGCGGGGGATTGCATGGCCCCGGCGAAGGCGCTGACCGGCAGCTGCCAGGGCTTGTCCAGGCCGAAGCCGGAGGCGGCGGACTGCAGTTTCCTGGCCGACAGCTGCAGCGAGAGGCCCGCGAAGGCGGTGCCGCACGCGTTCGCGAAGTCGGTGCGGAACGAGGGCCGCAGGTGGTCGGGCTCGGGCGGGTCGTTGGTGAAGTTCTGGCCGCCCACCGGGTTCGACCGGCCACACGGGATCGGCGCGCCCAGGTCGAGGCCCGCGTTCAGCAGGGCCGCCGTCGAGACGATGGTGAACGCCTGGCCGGGCGGGTAGTGGCCGTCCAGCGGCTGCACCGGGGTCATGCCGCGGGGGGTGTGCTGGGCGACCGCGAGCACGTGGCCCGTGGCGGGCTCGATCGCGACGATCGCCGCGGGCGCGCCCAGCGAATCCAGCGCGCTGTCCGCCGCGTCCTGCACGTTGAGGTTGATGGTGGTCTGCACGTTCGTGCCGGACTGCCCGACCGACCGGGCCAGCACCGAGACCACGTGGCCGCCGGCGTTCTCGGTGACGACCTCGGTGGAGGGCGTGCCGACGAGCAGGTGCTGGAACGCCTGCTGCAGCCCGGTCAGGCCGAGCGTCATGCCCGGCCGGTAGGGGACCCCGTCTTCCTGCAGTTCCCTGGCCGCCTCGCTGCCCACGGAGCCGGACACGGCCGGGGCGATGCTGTCAAACAGCCGCAGCCGCTCCCGCTTGGTGATCAGCCCGGGGACCCGGGAGAGGCGGGCGCCCAGCCGGTGGTAGCCGGCCGGGCTGAACCGGACCAGCTCGAGGAACTCGGCGGACGGTGCCTCGCTGATCCAGCTGAGTATCTGGCTCGCGGCCAGCCCGGTCACGCTGGCCAGGCGGCTCGCGGTCCGGGCCGGGTTCGCCAGGCGGCCGGGGATGACGCCGACGGTGTAGACCAGGGAGGGCGGGGAAAGCGAGGTTCCCTCCGCGTCCAGCAGCTGGGCGCGCAGCGGCATCGCGCCGACCACGGCGAGGCGCAGCCCGGGCTGCAGCCCGGGAGTGATGACGGCCGGGGTCCACACCACCTTCCAGTCGGACCCCGCCCGGCGCAGCCCGAAGGAACCGTCGTACTCCCACGGCGCGCCGCCGCGGCCGAGGTCGACGTCCGCGTGGAAGCGGGCCTGCGCCGAGTCGCCCCGCTGGGTGACGCTGAGCATGGCCAGGGTGAGATCGGCCGCTCCGACCTGCTGGGAGGCGTCGTGCAGCGCCGCAGCCACCTGTACCGGAGCACCGGTCGTCAACGCGGCGGCCGCGTCGTACTGGCCGTTTTCCCAGGCGAGCAGGAAGGACTGCACCGTGCCCTCGGGGGATGGCTCGGGCGACGCCCAGCCGAGAAGCAGCCCGGTCAGCAGCAGCGCGGTCGCGACCGCCGCGGCCACCATCCGGGCCCGCGCAGAGCGCGGGCGAGCACCACCCACCCGTGCTTCCCCGACTCGTTTGTTACCTGCCCGAACTCCCCTGGCCCGGGTGCCCCTGACCGGCGAGCCCGCCTTGGGGGCGGGCTTGCCGGCGTGTGCGCCTCGGTTATGCGTGCGGACCATGGCCCAGCGCTCCGCTACCTTCGTCGCCGCAAGGCACGATCTACCTCTCTGGCAGCGTCCCTGCGCGCTAGGTCCTGGCGCTTGTCGTAGGTCCGCTTGCCGCGGGCCAGAGCTAGCTCGACCTTGGCCTTCCCGTCTTTGAAGTACAGCGAAAGCGGGATCAGAGTCAAGCCGCGCTCGGTGGTCGCCGCGGCCAGTTTGTCGATCTCCTTGCGGTGCATAAGTAGCTTACGGGTACGGCGCGGCTCGTGGTTGGTCCAGGTGCCCTGGGCGTACTCGGGAATGTGCACGTTGTGCAGCCACAGCTCGTGGTCGCTGACCTGACCGAACCCTTCGGTGAGCGAGGCCCGGCCCGCGCGCAGCGACTTGACCTCGGTACCGGTGAGCACCAGCCCCGCCTCGAATACGTCCTCTATGTGGTAGTCGTGCCTCGCGCGCCGGTTCCTGGCGATGACCTTCTTGCCCTGCTCGGCTGTCACATTCCTGCCCTGGACCTCACACGCGCAGGTAACGGCGCAGGGTGAGGAACGACGTAGCGCCGGTCAACAGCACGCCGAGGATCATCACCAGGACGATGACCTCGATCAAGTTCGTGCTAGTGAGCTGCACGTTGAACGGGAAGTACTGCTGCAGCGTATCAAGCCACAGCGATTTCACCGCCACAAGCAGGGCCGACGCCACCAGCCAGCCGAACAACCCGGCGATCACGCCTTCGACCAGGAAGGGCAGCTGAACGTAGAAGTTGGACGCGCCGACCAGGCGCATGATGCTGGTCTCCCGGCGACGGTTGAACGCCGACAGCCGGATGGTGTTCGCGACCAGCAGGATGGCCGCGATGATCAGGATGATGGCGATCACCACGACCGCGTTCCTGGCTCCGCCGAGCAGCTTGTAGAACTTGTCGAGGATCGCGGCGTTGTTGACGACCTGGTCGACTCCTGGCTGGCCATCGACGTTGGCGGCCACGATGGCCGAGTCGGCCTGCGCGTTCTTGAGCCGCACCTGGAAGGAGTCCGGGATGTCGCCCGCGGAGACCGAGCTCACCATCGACGGGAACTCCGACTTGAACTGCTCGTACGCCGCCGCCTGGGACACGTAGACCACGCTCGAGACCTGCGGCAGCCCGGCCAGCGTCTGGTGAATCGACCCGATCTCCGCGCTGGTGGCCGGCCCGTTCTTGGTGCACTGCGGGCTGGCGCTGAACTTCGTGCAGAGGTAGACGGAGAGCTGGACCTTGCCCTGCCAGAAGGTCCGGGTCTGGTTGACCTGCTGCACGAACAGCAGCCCCGTGCCGAGCAGGGACAGGCTGATCGCGACCACCACGACGAGAGCGATCGTCATGGTCAGGTTCCGCCTGAGGCCGATCCATACCTCTGAGAAGACAAACTGCGCGCGCATGTGGCTGATCCCTCGGTCGTCGGCCGGCGGCCGGTCAGTAGGCCTGGCCGTAGACTCCGCGCGATTGGTCCCGCACCACCTTGCCGTATTCAAGCTCGATGACGCGCTTGCGCATGGAGTCCACGATCGCAGCATCGTGCGTGGCCATGACCACCGTGGTGCCGGTCCGGTTGATGCGGTCGAGCACTTTCATGATTCCGATCGACGTCGCCGGGTCGATATTCCCCGTCGGCTCGTCGGCGAGCAGGATCATCGGCCGGTTCACGAACGCACGGGCCATGGCCACCCGCTGCTGCTCGCCACCGGACAGCTCGTCGGGCATCCGGTCCCGCTTGCCCTCCAGGCCGACCAGGTCGATCACCTCGGGGACGACCTTGCGGATGAACCGCCGCGGCTTTCCGATGACCTCCAGCGCGAAGGCGATGTTCTGGTAGACGTTTTTGCTGGGCAGCAGCCGGAAGTCCTGGAACACGCAGCCGATCCTGCGGCGCAGATACGGCACCTTCCAGTTGGTGATCCGCGCGAGGTCCCGGCCGGCCACGTGGATCCTGCCCTCGGTCGGGCGCTCCTCCTTCAGCACCAGCCGCAGGAAAGTGGACTTGCCCGACCCCGACGGCCCGACCAGGAAGACGAATTCGCCCTTCTCAACATCGAGGGTGACATTCTCCAGGGCGGGGCGGCTCTGATTCTGGTACGTCTTGGTCACGTTATCGAAGTGGATCACTGGCCCATCACACGCGCTCGACGAGTTACGGACTGGCTGCCATCATGACGCTTATACGCGCCCCAGTTTGGCCACCGGACAGTCTAGGGGGGAAACTGGCTTAGAACGTCCAACATCGTCGAAGTGACCGGGTAGGCGCCGGCCCGGAGGGATCCCAGATGAGCTGTGAGCACCTGATCTGCGCTCAGTGCGCCGGACCGGTGGCCGAAGGCCGGTGCCCGGTGTGCTACGCGGCGCGGGCCCGGATGCACCACCACCGCTACGGGTCCGGCCTGACCGTGCCGCTGATCGCCGCGGCACTGATCGCGCTGCTGCTGATGCTGCTGGCCGTGCACCTCGCGCACTGACGCGCCGCCGGTCCCCGGCGGCCTCACCGCGGGCCGCTGGCCTGCTACGCACCGGTCAGGCCTGGCTACGTACGGCTGCCAATCCCGGCAGACGATCACGCGCACATCACGAATCCATCCCAGCCTGGGACTATTCCTCGAAACTCTCTAGACCGCACCCGCCACGCCGTGTTGCAGTGAGCGTTATTCGTCACGTGGCGAGATCACCGGCGGCCGCTCTCCCCTGGAACAGCGGGCCCGCCGGTTCTGCCGTGCCGGTCCGAGTGCCCGGAGGGGGCCGCAGTCATGAGGTCAGTGCCCGCGCAGCAACGTAAGTCAAGGTTCCGGTTCCGCGGCCGGGTGCTGGTGGTGGCCGCCGCAGCAGCACTGGCGCTCGTCGCGGCCGCCTGCAGCAGCGGCAGCAGCAGCGGCAGCGGCTCCGCATCGTCCGGGGGAACCCCGGTCAAGGGCGGCACGGCCGTCTGGGCGGAGCAGCCGTCGGCCCCGCCGACGTACATCTTCCCGTACGTGAACAGCGCCAACATCAGCAACACCAACCTGTTCAACTTCCAGTATCTGATGTACCGGCCGCTGTACTGGTTCGGGCAGAACGGCCAGCCGGTGGTGAACAACTCACTGAGCCTGGCCAACCAGCCGACCGTCAGCGGACAGACCCTGACGATCACGCTGAAGCACTACATGTGGTCCAACGGCACCCCGGTGACCGCGCAGGACGTGATGTTCTGGCTGAACATGGAGCTGGCTCAACCGGCCAACTACGGCGCGTACACCGGCTTCCCGGCCAACATGACGAACATCCACGCCGTCGGCGCCAACGAGGTGCAGATGACGATGACCAAGCCCTACTCGGTGACCTGGGTGGTGTACAACGACCTGAGCCAGGTCGTCCCGATGCCGGCCGCCTGGGACAAGACGGCGTCCGGGCCGAGCGACTGCGCCACGAAGGTCAGTGACTGCACGGCGGTCTACAACTACCTGGCCGGCCAGGCCAAGGACCTGACCAGCTACGCGACCTCACCGTTGTGGGGCATCGTGGACGGGCCGTGGAAGCTCAGCGCGTTCAACGCCGACGGGCACATCACGTTCGTGCCGAACAAGTCCTACTCCGGCCCGGTCAAGCCGAAGCTGGCCGCGTTCCAGGAGGTGCCGTTCACCACCGACACCGCCGAGTACAACGTGCTGCGCTCGCCGAGCGCCGGCACCAAGATCAGCGTCGGCTTCCTGCCCAACGCGGACGCCCCGGCCAAGCCGACTAACCAGGCCGTGGGGACCAACCCGTTGTCGGGTTACACGCTGGCCCCGCTGTACCCGTGGGGCATCGACTACTACGCGATGAACTACAACTCGAACATCTCCGACCACGGCGCCATCTTCAAGCAGCTGTACTTCCGGCAGGCCCTGGCCTACCTGTTCAACCAGGCCGCGATCATCTCCGGCCCGCTGCGCGGGTACGGCGAGCCCACCGTGGGCCCGGTAGCCGCCACCCCGGCCACCAAGTTCCTGTCGGCCACGGGCCGGAAGGGCGACCCGTTCCCGTACAACCCGACCAAGGCCAAGAGCCTGCTGACCAGCCACGGCTGGAACGTGGTCCCGAACGGGACGACCACCTGCACCGACCCGGCCAAGTGCGGCGCGGGGATCACCCAGGGCAGCACGCTCAGCTTCGGCTACATCTACGAGTCCGGGGTCGGCTGGGTCCAGTCGGCCGTGACCGAGCTGCAGTCCAACGCGGCTTCGCTCGGGATCAAGATAAACCTGGAGCCCAAGCCGTTCGCCCAGGTCATCTCGGTGGCCGGGGGCAACTGCACGGTTATCAAGGCTCCCTGCAACTGGGACATGGCCAACTGGGGCTTCGGCTGGTCGTTCTCCCCCGACTACCTGCCCACCGGCGACCAGCTGTTCCTGTGCGGGGCGGTCGCGAACTCCGGCGGGTACTGCAACTCGACCAACGACGCGATGATCAACCAGACGCTGACCAACGACAACCTGTCGCTGTTCTACAACTGGCAGAACTACCTGGCCCAGCAGCTGCCGGTCGAGTACGCGCCGCAGGCCGCCTTCACCCTGACCGAGGTGGTCAACAACCTCAGGGGCGTGCTGCCGCAGAGCCCGACGCTCAGCATCACCCCGGAGGACTGGTACTTCGTGAAGTAACCGGAGGTTAAGCCGCCGACGGGTGGCCGTCCGCTGGGGGACGGCCACCCGTCGGCGTCTGGCCAGCCGCCTGGTTACAGGCCTTGCTTCCGGAGCCAGCGGATCTCGGCCTCGATGAAGTCGTCGATCTCGCCGTCCATGACGGCCGCGGTGTTCCCGGTCTCGTACCCGGTCCGCACGTCCTTGATGTTCTGGTACGGGTGCAGAACGTAGTTGCGGATCTGGGTGCCCCAGCTGCCCGCGTGATCGCCGCGCAGCTCAGCCATCTTGGCCTGCTGCTCCTCCCGCTTGCGCTCGAGCAGCTTGGCCTGCAGCACCGCCATGGCGCTGGCGCGGTTCTGGATCTGGCTGCGCTCGTTCTGGCAGGAGACCACGATCCCGGTCGGCAGGTGGGTGATCCGGACCGCGGAGTCGGTGGTGTTGACCCCCTGGCCGCCAGGGCCGCTGGACCGGAACACGTCGACCCGGATCTCGTCCTCCGCGACCTCGATGTGGTCGGCCTGCTGCACCACCGGGATCACGTCCACGCCCGCGAACGAGGTCTGCCGCCGGCCCTGGTTGTCGTACTTGGAGATGCGGACCATGCGGTGCGTGCCGTGCTCGCCGCGCAGCGTCCCGTAGGCGTAGGGGGCCTTCACGGCGAACGTGGTCGACTTGAGGCCCGCCTCCTCCGCATAGGAGGTGTCGTAGATCTCGGTCGGGTACCCGTGGCGTTCCGCCCAGCGCAGGTAGATCCGCCGCAGGCCCTCCGCCCAATCGGCGGCGTCGGCCCCGCCCGCCTGCGCGTTGATGGTGATCAGCGCCTCGCGTGCGTCGTACTCCCCCGACAGCAGCGTCCTGACCTCGAGCTGGTCGATCTCCTTGCGAAGGGCAGCCAGATCGCGGGCCGCCTCCTCCCGGGCCGCGTCGTCGTTCTCGGCCTCCGCCAGCTCGAACAGCGTCTTGGTGTCGTCCAGGCGCCGGTGCAGGCCTTCCAGCCTGGCCAGTTCGCCGTCGAGGTAAGACAGCCTGCGATACACCGCCTGAGCCTGCTCCTGGTCCTCCCAGAGCCCGGGCTGGCCGGCGCGTTCCCGTAACCCGTCGGCTTCTTTCCGCATGGCCTCCGGGCCGAGAACAGCTTCTACACCGGCGAGTTTCGATGACAGTTCCGAGATTTCGCCCGCAGGGTCCGTAGCCATGCCGGCAAGCCTACGTCAGCCCGGGACCTCAGCTAACGGCCACGCGGAAGCTATCGTTTGCAAGGGAGACAAACGTTAGCTACGACCACCGGGAGGACCGAGATTTCCGCCGAAACCGTACCGTCAACTCTCACCTTCGAGCGGGTCCAGGCCGCCGCCGCCCGGCTGTCTGGCGTGGCCCACCGCACTCCCCTGCTCACCTCGACCACCCTGGACGCCCGGTGCGGCGCCCGGGTCTGCCTCAAGGCGGAGCCGTTCCAGCGCGGCGGGTCGTTCAAGTTCCGCGGCGCCTACAACCGCCTCAGCCTGCTCGACGCGGGCCAACGGGCCCGGGGGGTGGTGGCGTACTCCTCCGGCAACCACGGCGGCGCCGTGGCGCTGGCTGCCTCGCTGCTGGGCATCCACGCGGTGGTGGTCGTCCCGGCCACGGGATCGCCGGCCAAGCTGGCCGCGATCGAGGGCTACGGCGCCGAGATCCGCCGCTACGACCCGGCCACCGAGCGCCGGGAGGAGGTGGCCGCGGCCGTGGCCCGGGAACGCTCGCTGACCATGATCCGCCCGTTCGACGACTACGACATCATGGCGGGCCAGGGCACCCTGGGCGTGGAACTGGCCGAGCAGGCGGGCGATCTCGGCCTGGTACTGGTGCCGATCGGCGGCGGCGGCCTGGCCGCGGGCGTCTGCACCGCGGTCAAGGCGCTGCTCCCGGGCGCCGCGGTCGTCGGCGTGGAGCCGGCCGGCGCCGACGACACCCGCCGGTCGCTGCGCGCGGGCCGGCGGGTCACCCTGGACACGGTCGACACGATCGCCGACGGCCTGCGGGCCTCGCAGCCCGGCGAGCTCACCTTCGAGGTCAACCGGCGGTTGCTCGACGACGTGGTCGCGGTGGACGACGCCGCCATCGTCGAGGCCATGCGGTTCTGCTTCACCAGGCTCAAGGTGGTGGTCGAGCCGAGCGGCGCGGTGCCAGTGGCCGCCCTGCTCACCGGGGCCGTCCGGGCGGACGGGCGGGCGACGGCGGTCGTGCTGTCCGGCGGCAACGTCGATCCCGCCGACTTCGCCGCCCTGCTGGCCCGCGGCTAGCCGGGCAGGCCGCTCGACGCCACCAGGGTGCGGACCGCGCGGACCGCGACCGACAGCGTGGCCACGGTGAACCGGTCGGTCTCCCAGATCTCGGTCAGCGTCTGCCCGGCCCGGCGCACCGCCGACTCGTTGCGCTGCACCCAGGCGGCCAGCCGCTGGTCCGGGCTGCCGGGCCCGGTCACCTCGAGCACGTCGGCGGCCAGCGCCGCGTGCGCGCTGTACAGGTCGTCGCGCAGCGCGGCCCGCGCCATCGTGTTCCACCGGTCATCGCGGGGCAGCGCCGTGATCCGGTCCCGCAGCCGGGTGATCTGCAGCCGGTCGGCCAGGTCGAAGTACACCTCCGCGGTCTCCTCGACCGGCCGCCGGGTCCGCGCCGCGATGTCCACGATGTCGAACGCGGAGTAGGCCGGGACCATGGCCGCGGTCCGCTCGGCCAGCCCCAGCGGCACGCCCCGCGAGGTGAAGGCGTCCCGGCGCTCGTCGAAGCCGGTCAGGTCGCTGCCGGTGAGCAGCTTGGGCAGGCCGGAGCCGACGGCCAGCACGCCATCGGCCAGGAAGTCGATCGTCGCCTGGACGTCGTACGGCGGGCGGCGGTTGTGCAGCAGCCACCGCGCCGCCCGCTCGGTCAGCTTGCGGGCCTCCAGCCAGAGCAGGATCTGCACCGAGGTGTCCACCTGGCCGTCCAGCGCCTCCACCTGCGCCCAGAAGCCGGCCAAGTCGAAGACGTCCCGGGCCACCAGCCACGCCGCGGTGATGTCCGGGACCGACGCGCCGGTCTCCTCGTTGAGCCGGAATGCGAAGGTGATCCCCGACCGGTCCACCATGTCGTTGATCACCTCGGTGGTGATGATCTCCCGGTGCAGCCGGTGTGATCCCATCCGGCCGGCGTAGCGTTTCCGCAACGGCACCGGGAAGTAGTTGGTCAGCACGCGGCGCAGGTACGGGTCGTCGGGCAGGCCGGACGCCAGCACCTCCTGCGCCGCGGCGATCTTGGTCTCCGCGAGCAGGACCGAGAACTCCGGCACGGTCAGGCCGGTGCCCGCGGCCCGGCGCTCGGCGATCTCCTTGTCGCCGGGCAGCACGTCGAGCCGACGGTCGACCCGCCCCTCGCGTTCCAGCTTGCGGATGTACCGGGCGTGCACGTGCAGCATCTGCGCCGCCTGGGCCCGGGACGCGGCCAGGGCCCGGTTCTGCTCGTAGTTGTGCTTGAGGACCAGGTCGCCGACCTCGCCGGTCATCTCCATCAGCAGCCGCCCCCGGTCGGCGGGCGAAAGCTCGCCGTCGCGGACCACGCCGTCCAGCAGGATCTTGATGTTGACCTCGTGGTCGGAGGTGTCAACCCCCGCCGAGTTGTCGATGAAGTCGGTGTCCACCAGCCCGCCGCCGAGCGCGTACTCGACCCGGGCCTCCTCGGTCAGGCCGAGGTTCCCGCCCTCGCCGACCACCCGGGCCCGCAGCTCGGACGCATCGACCCGGACCGCGTCGTTGGACCGGTCCCCCGCGTCCGCCTGCACCTGCGTGGTGGCCTTGACGTAGGTGCCGATCCCGCCGTTCCACAGCAGGTCCACCGGCGCGCGCAGCACCGCCGAGATCAGCTGGTCCGGCGGCAGCGCGGTCACGCCCTCGCCGAGGCCGAGCACCGCGCGCGCCTGCGGCGAGACCGGCACCGACTTAGCCGTCCGCGGCCACACGCCGCCGCCCGCCGAGATCAGCGCGGTGTCGTAGTCCGCCCACGAGGACCGCTCCAGCGCGAACAGCCGCTGCCGCTCCGCGAAGCTGGCCGCCGGGTCGGGGTCCGGATCCAGGAACAGGTGCCGGTGGTCGAACGCCGCCACCAGCTTGATGTGCCGGGACAGCAGCATGCCGTTGCCGAACACGTCACCGGACATGTCGCCGATGCCGGCCACGGTGAAGTCGTCCCGGTCGACGTCGATCCCCATGGTCTGGAAGTGGAACCGGACCGACTCCCAGGCTCCCCGCGCGGTAATGCCCATCTTCTTGTGGTCGTAGCCCTCCGACCCGCCGGAGGCGAACGCGTCCCCGAGCCAGAACCCCCGGCTCTGCGCGATCTCGTTCGCGGTGTCCGAGAACGTCGCCGTGCCCTTGTCGGCGGCGACCACGAGGTAGGGGTCGTCCTGGTCGTGGCGGACCACCCGCGCGGGCGGCACCACCCGCCCGGCCTCGATGTTGTCGGTCACGTCCAGCATCGCGCTGATGAAGCTGCGGTAGCTGGCCAGCACCTCGGCCTGGTAGGCCTCACGGTCGCCGGGGTCGGGCAGCTGCTTGCAGACGAAACCGCCCTTGGCGCCGGAGGGGACGATCACCGAGTTCTTCACCTCCTGCGCCTTGGCCAGGCCGAGGATCTCGGTGCGGAAGTCCTCCCGGCGGTCCGACCAGCGCAGCCCGCCCCGGGCCACGTTGGCGAACCGCAGGTGCACGGCTTCGAACCGGGGCGAGTAGACGAACAGCTCGAACGCCGGCCTCGGCGCGGGCAGGTCGGGCACCTGCCCGGCGTCGAGCTTGACCACCAGGTACGGGGCCGGCTCGGCGAAGTAGTTCGTCCGCAGCGTGGCCCGGATCAGCCCCCAGTAGGCGCGCAGGATCCGGTCCTGGTCGAGGCTTTCCACCTCGTCGAGCTCGCCGCGGATCTCCTCGGTGATGGCCTCGCTGCGCTCGGCCTCCCCCGGCTGCCGGTCCGGGTCGAACCGGGACTCGAACAGCCGCACCAGGAGCCGGGTGATGGTGATGTTGGAACGCAGCACCCGCTCGATGTAGCTCTGGCTGAACGCGGTGCCCGCCTGCCGCAGGTACTTGGCGTAGGCGCGCAGCACCACCACCTGCCGCCAGGTCAGGTGCCCGTCGAGCACCAGGGCGTTGAACCCGTCGTCTTCGACGTCCCCGCGCCAGAGCGCGGTCAGCGCGTCCTGGAACAGCTCCTTGACCGACGCGACGGAGGGCGGGACGCGCGAGGCCGCGTCCTGGCCCGCGACGCTCCGGCGCAGCCCGAAGTCGTAGATCCAGAACGGCGGGCTGGCGCCGAACTCGTACGGGTGCTCGTCGACCACCTCGACGCCCATGTGCTGCAGCCGGGGAAGCACGTCGGTCAGCGTGACCGGGGCGCCGGTGCGGTAGATCGTCATCCGCCACACCCGCGGCCGGCCGCTGGCGGCGTCCCCGGGCTCGCCGGAGTGCTCGATCGGCACCCCGCCGACGTAGCTCTCGGATTCCCACAGCTCGAACGTGACGTTCTCGCCGGACTCGCGCAGCCGCAGGATCTTTTCCAGGTCGTCGGCCGCGACGCTGGCCGGGACGTCGGTCTTGTAGGTCTGCGGGATCTGCTCGCCGCTGCACATGGCGAGCAGCGCGCGCGCTCGCTCCTCGCCGAGCTGGGATTCAGCCTCCTCGGCCAGGTCGTCGTCCCAGGACCGGACCACCACGGCCACCTGGGCCTCGAGCTCCGCGGCGTCCACGTCGGGCAGGACCTGGCCGCGCTCGGCCCGGACCACGATGTGCAGCCGGGCGTACGGCGACTCGCCGACCAGCACGCTGTAGTCCACCGCGGCGCCGTGCAGGGCCTGGCACAGGATCTCCTGGGTGCGCAGCCTGACCTGGGTGGTGTACCGGTCCCTGGGGAAGTAGACGAGGCAGGACATGTACCGGCCGTAGATGTCCTTGCGCAGGAACAGCCGGGTCTGGCGGTGCTCGCGCAGCCGGAGCACGCCCTGGGCGACCGGGACCAGCTCCGCCGCCGGGGTCTGGAACAGCTCCTCGCGCGGATAGCTCTCCAGGAACTCGGCGACGTCCTTGGCGTCGTGGCTGTCGGCGGCGACGCCCATGGCCGCGAGCACGTCGTTGAGCTTGCGCCGCAGCACCGGGATCCGGGTGATGCTCTCGGTATAGGCGTCGTGGGTGTACAGGCCGAGGAACCGGTACTCGCCCGCCACCTTCCCGTCCGCGGCCAGCCGCTTAACGGCCACGTAGTCGAGATAGCTGGGCCGGTGCACGGTCGAGCGGGAATTCGCCTTGGTCAGGATCAGCAGCTCCGGGTCGCGGGCCCGGGCCCGCACCTCCGGGGGGAGCGCCGCGAACGCGGTCGATCCCTCCCGGTCGTGGCGCAGGATGCCGAGTCCGGTGCCGGCCACGGCGCGCAGCGCCATCCCGTCCGGCCCGTCCTCCAGGTCGTACTCGCGGTAGCCGAGGAAGGTGAAATGACCGTCGGCCAGCCAGCGGAGCAGGGCCTCGACCTCCGCCGGGGATTCGACGCCCGAGGCGTCGGCGCCGTCGGTGATCCTGATGTCGGGGACCATGGCCAGCTGGTCGGCCAGCTGCACGGTCTTGGCCTGCATCCGGGACCAGTCCTCCACCGCCACCCGCACGTCGCCGAGCACCCGTTCCAGGTCCCGCTGCAGCTCGGCATCCTCGCCCCGGCCGAGCCGCGCGATCTCGATGTGGGTCCACGATTCGGCGATCTCGTCGTGGGCCGGCCGTTCCCCGTCGATCAGCCCGAGTACCTCGCGCAGCGATCCGGTGACGTCCCGGCGGACCCGCAGCTGCGGGTGCACGACCATGAGCGTGGTGGCGCCGTGCCTGCGCAGCTCCATCCGTACCGAGTCCACCAGGAACGGCATGTCGTCGGTGACGATGTCCACGACGTCCCGGGCCGGGGCGCAGGCCGCGGCCTCCCCGCGGCGGACCTTGACCAGGGCCCGGCCCTGCGGCCGGTGAGCGGCGAACCGGGCCTGCTCGGTCGCGACCGCGGCCAGCCGCCGGGGCCGGCCTGCACCAGGTCTTCCAGTGCGACGTGCCGGTAGTAGGCGCGCAGGTAGCTGCGCACGTCGCCCGCGACCGCGTCGTCCACCGCGTCGCCGGACTCGATCTCGGCCGCCGCCTCCGTGAGCAGGGCGTCCTTCTCGTCCACCGGACTGTCAGCCATCGGTATCCACTCCCTTGTGTCCCGGCAGGCCAAGGTTCACTACAACCAATCTCGCAGTTCCCACAGCAGCGGGTAATACCGCAGGGGCACTCTCTTCTGCAGGTACGGTGCCCCGGTGGACCCGCCGGTCCCCGATTTGGTGCCGATCTGCCGCTCCACCATCTGGACGTGCCTGGCCCGCCAGAGCCCGGAAAGCTCGTCGTGGGTCAAGAGGTCCTCGGCCAGCTGCCACAGGTCGTCATGGCGGGCCCGGTCCCGGGCGATCGCGACCAGCGACGTCAGGACCTCGTCGTCGCCGTCGGCCGGAAGGCCCCGGGACCGGAGCAGGCCGAGGTAGGCGTCCCAGAGAGTCGGTTCGGCGAGACGGCGGGCGAGACGGTCCCGTTCGGCGTCGGTCAGGACCCGGAAGCGGGTCACGAAGCCGGGGTCCTTGGCGCCGGACAGGAACTCCAGCTCGCGGAACTGTACCGACTGGAAGCCGCTTGCGGGGGCGAGGGCCGCCCGGAACTCCAGGAAATCCTGCGGCGTCATGGTCTCGAGCACGTCAATCTGGCTGACCAGCAGCCGCTCGATGACGTGCGCGCGCTGCAGCAGCTGCCTGGCCCGCCAGGCCTGGCCCGGCCGCATGGCGTCGCGGGCCGTGGTGAGCTCGTGCAGCAGCTGCTTGAACCAGAGCTCGTAGGCCTGGTGCACGGTAATGAACAGCAGCTCGTCGTGGGCGGGCGGGATCACCTGGGGCACCTGCTGGGCCAGCAGCTCCGGCAGTCGCAGGTAGCTGCCGTAGGTGAGCCGGCCGCCCTCCTCGCCGAAATTACGTCCCATTCTTTGTTCGCCCGCCTCCGGGGCGCCCTTTCCTTGTTCGCTGACGCCCGGGGGACGGGAGCCGCGCCCCCTTGGCTCGCTCACGCTGCGGTCCCTTGGCTCGTTCACGGCCTGGCTCCAGGCACGAAGGAGGCCAGGACCTCGGGGTTGGCCAGGGCGTCCGGGTCCGCGGCGTCGGCGACCGGCGTGCCCAGCAGGATCTTCCTGACCGGCACCTCGAGCTTCTTGCCCGACAGCGTCCTCGGGATGCCGGGCACCTGGTGGATCTCGTCGGGGACGTGGCGCGGCGACAGCCCGGCGCGCAGGCCGGACCGGATCCGCCCGGCCAGCTCGTCGTCGAGCTCGTACCCGGCGGCCAGCACCACGTAGAGGAGCAGCCGCCCATCCCGGCCGAGCTGGCCGGTGTCGACCACCAGGCTGTCGGCGATTTCCGGCAGCGCCTCCACGATGCGGTAGAACTCGCTGGTGCCCATGCGCACACCGCCGCGGTTCAAGGTGGCGTCGGACCGGCCGTAGATGACGCACCCGCCGTCCGGCAGGAACGCGACCCAGTCCCCGTGCCGCCATACCCCGGGGTAATCGGCGAAGTAGCTCTCCCGGTACCGCTTACCGCCGGGGTCGTTCCAGAAGCCGACCGGCATCGAGGGCATGGGCCGGGTGATCACCAGCTCGCCCACCTCGCCGATGACCGGCCGCCCCGCGGCGTCGTAGGCCTCCACCGACGCGCCCAGGCACCGCCCCGAGATCACGCCCGCCCGCACCGGGAGCAGCGGACACGGCCCGACGAACCCGGTGCACAGGTCGGTTCCGCCGGAGTACGAGCCGAGGATCAGATCGGTCCCCTCGCCGGCCACCGCGTCGTAGACCCAGCGGAACCCCTCGGGCGGGAGCGGGGAACCGGTCGAGCCGACGCCGCGCAGCCGGGACAGGTCGTGGTCGCCGCGCGGCCGCAGCCCGGCCTTCATGCAGGCCAGCAGGTACGGCGCGCCGGTCCCGAAGTAGGTCACGCCGGTCTCGGCGGCCAGCCGCCACAGCGCGTCGGTGCCGGGGTGCGTCGCGCTGCCGTCGTACAGCACCACGGCCGCGCCCACCAGCAGCCCGCCGGCCAGGTAGTTCCACATCATCCAGCCGGTGGTGGTGTACCAGAAGAACACGTCGGCGGCGCCGAGGTCCTGGTGCAGGGCCATCGCCTTCAAGTGCTCGAGCACGATCCCGCCGTGGCCGTGCACGATCGGCTTGGGCAGCCCGGTGGTGCCCGACGAGTACAGTACCCACAGCGGGTGCTCGAACGGCACCTCCTCGAACTCGCCGGCGGCCGTCGCGGCGGCGTCCCCGGGCAGCACGTCCCAGCGCAGCCGCCGCACGCCGAGCTCGCCGGCGCCCGCGTCCGCGTCCAGTCCTGCCGCGCTGCTCAGCGCCGCGTAATCCACCATGATCACGGCCTCTAGGCCGGGCAGCTCGGCCACGATGTCCGCGACCTGCCGCCGCCGGTCGAACCACTTCCCGTTGTAGGGGTAGCCGTCGACGGCGATCAGCACCTTGGGCGAGATCTGGGCCAGGCGGTCGATCACGCTGCGCGGGCCGAAGTCCGGTGAGCACGACGACCAGATGGCGCCCAGGCTCGCGGTGGCGAGCAGGCCGATCAGCGCCTCCGGGGTGTTGGGCACGTAGGCGGCCACCCGGTCGCCCCGGGTGACGCCCAGGGCCCGCAGCCCCGCGCGCACCCTGGCCACCTCGGCGGCGAGCTGCCCGAAGCTGAGCGTTCCGCTTCGCCCTGACTCGGACCGGAAGATCACGGCGGTCTTGTCCGGCTCGGTGCGCGCCGTGCGCAGCGCGTTGCGCGCGTAGTTGATCGTGGTCCCGCCGAACCAGCCGACGTCCGGCATCGGGCCGCCCGACAGCACCGGCCCGTCGCCCCGGTGGCCGAGCACCCCGAAGTAGTCCCAGACCGACGCCCAGAACTCGTCCGGCCTGGCCACCGACCACCGCCAGAGCTCGTCGTAGCCGCGCAGGTCCGCGCCGCGGGAGTCCCGGAGCCAGGCCTGGTACCCGGTGATCCTGGCGTCGCGGACGACGCGCTCGCTCGGCTCCCAGAGCGTGGCGCCGTAGTCACGGCCGCCGAGCACGGCGGCGGCCTGGTCGTCGGTTGGCATAGGCATCAGCATGCGGCGTCCGGTGCGTCCTCGCAACGACGGCTCAGCGGCCCGGCCTGGACTCGCGCGCGGCCAGGTAGCGGCGCAGGGCGATCAGCGACCAGATCGCCTCGACCACCCCGAACGGCCACGCGCCGGACAGGAAGCCGTAGCTGCTGGCCAGCATGCAGCCGACCGCGAACGCCAGCACGAACCCCCGATGACGGCGCTCGAGCGCGTACATCGTCATCATGAAGGTCAGGGCGGTCACGCCGTAGATGGTCAGGGCTAGGTCACTCATGGCTGCGACTGAAATGCTAGTCGACCCGCGAGGTTCCTCAGCCAGCCGAAATGGCGATGGTCAGCCGGTCGACGGCGGCGACCACGGCCCCGGTGTCGGCCAGGTCGTCGAGCACCAGGTCGGCGCCGGCCTCGCGCAGCTCGCCGGCGGTCGAGCGCCCGCTGGCCACCGCGACGCAGCGCGCGCCGCCGATCCTGGCCGCCTCGACGTCCCGCCCCGAGTCCGCGATGTAGACGGTCGAGCCCGCGCCGATGTCCGTGCCGTACTTCTCCGCCGCGCGGCCGCGGGACCGGAGCAGCTCGGCGCCCTTGGGGTAGATCTCCGACCCGTACCCGCCGATCTCGAAGTCGAAGAACTCGTCCAGGCCGAAGGCCCGCAGCTTCGCGACCGCATTCGGCCTGATCGTCCCGGTCAGCACCGACTGGATGACCCCCGGCAGGCCGGCCACGGCGGCCACCGCCTCCCTGCCCCCTGGCAGCGCCCGGCCCAGCGTGGGCAGCAGGTCAAGCCGGGCGCCGAAGGCCTTGGCCAGCTCCCGGGAGTATCGGTGCAGCAGTTCCTCGTTCTCGGTGTCGGCCCGGTCAGCAAACGTCCCGACGCTGGCGTCGTTGAGCGCCAGGGCCTCGAAGAAGATCTCGGAATCCGACCGGCCCGCGGTCTGCGGCAGCGCCACCAGCGGGCGCCCGGTCACCCGGCCGAACGCGTCGGCGTAGGCGTCCCGGGAGACCCTGGCCACGTCCACCAGGGTCAGGTCGATATTCCACAACACCAGGCGGTTGATGAGTCCTCCTCGTCAGCCCATGTACGGGTAGCGGTAATCCACCGGCGGGACGAACAGCTCCTTGATGGTGCGGGTGTTGACCCAGCGGATCAGGTTGAAGATCGAGCCCGCCTTGTCGTTGGTGCCGCTGGCGCGGGCCCCGCCGAACGGCTGCTGGCCGACGACCGCGCCGGTCGGCTTGTCGTTGATGTAGAAGTTGCCGGCCGAGAACCGCAGCGCGTCGGTGGCCTCCGCGATCGCGGCCCGGTCCTGCGCGATGATCGCGCCGGTGAGCGCGTACGGGGAGACGTCCGCCGCCTGGGCCACGACGCTGGCGTACTGCGCGTCGTCGAAGACGTGGACGGCCAGGATCGGGCCGAAGTACTCGGTGGTGAAGATCTCGTCCGTGGGATCGGTGCCCTCGAGGACCGTGGGCCGCACGAAGTAGCCTTCGCCGTCGTTGGTCTCGCCGCCGGTGAGCACCCGGATGGACGGCCGGGACCTGGCCCGGGAGATCGCGTCGGCGTGGGTGGCGAACGCCGCGCGGTCGATGACCGCGCCCAGGAACAGCGACAGGTCGGCCGCCACGTCGCCCATGGTCAGCGAGGCCACCGTGGAGACGAACTCATCGCCCATCCGGTTCCACACCGACCGCGGCACGTACGCGCGCGAGGCGGCCGAGCACTTCTGGCCCTGGTACTCGAACGCTCCCCGGACCAGTGCGGTCAGCAGGACGTCCGGGTCGGCCGACGGGTGCGCGATCACGAAGTCCTTGCCCCCGGTCTCGCCCACCAGCCGCGGGTAGCCGCGGTACCCGGTGATGTTCTCCCCCACCGTGCGCCACAGGTGCTGGAAGGTGCCCGTCGACCCGGTGAAGTGGATCCCGGCCAGGTCCGGGTGCGGCAGCGCCACCCGGGACACGGCCCGGCCGCTGCCGGTCACCATGTTGATCACCCCGGGCGGCAGCCCGGCCGCCTCCAGCACGCGCATGATGTAGTGCGCGACCAGCTGCGCGGTGCTCGACGGCTTCCACACCACCACGTTGCCGAGCAGCGCGGGCGCGGTCGGCAGGTTACCGGCGATCGAGGTGAAGTTGAACGGCGTGATGGCCAGCACGAAGCCTTCGAGCGGGCGGTACTCGAGGCGGTTCCACGAGCCGGGCGCCGAGGACGGCTGCTCGGCGAGCAGCCGCCGCGCGTAGTGCACGTTGTAGCGCCAGAAGTCGATCAGCTCGCAGGCCGCGTCGATCTCGGCCTGGTGCACAGACTTGGACTGGCCCAGGATGGTGGCGGCGTTGATGGTGGCCCGCCACGGCCCGGCCAGCAGGTCGGCGGCCCGCAGGAAGATCGCCGCCCGGTCGTCGAAGGAGAGCTCGCGCCACCCGGGCGCCGCCTGGCCGGCGGCGGCGATGGCCTCGGTCACGTCCTCGTCGGTCACGGTGCCCAGCTGGCCCAGCACCTGCCGGTAGTTGTGCGGCTGGACCACGTCGACGCGCTCGCCCGCGCCCATCCGCTGCTCGCCGCCGATGGTCATGGTCAGCTCGGCGCGCTCCCCGGCCAGCTCCTTGATCCTGCTCTCGAGCGCGGCGCGCTCCTGGCTGCCCGGGATATAGAGCCTGACCGGCTCGTTCGCGGGAAGGGGAACGTTGGTTACGGCATCCATCGCAGATCGGCTCCCTGCATTGCACCGGCGACAGGCTTTCCGGCGTCAGTGACAACAGGCTTTATCGTCGCATGGCAAACGGGGTGCTTTGTTCAGCCGGCCAGGTGCGGCAGCTCCTGGGTGGCATACCAGAGCAGCTCGTGCCCCTCGGCCCCGTCCACGGTGAACCTAGCGTCCTCGTCGCCGCCGTCCGCGGCGGACAGCGCGGCGATCGCCGCGCGCACGTCGGCCGCGGCGCCCGGATCGTCGACGTGGCCGGAGACCACGTCGCTGAGCCGGACCGGCACCCCGATCTCCACCAGGGCGGGCTCATCGAACCCGGCGACCCCGGCCACGTACTCCTCGGGTACCTCGGCCGCGAGCACCACCCGGCGGCCGGGAGCGCTGGGGTCGCCGTGCAGCAGCCGCAGCGAGGCCCGGGCCGCGTGGGTCATCGCGACGTACTCGAGTTCCTCCTCATCGCCGCTCGAATACCACTCGCGGAGCGCAGGCGTGACCGCGAAGCCGCGCACCGGCGGCGCAGCCGTCTGAGCCTCGGCCAGCAGCCGGGCCAGGGCCGGCAGCGTGGACGGCAGGTAGACGCGCATGCGGCTACCCGGCGGATTGACCGGCGGGCTGGGACCGGGCCAGGGCCGCCAGCACGGCCGTCACCGCCGTCTCGAGCGGCTCGTGCTCCCAGACCCGGACCACGTTCCAGCCCGCCGCGGCCAGCGCCGCGTCCGCGGCCCGGTCGCGCTCGACGTTGCGGCGCAGCTTGGGCTCCCAGTACCAGACGTTGGCCGAGGGCTTGGAACCGTGCTCGGGGCAGGCGTGCCAGAAGCAGCCGTCGACGAAGACGGCCACCCGCCGGGCCGTGAACGCGATGTCGGGCCGGACCCGCTTGCCGTCGGCCAGGTCGAGCCGGTAGTCCTTGCGGTACCGGAACCCCTGCCGGTGCAGCGCCTGGCGCAGCGCGAGCTCCGGCTTGGTGTCGGTGCGCCGGTTAGCGCGCATGTTGGCCGAGCGCGCGGCGCTGGACGGATGCGGGTACTCGGCCACGCTTCAGGGTAGAGCCCGGCCGCCCGGCGGCACGGCGATTCGATCAAGACGCGCGCGGCCACCGCGCCAGATAGGGGCGGCTAACCGCGCATAAGTACGGAAAGGCCCGCTATAGCGGGCCTTTCGGTACTTTAAGCGCCGGAGGCAAGCCCGAGCAGCTCAGTCAGCCGCGCGATCGTGGGCTCCGGCTCACGGTGGTGCAGGGCGACCAGGCCGATCGCTTCCGCCGCGGCCACGTTGGCCTGGACGTCGTCGATGAATAGGCATTCCTCCGGCGCCAGGCCGAGCAGCGACGCGGCGTGCCGGAAGATCCTTTCCTCCGGCTTGCGCATGCCGACCTCGGACGAGATCACGACCACGTCGAACAGCTCGGGGAACAGGTGCCGGGGGTAGTCGTCGTTGCCCCACGAGTTGGACAGCAGCGCCGTGCGCAGCCCGGCCTGGCGCAGCGAGCGGACCAGGTCGAGCATCGCGGTCTGCAGCGCCGACGCGGCGAACATCCGGGCCAGCAGCCCGTCGGCGCGCACCGGCCGGCCGTCCACGTGGCTCAGCTGCTCGGCCAGCTGCCGCTCGAACTCCTCGTTGGTGCACTCGCCGCGTTCCAGCGCGTGGATCGGGTTGTCGGCCAGACCGTCGCCGTACGCCTGCGTGACCCAGGCCCGCATGACCGTGGTGTAGGTGTCCCGGTCGATGTCTTCCGCACGGATCCAGGCGTCCACGGTGTCCAGGATGGGATTGGTCATCACCCCGCCCCAGTCGATGATCACCCCGCGTATCCCACTCACACCCTCGATCGTAAAGGACCGTGAGCCCCCGCCGATCACCACCACTTATCATTCGATCCAGTCAAAATCGCCGGGGTTATGCCGGGAATGTCCCGTCGATCCAATGAAGAGTCGCGATGATCATGATGAGGCCGGGGCGGGGCGGAAGCGGCGGGTGAGCTCGGCGCGGGCGGCCAGGTCGCCCTGGTCGGCGGGGTAGCGGACCTCCTCCAGGCACAGGCCGTGCGGCGGGGCGACGACCACGGCGGGATGGCGCACCCCGGCGGCGAGCACCTCGGCCAGCCATTCGGCCGGCCGCCGCCCGTCGCCCACCGCCAGCAGGCCGCCGACCAGCGCGCGCACCATGTTGTGGCAGAACGCGTCCGCGGTCACGGTGGCCACGGCCACCCCGGGGGCGGGCCGCGCCCAGTCCAGCCGCAGCAGGTCGCGCACGGTGCTCGCGCCCTCGCGCCGCCGGCAGAAGGCCGCGAAGTCGTGCTCGCCCAGGCAGGCCCGCGCGGCCTCGTTCATGCGCGCGATGTCCACCCGCCGCGGGTACCACAAAGTGTCATGCCGGCGCAGCGGATCCGCGGCCGCTGGATCGTCGCACACCCGGTAGGAGTAACGCCGCCATAGCGCGGAGAACCGCGCGTCGAACCCGTCGGGGGCGGGGCCGATCGCCCGCACCCTGACGTCGGGCGGCAGGTGCCGGGCGAGCCGGCGCGCGGGGTGCGCCGGGCCGACGGCCTCCCAGGCCGCCGAGGCCACATCGGCGTGGGCCACCTGGCCGCGTGCGTGCACCCCGGCGTCGGTACGGCCGGCCACGGTCAGCGACGGCGGCCCGGTCGGCAGGGCCAGCGCCCGGCCCAGCGCCTCGGCCAGCACTTCCTGAACGGTGCGCAGGCCGGGCTGGAGGCTCCAGCCGTGAAAGCCTGAGCCGTCGTAGGACAGGTCCAGCCTGAGCCGGGTTGTGGCGATATCGGGCTGGGTCTGCGTGCCCGCCAGCGTGCCGCTCAGGGCCGCGGCCGGGGTGTCAGCTGGCGTCCTCCGGCTGGTCGTCATCTGACTCGTCGTCTTCGCTGCTCTCGGCGGTCTGGTCGTCAGGCTCGGCCGCCGAGTCCTCGGCCTCGGCGTCCTGAGCCACGCTGTCCTCGGCCACGCTGTCCTCAGCCGACGTGTCCTCGGCCACGCTGTCGTCGGCCGCGGTGTCCTGAGCCGCGCTGTCTTCGGCCTCGGTGTCCTCGGCTTCGGCGGTCTCCGGCGCGGCGGCCTCGGCCGTGGGGCGCGCCGCGGGCTGCGCCCGGCGGGCCCGACGACGGCGGCTGGGCCTCGCCTCGGCCTCCTCGGCGACCAGCTCGATCACGGCCATCGCCGCGTTGTCGCCCTTGCGCGGGCCGATCTTGGTGATCCTGGTATACCCGCCGTGGCGGCTCGCGAAGGTCGGCGCGATCTCCGTGAACAGCGTGTGCACCACGCCGCGGTCGGTGACTGTGGTCAGCACCTGCCGCCGGGCGTGCAGATCGCCACGCTTGGCGAACGTGATCAGGCGCTCGGCCACCGGCCGCAGCCTGCGCGCCCGCGCCTCGGTGGTGGTGATCTTGCCGTGCTCGAACAGCGCGGTGGCAAGGTTCGCCATCATGTGCCGCTGATGGGCCGGGCTGCCGCCCAGCCGACGGCCCTTGGTGGGCGTGGGCATCGGAACGTTCTCCTCGGTTATGGTCCGGCCCGCTCAGCCGCGGGCCGGACCGGATCCGTCAGTCCGTCAGTACTGCTCGGTCTCGACGTAGCTCTCGTCGTCGTCGGCCCCGTAGCTGTCCGCCGCGGTGCCGGGGTCAAACCCGGGCGGGGAGTCCTTGAGCGCGAGGCCCATGTCGATCAGCTTCTGCTTGACCTCCTCGATCGACTTCGCGCCGAAGTTGCGGATGTCGAGCAGGTCCTGCTCGCTGCGGGCGACCAGCTCGCCCACGGTGTGGATGCCCTCGCGCTTGAGGCAGTTGTAGGAGCGGACGGTCAGGTTCAGCTCCTCGATCGGCAGCGCGAGGTCGGCGGCGAGCGCGGCGTCGGTCGGCGACGGCCCGATGTCGATGCCCTCGGCGTCCACGTTCAGCTCGCGGGCCAGGCCGAACAGCTCGACCAGCGTCTTGCCGGCGCTGGCCACCGCGTCCCGGGGGCGCATGCAGGGCTTGGTCTCCACGTCGAGGATCAGCTTGTCGAAGTCGGTGCGCTGCTCGACGCGGGTGGCCTCGACCTTGTAGGTGACGCGCAGCACCGGGGAGTAGATCGAGTCGATCGGGATCCGGCCGATCTCCTGGCCCGGCTGCTTGTTCTGGGCGGCGGACACGTAACCGCGGCCGCGCTCGACCGTCAGCTCCATCTCCAGCTTGCCCTTGCTGTTCAGCGTGGCGATGTGCAGGTCGGGGTTGTGCACCTCCACGCCGGCCGGCGGCGCGATGTCGGCGGCCGTGACCGCGCCCGGCCCCTGCTTGCGCAGGTACATGGGCACCGGCTCGTCGTGCTCGGACGAGACGACGAGCTCCTTCAGGTTCAGGATGATGTCGGTGACGTCCTCGGTGACGCCGGGGACGGTGGAGAACTCGTGCAGCACTCCCTCGATCCGGATGCTGGTGACCGCGGCACCGGGGATCGAGGAGAGCAGGGTGCGGCGGACCGAGTTACCGATCGTGTAGCCGAACCCCGGCTCGAGCGGCTCGATCACGAACCGGGAGCGGTACTCGCTGGCCTGATCCTCGGTGAGGCTCGGACGCTGGGCGATGAGCATGATGGTTCCTTTCCGCGACGCCCGCTATATGACGATCGCGACTTTCGGCCGGCCGCCGGGGCGGCGGCCGGCCGTTACTGCTTACTTCGAGTAGTACTCAACGATGAGCTGCTCCTGGACCAGGGTGTCGATCTGGGTCCGGGCCGGGAGCGCGTGCACGAGAATGCGCATCTTGTCGGGGTTCACCTCGAGCCACGCCGGGACCGTGCGCTCCCCCGCCTCGGCGCGCGCCACCACGAACGGGGTCAGCTCGCGGGACTTCTCCGCGATCTCGACGATGTCGCTCTCGCTCACCCGGTACGAGGGGATGTTGACCTTGCGCCCGTTGACCAGGACGTGCCCGTGGCCCACGAGCTGGCGGGCCATGTCGCGGCTCTTGGCGAACCCGGCCCGGTAGATCACGTTGTCCAGGCGGCTCTCCAGCAACTGCAGCAAGGCCTCGCCGGTCCGGCCGCGGGTGCGGGTGGCTTCCTTGTAGTAGTTGCGGAACTGCTTCTCCAGGACGCCGTAGATGCGCTTGGCCTTCTGCTTCTCCCGGACCTGCAGCAGGTAGTCGTTCTCCTTCGGCCGGTTCCGGCCGTGCTCACCCGGCGGGTAGGGCCGGATCTCGATGGGGCACTTGGGCGAGTCGCACTTGGCGCCCTTCAGGAACAGCTTGGTCTTCTCGCGGCGGCAGAGCCTGCAGTCCGCACCGGTGTATCGAGCCATGTTTGTCGGTTACTCCCTCAGACCCGGCGCCGCTTGGGCGGACGGCAGCCATTGTGCGGAACCGGGGTGACGTCCTGGATCGAGCCAACCTCCAGGCCAGTGGCCTGCAGCGACCGGATGGCTGTCTCCCGGCCCGAGCCCGGACCCTTCACGAACACGTCGACCTTGCGCATGCCGTGCTCCATGGCGCGGCGGGCCGCGGCCTCGGCCGCCATCTGCGCGGCGAACGGCGTGGACTTGCGCGAGCCCTTGAATCCGACCTGGCCGGACGAGGCCCAGGAGATGACGCTCCCGCCGGGGTCGGTGATCGAGACGATGGTGTTATTGAACGTGCTCTTGATGTGGGCGTGCCCGTGCGCGATGTTCTTGCGCTCTTTCCGGCGGACCTTCTTGACGGCGCCGGCGCGACTCTTCGGAGGCATCCTTTTCCTCAGTTCCGGAGGTGATCGGACCGCTGCCGCGGTCTACTTCTTCCCGGCCTTCTTCTTGCCGGCCACGGTCTTCTTCTTGCCCTTCCTGGTGCGGGCGTTGGTCTGCGTGCGCTGGCCGTGCACGGGCAGCCCGCGGCGGTGCCGGATGCCCTGGTAGCACCCGATCTCGACCTTGCGCCGAATGTCGGCCTGCACCTCACGGCGCAGGTCACCTTCGACCTTGTAGTTGGCGTCGATCCAGTCCCTGAGCCGGACGAGCTCGTCGTCGCTGAGGTCGTGCACGCGGGCGTCCCCGCTGACGTTCGTGGCCTGCAGTGTCTCCAGCGCGCGGGTACGGCCGATGCCGTAGACGTAGGTAAGGGCGACCTCGAGCCGCTTGTCACGCGGGAGGTCGACGCCGACGAGGCGTGCCATCGTGGGCAGTTCTCCTTCTCGTTGCGGAGGTCCTGCGCGCCGCTCCTGTGTCCCTGCCCGGACCGGGCCCCGGCCTCCTCCGGAGGTAGCCCTTATCCGGCGGGCCGGATAAGGGCTGCGGTGCGTGTCTTGCCGTGCTTACCGAACTGGTTGGTTTCTCTGGCGGCTGGTCGGGTTCGGGTCTTGCTGGCCTGGCTCAGCCCTGCCGCTGCTTGTGCCGCGGATCAGAGCAGATAACCATGACCCGGCCATGCCGACGGATGATCCGACACTTGCTGCAGATCTTCTTCACACTCGGCTTGACCTTCACGTTGTTCTCCTCAGGATGTGGCGGCCGGGTTACGTCCGCGGCCCCCGCATCTCGTTGTCGTTATTTACTTGTACCGGTATACGATCCGCCCACGACTCAGGTCGTAGGGGCTAAGCTCCACGACGACCCGGTCATCGGGGAGGATCCGGATGTAGTGCATCCGCATCTTCCCGCTGATGTGAGCCAGGACCTTGTGCCCGTTGTCTAGTTCCACCCTGAAGAAGGCATTCGGCAGCGATTCCACTACCGTGCCCTCGATCTCGATGGCCCCGTCTTTCTTGGGCATATCCTCCGCGCTTCGCTGATAGCTGGTTGGGCGGGCCCGGCGGCATGGCCGTGGCCGACCGCGGCAGGCAGAATCACGTGGTCATCGTGAGGCTGGCCCCGCCCCGGCTCGTGCCTGCGCACGCCTTCCGGATCCGGGCGGCTCCGACGGATGGCCGCCTTCGCGCTGCAGACTCACGTCACAGGCGAAAACGGCTCACGAGCCGCAGCAGAGTCTACGCGAACCCCGACGTCAAAGCGAACCGGGGTCGCCACACCCTGCGTGACCGGTGTAACCATGCCGGGCACGGCGATATTCCCGCTCCGCGCCGGGCGGGCGCTGCGATGCTCCCGCCCCCGCGCCGGGCGCTGCGGCTCACCGGTCGTGGTCGCCGCCGATCTGGTCGGGGTGGTCACCGCGTACCTGGCGGGGGTGGCTCGGGCCGCCGCCGGGATGGCTGCCGGAGATCCAGCGGCCGATCATGACGGCCCCCCACGGCCCGACGATCCACAGCGGCCAGAGGTACCCGGCGCCGCTCATCCCCCAGATCACGAAGCAGACCAGGGTGACGCTGAACCAGCTCCCCCAGGCGGCCGCCCAGGCCGCGGAGAACCGGCTGTGCCGGTGGACCAGGCCGTCGGCGCCGGGCGCCGACACGAAGCCGTGGCCCGGGATCTGCCGGCGGTAGTGCGGCGGCAGCGACGCGTCTGGGAGCCGGTACAGGTCGATGGCGGGCAGGTCCGCCATGAGCTCGTCGAGCTCGCCCAGGGTCTTCGCCGCGTAGGCCTTGTCCATCCGCTCGTTGAATTCCTCGACGGTCAGCCTGCCCGCAGCGTGGTGCTCGCGCAGCAGCGCCACGGTGCGCTCCCGGTCATCGTCGGAAGCCCGGATCCTGGGGTCGGCCGCCATCGGGTCCTCCTCAGCTCGCCGGGGCCGTCCCGGCGGACACCTGCAGCGGCTGGCCCGCCCGGGCGCTTTGAGCGTGCAGGCGCGCGAAGCCGCTGCTGCCGCCGTCCTCAGCTGTTAGTACCCAGGGCCCGGCCGCAGTGAGGGCCACCGTGTGCTCGAAGTGCGCCGACCAGGTGCCGTCCGCGGTGACCACGGTCCAGCCGTCGTCGAGCAGGAGCGTCTGCGGGTCGCCCAGGACCAGCATGGGCTCGATGGCGAGCGCCATCCCCTCGGCCAGCACCGGCCCCCGGCCGGCCCGGCCGTAGTTCGGCACCGGGGGGTCCATGTGCATCTCGCTGCCGATCCCGTGGCCCACGTACTCCCGGACGATGCCGTACGGCCCGCTGGCCCGCACGCTCACCTCGATGGCGTGGGAGATATCGCTGAGCCTGCGGCCGGGCCGCGCCTGCGCCAGGCCGTGCCAGAGCGCCTGCTCGCAGGCTTCCAGCAGGCGGGCGAGCTCGTCGCCGACCGGCCCGACGCCGACCGTGCGGGCCGCGTCGCCGTGCCAGCCGCCGACGATCGCGCCGCAGTCGATCGAGATCAGGTCCCCGGCGGCGAGCCGGGTACGGTCGCTGGGGATGCCGTGCACGATCTGGCCGTTGACCGAGGTGCAGATGGTGGCCGGGTACCCGTGGTAGCCCTTGAAGGACGGGACGGCCCCGGCGCCGCGGATCTCCCGCTCGGCGAGCGCGTCCAGCTCGGCGGTGCTGATGCCGGGCTCGACGGCGGCGCTCACCACGTCGAGCGTGTGCGCCACCACCAGGCCCGCCTCCCGCATCACGGCGAGCTGGGCCGGCGTCTTGATCTGGATCGGCGGTTCCCGCCTGGTACGCATGGCGCCTCCGGATTCGTCTTCCCACGTTACCGTCGCGCGTCGGTACGCGCGCCCAGCCGCCGGCCGGCGGCCCGGCCGGACGGGCGGCCGGCGTCAGCGGATGAAGCGGCGCAGCGCGCTCAGCGCCCGGTCGGTGATCTCCTCCACCGGGCCGGTGGCGTCGACCCCCAGCAGGATGCCCTCGTCCGCGTAGAACGCGATCAGCGGCTGGGTCTGCTGCTGGTACACGTCCAGCCGGTGCCTGATCGTCTCTTCCCGGTCATCGTCGCGCTGGAAGAGCTCCCCGCCGCAGTCGTCGCACCGCTCGTTGCGGGACGGCGGGTCGAACAGCACGTGCCAGACCCGCCCGCACCGGCGGCAGGTCCGTCGGCCGGACAGCCGCCTGACCACCTCGTCGTCGTCGACGACCAGCTCGAGCACGAGGTCCAGCCGGGTGTCCCACTCGGCGAGCATCTTCTTCAGCGTCTCGGCCTGGGGCACGTTCCGCGGGAACCCGTCGAGCAGGTAGCCCGCCTGTGCGTCGTCCTCCTGGAGCCGGCTGGCCACCATCGCGATCGTGACCTGGTCGGGCACCAGGTCCCCGCGGTCCATGTAGGTCTTGGCCAGGCGGCCGAGCTCGGTGCCGGTGCTGACGTTGGACCTGAAGATCTCACCTGTCGAGATCGTCGGGATCGCCAGGTGTGAGGCTATGAACTGGGCCTGCGTCCCCTTGCCCGCACCGGGGGGCCCGACGAGGACGACGCGCACTACCTCAGGAAGCCCTCATAGTTACGCTGCTGGAGTTGGCTTTCTATCTGCTTCACTGTGTCCAGCCCGACCCCCACCGCGATCAGGATGCTGGTGCCGCCCAGCGGGAACTGCTGCGTGGCACCGAGCAGGCCGACGGCCAGCATCGGGATCAGCGCGACCAGGGCCAGGTACACCGACCCGGGGGTGGTCAGCCGGTTGACCACGTAGCTCAGGTACTCGGCGGTGGGCCGGCCGGGTCTGATGCCCGGTATGAACCCGCCGACCTTCTTCATGTTGTCCGCGACCTCGGCCGGGGGGAACGTGATGGAGACGTAGAAGAACGTGAAGAAGACGATGAGGATGAAGGTCGCGACCATGTACCAGGCGTTGTCCCCGTAGACCAGGTGCGTCGAGATCCAGTTGGCCCAGGACTTCGGGTGCGCGCCGTTGACACCCCCGAACATCTGGGTGACCAGCTGCGGGATGTACAGCAGCGACGAGGCGAAGATGACCGGGATGACGCCGGCCTGGTTCACCTTGAGCGGGATGTAGGTCGAGGTCCCGCCGTACATCCTGCGGCCCACCATGCGCTTGGCGTACTGGACCGGGATCCGCCGCTGGGCCTGCTCCATGAACGCCACGAACCCGACGATCGCCACGCCGACGAGCAGCACGACGCCGAACACGAACGCGTGCTTCTCCTGGTAGATCTGCTCGAACTGGCCGGGGATCTGCGAGATCACCGTGGTGAAGATCAGCAGCGACATGCCGTTGCCAACGCCGCGGTCGGTGATCAGCTCGCCGAGCCACATGATCACGCACGTGCCCGCGGTGATGGTGATCACCATCGTGGCGATGTTGAACACGCCCTGGTTAGGGATCAGGTTGGAGCACTTCGTGGTGCCGGCGATGCCGTACAAGGTGCCGGACCGGGCCAGCGAGACGATCGCGGTCGACTGCAGCACGGCCAGGCCGCACGTGAGATACCGGGTGTACTGGGTGATCTTCGCCTGGCCGGCCTGGCCCTCCTGCCGCAGCGTCTCGAGCCGCGGGATCACCACGGCGAGCAGCTGCAGGATGATGCTGGCCGTGATGTAGGGCATGATCCCGAGCGCGAAGACCGACAAGCGCAGCAACGCGCCGCCGCTGAACAGGTTGACCAGCTGGAACAGGCTGGCGCCCGCGCCCGAGGTGGTGTTCACCACGTTGAGGCAGGAGTCGACGGCCTTCTCCGAGATCCCGGGGGTGGGCACGGTGGCGCCCAGCCGGAACATGGCGATGATGAAGAGGGTGAACAGCAGCTTCCTGCGCAGGTCGGGCGTGCGGAACGCCCGCACGAACGCGGTCAGCATGCTCCGTCCTCACGTCGCTGGGTCAACGTCATCTGCCGCTCCTCGTCCGGGAGGGTGCCCTCTGGCAGGCAGCGAGCCCCGGCCCGCAGTCTAGCTTGCCCCCGGCGCTCCGACAGCCACGCGCGAGGCCGGGTGCGCGCCACGCCGCCCGGGCCGGGCCACGCCGCCACGTCACAGCTCGGTGACGCTACCGCCGGCGGCGGTTATCTTCTCCCTGGCCGTAGCGGAGAACGCGTGCGCGCTCACCCGCAGCCCCTTCGGGACCGCCTCGCCTGAGCCGAGCACCTTGACCAGTTCTCCGGGCCGGACCGCGCCCTTGGCCACGAGATCCTCAGGGGTCACGTCCCCGCCGTCCGGGTACAGGGCGGCCAGCCGTTCCACGTTGACCACCTGGTAGGTGGTCTTGAACCGCAGGTTCGAGAACCCCTTCCACTTGGGCAGCCTGCGGTGCAGCGGCATCTGGCCGCCCTCGAAGCCGGGCGCCACCGGGCCGCGGGCCTTGCTGCCCTTGGTGCCACGCCCGGCCGTCTTGCCCTTGGATGCCTGACCGCGGCCGACCCGCGTCCGGGCGGTACGGGCCCCGGGAGCGGGCCGCAGGTGGTGGATCTTCAGTCCCCGGCCGACCGGGGAGCTGTCGCCGTCTGCCATGTCAGTCGACCTCCTCGACGGTGACCAGGTGTCGTACGGCCTGGACCATGCCACGGGTCTCCGGCCGGTCCGGCTTCACGACCACGTCGCCGATCCGGCGCAGGCCCAGCGAGCGCAGCGTCTCCCGCTGCACCCGGGTGCCGCCGATCCGCGACTTGATCTGAGTGACTTTCAGTTCTGTCATCTGCTGCTCCCGGTGGGCTCCGGCTCGGGCGCCGCGGCGGCGGTCGCCGCGGCGGCGCGGGCCCTGAGCATGGCCGCGGGCGCGACGTGCTCGATGGGCAGGCCCCGCCGGGCCGCGATCTCCTCGGGCCGGTTCAGGCTCTTCAGCGCGGCCACGGTCGCGTGGATCACGTTGATCGGGTTGGACGAACCCAGGGACCGGGACAGCACGTCGTGGATGCCCGCGCACTCCAGCACGGCGCGGACCGGGCCGCCGGCGATGACGCCGGTTCCCGGGCTGGCCGGCTTGAGCAGGACCACGCCCGCCGCGGCCTCGCCCTGCACGGCGTGCGGGATCGTGCCGCCGATCCTGGGCACCCGGAAGAAGTTCTTCTTGGCCGCCTCCACGCCCTTGGCGATCGCCGCGGGCACCTCCTTGGCCTTGCCGTAGCCGACGCCGACGAGCCCGTTCCCGTCACCCACGACGACCAGCGCCGTGAAGCTGAACCGCCGGCCGCCCTGGACCACCTTGGCCACCCGGTTGATGGCCACGATCTTCTCCAGGTAGGCGGTGCCCCTCTCGGCGGCGCCGCCGCGGCGGTCGTCGCGGCGGTCACGCCGCTCCCCGCCGCCTCCGGAGCCGCGCCGCGATGCTGGTGGCATTAGATTGTCCCCTTCTTACTGTCCATGGTGGCGGTCGCGGCATGCGCGACCAACGAGCCGGCCGTCACGGTACTAGCCATCACAGGGCCAGCCCGCCTTCGCGGGCGCTGTCCGCGAGCGCGGCCACGCGGCCGTGGTAGGCATGGCCACCGCGGTCGAAGACCGCCGCGGTGATGCCGGCCACCGTGGCACGCTCCGCGAGCAGCACGCCCACCTGCTTGGCCTTGGCCGTCTTGTCCCCGGCCGAGTCCCGGACCGGCGCTTCCAGGGTGGACGCGGACACCAGCGTGCTGCCGGCGGTGTCGTCCACCAGCTGCGCGAACATGTGCCGGGCCGAGCGGGTAACGACCAGCCGCGGGCGCCCTGCGCTTCCGGTGACCTTCTTCCTGACCCGCAGGTGCCGCCGCACGCGCGCTGAGGCGCGCGCATCGGTGCGGCCGGTAATGCGGCCGTGCGCCCGGGTCTTGGTGCCAGACATCACTTACTTTCCCGCCTTCCCGACCTTGCGGCGGACCTGCTCGCCCTGGTACCGCACGCCCTTGCCCTTGTAGGGGTCGGGCTTGCGGAGCTTGCGTATGTTGGCCGCGACTTCGCCGACCTGCTGCTTGTCGATGCCCTCGACCACGAACCTGGTGGGCGACTCGACCCGTAGCGTGATGCCCTCGGGCGCGGTCACCGGCACCGGGTGGCTGTAGCCGAGCGAGAACTCCAGGTCCTGGCCCTTCGCCTGCACCCGGTAGCCGACCCCGACGATCTCCAGGGTCTTGCGGAATCCCTCGGTGACGCCGGTGACCATGTTGGCGATCAGCGAGCGGGACAGGCCGTGCAGCGCCCTGATCTCGCCCTCGTCGTTCGGCCTGGTCACGGTGATGGCGCCGTCGGCCTGGGCCACCTCGATGGGCACGGCTACCTCCATGCTCAGGGTCCCGCGCGGCCCCTTCACGGTGACCTCGCGCCCGGAGATGGTGACGTCGACCCCGGCCGGGATGGCGACGGGCGTCCGTCCTATTCGTGACATCGCGGTTCCCCTACCAGACGTAGGCGAGGACTTCCCCGCCCACGCCCTTCCTGTTCGCCTGCTTGTCGGTCATCAGCCCGGCCGAGGTCGAGATGATCGCCACGCCGAGGCCGCCAAGCACCCGGGGCAGGTTGTCCTTGCGCGCGTACACCCGCAGCCCGGGCTTGGAGACCCGCTTGAGCCCGGCGATCGAGCGCTCCCGGGTCGGCCCGAACTTCAGCGAGATCACCAGGTTCTTGCCGACCTCCGCGTCGTGGACCTGCCATCCGGCGATGTAGCCCTCCTGCTGGAGGATCTCGGCGATGCGCACCTTGATCTTGGATGACGGCATGGACACGGTGTCGTGGTATGCCGAGTTGGCGTTGCGCAGACGGGTCAGCATGTCTGCGACCGGGTCGGTCATGGTCATGGCCTGAGGGCCCTCCTCGCCGCGGTTTCCCTGGGGACCTTCGGCGTGGTCGGTGGGCGCTGGTGGCGCCCAGGTTTATCGGTTGATGCGGTTGGCAGCGGGGCTACCAACTGGACTTGGTGATGCCGGGAAGCTCGCCCCGGTGCGCCATCGTCCGGAAGCAGATGCGGCACAGGCCGAACCTGCGGTAGACGGCGCGCGGCCGCCCGCACCGCGAGCACCTGGTGTACGCGCGCACGGCGAACTTCGGCTTGCGCTTGGCCTTGGCGATGAGGCTCTTCTTCGCCACTCGTCAGCTCTCCCTAAACGGAAATCCGAGCCGCCGCAGCAGCGAGCGGCCCTCGTCATCGTTGGTCGCGGTGGTGACCACAGTCACGTCCATGCCGCGCTGCCGGTCCACCTGGTCCGGGTTGATCTCGTGGAACATCAGCTGCTCGGTGAGGCCGAAGGTGTAGTTCCCCCGGCCGTCGAACTGCCGGTCGCTCAGGCCGCGGAAGTCCCGGATCCGGGGCAGCGCCAGGGTCAGCAGCCGGTCGAGGAACTCCCACATCCGGGTCCCGCGGAGCGTGACGTGCGCCCCGATCGGCATGCCCTCCCTGAGCTTGAACTGGGCCACGGACTTCCGGGCCCGGGCCACGGCCGGCTTTTGCCCGGTGATGATCGTCAGGTCCTTCACCGCGCCGTCGATCAGCTTCGCGTCCCTGGCCGCCTCGCCGACGCCCATGTTGACCACGATCTTGGACAGGCCGGGGATCTGCATGACGTTCGAGTAGCCGAACTCCTCGCGGAGCGCGGGGGCGATCTCCGCGCGATAGCGGTCCTTGAGCCGGGGCGGAGGCGCAGGCGTGTTCGGCTTCCCGCCGTTGCCCGCCGCGCCGTTCGCTGCGCCCTGGTCGCTCGGCGCCTGCTTGGTCTTTGCCGGAGGCATCAGATGTCCTTACCGCTCGAGCGCGAGATCCGGACCTTCTTGTTGTTGTCCTCGTCGCGCCGGTAGCCCGCGCGGGCGGGCTTCTTCGTGTCCGGGTCGATCAGCTGCACGTTGCTGACGTGGATGGGCGCCTCCTGGTGGATGATGCCGCCCTCCTTGGCCCCGCGCCGACCCTGGTAGTCGACCTTGGTGTTCTTCTTGATCATGTTGACGCCGTGGACGATCAGCCGCTGCTTGTCCGGGTACGTCACGACGACCGCGCCCTCGCGGCCGCGGTCCCGGCCGGCGATGACCACCACGTGGTCACCCTTCTTGATCTTCATTCCGGGTGACTTGGCCGCGCCCGGCTTCTTGGCCGTGGTCTTCCTCGCCATCACAGCACCTCCGGGGCTAGCGAGATGATCCGCATGAACCGCTTCTCCCGCAGCTCGCGCCCGACCGGCCCGAAGATGCGGGTGCCGCGCGGGTCCCCGCCGTCCCTGATCAGCACGGCCGCGTTCTCATCGAAGCGGATGTAGGAGCCGTCACCGCGGCGGCGCTCCTTGCGCGTGCGCACGACGACTGCCTTGACCACGTCGCCTTTCTTCACCCCGGCGCCGGGAAGGGCATCCTTGACGGTCGCCACGATGACATCGCCGATACCCGCGTATCGCCTGCCCGAGCCGCCGAGCACGCGGATGCACAAGATCTCCTTGGCACCCGTGTTGTCGGCGACCTTGAGCCGCGACTCCTGCTGGATCACGTCAACTCCTGCTTCGACCCCCGGCCCGTCGCGGGCCGGGGCTGATGTCTGTCCGTGGCCCGCACGCGGGCCGGTCTGGTCGGTATTCGGTCAGGTCTCCGGGGCACTGCCCGCGCCCCGGGGACCCTGGTGCAACTACTTCGCCTTCTCCAGGATTTCCGCCACCCGCCAGCGCTTGGTCGCGGACAGCGGCCGGGTCTCCATCAGCAGAACCCGGTCGCCGATGCCGCATTCGTTCGCGCCGTCGTGCGCCTTGTACTTCTTCGTGCGCCGGATGACCTTGCCGTACTTCGGGTGCTTCACCCGGTCCTCGACCACGACGACGACGGTCTTGTCCATCTTGTCGCTGACCACCAGGCCCTCGCGGACCTTGCGGTAGCCGCGCGAGAGCTCGGCGCTGCTCGCGTCACTCATCCTCGTCCACCTCTTCCGCCAGGCTCACGATCCCGAGCTCTCGCTCCCGCTTCACCGTGTAGATGCGGGCGATCTCCTTGCGCACGGCGTGCAGGCGCCCGTGGCTTTCCAGCTGGCCGGTGGCCGCCTGGAAACGGAGGTTGAACAGCTCGATCTTGGCCTCGGCCAGCTTGCTGTCGAGTTCTTCCTCGGTTGCGCCCCGCAGGTCAGCGGCGGCCAGGCCCTTAGCCATCACGCCTCACCGACCTCTCGCTTGACGAACTTTGCCCTCAATAGGCACAGCATGGGGAGCTTGTGCATCTCTGACATCACGCCTCGCCCACCTCACGCTTCACGAACTTGCACTTCATCGGGAGCTTGTGCATGGCGCGGCGCAGCGCCTCCCTGGCGACCGGCTCCGAGACGCCCGACAGCTCGAACATGACCCGGCCCGGCTTCACGTTGGCGACCCACCACTCGGGGGCGCCCTTGCCCGAGCCCATCCGGGTCTCGGCCGGCTTCTTGGTCAGCGGCCGGTCCGGGTAGATCGTGATCCACACCTTCCCGCCGCGGCGGATGTGCCGCGTCATGGCGATACGGGCGGCCTCGATCTGGCGGTTGGTCACGTAGGCGTGCTCGACCGCCTGGATGCCGTACTCGCCGAACGTCACCCGGGTGCCGCCCTTGGCGGCACCGTGCCGGTCCGGCCGGTGCTGCTTGCGGTGCCGGACCCTGCGCGGGATGAGCATGTCTCAGCCCTCCTCTCCCGCGCTGCTGGCCGCGCCGGCAGCAGCCACCGCCGCCTGGTCACGGCCTTCCTGGCCGCGGTCGTCACCCCGGTCGCCCCGGTCCGGGCCGGCGCCACCGCCGGTCCAGTCCGGGCCGCCGGGACGCCGGCGCCCGCGCTGCGGCGAGCGGTCCCGGTCGCGCCCGGCCCGCTGCCCGGCGCGCAGCGCCGCCGCGGCGGCCTCGCGCTCGGCCCGGGTCTGCGCGGCCTCGCCGCGGTAGATCCACACCTTCACGCCGATCCGGCCGAACGTCGTACGCGCCTCGTAGAAGCCGTAGTCGATGTCGGCGCGCAGCGTGTGCAGCGGCACCCGTCCCTCGCGGTAGAACTCCGACCGCGACATTTCCGCGCCGCCCAGCCGTCCGGAGCACTGCACCCGGATGCCCTTGGCGCCGCCCTTCATCGCGGTCTGCATCGCCTTGCGCATGGCCCGGCGGAACGAGACCCGGCTGGACAGCTGCTCGGCCACGCCCTGGGCGACCAGCTGGGCGTCGATCTCGGGGTTCTTCACCTCGAGGATGTTCAGCTGGATCTGCTTGCTGGTCAGCTTCTCCAGGTCGCCGCGGATCCGGTCGGCCTCCGCGCCGCGGCGGCCGATCACGATCCCGGGCCGCGCGGTGTGGATGTCCACCCGCACCCGGTCCCTGGTCCGCTGGATCTCTACCTTCGAGATGCCGGCCCGCTCCATGCCGCGCTGCAGCATCCGGCGGATCGCGACGTCTTCCGCGACGTATTCCTTGTACAGCTTGTCGGCGTACCACGTGCTCGTGAAGTCGGTGGTGATGCCCAGTCGGAACCCGTGCGGGTTCACTTTCTGGCCCACTAGCGGGTCCTCTCCCTGCGGTCCGAACCATCGCGCTCGTCGGAGACGACGACCGTGATGTGGCTGGTGCGCTTGTTGATCCGGTAGCCCCGGCCCTGCGCGCGGGGCCGGAACCGCGGTAGCGTCGGCCCCTCGTCCACCCAGGCCCGGCTCACGATGAGCGAGCCGGTGTCGAGGCGTGCCTGCCCGGCGTTGGCGATCGCGCTCGCCAGCACCTTGCCGACGGGGTCGCTCGCCGACTGCGGCGCGAACGTGAGTGCCGCCTGGGCCTGGTCAGCAGGCATGCCGCGGATAAGGTCCACCACCCGGCGGGCCTTACGCGGCGTGACGCGCACGTACCGCGCCTTTGCCCTCGCTTCCATTTCGTTCTCCTAACGGCGGCTGCGCCGGTCGTCCCGCACGTGACTGCGGAAGGTACGGGTGGGCGCGAACTCACCGAGCTTGTGCCCGACCATCGCTTCGGTGATGAACACCGGCACGTGCTTGCGCCCGTCGTGCACGGCGATCGTGTGGCCCAGCATCGCGGGAACGATCATGGAGCGACGGGACCAGGTCTTGATCACGTTCTTGGTGCCCCTGTCGTTCTGGACGTCCACCTTCTTCATCAGGTGGTCGTCCACGAAGGGGCCCTTCTTCAGGCTACGAGGCATTATGGGGTGCTCCTACCGCTTCTTCTTGCTGCGCCGACGGGTGATCATCCGGTCACTGGCCTTATGGGCCTGGCGGGTACGCCCCTCGGGCTTGCCCCAGGGGCTGACCGGGTGCCGACCGCCCGAGCTCTTGCCCTCGCCGCCGCCCAGCGGGTGGTCAACCGGGTTCATCGCCACGCCGCGGACGGACGGGCGGCGCCCCTTCCACCGGCTCCGGCCGGCCTTGCCGAGCTTGATGTTGCCCTGCTCGGCGTTGCCGACCTCGCCGATGGTCGCCCGGCAGGCGGTGTCAACCAGCCTGATCTCGCCCGACGGCATGCGGAGGGTGGCGCGCGAGCCCTCCTTGGCCAGCAGTTGCACGCCCGACCCGGCCGAGCGGGCGATCTTGGCGCCCCCGCCAGGCCGCATCTCGATCGCGTGCACGATCGTGCCGGTCGGGATGTTGCGCAGCGGCATGCAGTTGCCGACCCGGATGTCGGCGCCGACGCCGTTCTCCACCCGGGCCCCCTGGTTGAGGCCCTGGGGGGCGATGATGTAGCGCTTCTCCCCGTCGGCGTAGTGCAGCAGCGCGATCCTGGCCGTGCGGTTCGGGTCGTACTCGATGTGCGCGACCTTGGCGGGCACGCCATCCTTGTCGTTCCGCCGGAAGTCGATCACCCGGTAGGCCCGCTTGTGCCCGCCGCCCTGGTGCCGGGTGGTGATCCGGCCGTGCACGTTCCTGCCGCCCTGCGAGTGCAGCGGGCGGACCAGCGACTTCTCCGGCTCCGACCGGGTGACCTCGGAGAAGTCCGCGCCGCTCGCGCCCCGCCGGCCGGGGGTCGTCGGCTTGTACTTACGGATTGCCATGTGTGCTCAAGCTCCTCGATCTAGCCGCGGAAGTCGATCCGCTCGCCCTCGGCGAGGCTGACGATGGCCCGCTTGGTGTCCGGCCGCTTGCCCCAGCCATAACGCGTCCTGCGGCGCTTGCCCGGCCGGTTGACCGTGTTGACCCCGGTCACCTTGACCCGGAAAACGGCCTCGACCGCCTGCCTGATCTGGGTCTTGTTGGCCCCCGGCGCGACGACGAAGGTGTACTTGCCCTCGTCCTCAAGCCGGTAGCTCTTCTCGGAGACGACCGGCCGGATCAGGATGTCCCGCGGATTAGCGATCTTGCTCACGACTCATCGTCCTCGGGCTCGGTAGCTTCGGGTTCCTCGGTCTCGGCGTCGGCGGGCTCAGCGCCGGCGGCCGGGCTCTCGGCCGCAGGCCCGTCAGCGGCAGGCCTGTCGACGGCAGGCCCGTCGACGGGCCTCCCCACAAACTGAGCCAGGGCCGACTCGGTGAACACGACATGGTCGCTGACCAGCACGTCGTAGGTGTTCAGCTGGCCTGAGGCGATCAGGTGCACGCCGGACACGTTGCGAAGGCTCTTCCAGGTCGTCACGTCGTTCGCGTCGGCGACCACCAGTACCGGGGCGGCCGACGTCGGCACGCCGCACGCGGCCGACAGCACCGAGAGCGCGTCCTTGGTCCGCGGCCCGTCGCCGTCGATGAAGCGGCTCACCACGTGCACGCGGCCATGCGCGGCCCGGTCGGACAGCGCCCCGCGCAGCGCGGCGGCCTTCATCTTCTTGGGCGTGCGCTGCTCGTAGGACCGGGGCACCGGCCCGTGCACGGTGCCGCCGCCGGCGTACTGCGGCGCGCGGATCGAGCCCTGGCGGGCGCGCCCGGTGCCCTTCTGCCGGTACGGCTTCTTGCCGCCGCCGCGGACGTCCCCGCGGTTCTTGGCGGCGTGCGTGCCCTGGCGGGCCGCGGCCTGCTGCGCCACCACCACCTGGTGGATCAGCGGCACGTTCACCTTGGCCTCGAAGATCTCGGCCGGCAGCTCGACGGTCGTCGCGTCCTCGGTCGAGCCAGCCGGAGAAACGACGGTCACTGTGGCAGTCATCGGCTCTCCTACCGGCTTGCAGCCGGGGTCTTGACGGCGCTGCGGACCAGGACCAGCCCGCCGGACGGCCCGGGAACCGCGCCCTTGATCAGCAGCAGCCCACGGTCGGCGTCCACGCCGTGCAGGGTCAGGTTGGGGGCGGTCGTGCGCACGCCCCCCATCCGGCCGGCCATCCGCACGCCCTTGAACACCCGGCCGGGGGTGGCACAGCCGCCGATCGACCCGGGCGCCCGGTGCTTGCGCTGGGTGCCGTGCGAGGCCCCCAGACCGCGGAATCCGTGCCGCTTCATGACGCCGGCGAATCCCTTGCCCTTGCTCCGGGCCGTGACGTCGACGAGCTCGCCGGGCGTGAACGTCTCGGCCGTGACCTCCTGGCCGAGCGTGTAGTCCGAGGCGTCGTCGGTGCGCAGCTCCACCAGGTACCGGCGCGGGGTCACCCCGGCCCGGGCGAAGTGACCGGCCTCGGGCCGGTTCACCCGGCGCGGGTCGATCTCGCCGTAGCCGAGCTGCACGGCGGAGTAGCCGTCGGCGTCCGGCGTCCGGACCGCGGTGACGACGCAGGGGCCTGCCGCCACGACCGTGACGGGCACGATCTTCCCGTCATCGGCGAAGACCTGGGTCATGCCGAGCTTGGTGCCCAGGACCCCCTTGATCTGCTTGGTCATGTCGGTGCGTCCCTCAGAGCTTGATCTCGATGTCGACGCCGGCGGGCAGGTCGAGCCGCATCAGGGAGTCGACGGTCTTCGGCGTGGGGTCGATGATGTCGATCAGGCGCTTGTGCGTGCGCATCTCGAAGTGCTCCCGCGAGTCCTTGTACTTGTGCGGGGAGCGGATGACGCAGTACACGTTCTTCTCGGTGGGCAGCGGCACTGGCCCGGCGACCTTGGCGCCGGTGCGCGTCACCGTATCGACGATCTTCCGCGCCGAGCTGTCGATGACCTCGTGGTCATACGCCTTGAGCCGGATGCGGATCTTCTGTCCCGCCATGTGGTCCTTCGCTTCCGTGGTGCCGCTGTTCTGTCTCTCCGCAGTTCGGCGGCCGGGCCTTGGAGCGGCCCGGCCGCCGTTTGCGGCTTGCTACTTGCTGATCTTCGTTACCCGGCCGGCGCCCACCGTGCGGCCGCCCTCCCGGATCGCGAACCGCAGGCCCTCTTCCATCGCGATCGGCTGGATCAGCTCGACCTTCATCTCGGTGTTGTCACCCGGCAGCACCATCTCGGTGCCCTCGGGCAGGTGCACCACACCGGTCACGTCCGTGGTCCGGAAGTAGAACTGCGGCCGGTAGTTGTTGAAGAACGGGGTGTGCCGCCCGCCCTCGTCCTTGGACAGGATGTAGACCTGGCCCTCGAACTCGGTGTGCGGCGTGTTGGTGCCCGGCTTGATCACGACCTGGCCGCGCTCCACTTCCTCGCGCTTGATGCCGCGCAGCAGCAGCCCGGCGTTGTCGCCGGCCTGGCCCTCGTCGAGGATCTTGTGGAACATCTCGACCCCGGTGACGACGCTCTTCTGCGCCTTCTCCTTGATCCCGATGATCTCGATTTCCTCGCTGGTGTGGATCTTGCCGCGCTCGATCCGGCCGGTCACCACGGTGCCGCGGCCGGTGATCGAGAACACGTCCTCGACCGGCATCAGGAAGGGCTTCTCGATGTCGCGGACCGGCTCCGGGATGCTGTCGTCGCAGGCCTCCATCAGCTCGTAGACCTTCGCGCCCCACTCCTCGTCACCCTCGAGCGCCTTCAGCGCCGAGACCCGGATCACCGGGACGTCGTCGCCGGGGAACTCGTAGGTGGTGAGCAGCTCACGCACCTCGAGCTCGACCAGCTCGAGGATCTCCTCGTCGTCGACCATGTCGGCCTTGTTCAGCGCGACCACGATGTACGGCACGCCGACCTGGCGGGCCAGCAGCACGTGCTCGCGGGTCTGCGGCATCGGGCCGTCGGTGGCCGCGACCACGAGGATCGCGCCATCCATCTGGGCCGCGCCGGTGATCATGTTCTTGATGTAGTCGGCGTGGCCCGGGCAGTCGACGTGCGCGTAGTGGCGCTTCTCGGTCTGGTACTCGACGTGCGAGATCGAGATCGTGATCCCGCGCTCCTTCTCTTCCTTCGCGTTGTCGATCTGGTCGAACGGAGTGAAGGGATTGACGTCGGGGAACTTGTCGTGCAGCACCTTGGTGATCGCCGCGGTCAGTGTGGTCTTGCCGTGGTCGATGTGTCCAATGGTGCCGATGTTTACGTGCGGCTTGGTCCGCTCGAACTTGGCCTTCCCCACTGTGTCTCCTCGTTGCGATCGTGAACTGGTAGTTCGGTGCTAAAGCTGTTGGTTATTCGCCTCGGGCCTTGGCGATGATTTCCTTGGCGATGCTGGGCGGGACCTCGGCATACGAGTCGAACTGCATGCTGTAGTCCGCCCGGCCCTGGGTGCGGCTGCGCAGGTCGCCCACGTAGCCGAACATCTCGGACAGCGGCACGAGCGCCTTGACCGCGCGCACCCCTGACCGGTCCTCCATGGCCTGGATGTGGCCGCGGCGGCTGTTCAGGTCGCCGATGACCTCGCCCATGTAGTCCTCGGGGGTCCGCACCTCGACGGCCATGACCGGCTCCAGCAGCACCGGATCGGCGTAGGCGGACGCCTTCTTGAACGCCATCGAGCCGGCGATCTTGAAGGCGAGCTCGGACGAGTCCACCTCGTGGAACCCGCCGTCGGTAAGCGTGACCTTCACGTCCACCATCGGGTAGCCCGCCAGCACGCCGAACTCCGCGGCCTCCTGGCAGCCCGTGTCCACCGACGGGATGTACTCGCGCGGCACGCGGCCACCGGTGATCTTGTTCTCGAACTCGTAGCCTCCGCCGTCGCCGCCGGTCGGCTCCAGGTTGATGACGACCTTGGCGTACTGGCCGGCGCCTCCGGTCTGCTTCTTGTGCGTGTACTCGACCTTCTCGACCTTCTTCCTGATGGTCTCCCGGTAGGCGACCTGCGGGCGGCCGATGTTGGCCTCCACCTTGAACTCGCGCCGCATCCGGTCGACCAGCACCTCGAGGTGCAGCTCGCCCATGCCGGCGATGATCGTCTGCCCGGTCTCCTCGTCGGTCCGGACCTGGAAGGTCGGGTCCTCCTCGGCCAGCCGCTGGATGGCGGTGCCGAGCTTGTCCTGGTCGCCCTTGGTCCGCGGCTCGATCGCGACGTTGATCACCGGCGCGGGGAACGTCATCGACTCCAGGATGACCGGCTTGGTCGGGTCGCTGAGCGTGTCGCCGGTGGTGGTGTCCTTCAGGCCCATCACCGCGACGATCTGGCCAGCAATCGCCGTCGGGCGCTCCTCGCGCTTGTTGGCGTGCATCTGGTAGATCTTGCCGATCCGCTCCTTGCGGTCCTTGGTCGAGTTCAGCACCTGCTTGCCGGACTCCAGCGTGCCGGAGTAGATCCGCAGGTAGGTCAGCTTGCCCAGGTGCTGGTCGGACATGATCTTGAACGCCAGGGCGGAGAACGGCTCGGCCGCGTCGGCGTGCCGCTCGATCTCGACGTCCTCGGCCCCCACCGCGTGGCCCTGGATGGACGGGACGTCCAGCGGGCTGGGCAGGAAGTCGACGATCGCGTCCAGCATCGGCTGCACGCCCTTGTTCTTGAACGCGCTGCCGCACAGCACCGGGGTGAGCGCGCCGGCGATCGTGGCGCGCCGGATCGCGGCGATCAGCTGCTCTTCCTTCGGCTCGGTGCCGTCCAGGTAGAGCTCCATCATCTCCTCGTCGTTCTCGGAGATGGTCTCCACCAGGGTGTCCCGCCACTCGCGGGCCGCCTCCTGGTAGTGATCGGGGATCGCGACCACGTCGTAGGCGTCGCCCTTGCCGTCGGTCGGCCAGAGCAGCGCGCGCATCCGCACCAGGTCGATGACGCCGCGGAAGTCGGCTTCCACGCCCCACGGGAGCTGGATCACCAGCGGGGTCGCGCCGAGCCGGTCGCGGATCATGTCCACGCAACGGTGGAACTCCGCGCCCACCCGGTCCATCTTGTTCACGAAGCAGATCCGGGGGACGCCGTAGCGGTCGGCCTGGCGCCACACGGTCTCGGACTGCGGCTCCACGCCCGCTACGCCGTCGAACACCGCCACGGCGCCGTCCAGCACCCGCAGCGACCGCTCCACCTCGACGGTGAAGTCGACGTGGCCCGGCGTGTCGATCAGGTTGATCGTGTGGTCACGCCACATGGCGGTGGTCGCCGCGGACGTGATGGTGATGCCGCGCTCTTGCTCCTGCTCCATCCAGTCCATCGTGGCAGCGCCCTCGTGGACCTCGCCGATCTTGTAGTTGATGCCGGTGTAGAACAGGATTCGCTCGGTGGTCGTGGTCTTGCCCGCGTCGATATGCGCCATGATCCCGATGTTGCGGACCTTGGCGAGGTCGATGGCGGTCTGCGTGGCGGCCACGGGTTGGATCCTCTTTCCTTGCTTTGTTGCGGCTTGCGTCGCGTTCAAATGTTGTCTGTGGGTTGTGCCGTTACCAGCGGTAGTGGGCGAAGGCCTTGTTGGACTCGGCCATCTTGTGGGTGTCCTCGCGGCGCTTGACGCTCGCCCCGAGCCCGTTGCTGGCGTCGAGGAGCTCATTCATCAGCCGCTCGGTCATGGTCTTCTCGCGGCGCTGCCGCGAGTAGGTGACCAGCCAGCGCAGCGCCAGCGTGGTGCTGCGCGAGGCCTTGACCTCCATCGGCACCTGGTAGGTGGCGCCGCCGACCCGCCTGCTCTTCACCTCGAGGGTGGGCTTGACGTTGTCCAGCGCGCGCTTGAGCGTCACCACCGGGTCGTTGCCGGTCTTGTCCTTGGCGCCCTCGAGCGCGCCGTAGACGATTCGCTCGGCCAGCGAGCGCTTGCCCTCCCGCAGCACCTTGTTGACCAGCGCGGTGACCAGCGGTGAGCCGTAGACGGGATCGGTGACCAGCTGCCGCTTGGTCGCGGGGCCCTTGCGCGGCATGTCAGCTCTTCTCCTTCTTCGCGCCGTAACGGCTGCGGGCCTGCTTGCGGTTGCGGACGCCCTGGGTGTCCAGGGAGCCGCGGATGACCTTGTAGCGCACACCGGGAAGGTCGCGCACCCGGCCGCCGCGGACGAGCACGATGGAGTGCTCCTGCAGGTTGTGGCCCACGCCGGGGATGTAGGCGGTGACCTCGATCTGGCTGGTGAGCCTGACCCGGGCCACCTTGCGGAGCGCCGAGTTCGGCTTCTTGGGCGTGGTCGTGTAGACGCGCGTGCACACCCCGCGGCGCTGCGGACTGGCCTTGAGCGCCGGGGTCTTGTTCTTGGCTACCTTGTCCTGCCGGCCCTTGCGGACCAGCTGCTGGATCGTGGGCAACGCGTCTCCATCTTCTGCGTCGGCGCGCCGGTGGCGCGGTCGTCCAGGGCGCGCCCCCCGGGGGCGCGGCTGTCCTTAGTTCGTACGTACCTGGCCTGCGGGTTTCCTCGGCCGTCCGACCCCCGCAGTCGGGCGTGTCGCCGCAAGAGCGGCGCACCCCCGGGCCCGTAGCCGAGCCCGGACGGCGAGAAAGGGAAAGTCCTCTGCACGGCTGGACCTCGCGGTCCGGAGCCCGCTGGCCCCCGGGACCGCAATCCACAGCCGTACCGCGCCCGCGGTTCACGGGCACGAAGAGCTAGATTACCTATGCTTCCTGCACGCGTCAAAGCGAACGGTGACTCGTGCTCTTGTTGTAACCATTCCCGGGCCGCCTTCATTCCCCGGCCTGGCCCCGGGCCGCCCCCGGCAAGAAGTCACCCCGGCCGCCTGGGTAGCGGCCGGGGTGACCCGAAGTGACTCGTTACCTGTTGTAGGCGCCGAAGTCGTACTCCTCCAGCGGTATCCCGTCGCCGTTTGCGGCGGGCGGCTGGCCGAACGGGTAGCCGACCGCGGGATCGTAGCCGCCGACGGCGGGGTAGACCGATGACCGGGCCTCCTCCGTCGGCTCCACCCGCAGCGAGCGGTAGCGCTGCATCCCGGTACCGGCCGGGATGAGCTTGCCGATGATGACGTTCTCCTTGAGGCCGACCAGCGAGTCCGACCTGGCGTGGATCGCCGCGTCGGTGAGCACCCGGGTGGTCTCCTGGAACGAGGCGGCGGACAGCCACGACTCGGTGGCCAGCGATGCCTTGGTGATGCCCATCAGCGTCGCGCGGCCGGACGCCGACGTGCCGCCCTCTTCGACGACGGCGCGGTTGACCTCCTCGAACTTCGGCCGCTCGACCAGCTCGCCGGGCAGCAGCTCGGTGTCGCCGGACTCGAGCACGTTCACCCGCTTGAGCATCTGGCGGATGATGATCTCGATGTGCTTGTCGTGGATCGACACGCCCTGCGACCGGTACACCTCCTGCACCTCGTGCACCAGGTGCAGCTGGACCTCGCGGGAGCCCAGGATCCTGAGCACCTCGTGCGGGTTGACCGCGCCGGCGATCAGCTGCTGGCCGACCTTGACCCGGTCGCCGTCGGACACCAGCAGCCGGGACCGCATCGAGACCTGGTAGGAGATCTCGTCCGAGCCGTCGTCCGGCGTGATGACGATCTTGCGCGCCTTGTCCTGCTCGTCGATCCTGACCGTGCCATCGACCTCGCTGATCGGCGCCATGCCCTTGGGGATCCTGGCCTCGAACAGCTCCTGGATGCGCGGCAGGCCGTGGGTGATGTCCAGGCCGGCCACGCCGCCGGTGTGGAAGGTCCGCATGGTCAGCTGGGTGCCCGGCTCGCCGATCGACTGGGCGGCGATGATGCCGACCGCCTCGCCGACGTCCACGCGCTTGCCGGTGGCCAGCGACCGGCCGTAGCACTTGGCGCAGACGCCGTACTTCGCCTGGCAGACCAGGACGCTGTAGGTGCGCACGGCGCCGACGCCCGCGGCCACGAACTGGTCGATCATGCCCTCGGTCACGTCGGACCCCGCGGTGGCCAGGACGTTGCCGTCCGGGTCCTCGACGTCCTCCGACAGCGTGCGGCCGGTGCCGGTGTTCTCGATGTTGGGCAGCTTGCGCAGGTTGCCCGCGGCGTCCTTCTCGGCGATCTTCATGGAGATCGACCGGTCGGTGCCGCAGTCCTCCTCGCGGACGATGACGTCCTGCGCCACGTCGACCAGGCGCCGGGTCAGGTACCCGGAGTCGGCGGTGCGCAGCGCGGTGTCCGCGAGTCCCTTGCGGGCGCCGTGGGTGGAGATGAAGTACTCCACCACGGACAGGCCCTCGCGGAAGCTGGACGTGATCGGCCGCGGGATCGTCTCGCCCTTGGGGTTGGAGACCAGGCCGCGCATGCCGGCGATCTGCCGGACCTGCATCGGGTTACCGCGGGCCCCGGAGTTGACCATCATCCAGACCGGGTTGGTCTCCGGGAACGCGGCCTCCATGTCCTGCGCCACGTCAGCGGTCGCGTGGGTCCAGATCTCGATCAGCTCCTGGCGGCGCTCATCGTCGGTGATCAGGCCCCGGTCGTACTCCCGCTGCACCTTGTCGGCGCGCTTCTCGTAGGTGTCCAGGATCGCCGCCTTGTTCGGCGGCGCGATCACGTCCTCGATCGCGATCGTGACCCCGGCCCTGGTCGCCCAGTGGAAGCCCGCGTCCTTCAGCGCGTCGAGCGCGGCCGCGACCTCGACCTTCGGGTAGCTCTCGGCCAGCTCGTTCACGATCGTCGAGAGCTGCTTCTTGCCCACCTCGTAGTTCACGAACGGGTAGTTGTCCGGGAGCGTCTCGTTGAACAGGCACCGGCCCAGGGTCGTGGTCAGCCGCAGCGGCTGGCCTTCGGTCCAGCCCTCCGGCGGGGTGTACCCGAACGGCGGGGTGACGTCCCGCAGCCGCACCTCGATCTTGGCCTGCAGGTCGAGCTCGCCCCGGTCGTAGGCCATCAGCGCCTCGGCGGGGCTGGCGAACGCGCGGCCGGTCCCCGGCACGTCGGGCGCCTCCCGGGTCAGGCAGTAGATCCCGATCACCATGTCCTGGGTCGGCATGGTCACCGGCTTGCCGTCGGCCGGCTTGAGGATGTTGTTGGTGGACAGCATCAGGATCCGGGCCTCGGCCTGCGCCTCCGCCGACAGCGGGACGTGCACCGCCATCTGGTCGCCGTCGAAGTCGGCGTTGAACGCGGTGCAGACCAGCGGGTGGATCTGGATCGCCTTGCCCTCGACCAGCTGCGGCTCGAAGGCCTGGATGCCGAGCCGGTGCAGCGTCGGCGCGCGGTTCAGCAGCACGGGGTGCTCGGTGATGACCTCCTCGAGCACGTCCCACACCACCGACTTGGCCCGCTCCACCATCCGCTTGGCCGACTTGATGTTCTGCGCGTGGCTCAGGTCGACCAGGCGCTTCATCACGAACGGCTTGAACAGCTCGACCGCCATCTCCTTGGGCAGGCCGCACTGGTGCAGCTTGAGCTGCGGGCCGACCACGATGACGGAGCGGCCCGAGTAGTCGACCCGCTTGCCGAGCAGGTTCTGCCGGAACCGGCCCTGCTTGCCCTTGAGCATGTCGGACAGCGACTTCAGCGGGCGGTTACCCGGCCCGGTGACCGGGCGGCCGCGGCGCCCGTTGTCGAACAGCGAGTCCACGGCCTCCTGCAGCATCCGCTTCTCGTTGTTGACGATGATCTCGGGCGCGCCGAGGTCCAGCAGCCGCTTGAGCCGGTTGTTCCGGTTGATGACCCTGCGGTAGAGGTCGTTCAGGTCGGAGGTGGCAAACCGGCCGCCGTCCAGCTGCACCATCGGCCGCAGGTCCGGCGGGATCACCGGAATGCAGTCGAGCACCATGCCCAGCGGGCTGTTGGTGGTGTTGAGGAACGCGGAGACGACCTTGAGCCGCTTCAGCGCGCGGGCCTTGCGCTGGCCCTTGCCGGTGCGGATGGTCTCCCGCAGGTTCGCGGCCTCGGCCTCCAGGTCGAAGCTGCCCACCCGCTCCTGGATGGCCTGGGCGCCCATGCCACCGCGGAAGTAGCGGCCGAACCGGTCCCGCATCTCGCGGTAGAGCAGCTCGTCGCCCTCCAGGTCCTGGACCTTGAGGCCGCGGAACCGGTTCCAGACCTCCTCGATCCGGTCGATCTCCCGGCCCGCCCGGTCGCGGATCTGCCGGCACTCCCGGTCGGCGCTCTCCCGGACCTTGCGGCGCGCGTCGCCCTTGGCACCCGCCGCCTCAAGCTCGGCCAGGTCCTTCTCGAGCTTGGCCTGCCGGGCCTCGATGTCGGCGTCGCGCCGCTGCTCCAGCTGGTTCTTCTCAACGGTGATCTTCGCCTCGAGGCTGGGCAGGTCCCGGTCCCGGGCGTCGGCGTCCACGTACGTGATCATGTACGCGGCGAAGTAGATGACCTTCTCCAGGTCCTTGGGCGCCAGGTCGAGCAGGTAGCCGAGCCGGCTGGGCACGCCCTTGAAGTACCAGATGTGCGTGACCGGCGCGGCCAGCTCGATGTGGCCCATCCGCTCCCGCCGCACCTTGGCCCGGGTGACCTCGACGCCGCAGCGCTCGCAGATGATGCCCTTGAACCGGACCCGCTTGTACTTGCCGCAGTAGCACTCCCAGTCCCGGGTCGGACCGAAGATCTTCTCGCAGAAGAGCCCGTCCTTCTCCGGCTTGAGCGTGCGGTAGTTAATGGTCTCCGGCTTCTTGACCTCGCCGTGCGACCAGAGCCTGATGTCGTCGGCGGTCGCAAGGCCGATACGCAGGTCGTCAAAGAAGTTGACGTCTAGCACGTGTTCATTCCCCTGGGGTAGTTCGGATCAGACCTCTTCGACGCTGCTCGGCTCACGCCGGGACAGGTCGATGCCGAGTTCCTCCGCGGCGCGGAAGACGTCCTCGTCGGTTTCCCGCATCTCGATCGCCGCGCCGTCGCTGGAGAGCACCTCCACGTTCAGGCAGAGCGACTGCATCTCCTTGATCAGCACCTTGAACGACTCAGGGATGCCGGGCTCGGGGATGTTCTCGCCCTTGACGATCGCCTCGTAGACCTTGACCCTGCCGAGAATGTCGTCGGACTTGATCGTGAGCAGTTCCTGCAGCGCGTACGCGGCCCCGTAGGCCTCGAGCGCCCAGACCTCCATCTCGCCGAATCGCTGCCCGCCGAACTGCGCCTTACCGCCCAGCGGCTGCTGGGTGATCATCGAGTACGGCCCGGTCGACCTGGCGTGAATCTTGTCGTCGACCAGGTGCAGCAGCTTGAGGATGTAGATGTAGCCGACCGAGACCGGGTCCTTGAACGGCTCGCCGGTACGCCCGTCGAACAGCATCGCCTTCCCGCTCGCGCCGACCAGCCGGTCGCCATCCCGGTTCGGCAGCGCGCTGCCGAGCAGGCCGGTGATCTCCTCTTCCTTGGCGCCGTCGAAGACCGGCGTGGCCACCTTGGTGCCCGGCGAGGCCTTGCCCGCGCCGATCTGGCGCAGCCGCTCCTGCCAGCCCTCCTTGCCGCCGTTGATCTCCCAGCCCGCGTTGGCCACCCAGCCCAGGTGAGTCTCGAGCACCTGGCCGACGTTCATCCGGCCGGGCACGCCGAGCGGGTTCAGCACGATGTCGACCGGCGTGCCGTCCTCGAGGAACGGCATGTCCTCGATCGCGAGGATCTTCGCGATCACTCCCTTGTTGCCGTGCCGCCCGGCCAGCTTGTCACCATCGGTGATCTTCCGCTTGGCCGCGACGTAGACCCGGACCAGCTCGTTCACGCCGGGCGGGAGCTCGTCGCCATCCTCCCTGGTGAACACCCGCACCCCGATGACCTTGCCGGACTCGCCGTGCGGCACCTTGAGCGAGGTGTCCCGCACCTCGCGGGCCTTCTCGCCGAAGATCGCGCGCAGCAGCCGCTCCTCGGGGGTCAGCTCGGTCTCGCCCTTGGGCGTGACCTTCCCGACCAGGATGTCGCCCGTGGTCACCTCGGCGCCGATCCGGATGATGCCGCGGTCGTCCAGGTCGGCCAGGACGTCCTCGGAGACGTTCGGGATGTCCCTGGTGATCTCCTCCGGGCCGAGCTTGGTGTCCCGCGCGTCGACCTCGTGCTCCTCGATGTGGATCGAGGACAGCACGTCGTCCTGGACCAGCCGCTGGGACAGGATGATCGCGTCCTCGTAGTTGTGGCCCTCCCACGGCATGAAGGCGACCAGCAGGTTCCGGCCCAGCGCCATCTCGCCCTGGTCGGTGCACGGCCCGTCCGCGATCACCTGGCCGGCCTCGATCCGCTGGCCCTCCTCGACCACCGGCTTCTGGTTGAAGCAGGTGCCCTGGTTGGACCGGCGGAACTTGGCCACCAGATAGGTGCTCCGGGTGCCGTCATCGTTCGCCACCGCGATGAAGTCGGCGCTGGCCTGCTCCACCACGCCGCCCTGCTCGGCCACGATCACGTCGCCGGCGTCGGTCGCGGCCCGGTACTCCATCCCGGTGCCGACCAGCGGCGCCTCGCTCCGGAGGAGCGGCACCGACTGGCGCTGCATGTTCGAGCCCATCAGGGCCCGGTTGGCGTCGTCGTGCTCCAGGAACGGGATCATGGCCGTGGCCACCGACACCATCTGCCGCGGCGAGACGTCGATGTAGTCCACCTCGTCGGGGCCGATGTAGTCGACCTCGCCGCCCTTGCGCCGGACCAGCACGCGGTCCTCGACGAACGTCCCGTCGGGGCCGATCGGCGCGTTGGCCTGCGCGATGACGTGCCGGTCCTCCTCGTCGGCGGTCAGGTAGTCGATCTCGTCGGTAACCTTGCCGCCCTTCACCTTGCGGTAGGGGGTCTCCACGAAGCCGAACGCGTTGACCCGCCCGTAGGAGGACAGCGAGCCGATCAGGCCGATGTTCGGGCCTTCCGGGGTCTCGATCGGGCACATCCGGCCGTAGTGGCTCGGGTGCACGTCCCGGACCTCGAACCCGGCCCGTTCCCGGGACAGGCCGCCGGGGCCCAGCGCGGACAGCCTGCGCTTGTGCGTCAGGCCGGCCAGCGGGTTGGTCTGGTCCATGAACTGGGAGAGCTGGCTGGTGCCGAAGAACTCCTTGATGGACGCGACCACCGGCCGGATGTTGATCAGCGTCTGCGGCGTGATGGCCTCGACGTCCTGCGTGGTCATCCGCTCCCTGACCACCCGCTCCATCCTGGCCAGGCCCAGCCGGACCTGGTTCTGGATCAGCTCGCCGACGGTGCGCAGCCTGCGGTTGCCGAAGTGGTCGATGTCGTCGGTCTCGACCGGCACGATGCCGTCGGCCGACTTCATCTCCTCCTCGCCGGTGTGCAGCCGGACCAGGTACTCGATCGTGGCGACGATGTCGTCCTCGGTCAGCGTGCCCTGGCTGATCGGCAGGGACAGGCCGAGCTTCTTGTTGACCTTGTACCGGCCCACCTTGGCCAGGTCGTAGCGCTTCGGGTTGAAGTAGAGGTTCTCCAGCAGGGCCTGGGCCGACTCACGGGTCGGCGGCTCGCCGGGCCGCAGCTTGCGGTAGATGTCCAGGAGGGCGTCCTCCTGGCCGGTGGTGTGGTCCTTCTCCAGCGTGGCCCGCATCGACTCGAACTGGCCGAACCGCTCCAGGATCTTGGCCTCGTCCCAGCCCAGCGCCTTGAGCAGGACGGTGACGCCCTGCTTGCGCTTGCGGTCGATCCTGACCCCGACGCTGTCTCGCTTGTCGATCTCGAACTCCAGCCAGGCCCCCCGGGACGGGATCACCTTGCAGCTGTAGATGTCCTTGTCGGACGTCTTGTCGACCTGGCGGTCGAAGTAGACACCCGGCGAGCGGACGAGCTGGGACACCACGACGCGCTCGGTGCCGTTGATGATGAACGTGCCCTTGGGCGACATCAGCGGGAAGTCGCCCATGAACACGGTCTGGCTCTTGATCTCGCCGGTGCTGTTGTTGATGAACTCCGCCGTCACGAACATGGGGGCGGAGTAGGTCATGTCCTTCTCCTTGCACTCCTCGGCGGAGTACTTCGGAGGCTCGAACCGGTGATCACGGAACGAGAGCGACATGGTCCCGGTGAAGTCCTCGATCGGGCTGATCTCCTCGAAGATCTCCTCGAGGCCGGACTGGTCGGGTAGGTCCTTGTGACCGCTCTTCTTCTCCGCCTCGATCCGGGCCTGCCAGCGCTCGTTGCCCAGCAGCCAGTCAAAGGACTCGGTCTGCAGGGCCAGGAGGCTGGGAACTTCAAGCGGCTCGTTGATACGGGCGAAGGAAACGCGACTTGGACCAGATGCGGTGGACGGGGCGCTGCGCAAGGCTGCCAACAGGGGTCCTTCCGAGCTTGTGACGGACGACTAGCGCGAGCACGCGAAACGCCCTGCGGACCCGCCGCGAGGGATGATCGTGGTTGCCGTGGACGTCACAGTGCAGCGCAAATTAGCAGTGTAGCCTCTGGGCACACCGCTCGTCAAATATATGCCACCATGAAGTTTCACGGTTGCAACGCAGCATCGCTCCTCCGCCGCCAAACGTCAAGCCCGGGGGCCGCGGGGTGGGGGCTACACGGTACGTGGCGAACGTCACAGGGATGTTAAGGTTTGGCCTCCATCCGGACCGGGTATCCCGATTTTTCGGCCCGCTGCCTGCTGATCCGCCCCGCGGCCCGGCCGTAGCACCGCCGCGACTTCTCCCCGGCACCCCTGCCTCCGCACCGCCTGCCCGTTGACACGCGCCTGCCCGCCGCGGGGCAACCCCGGGCGGGCAGGCGGGTGTCGGGTTACTTGACCGTGACCGTGGCGCCGGCGCCCTCCAGGGCAGCCTTGGCCTTGTCCGCGGCCTCCTTGTTGACGTGCTCGAGTACCGGCTTCGGCGCGCCGTCCACCAGGTCCTTGGCCTCCTTGAGGCCCAGGCTGGTCAGCGTCCGGACCTCCTTGATGACCTGGATCTTCTTCTCGCCCGCGGCCTCGAGGATGACGTCGAACTCGTCCTTCTCCTCAGGCTCTTCGGCGGCGGCGCCGCCGCCGGCGGCCTGGGCCGGCCCGGCCACGGCGACCGGGGCGGCCGCCTTGACGTCGAACGTGTCCTCGAACTGCTTCACGAACTCAGAGAGCTCGAGCAGCGTCATCTCCTTGAACGCGTCGAGCAGTGCGTCGTTGCTGAGCTTCGCCATCGTGGTACTTCCTCTTCCTCTTCCTGTTCCTGCGTCGTTGCGGGTGATCCGCGTCACCCGCATGTCCTGATGCTCAAGTCGGGCTACCGGATACCCGGTCAGCCTTCCTGGGCCTCCGGCGTGCCCTGGTCCTGGCCGTCGCCCTGGTCCTGGCCGTCGCCCTGGCTGTCCGCGCCCTCCTGGGCGGCCGCGCCGCCCTGCGCCTCGGCCTGCTGGGCCTCGAGCGCCGCGAGCAGCCTGGCCATCTGGGTCGGCAGCGCCGCGAAGGTAGCGGCCGCGTTGGACAGCGACGCCTTCATGGCGCCGGCCAGCTTGGCCAGCAGCACCTCGCGCGGTTCCAGGTCGGCCAGCTTGACGATCTCGTCCGGGGTCATCACCTTGCCGTCGAGCACCCCGCCCTTGATCACCAGGAACGGGTTGGCCCGGGAGAAGTCGCGCAGTCCCTTGGCCGCCTCGACGACGTCACCCTGCACGAACGCGATCGCTGACGGGCCGCTGAGCAGCTCGGTCAGTTCCGGTGCCACGCCCGCGTCGTTGGCGGCGATCTTCGTCAGGGTGTTCTTGACCACGGCGAACGTGGCGTGCTCGCCGAGTGAGCGGCGCAGTTCGCCCAGCTGGGCCACGGACAGGCCGCGGTACTCGGTCAGCACCGCTCCCGAAGAACCCTGGAACCGCCCGGTCATCTCGGCGACCGCGGCTACCTTATCCGCCCTCGCCATGGGCCTCCCTTCTCGTTCCGGTCGCCCGCTGGGGCGGGTCCCGGCTACATCCGGCGCCGGCGAAGGGCAGCTGAAAGGCGAACGCCCCGGCACGGGCGCGCCAGGGCGGAGCCGCCGTCACCGGGAGTGAGCACCGGATCGAGCGGCGTAGCTCGGTCGCCTGCGCGGGCCGCCCGCTTTCGCAGGCCTTCGGTCACCGGGTAGCGGTGACAACCGACGGTCTTTGGCTGGGCCAAGGATATGCGGCGACCGCTCTACCCGCCAACTCGGCACCCCGGTGGTCCCCGGGCCGGGCGCGCGGGCCGGACCGGTCAGCTCGCGACCGCACCCTCGAACTCGTTCGTCAGCCCGCGGGTAAGGCTCGGGTCGACAGGGATTCCAGGGCCCATCGTGGTGGTGACGGTGACCTTCCTCAGGTACCGGCCCTTGGCCGCGGCGGGCTTGAGCCTGATCACCTCGTCGAGCGCGGCCGCGTAGTTCTCCACCAGCGCCCGGTCGGTGAACGACGCCTTGCCGATCACGAGGTGCAGGTTGCCGTGCCGGTCCACGCGGAACTCGATCTTGCCGCCCTTGATGTCGCTGACCGCCTTGCCGACATCGGTGGTGACCGTGCCGGTCTTGGGGTTCGGCATGAGCCCGCGGGGGCCGAGGACCCGGCCCAGCCGGCCCACCTTCCCCATCAGGTCGGGCGTGGCCACCACGGCGTCGAAGTCGAGGAACCCGCCCTGGATCCGCTCGATCAGGTCGTCGGCGCCCACGTAGTCCGCGCCGGCCGCCTCGGCCTCCGCCGCGCGGTCACCGGTGGCGAACACCAGGACCCGCGCGGTCTTGCCGGTGCCGTGCGGCAGGTTGACGGTCCCGCGGACCATCTGGTCGGCCTTGCGCGGGTCGACGCCCAGGCGCAGGGCCACCTCGACCGTCGGGTCGAACTTCGTGGTGGATGTCTTCTTGGCCAGGTCCATCGCCTCGGCCGGGGTGTAGAGCCGCGGCTCGATGAGCTCGTCGGCCTTGCGGTATGCCTTGCTGCGCTTCATGTCGTTGTCTCCTTCTTCCTAACGGGAGGTCGTGGTCAGCGGGCCAGCGCCTGGCCCTGCCACTGGTCGGGCGATCCGGTCAGCCCTCGACCGTGATGCCCATCGAGCGGGCGGTACCCGCGATAATCTTCTCTGCGGCTTCCATCGTGGTGGCGTTCAGGTCGGCCATCTTCACCTGGGCGATGTCACGGACCTGGGCCGCGGTCACCGAGCCCACCTTCGTCTTGTGCGGCTCGCCGCTGCCCTTCTCGACGCCTGCGGCCTTCTTGATCAGCTCTGGCGCCGGCGGCGTCTTGGTGATGAACGTGAACGACCGGTCCTCGTAGATGGTGATCTCCACGGGGATGATGTTGCCGCGCTGCGACTCGGTCGCCGCGTTGTACTGCTTGCAGAAGTCCATGATATTGACGCCGTGCGGGCCGAGGGCCGTGCCGACCGGCGGAGCGGGCGTCGCCTGCCCCGCGTTCAGCTGCACCTTGACGACTGCAGCGATCTTCTTTCTCCTCGGAGCCATACTCCTCGTTCCTTACGTACTGGTTGCTTGCTAGCCCGAACGTTCCCGGCAGGCGCCGGTCAGATCTTGCTGACCTGGTCGAAGGACAGCTCGACCGGTGTCTCTCGGCCGAAGATCGACACGAGCACCTTGAGCTTCTGGGTGTCGGCGTTGATCTCGTTCACGGTCGCCGGGAGCGTCGCGAACGGGCCGTCCATAACGGTAACGGACTGGCCGACCTCGAAGTCCACGGAGGCCGCGCGCAGGGTCTCGGCCTTCTGCGCCGCCTTCTCCTCGGGTTCCGGCGCGAGCAGCACCGCCACCTCATCCAGGCTCAGCGGAGACGGCCTGCTGGACAGCCCGACGAACCCGGTGACCCCCGGCGTGTTCCTGACCGCGGCCCACGACTCGTCGGTGAGATCCATCCGGACCAGGATGTATCCCGGCAGGACCTTCTCCTGGACCTGCTGCCGCTTGCCGCCCTTGATCTCGGTCACCTCGTGCGTGGGCACCTCGATCTGGAAGATGTAGTCCTCCATGTTCAGGGACTGGGTGCGGCTCTCCAGGTTGGTCCGGACCCGGTTCTCGTACCCGGCGTAAGAGTGCACCACGTACCAGTCGCCGGGCAGCAGCCGCAGCTCGGACTTGAACTCGCTGATCGGGTCGGCCTCGCTGGCGCCAGAGTCATCCTCGGGCTGGGCCGCAGCCTCGGCGCCGGCCTCGGCCTCGGCTTCGGCGTTGGCCTGGGCCTCCTCGAGCGCCGCCTCGGCCTCGAGCTCGGCCCCGGCCTCAGCCAGGGACTCGGCCTCTGGCATCCCGAAGGCGATGGCCTGATCGTCGCGCTCGGACGGCTCCTGGCCGTCCTGCAGTTCGGACTCGGACACAGTAACTCTTTCCCTAATAACTCTTGCTCTTCGCGCTTCATTCCGGCGTCACCCGGGCTCGCCGCCGGGCCTCCCCCGCGGCCAGCCGGACCCCGCGCAGCCGGGCCCTGGCGTGATCATGCTGCCACTCCGGCGCGCGGATCACCACTCAGCCAGCCAGCACCTCAGCCGAAGATCTCGAAGACCAGCTTGGTGAACCCGTAGTCCAGGCCGGTCACGATGCCCGTCATGACCAGGATGAACACGATCGCGACCGTGGTGTAGGTGACGAGCTCCTTGCGGGTCGGCCAGATGACCTTGCGCAATTCCGCGATGACCTGACGCAGGAACAGCAGCGGAGTGGTCCGTTCCGGCTTCGCCGGGCGTCCGGGCCTGGCCGGCTTCTCCGCCGCGGTGCCACGTGTCTGAGTTGCCATGTCCTCACCTGAACAGCGCTAGTCACTGACCGGCTGACGTCGTGGGCCCGCAACGTGCACGGACCGCACTCGCAGGGCAGGAGGGACTCGAACCCCCAACCGCCGGTTTTGGAGACCGGGACTCTAGCCAATTGAGCTACTGCCCTGTGGCGGCACGGCCGCGGCAGGTGCCTGCCAGGATAGTCGCTACAGACCGTCGTGCGGGCACGCACCAGCCACCTGGTGGACCGCCACCAGTTGCTGAAGTCTACGTTGCCGGGACCCCCGCCGTCGAACCACCTGCGAACCTCGGCCGCGTTCACACCCTAACGCCTGATCCGCCCGGTCCAGTCCCGCCTGCTGATCCAGCGCGCGCGTCCCCGGCAGGCCCCGGAGGATGCCACCATGGAGGGCATGGCTTCCTCCCAGCACAGGATCTCGGCCCGGGTCGGGGCGATCACCGAGTCGGCGACGCTCGCCGTGGACGCGAAGGCGCGCGCGCTCAAGGCCGCGGGCCGGCCGGTCATCGGCTTCGGCGCCGGCGAGCCGGACTTCCCGACTCCGGATTACATCGTCGAGGCCGCGCAGCGAGCCTGCGCCGAGCCGAGGTTCCACAAGTACTCCCCCGCGGCCGGCCTGCCCGAGCTGCGCGAGGCGATCGCGGCGAAGACCAAGCGCGACTCCGGGTACGAGGTGGCCCCCGGGCAGGTCGTGGTGACCAACGGCGGCAAGCAGGCCGTCTACCAGGCGTTCGCCACGCTGATCGACCCCGGCGACGAGGTGCTGCTGCCCACGCCGTACTGGACGACCTACCCCGAGGCGATCGGCCTCGCGGGCGGGACGCCGGTCACGGTCATGACCGACGAGAAGTCGGGCTACCTGACCTCGGTGACGGACCTCGAGGCCCGCCGCACCGATCGCACCAAGGCGCTGGTGTTCGTCTCGCCGTCCAACCCGACCGGCGCGGTGTACCCGCCCGAGCTGGTCGCCGAGATCGGGCACTGGGCCGCGGCGGCGGGCATCTGGGTGATCACCGACGAGATCTACGAGCACCTGGTCTACGGCGACGCGCGGTTCGCCTCGATCGCCGTCGCGGCGCCGGAACTCGCCGACCGGTGCGTGGTGCTCAACGGGGTGGCCAAGACCTACGCGATGACCGGCTGGCGGGTCGGCTGGATGATCAGCCCGCCCGACGTGACCAAGGCCGCCGCCGACCTGCAGTCGCACCTGTGCTCGAACGTCTGCAACGTGGCGCAGGCCGCGGCGCTCGCCGCCGTGTCCGGCGACCTGTCCGCGGTGGCGCGGATGCGGGAGGCGTTTGACCGCCGCCGGCAGCTGATGGCCGGCATGCTGAACGAGATCCCCGGCGTGGTCTGCCCGCTGCCCGAGGGCGCGTTCTACTGCTATCCCTCGGTCCAGGGAGTGCTCGGCCGGGAAATCGCCGGGCGCAGGCCGGCCAGCAGCGCCGAGCTCGCCGAGCTGCTGCTCGACGAGGTCGATGTCGCGGTGGTGCCCGGCGAGGCGTTCGGGACCCCCGGCTACTTCCGGCTGTCGTGCGCCCTGGGCGACTCCGATCTTGAGGAGGGGATCACCCGGCTCGGCAAGCTGCTCGGTCAGGCCCGCTGAGGCACGGATCCTGACCCGGGATCCTGACTCCCCGAGCCGCCCGCGCCCGGGCTGGGCCGCCGACACCATGGCACGCCCGCTCACCGGACTCCCCAAGGCGCACCTGCACCTGCACTTCACCGGCGGCATGCGCCACTCCACCCTGGTCGAGCTCGCCCGCGAGCACGGAGTGCACCTGCCCGAGGCCCTCGTCGCCGACTGGCCGCCGCGGCTGAGGGGGACCGATGAGCGCGGCTGGTTCCGGTTCCAGCGGCTGTACGACATCGCCCGGTCGGTGGTCCGCACCGAGGCCGACGTGCGCCGGCTGATCCGCGAGGTGGCGCAGGACGAGCGGGCCGAGGGGTCGCGCTGGCTGGAGATCCAGGTGGATCCCTCGGGTTACGCGGCCCGGTTCGGCGGCCTGACGCCCACGGTGGAGCTGGTCCTGGACGCCGTGGCCGGGGCCACGGCGGCCACCGGCGTCGGCATCGGCGTGATCATCGCGGCCAACCGGACCAGGCACCCGCTCGACGCGCGCACGCTGGCCCGGCTGGCGGCGGCGCACGCCGGGCGCGGCGTCACCGGCTTCGGCCTGTCCAACGACGAGCGCCGGGGGGCCGCGGCCGACTTCGCGCCGGCCTTCAGGATCGCCGCCCGCGCGGGGCTGATGGCCGTGCCGCACGGCGGCGAGCTGGCCGGGCCCGCCAGCGTCCGGGCGTGCCTGGACGAGCTGCACGCCGACCGCATCGGGCACGGGGTCGCGGCCGCTCATGACCAGCCATTGACACAACGGATAGCAGCGGCCGGGATCACGCTCGAGGTCTGCCCGTCGTCCAACGTGGCACTCGGGGTCGCCGCCACCGCGGCCGACGTCCCGCTGCGGGCGCTGCTCGACGCGGGAGTCCAGGTCGCCCTGGGTGCCGATGACCCGCTGCTGTTCGGCCCGCGGCTCACGGCCCAGTACCAGATCGCCCGGCAGGCGCACGGCCTGTCCGACGCGGAACTCGCGGAGCTCGCGCGGATGTCGGTGCGGGCCTCCGCGGCGCCCGGCGATACCCGCTCCCAGGAGCTGGCCAGGATCGACGCCTGGCTCTCGTCGCCGGCCGAGCCCCGGCCGCTCGAGCCGAGCGCGGCGGCGAGTCCGTGGCCGGCCGCGGACCAGGGATAACGGGGCGGCCAGGGCCCGCCACGGCCTGGCCATGGCTAAGGTCAGGTGCCGATCTGCGCGGGCGCGGTTTCCGCCTGGCCCTCCCAGACGTCGGTATCCTCGGCCATCCAGGCCTGGCGGCGGCGCTCGGTCTCGCGCCTGCTGCCGCCGGCGCCGCCCGTCATCGGGAACCCGGTCCCCCCGGCCGCTTCCTGGCCGGCCGCGTCGGTCGCGGCCCCGTCGGCGCCCACGAAGCCGGTTACCCCGGTGGTGCTCCCGGGACCGCTGGCACCGAGGCTGCCGTCGGCGAAGGCACCGTCCGCGCCCATCGCCCCCGGGTCGCCCGGGGCGACGCCGATCATCCCGTCGCTGCCGATGACCGCGCTGTCGCCGGGGGCCACGCCCACCACGCCCTCGCCGATCATGCCGTCACCGCCGGCGCCCTCCCCCGCCAGGCCCGGGCCGCCCGGGCCGCCGGGCACCTCTCCGGATACGCCCCCGCCCGCGCCGCTGGCGCCGGGCGCGCCGGGGAGCAAGGAAACGGTGCCGCCGCCGGATCCGGGCCCGCCGGGAGTGACCGGGCCGGGAGCACCGCCGCCGCCCGCGCCGCCGGGAGTGGCCGGTCCCGGGGTACCGCTGCCGCCCGCGCCGCCGGGGGCGCTGGCGAGCGTGGCGGGCGCACCGGGTGATCCGTGCGGCGCGGTGCCGAGGCTGCCGACCGTGCCGCCGCCCGGGCCGCTTGCTCCCCCGCTGGCCAGCCCGGCGGCGCCGCCGCCGACCCCGCGGGCCAGGCCGCCCGCGGCGCCCGCCGCCGCCCCGGCTCCGGCGCCGCCGGAGCCGGGGCCAGGGACCAGGCGCGCCGGGACTGCACCCAGGTCGGCGGGCAGGTTCTTGCTGACGCTCGGCGGCAGGTTGGCGTTGGCCTGGGCGAGACGGTTGTTGAGCCGCTCCAGGACCTGCTGCGCCGCGATGTCCGACGGGTTATGGCCGACCGCGGCCTCGATGTGGCCGATCACGCTCAGCGCCGGTGCCTTGTAGTTCTTGTAGAACGGCAGGATCGTCTCGCCCAGCCAGGACAGCACGGCGCCGGTCTTGGCGCTGGCCTGCGCCAGCCCGATGGCGGTCTGGTGCAACTGCTGGAAGCCGGTCACCGCGGCCTGCGCGGCCGTGCCGCTCCACGCTTCGTTCAGCACCTGCACGTGCTTGACCAGGGAATCCGCGATGTCCGCCAGAACCTCGCTCGCGGCCGTGTGCGCCCGGCCCGACTCGGACACCAAAGAGGGCTCAGGAAGGTAGGAAAACAGCTGCTCTATTTCCGCCGCGGTGAGCCCGCCGACCGCGCCCGGCGTGACCGCCTCCTGCTTGATCTGGAAGGTGTTGCCGGTGATAGTGCCGAACCCGCCGCCATCCATCAACATGATGCGGTGTCCTCTTCCCTGCCGCGTTAGCCGCTCAGAGCGCTGCCTGGCGCCGCGTCCGCGCCGATCTGGTTGGCCGCGCTCGCCATGGTGGTCTCGGCGTCGGCGTAATTGGCCGCCGTCTTGCCCAGGGCGCCGATCACCATGTCATAGGCCGCATTCAGGGCCTGCATGAACTGCGTGATTCCCTCGTACGCGTTGGTGGCGTTGCCGCCGAAGGCGTCCGCCGTGGTCCAGCCGCCAATCGCCCCGCCAAAGGCCCCGGTGCCGCTGAGCTGCTGCCAGGCCGCCTGCAGCTTGGCCAGGTCCGGGCCCAGCTGGTTCTTGACCGCGGTCAGCTGGTCGGTGTTGACGCGCAACTGGGTGCCGGCGTCCAGGCTGGCCGGAAAGGCCGACTGGGGCATTTTCGGCGGGCGGAAGTCGTTGGCCTTCGCCGAGCCGTCCGCGTTGTACTGGCTGGTGTTGCTCGCCGCCTGCTGCTGGTCGAGCTTTTCCTGCTGCGCGAGCTCTAGAGCGTCACCGATGCCGCTCACCGCGAACCTCCCCTGCGATCATCAGATACTCGGTCGTCGCCCGGTCACGTCCCGGCCCGTCCCTCCCGCCCGCTGGCGGGAGGGACGGACGCGACGGCGTGCGGGCCCTCATTCCCCCCACATCTTGGTGTTGGCCGACTCGGTACTCATGTAGTTCTCGTTGGCCACGCCGATCACCCGGCCCAGTGAGTTCACTACGGTAGCCATGTCGGCCGCGGCGGCGTCCCATTGTTGCTTCGCCGCGAAATAAGCCTGCTGAGCTGCGCCGGTCCACTCGGTCAGGCTGGAGTTGAGTTCCGATTCCAGCGTATTCAGGGTATTCTGCAGCGCCTGGTAAACGGAGGCAAAATCGGCTTCCGCCTGCGACATTGCGCCGAAAGTCACTGCGGTAAATTCGCCACTACTCATGCTCATCGCGTTTCTCCCTTTGCCTCTCCGTGAGGCCTCCGGCACCTCGGCACGACCGCACGGCCGAGCCGGAGGCGCCGCATGAGCCTTAACGGCTGCGGCGGCCCGTAGGAGCCTTTTTCATCCTCTTCAGGGCCGTCGCATGCTCCGAGCCCGAGGTCGGCGGATGAAAAAGGTTCACTTGTTCAGCGCTGCCGAGATCTTGGACATCGATGCCGCGTTGGCCGTTTCAGCGGCGTTGTAGTTCGTGTGGCTGCCGACGAGCCTCTCCTGAATTCCCCCGAGGGCCTTGATCACGATGTTGAAGTCGGCGTTGAACTGGTCGAAGGCATTGGTGAACGCGGTCGAGGCCACGCCCTTCCACGTGCCCGTCAGCTCCTCATGGAAGCCGGCCAGTCGCGTCTGCTGGCCGCGGATCTCGCCCAGGGCGTTCTCAACCTGCGTCGCAGCAGTTGCCATGGCCGCTCTGTTAACAGATACCTCGCCAGCCACCGCCGCACCTCCTCGCTCGTCTTGTTCTGCAGCCTCGTCTGGCTCGCAGTTTCCCGTATGCTTGCATCTCCCGCTGAGGCAGGCGACCGTGGACCGCTCCCCTTGCCCCGTCGGCGCCCCGCGGCGGAGCTTCGCGACCGCCGCAGAACGCGACTAAGTCAATCTAAAGTCCGACATTAGTGTCAACCGGGACAGGCAACTACGTTGCGCGTTCAATCGGACACGAACTGTCCCGAGTGTTCCTGATCTCGCCAGACTTGTGGTTACCAGCCGGTTACAGAAATGCCGCAGCCGGAAATGTAACCAGATCGTCATCCGCCGGGAGGCACGGTCTTGGTCGCCTGCGCCGGGTCGAGCGCCGGCCCGGCCGGGATCAGGTCCACCACGCCCGCGGGCAGCAGCACGGCCTGCGACAGGCTGTAGCCGAGCATGCCAGCCACCTCCGTCGACGCCAGGGCGTACCGGCGCCCGCCCGCCACGAGGAAATAGCTGATCGTGCCCCCGGGGGCCACCCCGACCAGGGCTCCGGCTCCGGGCGGGAGCGCCACCTGGCCGACACCGGCCGCCAGGCCCGTGGGCGTGCCGCCCGGCGGCAGCCGGCCTCCGGTCTCGACCTGCCTGGCCAGCTGGCGGCCCGGGCCGGCGTAGACCACGCACCATGGGGCGGAAGGGCCGGGCGCGGCGACGGCGGGAACGGTGGCCGGCAGGCCGCCGCCCGCGACGGCGGACGCCGATGTGTGCCCGGTGACCTGCGATGAGATCAGGGTGGCCACCCGCGGCGCGCCGGGCGCGAACGTCAGCAGCGTCTCCTGCGTCTGGGTGATCTGCGCCAGGCCGCCGGCGAGCATCACGTAGTAGTGCGTTCCCCCGGCCACGGCCACCTGGTAGACCTGCCCCACCCGCGCCGGGGCGCCGGCCGGGCCGGTGACCAGCCGGCCCTGGCCCGGGATGGGCGGCGGCGCGAACGCCGGGCCCTGGGGCAGCGCGTCGAGCCAGACCGGCGGCACCGGGACCGGCCGCTGCGCGGTCGCCAGGGCCGTGATCATGTCCGGCTGGATCAGCATGCGCTGGGCGTCCCAGATCACCCAGTCCTGGCCCAGGGCCGTCGCCAGCAGCGCGCGGCCCCCCAGCGGGCTGCCGCCGGCCTGGATGCCGCCGGCCAGGGTGGTGGTGGTCTGCGTGCCGGACAGGCCGATCTTGGTCTGCGTGCACACCGACCAGGGCTGCCGGATCAGCAGGCTGGCCTCGGGCAGCGGCTGCGGCAGGCCGGTAATGCCGATCAGCGGTCCGCGGGCAAACTTCGCCAGCGCGGCCTGGTTCACCGTCTGCTGGGTCACCGCCGAGGTCTGCAGGGCCAGCCGGGCGGACGCGTAATTCACCACCGGGCACAGCCTGCCGCGCTGGCAGAACACATAGGGCTGGCCGGTCTGCTTGTCGATGATGAGGGTGCCCGGCTGATCGGCCACCGAGGAGCCGCCGTGCCCGAGCAGGCCCCAGATGAGGAAGAGCGCGGTGACAATCACGGCGACCAGCACCCCGGTGAAGGCGGCGACGTTCAGCCGGCGCAGCGGCTGATCCGGGATGTCGGGCTCGCCGCGCAGCAGCGCGAGGGACGCCCGCTGGGTCATCAGCCGGTGGGCCTGGAACAGGTCCCTGCGGCTCTGCACGACGGCTCGCCTCCGCCGGGGTCAGCCCAGCCCGCGGACGTAGCCGAAGACCCCGGCGACGCCGAACGCGAGCGGGAACAAGGCGACGATGAGCACGGTGTCGGCGATGTCGGCCATGCGGCCCCAGAACGGCGACGGCCGGTGCGCGGGCAGCCACAGGCCGACGCCGATCACCAGGGCCGCGCCCGCCAGCAGCGGCCCCAGCGTGAGGGCCAGCTGCCGCGCCTGGGTGGACCCTCCGGCCGCGCCGGCCGCGAGCAGGACCAGGCCCCCGTAGCCGGGGAGCAGCAGCCAGAGCCGCTGGGCGAGGCCGCGGAACAGCCGGGAGCGCAACAGCAGGGCGCACGCCAGCACGGCGCACGTAACCAGGCCCAGCCAGCTGCGGGCGAAGGCCAGCCCCACTTCCGCGCCCGCGGCCACCAGGCCGAGGCCCGACACCGCGCCGGTCACGAACCTGTCCGCCGCGGCCGTCCGGTCGAAAACCTCGGCACCGTCCACGGCGAGCGTGTCGCGCCGCAGGTCATCGGCGTGACGCGGCACCTGGGGCAGGGTCATCCGCGCCATCCTGAAGGACACCGCGGGAATCAGCGGGGTGAGCGCCAGCGCCGGGACCGCGATCACGGCGGCGGCCCCGTCGAAGCCGATGCCGGCGGCGTACCCGATCCAGGAACCGAGCACCCCGAGCAGCCCCGCGCACGTCAGCCCGAAGAACAGCGGTACCTCGGCGGAGGCCGCGGCGGCCACCACCGCGGTGAGCGTGACCGCGGCGAACGCCGACAGCAGGTGCACGGCTCCCAGGTGGGCCAGCGCGGTCGACCTGGCCGGCCCGAGCAGCCCGGCCAGGAAGGCATAGGGCACCGCCGCCAGGCCGAGCACCGCCCCGGCCCGCGAGTCGCCCGCGGCCCTCGACACCGCCGCGGCCGCGACGAGCAGCGCGGCCGCGACCACTGCGGCCGTCACGGCGGGCAGCGGCCACGGGGGCCCGGACGCCGCGATGAACACCGCCCCGGCCACCAGCGCCGCGGCGCCCACGCCCAGCGCCACCCAGCGGACGTCGCGCGGCGTCCACCGGCCGGGCAGGTCGTTCAGCCCGGTCGCGACCGCGTCGGCGACATCGTCGAACGCCAGCCTCGGCAGCTGGGCCCGTTGCGGCCGCAGGTAGATCATCTCGCCGTCGCGCAGGCCGGCCTGGAGCGGGGTCATGGCCGGCGAGAACGGCTCCTGGCCCAGCCGCTGCAGCACCCAGCCGCCCTTTTCCCCGACCACGTCGGGGCCGTCCAGGCCCGCGTACCTGGCCACCGCCGGGAAGAGGTCGGCGAAGGACACGTATCCGGGGAGCGCGATGTCGACTCGCCGGGACGGCCCTACCACCGTGATCCGGCACAGGTCGCTTCCGCCTGGCGAGCTCATCTACCTCCCTCGCCGCCTTGTCATCGACTAGCGTGGCCGATCGGCACCATATCCCGAGACCGCCCCCGCGCCCCGGTGTTCCGGGAACGACCGCCCCTTCGGGCGCATCGCCCGATGAGGCGGAAATGCGGTCGTAGAATGATAACTCGCCCAGCGCGGACCAACCGGGCCAATCGCGCTGCGCGCCCGTGGCCGAGGGGACCTGGCGAAAGGCAGCGCCCGTGAGCACCGTCATCGTCCGTCGCACCGAGCGGCATGACCCGCCGGAGCTGCCCAGCGGCGAGATCCTGCTCGAGTCCCCGCCGGAGATCCCGGAGGTCGTGCCCGACAACTTCCGGCAGACGCTGATGTTCATGCCGATGATCGCGATGATGGTCGGGATGGGGGCCATGTTCGTCGGCCAGGGCTCGAACCCCATCCTCTACGTGGGCGGCGGCGCGATGGCCCTGGGCATGGGCGGCATGATGATCGGCAACATGGGCCGCGGCAGTGGCGAGCGGAAGACCAAGCTGAACGGCATGCGCCGGGATTACCTCCGCTACCTGGGCCAGGTCCGGCGCAAGGTGCGCTCGGTCGGCGCGGCGCAGCGCGAGGCGCTCGAGTGGGTCAGCCCGGATCCGGGTGCGCTGTCGGCGCTGCTCGTCGACCCCGAGCTGCGGCGGGTCTGGGAGCGGCGCCCGTCCAGCGACGACTTCACCAAGGTCCGCATGGGAACCGGCACGCACCGGCTGGCGGTCCGTCTCGTGGCGCCCGACACCAAGCCGGTCGAGGATCTTGATCCGCTCTGCGCGGGCGCGCTGCGGCGGTTCATCCGGGCCTACGGCAGCGTTCCGCAGCTGCCGGTCGGCATCTCGCTGCGCTCGTTCGCCCGGGTGGCGCCCGCGGGCGAGCACGAGGCCGTTTACGGCATGCTCCGGGCCATGACCGCGCAGCTCGCCACCTTCCACTCCCCCGATGACGTCCGCATCTGCGTGTGCGCCTCGCGGGACCAGATGCGGTGGTGGCAGTGGATCAAGTGGCTACCGCACAACATGCACCCCACGGACGTCGACGCCGCGGGACCGGTCCGCCTGATGGCTCCCAGCCTGCCGCAGCTCGAGGCGATGGTCGGCGCCGACCTGGCCGGCCGGGCGCCGTTCGCGCCCGGCCTGCCGGCGGCGCTGCCCTTCTACGTGGTGATCGTCGACGGCGGCGAGGGGCGGCTGGACTCCCGGCTCGGCACCGACGGCATCGAGGGCGCGGTCCTCATCGACCTGACGGCGGGGTCGGCGGCCGCGCCCGGCACGGCGTCGGCGCCCGCCCTCCGGCTGAGCGTCACCTCCGCGGGCACCGAGATGCTCACCAGGGACCGGACCGGCGCGGAAACCCGCTCACCCATCGGCGTCCCCGACGCGCTGTCCCTGGCCGAGGCGGACGCCCTGGCCCGGCAGCTCGCGCCGCTACGGCCCAGCGCCGGAGGCCCGGCCGACGACCCGCTGGCGGCCGACACCACGCTGACGTCGCTGATGGGCATCTCCGGCCCGCTCATGCTCGACGTCCCGGCGCTGTGGCGGCCGCGCCCGCCGCGCAGCCGGCTGCGGGTGCCGATCGGCAGCGACGCCGACGGGCAGCCGGTCGAGCTGGACATCAAGGAGTCCGCGCAGGGCGGCATGGGCCCGCACGGCCTGGTCATCGGCGCGACCGGCTCGGGCAAGTCCGAGCTGCTCCGGACGCTGGTGCTCGGCCTGGCCCTGACCCACCCCTCCGACGTGCTCAATTTCGTCCTGGTGGATTTCAAGGGCGGCGCGACCTTCCTCGGCCTGGACCAGCTGGCCCACGTATCCGCGGTGATCACCAACCTGGCGGACGAGCTGCCGCTGGTGGACCGGATGCACGACGCGCTGAACGGCGAGCTGGTCCGCAGGCAGGAGCTGCTGCGCGCGGCGGGCAACTACGCCTCGCTCCGCGACTACAACCGGGCCTGCGAGGAGCGGGCCGGCCTGGCGCCGGTGCCGACCCTGTTCGTGGTCATCGACGAGTTCTCCGAGCTGCTCTCGGCCCGGCCGGAGTTCATCGACCTGTTCGTCATGATCGGCCGGCTCGGCCGGTCGCTCGGCGTGCACCTGCTGCTGGCCTCGCAGCGCCTGGAGGAGGGCAAGCTGCGGGGCCTCGACACGCACCTGTCCTACCGGATCGGCCTGCGCACGTTCTCCGCCGCGGAGTCGCGCGTGGTGCTCGGCGTCCCCGACGCCTACGCGCTGCCGCCGCAGCCGGGCAGCGGCTACCTGAAGTTCGGCACCGGCGACATGACCAGGTTCAAGGCGGCCTATGTCTCGGGTCCGGCCGCGGCCGGGCCCGCGCGCCCTGGGCCGCGCCGGGTCCGGCCGGTGATCGTGCCGTACGGCCCCGGCTACATCCGGCCGGAGGTGATCGACGACGAGCCGGTCTCCTACGAGCGCGCCGCGCCGGCCGAGAGCCTGCTCGACGTGGTGGTGGCGCAGCTGGCCACCCACGGCCCGGCCGCGCACCAGATCTGGCTGCCGCCGCTGGACATGCCGCCCACGCTCGACCAGCTGCTCCCCGCGCTGTCGAGCACGCAGCGGTACGGGTACGGGGTCGAGGGCACCGAATGGCGCGGCAAGCTCCGCGCGGTGACCGGGATCGTGGACCGGCCGTTCGAGCAGCGCCGCGACCCGCTGTGGGTGGACCTGGCCGGCGCCGCGGGGCACGCGGCCGTGGTCGGCGCGCCGCGCAGCGGCAAGTCCACCATGATGCGGACCCTGATCTGCTCGCTGGCCCTGCTGCACACGCCGGCCGAGGTGCAGTTCTACTGCCTCGACTTCGGCGGCGGATCGCTGAGCGGCCTGGGCGGGTTGCCCCACGTCGGCGGGGTCGCCGCCAGGCTGGACGCGACCCGGGCCCGGCGCACGGTCGCCGAGGTGCAGGGCGTGCTCACCCGCCGGGAGAAGGAATTCGCGCAGCAGGGCATCGAGTCGATCTCCGCGTACCGCCGGATGCGGGCCAGCGGCGAGATCGCCGGGGACGGGTTCGGGGACGTGTTCCTGGTCGTGGACGGCTGGCTCACCCTGCGCCAGGACTTCGAGCCGCTGGAGGAGGCGGTCACGGCCATCGCGGCCCGCGGCCTGGGCTACGGCGTGCACGTGCTGGCCGCCACCGGCAAGTGGTCGGAATTCCGGCCCGCCATCCGCGACCTGTTCGGCACCCGGCTGGAGCTGCGCCTCGGTGATCCCTACGAGTCCGAGGTCGACCGCAGGCTGGCCGCGAACGTGCCGGAGTCCTCGCCGGGCCGCGGCATCACCCGCGACGGCCTGCACTTCCTGACCGCGCTGCCGCGCCTGGACTCCCAGCCCGCCGCCGACAGCCTGGCCGACGGCGCGGCGAAGCTGGCGGAGACGGTGGCGGCCGCCTGGCCGGGAGAGCCGGCGCCGCGGGTACGGCTGCTGCCGGAGGCCTTCGGAGTTCGCGCGCTGCCGGGACCGGCGCAGACCGGCACGAAGATCCCGTTCGGGGTGGACGAGAGCACCCTGTCGCCGGTGCTGCTCGACTTCGGCGCCGACGCCCACTTCCTGGTCTTCGGCGATACCGAGTGCGGCAAGTCGAACCTGCTGCGGCTGATCGCCGAGAGCGTGGCCGGCCGGTACTCGCCCGACGACGCCCGGCTGATCTTCATCGACTACCGCCGGTCGCTGATCGACAGCGCGGACACCGAGCACCGGATCGGCTATGCCGCGTCCTCGGCCGCCGCGGCCTCGCTGATCAGCGACGTGCGCGAGGCCATGACCGTGCGGCTGCCGCCGCCGGACCTGACGCCGCAGCAGCTGCGCCGCCGCTCCTGGTGGCAGGGCTCGGACCTGTTCCTGGTCGTCGACGACTACGATCTCGTGGCCGGCGCGAGCAATCCGCTGCTCCCGCTCGCTGACCTCATCCCGCAGGCCCGCGACATCGGGCTGCACCTGATCCTGGCCCGGTCCGCGGGCGGGGCCGGGCGGGCCATGTTCGACCCGATCATCCAGCGCGCGCGCGAGATGGGCTCACCCGGGATGATCATGTCGGGCAGCAGGGACGAGGGAGCGCTGCTCGGCGGGGTCAAACCGCAGGCCCAGCCGCCGGGACGCGGCCACTACGTCGAGCGGCGGACCGGCAGCCGGCTGGTCCAGGTGGCGCTGGCCGATGACGGCGTCATGACGGCCACTGGGCCGCACGCCGCTCGTCCGTAGCGGGGGCAGGCCGCTCGCCGGTGAACGGGGAAGCGAAGCCGGGCGGGGAGTCGTCCGCGACCGGGCCGTCGCCGGCCGGGATCCGTGCTCTCCCTGCGCGCCAGCGGCGCCGCCGGCCCCGGCTGATCACCACGGCACCCAGGGCGACCAGGGCGGCCGCGCCGAGCGCAGCCGCGGTGACCGTCAGCGCGGTCGCGCGGACGGCCCGGTCGGGCGGCGGCACCCTGGGCACGGACACGGGCTGCGGCCGGGCCGACGGTGACGGGCCCGGCGCGGCGGGCGGCAGTATCGCGGTGACCGCTTGCAGCGGGTTGACCAGGCCGTCGCCGGTACCCGGGCCGGTCCCGCCGTTCGCCGTGGCCTCGATCCGGCGCGCCACCGCCGCCGCGCTCAGCCCGGGAAACCGGGAGCGCACCAGCGCGGCGACCCCGGACACGAACGCCGTGGCGAAGCTCGTTCCGCTGAGGTTGCCGTCCCGGAAGCCTCCGGGCCAGGCACTGGTGACGTTGACGCCGGGCGCGGTGACCGCGACGTTCGAGCCCAGGTCGGAGAACGGGGCCAGCGAGCCGTCGCTGGCCACCGCCCCGACCGACAGGACGCCGGGGTACCGGTAGCTCGCGGGGTAGAACGGCCCGGTGCCGGTATCGGGCCCGTCATTGCCCCCGGCGGCCACGATGACCGCCCCCCGGCTCAGCGCGAATCTCACCGCCCGGCTCAGCGCGACGGTGCTGCGAGTCTGTACCGAGACGTTGATGACCTGCGCGTTCAGCGTGGCCGCGTCGATGATCCCCTGGGCCAGCGTGTTCGCGTCGCCGGTGGTCGCCGAGTTACCGGCCTCGGCGTCGTTCACCTTGACCGACAAGATCCTCACGCGCGGCGCCACGCCCTCGAACGGCACGCCCTGGGCCTGCAGGTTCCTCGCCGCGATGATGGCGGCGACGGCCGTGCCGTGGCCCACGCAGTCCTGGAAACCGGTCTTGGTGACGTCGACGGCGTCCACCTTGCCCGCTAGCTGGGGGGTGTAGTCGACCCCGCTGTCCACCACGGCGACCGTGATGCCCTGTCCCTGGGTCAGCGGCCACGCGCTGCTGAAATCCAGCGCCTGCTGCGCCCACGGCTCCGTGCTGACGCGCCGGCTGAACGGGCCCGTGGAGCAGTTGGGCGAGTTGGGCGTCGGCCGGGGTTCCTCCGGCAGCGCCTGCAGCAACGGCGCGGGCGGCCGCGGCGGGCGGGGGGATGGCTCGGCGGTCGGCTTGGGCGACGGCTTCGCGGCGGCCGGCACCCCGGCCGACCCGGCGGACCTTACCGCCGCGGCCGCCGGTGCCTGGGCGGCCACGGCGAGGGCCAGGCCCAGCGCCGCGGCGGCGATCCGGCTCATGCGCGCCGCCTCCGTGGACAGACAGATGCCTCGAATCCGCCGAACGCACATAGGCTACGAAGGGTTGCGCTCCCGCGCGGCCATCATGACTCAGATGACACCGTCCTGTTCCCGACCATGAGCGCCGGACTCCTGCTGCCCCGGCCCGGCGGCCGGCCATGAACGGGCCGCTGGTAGCGGTCCTCGCCGTCGCGGGCCTGGTGATCGGCTGGTTCCTGCGTGCCGTCATCTTCGCCTATGCCGTCCCGGCCGGCGCCGCGCCGCCCCGGGCCTGCCCGCAGTGCGAGGACCGGATCCTGGCGGCCGGCCGGCTCCCCCGGACCGCCGTGTCCCGGTCCGGCCGGCGGCCCCGGCCCGCCGTGTCGCCCTCCGGCCGGTGCCCCGCCTGCCGGGCCCGCATCGGACCTCCGCCGCTGGCCGTCGAGCTGGTCACGGCGGTCCTGTTCGCCGGGCTGGCGGCCCGCGTTCACCCCGCCCTGGTGCTGGCCGCCGCGTGCTGGCTGGCCGCCTGGGCCGTGGCGCTGGCCTGGATTGACGCGGCCGTCCAGCGGCTACCCGACGCCCTCACCGCCCCGGCCTACGCCGGGACGGTGGCCTTCTTGCTGCTGGCCGCCGCGGTCAGCGGGCACTGGCACGACCTGCTCAGGGCGGTACTCGGCGGCCTGGCCCTGGCCGTTGCGTACCTGGTCCTCGTCGTGATCAGCCGGTCCGCGGTCGGTCTCGGCGACGCCAAGCTGGCGGCCAGCCTGGGTACCCTGACGGCCTGGCCCGGCTGGCCGACGCTGTTCGCGGGCGCCTTTGCCGGGTTCCTGCTCGGCGCGGTCTACGGGGCCGTCCTGCTGGTGTCCCGCCGCGCCCACCGCGGGCAGCGCATCCCGTTCGGCCCGTTCATGGTCGCCGGGGCCTTCCTGGCCCTGCTGGCCAGCACGGCGGCAGGCTCGTAGCGTCATCTGAGTACTTTGGCGGATCCGGACCGGGATGCCTGTGGACCACGATGGCCCCATGAGCGTCAACGCGCCGCGCGGGCCGGTCATCTGGTGGGCCATGGTCCTGGGCGGGGCGGCGGCGGCCCTGTTGTTCGCCTGGCTCGGCCGCCTGGCCGGGGTGCCGCTGGCCACGCTGCTGGCCATCGGGGCGGGCGGGGTCGCCCTCGCCTGGCTGATCGTGCTGGTGACCGTGCCGTGGAACCTGTACTTCGCGGCGCGCCAGGTCGTCGCCGACCTGGCCGTCTCGCGCGAGCGGGGCATTACCGTCCGGGCGGCCCAGGAGGCGGAAGCCGCGCGGCTCGCCCGGCGGATGCTGTGGCTCGCGCTCGGCGCGCACCTCGGCACCGCCGCGGTCATCGCGGTGATCACGTACTTCTCCGGGACGACGGTGGGTTACTACTTCGCCGGCTTTTACCTGCTCTCCACGGCCATCCGGCCCGCCGTGGCCTACGTCGCCCACGTGCGCGAGCGGATCAGGGTGCTGACGCGCGAGAGCACGTATCCCCGCGACGATGTGGTGACGCTCAAGCACCGGGTGGACCGCGCGGCCAAGACCGTCGACGAGCTGCGCGACGAACTGCGCCGGACCGGGTCCACCCTGGCCGGGGACATCGCACATGCGCGGCAGTTGCTGACCACCGACCTGGCCCGGGTGCAGGACGAGCAGGCGGCCGACCGGACGGCGGCCCGCAACCGCGACGACGACCTGGGACGCAGGATCGACCAGATGGTGCGCAGGGTCGAGGCCACCCTGGATGGCATCAGCGACCACCAGGAGCTGCTGACCGGCCTGCGGGCCCTGGTCCGGATGATCAAGCCGGATCCGGCCTGACCGTGGCCAGGCCGGACCGTGCCGTCAGCTGGTCGTAGACTCCTGGCCGAAGTCAGGCGGGCCAACGGCTGAACCGTCCTGAGGCGCGACCAAGAACCGCGACCTCCCGTCGCGCGCCGGGCCTGGCCTGGGCGGCCTCCCGGGGGGCCTGTTCACCCGCGGGGGCTGTTTTTATAGACTCCTTCGTTAGAACGCGGTTCTACGGGTCGCGGCCCGGGGAGAGGGGAAGCCGGATGACCTACGTGATCGGGGAAGCCTGCGTGGATGTGCTGGACCGGACGTGCGTGGACGAGTGCCCGGTGGACTGCATCTACGAGGGCGAGCGCATGCTCTACATTCACCCCGACGAGTGCGTGGACTGCGGGGCATGCGAGCCCGTGTGCCCGGTGGAGGCGATCTACTACGAGGACGACCTGCCGGACGAATGGCAGGTCTACACCGGCGAGAACGCGAAGTTCTTCACCGAGACGCTGCCTGGCCGGGACGAGCCGCTCGGCTCGCCGGGTGGCGCGGCCCGCACCGGCCCGCTGGGCGCTGACACGCCCTTCGTCAAGGGCCTCCCCCCGCGGTAGCCGTGCCGCCTTCCGCTTCCCGCCGGAAAGCTGGTCACCTGACGCTGTCCCCGCGGCGTCCGGCCGCCGGCCCGGCCCGCGTGCCGCAGCGCAGCGCCCCCGGGCGGGCCGGGCGGGTCCGCGCGGGACCGGGACCGTCCCCCGCCGGTCCGGTTACTTATTTTCTACTAGTTGATTTATGTAAAATGCCGCGATGGACGTAAAGGCGCTTCTCGCTCCGGACGCTGGGCCCCCGCTGGGCCAGCGGCGCGCCGACGTCCTTGACCTGCTGCGCACCGCGCGCGCGCCGGTCAGCGTGCGGGAGGTCGCAGGCCGGACCGGACTGCACCCCAACACGGCCCGGTTCCACCTGGACGCGCTCGTGGACGCGGGCCTGGCCACCCGCGCGACCCGGGCCCGCGACGCCCCGGGCCGGCCCAGCATGGCCTACCAGGCCGTCGAGGGCGGCGCTCCGGGACGGCGCGAGTACCGCCTGCTGGCCGAGATGCTGGCCAGCCTGGTCGCGGGCGTGCTGCCCGAGCCGGGCGAGGCCGCGGTGGAGGCCGGCCGGGAGTGGGGCCGCTACATCACCGAGCGGCCTGCCCCCTTTCAGCGGACGGACGCCTGCGGGGCCGTGCGGGGGCTGGCCGCCACCCTGCAGGAGCTCGGTTTCGCCCCGGAAGCCCCGCAGACCGTAACGGACGGAGCGGGGTACGAGCTCCGGCTGCGGCAGTGCCCGTTCCGCGAGGTCGCCGAGGTGCACCAGGAGGTCGTGTGCCAGCTGCACCTCGGCCTGATGCAGGGCGCGCTCGACCAGATGCGGGCACCGGTCACCGCGGACCGGCTCCAGCCGTTCGCCGAGGCGGGCCTCTGCGTCGCGCATCTCGCGGGCCCGGGTCACCCGGCGAGCCCGGAACTCACCGCCGGGCAGGCGGATCTCCCGACGCCGCCCCCGCTCACAACTCGGCGCCGACCAGGACCGGCTCGCTGACCAGCTCGACCCCGAACGCCTGCCGCACGCCGTGCCTGATTTCCCGCGCCAGCCCGATCAGGCTGGCGGTGCTGGCGCCGCCCGGGTTGGTCAGCGCCAGCGTGTGCTTGGACGAGATGCGCGCGCCTCCGTTCCCGGGATATCCCTTGCCGAAGCCGGCCTGCTCGATCAGCCACGCGGCCGGGACCTTCACCAGCCCGTCGCCGGCCGGGAAGGACGGCGCGCGGGCCCGCTCCCCCGGATGTCCCGACCGGGCCGCGGCCCTGCGTTCCACCTCGGCGAACTGGCGGCGATCCAGCACCGGGTTGGTGAAGAACGATCCGGCGCTGCGGGTGTCCGGGTCGGCGGGGTCGAGCACCATGCCCTTGCCGCGGCGCAGCGCGAGCACCGCGGAGCGGGCGCGGGCCAGCGGCACCCGCCCGCCCTCGCCGACCCCGAGCGCCCGGGCGAGCTCGGCGTAGCCGACGGGTGCCGACAGCGGGTCTCGCGCCAGCCGGAACGTGACGCCGAGCACGACGAACCTCCCGGTCGCGGCGGCCGGGTCCGTCGCGGCGCGGCGGCCGCCGCGAACCGCCGCCTGGGACGCCCGGGTACTGCGCTTGAACGCGCTCGTCCGGTACCCGAAGCCGCAGTCGGCGTTGGCGAGCTCGACGACCGTGTCCCGCAGCCGGTCGTAGGCCCGCACCGCGACCACCGTCTCGGCGACCTGCTGGCCGTAGGCACCGACGTTCTGGATGGGCGTGGCGCCGGTCAGGCCGGGTATGCCGGACAGGCACTCGATCCCGGACAGGCCCTCGGCCACGCAGCGCTCGACCAGCGCGTCCCAGTCCTCCCCCGCCGCCGCGGCCACGGTGACGCCGTCACGGCCGGTGCCGATGGTCACCCCTCTGGCCGCCACGTGGACCACGGTGCCGGGGAAGCCCTCGTCGGCCACGACCAGGTTGCTGCCGCCGCCGAGAACCAGCACCGGCTCCCCGGCCAGGTCCGCGCCGCGCACCGCGGCGACGATCTCGTCGTCGCGGCCGGCCTCAAGGAACCGGGCGGCGGGGCCGCCGAGCCCCAGCGTCGTGTACCCCGAGAGCATCACCTGCTCCCGTAGGACCTGCCCACCCGCCGTCACGTTCTGCTCTCTGTTTGGGCCGGCGCCAGGATCGGCGCCGGCAGCCGGCGACCCGTCACACGTTACCGGCGGCCGCGGGCACCCGCGGTGAACCGGGCCGGTTACGGCACCGGGGCCGGATGGTCCTGCTCGAGGTGCTGCTGGAAGGCCCGGGTGGCCGGGCTCGGGGTCCGCCCGGGTACCCGGATCAGGCCGATGGGCGGGTGCGGCGGCGCGGGCTGCAGCCGGTGCAGGTGGACGTCCGGGCCGATCGCGCGGGCGGATGACTCGGCCATCAGCGCGACGCCCAGGCCCGCGGCCACCAGCTCGCGGATGCTGGCCGGGCTGTGGGTCTCGAGCTGGATGCGCGGCGTGAAGCCCGCCGCGGCCGCCGCGGCCACGAGGATCGCGTGCAGCCCGCTGCCGGCCGGAAGGCACACGAACGGCTCGCCGGCGAAGTCGGCCAGTGCGGCCGGCCCGCCCGACGCGAGCCGGCGGCCCGGCGGGCCGGGCGGCGTCACCAGGACGATGCGCTCCTCCACCAGCGGCTGGGCCACGAAACCGTCCAGCAGCTCGGGGTGCAGCGGGCCCAGCACGATGTCGATCTCGCCGGAGCCCAGGTCGGCCAGCAGGTCCGCGATCAGGCCGGCGCGCAGCGCGAGCGTGACCCCGGGATAACGCCGGCGGAACTGCGCGAGCAAGCGCGGCAGGTCCAGCGATCCCAGCACCAGGGTCGCCCCGATGCGGACGTGGCCGCGCCGGACCGCGGCCAGCTCGGCCAGGTCGGCGCGCGCCCCGTCGAGCTGGCCGAGCACGATGCGGACCCGGGCCAGGAACAGTTCCCCGGCGTGGGTGAGCGCGACGCGGCGGGTAGTGCGCTCGAGCAGCGGGGTCCCGAGCTCGGTCTCCAGCCGCCGGATCTGCGCCGAAACCGCGGGCTGCGCGATGCGCAGCTGCTCGGCCGCGCGGCTGAAGCCGCCGTAGCGCACGACCGCCTCGAAGTAGGCGAGCTGCCGCAGCTCCATCAATTAATAATGGTCCGCTATAACTCCTAGCACAAATCTGTCTTGGACTTATGAGTAAGCCTCGGCCACGCTGGGGTCATGCAGCAACGACACCTGGGCCGCGAAGCCCTGGCGACCTCCGCGATCGGCCTCGGATGCATGGGACTGTCGCAGGGCTACGGCCCGGCCGATGACGACGAGTCCGTCCGGGCGATCCACCGGGCCCTCGACGAGGGCATCACGATGCTGGACACCGCGATGAGCTACGGGCAGGGCCACAACGAGCGGCTGGTCGGCCGGGCCCTGGCGGGCCGGCGAGACCAGGCCGTGGTCGCGACCAAGTTCGGCATCGTCCGGGACGATCACGGCGTGCGCGTCGACGGCGATCCCGGTCACGTCCGCGGTTACTGCGAGGCCTCGCTGGCCCGGCTCGGCACCGACATGATCGACCTGTACTACCTGCACCGGATCGATCCCGGCGTGCCGGTCGCCGAGACCGTGGGCGCCATGGCCGAGCTCGTCCGCGACGGCATGGTCCGCCATATCGGATTGTGCGAGGCCACGCCCGGCCAGCTCGAGCAGGCCGCCGCCGTGCACCCCGTCACCGCGGTGCAGTTGGAGTGGTCACTGCTCTGGCGCGACCCGGAAGACGACATCGTGCCCGCGGCCAGGCGCCTGGGCATCGGGCTGGTGACCTACAGCCCGCTCGGCCGCGGCCTGCTCACCTCGACGCTCACCCGGGCCACCATCGACGACAGCGCCTTCCGGCGCGATGACCCGCGCTTCCACGGCACCGACCTGGACCGCAACCTGCGCCAGACCGAGGCGCTGCGCGAGGTCGCGGCCGGCCTGGGCATCACGCCCGGCCAGCTCGCCCTGGCCTGGCTGCTCGCTCAGGGCCCCGACGTGGTCCCCATCCCGGGCAGCCGGAAGCCGGGCCGGATCGCCGAGAACGCGGGGGCCGCCGACGTGCGGCTGCGCCCGGAGGACCTGCGCGGGCTCGAGGAACTGGTGCCGCGCTCGGCCTGGTCCGGTGACCGGAGCAGCTTCGCGGTTCCGGTCACGGCCCGGCAGCCGGCCTCGTAGGGCACGCCCCGGGGGCCATAACTCCGATGTCCGCTAGGGCAGGCGGACTACCGCCCGGGCCCTGGTCAGCACCTTGGCTTCGCCCGACCGCGCGGTGAGGGCCAGCGCGACGCGGTGGCCGTCCAGCTTCTCCTCGACGGTGCCGCTGACCTCGATCGACGCCCCGATGTCGTCGTCGGGGACGACCACCGGCGAGGAGAACCGGACCCCGAACTCGACCACCGCGGCCGCCGGGCCGGCCCAGTCGGTGACATAGCGCCCGGCCTGCGCCATCGTGAACATCCCGTGCGCGATCACGTTCGGCAGCCCGACCGACCGGGCGATCCGCTCGTTCCAGTGGATGACGTTGAAATCGCCCGACGCGCCGCAGTACTTGACCAGGCTGAGCCGGGTCACCGGGTAGCTGGCCGGCGGCAGCTCCGCGCCCGGCTTGACGTCGTCGTAGCTGACCTGCTCGCTCATGTGGCACCGCCCCGTTCCACCAGCGTCGAGTGCGCGGTGCACACGTGCTCGCCGTCGGCCGTGCTGATCTCGGTCTTGGTGCTGAGCATCACGTTACGGCCCGCGTCCCTGATGTCGGAGATCGTGGCCTGCGCCGTGACCACGTCCCCGGCCATCAGCGGGCGGTCGTACTCGAACCGCTGCTCGCCGTGCACCACCATGGCGTAGTTCAGGCCGAGGCCGGGATCGGCGACCGCGGGGGCGCTGCCGGCCATGCTGATCACGATCGCGAACGTGGGCGGCGCGATGACGTCGGGGTACCCGGCCGCCTGCGCCGCGGCCCGGTCGCGGTAGAGCGGGTTCGGGTCACCGATCGCGTCGGCGAATTCCGCGATCTTGACCCGGCTGACCTCGTAGGGTGCGGCGGCCGGGAAGGTGCGGCCGAGGTAGTCCCGGTTGACGGCCATCCGGTGGCCGCCTACCGCGTCTCGCGGTGCGGCCGGTGGCAGCGGCAGTTCGGGCAGTACTTCTTCAGCTCAAGCCGGTCCGGGTCGTTACGCCGGTTCTTGCGCGTGATGTAGTTGCGGTGCTTGCACTCCTGGCAGGCCAGAGTGATCTTGGGCCTGATGTCGGTCGCAGCCACGGTGGAGTGCCTTTCTTTCGTACGGATTTCCCAGTCGACTCACGGACACCCAACAAGGTCCCTGGCGGGAGTCTTCCCCCAGCATGCTCAAGGGTAGCTACCCCCGCAATCCGCGAGTCGGTGAACCTCGTCGCCCCCCGTCGAACTCGGCTCAGAGTACCGGGGGACGAAAAGGTTCCGTAGCGGAGGCCGGACTTGAACCGGCGACACAGCGATTATGAGCCGCTTGCTCTGCCTGACTGAGCTACTCCGCCCGGCCAGCCCTCCGCGGTCCAGGATCACCTGCGCGGACGGCCGGACTCCCCCGGACGCCGCCGGGGCGCCACTAGCTTACCGGGATCCGGCGCCGATGTGTTCCCCGGTGCCCGCGCCGCGGGCAACGGCGCGGGCAGCCGGGCTCGCCACGCAGCGCCTATGGCCCTGAGCAGGGGCTCCCCGCCCGATCTGCAAGGATCGGGAACCATGACAGACGCCAGCATCAGCTTCCCGCGCCAGTTCGCCCGGACCCAGGGGTTCTCCCTGGGCGTGCCGCACTCGTTCTCGATCGCCCCGGACGGCAGCCGGATCGCGTTCCTGCGGGCCCGGTCCGGCACCGACCGTGACACCTGCCTGTGGCTGCGGGACACCGAGTCGGGCACCGAGCGCCTGGTCGCCGACCCGCGGGAGCTGCTGTCCGGCGAGACCGAAGACCTCCCGGCCGAAGAACGCGCCCGGCGGGAGCGGACCCGCCAGGCCGCGGCGGGCGTGGTGTCGTTCGCGACCGACGACGCGGTCACGATGGCGGCGTTCGCGCTGTCCGGCCGGCTGTTCGTGGCCGACCTGCGGGCCGGCGCAGGGCCGGACGGCACCGTCCAGGAAAGCCTCGTGGGGGAAAGCCCCGTGGGTCAAAGCAGGGTGCGCGCGCTGGCCACGCCGACGCCCGTGCTCGACCCGCACCCCGACCCGACCGGGGCGCACGTCGCGTACGTGGCCGACGGGGCGCTGCGGGTCGTGGCCTGCGGCGGCGGCAGCGACCGGGCGCTGGCCGTACCGGAGGGCGCGAACGTAACCTACGGCCTGCCCGAGTTCGTGGCGGCGGAGGAGATGTCCCGGACGCGCGGGTTCTGGTGGTCGCCGGACGGGCAGCGGCTGCTGGTGGCGCGCGTGGACACCACGCCGGTCATGCGCTGGTACATCAGCGACCCGGCCAACCCGGACCGCCCGCCGACCGTGGTCGCCTACCCCGCGGCGGGCACCGCGAACGCTGACGTCAGCGTGGTGCTCGCCGGGCTGGACGGGGCGCTGACCCCGGTGAACTGGGACACCGCCGCGCTGCCGTACCTGATCAGCGTGCACTGGTCGGCCGGCGGCCCGGCGCTGCTGCGGGTCGCGTCGCGGAACCAGCGGACGATGCAGGTGCTCGCGGTGGCCGACGACGGCACCACGAAGGTCATCTGCGAGGACACCGACCCGGCCTGGGTGGACGTGGTGGTCGGGACCCCGGCCTGGACCGCGGACGGCCGGCTGGTCCGGGTGATCGCCCGGGACGGGGCGTACCGGCTGATGATCGGCGACGAGCCGGCCACGCCGGTCACGATGAACGTCCGCGACGTGCTGGACGTCGCCGCGGACGTGTTGTTCACGGCCACGGCCGAGGACCCCACCGAGCTGCATGTCTTCGCCAGCGGACCGGACGGGCCGGTGCGCCTGACCGGCGAGCCCGGCTGGTACCAGGCGGCCCGGGGCGGTGACGTGGTGGCCCTGACCTCCAGGTCGCTCGACTGGTTCGGCGCCCGGGTGACGCTGCGCCGCGGCGGCGAGCCGGCCGGGGAGATCCGCTCGCTGGCCGAGACTCCGGTGCTCACCCCGGAGGTGACGTTCTTCACCGCCGGCCCGTATCAGCTGCGCTGCGCGCTGCTGCTGCCGCGCGGGCACCAGCGCGGGTCAGCCCGGCTGCCGGTGCTGTGCGACCCCTACGGCGGCCCGGCCGCGCAGCGGGTGGTCTCCTCGCGGAACGCCTACCTGACCTCGCAGTGGTTCGCCGACCAGGGCTTCGCCGTGCTGATCGCCGACGGCCGGGGCACGCCGGGCCGCGGGCCGGCCTGGGACCGGACGATTCTCTACGACGAGGCCACGCCGAACCTCGAGGACCAGGTGGAGGCGCTGCAGGCGGCCGCCGCGGCCCATCCCGACCTGGACCTGTCCCGGGTTGGCATCCGGGGCTGGTCGCACGGCGGCTACCTGGCCGCGCTGGCCGTGCTGCGGCGGCCGGACGTCTTCCACGCGGCCGTGGCCGGCGCGCCCGTCACCGACGAGCGGCTCTACGACACGTTCTACAGCGAGCGGTACCTGGGCCACCCGGACGAGCATCCCGAGGCGTACGCGCACAACTCGCTGATCGCGGACGCGCCCAAGCTGGACCGCCCGCTGATGCTCATCCACGGCCTCGCCGACGACAACGTGGTGGTGGCGCACACGCTGCGGCTGTCCTCGGCGCTGCTGGCCGCCGGGCGGCCGCACACCGTGCTGCCGCTGTCCGGTGTCACCCACATGGCCCGGCAGGAGGAGGTCGCCGAGAACCTGGTGCTGCTGCAGGTCGAGTTCCTGCGCCGGGCCCTCGGCCTGGATTCCGGCTGACCCGGCCGGGCCACGGTCGCGGGGCCGGCCCGTTATGGATCCCCGAAGGCGGGCTGGCGGCCGGCCGCCGAGAGCGGCTCAGCCGTCGTCCTCGCTGGCGTCGCCATGCTGCACACGGTCGGCGACGGCGACCGCGATCACGACAGCGGCGGCGCAGGCGCTCAGCGCGAGCGCGGAGACGTACGGGGCGGCCAGGCCAAGCAGCGCGAGCACGGCCACGGCGATGATCCGTGACCAGGGCGTCGTACGCCAGATAACGGCCTTGAACGCGGCGTGCCCGGCCAGGAACAGCCCCACGCCGCCGAGGATCATCCAGGAGGTCGGCCCGCGGCCGACCGCGCCCGGATCGGTCAGCGTCACCTGGTCGGCGGCGGCGCCGACGATGATCCCGGCGACCATGACCGGGTGGATGTCGTGGTAGGCCGAGCGGCCCAGGCGCCCCGGGTCGTCGGACGCGGCGATGACGCGGGCCGCGTCTTCGGCGCTGCGGTCGAAGTACAGCCACCACAGGCCCGCGCTGCCGACCAGCGACACGCCGAACGCCGCGATCTCCGCGCCGGTGACGTGAGCCAGGCCGGACAGCGTGGCCCCGGTGACCACGATCGACTCGCCCAGCGCGATGAGGATGAACGCCTGGCACCGCTCGGCGAAGTGGCCGCCCTCGATCGTCCAGTCCCGGGTGGTCGAGCGGCCCAGCCCCGGCGTGTAGAAGCCGACCGCCCCGCCGAGCAGGTCGACGCCGACGGCGGCCAGCCACAGCGCCGTGCGCGCGTCCGGCGCGGCGAGCCCGCCCAGCACCGCCAGCAGCCCGCTGACCAGGCACCACGCGAGGATGCGCTGGAAATTGCGCTGCAGCGGCCGGCCCCGCAGCGCGACCACGGCGAACGCGCTGCGCCCGATCTGCATCACCGCGTAGGCGACGCCGACGGCCAGCCCGCGCGCGGAAAACGCGCCGGGCAGGGCGGCGGACATGACCAGGCTGGCCCCCGCGAGCGCGAGCAGCAGCAGCCGGACCGCGATCCGCTCCGGGTCGAGCCAGTTGGTGACCCACGTGGTGTAGGCCCAGACCAGCCAGATCATGGTCAGCAGCAGGCCGGCCGCAGCGCGCCGACGACGGTCGGATGGGCCAGCAGGTAGTGCGAGATCTGGGTCACCGCGAACACGTAGACCAGGTCGAAGAACAACTCGACGTTGGTGACCCGCTCGGCGCCGGACCGCGCCCGCATCAGGTTCAGCGGCCTGGCTTGGCGCACGCTCAGCTATCGTAGGCGAACCTCCCGCGGCACGTGGGCGCCAGGTCCGTGTGCCCAGCGCAAGGCCGGATAAATTGGGCTGGGAACGACGGGGGACAAGCGGGCACGTGAGGGATGCTGGGCATTTACAGGAGCGATGACCGGTCGGTGCGGCCCGGGCGGGTGACGTCCTCGTGACCCGCCGCGACGGCGTGCCCGGCCGAGCGCCGGCCGTGGCCGCGCGGGTGGCCGCGGCGGTCCCGCTGGACTGGTCCCGGTGGCAGGTCGTGCAGCCCGAGCACAGATCGCTCGATCGCCGGCGCCTGGTTCCCTGGTATGGCGTCTTCGCCGCGTACGCCGCCGTGTTCGCCATCTTGAGCGGCGGTGGCGCCGACCGGGTCTGGGCGCTGTGGGCCACGGGGGGCTACGCGCTGGCCGCCGTCCTGGCGTGGCGTTCGCGCCTCCTGGCCGGCCCGCTGCTCGCGGCCCTGGCCTGCGCCCTGCTGGCCCCGACGATCTGGCTGATCCTGCGCGGCCCGGCCACGGCGGACCCGATTGTCGTCGCCCGGTCGGCGGTCCTGCTGCTGCGGCACGGGAACCCGTACCTGCCCGCGGGGCAGTTGGCCACCTGGCAGGCCTACAACCCGTACCTGCCCGCGATGACGGTCTTCGGCCTGCCGTGGGCGTTCGGCCTGCGGGGAGTGCTCGGCGACACGCGGCTGTGGCTGGCGGCCGCGACCGTGGTCCTGCTCGCAGCGGCGTTCTGGATGGGCGCCCCGCACCGCGCCGAGGGGTGCGGGGCCTGCCGCCGGGCGGCGGCGTGGAGCGCGGTGTTCGCGGTGGCCTCGCCGGTGCTGGTGCTCCCGCTGGCGGTCGGCATCACCGATCCGCCGATGATCGCGCTGACCTGCCTGGCGTTCGCGTGCGTGGCCCGGTCTCCGCGGCTGCTGCTGGCGGCGGCCCTGGCCATCGGCGTCGCGTGCGCGATGAAGGCCACCGCCTGGCCGGCCCTGGCGGTGATCGCGGCCATGCTCGCGGCCCGGGACGGCGCGCGGGTGGCGGCCCGCTTCGCCGCCGTGTCCCTGGTCACGACCGCGGTCCTGGTGGCCGTGACCGCTCCGGGGCTGCTGGGCACGCCCACGGCGCTGGTCCAGAACATCGTGCTGTTCCCGCTCGGGCTGACCCAGCACCATACCCCGGCGGGCAGCCCGCTGCCCGGTCACCTGCTGGCCAGCATCGGCCCGGCCGGGCACCTCGCGGCCATCGCGCTGCTCGCCACGGCCGCGGTCGGGGTCGCGGTGTGGCTCGTGGTGCGGCCGCCGGCCGACGTCCCGGCGGCGGCCCGGCGCCTGGCCATCGCGCTGGCCCTGCTGTTCCTGCTCGCTCCCGCCACCAGGTTCGGCTATTTCGCCTATCCGCTCGCGCTGCTCGGCTGGTCGGCCATGACCAGGAGCGACCGGGCCGCGGCCGGGCCCGCCGGTCCCGCTGGCCCGGCCCCGGCCGCCGATCCGGCCGAGCCCGCCGTCCGATGACCCAGCCGCCGCGCGGGGCGGTCGCCGTGGCCAGCCGGGCCGCCCCGGGCCCGGCTGGAGTAGAATATCTACAAGCGTGTAGAAGATCGTGGGCGCCAAGCGAGGTGCTTCGAGATGCAGGACGACCGGATACGGCACGACCCGATGCGGCACGGCGGACGCCGTGCGAGAGGCAGTGATGGAGAACTTTCTCATCCACGCGGGCTACGGCGCGCTGATCCTGTTCGGCTTTCTCGAGGCATGCTGCGTCCCGATCCCCTCGGAGGTCACGTTCGGCTTCGCCGGCGTGCTGGCCTACGAGGGCCACCTCAGCCTGCCGCTGGTCATCATCATCGGCACGCTCGCCGAGCTGGCCGGCTCGTACGTGGCCTACGCGGTGGGCCGGGTGGCCGAGCGCCCGGTGATCGAGCGGTTTGGCCGTTACCTGCTCATCACCAAGGCGGACCTGGACCGGGCCGAGCGGTTCCTGGTCGGCCGCGGGATCTGGGCCATCCCCCTGGGCCGGGCGCTGCCGGTGGTCCGGGCCTTCACCTCCATCGCCGCCGGCCTGACCGGGGTGCCGGCCCTCCGCTTCGGCGTGCTCAGCCTGATCGGCACCGTGATCTACGTGACGGTGGTCACGAGCATCGGATACAGCCTGGGCTCGTCCTGGCACCGCCTCGCGCATGCCCTGTCCCTGGCCGGCTACGTGATCGCCGTCCTGGTGGTGGCGGCGATCGCGGCCTTCCTCCTCTACCGGCTGCGCGAGGTGCGGCGGGAAGCCCGGCAGGAGAAGACGGCGGCGGGGCCGACCAGTCACCGCGCTCCCCGGAGCTGACCGCAGGCCGGCCGCGCGGGATGTGAGACGCAGTGGGAATCAACGGCAGGCCGGTCGGCGCGCGAGCCGCGGCCGCGGGCATCCTGGGGCACGCGCTGACCGCCGCCGTCCCGGGTCAGCAGCGCCCGGCCGATCAGTATCTGGTCGGCTGGGCCAGGGACTTCATCACGGTGCTGGCCCCGTCATGACCGGGGACGGCGCGGCGGCGGCCCGGTCTCGGCTACGGTGCTGGCATGAGCGGTGACGCGCCCCGGCGGGCGGCCGGGGAGCTGGAGGCGGCGGTGCTCGCGGTGCTGCAGGCCGCCGGGTCGGCACTGAGGCCCGGGCAGGTACGGGACCGGCTGGGGGGACAGCCGGGCGGGCGCCTCGCGTACAGCACGGTGGTGACGATCCTGTCGCGGCTGTACGCCAAGGGCGTGCTGACCCGCTCCCGGTCCGGGCGGGCGTACTCGTACGCGCCGGTCGCCGACGAACCGGGGCTGGCCGCGCGCCGGATGCGGAGCGTGCTGGAGGCCGAGCCCGACCGGGAGGCGGTACTGGCCCGGTTCGTGTCCGGGATGTCGCCCGCCGACGAGCAGCTGCTGCGGCGCATGCTCGCCGAGCAGCCAGGCGCCGAGGACTGAGCGGCGGCCGGCATGTACATCGCCGTTTACCTGCCGCTGGTGGTCCCGCTGCTGGCCGCGTTGGCGGCCCGCCCGCTGGCCGAGCGGCTGCCGCCGCGGACCGCGGCGTGGCTGCTGGCCGGCAGTGCCCTGCTGCTGGCCGCGGCCAGCAGCGCGGTGCTCGGCCTGCTCGCGCTGACCGCGGCGGTCCGCCTCCCGCCGGTCGACGCAATCGGCAAATTGTCGCTACGGGTGGTGCTCCGCACTGATCCCGCGTCGCTGCCGGTCGGGGTGGCGGCCGGGGCGCTGCTGGCGGCCGTGGCCGTGGCCGCCGGGCGCGCGGCCTGGCTGCGGGCAGCCGCCCTGGTCGAGGCGCACCGCCAGGCGCGCGGCCTGCCCGGCGCCGGGCAGCTGGTGGTGCTGGCCGACGACGCCGCCGATGCCTACGCGGCGCCCGGGTGGCCGGGCCGGATCGTGGTGACCTCCGGGATGCTCGGCGCGCTCAGCCGGGACGAGCGCGAGGTCCTGCTGGCCCACGAGCGGGCCCACGCCGCGTCCCGCCACTACCTGTTCACGTCGGCCGCGCGGCTCGCCGCCGCGGCCAACCCGCTGCTGCGGCCGGTGGCCTCCGCCGTCGGCTACAGCGTGGAGCGGTGGGCCGACGAGCAGGCCGCGGCCGCCACCGGGAACCGGCCCCTGGCCGCGCGCACCGTGGCCAAGGCGGCGCTGGCCGCCGGCGCCGCCCCGCCGCGCCGGGCCGGTCCCGCGGCCGTGCTGGCCGCGGCCGGCCCGCTGGGCGTGCGCGGCGCGGGCCCGGTACCGCGGCGGGTCGCCGCGCTGCTGTGCCCGCCGCCCCGGCCGCGGCTGCTGCTGCTCGTCGCGGCCGTCGTGCTGGTCGCGGTCTCCGGGGCCTGCGTGCTGGAGGCCGCCCGCGATCTGCACGGCCTGATCGAGTTCGCCCAGGCTGCCGCCGCCGGGCCGTGACCGGCGCGACCGGCCCCGCTGGCTCAGACGCCCAGGCCGGCCGCGAGGTCGTCGTCGACGACCAGCACGAGCTTGCCCTGGGTGTGCCCGCGCTCGATGACGCGGTGCGCCTCCGCGGCGTCCTGCCAGTAGTACCGGGCCTGCAGGATGACCACCAGTGACTCGTCGTCGAACCACGGGGCCATGTGGACCAGGCGGGTCCCGCTCGGCTGCCCGTTGTACTGCTGCCAGCGGACCCGCTGCGGGTCGGGCGCCTCGGCGTGCACCGGCGTGGCGATCAGCGCCCCGTCGCGGGCCGCGCGGGCGGCGCCGTCCAGCGTGGGCGCCGCGCACGCCAGCACCTTCTGGGCTCCCCCGTCGGTCACGTCGCGGACCTGCTCGGGCCAGTCGGGCTTGGTGTGGTCGATCACCGTGTCCGCGCCGAGCCGGTGCAGGAACTCATGGTGCTGGGGGCTGGCCGTGGCCACCACGGAGGCGCCGAGGATGCGGGCGATCTGCACCGCGAAATGACCGAGCCCGCCCGCCCCGGCGGTGATCAGCACGCGGTCTCCGGGGCCGATCGCCAGCACGTCGGTCAGCCCCTGCTCGGCCGTGATCGCGTCGATCGGCGCGGCCGCCGCTTCGATGGCGGACAGCTCCTCCGGGATCGGGGCCAGCTGCTCCACCGGACACGTCACGTACTGCGCGTAGCAGCCGGTCAGGCCCGGGTAGCCGTACACCGGCGTTCCGTCGTCCAGGGCCGCGTCGGCGCCGGTGTCCCCCACCACGACCCCGGCGAACTCGCCGCCCGGCACGTAAGGCAGGGAGCCGGTCCAGCCGCCCCGGCGAAGCGAGGCGTCCCAGGGGCCGACCCCGGCGGCGAGCACCCGGACGAGCACCTCGCCCGGACCCGGCCGCGGCACGTCCGCCTCGGTGACCTGCAGCACCTCCGGGCCGCCGAACTTGCTCACCGTGATCACCTGCATGACACAGTCCTACCAGAGTTGCCTCGCCGTCTACAGCGAGCCCGGACCGATCGCGGGAATCTTGCCGGGCGGAATCGAGCCGCGTTCTGCTGGGCGGGCTCAGCCCAGGGGCCTGGTGGTCCAGCTGGCGGGGTCCGTCCCCAGGAGCCGCATATGGCGGCTGAAGATGCTGACGGCGTCCGGCGACGCGTCCCTGCCGTACGTGGACACGTCCGCGTGGTCGTCCGCCCGCGCCCGGCCCCAGTGCACGTACAACTTGATGAGCGCGCCCTGCACGAGATCGTCGGCGCTGTCCCAGTCCCGGCACAGCAGATAAGCCAGCCGCCGCAGGGAACTGAGCCTGGCCGCCACGTACTCGGTGAACTCCGCGTCCCGTCGCGTGGACATCAGCCGCGTCCCGCTCCTGTCGTATGCCCCACAACCGGTAAATGCGCGCGGGCACCGCTTGGTTGCCTCGCCGGCCCTTCAACGGCCGGCTAGCGCGGTCCGACTGCGCTAGGACACGCTGTCATACCGGCCCTTAACCCGGTCGCCCGCGGGGTCGAACGGCGGCCGGAGGTGGGCGGTGGCCTCGTACAGCTCGCCGCCCACGTTCACCTGGTAAGACCCCGCCCGCGCGAAATCGGCGGTGACGACGTCCCCGGCCGGGTCGCGGACGTAGGCCAGGCCGACCGCGGCACCGACGGCCTCGCCCCAGGCGCCCGAGGTCACCTGGCCCGCGGCCAGCCCGTCCCGCAGCACCAGCTCGCCGCCCCAGATCATCGCGCCGGGATCGGCGAGCACGAGCGAGACCAGCCTGCGGCGGGGGCCCTCGGCCCGCGCCTTCTCCACCGCCTCCCGGCCCAGGAACGAGATGTCGGTCTTGAGCTTGCACGCGAACAGCAGGCCGGCCTCGACGGGGTTGTAGTCCGTGGTCAGCTCGCGGCCGTAGGCCCGGTAGGCCTTCTCCAGGCGCATCGACTCGATCGCGTAGTAGCCGCCGTTGGCCAGGCCCAGGCCGGCCCGGCGGCGGTCAGGTCCTCGTACGCCCCGACCGCGAACTCCGCGGGCACGTACAGCTCCCAGCCGAGCTCTCCGACGTAGGTGATCCTGGTCGCGCGGACCGTGGCGTAGCCGAGGTCGATCTCGCGGCTGGTGCCGAAACCGAAGGCCTCGTCGCTGAAGTCGCTGCGGGAGACCAGCGACAGCAGCTCCCGCGACCTCGGCCCCATCACGCCGTAGACGGCGTACGCGCTGGTGACGTCGACGAGCGAGGCGCGGGCGTCGGCCGGGATCCGCCTGGTGATGTGATCTTTGTCGCGCTCGGTGGTTGCCGCGCTGCTGACCAGCAGGAACTCATCAGCCGTGAGCCTGGTGACCGTGATGTCGGCCTCGTAGGTGCCGCGCTCGTTGAGCATCCCGGTGTAGACCGTGCGGCCGGGCTCGACCCCGATGTCGCCCGTGCACAGCCACTGCAGGACCTGCTCGGCGTCCCGCCCGGCGAGCAGGTACTTGGAGAACGACGTCTGGTCGAACAGGGCCACGGCGGTGCGGGCGGCGCGCTGCTCCGCCGAGGACCAGGGCTGCCAGTTCTGCTTCCCCCAGCCGTACTCGATGACCGGGCGCTCGCCCGCCGGGGCGAAGAAGTTGGCGCGCTCCCAGCCCATCCGGCTGCCGAAGCAGGCGTTGGCCTGCTCGAGCAGGTGGTAGGCGGGCGACCGCCGGAACGGCCGGGCGGTGGCCAGCTCGCGGTTGGGCCAGGGCACCGCGTAGTGCAGGCCCAGGACCTCGCCGACCCGGTCGTGCAGCCACTGGTTGTTGCCGTTGAACCGGGCGAACCGCCGGATGTCCACCGCCGACAGGTCGAGGCCCGGCTCCCCCTCGGTGATCCACTCCGCCAGCGCCCGGCCCGCTCCGCCCGCCGACGCGATGCCGACCGAGTTGAAGCCCGCGCCGACGAAGAAGTTCCGCAGTTCTGGAGCCTCGCCCAGGATGAACTGGTTGTCCGGGGTGAAGCTCTCCGGACCGTTATAGAACATCTTGATCCCGGCCTCGGCCAGCGCCGGGATCCGCGCGACCGCGTTGTCCATCAGGATCGAGAAGTGGTCCCAGTCCTCGTCCAGCAGCCGGAACTCGAACGGGTAGGGCAGCGCGTCGGGCGCGACCCACGGCTTGGCCTCGGGCTCGAACCCGCCGACGACCAGCCCGCCGACCTCCTCCTTGATGTAGGTGTAGCCGTCGGGGTCGCGCAGGATCGGCAGGTCGCGGTGCACCCCGTCGATCTGCTCGGTCACCACGTAGAAGTGCTCGGCCGAGTGCAGCGGCACGGTCACCCCGCACATCGCGCCGACCTGCTTGGCCCACTGGCCGGCGCAGTTGACGACCACGTCGGCCTCGACGTCGCCCTGGTCGGTGCGGACCCCGGTGACGGCGCCGCCCGCCTGCCGGATGCCGGTCACCCGGGTCCGCTCGCGCACCGTGACCCCGCGGTCGCGGGCGCCCCGCGCCAGCGCCGCGGTCAGGTCCGTGGGGTTGGCCCGGCCGTCGCCGGGCAGCCAGATCGCGCCGGCCAGGCCGGCCACGTTCATGATCGGGAAGAGCTGGCCGGCCTGCCGCGGGCTGATCAGCTCGCACTCCAGCTGGTAGGCCTCGGCGGCCGCGGCCGTGCGGCGCAGCTGCACCAGGCGGTCCTGCGTCCGGGCCACGGTGACGCCGCCGCACCGCCGGAAGCCGGTGCCCAGCCCGGTCTCCCGCTCCAGCCGGTCGTACAGCTCGGTGGAGTACTGCACCAGCCGGGTGCCGTTCTCCGACGCGCGCAGCTGGCCGATCAGGCCGGCCGCGTGCCAGGTGGTGCCGCAGGACAGCTGTCCCTGCTCGAGCAGCAGGACGTCGGTCCAGCCCATCGCGGCCAGATGGTAGGCGACGCTGGTGCCGATCACCCCGCCGCCGATGATCACTACCCGGGCGCGGGCCGGCAGGTTCTCAGTCATCGCGCTGGACGTCCTCGAGCAGGCGGGTGAAGTCACCGGCCGAGAAGCCCTCCGCCGCCCCCTCGAACCGCTCCACCGCCCACGACCAGAAGTCGAAGTCGAGCGGGCTCGCCGCGTGCTGGATCGCGCCCCACAGGGTCCACCCGTACTTCCCCGCCAGGCCGAGCAGCCGGGCGCGGGCCGTCTTGCCGCGCAGCGGCCTCCCGTAGTAGGCCGTGACCAGTTCCGCCAGGGCGTCCGCCGACAGGCGGCACTCGCCCCAGATGTTGCCGAGCTCGAAGCAGGGGTCGTTGTTGCCCGAGTACTCGTAGTCGATCAGCCAGATGCGGTCCCCGTCGTCGATGAAGTTGGCGGCCAGCAGGTCGTTGTTGCACGGGACGGTCCCGGCGTCCCGGACGGCCAGGGCGGCCGCCGCCTCCTCGAACCGCGGCATCAGGTCGTCGTATCCGGCCGGGATCCGGAAGCCGCGGGACCGGACGACCGACAGGTACCGGCGCTGGATGTCGAACATGTCGAAGTCGTTGCCGAACCGCGGCCCCGAGTGCAGGCGCCGGCACGCCTGGGCGATCCGCGGGATGTTGCCGGGGGCGGCCACGTCCTCGTTGCCGAACGTACGGCCCTCGATGTACCCGACGACCAGCAGGCTGTCCTGCGGGCGGTACTCGATGACCGGCGCGCCCGCGCCGGCCGCCGCCGCGGCCACCGAGTTGCGGTACTCGGCGTCCCGGTCGATGGCCAGCAGGTCGCCGCCCGCGTCGGAGACGCGCGCGACGAACGTCCCGTCCGGCGTGGTCACCTTGTAGTTACGGTTGGTCAGCCCGCCGGGCAGTTCCTGCACCGAGCGCGGCCGGCCGGCCAGGCGCTCGGTCCGGTCGAAGAGAGCGTCGAGTTCGGCCTGCTCCGGCCGGGCGGACGCCCCGGCGGCCGGAGCCGACCCGGCATCCGCGTGCCGCGTGTCCTCCGCCATCCGCACGCCCTCTCGCCGACTAAGGTCTAGACCCTTGGCAGCCTGGCCATTTCCCCACGAACCGTCACCGCGTTTCCCCGTGATCTTCCCGCATGTGGCGCTCGCGCTCAAGGAGCATCCCGGGATACGGGAGCCGTTCAAAGGGTCTGGACAGTTTGCCGCGCGCAACCGTACGCTACGCCTCAACCATGCGGTCCGTCGCCAGAGGAGGCCCAACATGAGCACCGGCGACATGAGTACCGGCACCCAGGCCCCCGGCCAAGAACGGGACACGGCCGACCTGCTCCGCTTCGGCTACAAACAGGAACTCAAGCGCGGGCTCGGGCTGTTCAGCTCGTTCGCGGTCGCGTTCAGCTACATCTCGCCGTCGACCGGCATCTTCACCCTGTTCGCGCTGGGCCTGACCACTCTGGGCGGGGTGTTCATCTGGACCTGGCCGGTCGTGGCCCTCGGCCAGTTCATCGTCGCGCTGAACTTCGCCGAGATATCCAGCCACTATCCGGTGGCCGGCTCGGTCTTCCAGTGGACGAAGTACCTGGCGAACCGGAGCTACTCCTGGTTCACCGGCTGGATCTACCTGTTCGCCGGCATCATCACGGTCACCGCGGTGGTCGCGACCCTGCCGCTGGCGCTCATCCCGGCGCTGAACGGGCTCGGCTGGCACAGCCTGGGCGTAGGCAGCCCGGACACCGTGCTGCACACCCAGGAGGTCATCGCACTGATCACGCTCGTGGTCATCACGGTGCTGAACATCTACGGCGTGCGGCTGGTCGCGTTCATCAACAACACCGGCGTGCTGTTCGAGATCCTCGGCATGTTCGTCTTCGCGCTGATCCTGCTCGCGTTCCACAACCACCAGGGCTTCAAGATCGTCACCAACAGCGCGGGCATCCCGGTTAACGGGAGCACGTTCCTGGCCGCGATGTTCATGAGCCTGTTCGTGATCTACGGATTCGATACCGCGGCCACGCTGGCCGAGGAGACCCGCGATCCTCGCCGGAACGCGCCCAAGGCGGTCCTGTTCTCGGTGATCGGCGCGTTCATCATCGGCGGCGTGTTCCTGCTCGGCACGCTGGTCGCGATCCCGAACCTGGGCACGGCGATCAAGCACGGCTGGGGCCCCGCGCAGATCATCGAGGCGAACTTCTCCACCGGGTTCGCGACCCTGTACCTGTTCGTGGTCTCGGCGGCGATCTTCGTCTGCTGCCTGTCGATCCTGGCCGCGACGATCCGGCTCTGCTTCGGCATGGCGCGCGACAACCAGCTGCCGTTCTCCGGGCCGCTGGCCAAGGTGTCGCCCACCCTGCACACGCCGGTCTGGACCTGCATCGTGGTCGCGGTGCTGTCCGCCGTGCCGTTCCTCAAGTACGCGGGCGTCGGGATCATCGCGATCGCCGCGACCGGGATGATCTACCTGAGCTACTTCCTCGGCAACATCGTGATCCTGCGGGCCCGTGCCCGCGGCTGGCCCAAGGCCAGCGCGCCGTTCCGGCTCGGCCGCTGGGGCCTGCTGGTGAACATTGTCGCGCTGCTCTACGGCGGGGCGATGCTCATCAACTTCGCCTGGCCGCGGGTGGCCAGCAACCCCAAGCCCAACCAGACGGGGGGGCTGCTCAGCTTCGGCCTCAGCTTCCTCAACGGCATCCCGATCCTGTGGACGGTGGTGATCGGCATCGCGCTGATCGGCGCGATCTACTACCTGATCAGAGGACGGACCAAGGCCTTCGCACCGGTGACGCTGCCTTCGGACGACGACCTGCCGGTCGGGGGCGGCCCGGAGGCCGCGCCCGGGGCCGGGGGCTGACCGCCACATGCCGACGCAGCCAGGCTCCGGGCGCCGCGATGCCCGGCCTGCGCTGCGGACCATTGCCAGGCAGCCGCCGCTGATCGTGCGCGGGCCGGGGGCCACGGTGCACGCGCAGATCGAGGACTGGCTGGCCGGGGAGATCGCCGTCGGCGCGCTCGTGCCCGGGGACCGGCTGCCCACCGAGCACGACCTGGCGGCGTGGTTCGGCGTCAGCCGCATGACGCTGCGGCACGCGCTCGCCGAGCTGGCCCGGCGCGGCCTGGTGACCCGGACGGTCGGGCGGCACGGCGGCACGTTCGTGGCCGCGCCCAAGGTGGAGCAGGACCTGACCACCCTGGCCGGGCTCTCCGAGCAGCTGCGCCGCCACGGGCTGGTGGCCGGGGCCCGGGTGCTGACCGCGGCCCAGCGCCCGGCCGGCCCGGCCGCCGGGGCCGCCCTGCAGATGAGCGAGGACGGCCCGGTGTTCGAGGTCCGCCGGATCCGGCTCGCCGACGGCCGGCCGATCGTGCTGGAGCGCTCGCTGTTCCCCGCGGCCCGGTTCCCCGGCATGCTGGATTGCCGGCTGGACGGCTCCCTCTACGAGCTGCTCGAGGTCAAGTACGGGATGCGGCCGCACCGGGCCCGGGAGAGCATGGAACCGGTCACCGCCGGGGTGCGCGAGGCCGAGGCGCTCGAGGTCGCCGAGGGCGCTCCGCTGATGCTGGTCGAGCGCACCGCCTACGCCCGCTCCGGCGAGCCGCTCGAGTTCGCCCGTGACCTGTTCCGCGGGGACCGCACCCGGGTCGTGGTGTGGACCTCCGAGCTGGCCGGCGAGCTCTGAACCCTAACGGCGGCGCCGGGTCCACCTGGGCCCGGTCAACGCCCAGTCGGCCTCCCAGGCCGCCAGCCGCCGGCGATCCATCACCCGCCGGACCAGCCAGCCCAGGCCGAGCAGCAGGAGCGCCAGGGTGGCCGGGGCCAGCGTCTTCGCGCTCGCCACCCGTTCCGCCAGCACCGAGGGAGGCAGCGGAGGCCCGGTCGGCCGGCCCAGGGTGTCCACCCAGACCTGCACGGTCCGGCCGGCCCAGCTGCCGGCCTTCACCGGGATCTGGCCGATCTGGTCCTTCCCGTCCGGTCCGATCCAGTGGGCCAGCACCAACACCGCGGGGTTCCACGGCAGCCCGAACTCGAACTGGGGCTCGGCCGGCGCGGCCTCCAGCAGAACCGCGGCCACCTGGTGCCACGACTGCTGGGCGTGCTGTTCACGCACGACCCCCTGCTCCGCCCACCGTCCCGCCGCGAACCAGGACAGCGGCGCGCCGACCAGGAACACCACGAGCAGCCCGGCGGTGATCCAGGCCTCGATCCGGTCCGTGCGGCGTCGCAGCCGGTTGTTGCTCATCCAGAGCCGCCGGGCGAGCCGCGTCAGCCAGCCCATCCTCGGGAGCCGCCCGATCCGCACCGCTTTCTCCTCCACTTACGCCCCCCCGCATTGGCCATTGTTACTCCGCCCGCGCCCCGGCCCGCGGCCGGGTGGCCCGCGCCGACTGCCCGTGGTCACATCGAGATCACCGCGGCGCCGGTGAACCGCTCGGCGGCCAGATCGGCCAGGGCCTGATCGGCCCGGTCGAACGGGTACGGATTGACCGTGACCCGCAGCCGGAGCCGCTCCGCCAGCCGGAGAAACTCCTCGCCGTCGCCGCGGGTGTTCGAGGTGACGCTGCGCAGCGTCCGCTCCTGGAACAGGTGCGCGTCGTAGTTCAGCGCCGGGATGTCGGTCAGGTAAATCCCGGCCACGGCCAGCGTGCCGCCGCGGTCGAGCGCGGCCAGCCCGGGCAGGACCAGGTCCCCGACCGGCGCGAACAGGATCGCCGAGTCCAGCGGCTCCGGGGTCGGGTCGAAGGAATCCTGCGCGGACGCGGCGCCCAGCCCGAGCGCCAGCTCGCGCGCCTTCTCGTCGCGGGTGAACACGTGCACGGCCGCGCCCGCCGCGATCGCGACTTGCGCGACCAGGTGCGCCGAGCCGCCGAACCCCCAGATCCCGAGCCTGCCACCGGGCGGCAGCTCGGCGCGCTTCAGCGCCCGGTAGCCGATGATGCCCGCGCACAGCAGCGGCGCGAGCTCGTCGTCGCTGAAGCCCTGCGGCAGCGCGTACACGTAGGCGTCGGCCGCCACCAGGTACTCCGCGTACCCGCCCTGGATGTCCCAGCCGGTATAGATCGAGCGCGGGCAGAGGTTCTCCAGGCCACGGCGGCAGAACCGGCAGGAGCCGTCCGTGCCCGCGAGCCAGGCCCCTCCCACCCGGTCCCCGGCGGCGAACCTGGTGACCCCCGGCCCGGTGGCGACCACCTCTCCCACCACCTCGTGGCCGGGCGTGACCTCCGGCGCCTTCGGCTCCAGGTCCCCCTCGGCCAGGTGCAGGTCGGTACGGCAGACACCGCACTTGAGCACCCGGATCAGCAGCTGACCTGGGCCGGGTTCGGGAACATCCCGTTCGATGAGCCGCAACGGGCCGGTCGCCACCGGCCCAGGTTTGTGCACCACCCATGCCCGCATGCCCACAGGCTATGTCGGCCTGGCTGGTATACTGACCCGCATGCCTTACCGACACGTCACGACGACGCCGGGCGAACCCCGGCGCGACGCGGCGTGACCTGAAACAGCGCGCCAAGGCCCCGGGAGCAGCCATCCCGGGGCCTTTTCTGTCGGCCAGCCACGGGATGGTGCCTTCTCCGCGAGGCCTCGGTCCGCCCGCGACCATCGAGACCATGCACACCAGCGAAATGCACCACGGAGGCACCGATGCCCACCAACCACGCACTGGCCGGCCAGGCGCCGGACAGCCAGGCACCCGCCGGCCAGCCACCTGCCAGCCAGGCGCCGGCCGACCAGGCACCCGCCGACCACCGGCGGCTTGGCCGCGAGCTGAAGCTGTTCACCACCGAGCCGCTCGCCGGCGCCGGGCTGCCGCTCTGGCTGCCCGACGGCGCCGTGATCCGGGCCGAGCTGGAACGACTGGCCGCCGAGGAGGCGATCCGCGGCGGCTGCCAGCCGGTCTACACCCCCGTCCTGGCCAAGCGGGCGCTGTTCGAGCGCTCGGGCCATTGCGCCAAGTTCGCCGACGACATGTTCCCGCCGATGCGGGTGGGTGAGGAGGAGTTCGTGCTGCGGCCGGCGAACTGCCCGCACCACGCCCTCGTCTACGCCTCCGAGCAGCGCAGCTACCGCGACCTGCCGGTGCGCCTGGCCGAGCTGGGCGCCATGTTCCGCAACGAGCTGTCCGGGGTGCTCGGCGGGCTGGCCCGGGTCAGGCAGATCAACCTCGACGACACCCACGTGTTCTGCGCACCCGAGCAGATGCGGGGTGAGATCGCGCTCGCCGTGCAGTCGGTGCAGCGCAGCTACCGGCTGCTCGGCATCGACGTGGCCCGCTACCGGCTGTCCCGGCGCGGCCCCGGCGGCGGCTACCTGGGCGGCGATGACCTCTGGGCGGCGGCCGAAGACCACCTGGCCGCGGTCCTGCGCGACCTCGGGCTCGACTACGAGGACGCTCCGGGCGAGGCGGCGTTCTACGGCCCGAAGATCGATGTCCAGGTGGCGGATCCGGCCGGCCGGGAGGAGACCCTGTCGACCGTCCAGCTGGACTTCAACCAGCCCGAGCGCTTCGACCTGTGCTACATCGGCCCCGATGGCGGCAGGCACCGGCCCGTCATGATCCATCGCGGTGGGCTGTCCGCGATGGAACGGCTGGTCGCGCACCTCATCGAGCAGTATGGCGGGGCGTTCCCGCCCTGGCTGGCCCCGGTGCAGGTGGTCGTGCTGCCCGTGGCCGAGCCGCACGCCGCCGCGGCCCGCGGCGTCGCCGGCCGGCTCCGCGCGGCCGGGCTGCGGGCCGAGTGCGATCCGGCCGACGCCACCCTCGGGGCCAGGATCCGCCAGGCCCGCGAGCGCCGGATCCCCTACGTCGCCGTGATCGGCGACCGGGAGGACGCCGGCGGGCTCGTCGCCCTGCGGCTGCGCGACGGCCGGCGCCTGGACGGCGTCGGCGTGGACCGGCTGGTCAGCGAGGTTTCCCTCCAGGTCGCCGAGCGCTCCCCCGGTCTCGGTTTCGGGTAGGCGAGCAGGAACGAGGTCACCGCGGCGGCGGAACCGTCCGGGTCCTCGCACCGCAGCAGGTGGCGAAGCTCGGGGAACATCACGAGCGGCGCGGCTGCAGCGTGCGGGACGATCCGCTCCGGCCTGCGGAAGGCGAGGGCCGCATAACCGCCGACCGTGCGCGGTGCGCCAAGCCGGCGCCGGCTCTGGTACGAATTACTGATGTGACCTCGGGCGGCCGGTAATGCCGACCACGGGCACGGCCAGCGCGGCGACCGGCGTGATCAGCATGGTGCTGCTGACCGCCGTGGTCGTCCTCGGCGTGCTGGTGAACCGGCGGGGACGGCTGCCGGGCCTGCCCCGGTTCGGGGGCCTCAGCCTGCACCGCTACCTGTCGCTGCTGGCGGTCGGCTTCATCACCGTGCACGTTCTCACCGCGGTTGCCGTTCCCCTGGCCGGCGTCGGCCTCACCGCCGCGGTCATCCCGTTCGCCTCCGCCCGCGAGCCGGTCTGGGTGGGCCTGGGCGCGGTCTCGTTCGACCTGTTGATCGCCCTCGTCGTCACCAGCCTGCTGCGGCGTCACCTCGGCCGGCGGACCTGGCGCGCGGTGCACTGGCTGGCCTACCTGTGCTGGCCGGCCGCGATGGCGCACAGCATCGGCACGGGCCCGGGCCTGCGCACCGGGCGGCTGCTCGACCTCGCGGTCGCGTGCCTGGCCGCGGCGGCGGCCGCGGCCGGCTGGCGGCTGGCCGGCACCTGGCGCCGCGTGCCGGGGCCCCGGCGGATCCCCGGGCCGGCGGCGGCACCGGAGCGGATCCCGGCGCCGGTCCCGGCCGCGGCGGCGACCGAGGGGGCGAAGGGCACCAAGCTGCTGCGCGTCAATCCCATCGCGTGCTCCGGGCACGGCCTGTGCGCCGAACTGCTGCCCGAGCTCATCACGCTCGACCGCTGGGGGTACCCGATGCTCGCTGACCAGCCGGTACCCGCCCGGCTCGTCGCCCGGGCCCGGCGCGCGGTCACCGACTGCCCGGCGCTGGCGCTGCTGCTCAGCGACGCTCAGCCCGGCGAAGCGGGTCCTCCCACCGGGACGCCGGTCGACTAGGATCACCGCCCATGCGTGGCCAGCAGGCCGACACCGAGCCGGGCGAGGCCGTACTGGCCCAGGCCCTCGCCGCCTACCAGGCGGCGCTCGGCTCCCGCCTGGTCGCCGCCTACGCGCTGGGCAGCCTGGCCCACGGCGGCTTCAGCCCGCTGGTCAGCGACGTCGATCTCGGGCTCATCCTGCGCGACCCGCCCTGGATAAGACACCGCCTGGCCATCCGCGCCGTGGCCCGGGCCGTGCGAGCCGACGGATCCACGCTGCACCAGCGGCTGTCGGTGTTCTGGGGCACGCCCGCCACCTTGGCGGGCCGGGCCCGCGGCGGCCGGTTCCCCCCGCTGGACCGGCTGGACCTGCTCGAATACGGCCGGCTGCTGGCCGGGCAGGATGCTCGTCACGGCGTGGCCCGCCCCGGACAGGAAGAACTGCTCGTGGCCGGCGCCGAGTTCGCGCTCGGGTACCTGGGCGCAGCCGGGAACCTGCCCCGCCGCCTCCGGGACCGGGTCCGGCCCGGCTCGCATGACCGCGACGCCCTGAACGAGATACGCAACCCGGAGCGGCTGGTCTCCCGCGGGCCCCGGCGGATGACCAAGACCGTGCTCTTCCCGGTCCGGTTCCTGTTCACCGCGGCCACCGCCCGGGTGGGCACCAACGCCCTCGCGGCCGAGCACTACCTGGCCAGCGCCGGCGCGCCCGCTGCCGAGCTGGTCACCGCCGCCCTGGCCTGGCGCCTCGAGCCGCCCGCCGACGAGGCGGCAGCCACCGTGCTGTTGCGCCGGGAGCTCATCCCGCTGTACGCGTATTACCTCGACGACCACATTGCGCGGCTGTCCGCGGCCGGCCACCCAGCGCTGGCCGGCCGCTTCCGCCGATGCCGGGCCCGCCTGCTGGCCTGAGCCGCCCGCTCCCGGGCGCCCGGCGCGCCGGGATGAACTCTTTTGATCCGTTGATGTCACGCCCAGAGTACGTGGGCAGACATGGGGAGGCTGAAAAGGGTTCATTGTGCCAGGCTTTCGTTTCAGGCAACGGTGAGGAGCAGGCCCATGGACCGGCAATCGTGGCTGGCCGAACGGCGGTCGGCGGTCGTAGCCACCTACGACCGCGAGGCACCCGACTACGACCAGCACCCCTACCCCGCCGACACCCAGGAGCAGTGGGTCGCCCGGCTGCTGCGCACGGTCCCGGCCGGCGGAACGGTCCTGGATGCGCCGTGCGGTACGGGCCGGTATTTCCCCATGGTCGCTGCGGCCGGGCTGCGGGTCGCGGGCGCCGACCAGTCGCCGGGCATGCTCGCCCAGGCCCGGGCCCGGGGCATCGCGGACTCTCTCGAACGCACCGCACTGCAGGACCTGTCCTACGCGGGCGAGTTCGACGCGGTCATGACGATCGATGCGATGGAGAACATCCCGCCGGAAGACTGGCCCGCGGTGGTGGCGAACCTGCGCCGGGCCGTGCGGCCGGGCGGCCACATCTACATGACGGTCGAGGAAGTCAGCCAGCAGGACGTCGAGCAGGCGTTCCAGAGCCTGTCCGCCCGGGGCGTGCCCGCCGTCCCGGGCGAGATCGTCGAGGGTGACGTCGCGGGGTACCACTACTACCCGGGCCGGGAACGGGCGGTCGGGTGGTTCGCCGCGGAGGGCCTGGCGATCGTGGACGAGGGCTACAAGCAGGAAGACGGCTGGGGTTACCGGCACTTCCTGTTGCGCCGTCCGTGACCGGCGGCCGCGGGCGGCGCAGAGCTGAAAGGTGATCTTGGATGGATCCCAGGCAGCGCGGCGACGCCGCCGACGGCCAGCCCGCGATTCCCCGCTCCGGCTTCTTCCGGAGCTTCCGCTTCGCCGGGCAGGGGGTGTGGCATGTCGTCCGCACCCAGCGCAACATGCGGGTCCACCTGCTGGCCGGGTCGGCGGCGATCGTGGCCGGCCTGGTCCTGCGCATCGGCGCGGCGGACTGGGCCTGCGTCCTGATGGCCATCGGGCTCGTGCTCACCGCCGAGACGCTGAACACGGTCGTGGAGGCGCTCACCGACCTGTGCACCGACGAGTACCACCCGCTCGCCAAGATCGCCAAGGACGCAGCGGCGGGAGCGGTCCTGATCGCCTCCGCGGCGGCCCTGGGCGTGGGCCTCGCCGTCTTCCTGCCCCGGCTGCTCAGGTCCCCGGGCTGATCCGCGAGCGCGGCGAAACCCTCCATCCGGCCGGTGCCCCATAGGGTCTGGGAGGACGAGGAGCCGACCCCGGAGGGAGCATGAAGCGGATCTCGTGGCTGGCCGCAGGCGGCCTGGCCTCCTACGGAGCCGCGCGGCTGGCCGCCGCCGACCGCTGCCGCCGTTTCGAGGCGGTCACGGTACCGCTGCTGACGTTCACCCCGCAAGCGGCCGCCGCCGCGCTGCTCGGCTCGCTGCTGCTGCGGCGCAGGAGCCCGGTCGCCACCGCCGCGGTCACCGGAACCGCGCTGGCCGTGGTGGTGCTGCCGCGGGCGACCAGGCGGCCGCAGCCGCCGGCCGACGGGCCGGTGCTCCGCGTCATCACCGCGAACCTGCTGAAGGGCAGGGCGTCGGCGGAGGCGGTCGTCGGGCTGGTGCGGCGCCAGGGCGCCGACGTGCTGTTCCTCCAGGAACTCACCGAGCCGGCGGTGGGCCGGCTCAAGCAGGCCGGGCTGACCGACCTGCTCCCGCACGAGATGACCGACTTCGCCGGCCCCAGCGCCCGGGACCGCGGCATCTACGCCCGGTTCCCGCTGGCCGAGGGGCTGGGCCCCGGCCCGGCCGAGGCGGCCCAGCTCACGGCCCGGCTGGAGCTTCCCGGCGGGCAGCGCGCCGACCTGGTCTGCGTCCACGTGTCCCCGCCCAAGCCGCCGTGGGCGCCGGCGAACGCGGCCCGGTGGCGCAGCGAGCTGGCGGCCCTGCCCGGGCCGGCCGGGCCGGCGGCGGACCCGCCCCGCGTGCTGGCCGGCGACTTCAACGCCAGCGTTGATCACGCCCATTTCCGCCGGGTGCTGCGGCGGGGGCACGTCGACGCCGCCGCCCGGCTCGGTCACGGGCTGATCCCCACGTGGGGACCGGAGCCGCGGGGCAGGCCGGCCCTGCTCACCATCGACCACGTCCTGGTCGACCCCGGCTGCGCCGTGCAGGCCGTCTCGGTGCACCCGCTGCCCGGCACTGACCACCGCGCGGTCTACGCCGAGTTCCGGCTGCCGTCCGCGCGGTAGCCGGCGGTCCGGGCTTCGGCAGCGAGCTGCTCCAGCCAGTCGCGGCTGGCCGCCGCGATCCGGGCCGGGATGCCGAGCTCGCCGAGCAGGTCGGCGGCGGCGGCCATCTCGTCGGCGCGCCGCACCGCGTGGGTGACGCTGCCCTGCTCGAGGCGGCCCAGCATGGCCGCCCCGATGTCCTCGGCGATGTTGTCGCGCAGCCACGCCTCGCAGCCCGCCGCCCGGCCCGCCCGCAGCGACTCGGTCACCGCCGCCGCCATGCCCTTGTAGAACACGCTGCGGCACAGCTTGCGGCTGGCGGCGGCGCCCGCCGGCCCCGGAATGGCCTCGATGTTCCCGCCCAGGCCGGTGAGCACGGCCGCGACCTCGGCGGCCGCCTCCCCGCTGGCCAGCATCGGCGTCCGGAGGCCGCGGCCGGGCACCGGGGCCATCATGGCCACGTCCGCGAACCCGATCCCGCGCGGACCGGCCAGGGCCGCGAGCCGCTGCTTGAGGTCGGCCGAGGACGTGTTGAGGTCGGCGTACCAGGCCCGCGGGCGCAGGCCCGGCAGGCTGGCGGCGAAGGCCGCCTCGGCCTCGTGCGCGGTGGTCAGGCTGAGCACGAGGTCGGCTCCGGCGCAGGCTTCCGCGTCGCTGCCGGTCGCGACGACGCCGTCCGGCGCGCCGGCCACCGGGTCATAGCCGCGCACGGTGACCCCGGAGGCAACCAGGTCGCGGCTGATGATCGCGCCCGCCTCGCCCAGCCCCAGCACGGCGACCACGTTGACCACTGCGTCGGTTACCACGCCCCCAGATTGCCATCGGGCCGCAGGCTCCGCGAACGGCGCGCCCGTTATGGCTGGTCCTGACGGCGCTTCAGTCACGCGGGATGATCGGCAGCGTGATGTAGGACAGGCGCGCCGCCTGGGTGGTCAGGTACTGCTGCTCGCGCAGGTTCGTGGCGCGGGCGGCCGCCGCCCGGAACTCGGCGATCGCGTTCTCGCGGTCCCCGGCCTGCTCCAGCAGGTGGGCCCGCACGGAGTGCAGCCGGTGGTGGTCACCGAGGCGCTCGCCGAGGCCGTCGAGCAGCGCGAGGCCATCTTCCGGGCCGCCGGCCATCGCCGCGGCCACGGCCCGGTTGAGCCGGACCATCGGGTTGCCGGTCATCGACTCGAGCCGGGCGTAGAGGGCGAGGATCTGGGGCCAGTCGGTGCCGGCGGGCCGGCCTGGTCGTGCAGGGCCGCTATCGCCGCCTGTAGCTGGTACTCGCCGACGTGCCCCCGGCGCAGCGCCTCGGTGATCAGGCCGGTCCCCTCCCGGATCAGGCGGCGGTCCCACCGGGTGCGGTCCTGCTCGGCGAGGGGGATCAGCTCGCCGCCGGCGCCCTGGCGGGCCGGGCGCCGGGCGTCGGTGAGCAGCATGAGCGCGAGCAGGCCGGCCACCTCCGGGTCCTCGGGCATCGCGGCGCGGGCGGCCCGGGCCAGGCGGATGGCCTCGCCGGAGAGGTCGGCGCGGGCCAGGTCGGGACCGCTGCTGCTGGTGTAGCCCTCGTTGAACAGCAGGTAGAGGACGTGCAGCACCAGCCGGAGGCGTTCCGGGCGCTGGCCGGGTGACGGCAGCGCGAACCGCTCGCCCGATGCCTTGATCCTGGCCTTGGCCCGGCTGATCCGCTGGCCCATGGTGGCCTCGGGCACGAGGAACGCGGCCGCGATCTCGCGGGTGCTCAGCCCGCCGACCGCGCGCAGCGTCAGCGGGATGGCCAGCGCCGGGGTGAGGGACGGGTGACAGCACATGAACATGAGGATCAGCGTGTCGTCGCGCCCGGAGGGCGGGTCCGGGCTGGCCGCCGACCACGAGGCGGCCAGCACCTCGCGGCGGCGGCGCGCGTCGTCACTGCGGTAGGCGTTCGCCAGGCGGCGGGAGGCCACCCGGATCAGCCAGCCGAGCGGGTGGTCCGGCCGCCCGTCGGCCGGCCAGGTGGTGGCCGCGGCGATCAGCGCCTCCTGCACGGCGTCCTCGGCGTCCGCGAAGTCGCCGTAGCGGCGGATGAGCGCCCCGAGGGCCTGCGGCGCCAGCTCGCGCAGCAGGTCCTCGAGGCTCACCGCGGCGGTCACGGCCGGCCCGGCCTCACAGCTCGGGGTCGGGGGCGCTCAGCACCTCGCGCACCTCGATCGGCTGCCGGATCGGCGTCCCGTTCGGCCCGGGGGCCGCCGACGCCCGGGCCGCGATCTCGATGGCCCGCCCCGCCGACTCGACGTCCACCAGCCGGTAGCCGGCCAGCAGCTCCTTGGACTCGGGGTACGGGCCGTCCGTGATCACGGGGGCGCTGATCCCGTCGCTGACCACGAACTTGGCCAGCTCGGGCCCGGCCAGCCCCTGCGCGTCGACGAGCTCGCCGAGCCCGGCCAGCTCGGCGTTGAGCGCCTGCTGGAACTCGATGTGCGCCCTGATGTCCTCGGGGCTCCACTCCGTCATCGGGGCGCAGTCCGACTCGACCTGTCCGTAGTTCTGCAGCAGCATGAAGCGCATCGTTCCATCCTCCCTGGTCGGGGCGGCGCCCGCGGACGCCGCTCACCCGGGTGTCACCGCTGCGGTCCGGTTCTCGACATCGGCCGGGCCGCGTTTCGGGGCGCTCAGGGTGCGGGCGCGCAGGGCGCCTGGCCGGCCGGGAAGGGCACCAGCCATCTCCTCACGGGAGGCGGCCCAGCCGCCGGCGTCAACCAGCCTTAGTGGCCGGCGATCTGGCCGCCGTCGATGTGCAGGATCTCGCCGGTGACGTACGGCGAGGACTCCAGGAACAAGACGCCGTCCACGACGTCGCTGACCTGGCCCACGCGGCCGAGCGGGGGAAGCTGGTCGCCGAGGTTGTCGTAGCTTTCCGGCGGGTGCGCCGGGGTCTGGATGATGCCCAGCGAGACGGCGTTGACCCGAATGCCCAGGGAGGCGCACTCGACGGCCAGTGACCGGGTGGCCGCGGCCAGGCCGCCCTTGGTCAGCGCGGTCAGCACCGCGGGCGTGCTGGAGTTCGCGACCTCGGCGAGGGTGGCCGAGACGTTGACCACATGGCCGCCGGGCCGACCGGCCATCTCGGCGATGGCGCGCTGCGTCAGCCAGAAGAACCCGGTCAGGTTGACTCCCACGACGGTGGCGTAGTCGGCGGCGGTGTAGGCGGTGAACGGCTTGGAGATGAACACGCCCGCGTTGTTGATCAGGGTGTCGATGCGGCCGAACCGGTCCAGAGCGGCGCCGGTGATCCGGGCGGCGGTCGCCGGGTCGGTGATGTCTCCCTCGACCGTGAGCAGGTCCGGATCCGGGGCGGGCTTGATCGTGCGGGCGCTGGCCACCACCGCCCAGCCCCGTCCCCGGTACCCGGCCACCAGCCCCGCGCCGATGCCCTGGGAGGCACCGGTGATGACGGCGACCTTGCCGGTCATGGGCGGCGCGCCACGGCCGGGCCGTCCCGGCGCGGGGCCAGCGGGGAAGGCGAGTTCATGACGACTCTCTATCACAATGGACAATCTCGGTCATGACTGCTACCACGCTGAGGGTGCTGGTGACCGGCGGGACGAGCGGCCTGGGCCTCGCGATGGCCTCCGCCCTGGCCGCGGCGGGAGCGACGGTCGCGCTGACCGGCCGCTCCGCCGCGCGTGCGGCCGCGGTCGCCGCGGAACTGCCGGGCGCGGCCGGCCTCGAGCTGGACGTGCGGGACGAGTCGTCGGTGGCCCGGGCGGTCGACCAGGTGTGGTCGCGGCTCGGCGGCATCGACATGCTCGTGAACAACGCCGGGATCGGCATGCGCACGGTCAACCCGCGCTTCATGACGCACCCGCAGGGCTTCTGGGAGGTGCCGGCCGCCGCCTTCCGCGCGGTGATCGAGACCAATCTGACCGGCTATTTCCTGGTGGCACGCGAGGTCACGCCGCGGATGCTGGCCGCCGGCCGCGGCCGCATCGTCAACATCTCGGTGAACGACTCGACCATGCGCCGGGCCGGGTTCGTCCCCTACGGGCCGTCCCGGGCCGGCAGCGAGGCGCTGTCCCGGGTCATGGCCGCCGACCTGCGGGACACGGGCGTCACCGTCAACCTGCTGCTGCCCGGGGGCGCGACCGTCACCGGCATGCTGCCACTCGACGCCGTGTCCGAGGGCCGCGGGTTCCTCGAGCCCGCGGTGATGGGGCCGCCGATCGTATGGCTGGCGTCGGACGAGGCGGCCGGCGTGCACGACGAGCGCATCGTCGCCGTCGAATTCGAGCGCTGGCTGCGCGACAGGAAGGGCGGACGGTGAGGCGGGACCGGGCCGGTTAAATAGCGCACACAACCTTCCACGATCTTCAGGCCAGGCCCCCAGATACTGGGTTGGCAAAGCGCCAGAATTCTGGTATACAAGCATCAGGGGATAATAGTTTCCCGCGATAGCGGGCAGGCGGCTCTTCTGCAGGCCGCCCGGCGGTTCTGCCGCTCATAGCTTCCCGGCCGGTAGACAGGGCTCTACGACATGGCCCGATGACATGGCCTCATGACTTCGCCAGCTGACGGCCCCGGTCCCTGAAGGCTCCGCCCGGCCCGGATCCCATGCCTCCTGCGGGATCAGGGGCAGAGCGCCTTATATTCCCGGCACGCCCGTTATCAATCCGGCGGCTGTTTTCTTCCGCATTTCCCCGGTGCTGCGCGCTTATTCAGCGCTGCGCCAGTTCCCCAGTCCAGCATGCCCGAATTCGGGCTGCCTGAAAGGAAAATGAATGACCATCACCACACCGCAGCGCGCGGCGCAGGCGCAGGACTCTGGCCTGCGCGACGCCGCGCTGGTCCCGGTATCGGGAATCCTCGACGTCCGCGACGACCGGGCCTTCATCCGAACCTCCGGCTACCGGCCGGGCCCGGGCGACGTCCACGTCCCCCTCGCCCAGGTCCGCCAGCACGGCCTGCGCCGAGGAGATCACATCACCGGAGCCGCCCGGGCCCCGGGGGGCGCCGAGGCGCCTCGTCCGGACGCGGAAGACCGGCCTGCGCACCGGCCCAAGGCGGCCGGGAAGTCCGGCGCCCTGGTCCGCATCGATACGGTCAACGACCAGGCGCCCGGCCCGGCGAGGGCGCGCCCCGACTTCGACGAGCTGACCCCGGTCTACCCGCAGGAGCGCCTCCGCCTGGAATCGGGCTCCGCGTCGGCCACGGCGCGGATCATCGACCTGGTGAGCCCGATCGGCAAGGGCCAGCGCGGCCTGATCGTATCCGCGCCCAAGGTCGGCAAGACAATGGTGCTGCAGGACATCGCCACCGCGATCACGGCCGGCCATCCCGAGGTCCACCTGATGGTCGTGCTGGTCGGCGAGCGGCCCGAAGAGGTCACTCACCTCAAGCGGGTGGTCCGCGGCGAGGTGATCTTCTCCACCTTCGATCAGTCCGCCCGCGATCACATCATGGTGGCGGAACTGGCCATCGAACGGGCCAAGCGCCTGGTCGAACTCGGCCGGGACGTCGTGGTGCTGCTCGACTCCATCACCCGCCTCGGCCGCGCCTACAATCTCGCCGCGCCCGCCAGCAGCCGGATACTGGCCGGCGGGGTGGCGACATCCGCCCTGCAGCCGCCCCGCCAGTTCCTCGGCGCCGCGAGGAACATCGAGGAGGGCGGCTCGCTGACCATCCTGTCCAGCGCTCTGGTGGAGACCGGCTCCCGGATGGACGACGTGTTCTTCGAGGAGTTCAAGGGCACCGGGAACATGGAGTTGCGGCTGCGCCGTGACCTGGCCGAGAAGCGGATCTTCCCCGCGATCGACATCGGGCCGTCCGGAACCCGCCGGGATGACCTGCTGATGGTGCCGCAGGAGCACGCGGCCATCGACGGCCTGCGCCGCGTCCTGGCCGGGCTCGACCCGCAGCAGGCGCTCGAATTGCTGCTGGACAAGACCCGTGATACCTCGTCGAACGCGGAATTCCTGGTTCAGCTGCGCTCCGCCCGCGACGGCGTGACCGGCCGCACGCAGGCCGGCCGCGCTCATCTCCCGGCGGCGTGATCCGTGGCGGGGACCGGCCGGGCGCCCGCGGCATGCCGTCGCGCCAGCTGACGGTAGGTCTCCGGGTTGGTCTCGACCCACTGCCGCGCTCCCCCGGTGATCTCGCCCGCGATCCGGGCGGGCACGCCCACGGCGAGCATGCCGTCCGGGATCGCCATGCCGGGCGGTACCGTGCAGCCCGCGGCCACCAGCGCGCGGCGGCCCACGGTCGCGCCATCGAGCACGGTGGCGCCGTTGCCCACCAGCGCCTCGGCGCCAATGACCGCTCCGTGGACCACGCACAGGTGACCGACGGTCGCGCCCTCGCCGACCTCGGTGACCGGGTCGGTGCCGCCGTGCAGGACCGATCCGTCCTGCACGTTGGCGCCTCGCCGCACGATGATCGGCCCGAAATCGGCCCGCAGCACCGCTCCGTACCAGATCGAGGCGTCGGCCTCGACCAGCACGTCCCCGATCAAGGTGGCGGTCGGCGCGATCCACGCGGCGGGGCTGACTCTCGGCTCACTGCTTTCGAAGGCGAACATCGGCATCCGCCCATCATGCACCCCGCCCGCGTGCCACACTGCCCTGCATACTGGCCCGCGTCACGCCCCGAGCGGCTCCCGCCGGGGCGCCAGTGCCTGACGTGCCGGATGAGCTCACCGAGTTGACTGTGACTTAAGTCACACTCGCGTTTAGCGTGGTTTCGGCCTTGCCGTGCCTGTCTGTACGGCAGCGTAGTGCCCCGGCAGCACCTAGCGTGCGTGGCGGTCACCTCCCCCGGTGTTCACCGTTGCCCTGACCCGCACGGCGTCCGCACGCGCTGGCCAGGGAAAACGCCCGGGCCGGCATCGGGTGACCGCCGAGCGCGATGATCGCGCCCGACCGAAGGCTGCGTAGTGTCACGCCCTCCCGCCCGGCATCAGAAGCCACGGGTCTCCTCCGGTCGATCGGACCGGCGCGGCCGGTCCGATCGGCCCGCCCCGGCTGCCTCCTCCGGCTGGCTCCCGGCCCCCACGGCGTCGGCGACGCTCACCGCGTCCGGCGCCATGGCCCTGCCCGCCGGGCTGGCCGGGCCCGCCCAGCCGACCAGCCACCGGAAGCCATCGGCGCGCCGTAGGCCGTCGCCGATCACGTCGGCACTGCACGACAAGCGGATCGTGGCCGCCGTGGCGGGCTCGACCCTGCTCGTCTCCGCGGCCGCCGCCGGGCCCGCGGTGGTCCGCTGGTCCAAGACCGAACTGCGGAGCGCCACGACGAACCAGGCGCCCGGGCTCAATGACCTGCAGGCCAACCCTCCCGCTAGCCACAGCGGGGGAGGCGACCCGGTCGCGGCCGCCGCGAACGCCACCAACCAATGGGCCCAGATCCCCACGGCCAAGATCACCGCCGCCCGGTTGGCCGCGGCTCAGCGTGCCGCCGCGCGGCGCGCCGCGGCCGCGCGCGCCGCGGCCCAGCAGCGCCAGGCCGAGCAGGCCCAGCAGGCTCAGGCCGCCGCCACCGCGGCCGCCTACGCCAACCCACTGCGCAACGTCAGCGGGCTGGTCCCCGAGCGCGTCGACCAGGGCGTCGACTTCGCCGGATCGGGCCCGGTCTACGCCATCGGCAACGGGGTCGTCACCGAGGCGGAAGGCTGCTGCTCGGGCTGGCCCGGGGGAGGATGGATCACTTACCGGCTCACCAGCGGCCCGGCCCAGGGGCTGGTGGTCTACCTAGCCGAGGACGTCACGCCGGACGTCCAGGTCGGCCAGACCGTCACGTCCGCCACGGTGATCGGGAACATGTTCAACGGCAGCGACGGCATCGAGACCGGGTGGGCGATGGGCGACGGATCCACCGAAGAACCCGAATCACAAGCGCCGGAGGCGGGGGGCGTCGGCGCCGACGGTCCCTTCCCGACCATAGTCGGGCTCAACTTCGACGAACTGCTGCAGGCCCTGGGCGCGCCCGCGGCGCCCAACGCCGGGCAGGCCGGCAGCGGCGCCCTCCCGCAGGGCTACCCGGCTGACTGGTCCGCGGCCGTCAAGCCGTAGCGGGAGGTCTCGCCTGGCCACAGCCTCGCCGATGATCAGCCGGCCTGCGGGCGGGTGAGCCTACGCCGTGCCCTGCTCGCCCACCCGCCCGCAGGCCGGGCAGGACCGCGAGCCAGGATGCGCCCGCCCCTCCATGATCACGCAGAGTAAGGTCTGATGCGGGAGTCTGGCCAAGTCGCAGGCAGGGTCGCGGCCGGGTCGTTAGGGTCGTTGACCATGGGGAGGAACCGCGTCGCGTTATTGACCTCGCTTGGGGTGGACAACTTCGGGTCGGGTTTGTTCCTGCCGGTGGCGTTACTCTATGTGACCAGGGTGGTGGGACTGCCGCTCGGGACGGCTGGGACGGTTGTTGCGGTGGGAACGGTGGCGGGCCTGGGCGCGCCGCCGGTGGCGGGCCGCCTCGTGGACCGGGTGGGGCCGCTGCGGGTGGTGGTGGGCGCCGAACTGCTGCAGGCGCTGGGAGCGGTGGCCTACCTGGCGGCCCGGGGCAGGACGGTCGTGGTGACGGCGGCGGTGCTGCTCGCCGCGGGCCAGCAGTTGTTCTACAGCTCGCTGTGCGCCCTGATCTGCGACGTGGCCGGGGACGGCCCGAAGGACCGGCCGTTCGCGGTGGCGGCCATGGTCCGCGCGGGGTGCTTCAGTCTCGGCGGCCTGGCCGCGGGCGGCCTGCTCAGCGTGGCGGGCGCGGCGGGTTACCGGATCGCCCTGGTCGCGGACGCGGTCAGCTTCGCGGTGTGCGCGGCGCTGCTGGCCCTGCTGGTACGGGTCCCGCGCCCGCGGCACCGTGACCCCCGCACGGCCGGGAGCGGCGCCAGGCCTCTGGACCGACTGGCCGTTCCTGGCCGTCATCGTGGCCACCGGCCTGGCCGCGCTCTCCGTCGATTTCTTCCTCAGCGGCATGTCCGTGTACGTGCTCGGGGACCTGCACACCCGGCCCTGGCTGCCCGGCGCGGCCCTGGCCCTGGCGGCCGGGCTGAGCGGCGCCGGGGCCACGTTCGCGCTGCGGGTGACCCGCCGCCTGTCCCGGATCACGGCGATGGTCCTGGGCGCCGGGCTTTACGCGGTCTGGTGCGGGACCTGCGTGGCGGCGCTCGCCGTCCCGCCGGGGTGGCGGCCGGCGGAGCTGCTGGCGGCCACGGTCGTGATGGCCCTGGCGGGGTTGCTGTTCCAGCGGGCCACCGCGCTGGCCGAGGCGGTCGCGCCGGCCGCGGTGCGGGGCCGGTACCTGGCCGCGTTCCAGTACGCGTTCACGGTGCCGGCCGTGATCGCGCCCGCGATGGTCGCGCTGTACTCGGTGGCCGCGTGGCTGCCGTGGCTGCTCGTCGGGGCGAGCGCCGGCCTGGCCATCCTGCTCTTGTACTGGCTCGCCGGCCGCCTGCCGGCCAGCGCCCTGCGCCCGGGACCGGTGGTGCCGCCGGTGGCCGCGCGGGATGCCGCGTCGTCCGCGGTCTGGTCCTGACCCGCGCGGCTAAGCGTCGGTCACGAGCCGCAGGATGACGGTCCGGTCCGCGCGGTCGGCCGCGTCCAGTACCGCGGCGATCTCGTCCTCGCGCAGGTACTCGGCCGCCTCCACCACGATCACCGGCGGCTGATCGAAGTCGGCCTGGGCGATCGCGTCCCGGACCACCTGCGGGTCCCGGCGCAGGGCCTCCGGCGACAGCACGGTCAGGACGACCTCGCCGGCCGGCGGCGGACTCAGCCGCCCAGGTCGTCAGCCTCGATGTGGTCCAGGGCGACGCGGCCGCTCTTGATGCTCGGCGGCAGGTCCGCGCGCACGTTCCGGTCGACTTCGCTGTCCCGCGTCAGCTCCACGATCAGGCCAACCTCTTTCGCCATAGCCTGGCAGCCTAGCGGGTCAGCCTGGCTCGGCGAGCAGCAGGGCGAAGTCGCCGGCCGGGTCGGTCCAGAACGCCCGGGTGCGCAGGCCGGCGGCGGCGAGCTCGGCCTCGATGCCCTCGCGGCGGAATTTGGCCGAGATCTCGGTGCGCAGCTCTTCGCCGGCCGCGAAACAGACCACCAGGCCCAGGTCGCCGATCGTCACCGTCTGCTCGCGCACCGGGCGCAGCCGCATCTCGATCCACTCGTGCTCGGCATCCCACAGGGCCACGTGCTCGAACTCCTCGACGCGGAAGTCCGCGTCCAGCTCCCGGTTGACCACGAGCAGCACGTTGCGGTTGAACTCGGCGGTCACCCCGGCCGCGTCGTTATAGGCCTCCAGCAGCCGGCCGACGTCCTTCACCAGGTCTATCCCCAGCAGGAACGTGTCCCCGGGCCGCAGCGCGGTGCCGACCTGGGCCAGGAAGGCGGCGCGGGCCGCGGGCTCGAGGTTGCCGATGGTCGAGCCGATGAACGCGATCGTGCGCCGCCCGCCGGCCGGGACCGCGCCGAGGTCACGCTCGAAGTCGCCGACGAAGGGGGCGATCCGCAGGCCCGGGTACTCCTCGCGCAGCGCGTCGCTGGCTTCGGCGAGCACGGCGGGGTCGACGTCGAACGGCACGAACTCGCGCAGGGTCCCGCCGTCGCGCAGCGCGCGCAGCAGCAGCCGGGTCTTGGCCGAGGTGCCGCTGCCGAGCTCGACCAGCGACTCGCACCGCGACAGCCCGGCGATCGCGGGCGCGCGCTCCTCCAGGATCGACGTTTCGGCGCGGGTCAGGTAGTACTCCGGCAGCCGGGTGATCTCGTCGAACAGCTTGCTGCCGCATGCGTCGTAGAAGTACTTGGGCGGCAGGGTCTTCGGGTTCGCGGTCAGGCCGGCCCGCACGTCCGCGCGCAGCGTGTCGAGGTACCGGTCGGGATGAGCCTGGACAGGGCTGTCCATGGGCATCGGGTCATTCCTCCATAACGGTGAGGGTACGGCGTGCCTCAGGCGTCCCAGGCCAGCCGGACGCCGGTGAAGATCTGCCGCCGGATCGGGTGATCCCAGTTGCGGAACGACGGCCGGATGGTGGACGGGGCCACGGCCCACGACCCGCCGCGCAGCACCTTGTAGTCACCGCCGAAGAACGGCTCGCTGTACATGCGGTAGATCATCGGGGTGAAGCCCGGCCACGGGGTGAAGTCGGACGAGGTCCACTCCCAGACGTCGCCGATCATCTGCTCCGCGCCGTAGGCCGACGCGCCGTCCGGGTAGGCGCCGACGGGAGCCGGCCGCAGCCCCAGGCCGCCCAGGTTGGCCAGGCCCGCGCCGGGCGCCGCGGAACCCCACGGCCAGGCCCGCCTGGCCTTCGCGGCCGGATCCCAGGCACAGGCCTTCTCCCATTCGATCTCGGTCGGCAGCCGGGCCCCGGACCACGCGGCGAACGCCTCCGCCTCGAAGTAGCAGACGTGCTGCACCGGCTCGTCGGGCGGCACGTCCTCCTCCACGCCGAACCGGCGCCGGGCGCCCTCCCCGGTCCAGTACTTCGGCCGCTCCAGGCCGGCCTCGGCCCGGTGCGCCCAGCCGCGCGCCGACCACAGGTCACGGCGGTGGTAGCCGCCGTCGGCGATGAACTCCGACCACTGCCCGTTACGCACCGGTACCCGGCCGATCCAGAACGGGGCCGCGTGGACCTGGTGCGCGGGCCGCTCGTTGTCGAGCGAGAACGGCTCGGTGGCCGCGTCCGCGCCGAGCACGAACTCCCCGCCGGGCACGAAGACCCGGTCGCCGTCGCGGACCGGGCGGCCCCGGGGCAGCTGGCGCCGGCTGAACAGCACCGGGGGCCCCTGCCGCAGCTGCAAGGTGGCGTACATGGTCTCGTCGTGCTGCTCTTCGTGCTGGACGACCATGCCCGCGGTGAACAGGTCCTCCTCGGGGGTGCGTTCCAGCAGGTCGAGGACCCGGCCGCGGACCTCGTGGTCGTAGGCCCGCGCCTCGACCGGCGGCAGCAACGGCAGGGCCGGGCGGTCGGCGCGCCGGTGCTTGAACGCGTCGTACAGCGAGTCCACGTCGGGGGGCAGCATCCCGGGGCGGGCCGGGTCCCCGCCGCGCAGCAGCCAGAGTTCCTCCTGCTGGCCGACGTGCGCGAGGTCCCAGACCAGCGGGCTCATCAGCGGGTCGTGCTGGGCCAGCAGCGCCGGATCGTCCAGGTCGGTCAGCTGCAGGGTACGGGCGCGGGCGCGCTCCAGGCCGCGGACGACGTTCTCACGCATGGGCTAGCTCCTCGAAGGCGGCCCGCGGTCCGATCTCGCCGATGCGCTGGGCCAGCAGGTCACCCGGACATCGGCCGGACTCGGCCAGCTCGGCCAGGTCGGCGACCGCGGGAACGAGCGGGGCGGGGACCCGCCCGGCGGCGATCCGCAGGCACCGGCGGGCGGAGTCGGCGAGCGCGGCGTCACCCAGGCCATGGCGGGCCGCCCGGGTCCAGAGCCCGGCGGTTCGCTCCGTGGCCTCGGTGGCCAGGTCCGCGGCGACGGGGTCGTCCATGAGCGTGGTAACCACCGCGGCGATGGCCGGCCACCACCGGGGCGCGGTCATGTCCAGGTACCGCAGCTCGAGGTAGCCGCGCAGCCGGACCGGCGGGAACAGCGTGGTCAGATGGACGTCGAGATCGGCGGCGGTCGGGACCCGCCCGCCCAGCCGGGCCTCCCCGCTCGCCCACCGCTCGAACGGGACCGGGCGGAGCACGGCGGTCATCTCGCCGTCGCCGGCCCGGACGAAGACCACCGGGGCGCGCATCGCGTAGCGGGCCCAGGCCGAGGCCGGGTCGAGGGCGGCGTCGGACGCCGCGTCCGGGCCCAGGCAGCCGGGCACCGGACCGCAGGCCCGGGGGTCCAGGCCGCTCCAGGCCTGCTGGCGCGCTGACTTCCATCCGGTGTCGCGCCCGCTCAGCCAGGGCGAGCTCGCGGAGATGGCCATGAGCGTGGGCCCGAGCCGGTACGCGCGGGCCACCCGCTCCGGCCACCCTCGCTCCGGCCCGGCCTGCAGGTTGACCTGCAGCGCGGCGGTGGAGTTCATCATCACCGCGGCGGGCCCGCCGCGGCCGGTGGCGGCGTAGTGCTGTTCCATGGCGCGGTAGCGCGGCCGCGGGTTGACCCGCCGCGGCGGCCGGAGCGGGTCGGCGCCCGCGTGAGCCAGGCCGAGGCGGAGCCCGCCCAGGGCGAGCCGGGTGCCCTGCTCGTCGTGGCGCAGCCCGGTGACGGCGGCCAGGATGTCCGGGGCCGGCGGGCCGGACAGCTCCAGCTGGCCGCCGGGCTCCAGGGTGACCTTGCTCCGCCCGGCGGCGTCGCGGACGACGCCCGGCGTCGGGTCGATCCGGTCCCAGGCCACGCGGTCGGGCACCGCGTCCAGGTCCACCAGGTGGGTCTCGATCTCCAGCCCCACCGGGCCGATCCTCGACGGGGCGAGCGCCGCCCGGTGCGACCGGGCGTAGGCATCGTCGACGGTCAGGGGCTGAGCCTGGTTCAGGGCGTCGACGGCAAGGGGCGGGACGGTCATGACGACCCCCTCCAGGTCCGGGCCGGCGAACCGACGATGTCCGCCGCGGGTCGGTGCGGGGGCGACCGAACTGCAGCCGTCCGCTGTGCCGGCCGCCGGTTTCCGGGGCGGCCCGCATCACAACTTTACCGTGGCCGCAGAGTGCTCCCCGGACACAGGGGCGGCGCGGGCGGGCCCGCGGCTCCGGCCGGTCGCTAGAATCCCTGTTCGGCCGGTATCTGCGGTGCCGGGTCAGGCCAGAAAATTTTTTCCAGCCCCGGCGCGCCGCTCCGCGGCCCGGGCGGCGGGTGCTCCGCGGTCTGGGCGCCGGATGCTCCGCGGTCTGGGCGCCGGATGCTCCGCGGTCTGGGCGGCGGGTGCTCCGCGGCCCGCGCTGTGCCCCGTTGACCGCCGCCGAACCCCGGGTCTATTCTCCCGGGTAGGCAGCATGAGACAGGCCGGTCTATCTCAACTGTTCGCAGCCACCACGACGAACTAGGGATGACGATGCGCCATGACTGACTACGATCCGCGTACCGCGACGGGAATCCCGACCGAGCCGGTCGGCTCGCTGCCGCGCCCGAGCAAGCTCCAGCAGGCCTACGGCCAGTACGACGCCGGGGAGATCACCCACGACCAGCTCGAGGCCGAGCAGGACCAGGCGGTCAGGGACTCGATCGAGCGAGGCGAGGCCACCGGGGAACCGATCATCTCCGACGGCGAGCAGCGGTGGTCGAGCTTCGCGACCTACGCCATCACCGACACCCTGGCCGGCACCGGGCTCGCCGACCACCTGGCCGGGGACGGGGGCCAGTACTTTGCGATCTTCGCCGACGGGCACCGCCGCCAGCTGCCCCGGCTCACCGGCGGACCGTTCCGGTACAAGACCTACGCCGCCGACACCCTGAAGAAGTCCATCGGGCTGGCCAGCAAGCCCATGAAGCAGGCCGTGATCGCCCCGTCCATGCTGGCCCTGCTGTACCCCCTCGACGAGGAACTGCCCGGCTACCCGCGGGCGAGCTTCGAGGAAGACCTGGTCAGCGAGTGCGAGAAGGACATCCGACAGGCCTTCGCCGCCGGGGCGGCGCGGGTCTCGATCGACTTCACCGAGGGGCGCCTGGCCACCCGGGCGGACCCCCGCAACCCGTGGACCGGCCGCAACATGCTGCCGCACTTCATCGAGCTCAATAACCGGGTCCTGGCCCGCTTCTCCCCCGACGAGCGCTCCCGGATCGGCATCCACACCTGCCCCGGCGGCGACCGCGACTCGGTGCACAGCGCCGACGTGGACTACAACGACCTGCTGCCCAGCATGTTCGGCATGAACGCCGGGTACTTCCTCATCCAGCTGGCCAGCGAGCGGGACCGCGACCGCGTGTACGGCCTCATCGGGCGGTACCTGCGCGAGGATGCTGACGGCGTGCCGCAGTTCGCGTACATCGGCGTGATCAACCCGCTGAACCCGCGGGTGGAGAGCGCCGAGGAGGTCCGCGACGCCCTGGTCCGGGCGTCGAATTTCATCCCGAAGGAGCGCCTCGGCTCCACCGACGACTGCGGTTTCTCGCCGTTCAGCATCGACGAGAAGCCCAACCACGGTTCCCCCGATTTCGCCCGGGACGTCGCGTTCCAGAAGATCGCGAACCGGGTGCAGGGGACCAGGCTCGCCGCGGAGAAGCTCGGCGTCGGCTGAGTGTCCCCTCGCGGGCGGCGGCCGCGCGGTCGCGCGGCCGTCGCCTTCAGGCCGGGCCGCACTCCCGGAGCAGCAGCTCGCCGACCTCTCGGGCCCGGGCCGCCGCCTTCGTGTCCCCCTCGTGAGCGGCCATGATCGAGCCCTTCATGAGGATGTGCCACTTGCGCGCGAACGAGTCCGGGTCGGCGGCGCCGGCCGCCGCCGCGAGCTCGGCGATGTAGGCCCGGATATTGGCCAGGTGGCCGACCGCGGCCTGGTGCACCGGATGCCCGGGGTCGTTGACCTCGATCATCGTCGTCAGGAAGGAGCAGCCCTCGAAGTCGGGCTGGCTGAACCACTCGGAAAAGACGTCGAATATCGCCAGCAGCTGCTCCCGGGGCGTTTCGCCGCGCCGGCGGCTCTCCGCCTCAAGCCACTCGCGCGTCCACAATTGCTCCCTGCGGCGCAGGAAATCGATTATCAGGTCGTCCTTGGACGGGAAATTCCGGTAGAGCGTCATCTTCGCGGTCCCGGCCCTGGCGATAACCGCGTCCACTCCGACGGCCCGCAGGCCATCCCGGCTGAACAGCTCATATGCGGCACGGCTCACCCGCTCGCGCCCGGTTTCCCCGGCGTCCCGCGGGCGCTTGCCCGGGGCCCTTCGGTCTGTCATATCCACCGGCCATCTGTTCCGCGGCTGGGCAAAAGTGTACCCGGCGGTAATCACCGGCCGCCGTTGTCGGCGTCGTGATAGGGGAACTCGGTGACTTACTGCGGCCGGGCCGCCTAGTTTTACTCCCCCGCGGGGTCAGTACCTGTATGCGCGGCGTGCCGGAGTCACAGGACGGGGTGCTGGACGAGCTGGTCTGGCTCGAGCCCTGCCCGGACGTCCTCCTCGAGGGGCTCGCCGACCGCGCGCCCGGGCCCGGGGCGCGGTTTGCGGCCGCCGAGGCCATCTCGCTGGCGTTCATCACCGCGCTGCAGTTCCTGCCGCCCCGCCAGCGCGCCGTCCTCATCCTGCACGACGTCCTCGGGTTCCGCGCCCGCGAGGTGGCCGGAATCCTCGACACCAGCGTCGGGTCGGTGACCAGCGCGCTCAACCGCGCCCGCGCGGCCCTGCAGCGCCGCCTGCCGCCCTCGGCCGCGCGAGAGCCGCCCCCGCCGCCTGGCTCGGCGGCCGAGCAGGCGGTCGTCGCCCAGCTCACCCAGGCCTTCGAAACCGGCAACGTGGACCAGCTCGTCGCCCTGCTCACCGACGACGTCTGGCTGACCGTGCCGCCGGTGCCGCTGGAATACCGGGGCCGCGCAGGCCGGCCGGTTCTTCGCGGCGGTCATCTTCCGGCAGGGCCGCACCTACCGGCTGATCCCGACCCGGGCCAACGGCCAGCCCGCGTTCGGCGCATACGCGCGGGACCCGCAGGCCAAGACCGCCCACGCGGACGGGCTGCTGGCGGTCACCCTCAGCGGCGGCCGGATCTGCGCCCTGGCGCGCTTCGGCAACAGCACCCTGCCCCGGTTCGGGCTGCCCCGGACCCTGCCCGGCTGAGCCGGCCGCGGTGCCCGGCCCGGACGCCGGCAGCGGTCCGCTACCGGAACGCCCCTACCCGGACACCAGCTTTTGCAGGTTGCCCAGGGACTCGGTGATGTCCCGGCGCATCTTGGGGACGAGGAGGCGGAGCAGGGACCCGAAGGTGCCCTGGACCTCCACCCTCTTGACCACCCGGACGTGCCCTGTCGTGGCCGGCTCGAGCACGTGGACGAAGATCACCTTGCCCATGGGCATCGGGCATTCGGTCACCCAGCGCCGCCCCTCGTCCACCTCGGTGATGGTGAACGCGCCGCCGAGGTTGCCCCGCTGTTTGGCCCAGCCGGAGACCCCCGGCTGGAACGGGCCGTCCAAGCGGGCGATCTCCTTGCTGACATCCCACTGGGGCCAGCGGGCGACGTCGGTCCATACCTTCCAGACCACGTCCGGCGCGGCCTCGAACGTTGTCTCGCATTCGAATAAGTACATGCCCCGCCCCAGCAAAGCTCGGCTAAGCCAGACGCTAGCCGGCCCGTGCCCGCGAGCCCCGCATATTCCCGTAATCCGGGACGAGGAGCCCGCCGCTCGCTTTCGGCGCTCGCCGGAGCCAGAATCAGGCCATGACCACTGGGCACCCGATGACCGCGCCGCAGGATCAGGACCCCAGCGTCGTGCTCGTGCACGGCGCCTACGCCGACGGCTCCTCCTGGTCGGAGGTGATCGAGCGGCTGCAGCGCGCGGGAGTGGCCGCCACCGCGGTGCAGAACCCGCTGACCTCGCTCGCCGACGACGTGGCGCACACCCGCCGCATCCTGGCCGTGCAGGACGGGCCGGTGATCCTGGCTGGTCACTCCTTCGCGGGCACCGTGATCACGGAAGCCGGGACCGACCCGAACGTCGCGGGCCTGGTGTACGTGGCCGCCCGCGCCCCCGACGCGGGCGAGGACTACGCCGCGCTGGCGCAGCGGTTCCCGGCCCCGCCCGCCAACGCGGGACTTGTCTACGCCGACGGGTTCGGCGGCCTGTCCGAGGACGCGTTCCTGAACGACTTCGCCAACGGCGTCGACCCGGTGCGGGCGCGCGTGCTCTACGCAGTGCAGGGGCGCATCTCGGAGGGGCTGTTCCGGGAGAAGACCACGGTCGCGGCCTGGCGGTCCAAGCCGTCCTGGTACGCCGTCTCGCGGCAGGACCGCACGACGTCCCCCGAGCTTGAGCGCTTCCTGGCCCGGCGCATGGGGGCCACGACGGTCGAGATCGACTCCGGGCACCTCTCGCTGATCACCCATCCGGACGAGGTGACGCAGCTGATCCTGGACGCGGTCCGGGCCGCGACACGCTAGCCAGCGCGGGCGGCCGCCGCCGTGCTACCTGGCGGTCTGGCGGGCCAGCAGCACGACCCCGGCCCGGTCGTAGGTATCGAAGTAGATGAAACCCGAGCCGTTGTCCCGCTGCCCCCGCGCCAGGACGTGCAGGCCGAGGTCGGCTCCGGCCGCGGCCGCCGCGTCGAGGCCGGACTCGAAGCCGATGTGGAAGACGCCCTCGCCGTGGGCGTCCAGGAAGCGCCGCTGCGGGCAGTCGAGCTCCGGCGGCTGGCAGAGCTGAAGCTGCACGTTGTCGAGGTTCGCGACCTTGTACTTCAGGGCGCGGAAGGCATCCGGGCTGGGCACCGACAGCCGGGTGTACTCGGTGAGCGGCGGGTAGTCCTGCCAGGGCCCGATGCCCGCCGACTCGTACCAGGCCACGCTGGCGTCGATGTCCCGGACGACGATGCAGATGTGGTGCAGCTCGCGAAACGGGGTGGTCACCGGTGGGCCTCCAGGCGGCTAGTGAGGGCGGCGAGGACACGGCCGTTGAACTCGTCCAGGCCGATGGTCTCGGTCCCCGGCGCGGCGAGGTCGTAGGTCGGGGCGGCGTGGTCGAGCACGATGTCCAGGGCCCGGCGGACCCTGGCGTGCAGGCCGCGGGCGGCGAGATCCGGGCACCACGCGAGCAGGTCGGCCAGGGCGAGCCAGGCGCCGGTCGGGTTCGAGCGGCGGCTTCCGGTGCGGTGCGGCGACGAGCCGTGCGCGGGCTCGAAAAGCCCGGTGGCGCCGCGCCCGAACGCGCGGTCGGGGTTGATCGTCGCCGACCCGCACAGGGCGGGCGAGCCCGCCCGGGCGCAGACGATGTCGGAGAGGATGTCGCCGAAGATCCCCTCGGTGACGATGACCGAAGGCAGCTCCTCGCGGGCGACCAGCTCGTAGGCGGCCCGGTCCACGTTGACGTCGGCGAACGGGATGCCTGAGGCCGCCGCGGCCGCGTGCGCGGTGCGCCGCCACAGCCGGGACGTGGCGAACACGCTGGCCTTGTCGACGCTGATCGCGCGCTGCCCCGGGTGCCGCCGGGCGTAGCCGACGGCGATGTCGAACACCTCCTGCACCCGGGCGGGCTCGAGCAGCAGCAGGTCCTGCGCCGGGGTGTCGCCGTCGCTGTCGACGTGGCGTTCGGGGCCCGCGTAGGCGCCCCCGGTGATGTTGCGGACGATGGTCACGTCCTCGCCGCCGGGCACGCGCACGGTGCGCACGCTGATGCGCAGGTCGAAGAGATGACGAAGCTTGATCAGCGCGGCCTCGGGGTTCGGGCACTGGTCGGCCGTGATGCCGGGGTGCGTGCCCACCGCCCCGGACAAGATGACGTCGGCGTCCCGGCAGGCGGCGATGGTCTCCTCGGGCAGGACCGAGCCGGCCTGGGCCCACCCGGTGGTCCCGTACGGCCAGGGGCCGGTGACCCGGACCGGGGCGCCGTCGCGTTCGAGCTGGCGCAGGAACGCCACCGGGCCGTCCAGGATCTCGGCGCCGATGCCGTCGCCGGGCAGGAGCGCGATATTGGTTTTGCGCCTCCGGGGCCCCGCCCACCTCCCCGTTCCCGCTTCACTACGCCTCCTTCCCTCGTCGCTCGGTCGCAAGCTCTCTCCCTCCTCAGTCCAGTCGGCACCGCGCCCCTTGGGCGCGGCTCAAGGCAGCAGCAGCCCGCGGGTCTGGGTGGTCATGATGGCCGCGGCCCGGGCCGGGCCGACCGCCCGTTCCAGGGCGTGCAGCCAGGGGGGCACGGCCACGGCCGGCGGGTCGTGCCGGGCGTGGCCGAGGTCGCCGCCGAACACCAGCAGCGACGCGGGGTACGCGGCGGCGAGGCCGAGGCAGGAGTGGTCGGCGTCGTTCAGCAGGTCGGGCAGGACGCCGAGCTCAAGGTGCGCGCCGAGGCCGCGCAGCGCGTCCGCCGACTCGGGGTTCCAGTGCAGGAACGCCAGCATCGGGTGGTTGACCATGAGCCGCTGCACGCCGCGCCGGCGGGCCTCGGTGAACAGCACCACGGTCTCCGCGGCCGACAGGTGGCCGCTGGCGAGCAGCAGGTCGTGGGCGGCGACGACGTCCAGGACGTCGAACCACTCCGGCCGCAGCGTCATGTCGTCGGTCATCACCTCGACCAGCCGCAGCTCGAAGCCCCGGTGTACCGCGAGCTCCGGGGCCGCGGCGCCCGCCTTGTGGGCCCGCGCGGACACGGTCGGCATCCAGACGACCCGGCCGCCGAGCCGCGCGGCGATCTCCACGGCGTCAGGGTTGGCCCCGCCGACCGGGCTGTTCAGGACGATTCCCCCGAACGCCCCGTCTCCGGCGGCAGCGGCCCGCTCGGCGGTGCTGCCCTCATGGGCCTTGAGCACGACGGTGCTGAACCCGACCGCGCGCTCGGCCGCGACCGTGACGCGGTCGTCGCCGTGCCGGGGCAGCAGGCTGGGCGCCGCGTGCGCGTGCAGGTCGGCCATGTCCTGCGCCCAGTCGGGCCGCGGCCCGGCGGTCACCCGAGCTCCACCCAGTCGAGGACGGGCTGCTCGCCCAGCAGCCGGCGCTGCACCTTGCCGGCGGCCGCGTCGCGGGGCAGCGCGCCGACCCGGGCCACCGCCACCGGCCGCATGAACGCGGGCAGGTCGGCGATCCGCTGCCGCAACTGGTCCAGGGGCAGCGGGTCGGCGACCGCGTAGAGGACGACCTCCTCGTCGACGAGCGCCCCCTTGCGCTTCCACACCGCGTGGTCGCTCAGCCCGGCCACGGCCGCGAGGTGGCCCTCCACGTACGGGATCGGCACGAACTCCCCCTTGACCCGGATGGACTCCGCGGCGCGCTCGAGGAACACGAGGTAATCATCGCCGCCGGCGCGGCCCAGGTCACCGGTGTCGAACCAGCCGCCGGGGTCGCGGGCCGGATCGATACCGCCCTCGGTGACGTAGCCGTCGAACAGCGCGGCGTGCTCGCGCTCGCGCACCAGGATCACGCCGCGGTCATCGAGGCGCCACTCGATGTCGGGCCGGCCGGGGCCGCCGTGCCGGCTGGCGTCAGCCGGGATGTCGCCCGCCGCCGCCCAGCGTTTCAGGTGGGAAATACCGCCGGCCTCGGTCGAGCCGTAGCCGGACACCGCCGCGGGCACGCCGAACTGCGCCAGGAACCCGGCGTCGGCGTAGAACATGGTGCGGACCTGGTGCCCGGCGGCGTCGCGGGCGCCGGTGGCCCGCTTGAGGATCTGCACCGGGGGCGCGTGCAGGATGAGCACGGTGACCCGCTCGCCGACCACGGCCGGCCAGAACCCGCTGGCCGAGAACTTCCGCATGGTCAGCGCGTCGGCGCCGGTGAGCAGGGCGGTGATGATGCCGTAGCCCATCGGGTTGATGTGGAACAGCGGCAGCGGCGCGAGCACCCGGTCGGCGGGCCGCAGGTCCAGCGCCCCGGCCATGGCCGCGGCCAGCCGGGCGAAGTAGTCGTGGCTCTGCGCGCAGAACTTCGGCAGGCCGGTGGTGCCGGAGGTGTGCATGTACGAGGCGACCGCGAACCGGCCGGCGGCCAGCCCGGGCAGGGCCCGCGGGTCGGCGCGCCCGGCCGCCCGGGCCAGCGCCACCTGGCCGGGGTCCAGGACCAGGTCCGGGGCCAGCGGCGCGAGCATCCGCCGGGTGAGCTCGTCCGGGTAGCTCGGGTTGACCAGCGCGACCGGGGCGCCGGCCAGCAGGCAGGCCAGCCAGGTGATGACGTAGTCGGTCGAGGTGGGCGCGACGAGCGCGGCCCGCTGCCCGGGACCCAGCCCGGCGCCGAGCAGGGCCCGCGCCCGGCCGGCGGCCAGCTCGACCGCGTCGCCGAGCGCGAGCTGGTCGTCGACGGTGCCGAGCCGCAGGCCGGGCCGGGCCGCAGCCTGCTCGACGATGGCCCGCGCGAGGTTCGCGATGTTTCCCGCTCGCCGGGAAACCGCCGGGTCGTTCATTTCCCCGTGCGCCTCCGGCTCCGTCATCTGGACCTCCGGAGGGAACCCCGGCTTTCGGGCCGGGGAGGGATCCGGTGCCCTGCGAAGCAGGGCAGGGTTTTGTCGGCACGGCCTGGCAGGCTGCCAGCGTGCGGACGGCGTACCGGTGCCGGGCCTATCCCGATGCGGCGCAGCAGGCGGTGCTGAACCGCACCTTCGGCTGCGTCCGCGTGGTCTGGAACTGCATCCTGGCGGCGCGGCAGCAGCGGTATGCAACGCAGCGCACGGGCACGTCGTATGGCCAGGCATCGGCGGCGCTGACGGCGATGAAGAAAGACCCGCAGCGGGCCTGGCTGAACGAGGTGTCCTGTGTCCCGCTGCAGCAGGCCCTGCGCCACCAGCAGCAGGCGTTCGCCGCGTTCTTCGCCAGAAGAGCCCGCTATCCGCGGTTCAAGTCCCGCCAGGGCCGCCAGGCGGCCGAGTACACCCGGTCGGCGTTCACCCTGCGCGACGGTGCGCTGCGCCTGGCTAAGACCCCGGGCCCGCTGGCGTTCGTGTGGTCGTGGCCCGGCATCGACGCGGCCGGGCTGGACCCTGCCACCGTGTTCGTCTCCAAAGAGCCCGACGGCCGCTGGTACGTGACGCTGGCCGTTGATGCCGAGCCACCGCAGCCGCTGCCCGCGGCCGGCCGCGCTGTGGGCGTTGACCTGGGCGTGCACGACTTCGCGGTGACCAGTGACGGCGACCGGGTCGCCAGCCCCCGCCACCTGCAGCGCAAGGCCCGCAACCTCGCCCGCTACCAGCCCCGCCTCGCCCGCTGCCAGAACGGCTCGGCCAACCGGGCCAAGGCCAGGGCCAAGGTCGCGCGGGCCTGCCGCAAGGCCCGCAACGCCCGCCGCGACTTCCTGCACACGCACGACCACCCGCCTGGTCCGCGGCAACGACCTGATCGCGATCGAAGACCTCGCGGTCACCAACATGGTCCGCAACCGGCACCTGGCCCGGGCGATCAGCGACTGCGGGTGGGGCGAGTTCCGGCGCCAGCTGCAGTACAAGTGCCAGCGAGCCGGCCGCCGCCTGGTCGTGACCGGCCGCTGGTACCCCAGCACGAAGACGTGCTCGGCCTGCGGGTTCTTGCTCGCCGAGCTTCCTCTGAAGGTCCGGACGTGGCGATGCCCGTCCTGCCGCACCCGCCACGACCGGGACCTCAACGCGGCGAAGAACATCCTTGCGGCAGGTCTTGCCGCAGCCCGGAGCTTCCCGGGCGATGCCTGCGGAGCTGATGTCAGACACCAGGAGACCCCTCCGGTGCAATCGGCCGTGAAACAGGAACCCCAGCTCGCGAGGGCTGGAATCCCCGTCCTTCAAAGCGGGGAGTAGTCAAGCCAGGCCCTCGTGCCCGGGATCGGTGAGCACGCGCCGCGCGATGTAGTTGCGCATGATCTCGGCGGAGCCGCCGGCCACCTTGAGGACCTTGATGTCGTTGGCGATGTCGGTGTAGGGCTCGTCGAAGTACAGCCCGTGCCCGCCGACCAGGCTGTAGGCGGTGTCGGAGGCCCGCTCCGCCGCGGTGATCGCCAGGTGCTTGGCCGCGGTGGTGCGCAGCGCGATGTCCTCGCCGCGCTCGTGGGCGGCTGCGGCGTCGTCGCGGGCGAGCGACGCGGCCTGCAGGGCGGTCCACGCGTCGGCGACCATCCACTGGATGCCCTGGAAGCCGGTGACCATGCCGTCGCCGACCTGCCGCTGCGACGCGTAGCGCAGGCCGAGCTCGAGCGAGCGCCGGCCGAGGCCGATCAGCTCCGAGGCGTTGCCGAGCCGGCTGATGTTGAAGGTGGACAGGAACGTCTTCAGGCCCGCGCCGGGCGGGCCGAGCAGCGCCGAGTCCGGCACCCGCACCCGGTCGAAGATCACGTCGGCGGTGCGGATGAGGCGCAGGCCGACCGGATCGGTCACCGCGGTCCGGATGCCGGGCAGGCTCATGTCGACCAGGAAGCTGGTCAGCCCTTCCTCGGCGATCGCGTAGAACAGCGTGACGTCGCAGTCGGCGCCAAGGTTGACGTGCGTCTTGCTCCCGGTGAGCAGCCAGTCGCCGCCGTCACGGGCCGCTGTTGCCTCCATGGCCTTGAACGACGAGCCTGCGTTCTTCTCGCTGATCGACTCGGAGAACACCGCCTCACCGGTCGCGATGCCGCGCAGCCACCGGTCCTTCTGCTCCTCGGTGCCCCAGTCGAGCAGCCAGCGCTGCCCCTGCGCCGCGATCTGCCCCGATACCAGGCCGTGCCGGCCGACCTCCTCGCTGATGATCACGTACTCGCTGACGCCGCCGCCCAGGCCGCCGTAGGACTCGGGCACCAGCGGGCCCAGGTAGCCGAGCTTGCCGAGCTCGCGGTACAGCTCGCGCGGGAACTGCCTGTCCCGGTTGGCGGCGTCGAGCTCGCTGCGGTGCTGCTGGCCGAACCTGGCCAGCTCGGCGGCGGTGGTCTCGATCCAGGCCGCCCGTTCCGGGTCGGCCTGCAGCATGGGATACATCGGCTCCTCCTGAGGTCAAAACACCAATCCGAGCTGACGGCCGCCGGGCGCGGGCGCCGCGGCGAACCGGCCCGGCCGCAGCGCGCTGGCGTCGAGGCTGGTGATCGCGCCGGTCGTGACCTGCTCCGCGGCCAGCCGCCCGATCTCCGGCGCCTGCATCAGGCCGTGCCCGGAGAACCCGCAGGCGTTGACCCAGGTCGGCGCGGCCGGGTCCGCGCCGAGGATGCCGTGGCGGTCCGGGCTGTTCTCGTACGTGCCCGCCCAGCAGCCCGCCCGGTCGAGCGGCAGGTCGGCCAGCCACCCGAACCGGGCCACCGCGCGTTCCAGCGCCTGTTCCATCCACGGCCAGTCGACGCTCACGTCGTACCCGTCGGGCTGGTCGGGCCGGGCCGCCCCGAACAGCAGCCGCGGTCCCTCGCTGCGCACGTACGCGCCGGAGCCGAGGTCGATGGTCATCGGCACCGGGCCGGGCCAGACCGCCGCCAGCGCGCCCGGCGCGGTGGCGTAGATGTTGCGCCGGGAGTGCGCGACCGGCACGGTCAGCCCGGCCAGCGCGGCCACCTCGCCGGCCCAGCCTCCGGCCGCGTTCACCACGGACCGCGCCCGGAGGGTCCGGCCGCCCGCGGTCACCGCCCAGCCTCCGCCGCCGTCTCCGGCAATGACGGCGACCGGGTGCCGGAACAGCACCTGCGCGCCCGCGGCCCGGGCCAGGGTCAGGTAGGCGCCGGTCGCGAGGTGCGGGTCGACCACGCCGTCGGCCGGGCCCCAGGTCGCGCCCGCGATGCCGTCCGGCGTGAACGGGGTGATCCGCCTCGCCGCGGCCAGGTCGAGCACGTCGACCGGGACCTCGTGCTCGCGTTGCAGCTCTACCGCGGCCAGCTGCGCCTCCCAGGCCGAGTCCGGCACTAGCAGCAGGTACCCGGTGGGGCGGTAGCCGACGTCGATCCCGTGGTCGGCCGGGAACGCGCGGTACGCGCGGATGCTGCGCCACGACATCTCGATGTTGAGCGGGTCGGCCCACTGGGCCCGGATCGAGGCGAAGGAGCGCCCGGTGCTGCCCTCGGCCGGGCCGCCGAACGCCTCGACGACGTGGACCCGCAGGCCCGCGCGGGCCAGGTGATAGGCGCAACTCGCGCCGACCACGCCGGCGCCGATCACGACCGTGTCGACGCTGAGGTCCTCGACCATCAAGGGCTCCCGTCCGTGGCTTGCCGAGTGACTCGACGCTAAGCGCGCGGGCCCGGCCCGGGCATCGGCGCCGGCGCGGAAGAAACCGCACCGGCTTCCGACAAATGTCGGAAGCCCGCCCGGCCGCCCCTGGTTCCGGCGCCAGCGGACAGGTCGCCGCCTGGCCAAATGTCCCAAAAAGCTGGGTATAACCGGCCCTTTGGTGCATTTACCGCCGCCAGCCGGGCGGCTCGCGCCGACGACGCGGCATCAGCGGGACTCTAGATGCCGGTGTGAGCAATGTGGCCAGCGTGACCGCGGTAGGGAGGCGGCGAGGAGGGCTGGCGGGCGCGCGGCGGCGGTCAGGGCGCGGCGGCCAGCCGGAACGCCGCGAGGCGCAGCGCCATGTGCAGGTCGTCGCGCTGCGGGCTGGTCTTGAGGTTGACGCCGGTGAGGGCCTCGATGCGCTCGATCCGGTAATAGAGCGTGGTGCGGTGGATATGCAGCTGAGCGGCGGCCCGGGCGATGTCCCCGCCGTGGTCGAGAACCGTGCGGGCCGTGATCATGAGGTCCGGCCGGGCCTGCCGGGCGAGCACCTCGGCCCCCGGGTGGACGTCGGCGACGGCGAGGTCGGGCGGCGCGGCCACGATCAGGTGCCACGAGCCGAGCGCGTCCCACGCCGGGCGGGCCAGCGCGGCTCCGGCGCGCAGCGCCTGCCGGGTCAGCAGGGCCCGGCGCACGGCCAGGTGCAGCTCGGCCAGGGGCAGCGGGGGGCCGCTGGTGACCGCGGCGCGCGGGTTGACGTGGACGCTCATCTCGCCGCGCAGCGGCCAGCCGTCCGTCGCCCGGGGAGCGTTCACGGCCACGGTCGAGGCCGGGTCGAGCTCCTCGAGCGCGATCAGCTCGCGCGCGGCGTCGTGGTCGCGGCCGGCCGCCAGGCGGGCCAGCAGGGCGGCCCGGCGGCGGCCCCGTCCCTCGCTGGTCATCGGGGTCTGCGCCAGGTACATGGCGGCCAGGTCCGCGCACGCGACGATCTGCGGCAGCTGGGCCTCGGTCACGGCCTCGTCGCCGTTCAGCACCCACAGGTAGCCGAGCAGCTCCCGGCCGGAACGCAGCGGAACGCACCACCGCGGCAGCATGTCGGCTTCGGGCACGGCCGGCGTGCGGACCGGTCCCGGCGCCCGGGCCAGCCCGAGCCGGGCGACGACGGCGCGCGCCGCGGGGTCGACCTCGTGCTGCAGGATCGTGCGCATCCGGGTGCCGTCGACCTGCCCCTGGGCGCTCCACCAGATCGGCCGGTGCCGGGCGTCCTCGACCAGGACCGGGTGGGCCAGGGCCGCGCCGAGCTCGTCGACAGCCGACTGCACGTCTCGCAACGCCGTCACCGCCTCCCCGGCCCGCATCCCTCCCCTGACCAGCATCCCCGCCCGCCGTTTCGACAATCGTAGGAAAGGCGGGCGGGAAGTTCCGCAACGGTGCCGATGCCCGCGCCGAGCCGGGATGCCTACAGTTCGGGGGTAGCACCAGATCAGGTGCCTGCCGTTACGTTGCGGAGAACTTGCCATGACTGCTCTTGCGGGCCGGGCCGCGCTCTTCCCGATCGGACCCACCGCACCCCTGGCGTTCGCCGCCGGGTCGCCCGAGCGCACGCGGACCGGCGCCGCGCTGAAGGAGGTCCGCCAGGCGGACTACGACGTCGCCAACGTGATCGGGGGCCGCGAGGTGCGCACCGGCCGGCGCGTGCCCATCGTCATCCCGCATTCCCGCGCCCGCCAGCTCGGGCACGTGCACTACGCCGGGGCCGAGCAGGCCGCCCAGGCCATCGAGGCCGCCCTGGCCACCTCCGCGTGGTGGGGGCGGCTGGCGTGGGAGGAGCGCGCCGAGCCGTTCCTGCGCGCGGCGGACATGCTCCAGCACGGGCCCTGGCGGGACCGGCTGAACGCGGCCACCATGCTGGAGCTGTCGAAGACCACCTACCAGGCCGACATCGACGCCGCGTGCGAGACCGTCGACTTCCTCCGCGCGAACGTCAAGAACATGGTCGACATGTACGGGGCGCAGCCCGGGTCGCTGCCGGGGATGTGGAACCAGGTCGAGTACCGCCCGCTGGAGGGCTTCGTCTTCGCGGTCTCGCCGTTCAACTTCACCTGCATGAACAACCTGGCCTTCGGCCCGGCCGTGCTCGGCAACACCGTGGTGTGGAAGCCCGCCGAGAGCGCCTCGCTGGTCATGCACCTGTCCCTGCAGCTGCTGCGCGAGGCCGGGCTGCCCGACGGCGTGATCAACATCGTCTACGGCGACGGCCCGGAGATCGGCGCGGTGGCCCTGGCGCACCGCGACCTCGCCGCGGTGCACTTCACCGGCTCGACCGCGACCTTCCAGCACATCTGGCAGACGGTCGGCGCCAACATCGCCGGCTACCGCAACTACCCGCGCGTGGTCGGCGAGACCGGCGGCAAGGACTTCATCCTGGCTCACCCGTCCGCCGACCTCGACGCGCTCGCCGTGGCCTGCGTCCGCGGCGCCTACGAGTACCAGGGCCAGAAGTGCTCGGCGGCCTCGCGCCTGTACGCGCCGCGCAGCCTGTGGCCCGCGCTCAAGGACCGCCTGGTCGCGCTCACCGAGTCGGTCGTGGTCGGTGACCCGACCGAGCCGCAGACCTACGTCGGCGCCGTGATCAACGCCCGCCAGTTCCGCAAGCACGCCGACGCCCTGGCCCGGGCCCGGAGCGAGGACCTGGTCGTGGTCGGCGGGCACACCGACGACTCCGTCGGCTGGTTCGTCGACCCGACCGTGCTCGAGGTCTCCGACCCCGCCTCGCCGTTCCTGACCCAGGAACTTTTCGCGCCGGTGCTCACCGCCTACGTCTACGACGACTCCGACTGGGAGCAGACGCTGCGGCTGGTCGACGAGTCGACCGCGTACGGGCTCACCGGCGCGGTGTTCGCCGCCGACGCGGACGTGCTCAGCCAGGCCGGCGACGCGCTCCGGTACGCCGCCGGGAACTTCTACCTCAACGACAAGCCCACCGCCTCGGTGGTCGGGCAGCAGCCGTTCGGCGGGGCGAGGGCGTCCGGCACCAACGACAAGGCCGGCACGGTGTGGAACATGATCCGCTTCGCCAGCCCGCGGGCGATCAAGCGCAACCACCTGCTGGTCCGCGACTACCGCTACCCCCACCTTGAGCCATAACGGGCGGGCCGCGGGATCACGCCCGCCGCGCGCTGGCCGGACCGCGGCCGAAGACCACGTCCGGAGCCTGCCGGGATAGGTCAGGATCCGCGGGGCGTGTCGCTGCGGCTCTCGTGCCGCCAGTTCTGGCCGAGTTCGTTGTCATGCAGCCTGCGCAACTGGTGCGCGTAATGGTCCAGCCGGTCGGCCGCGCGCTGCATCTCGTGAAAGTCCTGTCCGTGATCGCGGGCGGGCGTTTTCTCCTCCCCTCGCTTGCGCACGATGCTCAGCTCTTCCTGACTGAGCTCCACGATCTTGGCCAAGGTTTCTTCCAGGTTCATCGTGCCCTTCCCGGCTTCGTGGGCCTGCCTCCTGATGATCGCACAGGCCGCGCCGCCGTCTCGCGGTCACTACGCCCGGATACGGCCAGGCCCGTTACTCTTCAGGACTTGACGAGCCGGGCGCGCCTGCGTAGACCATGCCACAGGCCGTGGCGAGCCACGCCGCAGCCCCCGGGGGGAGCCAGCGATGACGACCGACGTGACCGGCATCTTGCGCCGGACCGCTCTGCTCCGCTCGGTGCCGGCCGAGGACCTTGAGGCGGTCGCCGCCGTGTCCCGGCTGCGGAGCTTCCGCCGCGGCCAGGTCGTGTTCACCGCCGGTGATCCGGGCGAGTCGCTGATCGTGGTCGTGTCCGGCAGCGTGCGGGTCGTGGTCCGCTCGGCGGACGGCGGCGAGCTGACCCTGACGATCATCCCGCCGGGCGGCACGCTCGGCGAGCTCAGCGTGGCCGACGGCGGCCCCCGGTCCGCCGACGCCGAGACCCTGGAGGAAGGCCAGCTACTGCTCGTACCGCACGACGCGATCCAGGACGTCTGCGCGCGCGTGCCGGCCGCGGCGCAGGCCCTCACGGACTCCATCGCGGCCAACCTCCGGCGGCTCACCGAGGCCGTGTCCGACCTGGTCTTCCTGGACCTGCCGCGGCGGGTCGCGAAGGTGCTGCTCGGCCAGCCCCGGGGCGACGACGGCGTGATCCGCCTCCGGATGAGCCAGGAGCAGCTCGCGCGCCAGGCCGGGGGCAGCCGGCAGAGCGTCAACGCCGCGCTGCGCAGTTTCGAACGGCGCGGCTGGATCGAGGTGCGCGACCGGGCGGTGACCGTGAAGCAGGCGGTGGCGCTCGCCCGGTTCTCCGGCGACAGCCGGTAGGTGTCGGCAAGCTGACAACATCTGTGTTGGCCGGCTGACTGACGACTCCCCCGCGGCCGGACATGCTGATGACAGCTGGTCATTCCGGAACCGGCCACCGGGGGGACGGGGGACGTGGTCGGTCCGGAAGCCCGCCAGCGGATGGGGACACCGCTCCGCCCGGCATCACCGCCGGGTGGAGCGGTCCAAGCAGCAAGGGGAGCGGAAATGTCCTGGATCTGGATGAACATGGCGCTGGCGGCGGTCTTCCTCACAGCCTGGTGCGGGATCCCGCTGTGGATGGTCCTGCGGCACCCGAGCTGGGGCCCGGAGCCGGCCGACACCTACATCCGCCAGGCGGCGCGACCCGCGCCCGTGGCGGCCTTCGACTACGGTGAGCACCCGGTGGCCGTCCAGGCCGCCTGAGCAGGCGCCTCCCGCGGTGCCGCGAACGCCGCCATATCTGCGGATATGGCGGCGTTCGCCACGCTAAGCCAGCGACTGGGCGTAGTCTTCGGCCATCCCTCAGTGCCGGAACCAGCGTCGAGAGGGGCAGCCGTGGACATCCGGCCCGTCCGGCGGGTGGTGACCGGTCATGACGCCCAGGGCCGCGCGGTCGTGGTGATGGACGGGCTGGCGGCCAGCGTGCTGAACCGGCCCAGCCGCCCCGGCGTGGCCCTGACGGACCTGTGGGCGACCGCCGACAGGCCGACGACCCGGACCGACCACGACCCGGTCGACCGGCCCGTGGTGCTGCGCCCGCCGCCCGGCGGCACGGTCTTCCGCGTCGTCCAGTTCGATCCCGAGGACCGGCAGGCCCTGGCCCGCGCGGACGGCACGGCCGCGTTCGCGGACCTGGGCGCGGCGGGCAATGTCGTGGCCAGCCAGCGCCACCCCTACATGCACCGCACGGACACGGTCGACTACGCGGTGGTGCTGCAGGGCTCGATCACCATGCTGCTCGACGACGAGGACGTCGAGCTCAGCGTCGGCGACGTCGTCATCCAGAACGGGACCAACCACGCGTGGGCCAACCGCGGGACCACCCCGTGCCTGATCGCATTTGTGCTCATCGACGCGACCGGTCATCCCGGCCGGGGATAATCGCCGGGGATAATCGACCGTGTGCACCACCAGGCCGAGGCGGTTGACGGGTTCCGGCTGGCCTTCGACCGGGCCGGCCGGGGCCCGGCCGTGCTGCTGCTGCACGGATGGCCGGGCGACCGGACGGACTACCGCGACGTCATGCCGCTGGTATCGGCGGCCGCGGACGTGGTCGTGCCCGACCTGCGGGGGTTCGGCCAGTCGGACAAGCACCAGGCCGACCCGGCGAGCCAGTACTCGGCGGCCGCCCAGGCGCGCAGCATCGCCGGGCTGATCACCGAGCTCGGGCTCGGCCGGGCCGTGATCGCCGGTTACGACGTCGGCAGCCGGATCGCCCAGGCGATCGCGCGCGACCGGCCCGACCTGGTCAGCGCGCTGGTGATCGCGCCGCCGCTGCCCGGGATCGGCGAGCGGATCCTCGCTCCCCGGGCCCAGCGGGAGTTCTGGTACCAGTCCTTTCACCAGCTCGCCCTGTGCACCGAGCTCATCGACGGCCGCCCGGACGCGGTCGGCGCGTACCTGCGTCACTTCTGGACCCACTGGTCCGGGCCGGATTTCGAGCTGACCGACGAGCACCTGCGGCACCTGGTCTCGGTGTACGGGCCGCCGGGGGCGTTCGCGGCCTCGATTGCCTGGTACCGGGCCGGCGCCGGCTCGGTCGCCACCTCGCTGGCCGAGCGGGCGCCCCGCCCGGAAGACCGCATCGCGGCGCCGGCCACCGTGCTGTGGCCGGAGCATGACCCGCTGTTCCCCCGGGACTGGTCCGACCGCCTCGGCGAGTTCTTCGCCGAGGCCAGGCTCGTCTACCTGGACGGCGCCGGCCACTTCACCCCGCGCGAGGCCGCCGGCGAGTTCGCCGCGGCGGTGATCGCCGCGGTGCGCTCCAGCCCCCGGTGAGCGCCGGGACCAGGCCGGCCGGACGCTCTCCCGGCAAACGAGATATAACTTGACGACAAACGCGATGGTTACTTAGCGTCTCAGGTACGGGCGGGCGGACGCGGACGGCGCGGGGGGCGGCCCCGGGCGGCGGGACGCCGGGCGGCGGGACGCCGGGCGGCGGGCGGCCGGCCGCCTCCGACGAGGGGACGGAGCGACCATGGACGCGATAGAGATCCTGACCATGCTCGGCACGCCGGAAGGCAGGGCGGATCCGTACCCGCTGTACGCCCGGCTGCACGAGCTGGGCGAGGCGGCCGAGATCGGCCCGGACCACGTGATGGTGATCGGCTACGACGCCAACAACTCGGTCCTGCGCGACCCTGGCTTCCGCGTCTCCGACGAGTCCACTTTCGACCAGGGCTTTCCCGCATGGCGGGAGAACCCGGTGTTTGTCCAGGCCGCGGACTGGATCCTGAACCTGAACGGCCCGCGGCACTCGCGGATCAGGAGCCTGATGGCCCGCGCGTTCACCGCCCGGCGGGTCGCCGGGCTGGAGCCCGCGATCGCCAGGCTGGCCGACGGGCTGCTCGACGCCATGGCCGACCGCGGCGCCGACGGCGGCACCGTCGAGTTCATGCATGACTTTGCCTACCTGCTGCCGGTCACCGTGATCTGCGAGCTGATCGGGATCCCGGAGGCGGACCGGGAGGGGTTCCGGCCGCTGGCGCGGGATCTGGTCGGCGTCTTCGAGCTCAACGACATCACCACGCTGCCCGCCATCAACGCCGCCGCGGTCGAGCTGCTGGCCTACTTCACCGCGCTGGCGGCCGAGCGCCGCGCTGAGCCGCGCGACGACCTGCTCAGCGACCTGCTCGCGGTCAGCGACTCCGACCACGACCGGCTGACCGACGCCGAGCTGCTGCACAACCTGACGCTGCTGCTGGTCGCCGGCTTCGAGACCACGACGAACCTGCTGGGAAACGGGCTGCAGATCGTCCTGCAGGACCCGCCCGCGGGCGAGGCCGTCCGGGACGGGTCAGTGCCGCCGGCCGCGTTCGTCGACGAAGTGCTGCGCTTCGACTCGCCCGTCCAGCTCACCAGCCGGACCGGCTACGACACCACGGTCGGCGGCCTGCCCGTGTCCGGGCGGACCGAGGTGCTCACGATGCTCGCGGCCGGGAACCGGGATCCGCGCCGGTTCGCGAACCCGGGCCGGTTCGACCCCGCGCGCGCGGACGGCGGACCGCTCAGCTTCGGCGGCGGCGCGCACTTCTGCATCGGCGCCGCGCTCGCCCGGCTCGAGGGCGCGGTGGCCTTCCCCCGGCTGCTGCGCCGGTTCCCGAAGATCTCGGCCGCGGGCGAGCCGACCCGCCGGGAGACGTTCCTGCTGCGCGGCTTCGAGGCGCTCCCGGTGACGGTCGCCTAGCTACCATGGGGCCGTGTGCGTAGACGAGAGCCCGGCGGGTCAGCCGCCCGCCGTGCGGCACGACTTCGAGCCGGACGTCGAGATCGTGCTGGACCCGGTGGACTCGGTCGTGGTGACCACGCTGATCGACAACGTCACCGATGTCTTCATGCCCGATCAGGGCCCGGCGCGGCGGGTCGGGCCCGGGAGCGGCCCGTGGCGCCGGTCGGCGGTGATGGAAGAAGCGCAGATTCCCGACGCGCTGGTCGCCGAGCACGGGTTCTCGGCGCTGGTGACGGTCACCAAGGCCGGACGCGAGCACCGGTTCTTGTTCGACGCCGGGACCAGTCCCGACGGGGTGGCGGAGAACATGCGCCGGCTGGACATCGACCCCGGCTCGATCGAGGCCATCGTGTGCAGCCACGGCCACTTCGATCACACCGGCGGGATCGAGGGGCTGATCCGGGTCCTCGGCCGGGCGAACCTGCCGGTGCTGATCCACCCCCACTTCTGGCGGCGGCGCCGCGTCGTGCTGCCCGGTCGCGAGCCGATGGAGATCCCCACCACCAGCCGCCGGGCCCTGGCCGAGGCCGGGTTCGACGTCATCGAGGAGCAGCAGCCGAGCTTCCTGTTCGACCGGTCCGTGCTGGTCACCGGGGAAGTCCCGCGGACCACCGGGTACGAGCCTGGCTTCCCCCCGCAGCAGGCCTGGATCGGCGGCGGCTGGCAGCCCGATCCCCTGGTGCTCGACGACCAAGCCCTCATCCTCAACGTCGCCGGCCAGGGGCTCGTCGTGATCACCGGCTGCGGACACGCGGGCGTGATCAACATCGCCCGGTACGCCCAGCGCCTGACCGGCGGCCAGCCACTGTACGCGCTGCTCGGCGGATTCCACCTCAACGGCCCGCTGTTCGAACCCTTGATCCCGCGCGTCCTGGACGAGCTGGCCGCGATGAACCCCGGGGTGCTGGCCCCCGCGCACTGCACCGGCTGGCGCGCCCAGCACGCCATGTCCGCGCGGTTCCCTGACGCCTTTATCCCGAACGCGGTCGGCACCAGCTTCCACCTCTGACGCCGGCCCGGGTGGTGGCTACGGGGAGGTAGGCGGGGCCCCGGAGGGCCAGCGGGGAGACGCGGCGTGCGCGGCCAGCTCGCGGTTCACCACCCGCACCGCCACGGCCGCGCCGGCCACCTGGGCGCCGATCAAGCCGACGGCCCAGCCCGAGGCCGGAACCAGGCCGGCCGTCACCGCCCGGGCCGGCCCGAGCTGCCGCAGGCGCCAGGCCCGCCGGACCGCGCGGGCGGCCACCACGGCCAGCGACACGTCCAGCGCGATCACGACCACCGCGTAACCCAGCCCGGCCAGCGCGATGATGCCGCGCTCGTAGTCGTCCAGGGCCTGGATCTGCGCGGCCTGCCACTGCCTGCTTTCTTCCCGCCCAGGGCTCATGGGGTAAGTATCGGGCACGCCGGGGTCACGCGAAGACGTCGGGCGGCGGGACCGGGGACGGCTCGGCGCGGGCGTCGGTGATCGGCCTGGTCCCCGCTACGAACCGGTCCAGGGCGGCACCCGCCAGCACCCGGGCCGGGAACGGGTCGGCGGCGGCCCGCCTGGTCAGCCCGGCGACCGGGAGCTCCCGGCCGGCCGCGGCGACCACCAGGTTGCCGAACCTGCGGCCGCGCAGCACCGCCGCCTCCGCGATCACGCAGGCGTGCCGGAACACCGAGCGGACCGCGGCCACCCGGCCGCGGGCATGGTCCAGCGGCGGGCCGTCGCCGATATTGGCCGCGTAGAGCCCCGAGGGGACCAGCGCCCTGGCCACGGCCTCGGTGAACTCCGCCGACGTCAGGTGCGCGGGGGTCTGGGCCCCGGCGAAGGCGTCCGCGACCACCACGTCGAACGACCCGGCCGGGACCTGCTCCAGCACGGCGCGGGCGTCGGCCACGCGGACCACGATCCGGCCGTTCCTGGTCCGCCGCCGGCCGGGCTGGTTCAGCGGCAGCCGTTGCCGGACCACCCGGGCCACCTCCGCGTCGGCCTCGGCCGCCAGCTGGCGCGAGCCTGGCCGGGTCGCGGCGACGTAACGGGCCAGCGTCAGGCCGCCGCCGCCCAGGTGCAGCACACGCAGCGGCGTCCCGGCCGGGGCGGCCAGGTCGATCAGGTGGCCGAGCCGCCGCATGTACTCGAGTTCCAGGTGCCGCGGGTCATCAAGATCGACATGGGACTGCGGGATCGCCGCCCGTCAGCAGCATCCACGCCCCCGGCCGGTCGAGGTCGCCGAGCAGCTCGACCAGGCCGTCCGCACCCGGCCGCCCGTGGTCTGGCTGGTCCTGGTCCGGCCGGCTGGCGCCCCGCTGCTGACCCGGCATGAACGACATTGTCCCAGCGGCGTGACCCCGGCCGGGACTGCGCTCACTCCAGGCCGGGGTACGACCCGACCAGGCAGCCGTGCCTTTCCCCGGCCGACGTCGAGGCCAGCCCGTACCACCGATACAACCGGGACGCCCAACCTGGGGCACCCGCGCCGGCCGCCGGGGCGGGCGGGCAGGATGGGGCATGGTCCGTCCCGTGCCGCGTCACGATCAAGATGCCGGCGGCCCGGCCGAGGTGCTGGCCGCGAAGGCCGCCCTGCGGCAGGAGGTGTGGGCCGCGATGCGGGCGGCGCGGGTGGCCCGGTTCCCCGGGGCGACCGGGCGCATCCCGAACTTCACCGGAGCCGAGGCCGCCGCCGAGCGGCTTCGCGCCACGCCGGCCTGGCAGGCGGCCGCCACCCTGAAGGCCAACCCGGACGCGGCGCAGTGGCCGGTGCGCCAGCGCGCCCTGGAGGACGGCAAGACCGTGTACATGGCCGTCCCGCGCCTGGCCGGGCCCGAGCCGTTCTTCGCCCTGGATCCGGCGCACCTGAGCGAGCCGCCCCGCCAGGCGGCCTCGATCAGCGGGGCGTCCCGCTCCGCCCGGCGGGTCACGCTCGCCGAGCTGTCCCCGGTGGACCTCGTCGTCATGGGCTGCGTCGCGGCCGGGGAGGACGGCGCCCGGCTGGGCAAGGGCGGCGGGTTCGCCGACCTGGAATACGCGCTGGCCTCCGCGGCGGGCCTGATCGGGCCGGGCACGGTGACCGTCACGACCGTGCACGAGCTGCAGGTACGCGCCGCCGGGACGATCCCGCTGACCGGCCACGACGTGCCGGTGGACTTCATCGTCACCCCCGAGCGGGTCATCGACTGCCGCGCCCGGCACGGGCCGCGGCCAGCCGCCGACGTCTGCTGGCAGGACCTGACCGAGGAGAAGATCGCGGCCATACCGCTGCTGTCGGCGCTGCGGGCCGGACGCGCGCCCGGCGGCCCCGGCGGCCGTTGAGGCCGTCGTGCCAGCTGATCGACGAGATCGACCCGGAGGATTACCAGCTCGTGGTGCATCAGGTACCGGCGGTGCCCCGGTTCATCCTGCTGCACGCGTTCGCCCGGCCGTACCGGCGCCGCCGGGACGCCTGGTGGAACCCGGACCTGGCCCGGCGCGAGCTCACCGCCCGGTGAAGGCGGGCGGGCGCCGTTCGGTGAACGCGCGCTGCCCCTCGCGGTAGTCGTCCGACCGGAAGCAGGCCTCGATCATCGCCTCGACCCGCGCCATGTCCCGGCGGTCGGGAGACCGGCAGGCCTCGCGGATCGCCGCCTTGCTGGCGACGACCGTGAGCGGCGCGTTCTGCGCGATGCCCTGGGCCAGGCTCATGACGTCGTCCCGCAGGCTGGCTGCGGGCACGACGCGGTTGACCAGGCCCATCTGCAGGGCTTGCGCCGCCGGGAACCGCCGGGCGGAGAACAAGATCTCCGACGTCCAGGCCGGGCCGACCAGGTCCATCAGCGCGGTCACCCCGGCGAAGCCGGGGCCGACCCCGAGCCGGGCCGCGGGCACGCCGAACTGGCTGTCGTCGGAGGCGATGCGGATGTCGGCCTGCAGGGCGGTGAACAGGCCGCCGCCCAGGCAGAAGCCGCGGATCATCGCGATGAGCGGCTTGCCCAGAGCCTGCCAGGAACGGCCCAGCGCCGCGGAAACCCGGTCATACTCGGCCCGGGCTTCCGGAGAGGTGCGCCGGTCGGCGAACTCGGAGATGTCGGCGCCCGAGGCGAAGGCCTTGTCCCCGGCGCCGGTGACGACCACGACGCGGATGTCGTCGTCGGCCTGCAGCGCTTCCAGCAGGCCGGGCAGCGCGGCGCGCATCGCGCTGGACAGGGCGTTGCGCTTGCCGGGGTTGTTGAAGGTCACGACGGCGACGGCGCCGGCCACCTCGGCCAGCAGCTGGTCGGTGCCCGTGTCGTGCCGCGCGGGCGGGTTCGGTGACGTCATGCGGTTCCTCTCAGATCACTCCCTGGACGCGGAGCTGGTCGATCTGCCCGCGCGGGTAGCCCAGTTCGGCGAGCACCTCGTCGGTGTGGGCGCCCAGGTCCGGACTGGGCGAGCGGACGGTGGCCGGAGCGTCGGTCATCCGCACCGCGTTGCGGAGGATGTCCAGCCGGCCGAGCACCGGGTGTTCCACCGGCCCGGTCATGGCCAGGTGCTCGACCTGCGGGTCGGCGAACACCTCATCCATCCGGTAGACCGGGCCGCACGGCACCCCGGCCTGGTTCAGCGCCTCGACCCACTCGGCCGTGGTCCGGGTGCGCAGCCGCTCGGCGATCAGCGCGTTGAGCTCTGCCCGGTTCGCCGACCGCTTGGCCGCCGAGTCGAAGCGCGGGTCGTCCGGGAGTCCGGGAAGGCCGATCACCTGGCACAGGTTGTGCAGCAGCCGCCCGCCCGCCCCGGCGATGTTGACGTAGCCGTCCGCGGACGCGAAACAGCCCATCGGCACGCTCATCGGGTGGTGGTTGCCCGCCTGCGGCGGGACCTCGTGGTCGACGGTCCAGCGGGCGGCCTGGAAGTCCATCATCGCGATCATCGATTCCAGCAGGGAGGTCTGCACCCAGCGCCCGGTCCCGGTACGGCTCCGGTCGTGTAACGCGACCAGCACGCCGACCGCGAGGTAGAGGCCGGCGGCCAGGTCGGCCACGGGAATCCCGGCCCGGGTCGGCTCGCTGCCCGGCAGGCCGGTGACGCTCATCAGGCCGCCCATCCCCTGGGCGATCTGGTCGACGCCGCCCCGCCCGGCGTAGGGGCCGTCCTGGCCGAAGCCGGAGATCGACCCGTAGACCAGGCGCGGGTTCCGCGCGTGGACGGTGGCGAAGTCGAACCCCAGGCGGTCCTTGACCGGGGGGCGCATGTTCTCGATCAGCACGTCGGCCGTGTCGACCAGGCGCATCAGCACGTCACGGGCCCCCGGCGCCTTCAGGTTCAGCGACAGCGACCTCTTGTTGCGGTGCAGGTGCTGGAAGTCACAGCCGTGCCGGCTGCCGGTCAGGCCCGGCGCGGCGGGGTCGGGCGGCGGCTCCACCCGGATGACGTCGGCCCCCCAGTCGGCGAGCTGGCGGACGCAGGTCGGCCCGGCCCGGGCGACCGTGAGGTCGATGACGCGAACGTCGCCGAGCGGAAGGTGGGTGGCCACGCTCCCTATCATCCATGACCGCGGCTGCCCGGCCGAGCCGAAAGCCAGCGACCGCCGACCCAGCGCGGCCCCACGGGCGGCGCGGCCCAGGGGGGTGCCGCCCGGAGGCGGGACCCCTGGGCCGGGGGGGCCGCCCGGAGGCGGGACGGCCGGCAGACTAGGGCTGGAAGCGGTTGGGCCCGGGCGTGCCCTCGAGCAGGCTGAAGACCAGCAGGACGATCCCCCCGGCGAAGGGCACCAGCCCGATGAGCACCCACCAGCCGCTCCGGTCGATGTCGTGGAGCCGGCGGATCGTCAGCGCGAGCCCGACCAGGCCCACGTAGATGAGTGCGATGCTGACGATGATCAGGAACAAGGCGACGATCGCGCCGCTGTGCGTGGCCGCCGGGATCGCGATGAGCAGTTCCAGGACGACGGTGGCGATCGCCTCGAACAGGACGAACCACCAGTAGGCCGACCGGGAGGCACGGCCGCGGTAGACGAACCCGTGGCTGAAGGCCTGCTTGACGGCCTCGCCGAAGCCCACCGGGCCGCCCTGCAGGTAGCTGGGGGGCTCGGGCGCGTAGCCGTAGGGCGGGTAGGGGCCAGGCTGGCTGGGATAAACCCCGTAGGGGCCAGGGGTGCTCACGGGTGACCTCCGGATCGGTTGGTTTCTGAAGCTGCCACCGCGGGCTTCAGCGCGCGCGGCGGCCCCTCACCCCGCCGATCAGCACCCTGGCCCGGGTGAGGGCCGATACCGCGGCCAGGATGAACAGGAACGGGACGAGCATGCCATATGCCGCGCCGCGGCCGAGGGCAATGCCGACGATCAAGCAGGGTCAGGCGGCCGGACCGGGGTGCTGGGCCTGGGAAGCGAACATGCTCAGCCCGAGCGTCCTGGAAAGATGCCGCGCCGCCAGCTGTCCCCGGACGCTGTTCCCGGCCTGGTCGAGGAGCGGGGAGAACGTCCCCAGCCGGTGGATATACCGGGCCCTGCCCGTCGGATCCCGAGCAAGTACCACAGGACGAGGAAATACGATTCCGGCGATCACGACAAAGACCGCGGGCGGTGGCGTGAGCGAGGGGGTCTGAATCCCTCACCTTTCCGCCGGAAGGCATCGGGGCGATGCCGCGGCCGAGCGGGGCAGCCTGCCGACCGTGTTGAGATGGCGCAGCGCCTGACCGTAGGAGTCAGCCAGGCTGGTCTCGCAATAGGGCAGGCCGCGCTCCCGGCAGAATTCCCTGATCAGGGGCTGGGAGCGGCGCAGGTTGGGTCGCGGCATGGAGGGGAACAGGTGATGCTCGACCTGATAGTTCAGGCCGCCCAGGGCGAGGTCGGTCAGCCAGCCGCCACGGACGTTACGGGAGGTGAGCACCTGGCGGCGCAGGAAATCGCTCCGGTCGCCCTCATCCAGGATCGGCATGCCCTTGTGATTCGGGGCGAAGGAGGCGCCCAGGTACAGGCCGAACAAGCCCTGCTGAACCAGGATGAACACGACGGCCTTCACCGGTGACAGCACCAGGAACACGACGGCCAGGTAGCCAGCGAGGTGAGCGGTGAGCAGGACCGTCTCCGCTGGCCTGGCCCGGGATTTCCGGCTGGCCAGGGCGCGGATGCTCGCGACGTGCACGCTGACCGCCTCGCCGAGCAGCAACGGGAAGAACAGGTACGCCTGGTAGCGGAACACCAGCCGGGACAGGCCCCGGCTGGCGTGCGCCTGGGCCGGGGTGAACGCCAGCACGCTCATCGCGATGTCGGGATCCGCGCCTACGGTGTTGGGGTGGGCGTGATGGCGGTTATGTTTGGCAACCCACCAGCCGTAGCTGAGCCCGACGCCCAGATTGCCGAGCAGGACGCCGAGGATGTAGCTGACCCGTCGGGAACCGGCAATCTGCCGGTGCCCGGCGTCGTGGCCCAGGAACCCGACCTGGGTGAACATGACGGCCACGAACACGGCCACCCCCAGCTGCCACCATGAGTCACCCACCAGCACGAAGACGGCCCATCCGGCGGCCAGCAGCAGGGCGGTGACCGCGATCCTCCAGGCGTAACGCGAGCGCCGCCGCTCCAGCAACCCGGCCTGCTTCACCTGCCGCGACAACTCGGCGTAGTCGGACCGGCGGGCCGGCCTGGCCGGCACTGGCGCCACCGGGGACGGCTGGGAGGGCGGCCCGGCCTCGGCAGTTGCTCTTTCGCGCGGTTGCATCAGCGGCTCCTGGGACGCACATCGTGGCTGGGGCTGGTGATGTGCCACCAGGTCCTGGACGGCACCCGCCGGAGCGCTCGTGAGACCAGGGCGCCGGGTGCTTCTGACGTGCGGGTACTTTACCACTGTCCCTGCGCCGGCTGACCGAGGCCTTACGGGGTCAGCCCGCCTGGCTGACCACCGGGTGAACTCTCGTGCCGCGGGCCTTAGACCATGAGCGTCGGCTCGTCGGGGGCGGAGAGACTGAGCACCGCGCCGACCACCGCGGGCGATTCGCAGATCCTCGCCTCCAGCGCCCGCAGCCGGACGGCCAGGCGTGACTCGGTGTCGTCGCCGGTGAGGTCGACGTCGCCGACCACGAAGACCGTCCGCGGCCCGACGATCTCCAGCCGCAGATAGGTCACCCGGGCCACCTCCGGCGCGGCCAGCAGGGCCTCGATGGCAGCCTTGCGCACGCGGGGATCGGCCTCCTGGCCGACGAGGAACCGCCGGTTGCGGTTGATCAGGACGACCGCGACGGCGGCGAGCAGCACGCCGATCAGGATCGACCCGACCGCGTCCGGGACGGGATTATTGGTCAGCTGGTGGAGGCCCAGGCCGGCCGCGGCGATGACCAGGCCGACCAGGGCGGCGGAGTCCTCCGCGAACACCGCGCGCAGCGTGGGATCGGAGGTGGCCAGGATGTGCTCGAGGAGGTCCCGCTGCATCGACTCCGCCTCGGGCTTGGCCTGCCGGACCGACTGCAGGAACGAGACGGTCTCCAGGACGAACGAGACGGCCAGCACGATGTAGCCGATGCCGAAGTTCTCGGCCGACTCGGGGTGCATGAGTTCCTGGACCCCGTGCGTGACCGACACCGCGGCGCCCGCCACGAACAGCCCGACCGCGGCGAACAGCGACCATACGTAGGCTTCCCGGCCGTGCCCGAACGGGTGCGCGCGGTCGGGCGGGCGGCGGGACCGCCGGTCGGCGATCAGCAGGAAGATCTCGTTGCCCGCGTCCGCCCACGAGTGCGCCGCCTCGGCCACCAGCGACGCCGACCCGGTCACCACGGCCGCGGCGGTCTTCGCCACGGCGATCAGGATGTTGACGCCGAAGGCGACCAGCACCGTCCTGAGGCTCTCGGACTCGCCGGGACCGCCCGACCCCGGCACGGACCCGAGCAGGTCGTGCGGCTCGCGGGCGGCCTCCCCGGCCTCGGCGGGAGCCGGAGCCTGCTCGCCGCCCGGTTGCTGCGCCATCACCTCAGTGGTAGCACAAGACCCATGCCGATTCCCAGGGTCGTAGGACGGTGGAACAAGGCCGGGCTCAACCGGGTCACCCGGCACGTCGCGCCCTGGATGCCCGGGCTCGGCCTGGTCATCCACCGTGGCCGGCGCTCCGGGCGCCAATACCAGACACCGGTCAACGTGTTCCCGCCGCGCTGCTACCAAGAAGGCTGCCGACGCGCCGGCTTTAGGCTGGTGGTGTGGGCGGCCGGGGGGGAGCCGGTCGGGCGGGACGGTTCTGCCGCTGGATGTACAGGCGCAGGGCCGAGATGGCAGCGCCGCCGCCGGACGCGGCGAAGCAGGACCTTGACCACAGGCGCTGCGCGGGCCAGTAGTGCTGGCGCAGGCCGGGGAATTGCTGACGCAGCCTGCGGGAGGACATGCCGTTGAGGCTGCCGGTCAGGCGGGAGATGGCGACCGTGGGCGAGAAGTTCACCAGCAGGTGAACGTGGCCGGATTCGCCGTTGAACTGGCCAGTTCGCACCCGAAGTCAGCGCACACCTCCCGTGTGATCTACTGCATGTGGTCCAGGTGTGGCGCGGTGACGACCTGGTGCCGGTATCTGGTGACGAAAGCCAAGTGAGTATGCGGGATGACGACGCAGTGCCTGCCGGCGCGGATGTCACTGCCTTCAGCCATGCTGGACGGGTGCAGCTCCGCTACAACTACCGCCTCTACCCCACGCCAGGGCAGCAGCAGGCGCTAGCCAGGGCGTTCGGCTGTGCCCGGGTGGTGTTCAACGACGCGCTACGGGCCCGGCAGCAGGCTTATGAGGCGGGGTTGCCGTACGTCACCGATGCCGAGCTGTCAGCCCGGCTGACGGCGTCCAAGGCGACGCCGCAGTGGGCGTGGCTGGCGGAGGTCTCCGCGGCAGTTCTCCAGCAGGCGCTAGCGGACCTGAACGCCGCCTACCGGAACTTCTTCGCCTCGGTCACCGGGCCACGCAACGGCCGCAAGGCCGGCCCGCCGCGGTTCCGGTCCCGCAAAGACCGCCGGCAATCGGTCCGGTTCACCGCCAACGCCCGGTGGAGCCTGACGCCTGGCCGCAAGCTGCGCCTGCCGAAGATCGGGGATGTGCCGGTGCGGTGGTCGCGCGCCTTACCGTCGGCGCCTTCCAGCATGACCGTGATCAAGGATGCGGCCGGCCGGTATTTCGCGTCCTTCGTCGTGGAAGCGCAGCCCGGCGCGCTCCCGGAGGCCGATGTCGTGATCGGTGTCGACCTCGGGCTAGCGCACTTCGCGGTACTGTCGGACGGCCGCAAGATCGCCTCCCCCCGTTTCCTGCGCCGGGCGGAGCGCAAACTCCGGCGCAGGCAGCGGGAACTGTCCCGCAAGGACAAAGGCAGCAGAAACCGGGACAAGGCCAGGGTCAAAGTTGCCCGCGCCCACGCGCGGGTCGCCGACGCTCGCCGCGACTTTCACCACCAGTTGTCCACGACGCTGATCCGCGACAACCAAGCGGTCGCAGTCGAGGACTTGGCGGTCAAGGGGTTGGCCCGTACCCGCATGGCCAAGTCCGTCCACGACCCCGGCTGGTCCGGGTTCGTGGCGATGCTGGAGTACAAGGCCCGGCTGCACGGCCGGCAGTTCCACAAGATCGGCCGGTTCGAGCCCACGTCGCAGACCTGTTCGGCGTGCGGCGTGAAAGACGGCCCCAAGCCGTTGCACGTCCGCACTTGGCAGTGCCAGGGGTGCGGGGCGTGGCTGGACCGGGACATCAACGCGGCGGTGAACGTCGCCAAGGCCGCCGGGCTGGCGGTGACAGCCTGTGGAGCGCAGGTAAGACCAGGGCCTGCCCTGGCACAGCGCGGTGAAGCAGGAACCCTCCCGAAGTCGCGCAGGAAAACGGCGTGACAGGCGGGAATCTCCGCCCCTCAGAGCGGAGTGGAAGTCAAGTCCTTGCCCTCACGTACGACCCGGACACCGACTGGGTCAGGAACGTGCTGGCCGCCGGCGGCTGCGAGCTGCGGACGCGCGGGCGCACGGTCCGCCTGGTGGCACCGCGCTTGTATCACGACGAGGACCGGCGCGGCATCCGCCCGCTCGAGCGGCAGGTGCTGCGGGTCCTGAACGTGCCCGACTTCCTGTCCCTGAAGCCCGCGCGCGCGGCGGGCGGGTGAGCGGCACGGTTCAGCCGAGCAGGGCCAGCAGGCGCTCGGCCTGGCGCCGCAGGGTGCCGGGCGGGTTCCGGCGGGTGGCCCGACCGCCCGGCCGCAGGTGCAGCAGCCAGAACAGCGCGGCCAGGCGCCGGAACTGCGCCAGGCGGGCCCGTTCGGCGGCGGCCAGCTCGAACAGGGCCACGAAGGAGCCGGAGTCCAGCCGGGCGTCTGACCACGCGGACAGGTGCTCGACGAGGATCGCGAGCTCGAACGCGCGCTCGCTGGGACCGCAGTCCTCGAAGTCGACCACGCGTACCCGGCGGCCGTCCCACAGGAAGTTGGCCAGATTGGCGTCGCCGTGCCCGAAGACGGTGCTGCCGCCCGCGAGGTCCGGACGGCCGATCGTGCTGCGCTCCAGCCAGGCGGCCGCGGCGGCCGCGGCGCGGCGCACGACCGGGTCGCGGCCCAGGTAGTGGCCCACGGCCAGGCTTTGCCGTACCTGGCCGGTGAAGGCTTCCGGGTTGGGCTCCCTGGTGGGCAGCTCGCCGAGCCGGCCGGGCGGGACGCTGCGCCACAGCAAGTCCAGCGACCGGGCCAGGGCCTGCGCCTGCGGCGCCGATACCGGGCCCGCTCCCAGCGATTCCCCGGGCAGCCAGGACATCCGGATCTCCGGCGGCTCGCCGTCCAGGCTGGCGCTGATCGGCCAGGGCGCCAGGCCCGGTGCGAACCCGGCGAGCAGCCGCAGCGCGGCCCACTCCCGGGCGGGCTCATCACGCGCCCACGACCGGAACCGCTTGGTGACGACACCATGCTCCCGGTCGATGCCGATCTGGTGCGTCACCGACCGGGTCACCACGGGAGCGTCAGGCGACGTGGCGGGCGCCGGCCGACTCGAGCGCGAGGCGGGCAAGTTCCACGCGCGAGGCGACCCCGAGCTTGGTGAAGACCTTACCCAGGTGGTATTCGACGGTCCGGCTGCTGAGGAAGAGCTGCGCGGCGACGTCCTTGTTGCTGGCGCCGGCCGCCACCAGGCGGGCAACCCTCCGCTCCTGGGAAGTCAGTGTGTCCAGCGAGCTGAGGTCTCGCTTGCGCACGGTCTCCCCCGTCGCGCGCAACTCGCCCCGTGCTCGCTCGGCCCACAGCCGCGTGGAGACCCCGTCGAAGGTATCCAGAGCTCGGCGCAGCTGGAGCCGGGCCTCAGCGATGCGCCGGTCGCGGCGCAGGCGCTCACCGTAGGCGAGCTGGGTTCGCGCCCGTTCGTAAGGCGGCACGCGGTGGTCGTGGTGGCCGAGCGCCTGGGCGAACAAATCGTCGGCTTGCCGCTGGTCGGCGGCCAGCACGGCCTCGACCCCGGCGCAGCGCAGCACGGTCATGCCCTCGGCGTGGCCCTCCGCGTAGCCGAGCAGTGCGGTCTTCCCGATCCCGGACTCGCCGTGCAGCACGAGCACGGCGCTGCGCCCGCCCCGGGCTGTGCGCAGCAGGTCATCCAGGACACGCTGCTCAGCGTCCCGCCCCAGCAGCATGAAGCCGATGGTAGGCCGGCCGCCACGGCCGTGACTAGGGACGTTACTGGTAGATCACCGGATGCCACCCCGTGGCGAGCCGCCTTACGGTCCTTGCGTCGGCACCCGGTTGGGCGCCCGGCGGGACGGAGCAAGGAGGCATGACGTGATCAGGATCAGCCAGGGGCCGCGGATGAGCCCCCAGATGTTCGCGGCCGTGGCCGCGGCGGCGGCCGCGGTGGGCCTGGCCGCCTGTTCGGTGTCCGGCGGCACGCCGGCCGCCTCGGTAACGCACACCGTGACCGCGCCGGAGAGCCAGCCGCCGGCCAGCCAGCCGGCGGCGTCGGCCAGCCCGGCGGCCCCGGGATCCGGCGGCACCTCAGCCGGACCGGGCGCATCGGCCACGGGCAAGCTGCCGGACTATCAGCCGTCGACGGTGGTGAGCAGGTCGGCAGCCTCGACGGTGCTCACGTCGCCCGACTCGGTGCAGAAAATCGGGGCGTTCTACTCCGGCGCCCTGGCCAAGGGCGGGTGGCACGTGACGTCATCCTCGATGGGGCCCTATCACGCGAGCTTTACCGCGGACCGCAGCGGCGAGGGCGCGAGCATCTCGGTCTACCCGCGCGCGGGCGGATCGGGCATCTCGATCAGCACGCACCCCAGGTGACGGGACCGCTCACGGCGGGGGCGCCGGCGCACAGCCCACGGCGTCCCGCGGCGCGAGCGGCTTGGCGAGCACGACGAAGCTCAGGTCCGGACGCTTCGGTATCCCGAACCTGACGTCGCCGTAGGGAAACGGCCGGCTCTCGCCCGTCCGGCGGTAGCCGCGGCGCTCGTACCAGGCGATCAGCTCGCCGCGCTGGGCCAGGACCGTCATCACCATGGTCCTCGCGCCCCAGTCGTCCCGGGCCAGGCGCTCGGCCTCGGCCAGGATCTCCCGGCCCCAGCCCTGGCCCTGGCGGCCGGGCCGCACCGAGAAAATGCCGAAGTACACCTCGGCGTCCGGGCGCCGCTCCAGCTGGCAGCAGCCCACCAGCTGCCCGCCGGCCTCGGCCACGAGCATGGCGGCGCCCGGCGCGCGTACCACCGCCCGGATCGCGTCAGCGTCAGTGCGCTGGCCGTCGAGCAGGTGCGCCTCGCTGGTCCAGCCCTCCCGGCTGGCCTCTCCCCGGTAAGCGGACTCGACCAGGCTCACGATGGCCGGCACGTCCCCCTCCTCGGCGAACCGGAAAGCCAGCGTCACGCAGCCATTATCGCGGCGGGGGCCGGAACCGTCGTGGCGTGGCGGGATCAGCGCCCCAGGTAGGCGCGCTTGAGATCCTCGCTGCTCAGCAGCTCGGACGCGGAGCCCTCGAGCACGATCACCCCGGTCGACAGGACATAGCCGCGGTCGGCGATCGACAGCGCCATCGTCGCGTTCTGCTCCACCATCAGCACCGCGACGCCGGAGGCGTGGATGTCGGCGATGATCTGGAAGTTCTGCTGCACGAGCGCCGGGGACAAGCCCATCGACGGCTCGTCCATCAGCAGCAGCCGCGGGCGCGACATCAGCGCGCGGCCCATCGCGACCATCTGCTGCTCGCCGCCCGACAGCGTGCCCGCGAGCTGGCCGCGCCGCTCGTACAGGCGCGGGAACAGCCCGTAGACCCGGTCGAAGTCGTCGCCGAGCTTCTCGCCGCGCCGCAGCACCGCGCCGAGCTCGAGGTTCTCCAGCACGGTCAGCTGCCCGAACAGCCGGCGGTTCTCCGGCACGATCGCGATCCCGCGGGCGATCCGCTGCGGCACCGGCCAGCTGGTCACGTCCTGGCTGCCGAGCAGCACGTGCCCGGAGCGCGGCCGCACGATGCCGAGGATCGTCTTCAGCGTCGTCGACTTGCCGGAGGCGTTGCCGCCGAGCAGGCACACCAGCTCGCCCTCGCCGACCTGGAGCGAGATTCCCTCCAGGATCCGCATCTGCGCGTAGTACGTGGTGACGTGGTCGAGGGTCAGCAGCGCGGTACTCACTGCGGTGCTCCCTCGGGTGCTTCCCCCGCTGCTCCCTCGGCGGCTCCGCCCGGCGTTCCTTCCGCGGCTTCCCCCGCTGCTTCTCCGGCTGCCTCCGCCGCGTCCGCCAGCGCCTCGGGGTCGCGTCCCATGTAGGCCTCGACGACCGCCGGGTGGCTGGCGACCTCGTCGAAGCCGCCCTCGGCGATCTTGACGCCGTGGTCCAGCGCGATCACCCGGTCGGAGCAGCCCGCGACCACGTGCATGTCGTGCTCGATCACGAGGATCGAGACGCCGCGCTCGTCGCGCAGCCGCCCGATCAGCTCGGTGATCTCGTGCGTCTCCGCGGGGTTCATCCCGGCGGCGGGCTCGTCGAGCAGCAGCAGCCGGGGGCCGGTGCCGAGGGCCCGGGCGATCTCCAGCCGCCGGCGGTTCGCGTACGACAGCGAGTAGGCGGGCTGATCCCAGCGGTACCCGGCCAGCCGCTGGCCGAAGAACGACAGCACGTCCTCGGCCAGCGCCCGCACCTCGCGCTCCTCGCGCCGGGCCCGGGGCAGGCGCAGCACCGACTCCGGCGGCGTCGCCTTGGTATGGCCGTAGGTCGCGGCCATCACGTTCTCGATCACCGACATGTTCAGGAACAGCCGCAGGCTCTGGAAGGTCCGCGCGATCCCCAGCCGGGCGATCTTGTGCGGCGCCAGCCCGGCGATCGGCTGCCCGGCGAACCGGACGTCCCCGGCGCTCGGCTGGTACACGCCAGTGATCACGTTGAAGACCGTGGTCTTGCCCGCGCCGTTGGGCCCGATCAGGCTGACGATCTCCCCGTCGTCCACCCGCAGGTCGAGTTCGGACAGGGCCCGCAGGCCGCCGAAGGCCAGCGACAGGCGATCGAGGTCCAGGACGGGCCCGGCCGGGGATTCGCTCACGTCGGGGCCTCGACGCGCCGCGACCCCAGCAGTCCCTGCGGCCGGGCGATCATCGTCACGATCAGGATCGCGCCGATCATGAGCTGCCGGGTGACCGCCGGCTGGGAACTCAGCACGGTCTCCCAGACGAACGAGGACAGCCAGAGCGTCGGCACCAGCAGGATGGTCCGCCAGCGCCCCTTGACCTGCACCAGCGCGATCAGCAGGCACACCAGCAGGACGTACCCCCAGTTCCCCAGGACCGTGGCGTTGGCCGGAACGATGATCCAGTAGCGGAGCACGTCGCCGAGCCAGCCGGTCGACTGCGGCCCGCCCGCCACGGCGCTGGCCGAGATGGCCGCGACGATCGCGTGCGCGGCGAAGCCGAGCGCGGCGGTGGCCGCGAGGACCGCGACCAGCCTGCGCCACGGGCGCAGCTTGACCACCAGGGTCAGCAGGATCAGGCCGTAGAACAGGTAGCCGGAATCGGTCGGGCTGCGCAGCAGCCCGTCGTAGATGACCATGACCACCACGGCGCCGGCGGCCGCGCCCGCGATGCTGCCGGCGCCGCCGAGGATGAGCCCGGCGTAGATGAGGATCAGGATGGGCGTGTCGAAGTCGGTCGGGAACACGCTGATCTGCTGCGCGGCGAAGATGGTCCCGGCCAGCGCCGCGACCACGGCCCCGAACGAGAACGCCATCAGCTTGACCCGGTTGACCGGGATGGTCATGGACGCCGCGGCCAGCGGGTCCTCGCGCACGGCCCGCCAGGCCCGGCCGGTGCGCGAGGTATCGAGCAGCCGCAGCACCGCCATCGTGACCACGGCGAGGATCACGAGCAGGTAGTAGTAGCCCGTGTTGCTGGTGAGCTGGGCCCCGAAGCCGCGGATCGGGTCGACCCCGACGATCCCGTTGGGGCCGCCGAACACGCTGGGCGCCACGTTGTTGGTGAACTCGACGAAGGCCTCGCCGAAGAACAGGGTGACGATGGCCAGGTAGTCGCCGATCAGCCGACGTGACGGCCAGCCGACCAGCAGCCCGAGGATCGCGGCGCCGACCATCACGATCGGCACCGACAGGTAGGCGGGCAGGTGGATGCCGCTGCTGCCGATCTGGGCCGAGGACAGCAGCGCGAACCCGTAGGCGCCGAAGCCGAAGAACGCCACGTAGCCGAGGTCGAGCAGCCCGGCCCAGCCGACCACGATGTTCAGCCCGAGCGCGAGCAGCACGATGACCAGCGTGTCGATCCCGACCTGCAACTGGAACCCGCCCAGGCCGATCAGCGGCAGCGCGGCCGCGGCCAGGCCCACGATCGCGAGCCTGGGCCACCAGCCGATCCGCTCGAACCGGCGCTGCGCGTCCCCCATCCAGGACGGCAGGTACTCGCGCCGGTGGGCCTCCCGGGCGACCCACTCGTCGGCTCCGACCTGAGGGCCGGCCGCCGGGGGCTGCGAGTCCAGGCTCATCCGGGCGTCACACCTTCTGCAGCTGGGCCCGGCCGAGCAGCCCGCTGGGCCGGACCAGCATCACGGCGATCAGCAGCAGGAACACCAGCAGGTTGGTGTAGGTCGAGGAGATGTAGCCGGTGATGAACGACTCCGCGAGGCCGATCAGCAGGCCGCCCAGGACCGCGCCGGGGATCGACCCGATGCCGCCGACCACGGCCGCGGTGAACGCCTTGAGGCCGGCGATGAACCCGATGGTCGGCGTCACCTGGTTGAACAGCAGCCCGCCCATCACCCCGGCCACGCCGGCGAGCGCCGAGCCGATGAAGAACGTCGCCGCGATCGTGAAGTTCACGTTGATGCCGAGCATCTCGGCCGCCTCCCGGTCGGCGGCCACGGCCCGCATCTGCTTGCCGAGCGAGGTCCGGTTGACCAGCTGCCGCAGGCCGACCATGAGCAGCAGGCCCAGCACGAGGACCAGGATCTGCACCGAGTCGATGGTGACCGACCCGATCTGGATGCCGCTGGACAGCGAGATGAAGTCCGAGGTGTTGTAGATCCGCGGCTGCGCGCCGAACAGCAGCAGCGCCGAGTTCTCCAGGAAGAACGAGACGCCGATCGCGGTGATCAGCGGCGCGATCCGCGGCGCGTCGCGCAGCGGCCGGTACGCGAACCGCTCGATGGCCAGGCCCAGGCCGCCGACCAGGAGCGCCGCCAGCACGAACATGATCACCAGGAGCAGCGGCACCGGGATGCTCACCGCGTTCGGCCCGCCGAACCACTGGATCACGAAGTAGCCGACGTACGCGCCGACCATGTACAGGTCGCCGTGCGCGAAGTTGAGCAGCTTCAGCACCCCGTACACCATCGTGAAGCCGAGCGCCACCAGCGCATAGAGCGCGCCCGTGGTCAGGCCGTTCACGAGTTCCTGGAAGAAGAAGGCCATATTTTCCGCTCGCCGCCGGGGGCGCTTTAGAGGCGCCGCCTTCCCTTGTCGCTCACTCCTTCGTCGTTCGCCGCTCAGTCCAGGCCGCGCCGCGCCCTCCTGGCTCGGACAATCTGGCGCGCGGCGCGGCCTGACCCCCGGGTCAGCCCGGGATCAGCTGGTAGTTACCCGATGAGTTGATCTTGAAGAGGAAGAACTTGCCGTTGACCACGTCGCCGTGGGAGTCGAACTTGATCGGCTGCCCGAGGATCGTGGTCGCCTCGTCCGTCTTCTTGATCGCCGCCAGCACGTTGGCCCGGTTCGGGGTCTGGCCGGACTTGCACACCGAGGCGATCGCCTCGTCGACCACGTGCGTGGCCGCGTACACCGGCGGGCCGAACGTGCCGAACGTGCCGTACTTCGCCTTGGCGGCCGCGGCGATGGCCGCGTCCGCGGGGATCGCGGTGATGTCCGGGCCGAACGACGACACGTACGAGCCGTTGATCGTGAACGTGCCCGGCGAGAACAGGCCGTCCGTGCCGAAGATCACGGCGTTCTTGTGCTCCTGGGCCAGGTCCTTGCCGAACTGCTGGGCGTTGGCCGCGATCTGCCAGGGCAGGACCACGACCGTCGTGCTGGGCGTGACCTTGGCGACCAGCGAGGAGAAGTCGGTCACCTTCTGCGAGACCGACTCGTGGTCCACCTTGATCCCGGCCGCGGTGAAGACCGGGATCATCGCGGACACCAGGCCAGTGGAGTAGGCCTCCTGGTCATCGACGATCATCAGGGCCTTCGGGTGCAGGTTGTTCACGATGTAGTTGGCGTCCTGCGGTCCCTGCACGCTGTCCTTGGACACGGTCCGGAAGAACGTCGGGTACTTGCCCGTCGTGAGCGCCGCGGCCGTCGCCGACCCGGAGATGAACGCCAGCCCGGCCCGGGCCATCAGCGGGCCGACGGCCTCGACCTCCTGGCTGCCCGCCGGGCCCACCACCGCCACGATCTTGTTGTTCGAGGTGAACTGCTGGGTGACGGTCGTGGCCACCGAAGGCGTCAGCTGGGTGTCGCCCTGGACCAGCGTGATCTTCGTCTTGTTGCGCAGGTTGTCCGAGGCCAGCGCGAGCTCGGCGAAGTGCAGCTGCTCCTGCCCGAGCACGGCCACCGGGCCGGTGAGCGGCCCCTCCATGCCGATCGAGGCGACGCACGCCTTGGTGGTCGTGCCGCTCGCGCTGCCGCTGCCACTGCTGCTGCTGCCGCAGCCAGCCGCCACGAGCGCACCGAGCGCCGTCGCGGCAATGATCGCGCTTCTCTTCATGGATACGCCCTCCCTTTCTCGCTCCGATACGTCACTGTCGTTTCCCCCACCACCGGCGAGCCGTCGCCGACGGCCGGGACCCGCCCCCGGTCAGTCGCCGGCCACGCTCGCCTCGAGCGTGATCTCGGTGCCGGCCAGGGCGCGCCCGACCGTGCAGTTCTTGGCCCGCTCGGCCAGGTCACGGAAGGAAGCCTGGTCCACCCCGGGAACGTCGCCGACCGTGCGCAACTCGATGCGGGTGATGTCGAAGCCGGCGCCGGCCTGGGCGAGCGTCACCCGCGCGGTGGTCCGCAGGTCCCGCGCCGGGTGACCGGCCTCGCCCAGCAGGTTCGCGAGCGACATCGTGAAGCAGGCCGCCTCGGCCGCGCCGAGCAGTTCCTCGGGGTTGGCCGCCCGCTCGCCCTCTTCGACCCGGGCCCGCAGCGAGTACGGCCCGTCGAAGGCACCGCTGCCGAGCGCTATCCGGCCACCGCCCTCCGACACGCTCCCCTGCCAGCTCGCCTGGGCGCTGCGGACGACGCGGAAACTCAAGACGCCTCCCCCGCGGTCGGATTTTGGGCTGAATCAAACCATGCGCTGCAGGCCCAGGCAAGGGAAGCTTTTTTGAGATCCGGCTGGCAGTTGTGATTCGATCGCAATCTGGCCCCGCGTGAGAGGAAGCTGCCGATGACCGAGACACTCAGGCCGGCCATCGACGTGGCCGCGGTCCGGGACCGCTTCTCGTCCCTGCGGGGCGACTTCGCGTTCCTCGACGCCCCGGGCGGCTCGCAGGTGCCCGACGAGGTCGGCGAGGCGATCGCGCGGGCGCTGCGCGAGGCCAGCGCCAATCTCGGCGCGGGCTACGCGACGAGCGTGCGCGTCGGCGAGATTCTCGCCGAGGCCGAGCAGAACGCGGCGCGCTTCCTCGGCTGCCAGCCCCACGAGGTGATCTTCGGGGCGAACATGACCACGCTGAACTTCATGCTGTCGCGGACCGCGGGCCGCGGCTTCCGCCCGGGCGACGAGATCCTGGTCTCCTCGCTGGATCACGACGGCGGCGTCGCGCCCTGGCTGGAGCTGGCGCACGACCTCGGCCTGGTCGTCCGGCACGTCGAGCTGAACGACGACACCACGCTCGACCTCGACGACCTCCAGCGCAAGCTCGGCCCGCGCACGCGGGTAGTCGCGTTCGCGTGGGCGTCCAACGCGATCGGCACGATCGTGGACGCCCGGCGGGTCTGCCGGCTCGCGCACGACGCCGGCGCGCTGGCCTGGATCGACGCCGTCCACTACGCGGCGCACGAGCCGATCGACGTCGGCCAGGTCGGCGCGGACGTGCTGATCTGCTCGCCGTACAAGTTCTGCGGCCCACACCTCGGCCTGGCCTACGGGCGGGCCGAGGTGATCGAGCGCTGGCGCCCGTACAAGGCGCGTCCCGCGCCCACCAGCCCGCTCGGCCGCAGGTTCGAGACCGGCACGCTCCCGTACGAGCTGCTCGCGGGGTTCAACGCGACGATCGGCTACCTGGACTCGGTCGGGGGCTTCCCGGCGGTCGTTCCCTACGAGCGCTCCCTGGGCCAGCGGTTCCTGGACGGCATCTCCGACGCGGTCACCGTGTACGGGCTGCCGGGGATGGACGGCCGGGTGCCGACGTTCCTCATCAACGTCGACGGCGTGCCGGCGGAGGAGGTGGCGGCGCGCCTCGCCGCGGACCGGATCGGGGTCTGGGCGCACGACTCGTGGTATTCGCTGGACCTGTACCCGCGCCTCGGTTACGCCGGCAATTCGGTGCGGATCGGCTTCATCCACTACAACACGCAGGACGAGGTGGACCGGCTCGTCGAGGCCCTGGAGGGGATGCGCGGGACGTGACCGGCCGCGGAAGCCGGGGCTACCCGCCAGCGAGCGCTGAGGTCCGCGCGCGCGGAAGCCGGAGCGCCCCCAGCGGGCGCTGAGGTCCGCGCGCAGAAACGGCCGGGGCGCCCCAGCGGGCGCTGGGGTTCGGGGCCGGCTACCCGTCTGCCCCGTTGAGGATCTCCGCGAGCTTGCTCAGGTTGATGTTGCCGCCCGAGACCACGCAGACGATCTTCCCGGTTCCGGCGCGGCCGCTGAGCGCCGCGGCGGGCGCGAGCGCGCCCGCCCCCTCGGCGATGACCCGGGCCCGTTCGGCCAGCGTGCGCACCGCGGCGGCGACCTCGCCGACGGGGATCGCCAGCGCGTGGTCGACCAGCGGCGCGACCAGCGGCCACATGCTGTCCAGCACGCGCCGGCTGCCGGAGCCGTCGACGAACGAGGCGCGGTAGTCGACGTCGGCCGGGTGGCCGGCGGCGAGCGCCGCGGCCAGCGCCGCGGCGGTCGCCGGCTCGGCCGTGATGATCTTCGTAGCAGGCCGCAGCGCCCTGATCGCGGTGGCGATGCCGACGGTCAGCCCGCCCCCGCCGTAGGGGATCACGACCGCGTCCGGGTCCGGCAGGTCCTCGAGGATCTCCAGGCCGATCGTCCCGTTCCCCGCCATCACCCCGGAGTCCTGGACCGGGTGCACGAACAGCCCCTCGGTCCCGTCGACGTGACCGGTGATGATCACGTTCCACCAGTCGTCGTACGGCAGCTTCAGCACCCGCCCGCCGAGGCGCTCGATCGCCGCCAGCTTCGCCTCCGGCGCGTGCTCGGGCACCACGATCGTGGCCGGGACGCCGAGCTCGCGGGCGGCCCACGCCACCCCCTGGGCCATGTTCCCCGCGCTGGCGGTGACCAGGCCCTTGGCCCGCTCGGCCGCGGGGGCGAGCAGGACCGCGTTGGTCGCGCCCCGGATCTTGAACGAGTTGATCGGCTGGAGGTTCTCCAGCTTGAGGTAGATCTCGGCCGGGGCATCCTCGACGGGCAGGCGCACCAGCGGCGTCCGGATGGCCGTGCCCTCGATCCGCTCCCGTGCCGCCTCGATCGCCGCCAGGTCTGTCAAAGCTCCACCTCCGTGCCGATGCCGCGCGCCGTGGCCGCCGCCACCGCGCTCTGCGCCGCCGCGAGATCCTCGACGGCCAGGCCGAGCGACCGGAACAGGGTCAGCTCGGCCGCGTCGCGGCGCCCGGCGGCCGTGCCCGCGAGCACCTCGCCGAGCTCCGCGCGGACGTGCCCCTCGCCAGCGATCTTGCCTTCGGCCACCGCGAGCCGGAACTCGCCGGCCTCGTGGCGCAGCGACTCACGGCTGTCGCAGAACAGCGCGCTCGCGGCCACGGTGTCGGTGTCGAGCTCGCGGGCCTGCGGCGTGCTGGCGCCGACCGCGCTGACGTGGGCCCCGGGCTTGAGCCAGGCGCGGCGGAGCACCGGCTCCCGCGCGCTGGTCACGGTCACCACCACGTCGGCCCCGCGGACCGCCTCCTCGGCGCTGGCGGCGACGCTCAGCTCCCCGCGCGGCGCCCCGGCCTGCCCGGCCAGTTCCTGGACCACCGCCTGGGCGTGCGCCCGGGTCGGCGCGTAGACGCGAACCTGCTCGAACTCGCGCACGCCGGCCAGGGCCCGCAGGTGGGCCCGCGCCTGCGTCCCGGCCCCGAGCACGGCGAGCGTCCGCGCGTCGTCGCGCGCCAGGGTCCTGGTCGCGACCGCGGTCACCGCGGCGGTGCGGACGGCGGTGACCGCGGAAGCGTCGAGGATCGCGGTCGGCACGCCGCTGTCCCCGTCGAACAGCGTGACCAGTCCCTGATGCGCGTCCAGGCCCCGCCCGGGGTTGCCGGGCATGATGCACACCGCCTTGAGCGCGAACGCCGCGGCGCCGCCGTCGGGCCGGCCGCGCCAGCCGGGCATCAGTCCCATGAAGCCGGCCGCGCCCGGCGGCATCATCACCGAGCGCAGCGGCATGAAGGTCTCACCCCGGGCGTGCCCCGCGAGCACCGCGGCCATCGCCTCGGCGCAGGCCTCGGGCGGGAGCGCGGCCAGCACGTCGCGGTGGCTGAGGACGAGCACGCGCATCAGGGGATCACCCCTCCCACCTCGGCCCGCTCCTGCGCGGTGAGCGGGTGGCTGAGGGCCTCGCCGACGGGCGCCAGGTGCTCCGGGCGGCCGGGGCCGACCACGACCTGGGTCACCCGCTCGTCGGCGAGCAGCCAGGCGAGCGCGAGACCGGCCAGGGAGATGCCCCGGGCCGAGGCCATGGCCTGGAGCCGGTCCAGCGCGTCGAACGTACGGCCGGTGACGAGCGCGCGGTACGGCTCGGGCCGCTGGGTCATCCGTGACCCGGCCGGGAACGGCTTGCCGCGACGGTACTTGCCGGTGAGCCAGCCGCCGGCGAGCGGGCTGAAGGCCAGGTAGGCGACCTCTCGCCGCGCGCAGAGCGGCAGGACTTCCCGCTCGTCGCCGCGCTCAAGCAGCGAGTAGCTGTTCTGGATCGCCCGCGGCGTGCCGGCCGCCAGCGCGGCGGCCAGCTGGGGGGCGTCGAAGTTGCTGACCCCGTAGGCCAGGATCGTGCCCTCGGCCTGTGCCTCATCCAGGGCGCCGAGCGACTCGGGCAGCGGCACCTCCGGGTCGAACTCGTGGGCCAGGAACAGCTCGACGTGGTCGACCCCGAGCCGGTCCAGGCTGGCCCGCAGCTGGCGGCGGATCCGCTCCGGCCGCAGGCCGTGGTCTCCCCCGGCCTGCAACGGGTTGTAGGTCTTGGTCGTCAGCCGGGGGCGGATCCCGCTCAACCGGATCCAGCGGCCGATCGCCAGCTCGCTGCGGCCGCCGCCGTAGGCGTCGGCCGTGTCGAAGTGGGTGATGCCGAGCTCCCAGGCCGCATCCATGAGCGCGAGCGCCTGGTCCTCGTTCAGCCCCTGGCCGAAGAACTCCGGCGCGGAGCCGACGCCGCCGAAGTTGCCGCAGCCCAGCGCGACCCGGGAGATCATCCGTGATATTCAACCAAACCGGGGCCCGCCCGTCGCGGGCCGGCCCGGGCCTGCCGGGCACCGGACCTCACGCGGGGGCGGGCGGCCCGGGCCTGCCGGGCACCGGACCTCACGCGCGGGCGGGCCGACCCCGGGCCTGGCCGGGCGCCGGGCCTCCCGCGCGGGCCGGGCGGCCCATGACGAGGTCAAGCTGGCGTAGCTGGAGGGACAGCGGCGCGGCCCGGAGCAGGGAGTCGCGCGCGGCGCAGGCGAGGCGCCCCTGCCACTGGCCCATGCGGCCAGAGCCGCGCGCGAGCAGGACCATGCGGGCGGCGTCACGCCACCGGCGCTGCTGGTATTCGCGGAGCCCCGCCCGGGGATCGCCCGCCTCCGCCAGGCAGCGGGCCAGCGTGGTCGCGTCGACGATCGCCTGGCAGGCGCCCTGGGCGAGGTCGGGGGTCATGGGGTGAATGGCGTCGCCGATCAGCGCGACCCGGCCCCGGGTCCAGGTCCGGGCCGGCCTGCGGTCGTAGATGTCGTTGCGGATGACCGTGTCGTCCGGGGTGGCTTCGATCACGGCGGGGATCGGGTCGTGCCAGGCGCCGAAGAGCGCCCGCAGGCGCGCCGCCGTGTCGCCGTTCTGCCCGGCGCCGGCCGGGGCGTTCCACGCCGCGTACCAGATGATCCGTTCACCGGTCGCCGGGGCCAGGCCGAAGCGCGCGCCGTGGCCCCAGGTCTCCATCCCGTCCCCGGGCAGCGGCACCGATCCCGCGGGCGTGAGGGCCCGCACCGAGGTGTAGCCGCGGTAGCGAAGCGGGGCGGGCCCGAGCAGGTGGGCCCGGACGACCGAGTGCACCCCGTCGGCGCCGATGAGGACATCGGCGTCGGCCTCGCGGCCGTCCGCGAAGCGCACGGTCACGGCCCGGCCAGCGTCCCGGAAGCCGACACAGCGCGCGGCGAGGTGGACGGCCGCGGGGTCGAGCTGAGCGGCCAGGAGGAGCTGCAACTCGGCCCGCTGGACGGCGGCGAAGCCGACCCCCCAGCGCTTCTCCATGGCTTCCGTGGGGATGTCCAGCAGCCAGGTGCCGTCCGGGCGCCTGACGCCTTGCCTGGCCGACCGTTCGGCCAGCTGCGTCACCTGGCCGGCCAGTCCGACCGACTCGAGGGCGCGCAGGGCGTTGCCCCACAGGCCCACGCCGGCCCCGACCTCCTCGAGGGCCGGGGCTTGCTCGTAGATCTCGGCGGCCAGGCCCCGGCGGGCCAGGGCGACGGCCGCGGTCAGCCCGCCGATTCCGCCGCCGATGATGACGATCTTCGGTGCCATGTTGCTCAGCTCCGTTGCCAGTGCCGTCGTCGGCCCTGGCGTCAGGACACGGTCTCGCGGCGGTGGCCGGTGGCCAGTTCCTCCAGCGCGGCCTGGTCGAACTGGCTGGCGTCGGCCGAGGCGACCCGGCAGGCGGTGACGGCGGTCAGCGTTGAGGTCCGGGCGCCGCCCTCGAGGTGGGCCCGCTCGCCGAGCAGCGCGCCGGGGCCGTACTCGGCCAGCCGCTCACCGTCGCGCTCGACCCGCACCACCCCGTCCAGGACGAGGTAGATGTCGGAGCCGGGCTCACCCTGCCGGACCAGCACCGTGCCGGGCTTGACGCGGCGGATCTGCGGCTTGGCGCCGCCGCGCATCAGCTGGGTGGACAGCGCCCGCTCCAGCGCGGTCTCCACCGTGGTCACCAGGGCCGGGGAGTCCTGCTCCCCCCACGGGCTGTAGCGGCCGAACGACTTGCGGTACCAATCGCTGAAGTCGGTGAGCCCCGACTTGGCCGCCAGCTTCCCCGAGGCGTCGTAGACCCAGTGCCGGGGGAACCGGCTGGCGCCGGTCAGCGCGGATTCCGCGCGGCCGTCGGCGTACAGGGTCAGCGACAGCGTCGTCCATACCAGGGGCGAGTTCCACTGCACGTAAGGCCGGCGGCGCACCCGCCTGGGCATCGGGATGCCGGCCCGGCCGCCGCCGGTCTGCACGAACCGGACCCGGCCGTCCCCGCGCTCCGGCTCCTGGCGCAGGTCGGGCAGCGCCACCGCCGGGAACACGTGCTGCACGCCGCCGAGCCGGATCGTCGACGACCCGATCAGGCAGCCGCCGTCTCCGTAGCCGCAGCCGGTGACCTGGCCCTCGCTGTTCACCTCGATCCAGGCGCGCAGCCGGTTGGCGAACCGGAACCGGTCGGCGTCCCGCCACTCCTGCAGGTCGCCCAGCACATCCGGGAGCGGGTCGTCGTAGTGGCCGAGCCCGGCGTCGATCCCGAACTGGATAATGCCCTCGGGCGCCTCGGACGGGATCCAGGAAACCGAGGTGACTGAGCTCTCGTATCGCATAACCCCATGCTCGGCACCGCCGCCAGGCCCGGCCAGGGTGGTGGCCAGCCTCTTCGCCTGCGATCTACCTTCCGCCGCGCCCGGAGGCCAGCACCCCCGCCGGGCCCGCGCTACCTCCCGTCAGGACTCGTCGGGTAGCGCGAACGAGCCGTGCCGCACGGGCCCGGCCGGCTGGTAGGTGGCGATGATGACGCCGGCGCCTGTGGTGGTGGCGTTGATCAGCCGAAGGGCGGCCGTCTTCGCGCCGTCGCGGAACAGCTTCTTGCCGGAGCCGACGTGGACCGGGAAGAACAGCAGCCGGTAGGTGTCGATGAGGTCGTGCTCGATCAGCGTCTGGGCCAGGCCGCCGCTCCCGTGCACCTGCAGCTCATTTCCCGGCTGCTCCTTGAGCTTGGCGGTCTCGGCCGCGACGTCGCCGCCGAGCAGCACCGAGTTGTGCCAGTCGACGGAGGCCAGCGTGGTCGAGGCGACGTACTTCGGCAGCGCGTTGAGCTTGCTGGCGACCGGGTCGTCGGGGTCGGTGACCTTCGGCCAGTAGCCGCTGAAGATCTCGTACGTCTTGCGGCCGAGGAGGAACGCGCTGGCCTGGGCGAACCAGCCGGCTATGGCCGCGCCGAAGTCCTCGTCGCCGTAGGGGAACGACCAGCCGCCGTGCGGGAAGCCGCCGTCGGGGTCCTCATCCGGCGCGCCGGGCGCTTGCATGACGCCGTCAAGGGTCAGGAAGGTGTGCAGGGCGAGCCGCATCTTCGTCTCCTTCGCTGGCTCGGTTCCTTTGGGATGTAGACGGCCCGGATGCGCCAAACTCATCGCTGACGACAGACCCTGCGTGCTCCCTGGGTGGCTGGTTGCTGATAATAAATGGGCCTATCCGGGTACCCCGTGCGCCCCCATGCCGTCTGGCCTGGGCCGAGGAAGGATCGTCGCGGACTGTAGTGAACAGATCACTGACTATGAAGACCGGCCTGGGCGCGGCCGCCGTCGCCGCCGTGGTTCTCGCGGGCGGTTGCTCGGCGGGCCAACCGTCACCGGCCGTGGCCGTCCGGCAGTCACCCGCCCCGCCGGCCGGGCCGCCCTCCACGGTGCGGCACTGGGGATCCTTTTTCGGTGCCGGGAAGGGCGTGAACTACGACCTGGCCAAGTCGCCGGTCGCCGTGCAGCTGCCGGGGACTGTCACCGAGATCGGCACGTCGAACTCGACCGAGTACGCGCTGCTGGCCAACGGGAGCCTCTACGCCTGGGGCCTGGGCACGCAGGGCGAGCTGGGTGACGGCGGCACGGTGAACTCCTTCACCAGGCCCGTGCGGGTGCGCTTCCCCGCGGGCGTGCGGATCGCGTCGATACCTGCGGATGCGATGCCCTACAACACGGGCCTGGCCGTCGACACCCAGGGCCGCGCCTGGGGCTGGGGCCTCAACGGCCGGGGGGAGCTCTGCCTGGGGAACACCCGGGCCTACCCCACTCCCGTCATGCTCCCGCTGTCTCACGTGACCGCGCTGGCCGGGGCGAGCCATCACGCGGTGTACGAGGCGGACGGCACCGTCTACGCCTGCGGCCAGAACGTCGCGGGCGACCTGGGCGACGGCAGCAGGCGCAGCAGCACCAGGCCGGCGCGGGTGGCCGGGCTCAGCGGCACGCCGGTCACCGAACTGGTGGCGTCGTTCGCGAACTCCGGGGCGCTGCTGGCCGACGGGGAGTACCTCGACTGGGGTTACGACGCCAACGGCCAGCTCGGCAGCGGGCAGGCCGGCCGGGCCTCCGACGTCCCGGTCCTGGTGCAGCTCCCCTACCCGGTGCGGCAGGTCGCCGAGGGCGGTTCGATCTGGAACAACGGGCAGACGATCGTGATGCTGTCGGACGGGTCGCTGTGGGCCTGGGGCGCCGACGGCGCCGGGCAGCTGGGCGACGGGACGACGGCCCCGCGGGCGTCCCCGGTGCGCATCCACCCCCCCTCCGGCGTTACCTACCAGAGCCTGGCCACCGGGTCGGCCACCACCTACGCCGTGTCGACGACCGGGCAGGTCTACGCGTGGGGCACCGGCTTCGTCGGGCAGGTCGGTAACGGGCTGACCGACGTGGCCCGCAGTCCGGTCGTGGTCGCCTCCGGGGCCACCATGATCTCCTCGACCGCGAACAACGTGGCCGTCGCCATCCCGAACCGGCCGTGACTAGCCGGGGTCGGCCAGGTTGCGCAGCAGCAGCGTCTCGGCCAGGCACGCCCGCTCGAACACGGCCAGGTCCAGGCTCTCGTTCGGGCCGTGCGCCCGGGTGCCGGGGTCCTCGACCCCGGTGATGAGCATCTCGGCGCCGGGAGCGAACCGGGCGAACGCGGTGACGAACGCGAGGGAACCGCCGACGCCGATATCCACGGCCGGCCTCCCCCACGCCTCGGCCAGCGCCGCGTGGGCCGCCCGGTAGGCCCGTCCCCCGGCCCGCAGGGCATGCGGGGCCACCGTCCCCCCGGGCTGCACCGTGACCCGCACGCCCCACGGCGCGTGCGACTCGAGGTGTGACACGAGCGCCGCCCGGGCCCTGGTCTCGTCGTCGCCGGGGGCCACCCGCAGGCTCACCGTGGCGCGGGCGGCGGGGAGGAGCGTGTTGGACGCCTCGTTGACCGGCGGCGCGTCGATGCCGATGACCGCGACCGCCGGGCGGGCCCAGAGCCGCTCGGTGAGGCGGCCAGTGCCGGTGAGCCGCACCCCGTCCAGCAGCCCGGAGTCCGCCCGCAGCTGCTCTTCGGTCAGGTCGAGCGGGTCCGCCGTGCCGCGGACCAGGCCCGCGACCGCCACGTCGCCGTGCTCGTCGTGCAGGGTGGCCAGCAGCCGGCACAGGGCGGTCAGCGCGTCCGGGACCGGCCCGCCGTACATCCCGCTGTGCACCCCGTGGCGCAGGGCCCGCACCTGCACGGTGACGTTGGCTCCCCCGCGCAGCGAGGTCGTCAGTGCCGGCACCTCAGCCGTCCAGTTCGCCGAGTCGGCGAGTACCACCACATCGGCCGGGATCCGGCCGGAGTAGGCCGCCAGGAAGCGCGCGAGCGAAGGCGAGCCGACCTCCTCCTCGCCCTCGACGAGCACCGTCACCCCGACCGGGAGGCGGTCGCCGTGGGCGCGCAGCGCGGCCAGGTGGACCGCGATGCCCGCCTTGTCGTCGGCGGAGCCGCGCCCGTACAGCCGCCCGCGGCGCACCTGCGGCTCGAACGGGTCACTGTCCCACGCCGCGCGGTCGCCGGCCGGCTGCACGTCGTGATGGGCGTACAGCAGCACCGTGGGGGCGCCGGGCGGCCCCGGCCGCCGTCCCAGCACGGTCGGCCGGCCGCCCTCGACGGCGAGTATCTCAACCTCGGGCAGCCCGGCCCGGCGCAGCATGGCGGCCACTTCGCCGGCGCTGGCCCGCAGGTGGGCCGCGGCGGCCGGGTCCGCCGACACCGACGGGATCCGCACCAGCCGCTCCAGGTCGGAGCGAACCGACGGCAGGACCCGCCGGACCGCCGACGCGAGTGGCTCGTGCCCCCGGGAATCCGGGCTCATATACCCGGACGCTACCGCGGCGGCCAGGCTCAGCCTGCGTGCAGGTGGAGATCCCCGGCGAACCGTTGCGTCATCTCTATGGTCTTAGACAGCTCCCGGTGGCGGACGATCACTATGCCGTCGCCGATGATGCTGGCCCGCCAGTCGCGCCTCGGCGCGCCGACCGGAAGCAGGTCGAGCGCCGCCACGTGCTCGCCGTACTCGGCCAGCAGGCGGTCCAGCCCCTCGTGGCGGGTGATCCGGCCCGCGCCCTGGGCGCGCTTGAAGATGCCGGCGGCGTTGTAGCGCCGCTCGACCGGCTCCGCGATCCGCCCGGACGTGACGGCCTGCGCCCAGGCCAGGAACAGGTCGGCGTCGGTGGCGAAGTTCATGATGTCGACCATCCGCCCGCCGGGCGGCCGGGCGCCGATCTCGCCGAACACCGCCTCGCCGTCGGCCTTGCGGTACCACTCCATGTGCGTGAACCCGTCGCGGAACCCGAGCGCCTGCACCGCCGCCGCGCCGAGCGCCCGGCCCGCGGCCAGGTCCGGCATGTCCAGCACGCGCAGGGCCACGGTCACCGGGCTGATCCACTCGTGCTGCTTGGTGAGCAGCGGGCGCGGGCGGTACCAGCACACGTTCTCGAACAGGATCTGCCCGCCCGCGCAGATCGTGTCGTAGGTGAACTCCTCCCCGTCGATGAACTCCTCGACGCTGACCCGCGGCAGGTGCCGGACCATCGGCAGGATGGCGTCGAGGTCGGCGGCCGAGTCGGCGCGGTAGGTGTCGGACGCGCCGGCGCCGTCGACCGGCTTGACGATGAGCGGGAAGCCGAGGCGCTCCGCGGCGGCCCACACCCCGGCAACCGTATCCGTGCTCACGTGCCCCGGCGTGCACAGGCCCGCGGCGTCGAGGCGCTGCTTCATCAGCTCCTTGTCCCGGAACGGCACCGTCTGCTCCACCGTCAGCCCGGGCAGGCCGAGCTCTTCGCGCAGCCGCGCGGCGAGCAGCATGTACGGCTCCCACAGGCACTCCACCCGGTCGATGCGCACCTGCCGGGCCAGCTCGCGGACGGTGGCGGCGACCGCGTCCCCGGCGGCCAGGGAGCCGACCGGCACGTAGTGCGCGAGCGCATCCCGCGCCACCGCCGGGACGGACCCGGCGGGCTGGTCACCCACGCCGATGACCGACGCCCCGGAGGCCGCGAGCCCGCGGGCGAACAGCGCCATCTCGGCCGGGTAGCCGGGAGAGATCATGATGACGTTCATCGCGATCAGCCGAGCTCGACCTGCACGCCGGTGATGAGCTGCCAGAGAGCGTCGGTGACGGCGGCGGTGGTCGGGTGCCGGACGATGACGTACCCGTCGCCCTCGTAGCTGCCCGAGGACGCCTGGCCCGGCTCCGGGAGACGTGACTCGACCACCAGGGAACGCACCGCGGCGGGCAGCTCACCGAGGCCGTGGACCGCCCGGACGTGCCCGATCCCCTCACCACGCAGGTATACCGTGCCGGCGGCCCAGCGCCGCTCCGGCGGCGTGAAGCTGCCCAGCATCATGAGCTGCGCCCACGCCCGGTAGAAGTCGAAGTCGTGGGCGTAGTTCAGCATCGAGGTGATCTGGGCGCCGGCCGGCCGCGCCGCGACCTCGGAGACCGCGACCGAGCCGTCGGGCCGGCGGAACCACTCCATGTGGGTGAACCCGGACCGCAGCCCGAGCGCCCGCAGGGCCGTCGGCGCGACCGCCCGGATGTCGTCGTACTCGGCTCCCGCTATGTCGCGCGGCAGCAGCACCCGCCACTGGATCCACGGGTTGCGCAGCACCTCCAGCGGCGTGGGCTGGTAGAGCGAGATCGAGTCCCAGACGACCTGCCCGTCCACCATCACGCTGTCGTACGAGCCCTCGTCGCCGGTGAGGAACTCCTCCACCAGCGCCGGCCGGGCCCCGGCGGGGCGGCGTCCAGCCACACCCGCAGGTCCCCGGCGTCGTCGAGACGGAACGTGCTCTTCGCTCCCGCCCCGGCGGGCGGCTTGACCACCAGCGGGAACCCGGCCTCGGCGGCGAAGGAGGCCGCCGCGTCCGCGGACTCGGCCAGCCGGTACCGCGCGCACGGCACCCCCGCGGCCCGCAGCACCGATTTCATCTGCGCCTTGTCGCGGAAGTTGCGCGCGGTGGCCGCGTCCATGCCGGGGATGCCCAGGTGCTCGCGGACCTGGGCCAGCGGCACCTGCAACTGCTCGAGCACGGCCAAAAGCCGCTCGACCGTCCCGATGTGCCCGCCCAGGCCCTCGACGGCGGCGGCGATCTGCCCGGCGTCGAGCGGGTCATCGATCCGCCAGTGCCCGGCCAGCCCCCGGCGCAGCTCGCCGGGCAGCCGCTCGGCCGGCTCGCAGGTGATCAGGGCCAGCTCGACGTCGGGCACGCTGGCCGCGGCGTCGACGAAGCGGCTCGTCGCCTCGAGCAGATACGGCGCGACAAAGGCGGCGATCACCATGCCTGGGACGATACCCATTTTGTTTCCCCGCTCGCCTCCGGGGCGCCTGGAGGCGATCCCTTCCCTCTTCGCTCCCTCGTTCCTCGCTCCTCGCTCGTCAGTCCAGGCAGCGCCGCGCCCCTTTGGCTCGCGGGGATGCGGCGCGGCTAGCATTCGCTCATGAACGTGGTGTTCGTTGAGCCTTTCTTCCCGTCTAACCAGCGCCACTTCCCTCGCGCGCTGGCCGAGGCCGGCGCGACGGTGATCGGCGTCGGCGAGTACCCCGCCGACGCCTTGGACGACCAGCTCAAAAGCTGGATGCAGCACTACGAGCAGGTGCCGTCGGTCGTTGACGTGGAGGCGATGACCCGCGCGGTCCGCTGGGTGCAGGACAAGCTGTGGGTGGACCGTCTCGAGGCCACGATCGAGGCGCACACCCTGCCCGCGGCCCAGGTCCGGGAGGCCTGCACGATCCCGGGCACGTCCGTGCGGACGGCCTGGCTGTGCCGGGACAAGCCGTCGATGAAGGCGGCGCTACGCGAGGCCGGCGTGCCGACGGCGGCGTCCGCCGCGGCGAGCAGCGCCTCCGAGGTGCTCGCCTTCGCCGACCAGGTGGGCTACCCGCTGATCCTCAAGCCGCGCAGCGGCGCCGGCGCGCTGGACACGATGCGGGCCGACGACGCCGCGAGCCTGGAGCATGCCCTGGGCGTCTTCGGCGGCCAGGGCGCCGAATCCATCGCCGTGGAGGAGTTCGTCGAGGGCCACGAGGGCTTCTACGACACGATCGCGATCAACGGGCAGGTAGCCGCCGACTTCGCGTCGCACTACTACCCGAACGTGCTCGAGGCGATGCGGACCCGGTGGATCTCCCCCGAGTTCATCGCCACCAACCGGATCGACACCGCGCCGGAGTACGGCGAGCTGCGCGAGATGGGCCGGCGGGTCATCGCCGCGCTCGGGATCGGGACGTCCGCGACGCACATGGAGTGGTTCTTCGGCCCGAGGGGGCTGAAGTTCTCCGAGATCGGCTGTCGGCCACCCGGCGTGGGGGCCTGGGACCTGTACTCCGCGGGCAACGACGTGGACGTCTACCGGGAGTGGGCGAACGCGATCGTGCACGGCCAGACCGGCTCGGCGCCGTCGCGCCGGTACGCCGCGGGGATGGTCGCGCTGCGTCCCGACCGGGACGGCCAGATCACCGGCTACTCGGGGGTGGAGGAACTGCAGGCCCGGCACGGCCAGTGGGTCATCGACGCCCACCTGCCCTCGCCGGGCACGCCGACCCAGCCGGTGGCGGCCGGGTACATGGCCAACGCCTACGTGCGGTTGCGCCACCCGGACTACGACGTGTTGCACGGGATGCTGGACGACGTGGGCCGCACGCTGCACGTTCACGCCTCGTGAGGGTGACGCTGCTTGGGCCGCAGCGCAGGCCCACGCTGGAAATGGTCGCCGCGTCGCTGTACCCGGAGGGGCCGGTCGCCACGATCACGGCCGGCTGGCAGGAGCGCGAGCCCGACGACGACGAGCTGAGCAAGCTGCTGGGCTCCCGCGACGTCAACCTGCGCCTGTACCAGCGGTGGCTGGACGTGCAGGAGCGCGACCCGGTTTTCGCCGCGGGCGAGCGCAGGCTGGCCGGGGTGCTCGAGGAGCTGCAGGACGTCTACCTGCTGCGCCTTGATCACGCGCTACAGGCGGTCTACGCCGTCCAGCGCCGCGGCGACGGCGTGCCGCTGAGGGACGGCGTGCTGGCCGAGGCCATCGACGCCGTCCGGGAGCTCGACGCCGCGCACCTGCGCCGCGTCAGCGCCGTCCGCGGCGAGTTCTACCAGGAGCTGCCGCCGCACGACCGGCCGGTGATCGCCGAGCACCGCGCCGAGGTGGCGGCCCGGCTCGGCGACGCCGCCGCCGTCGTGATCGCCGGCGGGCACGTGGACGTGCTGGCGGATGCCCTGCACCTGTTCAACGTCGCGGCGTCGCTGCGCTCGGGCGTGATCGCGTGGTCGGCGGGAGCGATGGCGCTGGCCGAGCGGATCGTGCTCTTCCACGACCGCTCCGCGCACGGGCCCGGTCACCCGGAAATCTACGGCCGCGGCCTGTCGGTGTTCCGCAACGTGGTGCCGCTGCCGCACGCCCGGGCGAGGCTGCTGCTCGAGGACGCGCCGCGCATGGCCGTGTTCGCCCGCAGGTTCGCCCCGGCCCGCTGTGTCCTGCTGGAGAACGGGACCAGGATGGACACCGACCAGGACGGCACCTGCCCGCCGGGCACCCGGGTGCTCGACCCCGACGGCCGCGTGACCACCCTGGAGGCAGCGTGACCGCTGTCGTCGGCCCGGCGCGAGCCGGCCACAAACTCGCCATCAACCGGCTCCGGGAGCGCAGGCCGCTCGAGCCAGCCGCCATCGACCGCTTCCTCGCGCGCCGGGAGGTGCCGATCATCGAGGGCACCCGGTGCACCTTCCTGTACCGGGGGGAGGCCAGCGAGGTCCACCTCGTGCACCAGATCTTCGGGCTGCCCCAGCGCATCCCGCTGCGCCGGCTGCGCGGCACCGACCTGTGGTACGTCGTCCTGGAACTGCCCGACGGCTCGCGAGTCGAGTACCAGCTGGAGGTCACCCGCGGCGAGCAGCGCGAGCGCATCAACGACCCGCTGAACCCCCACCTCGCGCACAGCCCGCTCGGCAGTTCCTCGGTCTGCTACGCCCGGGGCCACGAGATACCCGAGTGGACCCGGCCCGACCCGGAGTCGCGCCCCGGATCCCTGACCGAACTGGTGGTGCCGAGCCGGGCGCTGCGGCGCTCCTGCCGGGTCACGCTCTACCTGCCGGCCCGGTTCCGGCGCACCGCCCGCTACCCGCTGCTGATCGTTCACGACGGCGGCGACTACCTCACGTACGCGGCGGCCCAGACCGTGCTCGACAACCTCATCCACCGGCTCGACGTGGCCGAGACCATCGTGGCCTTCGTGTACCCGGGCGACCGGCTGACCGAGTACGCGAACTCGGCGGCCCACGCCCGGTACCTGACGGCCGAGCTCGTGCCGCGGCTCGAGGCGGAATACCCGCTCGCGGGCCTCCCGTCCGCCCGGTGCCTGATGGGCGCGAGCTTCGGGGCGGTCGCGGCGCTGTCGGCCGCCTACCGCTACCCGGGAACCTACGGGTCGCTGCTGCTGCAGTCCGGCTCGTTCGTCTTCACCGATATCGGCAACGACCACGGCGGGCCGGCGTTCGAGCCGGTGGTGCGGTTCGTCAACCGGTACCGGGCCGCCCCCCGGCGGGTCGCCGACCGGGTGTTCGTCAGCTGCGGGGTCTACGAGCCGCTGATCGTCAGGAACCGGTCCATGGTTCCCACGTTCGAGGCCGCCGGCATGACCGTCCGTTACGTAGAGGCCCGTGACGGCCATAGCTGGGAGAATTGGCGTGACCGGTTGCGGGAGGGGCTTTCATGGATATTTCCGGGTCCGCAGAAGTTCTACTACGAGTGAACTTTTTTCATCCGTCGGCCTCACGCCCAGAGCACGTGGGCAGTCGCGGGGAGGATGAAAAGGGTTCACCGAGCCCGGTGATGCCGTGAAGACCGTGCAGCGGTGGTTCTCCGACCGCGTCCAGCAGGAGATCACCGTCGTCCGGTGGGGCACGTTCGGCCGGCCGGTGCTGGTCTTCCCGTCCGCGGGCGGCGACGCCGAGGAGATCGAGCGCTTCCACCTGGTCGAGGCGTGCGGGCCGCTGCTCGCCGAGGGCCTGGTCAAGCTGTACTCGGTCGACAGCGTCGCCGGGCGAGCGATGATGACGAAGGCGGGCTCGCCGGAGCACCGGATGTGGCTGCTCAACCAGTTCCACGAATGCGTCCGGCGGGAGGTGGTCCCGGCCATCCACGCCGACCTCGGCGGCCAGGCCATGGAGGTGATCGCCACCGGTGCCTCGATCGGCGCGTTCAACGCCGTGGCGGTCCTGTGCCGCTATCCCGACGTCTTCGGCGCGGCCATCGGCATGAGCGGCAGCTACCGGATCGAGCGCTTCTACGACGAGGCGTGGAGCCAGGACCTGTTCTTCTCGGCCCCGCTGCAGTTCCTGCCGGGCCTGGACGGCCCGCAGCTGGACCGGCTCCGCGAGCGGTTCGCCGTGCTCGCGTCCGGGGAGGGCGACTGGGAGAACGTCGGCGAGTCGTGGCGGATGGCCGCGGCCCTGGGGGCCAAGGCGGTACCCAACCGGGTGGACAACTGGGGCCCGCAGTGGGCGCACGACTGGCGCACGTGGCGGCAGATGCTGCCGCAGTACCTACGCGAACTCGCCTGACCGCGGCCCCGCCAGACCTGCGCTAGACCAGCGGCATGGAAGGCCCTGCCCTCAGGTCAGGCGTCGCGGGTCATCATCCGCCACGCTCCGAGGACGGACCAGACCACGATCCAGCCGACGATCACCGAGATCATGGCCCAGGTCGGCATCGCGGGTATGCCGAGAGATCCCCGCCCGCCGAACAACGGGCCGCCGCCGGTCGGGGCGAGCCCCGCGGGGCGAAGCTGGTCCATGGCCACGCCGACGTCGAGCCGCTGGCCGTCCAGGAAATAAGGGATCGGGGTGCGGGCCAGGATCGGGGTCACGATGATCTCGAGCGCGATCAGCAGGATGGTCGACAGCGTGCGCTGCCCGGTGAGCGAGCCCAGCCCGAGCCCGACCAGGAACCCGATCCCGACCTCCAGCGACAGCCACAGCCCGATCTTGAACATCTCGTTGGCCGCCGGTTCGAACTGCTGGTCCTCGGATCCGACGTAGCTGGCGTAGTCGGTGGCGATGCCGGGCTTGGTCCCCGGAGCGATCGGGCCGGCGCCGTCGAAGATCTGGCCGGGCGGAAACGCCTGCGCCGCCTGCCGCGGATGCTGGTTGATCCAGGTCTGCAGCTGGGCCTGGTCGAGGTACGGCGGGACCGGGACGTTGTTGTTCATGCTGACCGCGGTCGGCTGCGGGGCCGACTCGTAGCTCGTCACCAGGCAGAGCATCGTGAACGCGATGGCGAACGCCGGGAGCAGGATCGCCAGGCCGGCCGGGATCCGGGCCAGGTACAGGGCCAGCCGCGACCGGCCGGTGATCACCAGGTAGCGGAACACGCCGTCGTTCAGGTCCGTGGTCCCGGCGGCCGCGCCGACCACGGCGGCGATGATGAACCCGAACTCGGCCGTCAGGTTGGCGATGGCGGCGAACACGTCCGGGGCGCCGGCCGGACCGTAGTGGGCCGGGTCGAACAGGTGGAACGCCAGCCGCAGGCCCAGGATCAGTACCGTTGGCGCGATCGTCATCAGCAGCACGGTGATCATCAGGCCGCGGCGCTTGCGCAGTTCCAGGAACTTGGTGGCGATGAGATCCCAGGTCGGCAGCGCGGCGCCCAGCCGCCGCGGGAGCGGCGTGCGACCCGGCCGGGTCTCCGATCGCCCTGGGGACAGCAGCGGGTCGGCCGCTGAAGCGGGGCTGGTCACGAATTGCCTCCCAGTCGGGTCGTCACGCGTCGCGGGTCATCATCCGCCACGCCCCGACAACGGACCAGACCACGATCCAGCCGACGATCACCGAGATCATGGCCCAGGTCGCCATGGGCGGTATGCCCAGGGCTCCCCGCCCGCCGAACAGGAGCCCTCCGGGGCCTCCGGCTCCGGGGCCGGGGCCGGCGGGGTGGCCGGCGCCAGCGCCGCCGGGCGAAGCTGGTCCATAGCCACCCCGACGTCGAGCCGCTGGCCATCCAGGAAGTAGGGGATCTCGGTGCGGGCGAAGATCGGGGTCACGATGATCTCGAGCCCGATCAGCAAGATGGTCGACAGCGTGCGCTGCCCGGTGAGCGAGCCCAGCCCGAGCCCGACCAGGAACCCGATCCCGACCTCGAGCGACAGCCACAGGCCGATCTTGAACATCTCGTTGACCGCGGGATTGAGCGTGGAGTCCTCGATCGCGGTGTAGTCGGAGTACTCGGCGGCGATTCCGCTGCCGCTCCCCCGGCGGACCAGGCCGGGGCCGAGCTGAACGGGGCCGAACGCCTCCGCCGCCTGCCGCGGATACTGCCGGATCCAGGTCTGCAGCTGGGTCTGGTCCAGGTTCACCGGTATCGAGATGTTGTTGTTCATAGAGACCGACGGCGGTTGCGGGACGGCCTCGTAGCTCGTCACCAGACAGAGCATGGTGAATGCTATGGCGATCGCCGGGACCAGGATCGCCAGGCCCGCCGGAATGCGGGCGAGATAAAGGGCCAGCCGCGACCGGCCGGTGATCACCAGGTAGCGGAACACGCCGTCGTTCAGGTCCGTGGTCCCGGCCGCGGCGCCGACCACGGCCGCGACAATGAACCCGAACTCCGCCGTCAGGTTGGTCGTCGCCTGGAACACGCTGAAGGACCCGGCCGGCCCGTAGTGGGCCGGATCGAACAGGTGAAACGCCAGCCGCAGGCCCAGGATAAGGACCGTCGGCACGATGATCATCACCAGCACGGTGACCATCAGGCCGCGGCGCTTGCGCAGTTCCAGGTGCTTGGTGGCGATGAGGCCCCAGGTCGGCAGCGCGGCGCCGAGCCGCCGCGGGACCGGCGTGCGACCCGGCCGGATCTCGGATCGCCCTGCGGACAGCAGCGGCTCGGCCGCAGGAGCGGGGCTGGTCACGGGTTCTCTCCCAGTCTGGTGGTCACCGATAGGAACCAGTCCTCCAGCGAGGCGCGGGTCTCCTGGAGGCCGTATACGGAGATCCCCGCGCCGACCAGCCGCCGGTTGATGTCGGCGACCAGCTCGCGGGAGGCCCCGCCGGGCAGGGTGACCGTCAGTCCGGCGTCGGTCAGGGACGTCCCCGCGGCGATTCCCGCCTCGTCGATGACCCGCGCGGCCCGGGCCGGGTCGGCGCAGTCCACCTGCACCGATACGGCGCCCGCGCCCCGGATGAGCTCGTCGATCGGGCCCTGGCGGACGACCCGGCCGCGGTCCACGATCGCTACCGCGTCGCAGGTGCGCTCCACCTCGTCGAGCAGGTGCGAGGACAGCACCACGGTCCGGCCCTCGTCGGCCAGGCTCACGATCATCTCCCGCATCTGGTGCATGCCGGCCGGGTCGAGGCCGTTCATCGGCTCGTCCAGGATCAGCAGCTGCGGGTCGGCGAGCAGGCAGGAGGCCACCCCGAGGCGCTGGCGCATGCCCATCGAGTACGAGGCGACCTTGTCGTCGGCGCGCTCGGCGAGCCCGACCCGCTCCAGCGACGGGGTGATCCGCTTGGCCGCGTCGCCGCCCCGCGCCGCGGCCAGCAGGCGGAGGTTGTCGCGGCCGGTCAGGTGGGGATGGAACCGGGGCTCGTCCACGATCGCCCCGACCCGGGCCAGGGCCCGGCTCCGCTCGGCCGGGACCGGGGTACCGAGCAGCGACATCGTGCCGCCGTCGGCCCGGGTCAGGCCGAGCAGGGTGCGGATCAGCGTGGTCTTGCCCGCGCCGTTCGGCCCGAGGTAGCCGAACGCGCTTCCGCGCGGTACGAGCAGGTCGACGTCGTTGACCGCGACGTTGCTCCCGAACCGCTTGGTCAGGCCGTAGGTCTCGACCGCCCAGCCCCCGGTCGGGCGGTCGAAGGAGACGGCGCGGGGGGCCCGCGGCGGCGCCGGGCTCGTGTCACCGTTCGGCGTCGCGGGCGACACGGCGGGCATGGGCGACACGACGGGCGCGGGCGACACGACGGGTACGGCCGACACGACGGGCAGCGACGACCCGGCCGCGCTGGACGGCCCGGGCGGCGAGGGCGGTACCGGCGGCGGCTCCCGGCGGCCCCACTGATCGTCGTGCTCTTTGTTGTGCCGCCCGCGGCGCGTGCGCGAAACGCTGAAGCCCACCGCGCCGAGCAAGATGATCAGGATGAGGATCGCCCCGAAGGGAACGCGCTGGCCCCCCGCGTGGACCGCCGCGGCGGATACGTGTGGCGAGATCGCTCGCATGCCGATGGTATTCATCGCCGCTCATCGTCGAACGAACGGCGGGGCGCTGTCATCGTGCGCGAGGATCACCTCTGCGTCATTCCCGAGACTGACGCGGAGCAGGCGAGGCGCTCGGCCGAGCTATGGACAGCGGTTTACTGTACTCACCCGTTCGCTCGCCTCCGGGACGCTTTGCGGCATCCCCTTCCCTCGTCGCTCGATCGCAAGCTCCCTCGCTCCTTAGTCCAGGCGACGCCGCGTCCCTCCGGCTCGCTCACACCGCGGTGGCGATCCCCGACTGGTAGGCGAGGATGACGAGCTGGGTCCGGTCGCGGGCGTCGAGCTTGGTCAGGATCCGGCTCACGTGCGTCTTGGCCGTCGGCAGGCTCACCCGCAGCGTCTGCGCGAGCTCGGCGTTGGACAGGCCCTGGGCGACCAGGGCCAGCACCTCGCGTTCGCGTTCGGTCAGCTCGTCCAGGCCGCGGAGGGCTCTGGACGGCGCCCGGGCCTGATCGGTGAAATGCGCGATGAGCCGGCGCGTCACGCTCGGGGCCAGCAGCGCCTCGCCGGCGGCGACGGTGCGGATCGCGCTCAGCAGTTCCTCCAGCGGGCGGCTCTTCAGCGCGAAGCCGCTCGCTCCCGCCCGCAGTGCCTCGAAGACGTACTCGTCCAGGTCGAACGTGGTGAGGATGAGCACCCGCGGCGCGTCCGCGCCCCGGCCGGAAGTGATCTGCCGCGTCGCCTCGATCCCGTCCATCACCGGCATCCGGACATCCATCACGACCACGTCCGGCGCGAGGCTCGCCGCGAGCTCGACCGCCTGCCGGCCGTCGGCCGCCTGGCCGACGGCCTCCATGTCCTCCTCCGCGTCGATCAGCGACGAAAACGCGGTACGGAGCAGGGCCTGGTCGTCGACGACGAGGACGCCGATCGTCACACCGTGCCCTCGATCGGGATCTCGGCGAGCACGCGGAAGCCGCGGCCGGCGAGCGGCTCGGCCACGAGCCAGCCGCCGAACGCGCCGATCCGCTCGCGCATCCCGACGATCCCGTGCCCGGTGCCCGGGGCGGCCGGCCACCCGTCCTCGCCCGCCGGGCGCCCGGCGGCTGTTCCGTCGTCGGCGACCTCGATGCGGACCTGGTTATCCGAGACCGCCAGGCCGACCGTGGCGCGGGCGCCCGGCGCGTGCTTCACGACGTTGGTCAGCGCCTCCTGGACGACCCGGTAGATCGAGAGCTCCAGCGCCGGGGAGAGCTGGCGGTCGGCGCCGGACGTCCGCAGCTCCACCGGCGTCCCCGAGGCCCGCACGTGCTCGGCGAGTTCCTTCAGGTCGACGAGCCCGGGCGCCGGCGCCAGCGCGGCCGCTCCGACGTCCTCGTCGCGCAGCAGCCCGAGCACCACGCGCAGCTCGTCCTGGGCGGTCCGGCCGATCATCTCGATCGACTCGAGCGCGGTGCCCGCCTCCTCCGGGCGCTTGGCCATAAGGCGGCGGCCCACCCCGGCCTGCACGGTGATCACCGTGAGCGTGTGGGCGACGACGTCGTGCAGCTCGCGGGCGATGCGCACCCGCTCCTCCCGGACCTCCTGGCGGGCGCGTTCCGCCTCGGCCGCCCGCTCCCGCTCCGCCTGCTCGGCCAGCCCGGCCAGGTAACGCCGGCGCGTCGCAACGCTGTCACCGATGAACCACGCCGCCGCCAGCGGCAGGAAGCTCTCGACGACATCGCCGGGGAGGTTCGCCGTCCGGCCCGCGACCGCCGCATAGACCAGGACTGCGCCCAGGACCGCAGCCGCCGCCGCGGCGACCCGGATCGACACCCGCCGCGGCAGGCGCGAGGCGACAAAATACATGGCGAGCCCGAGCATGATGCTGAGGGGCAACGGGGCGTTCCCCGAAGCCATGGCCAGTCCAGCCGCAGCGGCCACGACCGCGAGCACCGGCAGCGGCCAGCGCCGCAGCAGCACGATCGGGCCGCTCGCCAAGAGCGCAGCGAGGATGAGCCGCTGCCCCGGGTCGTGGCGGGACGGCACGTTGGCCAGGACCAGCACGGCCAGCACCGCGCAGGCGATGAGCACCGCGGGAGGCAGCCACGAGCGCTCACTCAACGCAGCAGGAACGGGCCCCGGCAACGGGCCCGAAGCCAAGGAATCACCAGACACAACACCGACGGTAGTCAGCGCGTCCGCCCGGCGCATCAGTCCCGAGGATGACGGTTACGTGGCCCCGGTGACCTCGCTGACCGCGACCCAGCGGTCCTGGGCCGCCGAGGACTCCATCGCGTCACACACCGCCTGCACCGCCGCGCCCTGGCCGAACCCCGGGCTCCACGGCGCGTCCGGCCAGCCCTCCAGCAGGTCGGCCACCTGGTTGCCGAAGGACGAGCCGTAACCGACGCCCTGCCCGAGCGGCCACCAGTCCGCGGCGTAGGGGTGGCTGGGATGCTCGGCCCGGATCCGCCGCATCCCGTACAGGCCCGCCTCGTCGTCGGCGCGGCCGTAGCGCAGCTCGTTCAGGCGGGCGTAGTCGAAGACCAGCGTGCCGCGGCTGCCGTTGACCTCGATGGTGAAGTCGCAGGGACGGCGCACCGCGGCCCGGGCCACCTCGATAGTCCCGAGCGCTCCGGAGCGGAACCTCAGCAAGGCGCTGGCCGCGTCGTCGACGGTCACCGGCCGGGTGCCGCCGCCGGCCTGGGGACGGGCCCGGATGAACGTCTCGGCCTGCGCGCACACGCTGCGGATGTCCCCGGCCAGCCAGAGGGCCAGGTCAATCAGGTGGCTGCCCAGGTCGGCGATGGTCGTGCCGCCCATGGCCCGGTCGAACCGCCAGTCGAAGGGGGTGTCCGGATCGGTGAACTCGTCGGACAGCCAGGTGGCGCGCCAGAGCCTGATCTCGCCGACGGCGCCCTCGGCGACCATGCGCTGCATCAGCGCGACCGCCGGCAGCCGCCGGTAGTTGAACCCGACGGCGTTCGGCACGCCCGCCCGGGTGACGGCGCCCAGGGCGCCGAGGGCCTGCGGGTAGGACAGGGCCAGCGGCTTTTCGCACAGCACCGCCTTGCCCGCCGCCGCGGCGGCTTGCGCGATCTCGGCGTGCGTCCCGGGCGGCGTGCAGATGTCCACGACCGCGATGTCGTCCCGTGCGATCAGCCGGCGCCAGTCGGTGGTCCAGGCGGGCACGCCGTAGGCGGCCGCGGCCGCCGCCACGCCGGCCTGGCTCCGGCCCGAGATCAGGCTGACCACGGGTGTCACCGGCAGCGTGCGCAGCATCGGGGCCACCCGGTAGGCGTAGCAGTGCGCCTTGCCCATGACCCCGTAGCCGATGACGCCGACCCGGAGTTCCGGCGCGGCGCTCATCCTCCCCCGCTCCGCAGGGCGGCGCCGGCCAGGGCGGGGATGTCCGCGCCGGCCTGCTCCGCCGCGGCCAGGGCGGCCACCGCGTCGGCGCCGGTGGCGCCCTCGCACGGGCCGCCGCGCGCGAACGCCGCGAAGCTCTCGGCCTGCCGCCGCAGGGCCTCGAGCTGCGCCCGCTCGCCGTCGGCCGGGTCGAGGAAGTCGCACCGCACGGTGCCGCGGGTGCCGAACACCTCGGCGCGCGCCATGTCGCCCGCGGGGTGATAGCGCCCCAGCGAGATGAAGCCGCTACCGCCGCCGGACAGCTCCGCGACCACTTGCGCGCTGTCCACGTCCGGGGCTTGGTCTGGGGCCTCGCCGAGCCCGTCCGGGACCACACCGGACACGACCGCCCGGAGCGCGCAGATGTCCTGGCCGGTGAGCCAGCGGAGCTGATCGAACTCGTGGACCCCCATGTCGATGAAGATGCCGCCGCTGTGCGCGCGGAACGCCGCGGACGGTGGCTCCAGGTCCCACTGATAGCAGGCCACCAGGTGGACCACGCCCAGGTCACCGGAGGCGATCCGGTCCCGCAGCGCGCGCAGTGCCGGGACGTAGCGCCGCCAGTACGCGACCTGGAACGGCACGCCCGCCGCCGCCGCGGCCTCGACCGCGGTACGGGCCTGCGCGATGGTCACGCCGCACGGCTTCTCGCACAGGACCGGCAGGCCGCGCGCGGCGGCTTCCCCGACGATCTGCGCATGCTGGTCGGTGGGTGCCGTGATGAGGACCCCGTCGACCGGCGCGCGGTCCAGCATCTCGGTGACGGTCGGGTACACCTGCGCCGGGGAGTCCGCCACCGCCCGGCGGGTCTGCGGCGACACCTCCGCGATCGCGGTCACCGCCACGAGCTCGGATCCGGAGAAGGCCCGCAGGTGCGTGCGGCCCATCCGGCCCGCTCCGATCAGCCCGAACCGGAATTTTGAACTCTTTTCATCCTCCCCACGGCTGCCCGCGTTCTCTGAGTCCGAGGCCGACGGATGAAAAGGGTTCATCGCCATGTCACAGCCCTCGCTCGGCCAGGAACGCGCGGTTGTGCCGCTGCTGCTCGGCCGCGCGCGCGAACCGCTCCGCGCTGCGCGGCAGGATGTCCTGCTCGACGACCAGCCAGCCGCCGAACGAGATGCTCCGCAGGCCGTCCAGGATGGCGTCCGCGTCGAGGTCACCCTGGCCCAGTTCGCAGAACGCCTCGCGGGACCAGATCTCGGTCACCGGCGCGTCGTCGGTGACGATCCCGGCCATGACCGTGAGCACCGCGTCCTTCAGGTGCACGTGGTTGATGCGGCTTCCCCACTCCCCGAGCAGGGCCACCGGGTCGCCGCCGCCCAGCATCATGTGCCCGGTCTCCAGGCACAGCCCGACGTCGGACCGGTCGAGCACCTCCGCGATCTCCCACGGGGCCTCCACGTAGGTCCCGGTCTCCGGGTGGAAGGTCGGCTCATAGCCCCGGTCCCGGCAGCGGCCCACCACCCGGGCCAGGCCCTCGGAGAATTTCCGCCACCCTTCGGCGTCCAGCCCGGCGGAGCGCTGCGCCGCGGACCGGCCGGGCCGGCTGCGCCGCTGCGGGCTGCCGCTGTCGGCCAGCGTCGGCCGCGGCGGCGGCCCGGGCACCTGCGGCCGCACCGCGTCGAACGTGTCGAGCAGGGCGTCAAGCTCGCCGATCGACCGGTCCAGCGCGTCGTGGTCGGCGTAGGGCAGCTCGAGGTATCCCCCGGCCAGGCCCAGCCCCCGCTCCGCGAGCAGCTCGCCGAGCTGCGCCCCGTGGCCCAGGTAGCCGACCGGGCCCAGGTCGATGCCGGCGTACCCGGCCGCGGCCACCTGGTCAAGCACGCTGATCCCGTCGGGCACGTTCGGGTCGTGGCCGATCGTGATCTCGAAGGCGCCGTAACTGACCGGGGCGTTCGCCACGGTGATCGGCGGCTTTCCGGCCGCGGGTGGTGCGCTCACGTCGGTGTCCCTTCCTCGCCGCCGCCGGCCGGGTCATCGACCGGCCCTCCCCGGCGATGGCACTCGATGATCGCCTCGCAGAGCGCGATGTCCCGCAGGCCGTCCCGCCCGGACGTGGGCGGCGCGGTGCCGGTGACCGCGCTCTCGTGGAACGCCTCCAGCTCGGCCCTGAAGCCGCTCTCGTAGGAGACGACCTCCCGGGTCTGCCAGGAGCGCGCGCGGCCCGGCTCGCCGCCCTCGATCTCGAGCACGGCCGGCTCGTTGCGCAGGAACGGGGACGGGAACGACAGGCACGCGCGGCGGTCCGGCGCGAAGAACGCGAATTCCATTTCATAACGGGCTATGCCCGGCAAGTCGATCCAGTGAACGGCGACTGGCAGCTCCCCGAAACGCAGCATGACCGTCACGCTGGACTCGGCCAGGCTGACGTAGTCGAGCCGGTCCGGCTCGCCCAGCAGCCCGCGGACCGTGTTGAGCTCGTGCACCAGCGTGTCGAGCAGTACCAGCTCGTACACGTGCCGTTCCAGCGGGCTGGCCGGCCCGATCGCGGACCGCACGCGCGCGTCGTTGTCCTCCCGGAGCCGCTGCGCGAGCGTGTCCGGCAGCGGGGCCCGCGGGAGCAGCGGGTAGTGCGCGACATAGGGCGCCAGCGGCGACTCGAGCGTGGTCACCCGCAGCAGCCGGGCCCCGGTCAGCTGGCCGGCCTGCGCGCGGAACCGCGTGAACGCCGGGTCATACCGCTTGGGGTAGCCGACCATCAGGGTCACGCCGGCCTGCTCGGCGGCGGCGACCATCGCGCGGCCCTCGCCGACCGAGAAGCACATCGGCTTCTCCACGAACACGTGCAGGCCGGCCTGCGCGGCCGCCACGGCGATCGGCGCGTGACTGCCCGAGGTCAGCACCATGACCGCGTCCAGGGGGTGGCGGATCAGCTCGGTGGCGTCGGTGAACACGGCGGGGATGCGGTAGCGCTCGGCGCAGGCCCGCGCGCTGTCCTCCGCGATGTCGCAGACCGCGGCGACCTCGAAGCGGTCGCTGAGCTCAGCGAGATAGTGCAGGTGCATCACCTGGGCGATGAGCCCCGTGCCCACCACGCCGACCCGCAGCCGCCCGGCGGGGCCGCCGGGGCCGCCGGGACCGGCCGCGGTCACTGAGCCATCTCCTGTGCGGCTTCGATGGCCGCGCTCAGCAGCCGCGCGGCTTCCGGCACGCCGGTCTCGGCGGGCACGAACGGGTCCTCGTGCTCGATCGACACGACCTCGGCCCGGGACGCCGCCAGGGCCCGCGCCAGGGCCGCCCACCAGTCCAGCTCGTGGCCCCGGCCCGGGACGGCGAACGTCCACGGCATGTCGGCGGCGGGCTCGGGCCAGCGCCGGTCGAGCAGCCCGTTGAGGGCCAGGGAGTCGGCGTGGAAGACTGTGTCCTTGCCATGCACGTGCCCTACCCGCGCGCCGAGCGCCGCGGCGACCCGGTGGGCGTCCATGCCCATCCAGAAGAAATGGCTGGGGTCGAGGTTGGCGCCGATCGAGGGCCCGAGCGAGGCCACGCGCCGGAAGGTCTCGACGTTGAACACGCACGTGCCGGGGTGCAGTTCGAGGCAGACCATCAGGTCAGGGCGGACCGCCGCGGCGAACTCGGCCAGGCCCGTCCAGTACGGCCCGATCTGCTGCTCCCACTGGCGCTCGTAGACGCCCTCCAGGTACGGCAGCCAGCCGCCCGCGCCGAAGTGGGGCACCTGGTCCCCGGTCCCGCCGGCCGGGCAGCCCGCCAGGGCCACGACGCGGTCCACCCCGAGTTCCGCGGCCAGCCGGATCGCGTTGCGGAGGTCCTGGTCGTGCCGCCGGGCCAGCTCGGCGTCCGGGTGCAGCGGGTTGCCCCAGGCGTTGAGCGCGCTGATGGCCAGCTCGTGCCGGGCGATCCCGTCCTGCCACGCCGTCCGGGCCTGCGCGCTGCCCAGCAGCGCGGCCACGTCGCAGTGCGGGTGCGGGGCGTACCCGCCGGCCCCGACCTCGACGTGGGTGACCTGCGGCGCCGCGCGCCGCAGCCAGGCCAGGGTCTCCGCCAGCGGCCAGTCGGTGAAGGCTTCCAGCACCACGCCGATGCGCAGCTCCCGACGGCCCGTCACCTAGCTGAGTCTGGTTGTGACGCCTATGACCTGTCAAGATACTGTTAAAATGTCGTGACAAGTAGTGGTTGACGGGCTCGCGGCGGGAGTCCCCGGAACCTCGGCCGTGAACTGGCCGGACCAGGGCTATCTATACTGGACTTGCTCCGCGATGAATAAAATGTCCAAACAAACAAGCCTGGGGAGCTCGCGGGACCCGGGCCGCGCCAGGGGCGCGGGCCGGAGCCTGCGGTGCCGACCGGGCAGGAGCCTGCGATACCGCCGGAGGGCTGGATGACGAGCGTGCCGCCGGATCTCGATATGCCCGCGCCGGGCGTGATCAACATCGACCGGACCAGCCCGGTGCCGCTGTACTTCCAGCTGGCGCAGCACTACGAGGCGGCGATCAGGTCGGGCGCGCTCAAGGTCGGCTCCCGGCTGGACAACGAGGTACAGCTCGCCGAGCGGCTGGGCATGTCGCGTCCCACGGTGCGCGCCGCGTTCATGTACCTGTCCAACAAGGGCCTGGTGGTCCGCAAGCGCGGCTCGGGCACCCTGGTCGCGAACAAGAGCATCGACCGGGACGTCGAGCTGACCAGCCTCTACGACGACCTCGCCGCGGCGGACCAGGCCCCGGCCACGCAGGTCCTCCGCAACGAGGTCATTCACGCCAGTGACCGGGTCGCGGAGGCGCTGCACCTGCCCGAGCGGGCGCTGGTGAACTCGCTGCAGCGGATCCGGCTGGCGGGCGGCGAGCCGATCGCGCTGATGCACAACTACCTGCCCGCCGCGCTCGTTCACCTGAGCATCGACATGCTGGAGCAGCACGGCCTGTACGAGCTGCTGCGGGCCGCGGGGATCCGGATGTGCTCGGCCACCCAGCGGATGTGCGCCAAGAACGCCTCGGCGGCGGAGGCCCGCACGCTCGGCGAGACCCGCGGGGCGGCGCTGCTGACCATGGAGCGCATCGCCTACGACGACACCGGCCGGCCGGTCGAGTTCGGGCAGCACCTGTACCGGGCCTCCCGCTACGCGTTCACCACCAGCCTGCCCCGGGCGGAATCAGCCCGGCCGGCCTGAGCGGCGCCCCGGACCGGGCGGCTGTCCCGGGCCGGGAGCACACGCCCGTCCCCGGCCGGGAGCACACGCCCGCGTCAGGGCGGCGGCCGCAGGAACGTCCGCTGCCGTTCCTTTGCGGCCTCGTAATCCTCGCGCGCGCGCCGGGTCGGGTCCAGTTCCGAGACCTCGGCGACCGGCACGTCCCACCAGGCCTCGCTGGCGGGCGCCGGGACCATCGGATCGGTCTCGATGTGCACGAGGACCGGGCCCGGCTCCTCCCTGGCCCGACCCAGTGCGTCCCGTAGCTCGGCGATCGTCTGCGCGCGGAACACCCGCACGCCCAGGCTCTCGGCGTTGGCCGCCAGGTCCACCGGCAGGTGGCCGCCGTCCAGCCGGCCGCTCCGGGCGTCCCGGTAGCGGTACTGGGTACCGAACCGCTCCACGCCTACGGTCTCCGAGAGCCCGCCGATCGAGGCGAAGCCGTGGTTGTCCACCAGGACGACGGTTATCTTGATGCCCTCTTGCACCGCGGTGACCAGCTCCTGGGCCATCATCAGGTAGGACCCGTCCCCCACCATGACGAACACCTCGCGGCCGGGCTCGGCCAGCTTCACGCCCAGGCCGCCGGCGATCTCGTAGCCCATGCAGGAGTAGCCGTACTCGACGTGGTAGCCCTTCGGGTCCCGGGTACGCCACAGCCGGTGCAGCTCGCCGGGCATGGAACCGGCGGCGCACACCACCACGCCGCCAGGCCCGGCGGCGTCGTTGACGGCCCCGATGACCTCCGACTGGGCGGGCAGCGGCCGGTGCCCGAGCGCGTAGGCCCGGCCGACGACCTGGTCCCACTCCTGCGCCAGCGCCCGGGCCTCCTCCGCGTACGCGGGCGGGGTCGACCATCCGGCCAGGGCGCCGGCCAGCGCGGTCAGTGCCGCGCGCGCGTCGGCGACCAGGGCCGTGCCGGCCAGCTTCGCCGCGTCCGCGGCGGCCACGTTGACGTTGACGAACCGGACCTGCGGGGCGGCGAACGCGGTCCGCGAGGCGGTGGTGAAGTCGCTGTAGCGGGTGCCGATCCCGATCACCACGTCGGCCTGGGCCGCCATCCGGTTGGCCCCCGTCGTGCCGGTGCTCCCGATCGCGCCCAGGGCCAGCGGGTGGTCGTAGGGCAGCGAGCCCTTCCCGGCCTGGGTTTCGGTGACCGGGATGCCGGCCGCCTCGGCGAACGCCGCCAGCTCGGCGGTGGCGCCCGAGTAGATCACTCCGCCGCCCGCCACGATGAGGGGGCGCGCGGCCGAGCGGATGACGCCCGCCGCGCGCGCGAGCGCGGCGGGTTCCGGTACCGGCCGCGGGACGTGCCAGACGCGCCGGGCGAACATCGCGTCCGGCCAGTCGCGCGCCTCGGTCTGCACGTCCTGGGGCAGCGCGAGCGTCACGGCCCCGGTCGCGGCCGGGTCGGTCAGCGCCCGCATGGCCCCGAGCAGCGCGGACGGGAGCTGCTCCGGGCGCCATATCCGGTCGAAGAACACCGACACCGGCCGGAAGGCGTCGTTGACCGACACGTCGTAGCCGCCCGGGTACTCGAGTTCCTGCAGCACCGGCGGTGCCGGGCGGGTCGCGAACACGTCGCCGGGCAGCAGCAGCACCGGCAGCCGGTTGATGGTGGCCAGCGCGGCACCGGTGATCATGTTGGTGGCGCCGGGCCCGACCGACGAGGTGCAGGCGAACGTGGCCAGCCGGTTGCGCATCCGCGCGAAGCCCGCCGCGATGTGCACCATGGCCTGCTCGTTGCGGGCCTGGTAGTAGCGCAGCGCGCCGGGGGTCTTCAGCTCGGCCTCGAGCAGCGCCTGGCCGAGGCCGGCCAGGTTGCCGTGACCGAAGATGCCGAAGCAGCCGGCGAACAGCGGCTGCTCGACGCCGTCGCGCTCGGAGTGCTGCGCGGCCAGGAACCGCACGAGCGCCTGCGCCACGGTGAGCCGTACCGGGTCATCGCCGTTCACTGGGCACCTCCGGGGGCGCTGAGCCGCGGGTCGGCCGGCTGGCCCGCCCACGTGTCCCGTACCCAGGTATGCGCCGGGTCGTCGCAGGCCAGCCAGGCCCGGTCGGCACCGGGCCCGGCCATCACGTTCAGGTAGTACATGTCGTACCCGGGGGCCGCCATCGAGGGTCCGTGCCAGCCGTGCGGGATCAGGACCATATCGCCGGCCCGGACCTCGGCGAGCAGGTCCAGCGGGCGGGCGGGGGTGCCGTACACGCGCTGGAAGCCGAAGCCCGGGGCCGCCGGGCCCGGCGCGATCTCGAAATAGTAGATCTCCTCGAGCACGCTCTCGCCCGGTCGCTCCTCGTCGTGCTTGTGCGGCGGGTAGGAGGACCAGTTCCCCGCCGGGGTGATCACCTCGCACGCGATCAGCCGGTCGGCCGGGAACACGCCCGGCATGCAGAAGTTGTTGACCCGCCGCGAGCAGCTGCCCGCGCCGCGCAGCTCGACCGGGACACCGGACGCCGGCCCGTAGCGCGGCGCGAGGCGGCGGCCCGCCCGGGCCGCCGGGAGCGCGAAACGCCCCCCGGCCTCGCTCGCCACCCGGGCCGAGGCGTCCCGCGGCAGGTAGGCGAAGTCGCTGGCGCCGGCGAAGACGCCAGGCAGGCCGGCCAGCTCGAAGCGCTCCCCGTCGCACTCCACCGCGCAGGATCCGGCCAGCGGGAGCACCACGACCTCGTCCGCGGCGGTGCTGAAGGCCAGCGACCCGCCGGGCGGCAGGTCCAGGATGCGCAGGCCCGAGTACGTCCAGCCGGCCCGCTCCGGGGTGACCCGAGCCCGCCACGGCCCGTCGGCCATCACGGCGGCGCTCAGGTGGCGGCCGTCGCTCACAGCAGGCCGACCGCGGTGTCGACGGCGGCGGCGACGTCCCCGTCGGCCGGGTAGAGCAGCGACCGGCCGGCCATCAGGCCCATGACGTTGGGCAGCCGCAGGGCCTTCTGCCAGCCCGCGAAGGCCAGCTCCGGGTCGTCGGCCACCTCGCCGCCCAGCAGGACGGCGGGCAGGGTGGAGGCGGACATCACCCGCTCCATGTCCGCCACGACGGGAACCTTGAGCCAGGTGTAGGCCGACGTCGTGCCCAGCCCGGAGGCAATGGTGAGGGCCCGGATCATCGCCTCCGGCGACAGGTCGTTGCTGACGCGGCCGTCCACGCGGCGGGTGATGAACGGCTCGACCATGGCCATGAGCTTGCGCCCGGCCAGGTCGGACACGGCCTGGGCACACGCCTCCAAGGCGGCCGCCGTCGCCGGGTCGTCGGGGTCGATCCGGAGCAGCATCTTGCCGCCGTCGAAGCCCATCCGCGCGATCGCCGCGGCGTCGTACCCGGTGAAGCGGTCGTCGATCTCGAAGACGGTCTCGGCCAGGCCGCCGCGGTTCATCGAGCCGATGACCACCTTCCCCTCCAGGGCGCCGAGCAGCAGCAGGTCCTCGAGCACGTCCGCGGTGCCGAGCACGCCGCCGACGCCGGGCCGGCCCAGGGCCACGCAGATCCGCTCCAGCAGCTCGGCGCGGTCGGCCATGGCGAGCATCTGGCGCCCCGCCCGCAGCGATCCCCGCGCCGGGTGGTCGGCGGCCACGATCACCAGCCGGCCGCTGGGCCCGACGACGGAGGGGGCCCTGGCCCGCTTCGCCGCCGCCTGCGCGACCATTTCCGGCCGCAGCGCGCGGGTCTGGATGACCTCGGCCAGCCGGTCAGCGAACATCGCTCATCCGGGCCAGCAGGGCCTCGACCTCGGCCGCCTCGGGCATGGCGTCGGAGCAGGCGAGCCGGGAGGCCACGATCGCGCCGGCCGCGTTGGCGAACCGCATGACGGCGGCGGTGTCCCACCCGGCCAGCAGGCCGTGGCACAGGGCCCCGCCGAACGCGTCGCCGGCCCCGATGCCGTTTACGACCTGCACCGGCACCGGCGGCGTCTCGGTCTCGCCCTTCTCGTCCACGGCCAGCACCCCGTCCGGGCCCTGCTTGACCACGGCCAGGCCGACGCCGTGCGCGAGCAGTTCGGCCGCGGCGCGCCGCGGGTCGCGCTCCGCCACCGCCATCTCGACACTCGTCGAGGTTGCCGACCGCGACGGTGACCTGGGCCAGGGCCGGGCCCACCGCGCGCCGGGCGTCCTGGACCGAGGGCCAGAACGAGGGCCGGTAGTCCAGGTCGAGCACGGTCACCCCGGCCCGGCCGCGTGCTTCCAGCGCGGCCAGCGTCGCCGAGCGGCTGGGCTCGGCGGACAGCCCGGTCGCGGTGACCCAGAACACCCGGGCCCGGCGGATCGCGTCGTAGTCCAGCTCGTCGGCCCGGATCTCCAGGTCCGGCGCCTTCGGGTAGCGGTAGAAGTAGATCGGGAAGTCGTCCGGCGGGAAGATCTCGCAGAACGTCACCGGGGTGGGCAGCCCGGGCACCTCCGTGACGTAGCGGTCGTCCACCCCGTAACCCCGCAGCGCCCGGTGGACGAACCGGCCGAACGGGTCCGCCCCGGTCCGCGTGATCACCGCGGCGCGGTGGCCGAGCCGGGCGGCGGCCACCGCGACGTTGGTGGCGCTGCCGCCGAGGTACTTCCCGAACGAGGTCACGTCCTCCAGCCGGGTGCCGACCTGAAGCGGGTAGACATCGACGCCGACCCGGCCCATGGTCAGCACGTCCAGCCCGGTGGTCATGCCGCCTATCCGGTGGTGAGCAGGAAGTCCAGGCACGTCCCGTCCTCGGCGATGTCCAGCACCGCGCCGCGCAGCACGCCCGACGAGTAGTCACTGCCCGGATTGACGCACAGCGTCCGGCCGATCTTCTGTGCCCCGCGTGACTCGTGGATGTGGCCGTGCAGCCCCATCACCGGCTGATAGCGCCCGATAGCCTCGCGGACCGCGTGGCTGCCGACCGGCACGATGCTCGGCCGGCCGCCGCGGATCACGGGCTTGAGCGTGGCGTCAAGCTCGGGCGCGTCGTCGAGCCCGGACGCGTAGGGCGGGCAGTGCAGGTTGAGGATGCAGCTTCTCCCCTCCGGAACCTGATCCAGCATCTCGCTGATCTGCTTGCCCAGCTCGTCTTCGGTGCACTCCCGTTCGGTGTTCCACGGCGTGGTGGGGACAACGCCCAGGCTGGCCATCGTGACCGGCCCGAGGTCACACAGCTCGAGTTCCGGGCACTCCACCCGGGGGTGCGCCGCCAGCACCGCGTCGGCGTCCACCGGGTCGTCGTTGCCGGGCGTGATGATGCATCGCACCGCGGGGTCGAGGCGCTCTGCGGCCAGGTCGCACCAGGCCTGCATGCGGGCCGAGATCTCCTGGCGGAACAGCCGGTCCAGCGCGTCAGGATCGTCGTTCAGCCGGGCCACCTCGTCGGCGTCCATCCGCACGGGATAAAAGCCGGCCCGGTTGACCTCGCTGGCCAGCCGGTCCCACTCCGCCTCGGGCACGGTCACGGTCTCGCCGTGGACCCGCGCGCTCAGCTGCCCGTCCTGGCCGAGCACGGGGACCAGCCCCTTCCCGGCGAAGTCCCCGCCCAGGATGATGACGTCGGCCTGGTAGACCTTGGCCGCGGCCAGGAACTTGCGGAAGCAGACGTCCGAGCCGTGCAGGTCGGTGGCGAAGAAGATGCGCAGCGCGCGCGTCTTCTTGCCGCGCTGGCGGCGGGATCCGAACATGGGCTACTCCGGCGGGAGCTCGTGCATGGCCATGCTCAGGTCGAGCGAGTCCCGCTGCCGCCGGACCGAACGGGCGACCGCGAAGATCACCGGCCCGGCGCCCAGCACGATCACCAGCGTGAGGATCGACTCCCAGCTGAACTTCCCGTAGACGCTGGAGTGCGCCACGAGCAGGTACACGGTGAACAGCGCGAGCACGGTGGTCGCGCCGCCGACCCAGGCGACCTTGCGCAGGAACGTCTTGCGCGCACCCTCCTCCGCCCCCGGCGTGTCGATCAGCTCCGGCCGGCGCAGCGGCAGGAACAGCGCGGCCACGCCGCCGGCCAGCAGGATCAGCGCGAAGAACAGGCTCTGCAGGGCCACGATGCTGCCCAGGTTGACCAGGCTGGTCAGGAAGCAGAACGCGATGCCGATGATCAGCACGATGCCGATGGCGACGTTCGGCGCGTGGTTGCGGTCGCCGACCTTGGCCACGCCGACCGGCAGCAGCCGGTCGAAGGCCTGCGCGAACAGCACCCGGGTGGTGACGGTCAGGAACGCCAGGTTGACCGCGATCTCGGCGAACGGCACCGCGGTCGCGAACAAGATCCTGGCGATCGGGTTGCTGGTCAGGATCATGCCGTAGCCCAGCCCGCCGGAGACCGAGCCCAGGCTGGTGATCTTCCCGTACGCCGTCGGGTTGACCACGCCGAGGTTGGCCTGCGCCTGCATGAAGGTCAGGCCCGCCCGGTCGCGCAGCAGCGCCCAGACGCCGACCCAGAGCACGACCAGCAGCAGGATGCTGATCGTCGAGGCGTACAGGTAGGTGCGGCCGGGCAGGCGCAGCTCGCCGCCGACGTAGTAGGAATACAGCACGCCGTTGTAGTTGAGCACCATGAACGGGATGATCGCTATCGCCGACGCGATCGAGGTGCCGAACAGGACGCCGTTCGCGTGCGCGACCGAGATCATCGACTGGTAGGCGGCCGGATGGCCGCTGTAACTGCCGAAGACGCTTACGAAGGTGGCGTGGGAGGTGCCCGCCAGGATGCCGATGAGCACGATGAACGCCACGACCTGCAAGACGATGAGCCAGAAGATGATCCGGGCCACGATCTTGACCCGGAACAGCGACAGCGCCGCGACGATGAGCATCACGACGACGCTCAGCCACGCGATGGCCCAGTTGCTGGTCAGGTGGTTACCGGCGTTCGCGATGGCCGTGTTGTGGAAGACCAGGCCGAGACCGGTCAGCATGAACGGGGTGAACTGCGCGGCGAAATGCGCGTTGGTGGACAGGATGTAGGTGAAGACGACGGCTATCCCCAGCCCGGCCATGGCCCCGATCGCGGGCGACACGATCCGGGACAGGTAGACGTACTCGCCGCCGGCCGGGGCACCGCCCGGAGCAGGTAGCGGTAGGCGAACATGGCGACCAGCCAGATCACCGCCGCGGCGACCAGCGGCAGGTACATGTCGGACTTGGCGAAGTCCGTCAGCCCGGCGTTGAAGTTGATGAACGTGTTGACGACGGCGACCGACGCCAGCGAGATGCCCGTTGCGGCGGGGATCCCGAGTTCACGGACCAGACCGGAGGTCTGCCGCACGAACAGGCGCGTGGACTCGACGCCCGCTCCCCTGCCCGGTCCCTTTACTGCCTCACTGCTTGCCACTGGCCTACCTCCGCTCTCGGCGCACCAGGACGAGGGATCAGCGCAGGGCCGTAACGGTGCCTCGGCGGCAGCCATACGGTCCTCAGGCTGCCACCATGGTTAAGCCCTGACAAGAAATTGTCAATATCTATGGACATATTGTCTTCCCAGCGCCGCTCCCCTCGCGGCGGGCCGCCGGACCTCGTCATTTTTCATCGGGCCGCAACGAGGCGTCCGCCATCCGCCCGCTGGCGCTCCACCGGGCGTCCAGGTCGGCGATCAGGCGCAGCAGCTCCTCGGTGTGCTCGCTGATCCAGCGCAGCCGCACCGGGATGACCCGCTCGGCCAGCTCGCCCTCGGTGGCGTGCTGGTCGACCAGCCCGCCGCCCTGCTCGTCCGGGAATGCGATCGCGTTCAGGGTCCGGACCACGCGCCGCCGGACGTACTCGTCGGCCGGCAGGACCCGGACCGTGCGGCTGCCGAAATAGGCCTGCCCCCGCCGGTCGCGGGCGGTCGCGGTCAGCGTGAGCCACTGCTCGTCCTCGCCCGAGCGGGTGACCAGCTGGCGGCCCTCGCCGCGGGCCGGCTGCCCGCCGCGGGCCTGCCATTCGATCGCCGTCAGCTCCTGCCCGGCGACCTGGTCACCGTCGAGGTACCAGGTCACGTCCCGGCCGGGGCCGATCATGTCGCCCTCGCCCACGTACTCGGCTTCGGGGCAGACCGGGCCGTGGATCCGCAGCGCGCGGTGCGCGAGCCGGCTCACGACGTTGGCGGTGATCTGGCCGATGTTCGGGTCGGTCTCCAGCGCCAGCGGCCAGTCCGTGGTGCCGACCGAGAACACCATGCCCCCGGACGGCGCGGTGCGCAGCAGCATGGCCGCGTTCGCCTCGTCGTATCCCGCCACCCAGCCGGCCGGCAGGCTGGCCAGCGCGAGCAGGACCCGCCCCGCGCCGAGCCCCTTGCGGTACTCGCCGAGCCGGGGCGGGTCCGACCGCCGCTCCAGCCGGACCCCGTCGGTCTCGTACCCGATGACCGGCGTGGCCTCGCCGCCGGTGATCCCGCCGGGCGGGAACTCGGCGCCGTCGAAGGCCCAGTGCGTGCCCACGACCGCCCGGTAGCCGGTGACGTTCCGGCGGCCGTCCCACCAGCCGCCGCCCCACGCCGGGCTGGACATCGTCAGCCAGTCCTCCGGATCGTTGGCCGGCCAGAGCGCCCCCGGCCGGTTCGGGCCGGTGCCCTCCGGCCCCCCGCGGTTCATCTTCGGGCAGAACAGCCGGTCGCCGGAGGGCGAGAACTCGATCTCGAAGCACGCGGTGTCGCCGGTGAAGAAGCAGACGTTGCCGCCGCGGTCGACGAAGCTGAGCACGCGCTCGCGCATGGCCTGCGACCAGTACTCGTCGTGCCCGCCGCTGATCAGCAGCCCGTCGGCGGCCAGCAGGTCCTCGTCGTAGTGCAGGTCGTAGTCGGTGCAGTAGCTGACCTGGTAGCCGCGGCGTTCCAGCCAGCTCACGAACGGGGCGTCCCAGTGCGCGAACACCTGCCGCCGCGACGACCGCAGGTACGCGTCCGGCGCGTCGCCCTCCATCACCTTGCCGCCCACGCCCGCGTTGCCCGGCCGCTGCAGGCTGCCGACGTACCCCTGCGCCGTCCAGTCCCTGGCCCACAGCGCGGCCGCGTACAGGCTCGCGCCGCCGATCTGGTTGTAGGCGGTGTACGTCGCGGTCGGCAGCTTGTACCAGATCATGCGCCCGGACGGCCCGGGCGTGGCGCGCCGCCGGAGGATGAACAGGCAGGCATCCTTCCGGTTCGCGACCTCGGGTCCGGCTTGGACCGGCTCCGGCCGGCCATCCGCGCCGAGCGGCACCGGCACGGCCAGGTAGACGCCGTCCGCGAGGTCGTCGCCGAGCTCGATCGGGTAGGCCGGCCAGCCCCAGGCCTCGTCCGGACGGCCCAGCGGCAGGCTCACGCCCGCCAGGGGCGCGCTGTTACTGGCCACCTCCGTGACCACGGCCCCGTACCGGAACAGCCGGACGCCGAAGCGCTCGTGCTCGGTCGAGACGTGCAAGCGCAGGCCGGCGCCCGCTGCTACCGTGACGGGCCAGGCATAACAGGAGGTCACGAGGACCTCCGGAGGAAGCCCTGGCCTTCTGGCCAGGGGGGAATCCGGTGCCGCGCGCAGCGTGGCGGGGGTTTGTCGGCGGCGCCTGGCATCCTGCTGTGGTGAGGACCGCCTACCGGTGCCGGGCCTATCCGGATGAAGCCCAGCAGCAGGTGCTGGCTCGCACGTTCGGCTGTGTCCGGGTTGTGTGGAACCGGACCCTCGCCGAGCGCCAGCGCCGCTGGCAGCAGGAACACCGGGGCACTACGTATGCCGAGACCGATGCGGCCCTGACCGTGATGAAGAAGGACCCTGAGCTGGCGTGGCTGAACGAGGTGTCCTCCGTCCCGCTGCAGCAGGCTCTGCGTCATCAGCATGGTGCTTTCCAGGCGTTCTTCGGCAAGCGGGCACGCTACCCGCGGTTCAAATCGCGGCACGGCCGCCAGTCCGCGCACTACACCCGGTCGGCGTTTTCGATGCGCGATGGCGAGCTGCGGCTGGCCAAGGCGGCCGGCCCGCTGGCCTTCGTGTGGTCGTGGCCCGAGGTCGACACCGGCGTACTCGATCCCACCATGGTGATCGTCTCGCGAGAGCCCGACGGGCGCTGGTATGTGACCTTCGCGGTCGACGCTTCTGAGCCTGAGCCTCTGCCCGCGGCCGGCCGTTCGGCTGGCATCGACCTTGGCGTGACCAGCTTCCTCGTGATGTCGGACGGCAAGAAGATCGCCAACCCCCGGCATCTGGAGCGGCGGGCCTGCAACCTCGCCCGCTATCAGCGGCGGCTGGCCCGCTGCCAGCGCGGCTCGGCCAACCGGGCTAAGGCGAAGGCCAAGGTTGCCCGGGCCCACCGGAAGGTCCGCAACGCCAGGGCTGACTTCCTGCACCGCACGACCACTCAGGTGATCCGCGACAACGACCTGATCGCGATCGAGGACCTCGTTGTGAAGAACATGGTCCGCAACCGGTGCCTGGCCCGGGCCATTTCGGACTGCGGGTGGGGCGAGTTCCGGCGCCAGCTGGAGTACAAGTGCCAGCGAGCCGGCCGCCGCCTGGTCGTGATCGGCCGCTGGTACCCCAGCACGAAGATGTGCTCTGCCTGCGGTTTCCTGCTCGCCGATCTTCCTGTCCGGGTCCGGGCGTGGCGATGCCCGTCCTGCCGCGCCCGCCACGACCGGGACCTCAACGCGGCGAAGAACATCCTTGCGGCAGGTCTTGCCGCAGCCCGGGGCAACCCGGGCGATGCCTGCGGAGCTGATGTCAGACACCTGGAGACCCCTCCGGTGCAGTCGGCCGTGAAACAGGAACCCCAGCTCGCGAGGGCTGGAATCCCCGTCCTTCAGGGCGAGGAGTAGTCAAGAGCGCGGTTCCCCTTTCGGAGCAGGCTGTATTTCCGGGTAGTGGCAGGCCACCCGGTGCGGGCCGGCGATCTGGAGCAGCGGCGGCTCCTCCGTGGCGCAGCGTTCGGTCGCTTTCCAGCAACGGGTACGGAAGCGGCAGCCCGAGGGCGGGCTGATCGCGCTCGGCAGCTCGCCGCGCAGCAGGATCCGCGGCCGGGCGTGCGCCTGCGCCGGATCCGGCACCGGGACCGCGGACAGCAGGGCGGCCGTGTACGGGTGCGCCGGATGCTCGCAGACCTCCTCGGCGGGCCCCTCCTCGACTATGAGCCCGAGGTGCATGACCGCGATCTCGTCGGCGACCTGGCGGATCACCGCCAGGTCGTGGGAGATGAACAGGTAGGCCAGGTGCTGTTCCCGCTGCAGATCGCGCAGCAGGTTGAGGATGCTGGCCTGGATGCTGACGTCCAGCGCGGAGACCGGCTCGTCCAGGATCATCACGTGCGGCCGCAGCGCCAGCGCCCGGGCGATGCCGATGCGCTGCCGCTGCCCGCCGGAGAACTCGCCGGGGAAGCGGACGGCGGAGTCCGGGTCGAGGCCGACGTTCTCCAGCAGCTCGCGGACCCGGGCCGCCCGGCCGGCGATCTTGTGCACGATGAGCGGCTCGCCCACGATCTCCCCGACCGAGAGCCTCGGGTTGAGCGAGGAGTACGGGTCCTGGAAGACCATCTGCAGGTCCCGCCGCAGCGGCCGCAGCGCGGCGTCGCCCAGCCCGGTGAGCTCGGTGCCGTGGAGCTTGATGCTGCCCGAGGTCGGCGGCTCCAGCCGCATGAGCAGCCGGGCGACGGTGGACTTGCCGCAGCCCGATTCGCCGACCAGGCCCAGGCACCGGCCGGGCCGCAGGTCCAGGCTGATACCGCTGACCGCGTGCACCGTGTTGTAGGAGCGGAGCCCCCGGCCGCGGACCCGGAATTCCTTCGTGAGGTCACGCACGGTGAGCACCACGCCGTCCGGCTCCGGGACGGCCGCGGGGACGGCCCGCAGCACGCCGTGGCCGTTCGGGGTCTGCCCGTCATCGGGCTGCCAGGCCCGCCTGATCAGGCCGGCCCCGGGCTCCCCGGGCCCCGGCGCGGCCTGGCGCGCGAAGTGACACGCCGCCAGGTGGCCGGCGGCCACCGGGAGCAGCTGCGGGTCGGCGGCGCACGCCTCGGCGGCCAGCGGACAGCGCGGGGCGAACGCGCAGCCCGCGCCGTATGCCATCCCGGTCGGCGGGATGCCGGGTATCGCCGCCAGCCGCTCGGTGCGCCGGTCCATCGGCGGCAGCGACGCCAGCAGCCCGGAGGTATAAGGCACGCGCGGGTCATCGAACACGTCGCGAGCCGTGCCGATCTCGACCGCCTTGCCCGCGTACATGACCAGCATGTGCTCGGCGACCTCGGCGATGACGCCGAGGTCATGACTGATCAGGATCAGCGCGGCGCCGGTCTGGTCCCTGATCGTGCGCAGAGTCTCCAGGATCAGCGCCTGGACGGTCACGTCCAGGGCCGTGGTCGGCTCGTCGGCGATGATCAGCTGCGGCGAGTTCGCGATCGCCATCGCGATCACCACCCGCTGGCGCATGCCGCCCGACAGCTCGTGCGGGTACCGGCCGGCCAGCTGCGCGGGCTGCGGCAGGCCGACCTCCCCGAGCAGTTCCACCGCCCGGCGCCAGGCCGCCGACCGGCCCACCCGCTGGTGCAGCCGGAGGCACTCGGCGACCTGCCACCCCGCGGTGACCATGGGGTTCAGCGCGGTCAGCGGGTCCTGGAACACCATGCTGATGCGAGCGCCGCGGATCGACTGCCACTGCGCCGCGGTGCCGCCCAGCAGCTCCTGCCCGTCCAGCCGGATCGACCCGCTGACCCTCGCCGAGTCCGGCAGCAGGCCCATGGCGGCGAGGGCGAGCATCGTCTTACCCGATCCCGACTCGCCGACCACCCCCAGCGTGTCCCTGACGTCCAGGGAGAAGCTGACGCCGCGGACCGCCTCGACCAGGCCGGCCTCGGTCGGGATGCTGACCCGCAGATCCCTAACCTCCAGCAGGGGCACGGCAGCCGGACCCGGCTCCCCCTCCGCCATGCCGCCCTCCGCCGGGCCCGAGCGAGTATCTGCTCCGGCGCCGCGAGCCCCGGCCCGGGAGCCGCCGGGGCGGCGGCTCCCGGACCGGGGGTCACTCGTCTGCGGCCCGGTGCTGCGCGCTGCTGTCACCAGGTTGACCTGCCGCTGCTACTTGACATACAGGGTGTTGTAGTTGATCGCGTCCATGGCCACGCTGTAGACGTAGCCGCCGACCCGGGTGGAGACGAAGTCGAACCAGCGCGCGTTGAAAATCGGCGCGTAGGGCGCCACCTGGTACATCAGGTTCTTGTCGAGCTGCTGGTACAGCTGCGCCCGCTTCGTGCCCAGGGCCGCCGCGGCGGCGTCGAACTGCGGGATGAACGTCTTGTCGCCGAACCGGGTCAGGTTCGGCGGCGCGTTCGGCGTCGCCGGGTCCATGCCGGTGTTGATCAGCGCCTCCGCGTCAGGGAAGTCCAGCGACCACGGCTCGATGCCCATCGGGGTGTGGCTGGCGGGGTTGCTGATGAAGGAGCTGTTGACGCTGTTCGGCGTCCCGACGACCGTGACGTTGATCCCGATCTGCGCCAGGTTGGCCTTGATCACCTGGCCCATGTTCATGAAGCCCGGTGCGTCGTTCTGCGTCCGCAGCGAGGTGGTGATCGGCAGCTTCACGCCCGACTCCTGCATCAGCTTCTTCGCCATCGTCAGGTTGGGGGTGTCCGGGTACGCGGAGTAGTGCGCGTACCCGAGCGCGCCGGGCACCATGATCTGGCTGGAGACCGACCCGACCAGCGGCCCGCCCCACTGCTCTTCGATGGCCGTCCGGTTGATCGCGTAGTTGACCGCCTTGCGGACGTCAATGTTGTTGAACGGCGCCACCTCGTTGTTCAGGAACAGGTAGGTGGTCTCCGGGCGCGGTGACTGGTGCACCTGGCTGGCCAGGGAGGCGTCGTGCGATATCCGGATGATGTCGGCCGTGGCCAGGTTCGAGGTCTGGAAGTCCAGCTGGCCGGCCTGGATCTCCAGCGCCGCCTGGCTGGCCTCCACGCCGATGTTGAACACGTACTTCGCGACATGACCGCGCACGCCGAGCGCCTGGTCGTAGTTCTTGTTGAAGACCATCACGATCTGCCGGCTCGGCTCGTACGACTGCAGCTTGTACGGGCCGCTGGCGTAGTTCATCTCCAGCGTGCCGCTCTCCTGCGGCTTCATGGTCGTCCCGGACGGGACCGGGCAGGTGGTGGGCAGCGCGGTCTTGTACAGGAACGCGCCGTCCGGCGCGGTCAGGTGGAAGGTCACGGTGTTGGTGGTCGCGACGATGCCCGGGAGGGTGGTCGACTTGCCCGCCAGGTACGCGGGCGCGCCGACGACGTTGGTGAAGTAGTAGCCGGTCCCGGTGTCGATCGCCGGGTTCATCAGCCGCATGAACGTGTACTTGATGTCCTGGCCGGTGATCGGCTTGCCGTCGGAGAACTTGGCGCCGGGCCGGAGCGTGTACGTGTAGGTCAGGCCGTTGCTGCTGATGACGGGCATGCTCGCGGTGCCGGCGGTCAGCTGGGTGCCCGCCGCGTCGGACTTGTCGGCGTACCGCACCAGGGTGGTGCACATCGCGTTGGCCAGGCCCCAGGTCACCGCGAAGTACCAGCGGTTGGGGTCCATCGTGTCGATGGCGCCCGAGGACATCGCCGCGGTCAGGGTGCCGCTCGCGACGCCCGGCTTGGGCGCGCCCGCCGTTGCGCTCCCCGAGGGTGCCGAGCTGCCGGTACTGCCGGAGGAACACGCCGCCAGCAGGGCCGCCACGGCCGCCAGGGCCGCGGCGCCCACCGCTGCTCTCACCCGGCGCTGGTGAGGAGTTGAGTGCACCATTACCTTCTCCGATCGTTGCTGAGTTGTTCCGCGGCTAGGGGATGTGGGTCGCGGCCCGCGCCGGGGCGCGGGCCGGGTTAGGCGTCGGGGACATGACGGATCCTCGGGTCAAGCCCCATGTGCGCGATGTCGACGACCGTGTTCGCGATCACGGCGATCACGGCCGCGACGATGATCACGGCGGTGATCACCGGGTAGTCCAGGTTCTCGATCGCGCTCAGGCCGGTGTAGCCGATCCCCGGGATGGCGAACACCGTCTCGACGAAGAACACGCCGGTGAGCGCGGTGGCGACGTCGGCGCCGAGCAGCACGGTGACCGACGGCGTCACGTTCCGGCCGACGTGGCGGACCAGGACCCGCTGGGTGGAGGCGCCCTTGGCCCGGGCGGTCCTGGTGTAGTCCTCCCCCAGCTGCTCTGCGGTCAGCGTGCGGATGAACCGGATGTAGACGGCCGCGAACCCGATGGCGAGCGTGATGCACGGCAGGATCAGGTGGTACGCCCACTGCACCGGGTTGGTGCCGAAGTCGACGTAGCCCCCGATCGGGAACAGCTTGGTGCCGACCGGCAGGACCGGCAGGCCGAACAGCTTGCCCTGGGTCGGCTGGTAGCCGAGCAGGTACGCGATCACCGGGGCGAGCCAGAACACCGGTATGGACATGCCCAGGATCGCGAGGGTCCGGCCGGCCACGTCGCCGAACGACCGCGGCCGCAGGCCGCCGTACGCCCCGACCGGTATGGCGATGGCGAGCCAGATCACCGCCGCGCCCAGCACCAGGGAGGCCGTGGCCCGCATGGCCGGCCAGATGATCTGCGACACCGGCCGCTGCTGGACGTAGGAGAATCCGAGGTTCCCGTGCAGCAGGTTCCCGAGGAAGATGAGGTACTGCTTCCAGTAGGGCTGGTCGAGGCCGAGGTTCTTGGCGACCAGCGCGATCTGCTGCGGCGTGGCGGTCTTCCCGGCGATCCGCTGGGCGGGCGACGCCCCGGTGAACCGGGAGATCACGTAGAACAGCAGCCAGGCCAGCAGGGTGACCACGAGGATCTGGACCAGCGCGCCCAGGATCCTGGTTCCGGCGAGCCGGCTCACCGGCCCCTCCTCGGGTCGAGCGCGTCCCTGATGCCGTCGCCGAGCAGGTTGAACGCGAGCATCGTCATGACCAGCGCCAGCCCGGGCACCAGCGCCAGGGCGATGTCGGTCTGGTACATGCCGGACGTGACCGCGTCCGACAGCATCCCGCCCCAGCTCGGCGTCGGCGGCGGCACGCCCACGCCGAGGTAGGACAGGCCCGCCTCGAAGATGATGTTGGCGGCGATGATCGACGTGGCGTAGACCAGCAGCGGCCCCCACACCTGCGGCAGCAGGTGCACCGTGAGCAGCCGCCGGGGCCGGGCGCCCAGCGCCCTCGCCGCGGCGACGAAGGTCATCTTCGTGGTGGAGACCGTGGCGCTCCGTACGATCCTGGCGGGGTAGTACCAGGTGAACAGCGCGATGATGACCACCACGTTGAGCAGCCCGGGCCCGATGACCACGGCCAGCCCGACCCCGAGCAGCACGTTCGGGAACGCCATCGCGGTCTCGGTCATCCGGCTGACGATCGCGTCCACCCAGCCGCCCAGGTAGCCGGCCAGCAGCCCCAGCGATACGCCGATCACCAGCGCCAGCGCCGTCGCCGAGGTGGCCACGAGCAGCGAGATCCGCGCTCCGTACAGCACCCGGACGAACTGGTCCCGGCCGAGCTGGTCGGCGCCGAGGATGAACAGGCTGCCGTGCGGGTCCTGCGCCGTGCCCGCGGCGTTGAGGGTGCGCGACATGATGCCGATCGGCTCGCCGTCCGGGTACAGCGCGTTCGGGTACTGCTGGATCGGCGAGTGCCCGGTGAGGTGGGCCGCGAGCGGGGCCCCGATCAGGGCCGCGAGCACGAGCAGCACCAGCAGGCAGGCCGCGAAGACCGAGGCCGGATCCCGGCGCAGCCGCCGCAGCGCGGTCACCCGCAGGCCGGCGGCCTGGCGCCGGCCGGCTGGCCTGCGCCGAGCTCAACCCGGTTGTCGATGGTCATCGCTGCCCGCCCCGCCGCGCTGCGAACCCAACAGCGGCCACCAGATCACCTCACTTGGCCTGGCCAAGCTGCGCACGTGCCGCTACCGTGCCCCGACTCGAGGGAGTATGTCAATACCTACCGACATTTTGTGACCCACTTGAGTCGTCGACCCATCAGGGATAGTAAAACCCCAGTTCAGCCCGGTATCAAGCGCCTCTTGTTAGAACAAGTTCTTGACTGGTGTATGTGACAAGGGTAGACATCGCTTAGGCCGGGCGTCGGCTGACGCCCGGTGCGCCCCCCATCCGGCGATGCGGAGGCACCACGTGCGGGACGAGCAGCGTCGCACCATCAATGCGGCACGGACGCGCGATCCGGCGGCCGTGGCGGCGGCCGCCGCACGGCGCAGGCGGCGCCCCTGGCTCGGCCCGTCCGGGAAGCTCGTGATCATCGCCGCCGACCATCCGGCGCGCGGCTCGCTCGGGGCCGGCGACCGGCCGATGGCCATGGCCAGCCGGTACGACCTGCTCGACCGGATCCTGGTCGCGCTGGGCCGCCCGGGAGTCGACGGCGTCCTCGGTACCCCGGACGTCATCGAGGACCTGCTGCTGCTCGGCGCCCTGGACGGCCGGCTGGCCATCGGCTCGATGAACCGGTCGGGGCTGCCCGGGTCGGTCTTCGAGATCGACGACCGGTTTACCGCCTACAGCGCCGCCGCCGTGGCCGCCGGGAACCTCGACGGCGGGAAGATGCTGCTGCGGATCGACCCGGGCGATCCGGCCACCTCGGCCGCGCTGGAGGCGTGCGCCGCCGCCGTCACCGATCTCGCCCGGCACCGCGTGACCGCCCTCATCGAGCCGTTCATGGTGAGCCGAACCGACGGCCAGCGGGTCAATGACCTGTCCCCGGACAGCGTGATCCGCTCGATCGCGATCGCCTCCGGCCTGGGCGCCACGTCCGCGTACAGCTGGCTGAAGATCCCGGTGGTCGAGGAGATGGAGCGGGTGGCCGAGTCGTTCACGCTGCCCGCGCTGCTCCTCGGCGGGAACACCCGCCAGCGCCCCGATGAGGTATTCGGCCGCTGGCAGGCGGCCCTGCGCCTGCCGAACGTGCACGGCCTGGTGGCCGGGCGCAACCTGCTGTACCCGCCGGATGACGACGTGGCCGCGGCGGTCGATCTCGCCGTGAGCCTGCTCCCCCTCCAGCCGCGGACCGCGGTAGCCGGGGCCGGCCGGCGGCTGGCGCCCGACCGGAGGCTGGCGTCGGGGTGACCGGCGTCCCGCCGTCGGTGCTGGACCGCCTCCCGACCCCCTGCCTGGTGGTGGACTCGGCCGCCGCGGGCCGCAACATCCAGCGGTGCGCGGCCTTCTTCGCCGGCCAGCGGGCCGCCCTGCGGCCGCATTTCAAGGCGCACAAGTGCACGACGCTGATGCGGCAGCAGCTCGCCGCCGGGAGCTGCTCCGGCGTCGCGTGCCAGACCTCGTGGGAGGCCCTGGTCCTGGCCCGCGCCGGGTTTCCCGACATCCTGATCGCGAATCAGGTGGTCGACGCGGCGGCGCTCGACGAGCTCGCCGAGGCGGCCGCCATCGCCCGCCTGAGCGTGGCCGTCGACGACGAAGCCCAGGTCGGCCTGCTGGCGGCGGTGGCCAGCCGGCACCGCGTGCCGCTGGGGGTGCTGATCGAGCTGGACGTCGGCGCCGGGCGGTGCGGGCTGCCGCTCGGCGACGCCAGCCTGGTCCCGCTCGCCCAGCAGGTCGCCCGGCACGACCGGCTCAGCTTCCGCGGCCTGCAGGCCTACGAGGGCCACGCGGTGCACCGGGACAGCCGGGCGGTGCGCGCCACCCTCGTCGGCCAGGCCGCTTACCAGGTCCAGCAGGAGCGGGCCAGGCTGGCCGCGGCCGGATTCGGCTGCGAGATCGTCTCGGGCGGCGGCACCGGCACCTACGACCTCGCCGCCCAGGCGGGCGCCCTGACCGAGATCCAGGCCGGCTCGTACGTGCTGATGGACGGTCGTTACGCCACCCTCGACCTGCCGTTCGAGCCGGCGTTGTACTGCGCGGCCACCGTGATCAGCCGCCGCGACTCGCGCGCCGTGCTCAACGCCGGCCTGAAGGAACTCACGGTCGAGTACGGCATGCCGGCCATCCAGGCCGCAGGCGCCCGGGTAACGGCCCTGTCCGACGAGCACGCCCAGGTGCGGCTGGCCCCCGGGGAGGACGGCCTCGCCGTCGGCGACAAGGTGCTGCTCATCCCCGCCCACGTCGATCCGGCCGTCAACCTGTACGACCGGCTCTTCGCCTGGGACGGCCGCGAGGTCACCGAATGGGAGGTCGACGGCCGCCGGCGCTACCGCCTGACCAGGGCATAATGCGCCGCGCCCGCCGCGGTCGATCGCCGCGCCGGCCGGGCGCGCTCCGGCGAGGTCGTCGCGGCCGTCAACGTGGCCATTCCCTGGTCTCCGGCGGCGATGAGCGACCGCGAACGAGATCGCGGCCCGGGTGATCTAACGGGCGCTGCCGCCGGTCAGTCCTGGCCGAACCGCTCGCGCACCGCGCGGAAGCCCGCGCGGGCCGCGGCCAGCGCGCGCTCGACGTCGGACTCGGTGTGGGCCGCGGAGATGAACCAGTTGTGCCGGGGGTGGAAGATGACCCCGTGGTCCGCGGCGGCGGCGCAGAACGCGAAGGCCCGGGCGTGGTTCTCATCGCCGGGGAAGGACAGGTTCGGTATCTGCACCGGCCCGGTCTGGCTGATCCGGACCCCGGCCTCCGCGGCCTCGCGGTCGAGGCCCTCGCGCAGCAGGGTGCCGGTCCGGGTCATGGCCGGGACGGCGCCCTCCTCGCGGACGGCCGTGATCGTGGCCACCGCGGCCGCCATGGGCACCGACTGGAACCAGAACGAGCCCGTGACGAAGATCCGGGCCGCCGCCTCGGCGTACGGGGCCGAGCCCAGGACCGCGGCCAGCGGGTAGCCGTTGGCGATGGCCTTGCTCCACGCGCTCAGGTCCGGCGCGACCCCGATCGGCTCCCAGCTGCCGCCGTCGTGCAGCCGGAAGCCCGCCCGGACCTCGTCGATGACCAGGGCCGCGCCGATCCGGTCGCACAGCTCCCGGAGCTGGCGGGCGAACTCGGGGCGCACCATCTCCTGGTCGAACCCGGCGTCGTGCCGGAACGGTGACACGATGATCGCGGCCACGTCATCGCCGCCACCCTCCTCGACGGCCCGCCGCACGCTCTCGATGTCGTTGTACCGGTAGTAGCGGAAGTTGGCGTGGTCCTGCGGCGTGACGCCGTCGCGCCGGTGGCTGAACCACGGCACGGCGCCGTGGTAGGCGCCGTCCGCCGCGAGGACCGTGGGCCGCCCGGTCGCGGCGCGGGCCACCATCAGGCTGACCGTGGTGGCGTCGGTCCCGTTCTTCGCGAAGATCGCCCAGTCCGCGTGCGCGACGCGGCCGGTGAGCAGCTCGGCCAGCTCGACCATGACCGCTCCCGGCCCGGACATGGTATTGCCCAGGGCTCGCTGGGCGGCGGCCGCCTGCTCCACCTTCGGGTGCTGGTGCCCGAGCAGGATGGGCCCGAAGCTGCACATGAAGTCGACGTACTCGTTGCCGTCCACGTCCCACACGTGCGCGCCTTCGGCGCGCTGGTAGAACTGCGGGTACTCGGCGGGCAGCGTGTTGACGGACAGGTGCCCGTACATGCCGCCGGGGATGACGGCCCGGGCCCGCTCGCGCAGGGCGGTGTCCATCGTCCGGGTCCGGCGCTGGCTGATGACCTCGGTCATGGCGGGAGTCTCCTTTCCCCGCGACGTACGATCGTGTCTAGCAAAACGCAGTTATTTAATAACGGATGTTCAAACTAGAACCCCGGTCAGCCTAACAAGGCCGCGCCAGCCAGGGAACATCTGGCCCGCGACCGCCCGCCGGTAGCCCGGCAACCTGACCTAACGGCCCCCCGCCCAGCACAACCGGAGCGCCCAGTGCCCAAGATTGTCGATCACGAGCTTCGCCGGCAGGAACTGGTGGCGGCGACCTGGCGGGTCATGGCCCGGACCGGGATCATCGGCGTCACGACCCGCGAGATCGCCCGCGAGGCCGGGGTGTCCACCGGCGTGCTGGCGCACTACTTCGCGGACAAGGAGGAGCTGCTGGCCGCCGCGCTGCGGCTGTCGCACCAGCAGGTCTACGCCCGGATCCACGAGCGCACCCAGGGGCTGCTGGGCATCGACGCCATCCGGGTCGTGATGCTGGAGGCCCTGCCCCTGGACGAGCAGCGGCTGCTCGAGGCGCAGATCGAGACCAACTTCCAGTCGCTGGCCCTGGGCAACAGCGGCCTGCGCGAGCTCCAGCACGAGGAGTTCGAGCGGTTCTGGGACGCCCTGCACTACCGCGTGTGCGAGGCCCAGAAGCTCGGCCAGATCTGGCCCGGGTCCGACCCCAGCGACATCACCCACGAGCTCATCATCCTGGTCGAGGGCCTGTCCCTGGAGGCGGTCCTGTACCCGTCCCGGGCCACGCCGCAGCGGCAGTGCCAGACCCTCAACGCGATCCTGGACCGGCTGAGCACGCCCGCTAGCCCGCAGCCGTCGCTCAGCGCCCCGGCGCAGCCGCAGCCCTCGCTCAGCACCCCGGTCCCGGCTCCGCAGAACTGACCCGGCCGCCGAAAAACGCGCAGACAAACGAGTGTTTTTTATCTCAAGCGCGTGGTATAAAGTCTCGCATCAGCCCGGTTGCGTCCCCGTAGTACCTCCAGGGCACAGAATCCGGGGGAAGGCGGGATCATGGGCAAGCTCGACGGCCGGGTCGCCGTCATCACCGGCGCGGGCAGCGGCCAGGGCGCCGCGGCGGCGCGCCTGTTCGCCAGCGAGGGCGCCGCGGTCGTGGTGGCGGACGTCAACGGCGAGACCGGAGAGCAGGTCACCGCCGAGCTGACGCTGGCCGGCGCGCAGGCGGCGTTCGCGCTGTGCGACGTCTCCGACGCGGCCCAGGTCGAGGCGGCCATCGGCCTGGCCACCGGCCGGTTCGGCCGGGTCGACGTCCTCTACAACAACGCCGGCCTGTGGTTCTCGGCGCAGGGCAACTACCGGCCCGGCGTCACCGACGCCCCGTCGCCGCTCCTGGAGGAGAACATCTGGGACCGGACGCTGAACGTGAACCTCAAGGGGATCTACCTCGGCTGCCGGTACGCGATCCCGGAGATGCGGAAGGTCGGCGGCGGATCGATCCTCAACACCTCCAGCATCGCGGCGGTGCGAACCGGCCGCGGCGGGATGTCGGACGCGTACACCGCGGCCAAGGGCGGCGTGCTGGCCATCACCCGGACGCTGGCGGTGGAGCACGCCCCGTACCAGATCCGCTGCAACTGCATCATCCCCGGCGCCATCAAGACGCCGCTGGCGGGCCCGTTCACCCCGGAGTACGAGAAGGCCGTGGAGAGCCACGTGCCGCTGGGGCGCTGGGGCCAGCCCGAGGACGTCGCCAAGATGGCCCTGTTCCTGGCCTGCGATGACTCCAGCTGGATCACCGGCCAGTTCTTCGTGGTCGACGGCGGGTACACCGCGGTATGAGCGCCACGCCCGAGCTGGATGAGGTCCGCCGGGCCGGGCTGCGCATCGGCGGCGCGGACGTGGCCGCCGCGGGCGGCCGCACCTACCCGGTCCGCAACCCGGCCACCGGCGCGCTGGTCGCACACGTTGCCGACGCGGGCCGCGACGACGTGGCGCGGGCCGTGGCCGCGGCCCAGGCGGCCTTCGCCGAGGGGACCTGGCGGCGCACGCCGGCCCCGCAGCGCGGCGAGGTGCTCCGGGCGGCGGCCGAGCGGATCGAGGCCCGGGAGGCGGAGCTGGCCCGGCTGGAGTCGCTGTGCTCGGGCAAGCCGGTCACCGACTGCCTGGCCGAGGTGCGCGCCGCGGCCCGTTACTTCCGCTTCTACGGGGCGGCCGTCAACCACATGACCGGGCGGACGATCCCGGTCGCCAACACCGGGCTGGACTTCACGCTGCGCGAGCCGATCGGGGTGTGCGCGCTGATCGTGCCCTGGAACGGGCCGATCGCGATCGCGGCCAAGAAGGCGGCCCCGGCGCTGGCCGCCGGGAACAGCGTGGTGCTCAAGCCCGCGCCGCCCACCCCGCTGACCGCGCTCGAGCTGGAGGCCAGCTGCCGCGCGGCCGGCGTCCCGCCCGGCGCCTTCAGCGTCCTGACCGGGGCCGGCCGCGAGCTGGGCCAGCAGCTGGTCGAGCACCCGGACGTGGCGAAGATCAGCTTCACCGGCAGCACAGACACCGGCGCGGATATCCTGCGCCGCGCCGCCGCCGGGATCAAGCGGGTCAGCCTGGAGCTCGGCGGCAAGTCCCCCGACGTCGTCTTCGCCGACAGCGACATCGGCCAGGTCGCCGAGTCGGCCATCGCGGCCGTGTTCGCCAACTCCGGGCAGGACTGCTGCGCGCGCAGCCGGATGATCGTCGAGCGGCCGGTGTTCGGGCCGTTCGTCGAGGCCCTGGCCGCCCTGGCCGGGCAGGTCCGCCAGGGTGATCCGCTCGACCCGCAGACCCGGCTCGGCAGCCTGATCTCGGCGGGCCAGCGGGACCGGGTGCTCGGCTTCATCGACCGGGCGGTGGCCGAGGGGGCGGAACTGGTCTGCGGCGGCGGCGTGGTGCGCCGGCCGGGCCTGGAGGCCGGCAACGCGGTCGCGCCCACGGTGCTGACCGGGGCCGATCCCGGCAGCGAGGTGGCCACGACCGAGGTGTTCGGCCCGGTGGCCACGGTCCTGCCGTTCGACGATGAGGACGAGGCCATCGCGCTGGCCAACGGGACCAGGTACGGCCTGAGCGGGTCGCTGTGGACCCGCGACATCGGCCGGGCGATCCGCGTCGCCCGCGAGATCCGGTCCGGGCTGCTCAGCATCAACTCCGATTCCAGCTCGTATATCCAGGCGCCGTTCGGCGGATACGGGCAAAGCGGCCTCGGCAAGGAGCAGGGCCTCGAGGGGCTCTACGAATTCACCGAGGTGAAGAACGTCTATGTCAGCGATCGCTGAGAAGGGGTCCCATGTGTGAGGTCCTGGCGGTGAAGTGGCCCGAGCCGCGGCCGTTCTCGGCCGTGGCGCCGTGGGCCAGGGCGATGGAACACTACGGCTCCGGCCGGTTCGGCTGGGGCGTGGCCTGGCTGGACGAGAAATCCGGCGGCGAGGCGGGCGGCCGGGTCCGGGTGCACATCGACACCGGGCAGATGGCGGCCGACCAGGCCGTGGACGGCGAGCTGGGCGCGGTGGAGTCGACCCGGTTCCTGGTCCATTTCCGGCGGCCCACCCTGCTGTCCACCATTCAGCTGGCCGACACGCAACCGTTCGTTACGGAGCAAAATGACCTCGCTTTTTGCCATAACGGGCTGTTCGCCGAGCGCGAGGCCTTCCGGCCGGTCTATGCCGGGCGGCTGACCGGCGGCGCGGACAGCCAGATCGGCTTCTGCATGCTGCAGGACATGGCCGGCGAGGGGATCCCGGTCTGCGACGCCCTGGCCATCGTGCACGCCAAGCTGGGCGGGAACGCGAACCTGGCCACGCTCGACGCCCAGGGCGCCATCGCCCTGTTCAGCCAGCACGAGACGAACCGGTTCTGGACCTTCCGGCTGGGCGAGGCGCAGATCGCCGCGACCGAGCTGCACTCCCCCGACGACTCGCTGTTCACCCTGATCTTCCCGGGGGCTGACCGCCGGGCGGTCGTGGACGAGAGCGTCCTGCTGTGACCTCGCAGCAGGCCGCCGACGTCCTCAAGCGGATCCAGGCCGAGGACATCGGCAACGTGCGGCTGGTCCTGACCGACCTGTACGGGGTGGCCCGCGGCAAGCTCGTCGCCGCCGAGCGGATGGAGCGCGCGCTGGCGGACGGCCACCCGTTCGCGATCCCGTTGTTCGCCTCGAACCTCTGGCAGCGGCACGCGCCCGGCGAGCACGCCTACAGCACCGACATCGGGTACCGCAACGGGGTCCTGCGCCTCGACCCGCTGACGTTCACGCCGCTGCCGTGGACGCCGGGCACCGCGCACGTCATCACCGATCTCCATGACGAGGCCGGCGCGATCGTGGCCACGCCCCGGGCCGTGCTGCGCCGGGTGCTGGCCGACGCGGAGGCGCTGAGCCTGCGCCCGGTGTTCGGGAACGAGCTGGAGTTCTACGTCTTCCGGCCCGGCCCGGATGGGTCGGGCTACCAGCCTGCCTACGGGCCGCAGTCGTGGTTCTCCATCCACGCGCTCGGGGTGGCGCAGGAGTTCGTGGACCAGCTGGACCGCGCGGCCGGGCTGATGGGACTGGAGCTGTACGAGATCTTCAGCGAGCACGGCGCGGGCCAGTTCGAGGTGAACCTGGAGCCCTGCGCGGGCCTGCTGGCCATCGACCGGGTGGTGGCCCTGAAGATCGCCATCAAGGAGGTCGCGCGCTCCCTGGGCCTGCAGGCCACGTTCATGACCCGCCCGACCAGCCTGGACATCACCCCGCCGAGCGGCTACCACCTGCACCAGTCGCTGCTGGACGCGGCGGGCGGGAACGTCCTGGCCGACGCCGGCGACCCCGACGGGCTGTCCGAGGCGGCCCGGCACTACGTGGCCGGCCAGCTGGCGCACGCCCCGGCCATGACGGCGCTGGCCAGTCCGACCATCACCGCCTACAAGCGGTACCAGAAGGGCACCTGGGCGCCGATCCAGGTGGCCTGGGGCATCGAGAACCGCACCGCGCTGGTGCGGGCGCTGCCCGACGGGGACGGCACCAGGATCGAGAACCGGCTCGGCAGCTCGGACGCCAACCCGTACCTGCTCGCCGCGGTCATGGTCGCGGCCGGGCTGGACGGCATCCGGCGCCGCCTGCCCGCGCCCGACCCGGCCGCCGAGAACCTCTTCGACGTCATCCGCTTCCCGCGGCTGCCGGCCAGCCCGCCCGAGGCCCTGGCCGCGCTGGCCGCCGACGCCGAGCTGACCGAGGCGCTCGGGCCCCTGTTCACCACCACGTTCGCCGATGTCCTGCGCGCCGACTGGCAGCGGTACCTGAGCCACGTCAGCGACTGGGAGATCAGCGAGTACCGAGAGATGCTCTAGGAGCAGCCGTGCCGGTCACCGCGTCGTCCAGCACCGGGCCGCCCAGCACCGGGTCGCCCGCCGCGGGCCGGCTGGGCCGCGCGGCCGGGGTGCAGGCGCCGGTCCGGCTGGCCCGGGCCAGCGTGTTCATGCTGTCGCTGCCGCTGGTCCGCACGTTCCGGTCGGCCTACGGCCGGTCGGCCGGGCGCAAGCGGCTCATCGTCGTCCGGCTGGAGGACGCCGACGGGCTCACCGGGTGGGGGGAGGCGCCCATCGCCGAGCGCCCGCTGTACGGCGCCGACACCGCGGAGAGCACCTGGTCGGCCCTGACCGACCTGCTGCTGCCGCCGCTCATCGGGCGGCCGCTGCGCGGGCCCGCCGACGTGGCCGGGACCTGGGCGCCGCTGATCGGCCAGCAGTACGCCAAGAACGCCGTCGAGACCGCGGTCTGGGCCGTCGCCTCGGCCCGGCTCGGCATACCGCTCGCCCGGCTGTGGGGCGGGGTCAGGGACGCGGTTCCCGTCGGGGAGTCATTCCCGATCTGCGACACGCCCGAGGCGCTGCTGGACGAGGTCGGTGCCCGCGTCCGGGAGGGCTTCGGCCGGATCAAGCTCAAGATCGCGCCGGGGTGGGACGTCGCGCCCGCCCGGGAGGTGCGCGAGGCCTATCCCGGCCTGCCGCTGTCCGTGGACGCCAACTGCGGCTATCCCCCCGGCTACGCCGCGCCCGGCGCGCCGTGGGCCGCGCTGGACGAGCTCGGCCTGGTCATGATCGAGCAGCCGCTGGCCGGTGACGCCCTGCTGGACCTGGCCGAGCTGCAGGGCTGCCTGCAGACCCCGTTGTGCCTCGACGAGAGCGCGTCGAGCGTGAACCAGACGCGGACCGCCCTCGCCCTGGGGTCGGGCCGGGTGGTGAACATCAAGCCGCCGCGGCTGGGCGGCATCCTGCCGGCCATCGCCGTCCACGACCTGTGCGCCGGGCAGCAGGTCCCGGTGTGGTGCGGCGGCATGCTCGAGACCGGGATCGGCCGGGCCTTCAACCTCGCCCTGGCCGCGCTGCCCGGGTTCACGCTGCACTCCGACATGTCGCCGGCCCGGATGTTCTACGCCCGCGACCTGGTGGAGCCGACCTTTGACATCCGGCCGGACGGCTGCATCGCCGTCCCGGACCGGCCGGGCAACGGATTCCCCGTGGCGCCCGAGCGAGTAGCAGAAGCCACGATCCGCACCTGGGAAAGCGACGGGAGGGACTGAGCGGGCCATGCCAGCGCCCGCGCGACGAGATGGAACGCGACGACGTCCGAAGAACTCCTTTCATCCGCCGACCTCATGCCCAGAACATGTGGGCTGCCATGACGAGGATGAAAAGGGGTTCTCAGCCAGACGCTAGCCAGCGCACGTCATGAAGGGTAAGACCGATGGCCGTTAACGAACAGGCAGAAATTCAAGCCGATGAGCAGCTGCTATCCAGGCTCGGATACAAACAGCAGCTGAGACGGACGCTGGGGCTCTTTTCCATGTTCGCCATATCGTTCTCCGTCATCTCGGTGACGACCGGCATCTTCACGAACTTCGCGTTCGCCACGTCCGAGTTCGGGGCGGCGTCGATCTGGCTCTGGCCGGTTGCGGCCATCGGCGCGCTGATCCTGGCCTTCGTCCTGGCCGAGCTGGCCTCCCGGATCCCGCTGGCGGGCTACTCCTACCAGTGGGGCGGCCGGCTGATCGGACCGGGCTACGGCTGGTTCGTCGGCTGGAACCTGCTCTGCGCGTTCACGCTGGCCAGCGGGGGCGAGACGCTGCTGCTTCTGTCGCCCACCATCGGCACGATCCTCGGGCTGAACGTCAGCAACAAGTCACTCATGATCTTCGTGTCCGTCATCGTCCTGCTCCTGGCCGGCCTGATCAACGTCATCGGGGTCAAGCTGACCGCGCGGATCAACAACATCTCCGTAGTCACCGAGATCCTGGGCACGCTGGTGCTCGGCATCCTCATCCTGATCGCGTTCCTGGTGAAGTCGCCGGCCCCGCACGGGGCGAGCTACATCTTCACCCACGGGCCGCTGCACGGCCAGACCCCCTGGTACGCGGCGAGCCTCGCCCTGCTGATGGGCGCGTTCACCATCGGCGGGTTCGAGGCGTCCGCCGACCTCGGGGAGGAGGCCGTGAACGTCCAGCGCAACGTGGCCCGGGCCATCATCGGCGCGGTCGCCATCTCCGGCGTGATTGGCATGATCACGCTGATCTGCTTCGCGATCGGCATCCCCAACCTGCCGGCGGTCGCGTCGAGCCCGACCCCCATCGCCTACATCTCGACTTACTGGTTCGGGTCGGCGTTCACCCGGATCTTCCTGGTCACCGTGGCGTACTCGGTGTTCGCCCTGATGGTGGTGCAGATCGCGGCCATCGGCCGGCTGATCTTTTCGTTGTCGCGGGACAACATGTTCCCGGCCTCCAAGTTCTTTGCCGGGGTGGAGGAGAAGCGCAAGACGCCGATAGCGGCCCTGACGCTCACCACCGTGCTGTACATCGCCGTGATGGTGTTCGCCGCGGTCAAGGGCAACGCCTACGTCGACCTGATCGGCGCGACGCCGGTCTGCGCGAGCATCGTCTACCTGATGATCGTCGTGGCCTACTGGCTGCGCCGCAGCACGATCCCGAAGTCACCGGCCTTCGACCTCGGTAAGTGGGCCGTGCCGCTGCTGGTGCTGTCGCTGATCTGGGAGGTCTACCTCATCCTCGACTTCACCCTGCCGTCCATCTTCCACGGGGCCGCGGAAGTGTTCGTCGGCGCCCAGATCGTGGCCGCCCTGTGGTACTTCCTCGGGCTGCGCGGGCGGCTGCGCCGCGGCGAGGCCGGGCAGGCCCTGTCCAAGGGCAAGCTGGCCGGCGCGCACGTGATGGCCGCCACCGCGGGAGCCGGGCCGGCCCGGCGCAGCCCGAGCCGAAGCCGGGCGAGTGATGGCATGACGGTACTGGCCCGGGGGGACGACCCCCCCAACCCCCCCCGCTCAGCGCACGAGACGGTCGCCCGGCTGCGCCGCGAGGAGTTCCCGGTCACCAGCGAGAAGGTCTGGCTCAACACCGCGACCTACGGGCCGCTGCCGGTGTCGAACGTCGCCGCGCAGCGTGACCTGCTGGAGGGGATGATGCGCGGCGCGGGCGGCCCGGGAATCGGCCACTGGTGGGAAGGCGCCGCCGAGGTCCGGGCCAAGGTCGGCGCGTTCATCGGGTGCGATCCGGCCGACGTGGCCCTGCTGCACAACACCGGCGAGGGCATCGGCCTGGTCTCGCTCGGGCTGGACTGGCGCCCGGGCGACGAGGTCGTCGTCTACGAGCAGGAGTTCCCGAACGGGGTGTACCCGTTCCTGGCGCTGGAGCGCCACGGCGTGCGGGTCCGGTTCGTCGAGGACCGCGGCCGGCACCGGTTCACCGCCGATGACGTCGCCGCGGTGATGACCAGCCGGACCCGCGTCGTGTGCGTCAGCCTGGTCAACTGCTACCACGGCTTCCGCGCGCCGGTCGAGGAGATATCCGCCCTCTGCCGGGCGCGCGGGGCCTGGCTGCTGGTCGACGCGGTCCAGGGCGTCGGCATCCTGCCCGTGGATGTCGGCGCCCTGGGCGCGGACCTCGTGTCCGCGCACGGGTATAAGAGCCTGTGCTCCGGTTACGGGATCAGCTTCTGCTACGTCTCCCCCGCGCTGCGGGACAACCTGGCGGTGGCGGCGCCCGGGTGGAAGAGCATCGAGGACGCCCCGTTCATCGACCGGCAGCTCGACTACAACCTCCGGTACGCCGACAGCGCGCGGCGGTACGAGCCCAGCGTCCAGAACCTGGCCGGCATGTACGGCCTGGGCGCCAGCCTGGACCTGTTCACCGCGGCCGGCCCGGAGCTGATCCGCGACTGGGTGCTCGGGCTCAGCGCCTCGGTGGCCGCGGCGGTCACCGAGAAGGGCTACCGGGTGGCCAGCTCCACCCGGCCCGGCGAGACGTCGGGCATCGTATCCGTCGAGATCCCGGGCGGCGACGCCGCCGCGGTGGCGGCCGCGCTGGCCGGGCAGAACATCAGCTGCGCGGTCCGCGACGGCCGCGTCCGCGTCTCCAGCCACATCTTCAACAATCAGGAGGACATAGACCGGCTGGTGGCCGCGCTACCCGCCCCGGCCATCCGGACCAGCTAACGAGGCGCCCGGCCCGCCCCGGGTCAGCGGCCCGGCCCGGCCTGGCTCTGGGCCCACTGGTGAGCGGCCGGGGAGGCGGCCCAGCGGATCGCGTTGGCCACCAGCCTGCGGTAGCTGGGGTTGGCGTAGGCGGTCGGGCCGTGGCCGGGCTGCAGGTAGGCGACCGGGCTGCGGCCTGCGGTCTTGACCCAGCCCAGCAGCGGGCTGGCCGGCGGGTGCGACCACCCGGTCCGGTCGTTGTAGCGCTTCTTGATGGCCAGCGCCGCCGAGTAGAAGTGATCGGAGGTCATGGGCGCATCGGTCCGCATCAGCGGCACCAGGCTGTCTTCGGCGATCGGCACCATGTACAGCTCGTCGGTGAGCTCGAAGCCATCAGGAACGCCCTGGCAGATCGGGTGGCCCGGCTCGATCAGCCACACGTGGTGCGTCACGTCGAAGTGGTAGCCGGAGTCGGGCCACCGCTGCCCGTGCAGCTCGCCCGGGGTGTAGTGGAAGCGGCCGCCGATGATATCCGCGTACGCCGGCCAGCTGGGCCACGCCGACATCGCGTGATGCAGGAAGACAAACCCCTGCCCGGCATCGAGCATCGCGAGGAACCGCCGCTGGAAATCCGCGGGCGGATCGATAAGGACCGACTCGCCGTCGACGAATTTGATGCCCGGCATGTCATACATGACGATGGCGTCCCAGGTGCCGACCTTGTCCGCCCGCAGCAGCGCCATGGCCTCCGGCTGCTCGGCGCCCTCCCACCGGATGCCGCTATCGGCGTCGAACATCGCGAAGAAAGGCTCGGCTTCAAAGGAGTGGCCCGCGGTCACGACCAGTACGCGCAGTCGGCTATCCGGCTCATTAGGCGACTCGGTCATATGATCCTCCCCGGCTCTTCTGCTTATACCATCCTGACGTGTATGCTGGAGCAAGGCAAGAGTGCAGGCGATTAAAAGAGGCAGTGCGGGCGCCTTTTCATGATGCCGCGCGCGCAACGATGCGAAGTCGGCCCGCGCCTGCGGTGCGGGTAATTCCTGGAGGGCAGGTCGAGTCATGGAAGACGCCGGGTCAGCCCAGGTCAGCGCGGCGGACGCGCCCGTCACGCTGCCCAGGTACGCCGATCTCCCGGCGGCCGGGCGGGGCGGCCGGAGCGGCTGGGGACTATTTGGCCCCGCCGACTCGGTGGGCCTGCTGAACCTGCAGACCAGCGCGAGCGTGCTGAGCGCCGCCGGCCTGATCAGGAAAGGCGCGGTATTCGCGCTCAACGCCGAGCTTGACGCCGTTAACCCGCCGCTGGATGAGGACCGGGCGATGCTGCGGCACCGGGTCCTGCATCAGCCCGATCCGGGTTTTCCCGACCTCGACGACGTACTCGACAACTTCTTCCCTCAGATCTCCAGCCAATGGGATTCACTTGCCCATGTCGCGTATACTCCGGGCGTTTTCTATAATGGCGCTACTGACGACGACGTGCTGATCAGGAAGCGCAATACAATCGACCACTGGGCCCGCCGCGGAATTGTCGGGCGCGGCGTCTTGCTCGACCTTGACCGCACCCTGAGTGAGGCGGGCGGATCCTATTCTCCGGACGGCTCGACGGCATTCAGCGTCGCCGACCTTGAGCGTGCGCGGGCCCGCGCCGGAATCGATTTCTCGCCCGGCTGCATCGTGCTGATCCGCACCGGTTTCCTGGGCTGGTACCGCGCTCAGCCCTGGCGCGACCGGAAGCGGATCGCCGCCGACCTGCGGGCGCCGGGCATCGAGCACACCGAGGACATGGCCCGCTACCTGTGGGACAACCAGATCATGGCCGTCGCGTCGGACACGTACGCGGTCGAGGTCTGGCCGCCCGCCTGGGGCGACGAATCCGCCCCGTTCGGCTTCCTGCACCGCGTCCTGATCGGGCAGTTCGGCATGGCGCTCGGCGAACTGTGGCACCTGGACGACCTGGCCGCCGACTGCGTGGTGGACGGCGTGTGCGAGTTCTTCCTGGCCAGCGCACCGCTGAACGTCCGGGGCGGCATCGGGTCGCCGCCGAATGCGCTAGCCCTGAAGTAGCCAAGGAGGAGACGTGTCATCCACCCCGGCCGAATCAACCGAGACGGCCTCTCACCCCGCTGCGGCCGACACCGAGCAGGCCAGGGCGGCACTGGTCCGTTATGGCCAAAAGATGGTGGCCGATCGCCTGGTGGTCGGCAGCGCGGGCAACATCAGCGTCCGGCTGGGCGACCGGATCGTGATGACGCCCACCGGGATTAACTACGACCAGGTCACCGCGGAAAGCGTGAACGTCCTGGACCTCGACGGCACGATCCTGGCGGGAACGGGCCAGCGGTCCTCGGAATGGCCGATGCACCGCAAGGTCTATGACCTGACCCCGGCGAGCGCGGTCGTGCACACGCATTCGGTGTTCTCCGTGGCGGTCGGGACGGTCTGCGATGAGATCCCGGCCGTGCACTATTCCGTGCTGCGGCTGGGCGGCCCGACCGTGCGGGTCGCCCCGTACACCACGTTCGGGTCCGACGGGCTGGCCGCCAACGTGGCCGCGGCGCTGGAAGACCGGTTCGCGGCGCTGCTGCAGAATCACGGCATGATCGCCTACGGGTCGTCGCTCGAGGAGGCCTACGAGCGGGCGCAGCTGGTGGAGTGGCTGGCCGAGGTGTACTGGCGGGCCCGGCTGGCCGGTACGCCGCGCATCCTCAGCCGCGCCGAGCTTGACGCCGTGCGCGAGCAGGCCCGGCTGCACCGCTACCGGAGCGGGGGCGGCTGATGGCCGCCGCGTACTGCGGGCGGGTGGTCAGCCTCGGGGCGCACATCGTCGACATCCTGGGCCGGCCGGTCACCGAGATCCCGCCGGGACAGGGCCGCCTGCTGCTGGACGAGATCCGCATCACCGCCGCGGGCACGGCCGCGGGCACCAGCGTGGACCTGGTCAAGCTCGGGGCCGAGGTCATCGCGATGGGGGCGATCGGCGACGACATGCTCGCCGACCTGCTGATCTCGCTGATGGCGGGCTACGGCGTGCAGACCCGGCTGCTGGCCCGCAAGCCCGGGCTGCGGACCTCGGCCACGATCCTGCCCATCCGCCCCAACGGCGAGCGGCCCGCGCTGCACATGCCCGGCGCGACCTCGGCCCTGGCCCTGGATGACGTTGACCTGGACACGATCGCGTCCGCCGACGTCCTGCACATCGGCGGCCCCGACGTCGTCGGCCGGTTCGGCGGCGAGCCGCTGGCCGGCGTGCTCCGGTTCGCCCGCGAGCACGGCCTGGTTACCACCGCGGACGTGCTGTCGCGGTGCGACGCGACGACCTGGGACCGGCTGCAGCCCGCGCTTCCTTACGTGCAGTACTTCCTGCCCAACGAGGATCAGCTGGCCGGCCTGACCGGCACGAAGGATCTCACCGAGGCGGCGCGGATGGTCCTGGCGCTGGGCCCCGAGGCGGTCCTGGTCAGCCGGGCCGCCGACGGCGCCGCCCTGGTTACTACCAAGCAGCGCGTCGATCTGCCCGCGTTCCCCGTTGAGGTGGTGGACACCACCGGGTGCGGCGACGCCGTCACGGCCGGGTTCATCACCGGCCTGCTGCACGGCTGGCCGATCGAGGATGCCTCCTGGCTGGGCATGGCGGCCGCGTCCCTAGTGGCGGGCGGCCTCGGCTCGGACGCCGGGATCGTGGACTACGCGGGCACCATCGACGTCCTGCGGTCGCGCGCGCCCCGCCAGGTCCTGGACCGGATCGGCCAGGGTTAGTGCCGGCCATCCCCGGGCCGGCACCCCAGCACCGGCCGGGCCGCCAGCCAGCCGCGCGCCCGCCGGGCCGGCAGACCGCCGCCGCGCACCGGGCTCCCGGCGGGCTGCGGCTAGGGCCGGGCCCGCCGGGGCATGATGAGGGCATGACCTCTGGGGAGTTCACCAACGCGCACCCGGCGCTGGCCGAGTTCTGGCATCCGGTGGCCCTGTCATCCGACGTGGGCGAGGAGCCGGTCGCGGCCCGCCTGGCCGGCCAGGGCTGGGCGCTGGCCCGCCTCGGCGGCACCGTCGCGGCGTTCGCCGACACCTGCCCGCACCGGCGGGCGCGGCTGTCGGCCGGATCGGTGCACGACGGCACGCTGCAGTGCATGTACCACGGATGGCGGTTCGCCCGCGACGGCCGGTGCGTCGACATCCCGGCGCTGGACGAGGATGCGCAGATCCCCGAGCGCGCGACGCTGGGCCGCCCGGCGCAGGTCGCCGAGCGAGACGGCCTGGTGTGGCTGGCTCCGCAGCCGCCGCGCGCCCCGCGGCCCGAGCTGGTGCCGGACGGGGCGCTGAAGGGCGAGGAGATCGCGGCCGTCCAGCTTCCCGTCCTGCAGGTGGAGGCCAACGCGGCGATCTTGGTCGATAACTTCCTCGACGAGGCGCACCTGCCGTTCGTGCACGCGGCCACGATCGGCGGCGCGGGCCCGGAACCCATCCCGCGGGCGGACGTGGCCCGCGATGGCCTGTCGTTCACCGCGGTCCGTGAGCACACGTTCACCAACCTCACCGACCCGGCCGTGCGCGACGGTTCCCGGCCCGCCATCCAGCGGCGCCGGATGACCTACCGGTACCAGGCGCCGCTGGCCGCGACCCTGCTGCTGGAGTACCTCGACGCCGAAGGCTGGCAGTTCCTGACGTTCGTGGTCACGCCCGAGGACGAGCGGACCTGCCGGGTCTACCAGACGGTGACCGGCCCCGGACTGGCCGACCCCGAGCAAGCCGAAAGCGCTGCGAAGTACGAGATGTCGATCTTCGAGGAAGACCTGGACCTGCAGCGGCGGGCGCTGTCGGGCCTGGAGTTCCCGCTCGACCCCGCGGCCGAGCTGCACACCAGGGCCGACCGGGTCTCGGTGGAGTTCCGCCGCGTGCTCGCCGCCGCCGTCGGCGGCTCATCGGCTTAGGCAGCCACGCGGGCCTGCCGAGGATCCGGTCATGGTGGGGTGACGTGATGAGCAAGGCTTCTCCGGGCGTTCTGGCCCCGGCGCACGAGGTGCTCACGCCGGACGAGTGGCGCTCCAAGGGCCGGGAGCGGCGCAGGCTGGTGCCCCGGCTGAGCCACGCGCAGTGGGCGCCGCCGCCGGACCGTCCCGAGCCGGTCGCCACGCTGGAGGAACAGGCCAAGACGCGGGTGCTGGACCTGATACCGATCCGGTACGGGCGCATGGCCGCCTCGCCGTTCGCCTACTTCCGCGGCGCGGCGGCGCCGATGGCCTGGGACCTGGCCCACACGCCCACCACCGACCTCCGGGTGCAGGCGTGCGGTGACGCTCACCTGCTGAACTTCGGCATGTTCGCCTCGCCCGACCGGCGGCTGGTCTTCGACGTCAACGATTTCGACGAGACGCTCCCGGCGCCGTTCGACTGGGACGTCAAGCGCCTGGCGGCCAGCTTCGCCGTCGCCGCGCGACACAACGGCTTCGGCGACCGGGGCGCCCGCACGGCGGCGCGCATGGCCGTCCGCAGCTACCGCACCGAGATGGCCAACTATGCGGCGATGCCCTTCCTGAAGGTCTGGTACTCCAGGATCGATGTCGACAAGGTGAGCAAGCTGTTCGACGCGATCGAGCCGAAGGACGCGGTGCGCGGGCGCCGCCGGGACATCGCCAAGGCGCGGCGCCGTACCAGCCTTAAGGCGTTCCTGAAGATGTGCGACCTGGTGGACGGGCAGTACCGGATCCGGCCGGACCACCCGGCGATCGTCCGGTTTCCCATCGAGCTCTACCCCGGCGTCCTGACGGAGCTGCGCAGCGCCGTGGCGCTCTACCAGGACACGCTGGCCGAGGACCGGCGCGAGGTGCTGCGCCGCTACTACTTCGGGGACTTCGCGCGCAAGGTCGTCGGCGTCGGGTCGGTCGGCCTGGAGGCCTTCGTGATGCTGCTGCTCGGCGACCGCGACGACGAGCCCATGTTCCTCCAGATGAAGGAGGCGGAGGAGTCGGTGCTCGCCCCGTTCGCCGGCCCGAGCCAGTACCAGCACCACGGCGAGCGCGTGGTCCGGGGGCAGCGGCTGACCCAGGCCGCGCCCGACCCGTTCCTGGGCTGGACCAGCAGCGGCGAACCCACCGGCACGCCGGTCAAGGAGTACTACGTGCGGCAGTTGCGCGACATGAAGGGCAGCATGAGCGTCCCGTTGATGGACCCGCGCCAGTTCGGCTACTACGGCAGGCTCTGCGGCTGGGCACTGGCCCGCGCACACGCCCGGACCACCCGGGCCACCGTGATCTCCGGCTACCTGGGCAACAGCGAGGACTTCGACCACGCCATCGCCGACTTTGCCATCGCCTACGCCGACCAGAACGAAAAGGACTACCAGCGGCTGCTCGAAGCCATCTCGGCCGGGCGGGTGCAGGCGACCGTCGAGCACTGACCGCGGCGCCGGGGCTCCCCCCTCACGTTTGACTGCCGCCCTGACCGCGGCGGCTAAGGCTCCCCCTCGCGCCGTTCAAATCCCGCGCACTGGGTGACCGGCAGGCGCGGGTAGCGGGGCAGGCTGGCATCCCAGGCGGCGCGCAGGCACCGGAGGTAGGCGGTGCCTCGCCGCGTCTCGTTGAGCTTCGGGTATCTGCAGGCTCCACAGAGCCCGGGCTCCGCGCCGAGCTTGCGCCACGCGGCATCCGGCGGCCGGTCAGGCATGGAACGCAGGATATGCGCCTGCGCCCGCTGCCTCACAGCTCAGATGATGTGCGGGATCAGCATCTTGGTGGACCGCTTGTACTCGGGATACGAGTCGGGGAAAAGGCGGACCATGGAGCGCTCCTCCACAATGGCGCTGTAGAGAAAGTACGCTCCGATCAATATCACAGCTGCCAGCCAGTACAGGCTGACGGCGATCGTCGTGCCGATCATCGCCAGGATGATGCCCGAGTAGATCGGGTGCCGGATGCTGTGGTACGGGCCGGCCGTGACCAGTTCCGGGTCGTCCTTCTGGGACATCGGCATCCCCCAGTTCCGGCCGAGGTACACCCTGGCCCAGACGGCCAAGGCCAGCCCCAGCAGGAAGACGGCCAGGCCAATGCCTTGCAACCACGGATTGGTCGTGGCGGCCACATGCTCTTTGAACACCCCGACCCGCAGCAGCAGAAGAATGATCAGAATGGTACCGACCCGGATGCCGGCGAACTGGGCCCATCTCGTCCGGCCGGCCTTGGCACCGGTAGCCGCGGCAAACCAGTAGACCCAGAAGGCGGCCCAGCAGATAAGGATGACAACGTCAATAACATGCATGAAGGAACTCCCTAATCATTCTATGACAGCAAAGCGAACCACGAGCATGCCGCTAGCCCTCCCGACTCGGGCCGACGGTCACGGGGAGCTTGCCCGTAGCCCCGAGCTTGTAGGCGATAATCAGATTCTGCCGGTTCTTGGGTATCGGCACGCCCGCTCCGGCGATGACGTAGTCGCCGTCGATGGTGACGGGGCCGTTGGTCCCGGCGGATAGCGGTGTCTTCAGCAGGATCGCGCCGGTAGTGGCGTTGAATGCGTACAGGTAGCCGCTGTAGGTCGTGGTGAACACGAGGTTGTTGGTGACCGCGGCCGCGCCGTAGGGCGAGGATGGGAGCTTGTCGTCCCATTCGATCTTCCCGGTGGCCTGATTGACCGCGACCATCTCGCCGGTGGCCTTGCCGATGGAAGCCTCAAATGCTTTGGCATTCGTCACGCCATTGACCGTCATCGTCACGGCGAGGTTGTTGACGGCGGCGAACACCGTCGACCCGTTGGTCGCGAGCTGGGACTCGACGCCGCCGAACACGCCCGGCTCGAGAGTGAACTGCGCGGGCAGGGCGATGGGCGAGGTCGGCGTGGCGTTTTCGGTGATCAGCCCGGCGTTGGCGGGGCCGGCGTGCGCGCCGACCGGGAGCGTCCACAGCAGCTTCCCGGTCTGCGCGTTCAGCTCGATCAGGACGCCGGCCTTGCCGCCGTCGATCACCACCGCCCGCCCGTCAGCGGTGGTGAGCACCGGCGAGTCCTGCAGGTCCCAGTCGAACAGGTCGTGCGGGGTCAGCTGGTAGTACCACAGCAGCTTGCCCTGCGGGCTCAGCTTGACGACCGAGTCGGTGTACAGGTCGGGGCCGGGCCGGGATGTCCCCCACGGATAGCCGCTGGGCCATCCCGTCTGGCCGATCGGCCCGGGGTTCGCGATGCCAATGTAGAGGTTGCCTGCGCTGTCGAAGGACGGCGGATCCCACAGGCCGCCGCCGGAGTTTATGGCCGGGTTGCCCCACAGGTTCTGCACCTCGTCCCATGACCATTGCGGCGCGCCGGTCGCGGCGTTCAGCGCCCACAGGATCCCCTTGCCGCCGCCGAGATACTGGCCGACGGTCGGGTTGACCGGAACGGTCGACACGTACACGGTCCCGTTGTGGTAGCCGGGCGTCATATCGATGCCCTCGTGATCATTGGCGGTCAGCGTCCGGGTCCACAGCTGCCGGCCGGTCGCCGCGGACAGGGCCACCGCGGCATGGCTCGTCGCCGCGTACACCACTCCGTTGACGACGTTGACACCGTCCGGGCCGCCGTTCACCGAGTTGTAGTTGTGGGTCCACAGAACCTGGCCGGTGGCGAGCTTGATCGCCATCACGTTCGATTCCAGGTCCTGGAGGTACACCACGCCGTTTACGATGACCGGCGTGGTCGCGTAGCCATCGTCGTATCCGGCGGCGCCGTATTGTCCGGTCGACTCGATCGGCACGCACCACGCCACGCCCAGCCTCGAGACATCCGAGCTGTTGATGGAACTGCCGACATCCCGTGTGTTCTGCAGGTTCCCGCCCGGCAGCGTCCAGCCCGCCGCGACCGCCGGATTGGGCGAACCGCCCGGCGCGCTACTTGCCGTGCCCGCGGCCGTGTGGTGAGAGAGACAGCTCGCCGTGCTCGAACTGCCGCTGCCGCTGCCGCCGCAGCCGGCCACCGCCAGGCTCACGGCAGCCAGCAGGGTCACGCTGGCCGCCCCGGTCCGGTTAACGAAACGTCCCATCTGGCTCATCTCCCACGTCGCGAAAGCCGACCGGGCGGTGCGGGGCGCTGGCTGGCGGGGACCTTCGGGCGTCCAGCCCGGACGTCAGGCCGCCCGGCGGCCGCGCTTCCCTCTGCACCCATGACTGACTCGCTGCCCGCGGATCATCGGTCCCGGCGAGCCGATTGCTCCCCGCCACGCCGACCGAAGCCTCGTTGCGTTCTTAAATAGATATCATTATGATAGACCGGCAATATCAGGCACGTCAAGCGAAGGTGGTAGCCATGACCGCGCAGGCCTGCGCCAGCAGCAGGCCAGCGCCGTCGTGGGCGCCCGGATGCGGATCGTCGAGGGAGCGGTCGGCATGGTGCAACTGGCCCTGCAGCGGCTCAAGGAGGAGGACGTCGTCGAGCTGGATGAGGAACGCAAGGCCGCGATGGTGTCCAACCTGCTGGTGGTCTTGTGCGGTGAGCAGGCCACCCAGCAGGTCGTCAACACCGGCTCGCTCTACCAGTGACGCCGACACGGTCATGCCGTGAGCGAGCGCAAGAGCATCCTGCTGCGGCTGGACCCGGCCGTCCACGACGCGCTGACCCGGTGGGCCGCCGCCGAACTCCGCAGCACCAACGCGCAGATCGAGTTCCTGCTCCGCAAGGCGCTGGCCGACGGCAGGCGGCTGCCCGGCCGAGTCGGGCCCACGCGCAGCCCCGGCCGACCGCCACGCGCCAGCCCGCCGGGATAACAGCTGATCTTTCGCCGGCGGCTTGGCATCAGCCCGAGAACGGCGGGTAGAGGCGGGGACGGCCCGCAGGCGGCGGTTGCGCCCTGGCGGCCAGGCAGAGCCACGAGCGAAAGAAGGCGGCCGTGCAGGGATCAGTGCGTAGGTACGCGGTAAGAGTCAGCGCGGCCGTCTTGGCGGTCTCCGGATTGGCGGCGCTGGGACCGTCGGCTCTGGCCGCGAGCTCGCATGCGGATGGCCGGGCGGCGGTTGCACCAGGCGGCACCGCCCCCGGAGGTCACGGTGAGCTGAGCATCCGCAATCCCAGTTCCCCGCTATCAGAGGCCCGCTGAAGGGCGGGGTCAGCGATTGCTGTCGGGCGCTTCCTCCCTGGCCCGTGGGGTGAAGGATTCTGGACACGAGAACGCTTCGCCCGATGCCTGGTTCTGGCCGACCCATGGGAGGGTCGTGAATGCACCTGACGCCTAAGGAACTGGACCGTCTGACCATCTTTAGTGCCGCCGAGCTGGCGAGACGCCGCCGTCCGCGTCGGCGGTGCCGTCGTGCACCTTGACCCCGTCACCTGGGTGTCGCTCGGACAGCTGTACCACCCGGCATAGGCCGACCGGATGGCCCGGCGGTGACCATCGGGTTGTTCGACTGGGTCGACGCGGATGGCGTGCGCGAGGCCGACCAGCTGTACCGCGAGCGGCTAGTAGCTGAGGTCTTGGAGCAAGAGATCGAGCGTGAGTTCTTCCTCGATGCGGACGTTGCGGTCTCTCATGGCGGAGGCGAGTTCCGAGTCCCATGGCGTCGCGGCCGGCTCGCCGACGAGCGGCGTCAGCGGATGTGCCGCCGACACTGCGGCCTGGTAGGCCTGGTGGTTGTACCGCCACGGCCGCCAGTTCACCCGCTGCAGCACAGCACCGGCAATCCGGACGCCACCCCAGTCGAAATCACCGTGGTAGTCGAACTGTGCGCCACCGGCCGCGAGCAGCTCAAGCAGCCGCCACACGGCAGCGGAAGGCTGGCCGCCGACACAGACCAGCGGCTGACATCGGGCACCCAGCTCGTCAGCAGCAGCCGCGACTATCGCCGGGTTCTCGCACATCCGTACCCGAACGGCACGCAACGGCTCCTCATGGCAGCGGAGTTGGCGGAGCGTGAGCACGGTCGGCTGTCCCGCCTCGCGGCATGATGCCAGGACCCTGCCCAGACCTGTACGCGTGTCGCCGGGCAGGCCGAGGCAGAGCACCAGCGACGACAGCTCGTCGAGGTGGACTCCGGCGGCGGCCCACGCAGCCCGGCGGGAATCGGCGGATCCGTCCGCCGCGAACGGCAGCCCGGCCAACGCGCGGACCGCCGACAGCACGAGCGTGCCGACCGGGCGTCCGTCGTCCAAGGCGTGCGCATCACCGCAGCATTCGGCGGCGAGTCGGCCGATGGGGATGCCACGCGAGGGTAGCCGCAGCAGCACGGTCGCCACCTGGGCAAGGAGCAGCCGGGCCTGGTCCGGTTCGGGAGCGAGACGACGCACGACGCCGGTGGTGTCGAGCCACTCCCGCCACGGCGACAGCTCGTCACGGCGATTGACGGCAGTGTCCAATGACGCGAACGCAGCACTCCAGGCAGCTGCCAGGTCTGCCCGCTCGCGGTTGCGATCCCGGAGCGGACCGGTCAGGCGCGTTACGGCTTCGACCAGCCCACCCAGCGCGGTGCCGCTGTCGCGCAGGATCCGGTCGACCTCGGTCAGCGATACCGACAGCGACGCGCCGGAACGGCCGGGCCGTCCGGTCATCCGCTCCACCGCGCGCCTCTGCTCCAGCGTGGCGCCGGACAGGGTGACCGTCCCGGTCAGCGGGCGTCCAGCCTCGAGCCTGTCCCGTGCCCGCCCCACCAGCCACGCGGCGGGCTCGCCGCCGAGCAGGCGTCGCAGCCTGTCGTCAGTGTCGCTCACGCCCACGTCGGTCACACTGCCACGCTTTCCGCCGGCCGGCGTTCCCGCCCGTCCCACCGCCACGGCGTGACGAGCACCGCGTCGACACCGTCCTGCCGGGCCAGCTGGCAGATGCCGAGCCCAGGGACCTGCGGGTAGCATCCCCACTCACGCTCGCTGGTCATCACCACGTCCATGTCGAACGTGGCCAGCAGCCCGAGGCACTTCGCGCGGGAGTCGTCGTCGACCCCGGCGAAGGCTTCGTCCAGCGCGATCAGCCGCGGCGCATGAGGGTTGCCCGCCGACTTGTAATGCGAAGAGGCCGCCGCGAACAGCGGAACGGAGGCCACGAGGGCCCGCTCCCCGCCTGAGGCCGGACCGGTGGCGGAACGCCACTGCCCGTCCTGAAGTCGCTGGATCGCGAACTCGTGCCACTTCCGGTAATCCAGCGCCGTCGTCAGCGCCTCGGCCCACCCGGCCGCCGGGTTGTCCGCGTGCTCCGCAGCGATGCGCTGTTGCAGGAACGCCCCCACCGCGGAGCGGTCGCCGGAGGCCCATGCGTCGATCGTCTGCCGGAGCTTGTGCCGGACCCGGTCCAGCCCGTCGGGCGCGTCCCGCGCCTGCCGCCAGATCAGCCGCAGTTTCATGCCGGTCGACGTCGGCCGGGACTCCAGTTCCTCGTTCATCTGCCTGACCTCGGCCTCCGCGGCCGTGATCAGTTCGTGCAGCGTCCCGGCCACCTCATTGAGCAGGTGGTTCTCCAGGATCTCTCGTTCCCTGGCGGACAGCAGCCGGGCCCGTTGCTCTGCTTCCTCGCCGAGCGCCGCGGCGAGCCCGGGAATGTCGTGACTGCGGCCCTGGAAGACCACATCGACCACGATGACGCCCTCACGCAGCGTCAGCCCCGCCGAATGCCCGTGCCGGGCCATCGCGTCCTCGAGCAGCTTGTGTTCCTCGGTCACCCGTCTCTGTATCCGGTCCCACGGGCCGTCCCCGTCATCTGTCGATTCCAGCCCGGCGTTCACGGCGCGGGCCAGCAGTACGGTCGGCGTGGCCGCCCACGGCTGCGTAAGGTCGGGAACATCGGCGGACGGCAGCGCGACGTGCAGCAGCCCGGTAGCGGCGAACGACCGGAAATCCGCAACGGCGGCGTCCCGGAGCCGCCCTGCCTCGTCGATCTGCTCGCGCAGCGTGTCCCGCGCACCCTCGGCCTTGCCCCGGTCGCCGAGTGCCTGCTGCTCGACGGCACGCGCGGCCTTCTCGGCCGTGGCTCGCCGTTCCATCTCCTGGCGGACCTCCCCAAGCTGCCGGTATAGCTCATCGACCGCCGTGCCGGCGGTCTGCCGGAGGGCTTCGTGCATCTCCTGAGCGGCCGACGCCTCAGTCCGCGCGGTCGTCGCCGCGTCGGTCGCCTCCTCCAGGCGCTCCCGGCTCGCGGCCAGCTCCGCCGCGAGCTCTTCCGCAGCGCGGGCAGCCCCCTGCCACGCCTCGGCGGCCGGCCATAGCCCGGCGAGTGCCAGCCGGTAGGCGTCCGCCCCGGCCCTGACCTCGGCGAGCTCCCCGGGCTCGGCGGGCAGCCCGACATCCCGGGCGAACTCCGCGGCCCGGGCGAGCGCGGCCTCGAGGTCCTCCTGCCGCTGCCCGGACACCCTAACGGCCTCAGCGTGGTGGTTGCGCAGCTCGCCGCGCCGTCGACGTTCCCCGGCGGCGACGGTGTGCGCCTCGCGTACCCCTGCGTCCGGCGGCACCGCGCGATGCTCGTCCGCGAGCCGGTCCTGGCGCACCGCCAGCTCGGCCAGCTCCGTCTCGAGTTCGCTGATCGCCGTCCGCTCCTGCGCCAGCTCTTCGGAGAGCCGCGCGATCCTGGCGCGGCGCGCGCCCTCACGCGCTCCCTCGCCGATATAGCCGGCGCTGTCCTTCCGCCAGGCGCCGCTCAGCACGCCGTTCGCCCAGCGGCCGTCCGCGGCTACCCACGCCCCGTCGGTACCGCCAAGCCCGATGGCGGCCAGGACGGCGCCAACAGCCTCCGTCGGCAGCGCCCCCGCCCGGGGATCGCCGGAATCGATCGCCGGGACCAGCACGCTCGCGCACGACAGGCCGGGCACCGGAGCGAGCCCGGACACCACGGTCACATCGCCGTCGACCAGGTTCCCGTCGGGCGTGACCCAGGCGTCGAGTATCCCGGCCGCCTCGAGTGCGGCCTCCAGCCCTGCCCGGTGCTCGTCCGGAACGCCCGGCGCGAAGTCGGTCACCTTCCACAACGGCGCGCCTGGCCGGTCATCCCGGACGCCGGGCGCCCTCGTGTGCGGAACCGGCGGGGCATCATGGCCGCCGGCCCGCAGCCGCTCAATCTCTGCCTCCAGGCCGACGGCATGCTCGGCGTGCGCAGCGAGACGGGCCGACAGGCCCGCCTCCAGGCGGCCGAGCTCGGCGCCCGCCGCACGGGCCGCGTCGTCGATAGCGGCGACCCCGGGGTTGGCGTCGTCCCCCGTCGCGGCCCACGCTTCCAGGGCGTCCATCAGGTCGTCGGGGTCGGCCACCCTGAGCTCGGTCAGCCCGGCCAGGTAGGACCGGTAGGCGCTGGCCAGGCCGCGCGCTCGTCGCGCCGCTTCCTGCTCCGCGCCGGCAAGCCGCTCCGCCGCGGCCTGCAGCTCAGCGGTGAGCCGGTCCTCCTCGGCGCGCGCCTTCTGCAGCTCCCGGTGCCGTCCCGCGGCTTCGGCGAGCAGCCCCTCGAGCCGCCCCACGGCAGCCCCCTGGCGGTCGGCCACCGCCTGGGTCTCTCGCCGGGCCCGCGGCAGATCCTGCTCCCAGCCATCAGCGGCCGAACGGTGACCCTGCCCGCACCGGGCCGTGCCCGCGGTCGCCTCGGCCTGGCGCTGCGCGGCCTCCAGCGTGCCCTGGGCCGCCTGCGCCCGGGCCGCCGCCTCGTCGGCCCGGATGCCGCGGCTCTGCACCTCGGCGGCCAGCCGGTCACGGTCGTGCTCCCTGATCCGCGCTGTCTTGTCCCGGCGCTCGGCCTCGCCCAGCATCTGCTCAAGCCGTTCGGCGTCCCGCATCGCGGGATCCTGCTGCAGCGCCTGGCGCCGGGCGTCAAGCTGTATCCGCCGCTGCTCGAGACCCTCCAGTTCTTCACGCGCCGCCCGCAGCTGCGAGTCCGCGGCGGTGAACGCCTCGTCCGCCGCGGCCAGGTCCCGGCCGAGCTGCTCGTAGCGGCTCTGCGCCTGCCGGGGTCCCGCGGCCTTCCGCTTGGCCGCGATCATCGCGTACCGGCTGTAATAGCGGAGGAAGTCGTCTGCCGCCTGGCGGGTCTCCTGCAGGCCGCGCAGTGCGTTGCGTTCCTCGTCCAGGCCGCGGAACGCCTCGGCCACGGTGGTCACCAGGCCCGGGCTGAGCGGCGGCAGCGCCTCGGTGAGCGCGCGGGACAGCAGCTTCTCGTCGGGCCGCTTGGAGAGCTGCGGCTGCCGGAGCTGGATCAGCAGGTTGATCAGTGACTCGTAGCGGTGCTCGCCCAGCCCGAACAAGGCCTCATCCACCGCTCGCCGGTAGTCCGCGGCCCGGTCGTAGATCAGCCCGTGTCCGTCGATTTCCTCGCGCAGCTTTTCCCGGGTGAGGGGTACGCGGCTGGCGGGCAGCAGATGGAGGTGCTCGCCGATGCGCTGCGTCGTCATGAAGAACCAGTGCCGCGCGATGCCGCGGCCCGCGACGGCTTTCAGCCCGCAGCCGATAGTGCGGAACTCGGGGCTCCCGTCGGCGGTGCGGCGGCCGAATTCGAGCCACGTGTACCCGAGGCGCTCTGAATTGGGATGCTTGCCGCCGAGCAGCAGGTTCCATTCCATCTTCTTCTGCCGGTCGCCGTCCGGTTCCACCCGGTGCGGGGCGAGCTCACCGTCCAGCAGGAACGGCAGCGTCAGCGCGAGCACCTTGGACTTGCCGGTCCCGTTGTTGCCCCGGAGCAGCAGTCGGCCGTCGTGGAACCAGAACTCCTCGGCGTCGTAGTAGAACAGGTCGACCAGGCCCGCGCGCAGCGGCTTCCACCGGTCAGAACAGGGCGCTGGCAGCATCGGCTGGTGCCTTTCTCGTCTCCCGGATGGTCGGCTCGGCCAGGGCGAAGCGCGCGATCGCCTGCGCTGCGGACCGCCTGCCCGTCCAGTTCGACGAGGCGGAGCGCCGACAGCTTTCCCAGCGCGGTGGCCAGCAGCTCGGTTTCCGCGCCTGGCTCCGTCACGCCCTTGCGCCAGTAGATGGCATGCTCCGCGGCCGCCTGCCGCACGAAGGCGTGCAGCGCGTCCAGCGTGGCCTCCTCCCGGCTCGCGAGGTACTCGGCCACAAGCAGCGTGACGTGCCCGTCGGTGCGTTGCTCGGGCATCCGCACGTCGGTTAGCTCATCCTCGGGGTCGACCATGGCGATTCCCTCGGCACGCATCTCGGGGATCAGCCCGCTGGCCTCTGTTATCCGCCGCGTGATCGCGTGCCGCTGGGACAGCAGGTATGCGCGCTCGTCCTCGTCGAGCTCGTCGTAGTACACGACCGGATCGTCAAGCAGCCGCCGGGTGAGCCGCCTGCGCAGGGCCTGATTGCGCAGTTCGTCGCTCTCAGCGACCGGTTCCGCGGTCAGCTCCGCGAGCCGCTCGGGGAACGTCCCGGTGGTCACGGTGGACGGCCCGCGGATGCCGGACAGCAACACGCCCAGCACCGGCCTGCGCACGTCGTACAGCACATCGGTCCCGGCGGACAAGAATGCATCCTCGTCCCCGGCGACCCGGCTCAGGACTCCCCAGCCAAGCAGCAGTCGGACCACCGCGACCAGGTCGGACCGGTCCGCCCGGCTGTCCAGGGTCAGCGTGAACCCCGCAGTAGCCAGCTCCGGCTCGGCGGCGGCCGTCAGCACATCGTCGGCGAGGCTGCCCAGTGTGGTCTGCGCGTCGGCCCGGGCGAGCGCCGACAAGGCCAGGCACAACGTGACGTACCGGCGCCGGCCGAATGGCTCCTTGTTATGCCCGCGCGCGGGGTGAGACGCGTCCGACAGCGTCGTGGCGGTCTTGAACAGCCGGGCCGTCTCCGAGTCCGCGGCGAGACGCCATCCGGTCTCCCGGTTCAGCCAGTCCCGCAGCTCGGTCAGGTGCCGCCGGACCAGGACCAGCGCCTCGCCGTCGGTGTAGGCGACCAGCAACGGCTTGGCCAGCAGGGCGCGCAGCGCGGCCCGGCGCCGTGCCTGCTCCTCAGCCGGGATCATGACACCCTCATGGCGCAAGGTCCGTGATCTCGATGATGTGCTCCGGTCCGGTAAACGTGCCATCGGCGGTGCGGATCGTCGCCATTCCGCCGTCCGGGACCAACGAGAGCCGAATCTCCAGCGTGCCGTCGCTCGTTACGGTCTTCACTTCGGTGTCACCCGGCGTGCGGACCGCCAGCGCGTCGCCGAGCAGCGCCAGGAACAGCCGGAACGCCTGGGGGTCCAGCACGCCGAGGTCGGACAGCAGCGTCGGGCCGGCCGTGCCCAGGCGCCGCCGGGCCGCGGCGGTCTCGGCCGCCTCGCGCTCCGCCTGCCTGCGCAGGAAGTCCCGCTCTGCTGACCTGTCTCGTACCTGGCTGGGCTTGCCGCGTCGCTCGTAGGCCCCGGTCTTCCTGAGCTGCGGGGATATGTGAATGGGCGGCGCGTCTTGCCACGCCGTTCCCGCCGGAAGGTCCTGCCAGGCGTCGGCGGTCTCGCCGGTGACCGACAGGTGCCGTGCCGGGCACAGGCCGAACGCCGCCCGCCACAGCCGGTGGGCTGCGTCGTCGTCCGGCGCCTCGGCAAACCACCGGGCCAGCGCCCGGAAATCCGCCGAACGGTCTGACCGCCCCGAGCGCCGCTCGTTCAGCAGGCCCACCATGTCGATGAGCTGCTTGATCGCGGTGACGGCGGCCTGCCGTAGCAGCCGGGCCTGCGACGGGTGTCCGGCGTCCCGCGACGTGAACCAGTCATCCAGCCCGCGCCACCGGTTCCGCCACGCATCCAGCGCCTGTTTCTCCGCCCTGGCCAGGGACTCGGCGGCGTCCGTGCCCTCGGGGACCGCGTCGGCCGCCTCTCGCCGTGCGGCGAGCTCGAGCAGCCGGTCGTGACCGATGGCTTCCAGCTCGCTGAGCAGCACCGCGATCTGGGCGCCGGAGTTAGCCAGGTCCGCGATGAACCTGTTGATGTAGTCGATCAGCCGTTCCTTGTACGCGAGGAAGCCGTCGACGTCCCCGTCGGAGAAGTCGATCGCGCGCCGCAGCGCGGACATGAACGCCTGGGCGTTGTCGGCCAGAGAGGAGAACCGCTCCGCCACGGACAGCAGCAGCAGGTGGACCTTGGCCGGATCGGGGTCCTGGTCCGCGGCCAGGGCTCGCAGCGACCGCAGCCGGTCGGCGATATCGGCCAGAGCGACTGACTGGAGCTGACCGCGCCGGCCGATGGCCTCCTCGTAGAAGGCGATGGCCTGCTCGGCCGCTTGCCCGGCGCCGGTGAGCTGGTAAAGGCATCGCTTGCGGTGGAAGTCCTCCACCGTGGTCACTCGGCTGGTATCAACATCCGCGCGCAGATTCCCCCACGTCACGAGCTGCTCCAGGGCCTGGGTGAGCTGCTCGTCGGCATCGATGCGCAGTTCGACGGCGACGTCCTCCGGCCGCAGATGGACGATGAAGCGCTCCTTGGCCCGCGCGAAGGTACGCAGCAAGCTCCGGTAAAGGTCGGCGTTCGGGACGCTCAGGTGCGTGAATGGCTGCGGTTCGCCTTGGCCATGCATCAGCTGAGGGACTCCGATTACCACCATCACATCGTGCCGGACGCTACCGACAGAAAGGACGCGGCTCGCGGGTGTGAGACAAGAATGTAGGTGACTCGCCGGTAACCTGGCCTGGTCATTGGTTGTCTGGTTGTGTGGTTGCGGCCAGATCGGTTCAGGCTGCTGGCGCCTGGCTGCGGGGCTGGGTCAGGATCTCTTCCCAGCGGTTGCTGGCTTGCAGGCAGCGCAGGGTCAGGATGCCGGCCGCGCCGGGCACTGACCATCGCATGCCGGATAGTTTGAGGCGCTGGCCGATGATCGCCTTGCACCCGGCTTCGACGGGGTCTTCATACTGCGCCTCCAAGTGCGGTCTTTTCAGTTCGTTTGGGGTTGCGGGATCTGACACGCCGGGTTCGGAGCTTGGCCTCGGTCTTGGCGGAGAAGGGGATGCAGACTGCGCCGGTGCCCGCTTTGCGGTGATCCAGCAGGCCGGTTTTCAGCCAGTAGTAGACGGTGCCTGGTTTGACGCCGAGGCGGGCGGCGACCTGGCTGACGGTCAGCTCGCCGGCTTCGAGCGGCGAGGGGCGCGCCAGGCCGAGGGAGTGCCGGACGTTACGCACATCGCGTGTCCGGAACTCATGGCCCCGCGCGGTCCGTAGCCCGAGGGCACGCAGTTCAGCGGCGATGTCGGTGTCACGCACGTCTTCCAGCTTGCGGCACTTGATGAGGTCGATCGCGGCTGGCTCGGTGCGCATTCGTGTCCGTGTGGCGGTGTGCTGTTCGTGCGCGCCGGAGCGCCAGCGGATGCCGACGCGGACTTGGTCGCCAGAAGGGTCCGAGCGCAGTGTGACATCGGCGATGAGGGTCCTCAGCACGCGCTTGCGGTCGCGCGGGGAGGTGGTTGGCTTGTCCCATAGTTGCCGCAGGTCTGCGGCGAGGGTCTCCAGGTCAGCTGTGTCTGGCAGCGGCGGCCGCTGGGCCTTTTGCGCTTCCAGGGCGGCTTCGGCCTCGGCCACGGCGGCGAGCTTGGCTTCCCACCGCTGTTCGAGGCTGCGGGCAACGAGCCGGTTTTCTGGTTCGCACAGGTTGAAGGCACGCTCGGCGCGGGAGGCCTCATAGCGGGCCCGTTCGGCCCGCAGCTCGAAGGCCCGCAAGGCGCGGGCTTCACGCTGGTGAAGCTCATCAGCAGCGGCCAGCGCCAGCGCGATCTGCTGTGGTGTGACGGCCGCAAGCAGCCGGACCTGGACTACCGGGTCCACCAGCGCGGCGCTGACGGAGCGGCAGCTGGGGGTGTGGGTTTCATCGAGCCGGGAGCGGCACCGGTAGTGGGCTGCTCCCGAACTGGAATACGACACGCCCATGGTCGTGCCGCAGTGCCCGCATAGCACTATTCCCTGGAGCAGGGCGCTGCCTTCCCGGACAGGCCGGGCCCCGCGCTGGGGCCGGTTGGCGGCGAGCTGGCGCTGGTTGGCGCAGAAGGTTTCCCAGCTGATGTAGCCGGGGTGGTGATCGTGGATCACGACCTCCCAGCGCTCGGGGGGCAGCTCGATGGCGCGGGTGCGGATGTTGCCGCCGGCGTCGATGCAGCGTTCTCTCTTCGTGCGGCCCGAGACGTAGGCCCCGGCGTAGGCCGGGTTGCGCAAGATCGCCCGGGCCTGGCTTTGGCGCAGCCGCATCCACCGCACCGGGCTGGTCCAGTCTTGGCCATGGGTGGGGAAGCGGCGGTCCCGGAAAGCTTTGACCACGCCGCAGCATGTCCCGGTCTCTTCGAAGGCGCGGAACACACCGCCGACCGCTTCCTGCACTTCCTGGTCAGGGTCCATGACGACCTGGCCATCGAGGTCGTAGGCCAAGCCGACCGGCACCGGCAGGCGGAGCTCTCCGCGGCGTGCCGCGGCTTTCTTGGCCTCCTGCATGCGCTGGGCCAAGATGTGCAGCTCCACCGCGGACATCGTTCCCTTGAACCCGAGCAGCAGCTGGTCGTTGAAGTCCCGCAGGTCGTAGACACCGTCGGCATCGGCGATGAGCGTGTCGGTCACCTGGCAAAACTCCAGCAGGCGCTGGAAGTCCGCGGAGTTGCGCGACAGCCGGGAGGCCTCCAGCACCAGCACCAGCCCCGCCTGGCCCTGGCAGACCTTGCTTACCACCTCCTTGAAGTCGCGCCGCCCCTGGGTGCTGCGCCCTGACTGGCCCAGGTCGCCGTCGAGCACCAGCACCTGGGAGCGGTCCCAGCCCAGGGCGGCAGCGGCGTCGGCCAGCGCGTACTGGCGCATCGTGGACTCGCTGTGCTCGCGGACCTGGGCGGCCGTTGACTGGCGCAGGTAGACCAGCGCCAGGCGGTTGCGGTGGCTTTGGGTGATTTTGTGCTCGCCGTTCACCGCACGCTCCTGCCCGCGCCGCGGCCGCCAGCATGTTGGCCACTGGCATGACCAGCTCCGAGCTGCACGCGGGCATCACACATCAGCTGAGGCGCCCGCGCCTCAGCAGCTCGAGGTTGATCGCCGAGATCTCTGCCAGCGCTGCCTGGGCGCTGGTGCTCGTTGTCACCGCCTGGCGCACCTGCTCGGCGAGCTCGGCGGGAACGTAGATCATCTGGGTGCGGCGGCCAGCCCGCAGCGACAGATACAGGTACGGGCCGTGCAGTTCTCCTCTGGCACACCGGCAGCCCTCCTTTCCGCAGCGGCGGCGCTGGTTTTGCAGGGAACCCGCGATGACGGTTTCCAGGTCGGGGATCTGGGCGGCGATGCGGCGCCGCCGGGCCCGCAGCCGGCGCACGCTCAGCCCGGCCAGGTCCCCTGACACGGCGTTCTTGTGTGTTGTCATCACACAAGAGCGTGCCGCCCCGGCCCGGCCATGTCAACGACCCTGCACGGCGCGCAGCACGCGGGCCAGTTCGGCCAGGACCCGCACATCGGCCACAAGCGAGCCAGGCTCGCCGCCGCGGTCGGTGTAACCAGGGGGAAGCGCCAGCGTCCCCCGGCTGCCCGCGTCGCAGATATACACGTGCCCGATCCCGGCCAGCCGCCGGTCATACAAGACAGTCAGTCTCTGCCCGCGCAAGGGATGGAACGGATGGGTGACAAGCAGGGAACTGCAAGAGCTGTTGCTTGCCTCAGCAGTTTGCGAGGGCCGTCTCAACCGCTCCGGAGCCGGTGAACATGCCCAGGGACTTGAAGTGGGCGTAGTTCATGCGGTGGGCGTTGTGCTCGAAGTAGCCCAGGGCGGTGTCCAGTTCGCTGGCCTTGCGGCCGGACAGGGGGAAGGCGCGTGCGGCGGTGCAGATGGCGCTGATGTCGCCGGCGTCGAGTTCGGCGAGCCGTTCATCCAGCCAGTCGGTGCGGTGGCCGCCGAGCATGAACTCCAGGAACCGGGCCAGCTCGTGCAGGTGCTCGCGGGCGTGGAACAGATCGACGATCTGTGTCGCTTCGGGGAAGTGCTGGCTAGCGAGGTTCCAGATCCAGGCAGCGCCGTCGCCCAGGACGACGAGCTGGCGGACGCAGTCGGCGCCGCGGCGGCGGGCCTCGCCGGCCATCAGGATCCCGAAGCCCGCGGCGGGCGCGAAGGTGGCCAGGTAGGAAGAGGATCGCGGGTCGCGGACCGGGCGGCCGCGCTCATCGAGGCTGGTCTGAGTGAAGCAGCAGCACAGCTTGACCTCGCGGGTGTGTGCCCTGCCGTCGGCGGCCTTGCCGTCCCGGCCCTCGGTCTCGGCGGGGATCATGGGGACGCCGGTGCCGTCGACGGCGATATACAGCATGTCCGGGGCCGGCCCGGCTGGCGGCAGGGGGATGACCTGGCGGGCGGTGATCGCGGCGGCCTGTGCCTGGACTGCCTGCGCGGCCGCGGCGCCGTCGGCCCCGGCGCGGCGGCCGGTGCGCCTGCCGGTCAGCATGATCCCGGCCAGCTCGCCCACCAGCTTCGCGGCGGCGGCGAATGGCACGGCGGCCGCGGCCCGGTCGGTCATCTTGGCCAGCCCCGGCGACATCGTCTGCCCGGCCACCCCCAGCTCGGCGTCGCGCGGCGCGAAGCCATGCCCGCAGGCGCTGCAGTGATACCAGGCCCGGCGGATGGTGACCGGGCCGAGCACGGTGTCGATGGCCTTGTCCCGGTAGCCGGCGAACTCCGCCTGGTGGCCCTGCCCGCAATCTGCCCGCGGGCCGCGGCAGCCGGGATCGGCGGCCAGCAGCGGCTCCAGCAGGCCGCATCCGAGCTGGGCCAGCCCGGCCCGGATGGCTAGCTCCGCCGCCTCCAAGCCCGCCCCGCCCGCCAGCGAGGCGGTCACCCCGGCCGCCAGCCGCGCTATCTCGGTGGCAGCCTCGGCCGCGAGCTGTTCGCAGAGCCCTTTTTTTGCCCCTCCGGGTCAGGGGCCTGGCCGGCAGCTGCCGGGACCGGCCGGGCCTCGCAGATCGCCTCGCTCACCTCCGCGATCTGCCCGGCCAGCTCCGCGAACTCCTGATAGGCGGCCAGCTCACCGCGCACCTTCTCCACCTCTTCCGGCGCCAGCTGCCGGCCCACCGTGCCCCGGCCCGGCACCGTCTTCGTCCACAGCCACCGCGGACCGTGGCCGCGGCTGCCCGGCTCAGCGCAACGACGGCAGGACGGCTTACCGCAACGCCGCCAGTTCTCGCTGATACTGCCCCGCCGGAAATCGCCGACCGCGGCCAGCCGCTCGAACAGCCGGGCCCGCCGGGCCTCCAGCTCGGCCAGCAGAGGACTAGCCACCGGCACCCCCTAGCCTGGTTGTTCAACCAACAACCAGGCTAGGCCATGACCAGCCACAACTCCAGCTACCTACATTCGTGTCTCACACCCGCGGCTCGCCGCCGGAGCCGCCGGACAACTGCTGGCGGACATCCCCAGCAAATCGCCCGGGCCGCGCCGGTGCCCTGCCGCGGCACGCGCCTGCCGCTTGTGATGGCCCTGCCGCCTACGGTTGTGCGGGTGCCGTCCGCGCTACTTACCCCGAGCCCGCAGAACCACTTGGCCCCACCCGCCAGCAGGAACACCGGCCATCAGGCAAGCCGGGTTATTGTTAATGCAGGCATTCATCGGGCCAGCGGCGTTCTCATCCTACGAACGCTGGGCCCTCACCACCGCTCAGGACCCTGGCGGCGCATCACCGGACCGATGTGCTTCCTAGGAGTTTCCTGGTGCGATCCCTCGACGCAGGGGCTGCCCTGCCACGGCAGGCGCTACAACCGCAATCCTCATCCCCGCCGCGGGGAAGCGAATATGCCGAGTTGTCCCGGCAGATCAGGCGGGCAGGGCTGCTGGACCCGCGCCCGTGGTACTACGCCTGGATGATCACGATCACCGCTGTGCTGTTCGCCGCCGGGTGGGCTGTTTTCGTCGTGGTGGGCGACTCGTGGTGGCAGCTTGCGGTAGCCGTGTTCCTGGCGGTCATGTTCACCCAGGTTGGCTTCATGGGCCACGATGCCGGGCACCGGCAGATCCTGCGCTCCCGGAAGGCCAGTTACATCATCGGGCTCCTGCACGGCAACCTTGGCATCGGGCTGAGCTACGGCTGGTGGGTCGGCAAGCACAACCGGCACCACGCCCACCCCAACCAGCAAGGCGCGGACCCCGACATCACGATCAGCGTGCTGGCCTTCACCGAATCCCAGGCGCGCGCCCGCTGGGGCCTGTCCCGGCTGGCCATCCGCTTCCAGGCGTACCTGTTCTTCCCCATGCTGCTAGGCGAGGCGTTCAGCGTGCACGTGGCCAGCATCCGCGCGCTGACCAGCCGGGCCCCCCGTTACCGGGCATGGGAGACCGGGTTGCTCTCCATCCACGTGGTGGGCTACCTCAGCGCGGTGTTCCTGGTACTTTCACCCGTCAGGGCCGTGGTGTTCATCGTGGTGCAGCAGGGTCTGTTCGGTCTGTACCTGGGTTCCTCATTCGCGCCCAATCACAAGGGCATGCCCGTCCTGGCCGCCTCCGACCGCAGCAGCTTCCTGGACCGGCAGGTACTCACCTCGCGTAACGTGCGGGGCGGCCGGATCACCGACGTCGCCCTAGGCGGCCTGAACTACCAGATCGAACATCATCTGTTCCCCTCCATGCCCCGGCCCAACCTGCGGCACGCCCAGCCCCTGATCAGGGAATTCTGCCTGCGGCGAGACCTGCCCTACTGCCAGAGCAGCCTGGTCGGCTCCTATGCCGATGCACTGCGCCACCTCAACAGCGTCGGCAAGTCGGCTCACCCTGGCCCTTCGGCTTCATCGGGGGGCGACGGCTCATCGGGGGGCGACGGCTCATCGGGGGGCGACGGCCAGCGGGCCGCACGCGCCTGAGCCCGTGGGTGACCACTCTCATGCGGAAGCCGCACGCCGTCATCGCTGCCGCGCCGACGGCGCCGCCGCGGGCCATCCGCCTCCGGAGCCCGGTCCTCTCCCCTGGGGACCGGGCTCCGCCCCCCCATCGGAGACGGACGGCCCGCGCTGTCAGGTGGTCAGCCCGAGGTGGTTCTCGTACGCGGCAAGGCCCGCCCTCATCGTGTAAGGCCCGCGGATCTGCTGAAGCTTGGGGTGAGATCACGGAGTAATCGAGGTAAGGGTGATCGCCGCACCGAAGCAGAGGAGCTCAAACGCATCGGTGTAGCCGCCTTCCACCGGCCCTCCACAATGCGGCCGGCCGGCGCCGCAGGCTCGCCGTCCAGCCATGGCCGAGTTGACCAGCCGGAGGAAGTGTCGTAAGACCCTGGTCGTCATCACGCGGCGGCGAGCCACGGCGATCGCGCGGGCCGCTCAGCCCGGGAAGGGCACTCGGACGGTCAGCCGACCGCACGCTGGTGATGTTGTCGGTGTCTCCAGGGCTCACCCGAGCTACCCCCAGGCCGTTAGTTTTGATCACCTGCCGGGGTCTGGAGCAGCACGACCAGCCCAGTCTCGCAGTGTGATCGCCTTCGGGCAACTCCGCGCGTGGGCGGTGGCCCTGCTCAGAGGGCCTGACGCTGGCGCGGCCGGGAGAAAGTCGGCCGGATGCCCAGGGGGCAAGGCGTGACAGAAACGGTCCGCGTACGCCGGTGAGGCGGCATCTTGTGAAGCTACCCGGTCCACTGTGCCCCTACCGTCCGCCATACTCTCCGCAGATAGTGACGCAGCCCGGGTCCAGGGGAAGCCCGCTAGCTGCTTGTGCTGTCAGGGGGGACTTGACCGGTGGGAGTCCCATGCGAGCGGGTCGAGAGTTCCGTCGACGGCAGCGTGGGCGACATCGGTGAGGCGGAAATTGCCGTTGCGGGCGTAGGCCCGAAGCCGGGAGAAGGCCTCGGCCAGATCGATACCGGCGCGTTCAGAGATCACGCCCTTGGCCTGCTCGATCACCACGCGGCTGGTCAGGGCGGCGGACAGCTGCTCGTTCAGGCGCTGGGCCTCGGCGCTAGCACGATGCTGGGCGATGCTGAGGGCGGCGAGATCAGCGAAGGCCCGGGCGACAACGACATCCGCCTCGGCCATCGGGACATCGGCGACACTGAGCAGGTTCAGCGCGCCGAGGATAACCTCCCGCAGCCGCAACGGCAGGGCCAGCGCCGAGGCGAAGCCGGCCTGGCTGGCGGCGGCGGAGAACAACGGCCACCGGCCGGCCCCGGCCCGAAGGTTCTCGTGCTCGATGGGCTCGCCCGTGCGGAAAGCGTCCAGGCAAGGGCCTTCCTGGGCCTGGAGCTCGAACAGCTCCAGCAGGCGCATCGCCTCGCTGGAGGAGGCCACCAGCCCCAGGCTGCCCGCCGGGGAAGCCAGCATCACCCCGGCGGCGGAGACGCCGAGGAGACTGACGCACCGGTCTGTGAGGCCGGTCAGCATGTCGACAACGTCATAGTCGTCGACCAGGGTGTCGGCCATCTCGACCAGTGCCTTGACCACGTCGGCTTCCCGGGTCATCTCCACTCACCTTCCCGAGGCCCGGCCCGTCAGGGCCGACGGGCACCGGCCCTGGGCCCAGGCCGCAGCACCATGCTATGACCGCCTGTCCCGCCCGGCGTAGCGGGCGAGCGGGAGTCAGTGCATCCGGAGCCTGCGGGCGATGACATCCCGGGCCACTTCAGCGAGCAGGCGATCGCTGCTGAACGCGAACGCCCGCAAGCGGATGAGCGCCTCGGTCACGCTGATCCCCTCCTGGACCGAGACAATGCCGGCCGCGTTGTGCACCGCGAAGTGGAAGTCGGCACCAACCTCCAGTTCCTCGGCGACCATGTCAGGAGGCGCGCCGGCCTGGGCCTCCAGCACCCAGCGAGCGGTTACATCCGCCACGACCAGCGCGTCAGCGTGCTGGTCGCCGGTCAGCGGGCCGGGCACGTCCCGGTACAAGTTGAGCGCCCCCAGATGCGCGGTTCCGACCCGCAGCGGGAACCCGAAGACCGCCCGCACCCCCGCCTGCAGCGCCGGCGGGGTGAAGGCAGGCCAGCGGCGGGTCACCGGATCGGCCAGGTCGGGCTCGGCCACGACCTGGTCCTGCTGGCAGGCGTCGAGGCACGGGCCCTCGCCCAGCGTGTACTGCAGCTCCTCAATCAGCTGGCTCACCTCGTCAGTGCTGCACAACGAGCCCCGCGGTATGTCACCCGATATGAGCATGACTCCCGCCCCGTTCACGCCCACGATTCCCGGGCACGCCCCGCATAGCCGAGCTGAAGACCACCCATCTCCGCCGTCGGATAGCACAGCCAGGATCCGATGCAGCCTGTCACCGGCCATTCAGCAACACGATCCTCGGCCAGGATTTCGGCGCGCTGCCCACGATGCTGCGCAGTCGCTCACCTGCTGCCTCCTTCACCCGAGAAAAGAAGGCGCCAGCAGGGACTGGACTCAACGCCGTTCCGGGCCCGGCCAACCGGGTCCCTCTCGCCACCAACGCTACGCCACAGGCAGGCTAACCGCAGGTCGCCGGTGCTTACCACCGGAGCCGAAGTCATGGACAAGATCTTCAACGCACAAGGCCCCCGAATAGGTCCGGTCAGGAAGGCCCAGTCTGCCGTTATCACTATGTTAACAGATTTCCGGAAAATATTTGCTAGTTTCAGCTTTCCAGCGTAGCCTGAGGTCAGGTACCGGGAGTCAGCCGCCGACGGCGGCCAGCGGCCCGGCGGCTACCGGAGGAGTTCATGCGCAACGGCCTGGTCGTCGTGATCGCCGTGCTCATGACGCTGGTACTGCCGCGCGTCCAGCTGACTGTGCCGGTGCCCAGCGCAAGCTGCCGGGCCAGGCCCCTGGCCCGGCAGCCGCGGCAGCGGTGACATCATGAACGTCTTCGCCGCCAGGAACCTTCAGGCCGCAGGCCTGCTGGCACTGGCCCGGCGCGATCACGACACGACTGCCCCAGCCTGCGAAAGGAAATGTCATGCCCGAGCCAGCAGCACCCAGCCGTACCCTGCCGCGCCCGTCCCGCAACGGCACTGCGCCGCCCATGCCAGCCGAGGCCACGAAAACGCCCGCGCCCGTGCAGCCGCCCGCCGCCGCCGGCAGATTCCGCGCGGCGATGGCGCGGCTACGCCAGATGATGCGCCGAACCTTCCCCCGCGCGTAGCCCGGACGCAACCGGGCGTGTCCACAGTGCCCGCGTCCGGGGTTGATGCGCGCCACCCCTGTCTCCCGACCACCTGATCGGAGGCCCCGTGACCTACCCGGCCGCTGACGGCGTTCTCGGCCTCAGCCTCTCCGCCCGGACTGAGTGCGGCTACGTCATCGCCGTGCTCAGCGGCGAACTCGACATCGCGTCCGCTCCCGCGCTTCGCGAGCAGCTGCTTGGCCTGCTCACTCCCGCCGCCAGCCGACTCATCATCGACCTGTCGGCGGTGAGTTACGCGGACGCCAGCGGCCTTGCCGTCCTGGTGGGCACCGGACGCCGCGCCGGGCTGCTCGGCGGACATCTGCGCCTGGCCGCGCCGCCGCCCGAGGTGGCCCGGGTGCTGTCACTCACCGGCCTCGACCAGCACCTCGATATCTCTCCCACGGTCCACGCCGCGATGACCAGCCCGCCGCGCAGCCAGGGCCGGCATGACACCAGGGCGGGCGAGAAAACCGGCACCCGAACCCCCGGCACCGCAGACGCCCAGCCCGCAGCCGCGCATGCCAGGCCTGCCCGGCAAACCGCCGACGATGGTGAACTGCGCATCGCCATCGCCGCCGTGCTGCTACACGGCGACGCCTGGCGCGACGCTGACCCCCGCCGCCAGTTCGCCCCCGCCCTGCATGACCTGGCCCAAGCCTATGCAGGCACCAGCCAGGGCGTTTTGACCCGAGCGGCGCATTCTCTCCTGTCTGTCCTCACCCGACAGCCCCTCACCCACTCCCCGGCAGTCGCCGCCACCGCCAGCCGCCTTCGCCGCCTCCTCGACCCCGGCACCCGGCCCGCCCCCAGCTGAGGCGACCACCACTGGCCCCACTGCCTTGATTTGACCTGTCGTCGGCACGCGCCTGCGCCGAGTCGACGGTGCGTGGCAGTCGCCGGCGCCCGCGAGGGCGCGGCGGTCCAGCGGCGCCGGGGCATGACTGGTCAGGAACCTACCGCTTGTCACTCTCCTTGCCACCCTTGGAAACTGATTACAGTTTCTAGAAACATTTTGCTAGTTTCCGGTCACGGAGATAAACTTGGGGCAGCACCGGGGACCAGCCGCCGAGAGCGGCTGGCTACTACGGCGTCACCGGAGAAGAGGCGTTGGTGATGGTTGTTCTGGTGGTCATTCTGGTCATACTCGTCGTCGGCGGGCTTATCGCCGCAGGCCGGTCGCTGAAGATCGTGCAGCAGTACGAGCAGGGCATCATTTTCCGGTTCGGGAAGGTGCTGGGCCGGCCGCGGGGCGCCGGGCTGACCGTGATCCGGCCGGTCGGCGACCGGATGCAGAAGGTCAACATGCAGATCGTCGCGATGGCCGTCCCGGCCCAGGACGGCATCACCAAGGACAACGTGACCGTCCGGGTGGACGCGGTGGTCTACTTCCGGGTGGTTGACCCGATCAAGGCGACCATCAACGTGCAGAACTACATGTTCGCGATCTCCCAGCAGGCGCAGACCTCGCTGCGCTCGATCATCGGCCAGTCCGAGATGGACCAGCTGCTGTCCGAGCGAGACAGCGTGAACCGGGAGCTGCGCCGGATCATCGACGAGCCCACCGAGGGCCCGTGGGGCATCCGGGTGGAGCGGGTGGAGATCAAGGACGTGTCGCTGCCCGAGAGCATGAAGCGGTCGATGTCGCGGCAGGCCGAAGCCGAGCGGGAGCGCCGCGCGCGGATCATCACCGCCGACGGGGAGTACCAGGCGTCCAAGCGGCTGGCCGCGGCGGCCAACGTGATGGCCCGTGACCCGGCCGCGCTGCAGCTGCGGCTGCTGCAGACCGTGGTCGAGGTGGCGGCGGAGAAGAACAGCACGCTGGTCATGCCGGTGCCGGTCGAGCTGCTGCGGTTCTTCGACAAGTTCACGCCCCCCAGCGCGGCGGGCCAGGACAGGTCCGCCGCCGACTCGGCGTCACTGGCGGACTTCGGCGACCAGGATGCGGCTGAGGCCGAGATCGAGAGCGGAGCGCCGCTGGAGATACCCGAGGTCCCGCCGATCCCCGAGTTGCCCATGCAGGTGAGCAACGGCAACCTGGCCACCGCCGCAGTGCCGCAGCCCGACGCCGCGGCCCGGCACAACCACGAAGCCGCGGACTCGGAAGCACAGGCTCCGCCCGCCTGATCCGGCCGGACGTCGAGGCCACCGGCGGGAATCCTTACCTGCTGAGCCGGGCCCAAGCTGCCGCTGGATTGGACGAACTGTCCATGCTTGCCCTTCATCACGCTGGACGCGTCGGCTGCCCCGGCGTCATCGCCACGTGGCCCAAGAACCGCTGCGCAGTGACCAGGCCTACCCGGCCGGGCAACTAGTTCCAGATACCCGGATACTGTTCGCCCGGTGGTTTCGCTGACACAGGTTCCCGCCTTCACGTGGATCGAATGTGTCGTCGTGGAGTCACGGGTACCAGGGACGGCGCCGATATCGCTCAGATGGTGATGGCGATCTTCCCGCGCGCTTTTCCGGCTTGGAGGTAACGCATGGCCTCGGGCACCTGGTCCAGCGGGTAGGTCGCGCCGATGCTGGGCCTCACCGTGCCGGCCTCGATGAGGACGGTGAGCCGGTCGAGATCGGCCGAGCGCTGCCGGGGGGTGAGCATGGTCAGCCGCTGGCGCACCAACGGTGACAGGGCCAGCGCCCGGAACTGCCGGCCCACGCCGGCCAGGTTGCCGCCGTCCTCGCCGCCGACGATGACCGCGGTCCCGGCGGAGGTGAGCGCGCGGCGCAGCCGGGACAGGGACGGGTTGCCGGCGATGTCGACGATCAGGTCGTAGCGGCGCGGACCGGTGGCGAAGTCGTCTTGGGTGTAGTCGATGACGTGGGCGGCACCCAGGGATCGCACCAGGCCGATTTTGGCGGTGCTGCATACGCCGGTGACTTCGGCCCCGAACGCGGCAGCCAGTTGCACGGCGTAGCTCCCGACGCCGCCCGACGCGCCGGTGACCAGCACGTTCTGCCCTGGCTGGATATGACCGGCGTCGGTCAGGGCCAGCAGCGCGGTGACCCCGGACACCGGCACCACCGCGGCCTGCTCGAAGCTGAGACTGGCCGGCTTGCGGGCGAGCTTGTCCTCGCGGGCCACGGCGTACTCGGCGAAGGTGCCCCGGCCGAAGCCGAACACCTCATCACCGGCCGAGAACCGGGTCACCGCCGAGCCGACCGCGACGACCGTGCCGGCCACATCGAGCCCCATCACCGGGTTCCTCGGCCCGCGGAGACCGGCCACCAGGCGCAGCAGGTAGGGCCGGCCTGTCATCAGATGCCACTGGCCCCGGTCCAGGCCGGCCGCGTGCACCCGCACCAGCACCTCATTGCCGTCGGGCTCAGGGCGGGTGATCCGCGCGAGCTGCAGGACGTCGGCGGAGCCGTACCCGCCCTGCACGACCGCCGCCATCATGCCCTCCGCCGTCACCGGCAGGGCCGCCCCACCGCTTGCCGCCGCGGGCTGCCGTTCAGATCCCATGACCGCTTCCTGATCCGGCGCCCTGCCTCACGTTGGCGATATTCTCGGCGGGCGAGGCCTTCTCGCCTTCTTCGGGGATGATGACCCAGGCCGCCAGATAGGCCAGCACGCCGACGCCTCCGGTGATGACGGCGACGACGGCCACGAGCACGCGGACCAGGGTCACGTCGATGCCGAAGTACTCGGCGGCTCCCGCGCAGACCCCGGCCACCATGCGGCCGTTCCGGCTGCGCACCAGGACCTTGGCTCCATTCCCGTCTCTCATGCGAATCCTCTCCTGCGAGCAGCCTGGGGTAGCTGGCCGCCGCCGGCGGCTGATCTCAGATGCCTGCTCTCACCTTATATTTGCAATCTAAAACTAGCAATATATTTCGAGAAATGATGATACATTTATTCGGATGACGAGCTGGAGTTTCCTGACCAACCACGCCCGGGTGCTGCTGTGCATCGCCCACGACCCGGGCGCGCGGCTGCGCGACATCTCGGCCAGCCTGGGCATCACCGAGCGCAGCGCCCACGGCATCATCACCGACCTGGCCAAGGCCGGCTACGTGGTGAAGCAGAAAGACGGCCGCCGCAACCGCTACCAGATCGAGGCGAACCTGCCGGTGCCCGGGCCCGGCACCCGGGAGCCCGCCATCGGCGAAATCGCCGCCCTCTTCGCGGCCCGGCCGGCCGTTACCGGACCCGGGCCGAGCGGGTGAGCGTGATGCCGGCGGCAGCCGCCAGGCATGCACCCCCTGGCCTGGCGGCTCCTGGCGGGCCAGGCAACCGACCCCGGATTGCCGCCGTGCGGGGCAGCCTGCAGCGCTGACTTTGCGGTGGCGCGGGATCAGCCGCCAGCCGTACTGCAACCGAGACCGGCGCAACCCGCCCGGAATGTCAGGAGCCCTGCGGAGCCGGTATCGATACCATCACGTCGGGCCGGCAGCACGGCCGCGACCATGCTCGCCGGAATGGAGACCGCCCTCGGGCGGAGCCGCGCCAGGCGCGTCGTCACCCGCCCGGCCGCCGAGGCCACCGGAACCACTGGCCCGCAAGGTGACGACATCCGAACCGTCCCCCGAACCACCGCCCGCCGGGCCCGCGGCGGCAAGGCCCGCGAACCCGGCCAGGCCGTCTGTGTTTCCCAGCAGCACGGCCAGGACCTCGCCGATGGCGGGCTCCCGGCTGCCGGGCTCGCGCAGCGGCAGGTTCGCCTCGATCTGGTAGCGGTTGCGGCGGCCGTCTTTCTGCTTCACCACGTAGCCGGCCTTGGCCAGGTCGGTGATGATGCCGTGGGCGCTGCGCTCGGTGATGCCCAGGCTGGCCGAGATGTCGCGCAGCCGCGCGCCCGGGTCGTGGGCGATGCACAGCAGCACCCGGGCGTGGTTGGTCAGGAAACTCCACTCCGCCACGCCCGTAAGTTAGCACAATCCATTTCCGGAAACACGCTGCTTGCTTCCGGGTCGTGCGGCCTGCTGGTCGCTGCCGACAGGCTGATGCAGCGGCTCTCCGGCTCAGCTGATGAACAGTGCTATCCCGATAAACTGGCACGTCGCGGCGGCGCACACGTAAGCGTGAAAGACCTCGTGGTAGCCGAACACCGACGGGTACAGGTCCAGCCAGCGGCGATGATAGGAAATCGCCCCGGCCGTGTAGAGCAGGCCGCCCGAAAGCATCAGCGCCCCGGGCACGACGCCGGCGCGGATCCACACCGCCGGCAGCGCCAGGGCTCCCATCCAGCCCAGCCCCAGGAACATCGCGCCGACCAGGCGCTCCGGCAAGACCATCCGCGCCATGTGGATCACGGCCGCGGCCAGCGTCAGTGACCACATCACGATCAGGCAGGCCAGCCCGAAACCGCCGCGCACAGCGAGCAGGAATGCGGGAGTGGCCGTGCCGGCGATCAGGAAGAAGATCATCGCGTGGTCGAGGCGCTGCAGCCGGCGGCGCCACGCATCAGTCCAGGTACCCCGGTGATACAGCGCGCTGATCCCGAACAAGGCGCTCACGCTGGCCACGTAGACGGCGACGGCCGTGATCCGCGCCGCTCCGTGCACCCCGGCCAGCAGCAGCGTGCCCGCCGCCAGCGAGGCCCCGAACCAGATCAGGTGCAGCCAGCCGCGCAGGACCGGCTTGGTGTAATAGACACCGCGCCGGGCATCGTAAAGCGCATCCGCCGCCCGCGGGCCCGGCGACGCTGGCGCGGAAACCCTAGCCATCCGCTGGCTCCGCGCCTTCGCCGCCCGGGGCCGGGGTCCCCGACAGCGGATGCCTGCGCCATCCCGCCGCCTGCACGCTGGTGAGGCAAAAAGCCAGGCGCCGGTCAGCCGTTGGCTGGTCAGCCCCGGCCAGCGCGAAGCGCTCGCCCGGCTGCTCCCCGGTGAAAGACCGACGGGCAGGGTCCGGCCTCTCGCTCATCGCTCAAGCCCCGGCTCGTCGTGCGCCATGGCCAGAATCTTGGGGAACTGCCCGACCTCGGTGTTGCCCGGCGTTGCCGCGCCGCAGGATCGCTCGCCCGCGGCTGACAGAAAGCCAGCACCGCTGGCGATGGGTGCTGTCATGCGTCACCTCGGCTGACCTGCGCGTACAGGGCGCTGCCGAGGTCCGGAGCAGCAGGAGCCGCAGCTTGGCGTACCTGCGGCACGCCAAGCGCGGTCGTCCTGGTTAAAGAAATTACGCCCCATCCGCCGCGGCCACCAGCGGCCTGTCTCGATCCGCCAAACTATCTCAGCGACCGCCATGGCCGTCCACGGCACCACGGGCAAGCCCGTCTGCGTCCATGCCTATCCTCTCTCATCCCGGGCTGTGTGGCGGTCAGCGACAGCAGAGCCTCGAGGCTGTGGCCCACGCGGCGCCGGATCCAAAAACTAGCAATGAATTCTTGAATTCTGCCATGTAAAAGATCTAGCTGGTGGGATGATTCTAGAATTCTATTGCCGGTCAGTTGTTGCCAGCGTAGCCTGGCAGAAATGACTGAACCTCCGGACCCTGGGGTTCTTGCCGTCGGCCCCGACGGGCCAGGTGCTCCCCGGAGGTGATCCAGATGCTGCTCTGGATGCGGATCAAACGGCGCCGCGGAGGCAGGCAAGGCGCAGCGGGCGCCTGCTACCGGGATCCCCGCGCCACCGCGTCCTGACGTCCCGGCCCCCGGCCGGGTTTGGCGCGGGTCACTCGTTTGCGCTGGCCGCTGCCTGGTGCTCTCGCGTTCCGGCCAGTCCCCGCCCGCATGCCCTCCCGGCCGAGCAGCGCCGCGCGGCGGCATCTGCCCGCCGAGACGGCCGGCCGGATTAGCGAATGGAGAAGCGAATGGATAACGCCGCCCGGGCACGTCAGCGGGTGCTGGCCGTTTTCCTGCCGGTCACCGCGGTGCTTTACGCCAGTGCCGTGGCGCTGAACCCCAAGGGCACCGACCAGGTGATCAGCGATACGGCTACCGCGTTCAAGGTCTTGCCCATCGCGGCCAGCCACCCGGCTCAGCTGTACCTGTCGGGGTCGCTGACCGTTCTCGCGCTCGGGGGCCTGGCCGTGTCGTACGCGGCGATCGCCACGCTGGTCACCGGGCGCGGCTGGGTGATCGCCACCGTGGCTGCGCTGCTGGGCGGCATCGGTGCCTTCAGCGGCGCACTGCTCAACGTCCTGGTCGGGGTCAATCTGGCGGCTGCTGCGTCGGCGCACATGACCCAGCAGGCCGCCGCGGCCTTCTTGGTGACCAGCTTCCACTCCGTGCCCGCCCAGGTGGCCACGGACGTCTATTTCCTCGGCGAGTTCGCCGCGCCGGTCATCATGGGGGTCGCCCTGTGGCGCAGCCGCAGCGTCCCGCGCTGGCTGGCTGTCCTGTTCGTAATCGGCCTGGGGATCGCTGAGGGTCTGCCCTCGTGGGGCCCCGTCGCGCTGCTGTTCGCGCTGCCGTTCGCGGCCGCGATGGTCCTGCTGGCCGCCCGGATCTGGCAAGCAGCCGCCCTCCCGGCCTGCCACGACCAGGAGCTGGCCGCAGTGCCCGCGGCCACGTAGCAGCCGCCCAGGCCCGGGCCAGAACAGATCCAGCCAAGGGAGAGCAACATGACGACCGCCATGCGAATCACAGCCACGAAAACAGTCCCGATGGACTCACTGAGGAAGACCGCCCTGGTCGCGGGCGTCTTCTACCTGATCACCTTCATCTCGATCCCCACCCTCGCTCTTTACGGCCCGGTGAAGAACCACCGGGACTGGATCCTCGGCTCCGGCGGCCACACTGCCGTGCTGGTGGGCGGCTTCCTCGAGGTGATCGTCGCCCTCGCCGGCATCGGTACCGCCGTGACGCTGTATCCGGTGGTCAAGCGGCAGAACGAAGGCGTCGCGCTGGGCTTTGCCGCCGCTCGCGTCCTGGAAGCCGGCATGATCTTCACCGGCGTCGTCAGCCTGCTGTCGCTGGTGACCTTGCGGCAGCACCTAGGTGCAGCGGCCGGAGCAGATGCGGCCGGGCTGGTCACCACCGCCGCGTCGCACGTCGCGGTCTACAACTGGGCGTTCCTGCTCGGACAGAGCCTCATGCCGGCCATCAACGCCCTGCTGCTGGGCTCGTTGATGTACCGGTCCCGGCTCGTGCCTCGTGTCATTCCCGTGCTCGGGCTCATCGGAGCCCCCCTGCTGATCGCCGCCGTCATCGCAACATTGTTCGGCGGCATCGGGCAGTACTCCTCCTGGGCCGCGCTCGCCGCACTCCCGGTGGCGGCCTGGGAGTTGTCGCTGGGCGTCTGGCTGGTCGCCAAGGGCTTCAAGCCGTCCCCGATCACAACCGGAATGACCGCAACCGGCAGCGCACCCGCCTACCACGACGTCACCGCCTAACCCCCAGGACACGGCCGGCTAACCCCAGGACACGGCCGGGCCACGGCCACGACCGTCGGCATCCGCACCGAGGAAGCCCGGGCACTGGGGTGGCAGCACGTCGACCTCGACGGTGACCCCGCCGCCAGCCCTCGCGTCCCGCCGCACGTGGCCGTGTGGCGATCGGTGCGCGCGCACGGCGAGACCAAGACCGAGCGCTCGCGGCGCACGCTGGCAGTCCCCCAGATGGCGGTGGCGGCGCTGCGCCAGTGGCGCGACAGCCAGGCCGAGGAGCGGCGCGCGGCAGCCGACGACTGGCAGGACACCGGGCTGGTGTTCACCACCCGGCTCGGTGCCGCCCTCGACGCGGCCAACGTCCGCAAGATGTTCAAGCGGGTGTGCACCCAAGCGGGGATCGGGGACGGCTGGACGCCACGCGAGCTGCGGACCTCGTTCGTCAGCCTGATGAGCCAGCACGGCGTCGGCATCGAGGAGATCGCCCGGCAAGCCGGACACGCCACCACCCGCACCACCGAGATCGTGTACCGCCGCGAACTACGCCCGGTGATCACCACCGGCGCCGAGATCATGGACAAGGTCTTCGGACCCACAGCTGACCTTCGCGCCTAGCCAGCGCATGTCCGGACAGGCTCCCGGCGGCCCAGCCAGCAACGATGGCGCGAACTGACCTGAAGGCCGGACAAGATCAAGACGGTGCCTGGCGCGCCCACGCGCTACTGCGCCGCGGCGCGGCAGCAAACGCTGAGGCAGACCGCCGCGAAGCTGCCATCGCAGACCCGCGCGAGACGCCTGAAGCCCCGATCGCCGAGTCCGGCCCGCCACAGGAGCTCACGCTCACAATCAGCGCGGCTTGATGCCACCAGTCCTGCCCATACCTGGCGAGCCGATCACCCGGGCATGAGAAAGGCCGGGCTCAAGTTGGCCCGCGTGACCGGCCGGGCCGGTTCGACGTCACGCTGACCCCGCGCGGACGGCGGCAGCCGAGCAGGCCTGGCCCGCCCGCGCAGCACCGACCGTGCCGACCGTCCGGCCGCTGGGGGTGTGAGCCATCGCCGTCGGTGTTTGCCCGGAGGGGTTTGTCCGGTCAGGCGTCGGGTGAGAGCCGGTCATGAGCGCGACGCCGAACGGGTGGATCAGCTGGACCACGACGGGGTGCGTGGCGACTACGGGCGCCGTGCGGGGCCGGATCTTCAGCCGTTCGGCGAGAGGGTGAGACCTGCCCGGTCGAACCGGGCGATGAGGCTGGGCTTGCGGTGATGCTGCCGCCGCAGTAGCAGGTACCGCTGGATGAACTCTCCGGCGTGGTCGGCGCGCTGGGCGACGGCCCGCAGGTCTTTGAGCAGATCGACAGCGGCGTCGTACTCAGCCGGCTTCCTGGTGTCGATCAGCGCGCTGACGCGTGCCCAAGCCGTTTCCGGGTCGCGGGCCAGGGCGTCCAATCGCTGCTCGCGGGCCACCGCGCGCTCTCGTGCGTGGCGGGCCTCCTGCGCGGCCTGCGCGGCATCGGCCCGCCGCTCGCGCTCATGCCTGGCTTCGGCGGCGGCGTCCAGCAGTTCGGCCACCGTACGGCGGGGACGGCCGTCGCTGGTGGAAGCGGGGTCACCGCGGAACCGGCGGCGCAGCTCCATCTGGACCGTGGCCCCATGGCCTTGGGCAACCCGGTGTAGGAGCTTGTCCTTGTCGCTGGCCGGCAGATCCTGAATCCACCTGGCCAGCTTGCCGTGGTCCTCTTTCGTCTCGGCCAGGGCAGGGCTCGCCTGGGCTGCGATCTTGAGCAGATCAGCGTCGAGGCGGAGAAAATCGGCCAGCGCGCGCTGCGGTGCGGTGAGGGCTCCCAGGCCGGCAGGAACCGGCGGTTCGAGTTCGCCTTCGTCGTCGTAGCCAAAGGCGTCCTCGTCGCGTTCCCAGGTTCCATAGGCCGCCAGCCAGGCCAGGTACAGGGGACGCAGATCCCCGGCAGCGAGTTCGGCGCGGACGCCCACGATGGCCGCTAGGGAGTCCTCGGCGCCTTCCACCCAGTCCCCGCTTTCGTCTTCGCTGGTCAGGTCGAGAATGAGGTGTTCTCCGGAGGCCCAGGCGGCCACGTGCGGGTCGATGCAGTACCGCTCGGCGACCTCCAGTCTGAGGAGTGTGCGGGGCAGGCGGAGCATCACCTGATGAGTGCCCCAGTTGGTGAGGTAGAGGTGGGCGTCGTAGTAACGCTCCATCATCTTGCGCGGGTCGCCGCGGAAGTTCCCCCAGTGGTACTCGTTAGTGAAACTGGTGGCCGTGACCCGGGCACGGGTAGACAACGCGCGGACCTCGGCCTGCTGTCGTTCGTCCAACGGGTGGTCGATGGCCAGGAACTCGTAGTACTGGTACTCGCTCATATTCGCTTATCGTCAGGTGGCCCAGCGCCGGTAGGCGTCGATCCATTCGGCGCCACTAGGGGCGGGAGTGGGAAGCGGCAGATCCAGGATGCCTATGGCCTGGCGGTGCCTCCCGCGGGAGCAGATCGCGGCAATCCCGGTGCCAGATAGCAGGTCGATCTTGGTGACAGTCACCTCAACACCCAGGACGGTGGTCCGGAACGGGACGGCCAGATGCTCCTCGATCACGACGTGGAAACTGGCGAGCTGCTCGTACTCGTCGTAGGCGTCCACGGTGGCCTGCTCGACCAAAGCGTCCAGCTCAGCGTCGCTCGGTCCTGCCACGTCCCGCAGCCTACCGAGACAGTGCGGCCCGGGACCGTGGGCATGACCAATCTTTACGGGCGCTGGGTCGCAGGCACGGACGACCAGACTTACCGGTTGGCCCGGCTGAAGGATTCCGGGTTAGCGATGTTCTCCCTGACTGCGGCCATGCGCGCGCGTTAAAAGGACCTTGGTCATGCATGATCATGCTGCCGCCTGGGCGCGCGCGGTTACTGGCCGGAGCCGGTGAATGCGATGTGCCCCTCGGCGTGGGTGACATCCGGGCCGATGGCGATGTATCGCACGCTGCAGCTGCGGCCGCAGTGCACCACGATGGTGCGGGCGCTTGCCTCGGTCGCGGCGAGCAGGTCCCCGGCCCGGACGCCTGCCTTGATTAGTTCGGTGCCGGGCAGGCGCAGGATGTTATTAGTGCCTGGGTGCCGGTTACCCCGGGTGTAGCGGTCGGCGAGGTAGGCCGCGTCGCGGGCGCCGAACCCAGGCGGCACGAAGCCGGTGCTTTCCACGCCGATATCGCGGCCGCAGGGCAGGCCGGAGGCAGCCAGTGTGACCACGGCGCCGTCCGGCGCGACGGCGAAGATGCGCCCGCCGGTCTCGCCCGCGGCGACCAGGTCACCGCCATAGCGGGCGAATGACGCCGGGGCTACCGCGATGCCGCCCTCCATGGCCGGGGCGTGCGCGGTGATCACGCGGACCCTGCCTGTGCAGTCGATGGCCAGCACGGCCGTCGCCGCCCGGCCGCGGGCGGTGACCAGGAGGGCGTGCCCGAAATGCCCGGTGGTATCGAACGTGATCCCGGTCGGGACGAGCGCGCCGGGCAGGCTGGCGAAGCGCCCAGCCCGCCCGCCGGGGCCGATCGCGATGACGCCCGGGCACCCGCCCGGTTGCAGGGCGAAGATCGTGCCAGCGCGAAACGAGCAGCCGGTCCCGGTGACCCGGTCACTCCCCGCGAGGGTGATATACGGCTCTGGCCCGATCGCGGTGACATAGCCACCCGGCCCCCGGCGAACGGCTTGAGCCCGCTGGCCCGGCTCCAGACGAACAGCCGCCCGGCGGCGGCCACGGCGAATGAGCCGTCACCGCGCGGGCCCGCGATATCCACCACCCCGGCGAGATGCCTGAACCTGACCCAGCGACCAGGTGGCGCGGGCCGGTGAGCCGAGCCTGCGCCCGAGCCGCATGCCGCCAGCGCCAGGCCCAGCGCGAGGCTGAGAGCAACGTCCCGCCGAACAGGGTGCCTCACAATCGCTCAAGTCTACGGACAGCCCCACAGAACCGGCCGAATGCTCCGCCACGCCACACTCAACGCGGCATGACCGGACGTCCAGCTCGATCGTCAGGGCTCGGCTGAGCGTAGAGCAGATCACGCTATAGCAGGGCAGCGCGGGGAGTGGCCGGCGCGTTTCTAAGTGGCGCCGTAGCTGCCAAGACCTTATTTTGCGGTGGCGTTTGGTACCGACCGACCCCGCCTTTTAACCGCAGCGTCCAGGCTCAGCGTCGCGGATCATGCAGTCGTCGGAGTCCTCGTAGACGATTGCTCATATAGCCAGCCTTAGAAAGCCGGCTGAGGAGTGCGCAAGCGAGTGCTTCTGGGTATATCAAACATGCTGCACGCAGCGTGAACACCGACTGGGGTCTTACCACAATTAATAATGCAGGTGGCAGAGGCCCGTTCCCAAGTCGTTCCTGCATGTCATCCTGGCCAGATGGCGGGGAATCGGCGTTGCAGCCGTGAGCGGTTGTGCTTGCTGCGGGCGGAGGGGGAGAATGCTTGCTAGGGAACTGGGGGGCCCATGGAGCTGCTTGAGCGGTCGTCGTTCCTGGACGCGCTGGCCGACTATGCGGCCGAGGCCAGGCACGGTAGCGGTCGGCTTGTGCTGGTGTCGGGCGAGTCGGGTATCGGCAAGACTGCGCTGGTGGAGGCGTTCCAGGCGCAGTTGCACGGGGCGCGCTGGCTATGGGGCGCGTGCGATGGGCTGCTGACCCCGCGGCCGCTGGGCCCGCTGTTTGATATCGCCGCGCAGGCCGGCGGCCAGCTTTCGGCGCTATGCGGCCAGGGCGTAGCGCGGGACCAGCTGTTCGGGGCCTTCCTTGCCGAGCTCGATTCGTCGGCGGCCCTGACTGTGGCGGTGATCGAGGACGTGCACTGGGCGGACGAGGCGACGATCGACTTGCTGAGGTTCACCGGACGACGGCTGGGCCGGATGAAGGCGCTAGTCCTGGTCACCTACCGGGACGACGAGCTCGGCGACGATCTGCTGCGGCTGCTTGTTGGTGACCTGGCGACCCAGCGTGCTACCCGGCGGATGGGCCTGCCGCCGCTGTCCGATGATGCCGTCCGGGCGCTGGCCGGGCAGCGCGACGTGGACGCCGCTGAGCTGTGCCGGGTGACCGGTGGCAACCCGTTCCTTGTCTGCGAAGCCATCGAGGCTGGCTGGCCCGCGGTCCCGCCGACGGTGCGCGATGTGGTGGGCGCCCGCCTGGCGCGTTCCAACGCCCCGGTCCGCGACGCCTTGCAGGCAGCTGCCGTCATCGGAACCAGCATCGACCGGGAAGTGCTCGCGTCGGTCCTCGACGGATCAGCGGCACTGCTGGATGACTGCCTGAGGACCGGCCTGGTCACGGCTGACGCGAGCTCGCTGCGGTTCCGGCATGAGCTGGTCCGGGTGGCGGTGCAGGAGGCCATCGCGCCGCACCGCAAGAGTGAACTGCACGCACGGCTGCTCGCGGTCCTTGAAGACGCTGGCAAGACCGACCCTGCCGTGCTGGCCCACCACGCCGAAGGCGCCGGCGACGTTGCCGCGATCCGGCGCTATGCCCTGGACGCGGCGCGCCGGTCGGCGGCACTGGGTTCCCACCGCCAGGCGGCCCGGCAGTACCAGCGAGCGCTGCGTTACGCCGACACCGCTGACCTGCCGGGCCTGGCTGGACTGCATGAAGGACTCGCGGCCGAGTACGCATTGCTGGACCGGCTGGACGAAGCCGAGGCGGCGCTGCGCACCGCCCTGGAGTTGCGGCGAGAGCTCGGCGACGCCATGCGGGTCGGCGAGGACCTGAGCATGCTTTCCGACAGACTGTGGCAGCAGTGCCGGGGCGACGAGGCCGCGCTGGCCGCCGAAGAGTCGCTCGGGGTTCTGCAGTCGCTGCCGCCCGGCCCAGAGCTGGCGATGGCCCAGATCAACGTAGCCAGCGACATGTGGGATACCGGACGGCAAGCCGAGGCCCTCGACGGCGTCGCCCAGGCGCTCGAACTTGGCAAGCGGCTGGGCCGGGATGATGTGGTGAGCCGGGCCTTGATCGTCACGGGGAACTTCCTGATCGACCGCGGCCAGGACGGGATCGGCTCCATCGAGCAAGCTCTCCGGCTGGCGCTTGACGCCCAGCTGGAGCAGCCAGCGGCCAGTGCTTACGTCAGCGTCCAAGACAACTGCGTCAACGTGCAGCGGCTGGAAGAGGCCCAGCGCTATTACCGCGAGGGAATGGCATTCTGCGAGCAGCGCGAGCTGCGTTGGCCCACGCGCTGCATGCGCGGCGCCCAAGCGGATACGTTGCTGCTGCTCGGGCGCTGGGATGAAGCCGCGGATCTGTGTAATGAGCTGCTCGCTATTCCCGGTGTTTCACCGTCGAATCAGCTCTACCCGCTGCGGACCCTCGGCACCATCCACACCCGCCGCGGCGAACCGGGCGCCACTGAGCTGCTGGACCGGGCGGCCGCCCTGGCCGCGGGGATCGCCTCGCCGGGATGGCTCGCGCAAGTCCGGGCGGTGCGGGCGGAGCTGCTGTGGGTATCGGGCCAGCTTGATCTCGCCCGCCAGGAGGCACAGGAGGCCTACGAGCAGGCACGCGACCACGCCGATCCGTGGAAGCTGGGATCGCTGGCGATCTGGCTGTGGCGGCTCGGGGCCAGGGTGGACCTGCCGGCCGGGTCGCCGGAGCCGTTTGCGCTGGAGATCGCGGGTGACTGGGGAGGCAGCGCCGCCGCCTGGGAGCGGCTCGGCCGGACTTACGACGCTGCCCTGACGCGGATCGTTTCCTCGCCAGACGACGCCGAACTCCGGGCAGCCCTCGCCGTACTGGACGATCTCGGTGCCCGTGCGACCGCTGCCGCGGCCAGGCGGCGGATGAGGGAACTGGGCATGACCTCGATCCCGCGCGGGCCCCGCCCGGCCACCCGGGCCGCCCCAGCAGGTCTGACAGCCCGGGAGCAGGAGGTCCTGGCGCTGCTCTCCGAGGGCCTGCCCAACCGGGAGATCTCCAGGCGCCTGTTCATCTCCGAGCGCACCGTGCACCACCACGTCTCCGCGGTGCTGTCCAAGATCGGCGTGACGTCCCGGACCGCGGCAGCCCGCGAGGCCGCCCGCCTGGGCATCAGGGCTTCGGCCTAGGCACCTCCGCGGCCAACCTAGGCAATCCGGCCTGCCAAGCCGGGCAATTTCTCCGATTCGGCGGCTGATCCCTGCGGCCTACGGTCGTTGCGACAGATCCAATGCTGGCCCTGCTGACACCGACGGCCACCCGCAACACGCAACCAGAGGCAGGCCAGCCGCACCCAAGGGAGACCGCGATGCACCCCACCATCCATCACGAGATCGCCAAGGCCCGGATCGCCGACTGGCACCGCCAGGCCCAGCGCGACACGCTGGCACTCGCCGCCCGCCAAGCCCGCCGCGCGCGCAGCGACCAGTCCAGGTACCCTGCGCCCGCACGCCGGGTTGCCGCCGCGCGGCGCGTGCTCGCTCTCCTGCGCCCCCGCAGCACCTAACCCAGTTGGCGCTGCGCCGTACCTGGTCGGCTGCCACACCGCCGATCACCCCGCTGGTCTTCGGGCCCGCCCGGCCCGAAGCCCGCGCCCCGCCCCGTCAGGGGCCGGAGAACCCAGGCGCCGCGGCGCCAACGCCAGCGCGTAGCCCGCAACTCCGGCCACCCGCAGGCACACCCGGTGCGGAGAAGGAGAGCATGTCATGACCGCCAAGACAGCCACGCCCCCCGGCGCGGCCCAGTTCACCAAAGCCGTCCCGGCAGGCCTGTCCGGTGCCGTGCGCACAACCGGCCAGCCGCGCAACTCGCCGGCTATACGCGGCGCAGCACCCACCCCAATGAGCGCAATCCCGCGGGGCGATGACCTGCCGGCCGCTGACCTGGTCGCCCGCGCCCAAGACGGCGACCAGCAGGCCTGGGACGCGCTGGTGGAGCGGTACGCCCCGCTGGTGTGGTCCATCTGCCGCCGCTACCAGCTGAGCCGCGCCGACGCCGACGACGTCGGCCAGGACGTGTGGCTGCGGCTGGTGGCCCACCTGGACACGATCCGCGACCCGGCCGCGCTGGCCGGCTGGCTAGCCACCACCACCTCCCGCCAATGCGCCCGGACCGCCCGGGCCGCCAGGCGACATCGCACCCTAAGGCCGGTGCCCGAACCCGACAACCTTCCCGACACCCAGACTGCCACGGCTGAGCAGGACCTGCTGCAGGCCGAGCGGCACGCCGCGCTGTGCCAGGCCCTCGCCGACCTGCCGCCGCCCCGCCACCGGCTGCTCGCGCTGCTGCTCGAAGACCCCCCGCTGTCCTACGCGACCATCAGCGCCCAGCTGGGGATCCCGGCCGGGAGCATCGGCCCCATCCGCGCCCGGTGCCTGCACAAGCTCCGCCGCCACCCGGCCATCGCCGCCCTGATCGACGCCGAATCCGAAAGCACAGCCAACAAGGAGCCCAGGCGACCAGCGATGCAGTAACTGGCCAGATAACCGCCTCCGCCCACATGCCCGTGAACCTTTTCCATCCTCCTTATGCTGCGTGAATTTCCAGGGCGTGGATGGCCTTGGCGAGCTGGCCAGCGCGCCAGGGGCAGCAGCGGAGCTTCCGTAGGATGTGCCAGTTCTTGAGCTGGGCGTTCGCGCGCTCGCCGGGTGCGCGAAGTTTCGCGTGCGCGCTGTTGGCGTCCTTCTGGGATTCGGGCTTGTTCTTGCCCTTGTACGGGACTTTCGCATGCGCGGCGCCCTGGTAGCCCTTGTCGGCCAGGACGATCAGGCCCACGGCCTCGAGCTCGGCCAGGACGCCCCAGATCCACTCGGCCTTCTTGTCGTGCACCGAGCCGGGCAGCGGCCCGGAGACCCACAGGATGCCGCCGTCGGGGCTGGCGATGACCTGCAGGTTCATGCCGTGCTTCTTGTGCTTGCCGGAATAGAAGGGCCGGTCGGCGGCCACCCGGTCGATCGGGATCAGCGTCCCGTCGAGGACGACGTAGGCGTACCCCTTCTTCTTCGCCTCCCGCACGGCCTTGCGCATCCTCGGCGCGCGGGTTGCCAGCAGCGCAACGGTCTCGTTCGCGTATCTCCAGGCTGTGGTGGTTCCGATTCCGAACCCGGCGGCGAGGTCGGCGAATGTCTCACCTTTGCGCAGGTAGGCAAGCAGCAGAAGTGCCTGCCGTCCGGCGTTCAGCTTCCGCCAGCGTGACCCGATCCCCTTCCGGTGCCGGCGGATGATCGCGGACACGTAAGTGAGGGTCCGGGACGACAACGGCAGCGCGGCACGGTAGAACAGCATGGAAGCCCCCGGTAGTGGTGATGAAGCGAGTTCTGGTCGACTAGCTCATCTACCGGGGGGTTCCTCATCCCATACGGCGACACGCCGCCATGTGATCAGACCGTGACGAACCCATCACGATCAGGATGAAATGGCTCAGTCCTGCATGGCTTCAGTGAAGAACTCCGGTGGTGCCTGCAGGTCGCGGGCGCGGAACAGGACGGCGTACTCGACGCCCATGGCCTTGCCGCTCATCGCGGCGAACTTCGGGATGATGTCCTCGGGGGCGGGGTGGTCCGGGAGCGCGGCCAGGTACGCGGCGTGCGCCTCGAGCGAGGCGATGCCGCGGCGCAGTGGCTCACCGGTGACCTCGACGCCGTGGGTCGCGCCAAAGCCGGCGAGCCCGGGGGCGATAAGCCAGCGCACGGCGTGCGGTTCGAGGTCCTCGTCGTCGACCTGCTCCGGGAAAACCCACCGGTTGCCCGCGTCGCGCACCGCATCGAGCGTCGCAAGCCCGGCCGCGCGGTGGTCGGCCTGGTCGAAGCCATAGGGCGTCTCGATTTCGTAACCGGTGCCGAGGACGACGTCGGGCTTGAACCGGCGGATCTCCCGGCAGATGTCGCGGCGAAGGCCGAGGCCGTAGACGAGCACGCCGTCCGGATGTTCGAGGACGGTCAGGTGCTTGACGCCGACGACGGCGCAGGCGGCCTGCTGCTCGGCGACGCGCAGGCGTGCCGTCTCCTCGGGAGGGTTCGGCATGCCGGCCTCGCCGCGGGTGAGCAGGAGATAACCGACCTCGATGCCGTGCGCGGTCCAGCGAGCGACGGCCGCGGACGTGCCGTACTCCATGTCGTCAGGGTGCGCGACGACGCAGAGCACGCGCTGGAAGGACTCCTCGGGGAGGGCAGGCAGTGTCATGCCGGCCATCCTTCCAGAACTGTTCCCCGTCGGGGATGGACAGACCGGCCCGCGTTCAGCTTGCGCCAGCGCGAGCCGATCTTCGGCCGGTGGCGGCGGATGACCCTGGCCACATAGGGACAGGGTTTGGCAGACAACGGCAGCGCGGCACGGTAGAAAGGCATCGAGGCCCCCGGGCAGATGACAGCGATTGTGGTGATCGCTCCATCTACCAGGGGCTTCACCACGCCACGAGACGGCACGCCGCCCTTGATCAACCCGTGCCCAAGCACCCAAGATCAGGATGAAAAAGCCTCCGTGTAACCTCGCGCATCCAGGCAATCCAGCCGGGTTCCACACGCTCTAATGCGACCTCATGACCGCTGACGCATAATCGTCCCTGCGACCGACGCGCCGGACAGCCATCCTGCACCGTCCAGCTACAACGAATCCACTGCCAACATGCAAGCGCATACTCGGCAGGGATCTGGCCGCCTGGTGATTGGGCCAGGCGCCTGGCCGGATACCTCTGGTGGATTATCGAATAGCGAATATTCATGCTGATCCGCGCATAAGCATGTACAGGTGCAGCGCCCGCTTACCTGCATCGCCACGTGACGGCAAGTGGTTCGGCGATGGGCTCGTTTACCGTTTTTGGGCGTGCTTCACTGTGCTCCCTTGCCCTGATTGCTGCCGGTTCCTGCGAGCGGGCGGCCGGGTCAGGGGGCGCGGAGCGCCCGCGCAGCGGCGCCGCAGGCGCCCTTGACGCGGCCGGCCGGGAGCGGATCATGGCCGGCGGGGGCAAGGGGAGCGAACCGGGGGTCGGAGGATTCGGGGGCTGGCGTACGGCCTTTCTCGTTTGGGACGGGGGTGACCTGCTCCGTGGCGGGACGGGGGCGGCGAGGGGCAGCCAGGCTTACCTAGGCCCGCGGGCGCTGTGCCGCGCCCGGCGACAAGATGATCGATTGGGCGTCCTCCCGCCTGCGGGGGATGCGGCCGCTCAGTCTATTCAGGCCGTCCGCCTGGCCCTGCGCGGCAGGACCGGGAGCGGCTGACAGCGGGCTGGCGGGAGCTGGCCGCGGTTATGCCCCATCGGGTGAGTTCGGCTCCGGCTCGCTGCCTGGCCGGCCGCGCCCAGGGTGGCCACCGGGGGGCGGGGTTCAGGCGGCGGACAGCGCGTCGTCGCCGAGCTCGGCCAGGATGTGGCAGGCCTGCCGGAGGAGCTTGCGGGCCTCGGAGAGGGCGGCGCGCTTGCCGTCCTGACGGTCCTTGACCGCGGCGTAGTAGCGGTAATCGGGGGCCGAGGAGCGGGCGTGGGTCTTGCCGGCCTCATACACCGCCCAGCGCAGCACCGGCGGGCCCTGCCGGGACAGCCGCCCGGGCGGGCCCTTGCGGTCCGAAGACCACACGGTGATGTCCAGCCCGGCGAACCGGACCGCCTTGCGGGAGGAGGAGAACCGGCCCGCGCCGCCCAGCCAGCAGGTCATCGCCAGCCCGGTGACCGGGCCGACCCCGTACAGCCGCGCGGCGAGCACCCTGGCGCCGGTCAGGTGCCGGGCGGCGGCCAGCAGCCGGCGCCGCAGCACATCCAGGCGGGCCTCGAGGGCGGCGAGCATGTCCAAGGCGGTCGCCACCTGCAGCTGCCCGGCCGGCGACAGGTGCGCGGCGGCGGCCGCGCGCAGCGCCTCGAGATCGCGGTCGGTGCGCAGCGCGCCGTCACCCAGCGCGGGCGCGCCCTGGTGGAAGAACACCGCATGGATGCGCTGCACCCAGGCGGTGTGCTCAGCCCGCAGGTCGTGGTAGGTCTCCAGCAGCGCCCGGCATTCCAGGATGTGCGACGGCGGGATCCAGCACTCCGGCAGCCGGCCCTCGGCCAGCAGCATCCGCAGGTGCCGCGAGTCGGTCTTGTCGGTCTTGGCGTGCCGCTTACGGCCCCGCGCGAACGCCGTGTCAGCCGGCTCGGCCACGTGCGCCGCGACGCCGGCCCCGGCCAGCTCCTCCGCCACGTACCGCCAGCCGGTGCACCCCTCCAGCGCGAACGCGACGTCGCCCCGGCCGGCGAACCGCACCAGCCAGGCACGCAGGTGCGCGCGGTCGGCCGGGGCGATCTGGCCGCGCTGCACCTCCCCGGTCACCGTATCCAGGTAGTCGAACGTGAGCTGCTTCCGGTGGATATCCAACCCGCCTACGATGGGCATCGGGACCTCCTCAAGCTCCAGCGGGGCATCAGCACCCCGCGCGAATGCCTACGCAGTCAATCGTGACGCGCCTGAGCTGAGGAGGTCTCGCGTGCGGAAGGCACCGGCCTCAGCTCAGCCTGGCCCGATGCATGTCATCTATTCGGCATGACCGAGTGCTGGCAGCTGCGCTGATCATCTTGATCTGCGCGCGGCGCGGGTTATGCCGTCACGCTTTGGCCGGCTCAGTAGGCGGTCCGGTGGGTGGTCAGCCGGGGATCCCGGCACCGCGCTGGTCCTCGCCGGTAGCCAGGGCCCGCAGAGCGTCGATCTGTTTGGCGTTGCCGATAACCACCAGGACGTCTCCCCCGCCGATTTGCGCTTCGGGGGGCGGGTTGGTGCGGAACTCCTGTCCGGGGTGGCGCAGGGCCAGGACAAGCGCGCCGCTGCGGGCATGGACCCGGGCGCTGCGGAGGGTCTGGCCAGCCAGCGGCGAGCTGGGCGGAACATCTACCTGCTCCAGGCGGAATTCCAGGCTGCCGTCGTGCATCACCACGTCCAGGAACTCGGCCACGTGGGGATGGGTGGCGAGCGCTGCCATCCGCGCGCCACCGAGATCTTGGGGGTTCACCACCCGGTTGGCTCCAGCCTGCAGGAGTTTGCCAATCGCCGATTCCGAAGCGGTCCGGGACACGATGAACAGGCCGGGGCGCATGGAGCGGGCGGTCAAGGTCACGTAGAGGTTGTCGGCGTCGCCATTGAGTGCCGTAATGAGCGCCGCAGCCCGGTCGATCCCGGCGGCGCGCAAGACGTCCTCGTCGGTCGCATCGCCACACACACAGGGCCCGTCAACGGTGCCAGCCCGCTCTGGCGAGGAGTCGATCACCACCACCTCTACCTTCGAGCTGCGCAGGCTGCTGGCGATCGCCCGCCCCACCCGACCCCAGCCGCACAGCACGACGTGATCCCGGGCTTGCCTGATCTGCCGCTCCATCCTGCGCCTCCCGAATTCGTCCGCCAGGTCGCCTTCGAGCAGGGTCTCGACCGCCACGGTGAAGCTATAGGCGGCCGCGCCGACGCCGGTCAGGATCAGCGCGATCGTGAACACCTTCTGCCCGGTGCTGAAGCGGTGCACCTCACCGAAACCGACGGTGGTGACGGTGATAACTGTCTGGAAGACCGCGTCGAGCACCCCATAGCCGAACGCCACATAGCCCAGCGTTCCTCCGACCAGCACCAACAGCAGTGCGATGAGCCCGAGGCCCAGTCTCCTCGAATGCCGGACCGCCGGCTGCCCGCGTGACCGCGGGGACCGCTGACAGACATGCCCCATTGTGCCCGGCCGTTGACGCGGCCGGCAGCCTGACCGCAACCTTCGCCCCGCACACCCGGGGCCGGTGACGTGACCAGACGCCAAACCTGAGCTTCCGCACGCTCCGTCTCCCTTGAGCCAGCCTGTCGTCGTCACCTGAGGCACAGATCTGGTTAACCAGGGACCGTGCCCGCGGGCGTCCGCAGGATGCGATCGTGCGAAGCGATGCCGACAACGTCGGTGGCCATCTGGCCCTGGCGCCCGGCGAGCGGCGCGCGGTGCGGAGCGAAATGCGCCACACGTGCCGCAGGCTGCTGGCCGGCTTCGCCGAGTCCATGAGCCACGGAATGCCCGCCCACCAGCCGGGACGGCGCTGCCGAGGTCGCCCGGGCAACCCAGAAGCGCACATCTCCTCGCATGTGATGCGGGCTGACGACCACGATACTCACCGCAGCCAGCTTGCCGGCCTCGACGGTCCGCGAAGCCCAGCTAGGCCGACTGCCTGGGCTTCTTCCTAGATGTTAGGAGGATTCTATGGGCAGGCTGATCGGCATCTGCGGATCACCGGCATAACCCTGATGAGAGCGTCCGCTCATCGGCATAGTAAGTGCGTTCGCCCGTGAGAGGGTGGCTGTCATGGCAGGTGGAGCGACTCCGGGCCGGGAGGTTGTGCTCGAGACGGGTCGCCTGCTGCTCAGGCCTTGGCGGGTAGCCGAGGCCGTCGTCCAGCGTGAACTGTGGACCGAACGTGATCCACGAGTGCCGCCGCACCGCCGAATCGACGCGGATGGACACCCCACGGTCGCGGACCTCGAAGATTCGATCCGCACCAGCCAGCCATCGTCGATCGGGTTGCTGGCGGTCGAGCGGAAGGCCGCTGGTGACGTCATCGGCTACTGCGGGCTGATCGACAGCGGACGAGGACCGGACGGGCAACCGGAACTGGCGTTCGAGCTGCTACGCCGGGTCTGGCGTCAGGGATACGCGACCGAGGCCTCGCTGGCGGTTCTGGACTGGGCGAGATCGTCCGGGTACGAACGTCTGTGGGCCACGGTCTGGGAGTGGAACACCGCTTCTCGCCGTGTGCTGGCCAAGGTCGGGTTCACCGAGACCGAGCGGAAGGAAGTAGACGCGGTCTCCGGGACCACCCTGTTCACCACGAGACGGCTCTGACACACCCGATGTTTAGCCATGAGGGCGGCTCCGAGCAGCGACGGCAGGCGTCAGCGGTCCCAATCCGGGTTCGTGCTGCGGTCCGCCACAAGCGGATCGATCACCGGACATGGTTGCGCTGCCGAAGTGCCCGGTGATCACGCCGTAAGGCGAGACATCCCCTATTCGGCTACTTGGGCGTTCCGGCCGCGCCGGCTGCGCTGACCCTCGCATGCAGTCGGCTCCGTTGTGGCCGTCGGCTCCGCCGTCGCCCGCTGTACTGATCACATTCTCCTGGTCAGGGGCTTGGCGGGTTGATAATCGGGGGGTGGGGGAGCTTCGGGCCGGGACGGTCACGATGTTGTTCAGCGACATCGAGGGGTCGACGGCGCTGCTGAATCGCCTTGGTGACCGGTACGGGGAGGTGCTGTCGGCTCAGCGGGCGTTGCTGCGGGCGGCGTTCTCGGCTCACCGCGGCCGGGAGCTGGGGACCGAAGGGGACAGCTTCCGTGGTGTTTGAGTCGGCGGGGGATGCGTGCGCTGCGCCGTGGCGGCGCAGCGGTCTCTATCCGGCTATGACTGGCCGGGCGGGGCGGCGGTGCGGGTGCGGATGGGCCTGCATTCGGGGGAGCCGGCGCGGCATGCCGAGGACGGGTATGTCGGGCTGGATGTGCACCGGGCGGCGCGGATCGCGGCGGCCGCGCACGGCGGCCAGGTGGTGTTGTCGGAGGCGACCCGGCAGCTGGTGGCCTCGCGGCTGCCGGGCGGGGTGTCGGTGCGCGATCTGGGATGGCACTGGCTGAAGGACCTTGAGGGGCCGGAGCGGATCTATCAGCTGGCGGCGGCCGGGCTGGCGGAGCAGTTCCCGCCGCTGAACAGCCTGGGCGCCGGCGCTGGGGTGGCCGCGGCGGGGATGGCGAGGGTGCATGGCTTTCCGGCCGCGCTGACCAGTTTCGTCGGCCGGGACGAGCCGCTGCGCGAGGTCGCTGGCCTGCTGGAGGGATCCCGGCTGGTGACGGTGACCGGGCCGGGCGGGGTGGGCAAGACCCGGCTGGCCGGCGTAGTCGGGCGGCGGGTGGCGGCCCGGTTCGCCGATGGGGTGTGGATGGTCGAGCTGGCGCCGGTGGGCGATCCGGACCTGGTACCGGCGGTGGTGGCCGGGGCGCTCGGGCTGCGGCTGGCTCCGGGGGGCGGCGCTGGCCGAAGCGCTGGCCGGGCGGCAGCTGCTGCTGGTTTTGGACAACTGTGAGCACCTGGCCGGCGCCGTGGCCGGCTTGTGCGACGCGGTGCTGTCGGCCGCCGATGATGTGCGGGTCCTGGCGACCAGCCGCGAGCCGGTGGGGGTTGCGGGTGAGGCGTGTTACCGGCTGGCGCCGCTGGCCGTGCCGGAGCCGGATGACCGGGCGGGGGTGGCCGGGTCGGAGGCGGTGCGGTTGTTCGCCGACCGGGCTGGCCGGGCCGATGCGCGTTTCGTGCTGGATGCGGAGTCGGGCCTGGTGGCCGGGCAGATCGTGGCCCGGCTGGACGGGCTGCCGCTGGCGATCGAGCTGGCCGCGGCGCGGGTGGAGGCGCTGGGCCTGGCGCAGCTGCTGGGCCGGCTCGATGACCGGTTCGCGCTGCTGGCGGGCGCCGGCCGGTTCGCGGCGGCGCGGCAGCGGTCGCTGGCCGCGACAGTGGACTGGAGCTACCAGCTGCTCGATGAGCATGAGCGGGGGGTGTTCCGGGCGGTGGCGCTGTTCCCGGGCCCGTTCACGCTGGAGGCGGCCGAGGCGGTGGCCGGCCCGGACGCGGCGCTGGCGGTGCTGCACCTGGTGGACTGCTCGCTGCTGGCCGCTCCCCGGCAGAGCCCGGACGGGAGGGCCCGGTACCTGATGCTGGAGACCTTGCGCGCGTTCGGTACCGAACGGCTCGCCGAGGCCGGCGAGCAGGACGACGCGTCGGCCGCGATGGCCGCCTTCGCGCTGCAGCTGGCGGAGCAGGCTGCGGCCGGGCTGGCCACGGTTCCCGGGGAGCCGGCCGCGGGGCGGTGGCTGGACGCCGAGGACGCCACCGTGCACCAGGTCCTGGCCTGGGCGCTGGAGCGCGATCCGAGCCTGGCGGCGCGGCTGACCGTCGCGCTGGCTCCCTGGTGGCGGCTGCGCGGCCGCTGGACGACAGGCTGCCAGCTGCTGGCCGCGGCCGCCTCGGTTACCGCCGAGGGCAGCCCGCAGTGGTGCGCGGTGAAGTTCTGGCTGGGCGCGCTGACGGTCTTCTCCGACCCGGTCGTCGGCCTGGGTCATCTGACCGCGGTCCGGGACGCCCTGTCCCCGCACGGCCCGGGGCCGGTGCTGGCGCGGACGCTGGCGTGGCGTGCGCTCTGCCTGACCTTCCTGGGCCGGTACGCCGAATCGGCCGCAGAGGCCCGCCAGGCCCTGTCGATGGCCAGGCAGGTGCAGGACCCTGAGGGCGAGGCGTACGCCTTGTTGAATCTCGGGCACGGAGCGCAGTACGCGCGCGACGCGGAACGCAGCCAGGCCTGGCTGCTTGAGGCGCAACGGCTCGACCCGGCCGGCGTTCCCGGATGGGTCCTGCGGATGGCTGCCATCATCCTGGCCGTCGAGCTGGCCGATGCCGGCCAGACCGCCGAGGCGCAGCGCTACTCCGCGGATGCCCTGGCCATGGCCCGCCAGGCCGGATCCCTGTTCGACCAGGCCGAGTCCTTGCGGGCCACCGCGGACCTGGACATCATGACCGGCCGGCCGAGGCCAGGGCGCACTTGAGCCAGGCCATCGAACTGTGCGCACGGATCGGGTACTGGGCCATCATCGAATGCCTGGATTCGTGCGGCTATCTATGCGCGGCCACCGCGCGCTGGGACCAGGCCATCACGATCTGGGCAGCGAGCGCCGCCGCATTTCAAGCCGCCGGGATAGACGCGGGCATTCCAACCGGAGCAGAACGGCGTGAGCAAGGCCTGCGCAACGCCAGGCAGGCGCTGGGACCAGAAGCGGCCCGCGCGGCCGAAGACCGCGGCGCCGCGATGAACCTGGCCACCGCCACCCAGTACGCTCTGCTGCTGGTCGCCGAGGAACCCGACCAGGCGCCGGGCGGGCCGCGGCTCAGCGCCCGGGAACGGGAACTGGTCACCCTGGTCGCACAGGGCGCCACCAACGCCCAGATCGCCGCCCGGCTGCACATCAGCGTCCGGACCGTCGGCTCGCACCTAGACCGGATCCGGGACAAGATCGGCTGCCGCCGCCGTGCGGACCTGACCCAGCTGGCGCTGCGCGCCGGCCTGGTCTAATCCCCCAGCCTTCCCGCCCCTGCGGCCCCGGGCCACGGCCGGCGAGGTCACCTGACCCCCGCGCCAGCCGCCGCGCGAAGGGGGTCATCTGATCGCTGCCGCGGGCCGTCCCCGACGGCGCAGGCTGGCGATGACCGCCGGGGCGCACCCGGGCAGATCCAGAACGGGAGAGCCTCATGTTCCCCAACCCACACCTCGCCGCAGCCATCGCCGAGCAGTGCCACCGTGACCTGACCGCAGCCGCGCAAGCCTACCGGCTCGCCCGCGGGCCGGGTTGATCGCGATCCAGCCTGCCCAGCCCCGGTGGCTGTCAGCACGACAGCCAGTCAGCCGGCGCCCAGCCCTGCCAGCGCACCTCGCGCCTCATGACGCCCGCAGCGGCAGAATAGTGAGTTCCCGGCGTCGGGGACGATGTATAAAAATGCAGCCCGGCCGAGTGTCCGCCGGACTGTGGCTGGGGGCCTGCTACGCCGTCCAACGACGTCCTCGGCTCGTGATAACCGCGCGCCGACCCGCCTAATCTGCGCGGCCAGCGCTTGTTCGCCGCTCATCAGCTGCGGCACGCAGATTAGGTCTGCGTGCACCATGATCGTCCCAGTGGGGCTACGGTTCCGGGCCGCAGGGGCGGGTTGTCAGGGTTGAGGAAGCTTCGCTCTTTGAGCCAGCCGTACAGCGGGGTGCCGCCTACGCGAGTACTCCCTGGTGCCTAACGTTCGCGTGAGGGTTCCTGCTTCGACACAACACTTGGCGAGGGGCACCCGAGCAGATCGAGGTCGCGCACGCAGAAGCCGTGGTGCGCCCACTCCTCGTCCAGCACCACGTGCACGCACTCGAGCACCGACTTGCCCCTGGCGTACGGCGGCCAGCCTCGGCCCGCTGGCACTGGCGCGGGCGCCGACAGCTCATCGGGCGTAACGGCCGACAGCCAACGCTCTAGCTCGGCGCCCTGCTCGCCGCGCGCGGCCAGCACCTCGTCGAGGCTCGGGGTCGCCGCTCGATCCAGGCCCTGCTCCTCTTGGTCGGGGACGAACTCGGACGCCAAGCCGATCGCGGTGAACGGCTCGGCCGACCCCAGGCAGCAGCGGCGGAACCACGAGTCGTGCACGAACACCAGATGGCGCAGAGTCTCCACCGCCGACCACTCGCCGCCGACACGCTGGTTCTCCGAACCCTTGGGCATCCCCCGGAGCCGCCCGAGCGTCGCCGCCCAGTCCGCCCGAAGCTGCCGGAAGGCTTCCCGCAGGTCGGCTGGATCGGCCGAGCGGATCAGCAGCCGCACTGGATGCCGCCGGTCAAGCTCGGCCTCCACGTACGACGTCACCTCGACTCCGTTAACCACCAGGTTCCTGACCAGCCCGTCGATCACAGCGCCCTGCATCACCACCCCGATCAGACGGGCGCGGGTCAAGTCGCACTCACGAAATTCGGCATCGGTCAGGTCCTGGTCCTCAAATCTCGCCATGCCGGGCAGTATCCACCGGAGTACTGACACCCCGTGCCAGGACTGCGGGCTGCGAATCCCTGTCCTCCCGGCCGCCGGTCGGCTAGTGCTCTGTAAGAGCGTTCGTCTTAGTCTTCGCATCGTGAATCTTGCCGAAGTCTTGTCGGATTCCGTGATCCACCGAACGGTAGGCGTGATCGTTCCGCTTGCCGATACAGGCGCCGGTCGTGTCCGTCAGGGGCAGACCGTGCAACGGCCGGGAGACCGGCAGGAGAACGGCAGGATAACCCGGCCCATCCCAAGGAAAATGAGAGAAGAAATCCCTCGTGGTCGCTTCACGGATGCCCGCTCGGCTCAGCTGAGTTCTTTGCTGCGCCGGTGACGGTGGGTATCGTGAGGACCGACGACAGCGCTGCTCCAGACCCCGGCAGAGGCATGACCTGCTGACCCGGGGGTGGGTTGAATGAGCAGTGCAGGAGATCCGGACATCGTGACCGGTACCCGGTCTCGCGCTCGTCTGAGCGCGGTCCCCGCACCGCGCGAACAGCGTGATGACCGGGACCCGCGGGTGCTCATGGACGCCGAGGATGTGGTGACGCTGCCCCTTGCTGGCCAGCCCGGCCCTGGCCGGACAGCGAGCCTGCGGCGGCAGCTGGTCTGGGTGGCGGAGGAAGGCCAGGCCCGCGACACCGGCGTGTACGAGGTCATCTGCCGTGCCTGCGGTGATCATCCCTATTGGGAATACGCCGAGATCCCGCCTCGGCTGCAGCGGATCCGCGGGCCGTACGCGCTGGAGGCGGGCCTGGCGGCATATGCGGAGCATCTGGGGCTGGCTCCCGGGCTGCACGTGGCCTGGCCCGGCCGGCCGGGCGCTGGTGATGCGATGACTGGCCCGGCAGACCCGGACACTGTCCCCGGTACGCGGCCGGCTGCCCGCCGCGGTGCCGTCCCGGCAGCTCCCGGCCCGCGCGATTCCCGTGACCCGTGGGATGCCGAGGCCGCGATGACGCCGCCTCGTGCTGGCCAGCCTGGCCATGGCAGGACTGCGAGCCTGCGGCGCCGGCCGGTCCGCATCGCGGACGGCCGGATGGAAGGCGGGTACACCGACGTATTTGAGGTCATCTGCCCGGGTTGCGGTGATCATCAGTACCTGGCTTACTCGGAGGTCTCGCCTCGGCTGCAGCGGATCCGCGGGCCGTACACGATGGGCGAGGGCCTGGCGGTGTATGCCGAGCACCTCGGTCTGGTTCCCGCGCCACAAGGCCAGGGACAAGCGACCGGCTCAAGCAACGGACGACCGGCAATTCCGTAGGCAGCGGCCCCCGGCTGGCGATCCTCGCCAGCATCCACCGCGCGAAGACTAAAACAAACTCACTTACACACCACTAGCCGCACGCCCTGATGCGCTGATCGGCGTCAGAAAGCACAGAATTGAATGATCTGCGCGCTTGAGCAACGGTCTCTCAGCGCGATCCCGGTGACACAGGGTCGGCGTTTGGCCTCGCCGCCCCCTTCTGGTTTAGCCACCCCGTGACGTCAGATTCAGCTGCGTGACGATCGTGAAGCTCTGCATACGTATTCGCTGCCCGCCATCCTCATGCAGCAGAGCACACTACTTTCGGCAAGTGAGCGAGTCCGCGGCCACGTCGCGCGTGCGTGGGCGGACCGGCCGGGCTGGCGTGCGGCTCTGCCAGGCCGGCCGGGAGGTGCCGCTGCTGATGAAAGGTGGCGGGGCGGGTAAGGGTTCTGCTGCTGCGGTGCGACTTACTTGCGTGATAAGCCGGTGTTTGCGGTGAACAGGCTGGGTGCGGCCGTGCGGTGGCCAGTCGCGCCAGGCGCTGGCGGGCGGCGATGATCGTATCTGGGCAGGCGGGCGGTTCGGCTCTGGTGGTGTCGGGCCGGCCCGGCGGCTGGTTCCTGTGCGGGGGCCGGCGTGGGCGATGAGAAGATCTCTGCGCGCGATGCCGAGGAACTCGCCGCGTGCTTCACTGTCCATGCCCGTGACCTGTTCGGCTATGCGCGCGTGGTTACCCGCGGGGACCGGGCGCTGGCCGAGGATCTGGTGCAGGCCGCGTTTGAGGCGGCCGGGCGGGCGTGGTGGTCGCTTCGGTGCCTGGCCGAGGATCAGCGTCGGGGCTGGCTGCGGGCGACGCTGGCCAACATGGCGGTGAGCGGCTTCCGCCGCGAGGCGGCCTTCAGTGACCGGCTGGCGCGGATCGAGGCCAGGTACCGGGAGATTCCGGCGGACACCGCTGCGCAGGCGTTCTCGTCGATGGCGCTGCAGCGGTGCTGGCAGATCATCGCGGACATGCCCGAACGGCAACACGCGGTGGCGCTGTTGCGCTGGCAGCAGGACATGAAGGAAAACGAGATCGCCGACACCCTAGGGATCGCCGAGAAGACCGTGAGCGTGCACCTGCGCCGGGCCCGCCGCAAGCTGATCGCGCAGCTCGGGGCCGGACTATCCCTTTGGCCGCGACGAAGGTGAAGGAGCGTCATGACCACCGGCCGGCGCCAGGGCGGCAGCTCCGGCGAGGACGAGCTGCTGTCGCAGCTCTACCAGCAACTCACCGATCAGCAGGCGGCCCGGTTCGCTGGCGGGTACGACGCCGCGGCCGGCCTGGACCGGTACCAGGCCTGGCTACGCGGCCACACCACCCAAGACCAGGCCGGCGAGCAAGCCATCCAGGCGGGCACCGTCATGGCGATGCAGGCCAGCACCACCGGAGCCGGCGCGGCACCCAGACCCGGCCAGGCGCCGGTCCCGGCCGGGTCCGCCCCGACCGCCGCAGACCCCCGCAGTCAGACCCCCGCCATCAAGGCTGACTGGGATGCCGACCGCGCGGTGACCGCGCTGTACAGCATGCACTACCGGTCCCTCGTGGGGCTTGCGGCCGTGCTGGTAGGGGACGTCCGCACCGCCGAAGAAGTCGTCCAGGACTCATTCGTCGCCCTGCACGCGGGCTGGCGCAGGCTGGCCGACGACGACCGCGCCCTGTCCTACCTGCGCCAGTCGGTGGTCAACCGCTCCCGCTCGGTGCTGCGGCACCGCCTGGCCGTGGACAAGCACGCGCCATCAACCACTCCCGGCATCCCGGGCACCGCCCAGCAACAGACCACCCCGCCCGGGCACTCCGGCCTCCTCGCGGCGCTGCGGGCCCTGCCCCCCCGCCAGCGCGAGGTCCTGGTGCTCCGGTACTACGCCAACCTGTCCGTAGCCCAGATCGCCACCACGATGGGCATCAGCACGGGCGCGGTGAAAAGCCACATAGCCCGGGCGATCTCATCGCTGGAACCCCAACTGCTCGAGGCCACTGAATAACCGCCAGGCGCCCTCGTACTCGCCGATGCCACCGACCAGTCGGTAGCCTTCGGTAGCTGCCCAATCGACAGCCGCCTGCAGGTCGTTGACCTCGAAGGCTACGTTGCGCAATCCCAGCTCGTTGGCCATGGCGGCCGGTGCGCCCGGCACGGAGCCGGGTCGCACGAAGCTCGAGAGCTCCAGGCGGGTGCCATCGCCGGGCGGCTTCAGCATGACGATCTCGGTGCGGGAGCCGGGAATGCCGCAGACCGTGTCCAAGAACTCGCCCTCGACGAACGTCCTGCCCTCGACCTCCAGGCCCAGCGCCACGAAGAAGGCGGTCACGACGTCGAGATCTGCGACCGTGAGGCCGACGTGATCGAAGCGTCGTACCTGTGACATAGGCCTGCCCTCCCGTCGTCGTGCCGGCCGTGCATCCGCCACGGTAGGCGTTCTCAGTGCTTCTGGTTGCGGACCTCCGCAAACGCACACTATGTGGCAAATGCAGATGTTCGGCCCAAGCGCGGCAATGCATAGATATGCGGCAATGTTTAGCCATACGGTCAGGCCAGCTGCTCGCCGGGCCGTAAAACCAGGACCGCGGTGTTCACGCCGACCCGAGAGTCCTGTTACATTCGCCTGCAGCCTGCTGCCTCGCTTGCGAGAGCGGACGGTGACGGCAGCAGCCTGGGTACGGATGCTCTTTACGAAATTCCACTCATGAGGCCCAAAGGCAGTGCAGGAAAGGGTGAGACAGATGCGCCTGACTGAACCAAGAAGACGGGCTCGGCGTGGTTCAGTGCTCGGCGTGGCCGTTGCCGCCAGCGTTATTTCCCTGGCCCTGCCACTGACGGCAGTTGGCGCCGTCCCTGCCTGGGCCGATACGCCGGCTCCCGCGTCGCTATGCCAGGGGGCGGACGGGTCGGTCCTCGGGCCGAACGTCTGTGTGTTCAACACCAGCATGTCGCAGGCCACCATCCAGGCGGACCTCGATGCGATTGCTGCCCAGCAGGTGCCGAACCAGTTCGGCTCGCAGAGGTATGCGGTACTTTTCGAGCCAGGCACTTACGGTACCTCGGCGAACCCGCTCAACTTCCAGGTCGGCTATTACACCGAGGTCGCCGGCCTCGGGGCCACGCCAAACGACGTCGTCATCAACGGCTCCGCCGACGTCTATGACCAGTGCCAAACAACAGCCAGCGGAACAGACTGCAACGCGCTCGTAAATTTCTGGCGATCTCTCTCCAACCTGACGATCAACGTCAACAACCCCGCGCCTTGTACCAACACCGACTTCTGGGCGGTGTCCCAGGCCGCCCCGATGCGCCGGGTCATCATGAACGGTCCTATGAGCCTCATGGACTACTGCTCTCCGCCTTCTAACGACGCCAGCGGCGGCTTCATCGCCGACTCCGAGATGAACGCGAGTGTGATCAACGGGTCGCAGCAGCAGTGGCTCGTCCGCAACAGTGACCTCGACGGCTGGACCAACGGTGTCTGGAACCAGGTCTTTTCCGGCGTTAACGGCGCGCCGGCCCAATGCTTCCCGGCGGCAGCGTCCTGCGGCGGGCCGTACACGACGCTGCCGACGAGCCCGGTGACCGAGGAGCCGCCGTTCCTCACTGCTGGTTCGGGAGGCAGTTTCGGCGTGTCCGTGCCGAGCCTGCTCACTAACTCCGCCGGTCCGGGCTGGGCCGGCGGTGCCGACGCCGGCTCCACGCTGCCCCTCCAGAAGTTCCTGGTGGCCACGCCGGGCACGCCGCTGGCGCAGGTCAACCAGGCGCTTGCTAAGGGAAAGAACCTGATCCTCACGCCGGGCGTCTACGACCTCAGCGGGCCGATCGAGGTCAGCCGGCCGAACACGATCGTGCTCGGCCTCGGCTTCGCGACGCTCGTCCCCCAAGCGGGGCAACCTGCCCTCGTCGCCACGCCGAACAACGGCGTGAAGATCACCGGGCTCATCATCGACGCCGGCCCGGTCACCTCGCGGAGCCTCCTCTCGCTGGGCACGCCAGGCCCGACCGGAAATGCGCCCGGCAACCCCGACGTCGTGTCTGACGTGTTCTTCCGCGTCGGCGGCGCCGCCGCGGGCAGCGCCCAGGTCAGTTTTGTCGACAACGCCAGCAACTCGGTCCTAGACGACATCTGGGCCTGGCGTGCCGACCACGGCACCGGAGTTGGCTGGACGACGAACACGGCAGATACGGGGCTGGAGGTAAACGGTGCGAACGTGACCGCTTACGGGCTCTTTGTCGAGCACTACCAGAAGAACGAGGTGATCTGGAACGGCCCGGGCGGCACCGACATCTTCTTCCAAAACGAGATGCCCTACGACCCGCCGAGCCAGTCCGCCTGGATGGCCTCCCCCACCCAGGATGGCTACCCGGCGGTGCTCGTGACCCCCGGTGGCACCGGCTTCCAGGGCTGGGGGATGGGCTCGTACTCGTTCTTCAACCAGGGCGTCAACATTTACTCGGCGATGGCGTTCCAGTCCCCCACGTCCGGGGTGTCGTTCCACGATCTGCTGACCATCTTCCTCAACACGGCAGGGTTCGGCGGGATCCAATCGGTGATCAACGGTGTCGGCGGGTCATCGACCATCGCCAACCCGGACACCCCCGTCACCGTCGTCAGTTATCCCTGAGCCAGGCAATTTCGAGGGTTATCGCGAGCCGGGCCCGGTTTTAGCCGCCGGACCCGGCTTCTGCCCCAGGCCTACGATCTGCGCACCCAGCCGCCGGG